>NZ_JQLY01000001.1:0-1200000 GCF_000744455.1 Methanobacterium sp. SMA-27 | reverse complement strand
TCCTGCATGGATACCATCAGAGGATTTATAAATAAAATATTCTTTTATTTCTTTTTTCGGGCAAGTATTAGAATTACAAAAAAATAAATAATTTAAATGTTTACATTTGCTGTTGTGATGCAGATCCTTCGTTGCAGTGGTATTGACTTGAAAAATTAAATTCTGAAGAAACTGAACAATCTTCTTGACATTTACAACCTTCTAAATCTTGTAAACATTTTTTTGCATCGCCTATTGAGCAGAATACTCCTAAATTACCACTGTCCATACATTTTGTATAGGATGGGCAGCTTGCGCAAATGCATTTTATCATAGTCATTTCATTTTTTGGTACTTCAACCATTTTAAAATCATCTCCTTTTACAACCAATAACATTATTATGCAACTTATTACAGTTATAATTTATGATTTATAAATGATGAGAATACTCTTATCACAAATATTAAATAAAAAAAATAGTAAAAAGTAAAAGAGTATTATTCTAATGCTTTAACTGCTAGTTCAATATCTGATGCTTTAACAGTTACTCTTCCTGCGTGTTTTGCAAGTAGAAGTGCTTGTTTGGAGATATCTTCTCCACATTGTTCTAAAACTTTTGCTAAAGCTTTTTTTGCATCCTCACTGATTCTTATATTTGCATCTGCATGTTTTATGATTCTTCCTATTGTAGCTATTGGTAGTTCACTCATATTTATCACCATATATAGTTAACAGCCTCATTTTATTTAAATACATTGAATTTTAATGGATTTTCATAACAATAAATACTTTTTACTAAGATTTTGTGAATATTATCACTGAAAACTAGTCATAACATGTAAGTATATTATTTTAATTCAATTAGTTCAGATAACTTTTTAAGCTTTTCTTCATCAATTTTTTCATTATTAACATTTATAAACTTAGGTAAATATTCCCTTTTACATCTACCAGCTGCATAAATTTGATAGTTAGTAGTAGAAATATCAACTACCCTATCTACTTCAGCAATACTTAATTTATTAAAATACGGCTCTAAATTACTCATTAGTCTCTCAGCTTCACGAAATCCTCTTACCATGAATAATTCATCAATTAAATTAGCTAAAATATTTATTTTAGGGAAATTATCTACAATTGGATTTACTAAATATTCTAAAGGAATATTATATTTACTTATCAACTTTCCTTGGCGATGACTCATAAAACCATAAGGTATTCTATTCTTCTTATCCAGACTTAAAGGAATAAATAGGATATTCCTAAAACAAGCTATACCCGCTTCCTGAGAACACCATTCAGAACCTCTAAAATTATCACTTAATATTGGTATAAAAATATCCGCATCATTCAATTCCTTAAAAATACGCTGTTTCCACTCTTCAGATACACCAATATCATCATGGGCCATGAAACATTCAATTCCAAAACTCTCAAGCATTTCTTTTATTATGGCCCCAATATGTTTTTCGACATTATTATAACTAATAAATACTTTAAGCATTTTTTTATTTAGTTTTATATTGTTATCAATGAAATCAATACCTTTTACAGAAATAATATAATATGTATGGGTCATAAAACCATCAGTATACATTTTAGGTTCTATGAATTCTTTTTCTATTAAATAATCTATATTATATTCATATGCTGTTAGAGTTAAACTTAATTTTTCTATAATAAAGTTTGATAAAGCTAGATCCATTTTATTATCTAAACGAAGTTTAAACAATAATTCTAGTATCTTTCTTTGAATGTCTTTATTATCCATCCAAACTCTCCTCAATTATCTTAATTTCCTCTGGTGTCAAACCATACAAGTCATAGACCATCTGATCGATCTCGCTGTCGGTTTCCATTATTTGTTGGAGCAAAGGATTAATGACACGAACACTTTTTTCAAACTCTTCCTTGAGTGTTTGATAGTTTTCCCTGGATTTAACATTGACTTTCTTCTTTTTAACCTCATTTAAGAAACTATCAATAGATAATTCATAATATTTCTCCAATTTCTGAGAAAGTTTTTCAATATTGAAAGTGTGTATAAACCAATCCTTAAAGGAATTTGTCTCTTTTTGAAGATTATTATTTAGTTTCAATATCCTATCAACATTTTGGATGAGTGGATTTTGTTCTTCAGGGGTTGCTTTATGAATTGGAAGTTTTTTAAGATTTATAATTTTAACTTCTGAAAAAACTCTACCATCATCAGGTACTAAATTACGATAAATGTAATCTATCAAAGAGGAATTAAGAATGCAAAGAATATATTTTGGGCTATAAAAAAAATTATCTTTAATAATAACATTATGCACACTATTCAAGTTCAAATATCCTCTTTCGTCTATTGAAGCGAATATTTTGTCCCCTGTTCTTCTGATATTAATTTTAGTTTTTGAAAAATCTAGTGTAGGACGTGGTTCAGCAATCCAAGGCCATATTTTAACCAGTGGTTATTTGGATAATAAATATTGTACCTAGTTACATCCCCTCCGACAATATAAGGTTGATAGTTGTTATCTATCTGTTCATTTGAAGAATAAATTTTATTTTTTACATTTTCACGGGTTTGAGGTGGTGAACCTTTGTTAGTCTGATAAGGTTTTATTCCAGTAGTAAGATCTGTAAAAAGATCTAAACGCTCTGAATTTCTATAAAATTTTGTAAAAAGTTTAATTTGTTCTCCAAATAAAAATCCATCAACAAAATTTTCAAACCACACATTTTGCTCAATTTTTGAAGGTTTTTTATTTAAAAATTCGTTTTCATTCCTCACAATTTTATTTAAAATTTGATGTTTATCTAAATGAATACTTTTTTTATAAACTATAATGCTACTCTCCGAAGTAACGTCTTCAAAAGCATGATATTTTAAATAAATTGCTTCAATGAAAGTATTTTTTGAAATTAAGAAATTTCGAATATTTTTAAAATAATGCATATATAACCATGTGGGGGGAGTTATAAGACCCAACATCCCTTCATCTTTCAATAGATAATATGTTTTTTCCAAGAATACAACATAACTATTGATTTGGTACTCAATTTCACGATAATTATTTTTTATATATTCTTTTGTTTTTTCATCAAAATCAGCACCCCATGGAGGATTACCTATCACAACATCAAAACCTCCTTCATTAAATATTTCAGGGAATTCTGTTTCCCAGTTGAATGGTTTGTCTGTGTATTCTGGGTCATTGATTAAGGAGTTTCCGCATTTTATGTTTTTTTCAAGGTTAGGAAGTATCAAGCCTTTTCTACAGACTTTTAAAAAAAGTGATAATTTGGTGATATCTACTGATTCTTCGTTTAGGTCTACTCCATAGATGTTATTTAATAATATTTCTCTTCGTTGTCCTATGTTGTCAAAGTATGGTATAAGTGTCTCTTTTTTGTCTTTGTAGCGTGCTTCGTCTATATTTTGATGTATTTCGAGTAATATATCTGCAGCTTTGTTTAGAAATGCACCGCTTCCACAAGCTGGATCTACAATTTTAATATCTTTAATTTTTTTATCCAATTCCTCAATGGCAGATCCCAAATATTCATTCAGTAACTCGGAAACTGTGTTTGCTTGGCCTGATTTGCTCAGATAAGGTATTATGGTATTTTTACAGATGTAGTCTGTAATGTATTCTGGAGTATAGAATATTCCTTCTTTCTTCCGTCGTCCTTTACTACTTTCTTTAAGTTCTTCTATGTCTCCAATACTGTTTTCGAAGATATGGCCGAGGATGTTTACGTCTAGTTCTGTTGAGAAGTCAAAAGTAGATATTGTAAGCATATTACGGTAGATTGGGTTTACTTTTTTACCGTATGGTCCCAGGTTAGTGTTTATGTCTTTTTCATATTCTTCGAATTTCCATTTCTGATAAACATCATTGAAGAACTTTTGATCTTCCACAATATCCCTGATCTTAAGGTGATCTAAGTCTTCTTTGAAGATGCCTCCATTGTATTGGGAGATCTTTTTATATTCATTTCCTTCGTTAACATCTAAGAATAATTCGTTTAATCGTTGCCAGATACTTCCATGTCTTAGGTTTCCTTTTATTATGGGTGTTAGTATGGTATCTGTGGAAACTTGAGCAGGAAGCAGGTCAATATCTTCTGCAAAGCAGATGAACATGTATCTGTTCATTATCATCTGTGCATAATGGATAGCTTCAAGTCTTGATAGATCATTGAATTCTTCAAACTCTTTAATTAACATTAATCGTGTTTCATTATATAATTTGTAAAATTCTTTTTCCAGTTCCCTTTCGATGACAACTGTTTTATCCATTAATTTATTAATATAACCCGTGTCGATGTAGCTCTTCTTGGAGAATGAAAGCATGAAATAAGAGAATAGTGTTTTATCTAATAATTCATCTGCTTTAAATGATATGTATTGGCCTTTCTTATGCCAATTATATAGTCTGAATTCATTATAGTTGGATACAAGTATCCCGTCAATATCTCCTGTATGTTGGGCATAATCAAAAGCCTGGTCAACAGGTGTTCGCTTATCATTAACCCGATTTTGTGGTTTGTCCAGGTCAGTTTTCTGATCTTTGAGTTCAACCACCATGAACTTCTTATCACCAGATTTTAATATAAACTCGCTTTTACCTTGTCCTTGTTCTTCTTTCTCATCAACTAGGACGTTATCATCAAGGTCATAACCTAAAATGCCTTTCAACCATACTTCATAAAAATAGATATAATTCTTAGTTTCAGCTTCAAACTGACTCTCTTCCAACTTCTTAATATGATTTAAAATGAGATCATGCTTTGAGGGTGTTAATTTAAAATCTTTTGAATATTTCCTCATCAATGTTTGATTAAAAAGATCATTCATCATCAGATCAATGTATTACAATCTAATTTAATTAAATGTTTTCAAATAAAATTATTTATTATCATAAATTCAACTATGCATTATGATTGAAACTCCAAAAGTTTAATTTTAGGAGAAGGTGCCAGCCAACCATATGGTTATCCTGTTGGCATTAATTTACGATTGTCAAAAGATTAAATTATCTTCTAATCGAAATAAATATTTGAGATATCTATGGGATTCAAATGAAAATAAAACGAAGCATGGAATATGATGGCAATATAGCTCCTGAAGTTTATAATTTATTACATCATTTACCTGATGAAGTTTTACATAATCATGATTATGGAAAGGGTCACCCTCTTGCAATTTACAATGAATCTTTAAATCGGATTGGAAAAGCATTTTCGAAAGTTTTAGATTTATATGAAAAACATAACAGTTATAATGAATTTTCAACCGAAAATCATCTTAAATTAGTGGAGGAACAAAAAGAACTACTTCATTCGTTACACGCTCATTTGATGACTGTAATCATATAATGAAAGTAACTTCAACTTATCCTGATATTAAAAATATTCCTCAAAAACAGATGAAAAAACTTGAAAGATCGACTTATAGATGGTTAGAACATTTTAAAAATCCCGGATTTAAGTATTTCTTGGATAATACAAAAGATTATCGTACATGTCTTGGAGAAATAGTTAATAAAATTAAACATGAACAAGCTCGATTGAGGGGAATATCGATTAAAATGGATCAACTACAATGTATAGGATATTATATTGAAGTAGTCGGTTTAAATAAAAAAAATATAACCAAATTACCTGATTCTAAAATTCATCCCTTTGGTACCGCATTTTCATTTGAAAGAGATTTAGCTTATCATTTTTATAATTTATATGAAATATCTCATCATTTAAAAAAATCTTTAGAAGAATCCTTCCAAAAGTTGTATAATATTCAGATAAATTATGAAAAAATTGATGTAAATTATCCTAATTTTGAGCATCTTGCTAAAAGAATTTCTGATTTAGATTTTAATTTTTTCCCCGATGAATACTTTAAACCTCATCCACTTATTGTTTATACCGATCAGAATGATTATAAAGAGTTAGCACTAAATCTTGATGATCCTTGGTATAAATTTTATAATCCCCAAGTAGTTGAAGTTTATTGGTTATATGAACCGGATGGGGTAACAGAATTCTGTGCTATGCCCTACTATGATTATCTATTAAAATATTTGCCAATAGAATCATTACCCAAAATATGGATGAGAGACTCCAAAATAAACAACTTGAAACTCACCCATCCCCATAACTTAATTTAGGAGGGAATTTTTTAATCAAACTTTAATTACATCTTTCCTAAAAATACGGCGGTTATTATCTGAGTTATTATAGGAATGCTCCAATTTGCATACATTTTTAACCATTCATTAGAATTTCTAATTTTAGATGGGCTGATTTCATCTTTATTTAATTCCATTTCTATTACTTTTATTTTCTCTTTAATCTCATTTGCTTTAACATCTGAAGGATTAATTTGTTCATATAGTCCATTAAAACTGTTTTTTATATTAATACTATCATTAATATCAATTTGTACATCATTTGAACTTACAACAACACCTTTACTATTATTAACATTAGTAATATTGAATACAGGCAATTGTGTATTAAACTCATGCGGATTTTCTATTAAATCTATCCCATAATGAGTGATATTACCTAAAAACCCTCCATTACCAGAAATTTCCAATAGTCTTATAAATCCTTTATTTTTTAAATAATTTGTATTAAAATTAAATTTATTCTGTTCAACACTACCTAATTCTTTTATTATTTTGTCACTATGGATTAAATTTCCAGGATTTTCTTGTTCATGATTATACATAATTTTCAAGATTTTTCTTTTCATTTCATTGTTATCCATTAGATCCCCAAGAATTAGTCATTTAAAACTAGAATTTATTATTTCCTATTTAGATTTTAAAAATAGTATTGTTAGGGAACCCCCCTGGAACCCTAAAGTTTATGAATCCACCCATAACAGTTACAAAATATATTATATTATCCTAACCATATTAATACTTTTTATTGCAATTGTTATTCTTTTCATTCTTTAAACATTCTCTACATATATCATCTGAACTTGGATTAGATACTCTCCTGTAAGTACTAAACTGTGGATATTTTGAGCAATTTGTACAGAAATGCCAACAATCATCACCAACCTTACGAACATATTCAACCATAAAATCATCCCCTAATTTAACAAAAATAATTATTAAGCGTAGGAGGGGGAGGATTAGTCCCCCATATACCTTAAAAAAAGGTATTTTATGGGATATGGTCAGCAATCCATATACATATCTCGGATAATGTAATGAATGCATTCCTCATCGCAAAGGTTTGAGAATTCATGTTCGTCGCCTCCCTGAAGTAAGCTTGAATTTGACTTGAGACGTTTCCCATTCGCTAACTTCAAACATGATGTAGCTAGAAGTTACTATTCCAAACTGGTAAATTTGGAATACGCCCCGTCCTACAGAGTTACAGTATGATTAAAACCACATTTAAACTTTATTAAAAACATTAATAATTCATTTTAAGAGATTTGAACATTTATCTGACCTTAAAAATTTAAAAAACATATACTAATAAGTTTATTATCTCAAATAATTTATTTAATACAATAAATTAATGTTTAAACTTATAATATTTATTAGAATTACAAATATTAAAATCCAAAAGTTTATATTAATACGAACTTAAGGTTATTAATGTAGTAAGTACTTGAGACGTACTCATTCGCAAATAATTAAGTTGTATAAATCCGCCTGGTAACGGATTTTTTAACTTTTTTTTACTAATAATCCTTAATAAATCTTTATTCTCTTATTTAATTTTGAAAATTCATATTGGAAGTGTTTGTTGTATTGGTATTTTCTTTTTTGCTACACTAACGTTCTTTTTAGAACTTTGAACAGTGTTATATAGAGATGCATCGAGGTAGCATTGTAATGATGCTTCTTTTGTTAATATAGAATCGATATTCATATCTAGCAGGTGTACTCTTTGTAGGATTTTGGGCCAATATCCTAATAATTTCCAGTCTTCACTTCTGTCCAGGTAAAGATCTATTTTATTAATATAGTTTATCTGTTCCATCATAGAAGTGTAAAAACGGTTAAATTCATTTCTTGTAAATACAATGACTTCCTCATGTTCCTGGAACATTTCAGGATGTGATAATTCTGCAATTCGTCCATTGGGTATTCCTTCGCTTATTCTCATATATCATCAACTCCCTATTTTCTTGGAATTGAATTTATGATATTTGAATTATAACCCTCTTGAGTTAGAGTGTGTGAGAACAATTCATAAATTAAATTAAAAATAGTCAAATGTGTAGTCAAAAATATGTTAAATAATAACATGCTGAAAGTTAATCTTGTTGTAAAATGAAACAGGCTGAAAAAGAACAAAGTAAAAGCAGTTAATAACTTTTTTTTACATTTATTTTTACAAAATTGATTATTTTAAAGTTTTTTTATTTTTATTTATTATAGTAATAATTCAATAATTAGCTAATTTAATGAAATGAAAAATAAAAAAATAAGAAAAAAATAAATGATTATCCATATCTTTTCTTTAACTTGACAATAACTGCAATTAAGTCTTCTCTATTCATGGAACCGAGTGCATCATCCAGTTCATCCCAGAGCAATCCTTTAAAGTTTTCTACAAATTCATCCAACTCTTTATCATTCATGGTTTGACACCTCTGTATATATAATATTATTACAGTAGAATTTATAATTTGTTAATATGTGGTTTTAAATCACACATATTATAGAATTATTTCCTAGACATCTGATCTTTAATAACTAAATAGATTATTTAGGATTAACAACAACATCTACAATTTCAATATCCCTAATACTATAATCTTTAATGACTTCCTGATATTCCTTTTGGACCTTTTCGTCATCTAGAAATGTTTCTAGGTCATTTTTTATATTTTTTAGAGCTTCTTTAAATGTTTGTCCCTCGCGGGATAAATGAAAAACTGGACATTCAGCAACATAAATTTCTCCTTTTTCCCGTACTGAAACAGGTAACTGTATTATCACTAGGACACCTCCATGTCAACCTACTTCATATTTTACAATAAAATTATTGTTCCAATCCTATAAATATCTTCTATTTGGTCATAAAAATCCAGTATTCATCATTAATATAGAAAGTATTAAGATGAATTAGTCTGAATTAAGGTGCAATTATGGCTTAAGTATAAATACTATGAAATAGAATGTTATTGTACAGAAACATAAAAATTTATAAAAAACCTCCTAAGAAAATCTTGGATAAAAAAATATGTTCTTGTAAGATCATGTCTGTCTACCGCCTCCGTAACAGACTTACATGATGATGTTCCTGGAGTTAAGAAAACTTCAGGGACACATTCTTTTTTATTTTTATACAAGCCCATTTATCTAGATTTCGGACAAAAATACCAATAACTATTTATGATTTAGAATTAAAAAAGAATAATTATAATAAAAAATATTAGATGTAATAAGGTGATTCAAAATGAGAAACGAAACTAAACACAACTATATAAGTTCAATGGATGTGAAGGATGGAAAAGGAAATATTTTAGGAGCAGTATGTGTTTCACCAGCCAAAGAACTTGGTAAAAGAGATATCATTCTGATGGATGAAAACTCAGGTTCATTCTCTGTCAGAAGTACAACTGAACTAATTAATATGCTTTCAAAAAAGAATGTACCATTTGAAGAACGGAAGCATGTTTTAGACTTTTTAGCTGAAAGATTGAGATATTTAGAACAGGAAGTAACATTAAATACATTAAAATCTCTTAACGATGCAAAGAAAAAGAAAAAATAAGTGATTAATTTTATTTTTCATTTTGCAAAGGAGTGAAAATATGGCTTTAGTAGGTGTTGTAATCGATGAAATGTTTGAAGATGTAGAGTATACAGAACCTACAAAAGCATTTAGAGGTGCTGGACATTCTCTTTTACATATTGGACTCAGATCAGGTCAACTTGTTAAAGGAAAAAGAAAAAGAACACTTGTAAAGATTGATGAAAATATTTCAGAAGTTGATATCAACAAATTAGATGCAATCCTAATTCCTGGTGGATGTTCTCCAGACCATCTACGTGGATATAAAAGTGCTGTAAAATTTATAAAAGATTTCTTCAATACAGGAAAACCAGTATTTGCAATTTGTCACGCACCCCAACTACTCATCACAGCCCAAGTTATTGAAGGGCGAAGGGTAACAGGATGGAAATCAATTGTACAAGACATTAAAAATGCAGGTGCAGAATATATTAATCAGGAAGTTGTTGAAGATGGCAACTTAATATCAAGTAGAGGACCTCCAGACATTCCTGCATTCACGAAGGCTTCTTTAAAACGGTTAGAAGAAATTTGAATGAAAACAATACTAATTTTAATTTGGAGTATTCAAAATGTTCCAATAATTCATTGATTTATTGGTAGTTGTAATATAAATTTAAGGCTTTTTTAGTATTTAAATACAAAAGTAGACATGTTAATGTTGATATAATTAAAATAATAAGTATACATATGGGGAAAGTATATGAAAGATGAACTGGGTTCCAGTGATGTTAAAAGAAATTTGGAAGATTCTAAACAAAATCCAAATAGGAAACAAGTTTATCTACCTTATGATATTGAATTACTATCTATTTTAAAAAATGCAGTTATAATAACAGATAAAAATTTTATTATAAACTATTGGAATCCTGCAGCCGAGGAAATCTACGGATGGAATGCTAATGAGGTACTGGGAAAAGATGTAAAAAAGGAGCTTCAAACCAAGTATATAGAAAATGGAAGTATAGAAAAAATGCAGGAACTTCTTAATGAAGGATCCTATGAAGATAATGTTGTACAATTAACAAAGAGGAATTTTCCACATTTATTAGCTCAAAGGTTGTAACAATCAAAGATGATCATGGAAATATTAATGGACATATCTCAATTAACAGAGATATGACAGATCAGAAAAGTATAGAAAAAAAATTGGAAAGAAGTTTCAATATACTAAATTCAATTGTTGAAAATATAACAGATGCAATATACCTTAAAAACTTAGATGGCAATTATCTAATGGCCAATTCATCTGCTTCAAAGATATTTGGAAAACCTATGTCAGAGATAATAGGCAGCACGTATGTATGAATTAATAAATGATTTACTAACTTATTCACGTTTAAATAATAGAGTCATAGAATTTTCTGATGTTGATATGAATCACATATTAGGTATGGTCAAGCATAATTTAGAAATTTTAATAAGGGAAAATGATGCAGTTATAACTAGTGATAAACTTCCAGTTGTTAAAGCTGATGAGGTACAAATGGTTCAGTTACTACAGAACCTTATTACTAATTTAATTAAATTTAGAGGCAAAAAAACCCCTCATATACATATTACAGCCGAAAAATTGGATTCTAAATGGTTATTTTCATTTGAGGACAATGGTATAGGAATAAAGCCCGAATACAGAGAAAGGATCTTTAAAATATTTCAACGTCTCCATGGACCGGGAAAATATGATGGAACTGGAATAGGGCTTTCAATTTCAAAACGAATTGTTGAAAAGACATGGTGGAACAATCTGTTTAGATTCCAAAGAGGATGAAGGTAGTAAATTCAATTTTACAATAAGGAGTTGATATTAAATGAATCCTACTATGAGCAATCCAATTGAAATATTACTTGTTGAGGACAATCCCGGTGATGTTCGTTTGATTAAAGAAGTATTTAAAGACGCCAAAATATTCAATTCAATGCAGGTTGCATACGATGGAGAAGTAGCAATGGATATCCTTCGTAAACTGGGTCAATACAAAGATGCAGCAAATCCAGATCTTATATTATTGGATTTAAACCTTCCAAAAAAGGATGGAAGAGAGGTTTTAAGGGAAATTAAAAATGATGAAAGACTTAAATGCATTCCTGTTGTAATACTCACCACATCCAATGCAGAAGAAGATCTCATTGAAACGTACAAAAGGAATGCCAATTGTTACATCACCAAACCAGTGGACCTTGATCAATTCATCAACGTTGTGAAGTCCATAGAAAATTTCTGGTTAAGCATTGTAAAACTTCCAACTAGGTGAAATCATGACTGACAAGAAGATACATATTTTATTAATAGAGGATAATCCTGGAGATGCATTGATAATCAATGAAATGCTTAAAGAAGTTTATGCCGATAATTTTGTACTAGATCATTTCAAACGGATTAAAGATGGATTGGAACATGTAAATGAAGATTTTGATATCATGCTTTTAGATTTAAACCTTCCAGATAGCCAGGGTATTGGTACTTTTAACACAATGAACATGCACGCACCTGAAGTACCCATAATAATTCTAACTGGACTATTGGACGAAGATCTAGCCATAAACATAGTGTCAGAAGGTGCTCAAGATTACCTTGTTAAGGGACAAATAGATAAACAACTACTTTCACGGTCAATAAAATACTCTATCGAACGTAAACATATTGAAATTGATCTTAGAAAAAGTGAAGAGAAGTATAGATCAATGGTTGAAAAGTTAGAGTCTGGACTCTTTTTAATTGACTCCCAAAACAAAATAAATTATGTAAATAGTCAGATGGCAGATATGTTAGGTTACAAAATGGATGACCTAATGAACCAAAATGTATTTAATTTCATTAATAAAAGTTGTAGAAATGTATTTAAAAAACATTTGAAGGTTAATGATAAGCACATTGGTCAAACTTATGAAATACAATTTTTAAATAAAGAGGGTACACCTTTATGGGTTCTAGTATCAACAAGTCCTTTACATAAAGTTACTGGTGAATATATAGGGGCAATTTCAATAATGACAGATATAACTGCACGTAAAGGTATGGAAAAATCTATAATGGATGCAATGGTAGAAAAGGATAAAGATTTCTTCTTAATAATGGGGAATATGGTAGAGGCTGTGAAACCATTAATACAAACAGAATATGTTGAAGATTTCCAGGACAAATTCACATAACTGTGGTCTGTTTAATCCCAATGATAATCAATGAAAAATATTTTTAACCAAGGATATAATCATTGAACAACATCATTTAATACATAAAAACATTATTTATTTTTATTTTTCTTTGAAATCTCGAGTTATTTAAAAGATTCATATTAGATCATGCCATTTATTACACGTATCAGCAAGTTTATTTTTATGATAATAATGGAATATAAAATCAGGATATTTATTATTCAATTATTAATAAAAGATAAATAGAAAAGAAGATTATAAAATTTGGGGGTTTAAATTTATGAGAATAGCTGATGGTGTAGAAATGCTGGAAATATCAATGCGGATGGGTAATGAAGAAAGAATTTTTTATCCAACACTCCTGTGGGACGATAATAATGTGATACTGGTCGACACTGGTTTTCCGGGCGCATTCAAATATATTAAAGATGCAATTATCAAAGCAGATATAGATTACAAAAGACTTGATAAAATTATCATAACACACCAGGATATTGACCATATTGGAGGTTTGCCAGAAATTTTAAATGATTCTGACCATAAAATACTTGTTCTATCACATGAAGATGACAAGTCCTATATTCAAGGTGATGAAAAATTAGATAAAATAACACCAGAACGCAGGGCTCAACTTGAAGAAAAGTATAAATCCATACCTGAAGAGGGACGTAAAGCAATGAAGAATTTATTTTTAAATCCTCCCAAAGCTAAAGTTGATGCAACTCTCCCGGATGGACTGGAACTACCATATTGTGGAGGGATTAAAATAATCCATACACCCGGACATACACCAGGCCATATATGTTTGTATCTGAATCAGAATAAGATATTGGTTGCAGGTGATCAGTTAAATATTGATAACGGTGAATTGTTGGGACCTAACCCTCTGCATACTCCAGATATGAAACAAGCAACTGATTCACTTAAAAATTATTAAATTTCGATATTGAACAGATTATTACCTATCATGGTGGATTATTCAAATCTAATCCCAACGAAAAAATAGCTGAACTATCCAATAAACAGGCTTAAAAACTTATTTCTATATATCATTTTTTATAAAAGATTAAACAAAATAGAATAAGAGGATTTTATGATAGCAATAGAGACTAATGGTTTAACAAAAAAATTTGGTAAATTAACCGCTGTGGATAATGTAAACCTAAAGGTGAATCAAGGGGAAATATTTGGACTATTAGGTCCTAATGGTGCCGGGAAAAGCACATTCATCTCTATGCTTTGTACTATTTTAAATCCAACATCAGGTACTGCCACTGTAGAAGGATATGATATTGTGAAACAGGCTTCTGATGTTAGACGTTCTATTGGGATTGTTTTTCAGGATCCAAGTATAGATGATAAATTAACAGGTATGGAAAATATGGAATTGCATGCTGATCTATACAATGTGCCCAGGGATGTTATGCACTCGCGAATTGATGAAGTATTGAAGTTAGTTGAACTGGAGGATCGTGCATCAAATCTAGTTAATACTTATTCTGGTGGTATGAGGCGACGATTGGAAATAGCAAGAAGCCTAATACATTATCCAAAAGTACTTTTTTTGGATGAACCAACAGTGGGCTTGGATCCACAAAGTAGAGATCATATCTGGAATTATATCAGGGATCTTAAAAAGCGTGAAAACATCACTATCATATTAACAACCCATTACATGGAAGAAGCAGATAAACTCTGTGATAGGATAGCAATTATTGACCGGAGCAAAATTGTAGCCCTAGATACACCCCAAAAACTTAAAAGTAAAATTGAAGGTGAAACAATAATCATCGAGTCCAGTGATAACAAACTGTTATCTGAAAATGTTTCAGAAAGCAAACTCGCTACAAATATAATGGAAACTGAAAAAGAACTTATTTTAACTGTTGAAAATTCTCATACGGCCCTGGCACGTATAGTTGAATTAGCTGTTTCTGTTGGGATTTATATTTATAATATATCGATAAAAGAGCCTGATCTGGATGCTGCATTCATGTTCTTCACGGGTAAGGAAATTCGTGAGGGTGGAGGAGGCAAAGAATTAACTGGAATGGCTGCAAGGATGAGGGGGAGGATAAAATAAGTGAGTTAAGAGGTATCAATGCATTATGGCGCCGTGAACTCAAACGTTTTATCCGTGACAGGTCACGTTTAATTAGCTCTGTAATTACACCTGTACTTTGGCTTGTAATTTTTGGGGGAGGATTAGGAACTACACTTTCAACTGCAGGTTTTAATTACACTCAATTCTTGCTACCCGGTATAATTGCACAGACACTTCTTTTTACCTCAATATTTCTGGGTATATCTGTGATATGGGATAGGCAATTCGGGTTTATGAAGGAAATTCTAGTTGCTCCCATTGGAAGGATTTCAATCTTTGCAGGGAAGATGTTTGGAGTAGCAACAGCAGCTATTATCCAGGGAATTATAGTTATAGTGCTTGGAACAATTATTGGAGTACCCTTAACATTCATTGCAGTAGGACTAGCAATACCATTAATGATAATAATCACAATTGGTTTAACATGCATTGGTCTGATCATTGCAAGTCTTATGAACAGTTTGGAAAGCTTTGGTACTATAGTAACATTTGTTAACCTACCAATGTTCTTTTTAAGCGGTGCACTATTTCCATTAACAAATCTGCCAACATGGATAAAATGGGCATTCTATATAAATCCACTCACCTATGGTGTAGATGCATTGCGAACTGTAATGATAAGTGGATGGCACAGTTTCATACCATTGTACTATGATATATTGATTATTTGTATTTTTGATGTGGCTGTTGTTATTATTGGAACATATCTTTTCAGTAAACGTCAATAAATTTTTTCTTTATGTAATTAGGAAGTAATTGTAGTTAATTATAATTAAAAATATAATTTTATAAAAAAAAATCATGAAATGAAATTCCAACAATTTGAGAATTATGTTTTATAATTCATTTAAAAAAATTAAATAATTTAATTTGTATTTTATTTTTTTAAAAAAAATTATTTGATTTTTATTGAAGATTTAATTTTTCATTATTTTATGATTGACTGTCAAGTTAATAATTCTTAAATTTTTATTTGATTTTGTGTATTTTTTAATGAATTATATTCTACTTCGTCATAGCTTGATATAACGAAATAAAAAATATCTAATATTTGGGTTGAATCTTCCAATAATACGTATTTTCAACCAATACATCTTAATATACTCTATAAATATAATAAAAGAATCAATTAAGTATTTAATTAAAATTTTAAAGCCGAACATGTATTGAAGAGAATTTATTGGTGGATCTTCATAAAATAAGTATTACCCATGTAAAAATTATCATAATCCTCATGACAATTGGTTTGAAAATCTTAGAAAAATCTATTGTTTATTGTAAATATCATTCTCAAAACTAACTTTGTTTAAACATCAAGATTATAGTCTGCTACATATACCCTAACTGATTGAAATAGAGCTATAAATCAAAATTTTAATAATTATATCAAAGATCAATTGCCAAAATCATACCAAACAAATACAATTTATGATATTCCTCTTTAATATTATGATATTTTTGTAAAAAGGAAAAATTAAAAAATAGAATTCAACTTCTAACAGAATGAATAAAAAATAAGTATCAAAAATATTATGATAAGAATCTTAATTAAAATTTCCAATATGAAAAGGTAAATATATCAAAAAATAGAATTTAGTTTGAAATGATCAAATCTTATCCGGTGATAGTGGATAAAACTTTTTGAGGTGTATTTTTAAATGTTTAAATGGGATGCAGAGGAATATCAAAAAAGTTCGAGTGCACAACAGAAATGGGCTAGAGAACTTATAACTAAAATGGATCTTCAAGGATCTGAAGGAGTCCTTGATATAGGATGTGGAGATGGTAAAGTAACATCGGAAATAGCCACAAATCTTAAAGACGGATGTATAGTGGGAATTGACAGTTCAATTGATATGATTGAATTAGCAACAAGGACCTTTCCTTTAAAGGAACATCCAAATTTACACTTCAAACTGAAAGATTTTCAGGAAATAGATTACAACTCTGAATTTGACCTTATCTTTAGTAATGCAGCACTTCACTGGATCAAAGGCCATGGGGATATTTTAAAACGAATACAAAAGAGCCTTAAGCCTGATGGTAGGATATTAATCCAAATGGGTGGTAAGGGCAATGCACAGAAAATTTTATACCTTGCAGATGAAATAATTACGGAAGAGAAATGGAACAACTACTTCCAAGGGTTCACCTTTCCATATGGATTTTACGGACCAAAAAAATATATTAAATGGCTTAATGAAGCAAATTTTAAACCTGTGAGGGTCGAACTAATTTCGAAGGTTATGGTTCAGAAGGGTGTTGAAGGATTAAAATCATGGATACGAACAGTATGGCTTCCTTATACACAAAGAATCCCTGAAAATCTTCAAGAAGATTTTATCGATGAATTAGCAACCAGATACATTGAACAAAATCCATTAGATAATGAAGGAATGGTCAAAGTGAACATGGTGAGGTTGGAAGTAGAAGCATTCAAAGGTTAATCTTCGATATTTTTTACTTAAGATCATAATTGATAAAGAACTATTGTTAAGGAATATGGAAATCTACAATAGAGTTACAAAATACTGTAATCCACATTAATAGTCAATTATTTAAAATAATTTATACATAGATTTTAATATATTTGGGAATTGAAAAAAAGAAAATATATTTTGAATATTAATCTGTGAAATCTGATGTTTCCGATGTTTTGAAAATGTCTTCAAACACCCAATCCATACTCAAGTATCTTTCTCCTGTGTCTGGTAAAACAACAACTATAAGCTTACCTGCATTTTCTTCTTTTTTAGCCAATTGTAATGCAGCATATGTGGCGGCACCAGAGGATATACCTGCAAGTATACCTTCTTCCCTTGCGAGTGCTAGAAGTGTTTTTGCAGAATCTTCATCTGAAACTGTTACAATCTCATCGATAAGTTCTATTTGAAGTACATCTGGTACAAAACCAGGTCCAATACCCTGTATTTTGTGGGGTCCAGATTTACCTTGTGAAAGTACAGGTGATGTTACAGGTTCAACTGCAACTAATTTAACTTCTGGTTTGAGTTCTTTAAGTGCCTGGCCCACACCTGTTATTGTTCCACCTGTTCCTGTTCCAGATACTAATATGTCTATTTTTCCATTTGTGTCTCTCCAGATTTCGGGAGCTGTTGTTTCTCTATGAATCTTAGGATTAGCTAAATTTTTAAACTGCTGTGGCAATACAGCACCGGATATTTCTTTAGCTAATTCTTCAGCCTTGGCAACTGCACCCGCCATTCCATTTGCTCCAGGAGTTAAAACAATTTCTGCCCCTAGTAAAGTTAGAAGTTTCCTTCTCTCGATTGACATGGTATCTGGCATAGTTAAAATGAGTTTATATCCCCTTTGTGCTGCTACAAATGCAAGTGCTATACCTGTATTTCCACTTGTTGGTTCGATTAATATGGTGTTCTTGTTAATTATGCCGGCTTCTTCACCTGCTTCGATCAATGCAACACCAATTCTGTCTTTAACGCTTGATAAAGGATTAAAGGATTCAAGTTTAACTACTACATCTGCGTTTAATCCTTCTGTTAATTTATTTAACCTTACTATAGGTGTGTTTCCTATAGTTTCGGTCACATTATTTGCTATTCCCCTTGTTAATTCCGGTATTTTTACCATTTTTTCACCTGTTTTTAAATTTTACATAACGAGTGTTGATCGATGAGTGACTGAAACGATTAATAACGATCGTTATATAACTTTTATTAGAAAAGGTTTAATATAAATACTTAACGATCGTTAATTTATATAAATTATAAATTGAATATTTTATCAATTTAAATTTTAGAATCCAATTAATTTGAAATCTTAATCAGTTAATATTCGGTACTTTATAATTTAGTTTATTTTAATTTTATAATGGGTTCTCACTTTTTAACTTTTTTTTTTTCATTCACAAATTTAGAACCTAATTTTTCCAATGCCTCATCAATATACGTTGGCATCATGTAAGGTTGTATACCATTTGATATCAATGATTGTGATGCTCCAGGACCAATTTGACTTACTAACACAATATCAACGTCTTTGATAAGTTCAATTGTAGATTCCATAGATCCAGATGAATGATTTCCTCCACTACAAGATGGAACATTCTCCCTGAGTTCTACGAATTCAAAATTTCCGTTATCATCTATATCAAATATAAGAAATTGTTTTGCGTGTCCAAAATGTTGATTAATAATTTTCCCATCGTTACTTGCAACCTTAAACAACATATTAAATCTTCTCCAATAATTTATCAAATCCATTTTTTATAAAAAAAATGATTTTTACATTTGAGTATTAAACTCATTAACTGCATCTTCTATTTGTTTTAAAGCTTCTTCAAGGATGGATACTGGACATGCAATGTTCATTCTCATAAATCCACTTCCTGACTCTCCAAATATAAATCCATCCTCCAATCCCACCCTAGCCTCTTCTCTCATAAAAGTTCTAAGGGTGATGTTGTCCATACCAAGACCTCTGCAATCAAGCCATACAAGGTATGTACCCTCCGTTTTTATGACTTTAATAATTGGAATGTTTTCTTTAATGTAATCCATTAAAAAGTTCAGATTATCCTGCAAATAATCAAGAACTTGCTCTAACCATTCATCTCCAAATCTGTATGCCGCTTCAAGTGCAGTATATCCAAAAAGATTGGGGTTGGGTACAATACCTGCACGAGTGTTAGTGAAGTTATCTCTGATTTTTTTATTTGGTATGATTATTGAAGAAACTTCAAGACCAGCCAGGTTGAATGTTTTACTAGGGGACATACAAACTATACAATTCTGTTCAAACTCTTTGGAAATTGTTGCAAATGGTATGTGTTTCTGTCCTTTAAAGAGTATTTCACAGTGAATCTCATCTGAGATAACTACTCCGCCATTTTTTATAACGATCTCTCCCATCCTGATTATTTCCTCCCTATCCCAGGATCTTCCAACAGGATTGTGTGGATTACAAAAAATAATTGTTTTAACACGTCCAGAATTAGACAAAGCTCTTGTTTTTGGTTTAAATATTTCTTCAAGACCATTATAGTCCATTACATATCTGCCGTTTATTAGTTTGAGTCCATTATTTACTGTTTGACAGCCGCTGTTGGTAACAGCTGGAAAAAATGGATGATATGTGGGTTCCTGTAAAATTACTCCATCACCAGGGTGGGTGATAGAACGAATTGCAACATGTAGTGCAGGAACAACACCCGGGGTAAACACTATCCATTCAGGATCAATCCTCCAGTTGAATTTACGTTGCATACGATCAACAACTGCATTTATCACGCTTGATCCAGCTTGAGTGTAACCATAAAAGGGATGTTCTACACGTTTTTTAAGTGCGTCTGTTACTGGTTTGGCAACTGGAAAATCCATGTCAGCAACCCATAAAGGGATGAGATCATCGTGTCCAAATATTGGCTCCATCATATCCCATTTCAGACAATCAGTGTCTTTCCTGTTGCACAGTTTTTTAAAATTGTATTTCATTTATATCATCATATTAAACTTAATATACTATATAAATAGAGCAAATGATTTAAAATAAATAAAAATTTGAAGTAAGATTAGGTAAGATATTCCTTACCATCCTCTTGTTTGTAATTTCATGTTTTCTGGTATGTCACTTATTTCAAGTCCTGGCATTGCCTTACCAAGATCTGTTGAAACCTTAGTAATGATATCTGCATCTTCAAAGTGGGTTGTAGCTTCTACAATTGCCTTTGCAACAAGTATTGGTTGTTCTGACTTGAATATTCCGGATCCAACAAAGACACCGTCTGATCCAAGTTGCATCATTAATGCTGCATCTGCAGGTGTTGCAATTCCTCCTGCTGCAAAGTTCACTACAGGTAATCTTCCGAGTTTGGCTGTTTCTTTTACAAGTTTGAGTGTGGATTCTGTTTCACGAGCAACTGTCCAAAGTTCTTCTTCGGTTTTATCTTTAAGTTCTCTTATGATACTTGATATCTGTCTGCTATGCCTTACTGCTTCAACAATATTTCCAGTTCCTGCTTCACCTTTGGTACGGATCATGGCTGCACCTTCATCAATTCTCCTTAAAGCTTCGCCCAAGTTACGTGCACCACATACAAATGGTATTGTGAATAATTTCTTGTTAATGTGATATTTTTCATCTGCAGGTGTAAGAACCTCACTTTCATCTATCATATCTACACCAAGTGTCTCGAGTACTTGTGCTTCAACAAAATGACCTATACGTGCCTTTGCCATTACAGGAATACTTACAGCATCAATTATTTCCTGAACCTTTGATGGATCAGCCATTCTTGCAACTCCACCTTCTGCACGTATATCAGCAGGCACCTTTTCAAGTGCCATTACTGAAACAGCTCCAGCTTCTTCGGCAATAACAGCCTGTTCAGCATTCACAACATCCATAATTACTCCGCCCTTAGTCATCTTGGCAAATCCCTTCTTTAAAACTTCTGTTCCATGTAACATTATATTTCCTCCAAATAATCAAGATAAATATCTTAAATTTTTTTTAAACACTAAAATACTACATCCAAATTACAAATGTAATTCATTGAGTATTGTTTTTTAATTTTAATTGAATCAACTATTCTATTATAGTTCTTTATGTTATATTTCTTCCATTTTGATACTGTTGTTTATTTGTTATGGATCAATTAAAATAAACCACTAATCTAAAGTAATTCAAAAAATGAATCATTCCTCTAAAAGTAGATTGATCCTTGTTATTAAAATAGATTTAAGCGAAAAAAATGGAAAAAAAAGATCCATATTTAATCAAATAATCTGTAATCCATCTCCTACCCTTATTTTCCCACCTTCTAAAACCTTGCAGAAGATTCCATCAGTGGGCATTATACACTCTCCCACGTGTCTTCCAATTTCACATGGGCTGTAACATTCCTTTCCTATCTGTGTTACCTGGACCACTGATTGTTTTCCAATGGATAATTTGATTCCAATCTGTAATTCTTTTAGTATTATTCCCTCTGTTGTAATGTTTTCTGCAAAATCACCAGGATAAACATCAAGACCAAGATCTCGCATCTTTTGTATACTTTCAATTGCGAGTAAACTTAATTGTCTGTGAGAATCATTTTCAGCATGAGCATCACCTAATAATCCATGGTTTTCAATTAACATCCCCTGCATTACATTGGTCTTTTTTGTTCCTGTAAGTGGACTGGTAGAAACAGCTACTACCCTGGCTTCTTGCTCAATATTCTCTGAATTCATTGTTACACTCGTGCAGATTAATAAGGTTGCTAAATATCATATATCAAAAAATATATCATTCTAAGATGTTACTGGATATTTAAATGTAAGAGATTTTTTTAGACTATTTATCATAAAATATTATATATTTCTTAATTGATTTACCTGGATCCCTTTATTTTTCCAGTTTCAGACTCAGCTGAAACATCAACTTTTAACTGGACTATGATTAGTTCTGCAACTTTTTCACCTGAGAGTAACATACCACCAAAGGTAGGTCCCATTCTTGTGCTTCCATAGGTTGTTGCAACGGCCATTCCAGTGACAAATACACCAGGGTAAACTTCGCTGGTTTTATCAACCACAGCATCTTCTGATTTTTCAACCCACATGCCTTCAAATCCTGCTATTTCAACAAGACCACGTTGTTCAAGTGATTTGACAACAACCGCATCGTGACCTGTTGCATCGACAACTATCTTAGATTCAAGTGCAACCGGGTCAACGCATGTTATTGCTCTTGGAAGTGCAGATACTGGTGTCCAGTTAATAACTACTCCACCAACTCTATCCTTTCGCATAACAATATCATCAAATTTGGTCATGTTAATTACCTTTGCACCAGCATCCATTGCAGCACCTATGAGTTTTGAACATGCATGTGGTCCATCTGCAACATAAAGTCCTTCCTGGACCTTTTTATAGGGAACTCCAATTTCATCAAGTATTCTTTGACCTGGTTCACGAACCGTTAATTTGTTCATAAGGTATCCGCCAATCCAGAATCCTCCTCCAAGATAGTTGTTACTTTCTACGAGAAGAACTTTAACACCTTTTTCTGCCAGTCTTTTAGCTGCTATCAGGCCACTAGGTCCTGCTCCAACTATTATAACATCACTTTCCACGTACTCAAGAAATTCATCTGCAAATTCTGATACAATTGCCTTTGTTACATCTTTTTCTGATACTTTTGAAAATATAGCCATTTTTTTATATCCTCCTCATAAAAATTTTTTTTAATAAATGAAGCTGAAAAGTATTGAAATTACTCAAAATTCAATAATATTACTATTCCACTGCGATATCGTTGAGTGTTGATAAGACTTTTTCCAGTTCTTTTTCCATTTCGATTTTATCTTGGACTTCTAGAACTTTTTCAAGAACAGCATTAGTTTCAGGGTGTTTTGGAGCTGCACCACATCCTCCATCGGGTAATATGGATATTTCAAAGGTGCCTATTTTTTCTGCCATCTCTGAAATTTCTGTCTTATCAAGTCCTATAAGTGGGCTGAGTACTGGCATGGATGTTGAGTAGCGTGTTGCAAGTATGTTGGGTAGTGTTTGTGATGCAACCTGTCCCACACTGCTTCCATCAATTATTGCTAATGCTTTCTCAGTTTTTGCAATCTTTTCAGCAATCTGATACATTCCACTTTTACATAGCACACAAGTCATGCGAGGTGGTGCATCTTCCATACATTTTTTAAGAAAATCACCGTAGTTAACTTGGTAAAGCTTTATTTCGGAACCTGATGAATATTCTTTAAGTTTTTGGTATATTTTGATTATTTTTTCATTGGATCCTGAAGTTAAAGGGTGGTTGTTGAAGTTTACTATGGTTATGTCACATCCCCTTTTCATCATGAGATATGTTGCAACTGGGGAATCTATACCGCCTGATACCAATGCAATCATTCTTCCCTGTGTACCTATTGGTAGTCCGCCTGGCCCCTTTATTTTTTCATGGAATATATAAGTTTTATCATCTCTAACTTCGATAAACAGTCTGAATTCTGGGTTTGAAAGGTCTACAGGTGCATTTGTTACTTCTATTACTGCAGCACCACAGAATCCTGCCATTTCCCTGCTTGAAAAGTCATGGGTTCCAACTCTTCTGCATTTAACTGCAAAAGGTTTTAGAGGGTCAAACTCACCTTTTTCAATTAGATCTTTAACATAATCTTGAACAGTTTTTTTGATTAGGTCGTGATTTGTTTCTGTAGAGATTGTTGGACTGAAGGATACTACTCCGAATATTTTTTTGAGAGATTCCATTGCTTTAGCTTGATCATCAGAAAAAAGAAATATTCTGCCCTGGTTTATGGTTATTTTACAGTCGATCAACTTTTTAATGTTTGATATTAATTTTTTTTCAAATCTCTTTCGGACTACAGGACTTTTAACTCCGATTTCGCCGTATCTTACTATTATTGGCCTATTTTTATCCATGTTTAAACTCCATTGTTAATTGTTGTTTTAAATTTGTTTATTCTATCTTTGAATTTAACAACAATTATAAAATTATTTTATTTATTGGCTAACTTTTATTTTAACTACCGTGAATAACCCTTATAATTTGTATAATATCAGTATTTTCTAGTATTTCTTGATCAAGAATTATTGAATCATTTCTTTTTACAATAACTTCTAAAGGATCGATGCCTAGATTTTTTAATAGTTCCTCAACGGATATTTGGTTTATATCCAAACTTTCAATGTGTCCTTCTGAATATTTTATTTCCAAGAACTTCACAACCAATAATATTAATATTTTTTAAAAACATTAATTAACAATTGTTATATAACTATCGTTACATATAAAGTTTTTGATTCAAACAAGACCTAAAACAACTTTAAATGTGTAGGGGGTTTGAAAAAACCCTCCATGTATCATGAAGCATCAAGGCTGTGTGCAAGATCTTCTATTAAATCTGAATAATCCTCAAGACCAATGGAAAGTCGGATCACATCGTCTGTAATACCTGCTTTAACACGAGCAGATTCATTCATTGAAGCATGACTCATGGTTGCAGCGTGTTCAACAAGTGAATCAGCGCCTCCAAGAGATTCTGCTAGACAAAAGAGATCCAGTCCCCTTATAAATTTAGCAACATCTGACTTGAGTTTAAATGATACAACCCCTCCATATCCATCCATCTGTTTTTTAGCTATTTCATAACCTGGATGTGATGTTAGTCCAGGATAGAAAACTTCTGATACCTTGGGATGTTCGCTTAAAAATTCAGCTATAATCATTGCATTCTCTGCATGTTTTTTCATTCTGAGTGGCAAAGTTTTAAGACCTCTGAGTATAAGCCATGAGTCAAATGGAGCAGCATTGCTTCCCATTCCATTTAATAAGAAATGCACATCATCTGCAAGTTCATCTGTTGTAGTGACTATTGCACCTCCTATAACATCGCTGTGGCCATTGATGTATTTAGTAGTTGAGTGGAGTACAAGATCCATTCCATACTCTATAGGTCTTAGAAAGTATGGGCTTGGAAATGTGTTATCTGCAACTGTTAAAAGTTTGTTTTCATGTGCTACATTTGCAATCATTTCAAGGTCTGTGATGTTCAGAAGTGGATTTGATGGTGTTTCAATCCAGAGCATTTTAGTATTGGGTTGGATTGCATCTTCAATTTTCTCCCTTGAATCCATTCTAAGGAATGTGAATTCAATTCCATATTTGGTCATTATTTCGTTGAAAAGTCTGTGTGTACCACCATAAATATCATCACCTACAATTGCATGGTCACCAGCTCTTAATAGGTGTATAGCAGTTGATACTGCAGCCATTCCACTTAAAAAGCAAATCCTTTGTTTCCTCCTTCTAGGCTTGCAATGGCCTCTTCTAGAGCATTTCTAGTCGGATTACCCGTTCTAGAGTAGTCGTAGTCTCCAGGTTGGTTATAGTCTTCAAATGCAAACGTTGATGTTTGACATATGGAAGTGGATATCGCCCCTGTAATAGGGTCTGGCTTTCTCCCGGCATGTATAGATCGTGTATCAAAATTCATTTTCAAACCCCTCCTTTTTTTTATAATGATAGTTTTTTTTGCTAATTTGCTAAAGAAAAAAATATTAATAATTATCAATTATTTACCTGTAATTGATCCCTTTAACAATTGTTATATAACAATCGTTATGCGATCTTGTATAAATAAATTACGATTATCCAAACTAACTGAACCATATTAAACTAAATATTAGAATTAGAAAATGAAAATTAAAAAAAAATTAAATAATTATTTCCTGGCCTTTGCAACTTTTCTTGCTATTACAAGTTCCCCAATGGCAATTAAACCCACAAAGAACTTCTCAAGTCCTCCTGTAGCCCATATTGCTTCCCCAAAGGTTGAATTTTTTATTCTTTGTTCATAGTCTTTGGCTGTAACACGTTTTCCAGTTTCCCTCTTGGTTACAATTGCAGATGCTTCCATTAATTCATCCCATGTAACACCCTTCAATTCATCAACCATTGCCTCAAATATCTTGGATACCTTGATTTCATATAATTTGGAAAGTGTTTCTACAATATCAAAAGTTCTTATAACTCCAACAACCTTATCTTCACGGTCAAGTACAGGTATACTAACTACTTTGTGCTTGGAAGCAGCAAGTACAGCCAAACGTGCAGCATCATTTTCATTTACATGTACAATATCGTCTTTGGAATGCATTATCTCTCTAACTTTTTTATGATTGTCTCTCAGACCCCTAGTAACATCCAGCGATGTGATCCATCCAATAAGATGTTTCTCATCATCTAGAACAGGTGTTGTAAATTTTTTATGTGATTCCATTTTAATGGATGCTTCAACAATATCCATATCAGGGCTAACAGCAATAAATTCCTTATCCATAATTTCTTTAACTTTCATTTAGGCAACCTCTCAAGTTTTAATGCACTTACAGGGCATTTTTTAGAACAAACTTCGCATAATATACATTTATCTTCTGAAAAAATAATCTTATCATCTTCTAATCTAATTGCATCAACAGGACAGTTCTCTTCACATACACCACAGGCAACACATGCATCATCGTCAACCACAAGGTCCTTGGTCTTGAAAACATTTCCCATTCTTCTAATAACTGTAACTGCATCTTCTCCACATACATTCGCACATGCACCACACCCGATACATGCATCAAGATCAACAACAGCTTTTTCGCCCTCTGGTACCTTTATCGCACCTGTTGGGCAGAATTTAACACAATCACCACATGAAGTACATTTATCTTTATCTACACATATCTTCTCCATTCTAAGGGTTCTATGCGGTACCTTCATTGTGTTGAGCTTGTAAGTTACATCCTCATCTAGATCAGACGTACTTTCAATCACCTTAACTGCATTAACTGGACATGTCTGTGCACATATTTCACATTTAACACAATTTTCAAGTATTTTGGCAGGTTTTGTTAATTTTGCATTGTCAATAGCATTTACAGGACACTCTTCTACACATAGGTTACACCTTACACATTCTGGTGAGATGGTTATAAATTTCTGTCCAAGAGAACAATTCTCAATTTCTGCTTTAAAATCTTCTACACTGTGTTCAAAATCTGAGGACTTTGCAACTACTTCATTAACCAGTGCATCTTTCTTTTTTTTAAATACTATATCCATAATCACACCTATATCTTTTAATTTAACCAAAAAGCATATTACAAATAAACCTACCAAATATTTTCCCTTGTTTAAAGGAATTTAATATTTCAATTGAATTTGATAATATTATTTGATCCCATCATTATCTTAAGTTAGTATTCAACATTAAAATTATTATTATTCAAATGTTACATATGGTTTTGCAAATGCATATTTATTAATTCTAATTTTTTCATTTCTATGAAAAATGGATTTGGTTTCTGTTAATAAAATTTTCAAGCTTTGCAATGTCTGGAAGGCCGTCTGTTGCACCGTGTTCAGTTACACAACGTGAAGCAACATAGTTACCCTCAATTGCAGATTGTTTTAAACTTTCACCAGTGATAAAACCATGAAGAAATCCTGCATTGAAGGCATCTCCAGCTCCTGTTGTATCAAGACATGGAACATCGAAGGCATCAGTAAAATAAGACTCTCCCTCTGAACTTACAATTGATCCATTATCTCCCATTTTAACCGCAACGATTTCTATTCCATATTCTGCTTGAATTTTATCGGTATTTAACTGGGTTTCAGTCATTCCAGTTGAAATCCTAGAATATTCTATTTTTCCAGTTGTAAGAAGATTCAGTTCTGCCTGATTGATTAGAAGGATATCTGTGTGCATAAAAAATTTATCCAAAAATTCAACACCCCTCTCAATGTAGAGTCTTCCAGGATCAAAACTTACACATACCTTGGATGATATTTCATTAAGAATATTTTTCTGTGTATCAATGGATTTTTCATTGAAGTTCCCAACAAAGGATGTTATATGAAGAACCTTAGTTGAATCAACGTAGTCTTTATCAACTTCATTTTCTCCTATACAATCATTAACACCGGGATCAACGTAGAGGGCTCTTTGACCTTCACCATCAACATAACCATTTACTGTTCCACTTCTTCCATTTTCTGTTAAAATAACTCCCTTGGTATCGATGTTTTCATTTTTAAGGTTGTTATGAAGTAGGCTTCCCTCTCTGTCCGGTCCAACTTTCCCAATAAAACCTGTTTTCATTCCAAGTCTTGAAAGACCAACAACAGTATTGGCTGCCGAACCTCCAAAAGACTCTGAAGAACCTGTTATATATGATTCTTCATCTTCATATGCAATTCTGTTAACTCGGAAGAGTTTATCCATGTTAAGCGCTCCAAATCCAACTGCGTCAAGTTTCATTCAAACAAACTCCTTAGATCAATTTTGTATTCCCCGAGTAATCCATTATAATTTCCAGCTGAAACAAGTGAAACATCATCAAAATCAATTACAGCCTCAATACCTACTTTCATGCCTTCTTCTAGAACTTTCTGGTTTAATCCATTTAAAACTATTTCAGGAATATAGTTAACATTTTCTGGAACCTGTGAAACTTCATTTAACACACTTTTAAGAGATGGACAATATGGATGGTTGGTTGTTGGACCAATCCATGGATAGTTAGTCTCGGGTTTGCTAGCTGCAGAACATATATCAAAAGGTGCAACAACACCTTTAACCTCTTCTATTGCATTTAAAGCAGCTTTTCCAGCTTCTGTTACAGTCTCTTTTTCACTGCACATATACCAGAAATTTGCACCCATTATACCCTTCATGTATCCAAATTCCCTTTCAATTTTAAAGTCAGGTATTGCAATGGGTACAACAATCATTTCTCTCCCGTATAATGTTTCTTCCCATTCATATCCATCTCCACAGTGTCCAACATTCTTCATTGTACCAATCTTTCCAACTGGATCAATCGATGCATCGAACAGACTTGTGAATGGTTTAACTAGTATGTCCTGTCTGATTCTGTAGGATAACTCCAATTCAAATTTTTCAATGTCATCGGTGTTATACCAAAATTGGAGTATTGCACCGTTTCTTCCATCTGGTGTTTGATTCATTCCCAGCCAGGATTCAATACCGCCTTCAACCCTACCAATCACTGTTCCGGGTGTGGATGTTGCATCATAGGCTGCCCTTCTAACAGTTTCATGGTCTTCGGCTGTTACTATGACCCTGCAGCAAACACCCTTAAATGCCTCACAATAGGTGTCTTCAACTTTAAAATGGATATTTTCGGTGGTTTTTTTCATGATACCCTAACCAATTATATTAACCCTTAAATAAATTATTTTAAATCCAAATCAAATATATATCGATTCTTTAATAATTACGATGTTACTATAATATTTCTTAACAAATTTAAACTTTTAATGTAATCTTATTTAAAGATGTATGACTTTTTTTTATATTTTATCCCAATCCTCCAATGGATTCTCCCCTCAATTTCTTACGGAATTTGGAGCTCTTGTCAATTATACTTTCAATATCATGACATGTTATTATCTTAACTTGTGGCAGTTGGGATACCATTAATTTATTTGCAAGGGACTGATTTACAAATCTAGATTCAAGTGCTTTTTTAGGATCTTCATTATAACTAACAACAAATTCAAATACATTATCTGTACCATATCTGTTGAATATATCGGCAAGTACAGAAGTTATTGTGGTATTTTCAGCCATCACAGCAATTTCAGCTTCTTTAAGGGCATATTCATTTCCATTGAAGGATACTGATATTCCTCCGTTATCATTGGCAAATCTAAGTGGTTGAACATCTGTTATGCTATCTCCTATATAGAACAGATCCTTAGCTTTTAATTTGTATCTGCTGATTATATCCTGAACAGCTTCCTTTTTACCTTCACCACCTGTTGGTTTAACAATATCCATCAGTGCAGCTACTTTAAGTTCGGGTATTCTCTTCCAGAAAATCTTATCCAAGAGTTCAAATTCAGGATTATCAACAATTGCTTTCCTATATTCCCTGATTAGTTCAATTTCCTTTGGTTCAATATCTTTATAGTCCATGTCAAGTTTGGTTGAATAGGTGTTGTCATAGGGAAATCCGGTTTTATTACAAAGTGCCAATATATAATGGTCATAACTGGTGCTCACAATAAATGAGGGCATTATTGAGTTTACAAATTTAAGGGTTTCCTCTGCACCAGGTATTAAATGTACATTTTCGATGGAAAAATCGATAATATTCTTGTTTGTTGCGCCATAAGCCTTTAAAAATGGCACTATTAACTTTAAAGTACTTCCGGCATTATATCCTGTTCTTTTTAAAACATCAGCAAGCACATCATCATATCTGCTTACGATTTCAAAAAATTTCTCTCCATTTTCAATAAAATGGCCTGAAAGTTCAAATGCATTATCATTTATTGATATGGGACCTTCACAATCGGAAACAAAAAATTTTTTCCCCAATTTACAATCCTCCTTGAAAATAAAAAAAAAATATTAGATATTCAGATACCATTGGTGTCGATTTTGAGTTTAATTGCATTTACTGGGCATATTATATCGCATTCCCCACATAAAATACATTTAGAACTGTCAACAATTATTTCATCCTTTTCAAGTTTCAGAGCCTGTGTTGGACATTTTTTAACGCATACTCCACATGCCATACATGCATTAACATCTGTTACTATTTCGCCAGTTCTAGGTTTTAGTAATTCTCCCCTTACATAGAAAATTTTACCATCTTTAACTTGGAAATGTTCTTCGATTAGAGTTATGGCATTAAATTTACACTTATCAACACATTTTCCACAGTAAACACAACTGTCAGTGTCTATATGTACTGGTGAGGGTATTTCAAGTTCTATACAATCAACTGGACATTCTGCTATACATTCACTACACCCAATACAATCCTCTTCAATAACATTAATGTCACGTTTTGGTGTGGTTGCTCCAATTATCTCCTGAATATCTTCAATTTCAAGTTCAGAATTAAGCATTGATGTAATTTCATCCTTTATTAAACCAGTTACATCTTCGTTGAAATTTTTTTCTTCATGTTTAAGAGCAACATCTCTTGCAATAGAATTTAGAATACTATTTATCCTGACAGCATCATTTGAAAGTTTACCTGCTTCTTTTTCAAGCAATTCCGATACAATTTCCATGGTTTTTATTTTACTGAAATTCTGGTAAGCCCTTTTTCTTGATGAATATCTGATGGCTGCTGAAGGGCATACATTCATACATTCCTCGCATCTTGCACAGTAGGATGGGTTTATGAAAGGGAGTTTACTTACATTTCCAACGTTTATGGCTCCTTTGGATGGGCAGACTCGGGTACAAGTCATACATCCTATACAGTTTTTTTGATCAACAACAATTGCCTTTCCACCCACAACAGATCTTGGGAGTATTTCACCGTATTTAATTGCTTCTGTTGGACAAACACGGGCACAGTATCCGCAGCGCACACATGTATCTTCATTTATTTCGCTGTGAGCTTCTTCAGTTCCTGATGAAATTAACTGAATTGAACCTGTTTTACATGCTTTTACACAAGCTCCACATTGTCTGCATAGTTTGGTGTTGATATTGGGTACATTCTCCCTTATTGGTTCAGAAAGAGTTGTTTCCATTTTTATTGCATCATATGGGCAGGCTTCCCTGCACAAAACGCATCCAACACATTTGTCATCGATCTCAATTTCCCCGTTTACTGATTCATTGATGGCAGCCACAGGACAAGAAAGAATACATGGTTTATCTTCGCATGTCTCACATTTACTGTGATCAATCTTGTAATCTACCTCTACTTCTCTGAGAGGTTTACAATATTTTTTAGTGTTATTAGTTGTTGTTGGAATGTTATCAACTCCTTACTGGTAAGTCTGATGATTTAACTGTTATATGTATGATACTTTCACCTTCAGCAGATGGTTTGTATAAGAACCTTGCAATATAATATCCAATGGCACCGAATGGACATGTCTGGTAGCATATACTGCATCTCAAACATTTATCTGTGTCCCTTACAACACCTTCTTCAGCGCTGTAACTAATTGCATGGGATGGACATTCTTTAACACATAACCTGCAATCTGTACATTTATCCTTGTCCCAAGTTATAACCCTAAGTTTTAGTCTGTCTGTTATATTTTCGATGATGTCCTCAATTAAATCATCGTCTGATAATATTTCCCGGGCCTTTTCCATTATATCCTGAACTGGCATGTCGAGTTTAAATACTTCTCCTCCAGTTATATGTTTGATATTATCCTGTTCAGCTTCTATATATTCCTCTAAACTATCCACAACCAGGTTTATAATTTCTTTCTGCTCTTCTATATGGGATATGTGTATTCCCTTGATTGCACCCTTTACTGGGCATGTTTTTATACATTCACCGCAGGCTATACATTTTGACTGGTCAATAAGGACTTTGTTATCGTCTTCAACAATTGCATCACCGACCTTACATGTTTTCATACATTTTTTACAGCGTATGCATAAATAATCGTCTATAACAAACTTTTTGTCAACAGGTAGAATCGTAAATTTTTCCCTTATCAGATGGTTTTCACCGCATGTAAGAGTTTTAGGGTCTGTTGGACAGACTTCAGCGCAGAACCCACATCTAATACAACCTCTGTTGTTTATTACAGGGTAGGTTATACCCTCTTCACTAGAATTATCCTCGTCTCTCACGAGTTTTATTGCCATTGGGGCAGGACATGCTGCTGTACAAGCTCCGCATGCTATGCAATATTCTTTATGGACTTCAGGAAAATTTCTGAATCTTGATGGTGTGTCCATTATTTCAGAGTTGCTCTTAGCAGCTGCAAAATTCTGAGCCCATGACTTTCTTGCAAATTCGTATAGATACCATATAACCGAAGACATATTATATCATCCTTTTAACTTGGAATTTATGTTGTGGACACCATGGAAATCCAGGTTCCTTCCTTTTTCATCTAAAATTATAACCCTTTCTGTACATGCAATACAAGGATCTGAAGTTGCATATGTAGCCACAGCATCTGCAACTGTTGCAACATCGTTAAGCATATACTTGGCACATGCATCTATATTCATGATACTAGGGGTCCTTATTGAAACGTTTTTTATAAGATTTCCATTGGTTTCAATGGAGTAGGTTACTTCTCCCCTTGGTGCTTCATTTCTCCATTCACCTGTACCTGCGGGTATATCAATTTTTTTACGTACTTCACCAGCTGGTAGGTTTTCAATTACTTGTTTAATCAGACTTATGGATTCCCATATTTCATCGAACCGGTTCATTGTACGTGCAAAGTTATCTCCTTCTTTCCTCCATATGACTTTCCAGTCCATATGGTCTCTGTAGGTTGGATGGTCTTCCCTTACATCGTGTTTGATTCCCGAAGCTCTTCCAATTGGTCCTACTGCTCTGGCCATAACTGCTTCTTCGTAAGTCATCTTACCGACATCATGAGACCTTAAACCAACGAGTGGGCCCTGTTCAAACATTTCAACGTATCTTCCATATTCGTTTTCAAGTTTAACCATTATCGCCATTATAGAATCAAGATGGATCTGTTTAACATCCATTTTAACCCCACCCACAACATTCCATCCCATATTAACTCTATTACCGGTTAAAAGTTCAATAGCATCCATAACGGGTTCTCTTAATGCCAGCATGTACATGAAAAGTGTTTCATGTTCCATTGATTTGAAATAGGTCGAGTTTGCTAATAAATGACTCTGTATCCTGTCGAGTTCATTGGTTAATACCCTTAGGTACTGTGCTCTTATAGGTGCGGATTCGCCTGCTATTCTTTCAAATGTCTCTGCAAATGTTTGTGTATGTATGTACGAGCAAATTCCACAAACCCTTTCAGATAGAAATATTCCCTTCTGCCAGGTTTTACCCTGCATAATTCTTTCTATACCTCTGTGAATGTATCCATAATCTATTTCAGCACTTAAAACTTTTTCTCCCCTAGTTTTAAGTTTTAATCGTAATGGTTCCTTCAAAGCGGGATGTATTGGCCCAATAGGAAGTATCATAATTTTTCCCTCCCTCTTGCTGCAAGTGCATCTGGCCCCACAGCTAAAATGGCTGCTAATATTTCTGATGGGCGCGGTGGGCAGCCTGAAATTTCCGCAGCCACAGGTATAAAGTCAGATACAGGTGCGTATATACTGCATCCTTCCTGGTTAAAAACATCACCTGTAAGTGGGCAGTTACCAATTGCAACCACTATTTTGGGTTCAGGTGCCTTTGCATATATTCTCTGGAGTTTGTCCTTCCATTGTTCTGCCATTGCACCTGTTACAAGGATGACATCGGCCTCCCTTGGATTGTTGTGAACGTAAATACCATACTGTTCAAGGTCGTAACGTGGTGATAGTAGTGCTACTACTTCTATGTCACAACCATTGCAACCTCCTGTATTTATAAGGCAGACATGTATGGAACTCTTCCTTATAATGTCTTTAAGACCATCTAACATTTCTTTACCTCTTAAATATTATCTCATTAAATCTTCAAGTAAATCTTTCCTGCCTTCTTCTATGGCTTTATCGTAAGGTTTATTCTCATTTAGAACTTCATATGCTATTTTAGTTTTAATATTCTCTGATTCCTCTTCTGTGAGGATGTTCATTACATCGCAGAGCCAGCATAGTCTTAGATCTGAATGTATTTTTTCTTTGATACATCTTAGTTTGGATGATTCAAACCTTGGATTTATTGCTTCAAGACTTGACATGTCCAATCTCTTCATAAGAATTTCTTCCAGTTCCTCGGGAGATATTTCCAGTTCAGCTGCAAATGGAACAACAACGTCTTTGTGCCATTTATAGCTGGCAAGAATCCTTTTTTTCATGGTTATGAGAAGTTCTTCGTCTTCAATTTTTGTATTTGGTTTGTATTCACTCATAACAACACCGTCCCAATTGTCCATACAATGGCTGAAACTATAAATCCAATTACTGTTTCATATCTACCATATCCTGGTCTCATTCCAAGGACCAGAGCTATAAAGAATACTCCTATTGTTATGGATATATAATATGGTATGAATGTCAGAAGCTGACTGTTAATTGCCAGTGTCCAACCTATAATTGCAGTTACAAGTGCAACAACATCGATATTTTTGGTGACATATGGTGCTGTATATTTTCTATAGCTTAATACAAGACCCACTATGGATCCCAATACAAATGAAATTATGTATACTAAATAAATTGTTTCGTTCATTGGATCACCATTTTTATACAGGCTTGTAAAGGTAGATAAAGGATATTATTATGCCTATTAAAACGATTATCATGGCCCAGTTTTCAATTGATTCTGCAAGATGTGCGAATTTATGTTTGTACTGGAAAAGTGTCAGGATCATGATTAGGAAAACTGCTATCGTTAGGGGCAGTACAATAATCCATTGTTGAAATGCTGCCAATCCACTTGCAAGTACAGCTCCTGATACTGCAAGGGCCATTAGGAACAGTACATCTTTTTCTTGTTTGTCCATTTTTTAATCCTCTTTATATATTTGGTAAATTTATAAATTCTTGATAAATTATAATTATATCATGAGCAGAGCAACCGAACCAACTATTCCCACAAATGCAAAGGTTACCTGCATCATCACTGAGTGATTAGGATTTAAAAGCGGTGTTACAGCATTTATAAATGCAACCGCAGCGCTTATTATAATCATTCCAACCAGATAAGCTGGTATACTTAAAGGCCCAAGGAAAACAGTTAAGAATATCCATAAGAGCATGTACCAAGCAATAGATTCTGATATCATCAAATATCCTCGGAGTAATCCAAAGTGTTCTGTTTCGTATCCTGAGATAATATCCTTCCCTTTGGTTATTGCAAAGGGACTGTATGGGGATTTTGATAGTATTAATACAAAGAACATTAAAGCTGCAAGAGGTATTGTTAATATTAATGGGCCATGTATGGACTGGTAGTTTACAATACTGTTAATGTCCATTGTACCAGCTTGCAGGTATATGATTATTAAAACTGCAAATAATGGAACTTCTGCTGCTGCTGAGTAAACAGCCCTAACACAGCTGAGCTTACCATAGGGTGATCCAGATGATGATCCTGCATTGTGTTCAACTATTTTGTGTATTGCATAGATTGCGAATATCAATAGAAGTGATCCGCCTGTAACAGGGCCAACTATTACGGCTGCAACCCATATAACACATAACATAGCTGTTATTGCTATGTAAAATGGCATAGCAGCTGTTCTTGGAAATGCTGATTCTTTTATAAAGAATTTTAATGTGTGTAAAAGGTGCTGAATAACCGGAGGTCCAGGTCTTCCTTGAATTCTGGCCATTATCTTTCGTTGAAGTCCAAATAGGATACTTCCTATCAGAAATGCAATAAGAACGTTTAGTAGGATGTTTGACATTAAATTCATGCGATCACCGATTATTTTATCTGATATTCTATCAATTGCATTGTTGTGTTAATTATATTAGAATCCATTGTTATCGAACCTTTAGTAATATTAAATTTCATATTTATTTCCTATTTTAGTATCCAATGAATGGTTCCCTTCTTTTGTCCTCTTCTTCTTCTTTACTACCCTTTGCCATTACAATGAGTCCAAAGGAGAGTATGGCCACAGGTATTCCAATGAGGGAAATTGCATATACAATCCAGTTTGCTGGATTAAAGATCAATGCGTATGCAATACTTCCTAATGATAATATTAGAAGTATCCAGCTAGTTATTTTGAGTTTATCCATTTATTTTCACCTTAAAATGGTTTATTTATGATGAGAAGTATTTCTATTGCCCTTACTATTACTAAAAGAGAGCTTAGATGTATTATAAGTAAGAATGGTGAACCTGGAGTTCTGAACATTTCAGCCTTAGTTGCAAAGAATGGTGCAACACCAGTTTCCCCTGCTACACCAATGAAGATTAATAAAGAACCTAAAAGCATCATTGGGGTTGTGAATGCAAGACTGTTAATTTCTAATAGGCTAATGGTACCTGTTGCAGCTAATATAAGCGCTGCACCAGCGAAAAGTGGTGTTGACGCTATCATTGCTATCAAACCATACTGGAATGCTGAATCAAGAACATCTATCTGTTTAACTGCACCCACAATTCCAATATTTACTATTCCAATTAAACATACAAAAAGTGTGAAATCAAAGAGATCCCCTGTTATCATTGCACCTGCTGTTGCAAGTCCACAAACTATTGCTAAAAAACGTCTAATTTTGAATTCATTCTTAGCAACTTTTAATTCCCTATCTCCCAGTGTACCAAATTCAGCTTCCACTTGGGTTTCTGTTTTACTGATTGCTATTATGAATGTGAAAGCAAGAGCTGCTGCAAACATGAAAAGGTTAAAGGAGGTCATGTAGAATACAATGTCTCCAAGGGGTATGATTCCAAGTATTTGTGAACCTAATATTAATATATCCATATAATTTTACTCCTTTCTAAATTCTTCTCTGTTCATAATACCTATTAAACCAGCTTTGAATGCGACCTTAATAAATATTCCAAATGCTGCGAGCATCAATCCTAATAACCAGTATTGTGGGAAAACAAATAGTATTAAAAATCCAACAAGCCATAAACACCATGCAATACCAGATGCTCCTGCAATACCTTCCCAAAGTGTTGAAGGTACTCCACGCATTGTCAGGGAAATTACATAGAATAATATTCCTCCTCCTGCTACTGCTCCACCTGTAAATCCTGAGAGGAATGCCCCATATATTACTAATATTATTGCTATGAATACTGGTGCTGTTTGAAGTATTTCCATGTCAAAGTTTAGGGGTGTTGGTATGAGGGCAACAGCTTTACCTGTTTTTCTTATTTCCCTGCTCATTAATATTTCACTAATAGCTAGTATCTCGGCAAGTTCAACAACCAGCCCTGGAAGTATTAAAGATTCAGCAAGGTCTGTTCCAACCGCTGCAACAATTATTAACATTGCAATTCCAACTATATCTGTAAGGATAAGAACCTGCAGATCATTTTTCTCAACTGATATGCCAAATAATCCTATTAAAGCCACTATTAATCCAACAAATATTGCTGGTACATAGAGGGCAACTACTATTGGTGAAACAACAGAGGGTACCAATTCTAACATTCAGTCTTCCCTCCTCATTGTGAAGTTTATAGCAACCCATGAAGCAATTACAAAGGCCATCATAAGTATGCTTGATTCCAGAACTGTATCGAATCCCCTTGTGTAGTATAGGATCTCGTCTATAAGTCCGCCTGGTGATGAATAAATAGAAGTTCCATAGTATAATGTTGTATTCTTAACACCAATTGCTATTGGAGATAAATAAGCTGTTATCAAGCCTATTGCAGGTAAAAATTGAGGGTACTGTGCCATTACTATTCCCCTTTCCTGGAAGGGTACTCCTCCACGGTCGTATGGTGCCAGAGGATCCTGAGCATTTATCTGATTCTGTGGTTCTGGTCTGGGATAAAGTTGATGATCATTCAATGCAAGGGGTATTATGAAGCCTGCTATAAGTACAATGCCAAGTATCAGTGCGTAAAATCTTGGAATCCTGTCAGGATTCGCAAGGGCATTCCATATCCTTCCTATACTCTTCAAAGTTCGGCCCCCATTTCTTCTAATCTTACAATAGCCCTTAATAGTATTAGTGTTATTATGGCAGTAGCTGCAATGAATGTTACAAGTGCTATTGTATGGTTGTAGGTTAAAAATATGAGTGAAACACCAACTGCAGCAATTTCTGTGTTCAAAGTCCTTACCAGAGGATCTTTAACCCCTGGACCTATAACAGTTGCTATGCTTCCTATTATTACAAGAACACAACCTGTGTAAAACCATATGTAAACATCAAGCAATGAACCCGTCCTCCTGGGATCTTTCTTTATTCTTTCTAATTTCATCAAGTTTGGTTATTGCAATTAACATTATAACAGTGGAAATTGGATCGAATATGGCTGCTACCATTGCAACATCCAGGTACTTTGCGGATACTATCATCCCAATAAAACCGCCCTGTAATAGTGAGAACATTATAACCTTGTCCAATGGTTTTTTGAGCATTATTATACCAGCAGCACCTATTAAAAGTACTCCTGCAGATACTGTTGTCAAGTTTATGAGGTCTAGAAACGGATACATTATTTACACCATTTACAATCTTTTAATTTTTTTTATGAAATTTTGTCCAGAATATTATTCATCCAATATTATTTCATTCTTTACTCTTCCAATTGAATACGCTATGGCATTTGAACTAATTGTCGAAGCAATAAAGTAGGTTATAGCAATTATAGCACCAAAGGGTGTTTGAATATAAAGTGCTATTATTCCTGATATTCCAAAGCTCATTGCATTTAAATACAACATTCTTGCAGATCTATCCTGTGCAAAAAGTGTTCTCAGAGCCATTAAAAGAACTATTATACCTAGTATCTGGATCAGCATTGTCAACATGATAATCGACCTGTTGTTTTACAATTATTAAGTTTATTATAGAAATTTCTGATAACCATGATATAATCCCCTTCAGGTTAAAGTTGTATGCCTTCCCATTTTTTTGGCTATCTTTCCGAGTAATTTTGATGCCAGTGGATGGTGGAGTCCCTGTATTATAACTATTGCCAATACCATTCCAACTATGAAATCTGCAGGTCCTATTCCTATGTATGATGTTGCAAATATTATTGCAGTAATTGTTAATGCCCCGGTGGTGCCAGCATAACCTGGGTCTGCGCAGAGTCTATTTCCAATATAGACAAGTAAAGCTGCTATTAAACCACCTTCAGGAGTTCCTATAGTGTAACAAGCAGCTGATGAAAGTAATGTTCCTGCTGATGCATCTGGAGAACATACAATGTTTCCCTGGAAAAATCCTCCTGCAAGGTTTCCACCCCGTTTTAAAACAGATCTTCCAATAACATCTGCACCTTTAACACCTGGTTTTTCTGGAAGTCCCATCCATGTGTCTATTAAAACAAAATTTAACCAGGATAGTACTGCAGCTATTATAATGGCAATGATCTCGTTCAATTTGATTCCTCCATTTGAGGTTTAGGCAAGAGCCTTTCTAAGAAGTATTTAGCAAAGATTGCGGAGACCACACCCACTACAACTGCAACTAGAAGACCTTCATATCCAAGTTTGAATAGAATGGCTGTTAATCCAAGTGCAATTATGGTTGTTGGGAATATTAAACTGATAGTCCATGAATGCCTAATAGGTCTTTCAGGGAGAATTGGAATTCTCAGTATCAGTCCCACAATCATGGCAGACACAACTGCCAGTACATAACTCACTATGGTGATCAATACATTAGCATGAATAATCATGATAAAACATCATCCTACTGGATATAAAAATGTTTCTATTTCAAATTTATTAATTAAAGAATGTATATGATTTTTACTCCTTATTCAAATTATTAATCGTTTATACATGTATAAAAACTTTTTTAAGAAATATTTCATAATATCAACTAAAATACATAGATAACTACTATATTAATATCATATTTACAATTTTTAATCTCAATAAAATTAAATGTTTAAAATAGTTCATTAATTAAAACTCATTTCTTATATTATCCATTGGGAAGATATCTCTTAGGATAAGATGGAGTAATTTACAAAATAAAAAAAAATAAAAAATGGATTTAATTAGAATGGCAGTGTGGTGTAATATCCGTTTAATTTGTATGTTGCAGTGTTCCAGTTGTTAATAACTCCAAATGAGTTTCTGGTACTTATTGCATCAGCATTATACCATTTGCCATTTACATATAGTTGAGTCCATACATGACCGTACCATGTTCCACTTGAGAACTGGCATGTTCCATGTACATATCTTGCTGTTATTCCTGCATTACGTGCAAGTGCAACCAGAAGATTTGAGTAATCACAACAGTTACCTGTTCTGTATTTCAATGTTCCTGATGCACCATATTTGGTGTTGTAATAAAAGGAATAACTAATGTTGTTTCTAACCCAATTAAATAAAGCCACAGCACTACTATAAGTGGATGTTGAACCAGCTGTAAGCGATTTTGCAAGTGCAGCTACTGAACTAGTATCAATTACTGGTTTAGGTTTTACAGTTACATTTATTTTTAGACCTTGTGTTGCAATGTTTTCCTGGAAAGTTGAGATGGAAATTTTTCTGGTTCCGTAATTTACGGTACTAGGCAATCTACCATACTTATTGTAGAATGCTTGAACTCTGGAAATTCCTTCTTTCATCTGAGCAACTGTTAAACCATTCACAATTACTGTATTTATTTTTAGACCTTGTGTTGCAATGTTTTCCTGGAAAGTTGAGATGGAAATTTTTCTGGTTCCGTAATTTACGGTACTAGGCAATCTACCATACTTATTGTAGAATGCTTGAACTCTGGAAATTCCTTCTTTCATCTGAGCAACTGTTAAACCATTCACAATTACTGTATTTATTTTTAGACCTTGTGTTGCAATGTTTTTCTGGAAAGTTGCGATGGAAATTTGTCTGGTTCCAAAACTTACATATTTTGGTAGTCTTTTATTCTTATTAAAGAATGATTGAACTCTGGAAACTCCATCTTTTAACTGCGCCAGTGTTAAACCATTGACTAATACAGGTGCTCCTGCGGCCATTGTGCTGTTAATCTTTAGCTCTTTTGTTGCATTTGTTGTTGCAATTTTGACACTAGTATTAAAAGTAGATTTAGCTTTATCGGCTGCGTAATTAGATGAACTAATGTTATCACTTAGATTATCTGATGATATTGCATTAGTACTCATATTTGTTTGATTTACCGATGCTGCACTACTTGCACTAACATTCAAAACCAGTGCTAGACTGAAAAATATTAGCACTGACAATAACAATTTTCTATTAATTATACCGCCTCCCTGTTTGAAAAAATCAAACAAGATTATTTATTTGATCTTATCAAACCTACAAATGGATTAATTGGGATCACTAATAAATGCTTTGGTTTAATTTTCCAAAAAAGACAGTCATACGGCTATTTTATTAATTTAAGACTTACAAAGAGCTTATTGATATATTGTATTGTGGATAAACCTACTCCGTTGGTATTTTTACTAAATAACACGATTTAAAACAATACACACTCAAATTAGATGTACTCATTCTTTTACAAATCATCTGGTTAATTCACAATTATGAAAAAATTCAATTAAAAAATGATTATCAACAAAAAAAATTGATATTTTAACTATTTTATAAATCTAATCGATATTTAATCGATAAATGCTATTTAAAAAGGTTATATCAAGAATATAATTGTTAATAAAATTATCGTAAAATTTAAGTTTAATAATTCCTAAAAATTTATTATCAAGTTTATTTGTACAAAATTTCATTTATGGAGTGGAGTAAATGAAAAATGAGATTATTCAAAATGATAAGAAAAAATTTAACAAGATTAGATGGTCCTTGATCACTGTATTTTTTATTTTTAATGTTCTTTTGATCTTCACATATAAAAATCCAAATCTGCTTGCAATAGACACTTTTGTTGTGACAGCTCTTCTTTTTATTATAGCTGTTTTCAATGGAATTGAAAGATACAACCAAAAGAATGTTGCAATCTTTTTTATTATCACCCTATTAGTAAGTTTCTTTTTTGAAAATTTGAGCATACTTACAGGTTTTCCTTTTGGTTTTTATCATTATTCGCCCACTTTAGGTATGTTAACAGTTCCGCTTATAATCATATTTGGATATTTTTCAATGGGTTACTTATCATGGATGCTGGCACATGTATTAACTGGTCAATACAGCAAAAAACTAGAAGGTAAACAGATATTTATAGTTCCATTTATAGCATCCTTCATAATGGTAATGTGGGATTTAACAATTGATCCTATATCCTCAACATTACAGGGTATTTGGATCTGGCAGACTCCAGGAGCTTACTTTGGTGTTCCAATATCCAACTTTTTTGGATGGTTTATGGTTGTATTTATTTTCTTCCAGATATTTGCGGTATATATTTCTAAATATGATATAATAAAACCTGAAAAAGAATATAAAATTAATAATAAACCTTTTTGGAGTGAAGCGGCTGTTGTGTATGGTATAACAGCTTTGGGTACAATACTGTCAATTTTTTATCAATACAATGATATCACTCTGGATATGGCTTTAATAACTGTCTTTACAATGATATTTGTGGTAATACTGGCTTTAACAAATATTTTAAACAACTCTGAATTGGAGTAGATAATTTCAAATAAACAGTATTCCAATTAGATAGTTTATTTAATGCAATTAAAAAAATAGTATTTATTTACTGTTTAATAATAAAATATCTATAATATTAGGTTTCTGATGTCACAGGAATGGTGAAATAGAATATTGAACCATTTCCTGGTTCAGACTCTGCCCATATTTCTCCACCGTGTTGATGTATAATTTTCTGGACAATTGATAGTCCTATTCCTGTTCCTTCGAATTCATCTTTGGTGTGTAGTCTCTGGAATATTGTAAATATCTTTTGTAAATGTTCATTGGAAATTCCTATCCCATTATCTCTTACACTGAATAACCATTGAATATTCTCTTTTTGAGCAGATATATGGATTATAGGTGATTTTTGACTGCGGTATTTAATTGCGTTGCCAATCAGGTTTTGGAAAAGTTGAACCATTAATTTTCCATCTATAATGATGTTGGGCATTGGATCATGTGTAATTTTTGCATTTGATTCTTCTATAGATGTTTTCAAGTTCAAATAGGTTTGATCAAGAATCTTATTTAGGTCCACATTGGTGAAATTTCTTTCCTTTTTAGAGACCCTGGAATATATTAGAATATCGTTTATCATTGCATCTAATCGTTTGGCACCATCCACAGCATATCCTATAAAATCATTGGCATCTTCATCCAACTGGTCGCTGTATCGCCTCTCTAAAAGCTGTAAAAAGCTTGTGATCATACGTAGCGGTTCTCTTAAATCATGGGATGTAACATAAGCAAATTGTTCTAGTTCAGCATTTGAACGCTCAACCTCAATCAGAGTTTCCCGTAATGCCTTTTCTGCCTTGGAATGTTCATTCCGTAATCTAAGAAAAGTTATACCATAAGATATATCATTAGCCAATTCCTGTAGTAAATCCTTTTCTTCTTCTGAAAAAGGATCAGTTTCCTTTGAATAAATATTTAATGCACCAAACACATTTTTATTGTTTACGAGTGGGAGAACTATTGAAGATGCATAACCCCTTTTACTGGCTTCTTCACGCCATGGTTTGAATTCGGGTTCTGTATGGATATTTTCACAGATGTATGGTTTACCAGTTTTTATAGCAAGACCTGTTGGACCATTTCCACGTTCATTATCGTCCAGTACAATGTTCAGTGTTTCAAGATAATCTTCTTCAAAACCTGCGTATGTTAGTGGTTGTACACTCTTGGTTTCTTCATTGATAAATCCAATCCATACCATAGAATGACCACAGTCTTCAATTATGAATCTGCATACTTCATTCAAATAACTTTCTTCATCCTTTGCATGCATCATTGCATAACTACTATCTCTGAGGGCTATAAGTGTCCTGTTAAGCTGGTTAATTTTTTTCAAGGTTTCTTTAAGTACGTCCTCAGTTTCCTTACGTTCCGTAATATCTGTATTAGTTCCAAACCAGCGTTGGATTTTACCATTTTTATCCCTGATGGGTGTAACACGAGTTAAGAACCATCGATATTCTCCATGCTTATTTTTTAATGGAAATACATTATCGTAGGGTAGTCCTTTTTTAAGGCTTTCTGACCATTCTTCTGTCACAGATTCTAAATAGTCGGGGTGATGCACATTCTGCCAACCCCATCCCTTCATTTCATCAAAATCTGTACCAGTGAAGTCATACCACTGCTTATTATACCAGAATATATACCCTTCAGCATCTGCCATCCATGCTAGGTTTGGAATATTTTCTGCAAGATTACGGAACCTTTCCTCACTATCGCGCAATGCATTTTCAACTTTTTTACGCTCTGTTATATCATAACTAAAAGTTATGAAATTAATTGAATTGTTAAGTTCAATTATCTCCCTACTATGGGTGATGATACGTTTTTCACCAGATTTAGTACGAACATCCAGTTCTACATCGTTTATAGAACCTAATGTTTGAGATTCTATTATATGTTTATTAAGCTTCACACCGTCCATTATTCCTAACTCAGCAGAGGTATGCCCAATCAGTTCTTCCATACTATATCCAGTCAATTTAGAATAACTTTCATTGATATCAACTAATATTCCATGTTCATTGCTCAGTGTCATTGCAGCGGGATTGGAATGAAATGCCTTGAAAAATTTTTCTTGGTTAATAATCAAATCCTGATTTAAACTGTGTAGTTTGGCCTGTTTGTTGAAGAGCTCTGCATTAGTATTTTTTAATTCTAATGTTATGGATTGTAATTCTTCATTGGAAGTTCGAAGCTCCTCAGTTAATTGCTGTTCATTCTCTAATAAATTATCACGTTCAGTTATAGATCTTGCTAACATTATATTATTATAACTCATACGGGAGATCATATCTGCAATTTTTACAAAAAAATTCATTCCTTCATTTACAGAGTTTCTATTGACCTTTGGAACTTTTTCAAGAGCAGAAATATATTCTGATTCGTTAAAATCATATTTTTCGGCTTGTTTTCGGAATACTTCGTAGTCTATTTCTTCATCATCAAAGAAGAATTGACCTGAAAAAAGATTACCAAGATGTTTACCACCTACAATTATAGGTGTTGCAAGGTCCCACATATTGTTTTTACATTTGTAAAGCTTGAATTCTCCAGCAGGTACTCCCACAGTAAGTTGAACATCACTTTCTTCACAGAACTTGCTAGTTTCAGGATTAACTCTATGGAAATTGGTACAAATATCCTGCCATCCAACCCCTGCGAGTATTTTACCATTTGTATCTATGATGGCCATTGGTAATTTGAAAATCTTATAATACTCGTCAAGGAGAGATTGGATTACCTGTACATCCAATATATCTTCAAGATCAAGTTCCTCAATATTACCCTCGGGATATAGAATTGTATTTAATTTCACACGAACACTCTTCTCACTTTTTTTCAGAGTGTTGTAAAGCATAGACATCTCCATTTCTTGTTCCTTAAGTTCTTTATTTGAAATTCTAAGTTCTTCTGTTAGTTTTTGTTCATTTTCCAAAAGATTTTGCTTAAGTTCTTCAGCCTGGAACTTGGCTAAAGATACAGCAAGATAACCTGCCAAACGCTCCCAAACCATCATAATTTCTAAACTGAAAAGATTTTTTCTATTATCATTTAACTGGAGAAGTCCAATGGTTTCATCTCCAGAAATTAAAGGTATTAAAGCCACAGATTCATATCCCTCTCCATTACATCGATTACGTGTTCTGGCCTGTCTATCTTCCTCAGTTGTACTTGAAAGAAGGTCAGTGGTACTATTTGTCCAGAAACTTCCATTGTCTGTGAAAAATGGTTTTAATGGATCAAATCTTCTACAAATTACATTTCCGCACATACATTCTAGTATTGGGTTGCCAACAGCATCACAATGGGGGTTTCCTTTTTCATTGTAGTCGCATAGAAGGTTTTCCATTTTTACAAATTCATTACTGAAACCTTGTGTTTGATAATAAGGATAATCACACCCTTCTTTGAGTCTTACAGCCACAGCTTCAAAGCCAGATTGCTGTTTAATAAAATTTATTGTTGAATCAACTAAATCTAATACATTTGTACTGTTATTCATGATCTGCATGAATTCAACAATGGTTTTCTGTTCAAATTCCGCTGTCATCTGTTCTGTTATATCTCTAACAAATGCCTCAATAGCTTTAATATTTCCATGATCATCATATTGATAGAATGTGGTTAGAGACACCCAAAAAGAACTAAAATCCTTTCTTAATGCTTCAAATTTATAATTAGTAATTTTATCTTTTTTGTAAAATTTTTCCAGAACTAAATCTTTATCTTCTTGATTTTTAATTAAAGATATGGCTAAATGACCTTGCATTTCACGAGGGGAATCGTATCCAAACAATGATGCTGAAGAGGGACTTGTTAATATGATTTTTCCTTCACTGTTAACCTGGAAATAGGCATCCTGAAGATTTTCAAGCATATTTACGTAACTAACATCAATTTTCTTTAACATGCTATCCATTTCATGTTTGTAAACTCCAACATTGATTGCATTTTCAAGATCTGATATACTGAATGGTTTATCAAGAACTCCAAAAAGTTCCTCATATGATTCTTGGAGAATTAATGATTCGTTTATCTTATTTAATAGAAAAATAATAGGAATATTCAAGTTTTTAATTAAATCTAATTTTTTTTCATCAATATTACAAGATGTATCGATTAAAATAATATTCGGCATAATATCTAATGCAGTTCTAAGGGCTTCATCAACACCACCAATAACATGCGGAACATAATTCATTGATTTCAATTTATGCTCGGTGTCTGCAGTGTCTTTATCATCATTCCCCACAATTAATAGGATTTTCTTATCTTGCATTAAATTAGGATATATATTATATTATTATTTATTTGTTTCTTTTATGGAATTATAAGGTATTATTATACAAATAGAATTTATTAAAAGAGATATTAACAAAAATTTCACCAGATTCAGATTTAATTCAAAATAATCTCTAAAATATCCAATAATTATTTATAATATACTCTAGAATCACCATCATCGAAGATTTTATTTTTAGAATTAGCTACACTGCTTAAATCTTTATAAACCCTGTTACGATCCGTTCTGCTGGTGAATCCAACAAGATAACCACTGTTAACATTCAAGGTTCTTAGGTACATGTAGGTGTTGGATGAATTATAGGTTGTAAATTCAGATACACCGTTGTTGGATGAAATTTCATTAATATTAGGTGTGAACCTGTAAAAAATGAATTTACCATAGACATCTGCATATATACTGTTACTTACCTTATTATCTGTCAACCATTGTGCACTGTCAGCCTCTTGATTATCAAATAAAGGGTAGTAATCGGATGATTGAATACTTACTCCTGTTAAAAACATTGGAATTGATTCTCCAGCAAGTTCACTTACAAAACCAGTGTTAAAAAGCATAAATATCAAAATAAAAATAGAAAATATCTTTAGAGGTGTTTCACCATCAATGTTTCCATGTTTAATTACATGATATATTGATCCTAAAATCTTAGTACCACCAATAACGCAAAATGGAGATAATATTATAAATGCTATTTCATATATCCTTGTAATATTAAATGCACCCTCAAATGAAGGAATTGTAAAGCCTGCTATTAACATTGCAGCTCCTACAACTGAAAATGCTAAGTAGGTGTTTTGGAATTTGTTCCGATGCATATTGAGAAATACCATAACAAGACCCATGAATGTGAAAAATACAACTGTAAAATTTAAATATCTCAAAACAGTTACAATCCATGTCTTAGGAGGTCCAGTAACAAATGTCAAAGCAACTAAAACAACCACACCCACAACTGCAATAACTTTGTAGTTAAGTTTAGACCTTAACATATCAAGGAAATTGGTTATCCATTCATGTTCATTTGTTTTAACCATTCGTTGTAATATGATTTTAAGAATGTAGATCACAGCAACAATAAGAAGAATAATTAAAAATATTACCAATGCATATATGGCTGTAGTGGGTACAATTCCTGCATTTTGAAGAGATATCTTGATTATATCAAAGAAATCCTGTTTAATATAAGTTAAAACATCAATAATCGCTTTTACAGCCAATCCCTGGGAAAAACTAGAGTACCATAAATATGCAAACAGAATCATAAAAGCTGTGATTGAAGGTAAAACAAATAATAGTGTCTTATTTCCACTGAAGTTAATATTATCCCTTGATAAATTGAATTTAGACAGATTGAATATGGCCAATAATATAGAAACACCGATAAGTGCTATTATAAAGAAATATGTGGTTGAATAATGTGATACAACCAGTCCCATGCTAAAAATTGCCATTAATACCATTAGATTTGTTTTTAATTTTCTGTTTAAAATCAGAAGCAACAAGAGAACAAGGAATAATTCAGCTGTCATTTCCCTTGTAAGTGCAAGTAATTCTATATAAAATGTGTTAAAGGAAATAAATAAAAAAACAGCAATAAATGCTATTTTAGAGTTGTCAGTCTGTGTTTTAAATATTTTATAAAGACCCAGAGGTACCAAAGAAAACAGAAATGGAAACACAATTTTTAAAATATAATCCAGTCTCAAGTTAGTTAAAAGTGAGTAGGTTGGAGCCAACATCACAATACTTAACATTGAATTGTAAGCATCGGGCAAGGCAGAATTCCAGTACGAAAAGTTCATAACAAGATTCGCAAGATAATACTCGTTCTGTATATCCCAACCCCATACATATGGGGATATTAATGAACTTACATATAATAATGAAATTGATACAATCCAAACAGTAAACGTATACCATTTTTTGGGTATTTTATCAAAAACAACCAGAATAAATGTTAAAGCAATTAAAACCAATAGGAACATTGAAATTATATTTGTATGATAGTTAGTAATGGAATATGACCCAAAAATAGCTACAAAGGGGATAAGTGTAAGGAATAGGAATGAAGGAGTGAAAAAATCACTGGTTTCAATTTTATTTGAGGCACTAAAGTCTTTATCAATTATATAACTTATAATGGATAGAACAATCACATATAATGTGATGGAAACTGTTAACGGGATGATGGATAATGGATTGTAAATTCCAATGAGTGGTAGAACCATATTTATTATAAATCCAATAAACATAACACTTGCAATACTCAATCCAACAGAGTAGAGTAAAGATTTAACGTTACCAATTTCATGAATTTTCAATATACGAAGGATCAAATATCCTGGAATAAATGTGAGATAAATAAAACCTATCAATTGTGCGATAACAGGGATATTGATTCCTTTAAGATTTAAACCAACAAAAATTAATTGTAAAAATTGTATTAGCAATATTAATTTAATGAATTGGCTGAATTTCCAGTCATTCATTTGAAGGGGATTGTTGAGTAACATTTTAATCGTTTTAATCAATTTTTTGTTTTTGGAATTTGTAGGGTAAATCTTAATAAAAATAGAACCTAACTGATAACACATAATAATTAATTAATCTTATAAATATATCTGCTAAATAAAGTATAATCTAATAGGAGAATTTATTTCACAATATTTTTATATGTGACATTGGAAAACGAAATATAATGGAAATTTGCAATCAAATTTTACAATTAAAATAATAATATTTACTTAAAACATATATTTACCAACATATATTTACGGTGCTTAGAATGAAGTTAGATAAAACTGTATCATCAATTTTAGTAATTTTACTTGTTGCGGCTGTCATAGCAACTGTTTATATAATTGTAAATCCAAGTCCAGGTGAAAAATTTACTGAGCTATATATTTTAGGAGCAGGAGATAAGGCAGGAAACTATCCAACCAATCTAAGTGTGAATGAAATTGGAAATTTAACAATTGGACTGGTGAATCATGAACAGTCCACAACAACCTACAATCTGGTTGAAACATTAAATGGTGTAACCCTTTCCAATCAAAATATTACACTCTCTAACAATGAAACTAAACAGATAAATTTCTCATTCCAGCCTACACAAACAGGAAATAATCAAACGTTAGAATTTAAACTCTATAAACTACCTAATACTGACACTGTATATCGTTCAGTTTTCTTGTACGTGAATGTCATATGAATAGATGAAAGAAACATATTTTAACGGGAATTAAAATTTTCTTTAAAATTTTATGAGGCATAGATTCAAAATGAAAAATAAAAAGGTAGTTGTTACAGGCGGTCTTGGATTTATTGGTTCCCATTTGATTGATAGACTAAATGAAAACAACAACATTGTTATAGTAGATAACCAGTCATCAGGAGATATTAAGAATATTAAGGACTTCGATTTTACAAAAATTGACACAAACCTTGGTGATATTACCAAGATGAACCTTGAAAATATTTTTGAAGGAGCAGATTATGTTTTTCATATGGCCGCAATGACCAGTGTTACACAGAGTGTTGTGGATCCCATTGGATGTAATGAAACTAATGTAACAGGAACTTTGAAGGTTCTTGAAGCTGCAAGGAAATGTGGAGTTAAAAAATTGGTATTTTCATCCTCTTCTGCTGTATACGGTGAAACTGAATCACTTCCAATAAGTGAAAAAATTCCAATCAATCCATTATCACCCTATGCTGTAGCAAAGGCAACTGGAGAACTATATTGTAATGTATATTCTGAGATATATGGACTTCCAACAGTTGCACTTCGATACTTCAATGTATTCGGGCCAAGACAAGATCCTGAATCAGATTATGCTCCAGTTATTCCAATTTTCGTTGATAAACTTCTTAAAAACGAAACTCCAGTTATATATGGTGATGGAGAACAGACAAGAGATTTTGTGCATGTAAAACAGGTTGTAAAAGCGAATATTCTTTCAGCAGAATCCAAGGAAACTGGAGTGTTCAATATTGGTCTAGGGAAAAGTACATCAATTAACCAGCTCTTTGAAATAGTTAAAAACACCATGGGTAAAGATATTGAACCCAAATATGAAGATGCACGTGCAGGAGAAATTAAACATTCATTTGCAGATATATCTAAGGCCAGGTCAATTGGATATGTACCAAAAGGTGATTTTGTTGACTATCTTTCAGACACTGTAAATTCATTTAAAAATTAATTTTTAAGAATTTAAAGTTTTATCTTTTTTAACAGTAGGAATTGAATCTTATGAGTGCAGTAAGTAAAATAGCAAAAAATACATCAATTTTACTTTTATCCCAGGTTATAAGTTATATATTGGCCTTTTTTTATACAATATATACTGCACGTTACCTTGGAGCAGCAGGCTTTGGAATATTGTCCACTGCTCTTGCTTTAGGAGCTCTACTATCAATTTTCACAGAATTGGGTCTGAGTACACTGACAACCAGAGAAGTTTCAAGAGAAAAATCATTAGCTAATAAATATATTGGGAATACAATTGTTCTTAAAATAGCTTTAAGTACCATTACCTTGGTTTTAATGTTCTTAATAGTATATATAGAACATTATTCTCCTGAAATTGCCGTGGTAGTATATTTCATAACAATATCCTTTGTTGTGGGTGCTTTTACCAATATTTTCTACTCGGTTTTCCAGGCATATGAAAAAATGGAGTATCAATCAATTGGACAGATTATCAACAGTATAATAATGTTTTCTGGTATATTATTGATTATTTACTATCAGATGTCCATAACCAATTTTGCCCTTATCTACCTCATTGCAAGTATAGTTTCCTTAATTTTTGGCATAATCATCTGTGCATGGAAGTTCATTTTACCTAAAATAGAAATAGACATTACTTTATGGAAGTTTCTGATAATTGAAGCCATTCCCCTGACATTATCAGGCGTTTTTTTGTTGATTGCATTTAGAATTGATACAGTTCTACTCCAGATAATAAATGGAAATGAAGCTGTAGGAGTTTACAATGCTGCCTATGGTTTGATGAGTGCGTTAATGTTTTTACCATCTGTCTATGTAATGTCTGTGTTTCCGATGTTATCAAGATTTAATGTTTCATCAAAAGACTTACTTAAGATTTCATATGAAAAATCGTTTAAATATCTAATTATAATTGGTCTGCCAATTGCAGTGGGCACGACCCTAATTGCCAGCCCATTAATATTATTTATCTACAAATCAGGGTTTTCACAATCAATAATAGCTCTTCAAATACTAATATGGTCAATACCAATAATATTTGTGAATTATATACTGGGAACAGCAATTAACTCAATTAACAAGCAAAGTCAAATGGTAAAATCAGCATTCATTGTCATGGCACTGAATATAATATTGAATTTACTTCTTCTACCAAAATATGGTTTTGTTGCAGCTAGTTTCATAACAGTTATTACAGAACTGTCAGCTTGTATATTCTGGTTCCATATAATGAATGTGAATGGATATAACATCCCCGTCCACAAAATATTGGTAAAACCAGTGATTGCAAGTTTAATTATGGGCCTATTCGTTGCTTTGGTAAATATAAATCTAATAATAGTGATAGTAGTAGCTACCATCATATATTTTGGAGTTTTATTCTTCCTAAAAACATTTTCAGAAGAAGATATCAATTTATTTAAACAAATGTTGGGCAGAGATTAATTATAATTAAAAATTTAATCTAAAAAAAAAGTAATTACTCAATAAATTTTTAGGGATTTAGTCTTTTATCAATCTTTTCACATAATTTGGCCCAATTAAATTTATCATTTACCTTTGTCATCAATTCATATGGATCTTTTTCGCATTTTTCCGGATTTGAAATTAATTCCTGTAATCTTCCTGCAAGATAATTGCTATCATCCATTTTAATAATTTCACCATAATTTGTTACATCTAATACGTCCTTTGCACCGCCAACATCTGTTGTAAGTAAATAATTTCCAAAATAAGCAGATTCAATTAATGCTATTCCAAAACTTTCAGATCTTGAAGGGAAACAAAAAATTTTCGATTCAGAATAATACTTGTAAATTTCATCCCTATCAGATATATAACCCTTAAATATTACTTTATCAATTAGATGAGGATTTATTTTAAAATAATCATCTATATATCCATTAAATGATTCATCAATACTTCCAACAAGTATTAATTTCCAATCCTCCAAATTATCAATCTTTGAAAATGCATCCAATAAAATTTCTGTTGCCTTTGCTTTTGATCCTAAATGTCCCACATTTAGTATATAATTCCTTTTTTCTTGAATTTCAATGTTGGATTTAATAGAAATGCCATTTGGGATTTGGATGAGCTTATCAGAAGGTATTGTATTAGATTCTATTAGTTTTTCATATGATCTAGTAGATTCAACACTCATAACATCAATCAGGTGTTTTATCATAAAATTTTGCATATACCTGTAAATACCCTTTTTCTCAACCAACAATGATATTATTAAATCATCGGCATCCAATTTCACATAGACCTTACCCTTTCTGTTTAATATTTTGTAGATAAAAAAGAAACTAAAAAGTCCAAGTGTATCGTGTAGATTAAAAGATTGGAATACATCTATATTTCTAGAATTTTTTAATAAATAGTATATTACATCACGAGTTTCTGTATTAAATTTTTTTTCAAGATAAATAAGATTTAAATCATTTCCATTTAGCTCATTATCCAGATAACTGTAATTATCATTATTGTAGGTGAGAATATTTGAGTTGTAGTTAAAAAATTTGCCCATGGTATAGGGGAGTAATCCCACATCCTTTATCAGATGATAATTCAATAACCCAGGGAATAGGCATACATACTTTTTCTTTACCATGTTGATCATCCTAAAATTTTAAAATTGAATTTATATTGTTAATCCTAAAATATACTAATTAATGAATTATTATAACGGTACATAATTTAAAACAGATTTTTTTATAATAATTCAATTTGAATAATTGAAAATCTGTTATCAATGTATTAAAGGATAGTATACATTGGATGCAACAAGAATATATATAAATATTTTTATTTATCTACATTAAGTCAGATAATTCTAATTGTAAAATCCCATAAACTGAAATTCAAAGATATTGATTGTTCAAAAGGGTGTTTTATTAGAATTTAGTATATGATGGATTCTAATCTAAACAAATAGTATTTAATTTATATTATGAAAATTTAAAACTTGTATAAAGGATTTATAGATTAAAAATAAGATTAATATTATAATTAAATCGAATAAAAGAATATTTAAAAATAATTATAAAAAAAGATTTAAAGGTAAGATCTATATGAAAATAAATTTTACACTCTATTCAACATCAGTGACAGGTGGTGTCAGAGCCATATTTGAAGTTGCAAACGGACTATCCCAAAGGGGTCATGAAGTTATTATAACCTCACTTGAAGGTGATCATACATGGTTTCCACTTACTGCCAAAGTTAACTACGTTGAAAAACCCAACTTCATAAGAATACTGAATCCGCTTAAACAATTAAAATCGCGAGAATCATTACGATACAGTAGTATAAGTCCAGTTTTAGGCCAGATGAAGATGGGATTTGAAGCAGATCTTATAAAACCATTAACAGAGGCAATTCCAGATTGTGATATAAATGTTGCAACATGGTTTTTTACTTCATTTGCAGTGTTCAGAAGCAATAAGGGAAAGCAATTCTACTTTTTCATGGATTTTGATGAACTTGCAGAAAAACATGGCAACTACTATCATATGCTATTTAAAGAAAGTCTTTACCTGCCCTTAAACATTATCACAATTTCAACATGGCTTAAAGAATGGATAATGGAAAATTACAGTAAAGATGCAGTTGTTGCAGGTGTTGGAATTGAACACAATGTATTTTACCCCCGCACAACCATACTGGAAGATGTTGAAGGCTACAAAATAATGGGAATTTTCCGAGGATTTGATTACAAAGGAGATAGCGACTTAATAAATGCTTTGAACATTGTATCCGAAAAAATACCTAAAATAAATCCAATTATAGTGTGCAGTAAAGACACATTCCATGACTTAATAAAAAAACATACCTTAAAATTTCAATATACCTTCTTTGAAAGTCCTAGTGATGATACACTAGCAGAACTGTACAGTTCAAGCGATCTATTCGTTTTTGCATCACACATGGAAGGTTATGGACTACCACCACTTGAAGCAATGGCATGTGGTACACCTGTTATAACAACAGATTGCAAAGGAGTCAGAGACTTTGTTGTGCACGGGGAAAATGCATTAATGGTACCTGCTAAAGAACCTGAAACAATTGCTGAGTCCATTATAAAGATTTACAATAATCCTGATTTAGCTAAGAAATTAAAAGAAGAAGGGATTTTAACAGCCCAGAAATTTACATGGGAAAGAGTAGTTGATGTTTTTGAAAAGAATTTCCAAGATTCATTGGATAAATAAATAGAAAAAGGAATAAAATGTTAAAAGATTATCCACGGGTATCTGTGATTATTTTAAACTGGAATGGCTCGAAAGACACTATAGAATGTCTTGAGTCCCTCTACAAAATAAATTATCCAAATTATAACGTAGTACTGGTGGACAATGCATCAACAGATAATTCCATACTAAATATAAGGGATTACTGTAATGGTCAATTAAAAGTTGAATCCAAATTTTTCATGTATGAAACTGAAAATAAACCAATAAAATTATTAGAATTCACAGAAGAAGATATAAAAAACATAACCTCCGAAAAATATTCAGATTTAATTAAGGATTCTTCAAATAAAATTTTAAACCTAATAAAAAATCAGGATAACTATGGTTTTGCCAAGGGAAACAACATTGGAATTGCTTATGCATTAAATAGTTTAAACCCTGATTATATCCTGCTACTCAATAATGACACTGTTGTTGACCCTGAATTTCTGCTTGAAATGGTTTTAACAGCTGGAAGTAACGAAAAATATGGTTTTGTAGGTGCAAAAACCTACTTCTACACCCAAGATGAAGTACTTCAAGCTGCTGGTGGAGGGGATGTTGATTTTAAACATGGAATTGTCAATGAATTAGCTTCAAACACCCAAGATAATGGAGATTATGATATTTATATTGAAATGGACTATGTTGGAGGGGCATGTTTACTCTGTAAAAGGGAAGTTATCAACACAGTGGGATGCCTAGATTCAAATTTTTTCATGTACTGGGAAGATGTTAACTGGTGTTTAACTGGATTAAAACATGGATATAAATCAGTTTACTCCTTTAAGTCTAAAATATGGCATAAATATGGTGCATCAAGTGCGAGTGATTTCAAAATTTACTACCTTAACCGAAACAGAATATATGTTATTAAGGAACATGCCAAAAGAAATGAATACTACTACTTCCTAATTTACTTCTTTGGGTACCGTTTATGGTACGAATCATTGGATTACCTTGTAAATCAACGGGATTTTAAAAGATTTAAATGTTTGATTAAAGGTGCCTTAGACGGTTTAAGAGGACCATAATAAATTTTAAACACCCAACGAAAATTCAATATCATTACAGATAAAATAAAAGAATTATAAATCAAGCTATCTAGAATTAAAAAATTCATTAAAATATAATTTAATAAAACATTCAACAATAAAAAAATTGAATTCATTTCAATAAAAAAAAATTTGAGGTATTATATAATGCATGAACCATTGAAAATCGCAGTTTTTCATAATTTACCATCTGGTGGGGCAAAAAGAGCCCTTTATGGTTATGTGGAATACTTAACAAAAACAGGAAATCAGGTAGACGTTTTCGTACCTTCAACAGCTAACGAAGAATTTCTACCCCTTAGGGATCTAGTTGGTCATGTTCATGTATTTCCAGTTCCAAAAACTCTGGGAGGCTCAATTTACTCCACACTCAAATATATACCTCCTGCTGTAAAACAGATCTCACTTAGGGATCTAGAGAAAACAGAACAAATTATGGCAGATGTAATAAATAACGGTCCATATGATGTTGTTTTTTCTGAACAGGATCAGTACACAATGGCACCATTCTTACTCAAATACATAAAAAAACCAATGGTATTTTACTGCCAGCAACCACTTAGAAATGATGCTGTATCAGAGATGATATTCCCACGGGAAAAAAATAATATAATGGGTTCTTTAAAGGGTTTAGGAAGTAAAATTGTAGTTAAAAGAGGTCTTAGCATAGATAAAACCAATTCATTTTACTCTGATTATACACTTTCAAACTCATACTTTTCAAGGGAAAGCATCTTGAGAATGTATGGAATCAACTCCCATGTATCATATCTTGGAGTTGATCCTGAAATGTTTAAACCATTAGATGTACCCGTAGAAAAATTTATACTCTCAGTTGGAACATTCACACCTGAAAAAGGTCACGGCTTCCTTGTTGAATCTATTGCACTTATAGATCAAGAGATACGTCCCAAACTTGTTGTTGTTTCCAATTCAAGTTTCCCTCCATGGAAAACTTATCTTGAAAAACATGCCGAAGAATTGGGTGTTGATATGGAAATAAAAAGTTTAATAAACGACGATGAACTTGTTGTTCTCTACAACCAGGCAGAAATGGTTGTGTATTCTCCATACCTCGAACCTTTTGGTCTGGTACCACTTGAATCAATGGCCTGTGGAACACCGGTAGTTGCTGTTAAAGAAGGAGGAGTAAGGGAGACAGTTATCCATAAAAAGACTGGACTATTAATAGACCGAGACGAAGAATTATTTGCAGAAGCAGTTACAAAAATGCTTTCAAAGGAATATAAACGGTATAATATGGGTAAAAAATCTGTTGAAACCATTCAAAATTTCTGGACATTGGATCATGCAGGAGAAAGATTGTTAGAGCATTTAAACCGTGTTATTAACAAGGATATACAATATACAAAAAATATATCCAACAGAAAATGAGAAAACATAATATAAACTTAAAATATTTTATCAAAATTAAAATACAACTAAATTTATAAAAAAAAAAGTTATTTAAGATAAAAAAAATCTAATCATTTGGGAATGGAGGTATTGAATGAACTGGAAAGACAAAAATATTTTAATCACAGGTGTGGGTGGATTTGCAGGATCCTACCTTGCAGAAGAATTATTAAATCAAAAAGCTAATGTTTATGGATTGATCAGAAGAAGGGCAGATGGAACCAAAGCCAAAAACCTAATTGATCATGGAATCGAAAACAGTGTCAAAACAATTGAAGGAGATCTAACAGAAATAACATCACTTACAAATGCACTGGAGATATCAGAACCAGAATATATATTCCATTTAGCAGCACAATCCTTTGTTCCGAGATCATTTGAAAATTCACCTGAAACACAGATGATAAACTGTATTGGAACTGCTAATCTATTGGATGCAACTAGAAAAACAGATTCAGATGCAAAAGTAGTCTTTGCAGGTTCAAGCGAAGAATACGGGCTTGTAATTTCAACTGAAGATCAGTATAAACAGGCAAAAAAAGAGTATGGAACTATATTTCCCGAACCTGTAAATATTCCGGAAGTTCCAATCAAGGAAACCAATCCTCTAAGACCGATGTCACCTTATGCTGTGTCCAAGGTCTACGGTGACCATTTAATGCAAAATTACTACCATTCATATGGTTTGAATACAGTGGTTTCAAGAGCTTTTAATCATGAAGGAGCTGGAAGGGGACTGATGTTTGTAACATCTGTTGTAACCAACCAGGTTATGAAACTGAAATTTGGAGAAATTGACAAGATTACAATTGGAAATTTAAATGCATTCAGGGACTGGTCCCATGTTAAGGATATAGTAAACGGATACATGACCCTTGCAGAAAATGGAAAATCAGGAGAAGTTTACAATCAGGGATCAATGAGAACCAACTCGGTACTCAGCTATATATTATTAGGCTTAAAAGAAGCAGGATGGAATATAGGAAAAATTGAAACCTTTAATGGCGATAAATCCATAGAAAACCCGACTGAGATAGATGATTCGGCAGTATATGGAGTTAAATTTGATAAAACAGTTGTAGACACCATGATTCTTGATGGAAAACTCGAGTACACACTTGAAGATAGGGGAATTAAGGTACATACAGATAAAGGAATTATTCCAATTGAATTTAATCCAGATAGATTCAGACCTGCAGAAGTACCAATTCTATTTGCAGATACAGAGAAGATCCAAGGGATAGGTGCAACAATTGAGCATAGTTTGAATGATATTATAAGGGATCAGTTGAATTACTTCCTAAAAAAGGAAAATAGACTTTAATCTTTTAAAATGTATAACATGAATCCTCAAGTAACGGTTGTACTGTTAAATTGGAATGGATGGAAGGATACTATTGAATGTTTAGAATCCCTTTATCAGATTGATTATCCCAACTATGATATTATCCTGGTTGACAATGATTCTGACGATGATTCCATTGAAAGGATCACAGCTTACTGTGAAGCCCAAATCAAACCAAAATCCAATTTTTACAGTTATAAATCTGATAACAAACCAATTCAGATATTCGAGTTTAATAAAAAAGAAACTGAAACTGGAAAAGCTCTGGAATTAGACTACAACTCCGTATCATCGAACCAGAGATTGATACTAATAAAAAATGATAAAAACTATGGATTTGCCGAGGGTAATAATATTGGAATAAGGTATGCCTTGAAATCACTTGATCCTACCTATATACTCCTTTTAAATAATGACACAGTTGTGGATAGTCATTTCTTAACCGAACTGGTAAAAACTGGAGAAAGTAACGATAAAATTGCTGTTATCGGACCAAAGACATTTTTCTATGATTTTAATGGAAAAAATAATGTTATATGGAGTGTTGGTGGAGTTATAGATCTTTCAAGGTATCCCGGATACCATGATATAGAATTGGGACATAACAACCCACCAATTGATAGTAATTCCACAATGAAAGTTGGATGGGTTTCGGGAGCTATCATGCTGATAAAAACCAAAATGTTGCCAGGAAAGCTTTTAAATTCCGAATTTTTCTTTGGATGTGAAGATGCAGATATCTGCATTGAAATGGACAAAAAAGGATATAAAATGGTAACAAATTTAAAGTCGGTTGTATGGCACAAGGCAGGAGTTTCTAAAAGTAAGGTAAAATTCATGGGTATAACAAGAGAAATTAAAACCAACCTAAAATTCATGAAAACCCATGAAGAAAATTATAAACTACATCTCCCCATCTACACAGTTCAGCTATTATATCGGTATTCTTCAATGCTACTTAAAAAGATTGCAAGGAACATTAAAAATTCTTGAACTAAAGCAGTATCACCTTTAAATAATCATAGCTAACTAAATTTAATCAACACTGAATAATTTACTCATAATCAATTTATAAGAATCAGCAGTTTTACTAAATTCAATATTACCTGGGGAAATAATTAAATGAAAAAAATTCTTTTCACACATCAGGGACCACACAAAGTTCATGGTGTATTTGCAGAAACCATAACAGAGAACTGGTACAGATATGGAGATAACTATTCAGAGATAATAAAAAATCTAATTAAATCAGTGTTTGACCGGAGTATATATGATATTATACTTGTTGAAGGTGGACTGGGACTACCTCATGCAGTTCTTAAAAAAATCAAGAATCATGAAACCAAGATAATACTTTTAAACGCAGATACACTTCTCTTTGACCTTCCAAAAATGAATCCATTGAAAAAAATGGTAGTTAAATTTCTTTTATCTTATGTAGATGGATATATTGCAATATCCCCTTTGAATAAAAAAATAGCATTGAATAACTATCCAGATAAACCCATATCTTTTGTTTACCCATATGGTTCCAATAACAGTTTCCAAATAAACTGTGATCTAAATTCTAACAACCTATTATTTATTGGAAATCAGGAAAGCTGCAAAAGATTTGACCTATTAGTTAATGCAGTTGAAATATTGAATAAAAGAGGTAATGAATTCAATTTATACCTGGTAGGATCATGTATTGACAGTATAACTGCAGATTTTCCATGGTTACATAAAGAGGGATTCCAAAAAAATCTGGATAAATATTTTAAGAACTGTTCACTCTATGTTCATCCTGCAGATTTTGATTCCTGTCCTGTAACAGTTTTTGAAACAATGTCATCTGGAATGATACCTATCATAACCGAGAATGTAGGCGAAGCAGATATATTAATTGATAATGGATTGGAATACCTTGTTTTAAAAGATAATAATCCCAAAACAATTGCAGATAAAATACTTGAAATAAATAACAGGGATGAAAAATGGAAGACAAATATTTCTGTTAAATGTAAGAAAATAAGCTCCAAATACAATGCAGAAACCCAATCTAAAGAATTTAAAAAAGCATTTCAAGAAGTTGTGAACCAATTATAAAAAATATTTATCTTATGGATTATCATATTCCCTTGTTCTGAGTTATATTACCAATATAATCTAAATGTAAATTGATTTTTTTTGTATAAAATTGTTTAATAGAGATATTAATCTAAAAAATTTTAATGGTTTAGTTTTATACTTAAAGCCATATTTGGCCATATTTGGCATCATATATCCTGCTTTTATTGTTGAAGAAGTAACTGTATTTTTGGACCTTTACCTGTGTATCAATGCTATCATAGAGTTTGCCTTCGTTAACATTTGCATTTCCCATATAGATGTATCCATTAATTGTTTTATTATTGAAGTTTATGCCTACAAATTTAAATTCAGGGTCTGTTATATATAGGCGGGTAAAACCAACTGCATCAGAATATGTTCTTATATCATCGTAATGATAATTTTCAATCCATTCTGCAGTTGCCAATTCACCATTATAGATATATAGTTCGCCTCGTGGTATCCCTATTTTATCATATTCTGGTGAAAATGGAATTCCGGTGAATTCATATTGAAGATGGGTGTTACATATAAACAGTGAGATTATGAGTATCAATATCAATGCCACCTTAAAATCAGGTTTTTTAATTACTTTATTCATTATCTGAGCAATTTTAATGGCCCCGATAATGAAGATTGGAACTGTGAAGATTAAAAGCTGGAAGAATAAACGGTCCGAACCGTAGAAGAACGATACAGATGGCAGTAATAGAAACATGGCCAGTAATGAAAAGGATAAGAAGCTTCCGAGTACAAGTTTTGAGTCCAATAATCTAATTTCTTGGTATAAATTTTTTGTTTTACCCTTTAAAACTCTTCGATACTTTACTAGCATTGTGATTAAACCAATTCCAATGGTTGCAAAGATAAGATCATTTACAATCACAGCTATCAAGTTTGGAATATTTTTTATTCCAATACCTAACACACTTAGTACAGTTCCCTCTCTGCCATTTACAAAGTCTAAGGTTCCATTACCTGAACCAGTTGCTGCTACTGTTGCTGCTACTGTAGATTGAATCACTTCGGTTCCTGCTAAAAACTGAACCTTTGCATAAAGGAAAAACCATAAAATTATAAATACAAGATAAATGATTAAAACATCAAAATTTTTTGTTGTAAACTTCCTTTTATTATATAAATTCTTTAAAAATGGTAAAAGTAATATTGGGACTAATATAACAAATGCAACATAGGATGTTGTGTAGTGAGATATTATCATGGAAAATACCAAGATCAGGAATAATATTTTTTTTGTCCATGAGCTTTCAAATTTGGTTGTTCCAAAAGTATCGAAAAGCACCATCACTGCTAAAAAGAAGAAGATTATTGCTACTTCCTGTCTTACAGCACCAACAATATTTATGAAAAAGACCTGAAACACAAATAAGAGCGATGCAAAGAAGGCATATTTAATATCCAAATATTTCTTTGCAACTGTAAACACCATCAATGGTAGAATACTTCCCAGTAACGCAAATAAAAGTTTGAATATATAATCTGGATTCATGTTTGTAAGTACATAATAAATTGTAGGTAATATTGAAATGCTCAAACATGCATTGTACGGGTTGTAAAAGTCATTAATATTCCAATGGAAATTTGAAAGGGTTAGTTGGAAAACATAGAATTCCTGGTGGACATCACGACCTAAAATATTGAACGATGTTAATGAGTGCATTAAAATCAGTCCGATACCTATCATAAAAAGGGCAATTGGATAAGTAATAGGATGAATCCTATCTTTAAGATAAGCAACCACAACCAAATATGGAGGTATCAAAAAAAGCATTAACAGTATAATTACGTTGTTCACCGAAGTGTTCATTAGGTAAGTTCCAAGAACTGCCATAAATGGGAACAAAACAGGAAAAAGTATTGGTGATAACAGTTTATCACCCATTTTAAAGTTGAAATTAAATATTGAACATGTATCAATATCATTCTCATTTCTTTGATAAGCAAAGTAGGTAAGAATTATGGTTGTTATATTCAAAGATAAAAGGACAGGAATCAATGCCAATGGTTTAGATAACAATGGATAAAAGCTATTTAATAATAGTCCAACACCAAGAAGTACAGATACGCTTAAACCAATGGATAGAATGGCTTTTTTTAAAAATTCTATCTTATTAAGTTTTAAAATGGTAATTATCAAAAATCCTGGAACAATGGTAAAGAATAAAAAGGGTATGATATCCCTTAAAAGGGGTAGATTCAATATTATAATCAGATCTGTAATAATTAACATTAAAAGGGTTAGTATAAACCATTCTTTGGCACGTAAGTTTTTAATACGATTTAACATTAAATAATTCTCCTACAATAATCTATTTCCATTTTATAATAAATTTAAAATTTTTATTTTATAACAGTTTTTAGTTAATTAATATTAAGATCGCTCTCTATTTTGATAGCTTTGTAATAATCAAATTATTTTACTGTGTTATATTCCTATTATTCTTTTAAGTTTCTTTATTTAATAAAAAAAAGCAATTGTATTCAAATGCTTTAGATGTTATATTAAATTAATTTATTATAAATCTTTTCAGTGTTCACTGCAATTCCAGACCATGTGTATTTCTCTTTTACAAGTTTTCTACCATTACTTCCCATTATTTCTGGATTTTTGTCGTTTAAAATTTTAATAATGGCTTCGGCTAATTGATCGGCATCTTTTGGAGGAATTATTATCCCAGAATTACTTTTTTTAACATCAGCAGCCACACCAACAATTTCAGTACTGATAACGGGAGTTTCACAAGCCATAGCTTCAAGAACAACTATTCCAAACCCTTCCTGTAACGAAGATATGGATGGGAGTACAAATATACTGGACCTGTTGTAATATTCAACTATTTTCTCCTCTGGAATAAAGCCATGGAATTCAACATTTTTTGTTAATCCTAAATCTACCACCATTTTACGATAATAATCCAGTAACGCACCTTTACCCCCAATAACTAAGTTTATATCAGGTATGGAGTTTTTTACAATAACTATTGCCTTTAATAGGAAATCAAGACCTTTATATTTGTGGAATTCATCTAAAAGGCTGAGGAAGAAAAGTGTGTTTTTAGTTTTGCTTATGTTTAATGGTTTGAACTTTTCAACATCCACTCCATTGGGCACAACCTCAATTTTATCCTCATATTTATCCAAATACAGTGAATATTTGATGTAATTGGGTTGTGTTATAATGATTTTATCTGCATTATTTAATAATGACTTGAGAGCTGTGGAATTATAGAACTTGGCAATATAATTTGCAATTCCACTTCCTATTATATCATTATGATAAGTAACCACAAGAGGCTTTTTTTTAAATTTTGAGATAATACTGCTCCAGTCAGCACTCCATGGAGTTGGTATATGTGTGTGCATTATATCATAATCTTCTCTATCAAGTGCAAAGGGAAATCCTGGAGTTATATTTGTATTTGCAATTTTTGCTATGTAGGATAACCTTTTAATATCGATACCATCCACCTTATCTTCTTTCTTAGATGGAGGTTCGTTAGCACAAATAACCTTAACATCATGGCCTAATCTAACCAGTTCCTTGGACATATAATAAACATAATTTTCTACGCCACCTGTAAATGGATAGAACCGTACCGGTGTTTGAATGATCTTCATTTTTCACTTCACATAATCCTACAATAATTGTTTAATTTGAGTTAATGAATCATAAAATTTCCATATAAACCTTTTCAAGTGCATCAACAATTTTGTTCCAGTCATATTCTTCTGAATTATCAATACATTTACTTTCCATTTTTTCTTTATTTTCAATGGATTTAATTATTTTATCTGCAATATCTTCGGGTGAAGCATCTGCCCTAAAACCATTAATACCATCTTGAACCAAGTCAACAGCCGCGTTCATTTTATGATTAACCACTACCACTGGTAAACCACATGCATTGGCTTCAATAACAACAATACCAAAACCTTCCCTTATTGATGGAAGAACAAAAACACTGGATGATTTCATATAACCGATTAAATCATCGTAATTTTCAGTGAAACCCATAAATTCTATGTTTTCCTGAATTTTAAGGTTAAATGATAATTCTTCAAGTTTGGATCTTTCTGGGCCATCTCCAACAATCATGCATCGAACATTGGGACTCTTTTGTTTAACAATTTGAATGGATTTAATTAAAATATCCACATTCTTTTCTTTAATTAGTCTACCTGCAAATATTATGTCTGAAATTTCATCAGAAGGCTTGATTGACTGTATATGGTTAAAATCAATTCCATTGGGAATTACAATGGATCTTTCAGATTTTTTTATTTCCCTCAGATCCTTCTGTGTTTTATATGATACTGTTATCAGGTTATCTGTTAAGCCAAGCATGGTTCTTTCAATGAGCTTTCCAAATATTCCCAGTTTTCCAAGGTATTCATACCAGTAATCTCCCCATACCTCGTGTAATGTGATTATGAGTCTGGACTTCCCTGTCATTGAATGAATCTTAGCTGTGAAACACGAAAAAAATGGAAATCCTTGGCAATCGACAACATCAAATTTTTCCTTCATAATTGGGGTGAAGAGTTTTAAAGCAAAAAGCAATGCTTCTTTAATTGATCTTCTATCGTTTGAATAGAGATCAATAGGATTGGAAACACCGTGGAGATGAATTCCATCCATGACCATATCTTTTTTACCATTTTCAGGCCACCACCATCCTATGGAATACCAGTGTACTTCATTTCCACGTTGTGCTAGCTTTATAGCAAGTTCATAAACCCTTTTTTCTGCACCGCCCTTAACCCATGGATACACTGCATCGTAAATAAAGGCTATTTTCATCCGGTTACAACCTCATGTTTTAATCAGATTTATAATCGTTGGCAAGTAAAAGCAGGCTCAGGAACATTCCAGAGAAGATGGTTTGAATTCCTAAGATTGAAAGTATCAGTGCCATCATAGCATACTGGATCTGGTATAGAGATCCAAATCCAACTGCACTCCAACTGTAAAGTACATAAAGACCGCCAATAACTCCTGCAGCAAGTAATATCAGACCGACGCTGAGTTCTCTTCCTAGGGAATGGTAACTCATGATCTTTTTTATGATCCCCGAGCTCTTGGAAAATCCATATACTGTTCCAAATGCACCGAAGTGTATCCAAGCCAAAAGCATCTGATATCCTATTATAAGCAGTAAACTACCTAAAATTAGAGTATGTAATCTTGACTGACCCTGTAATGCAACTGTAAAAGTTAAGATTAAACCAACTAAAAGTGCAATAAGGCCCGGTCCAAGCAGGAATGGTGTTGGTCTGTAAAGCATCATGAATCTTAAATGTCTCCATCCATCTGCAAATGAACTGAGCTTGGATTCTCCCTCGCGAGGATAATATGTAATTGGAATTTCAGCAATTTTTATGTTTTTTCTTGCAGCTTCAATAACCATTTCAGATGCAAATTCCATACCTCCACTTTTAAGGTCTAAAATTTTGAGGGTTTCCTTTTTTATTGCTCTCATTCCACAATGGGCATCTGATATTTCTGCACCAAAAAGTTTGTTAAGAACCCATGTTAAAAATGGGTTTCCAACATATCTATGCAGTGCGGGCATTGCACCTTCCTTAATATCGCCCTTGAGTCTAGAGCCCATTACAAAATCTGCTTCTCCTTTTAAAATGGGTTGTATAAATTCATAGGTCATAGGAAATGGGTATGTACCATCAGCATCCCCCATAACTATAATATCTCCTGTTGCTTCTTTAAAACCTGCAAGGTAAGCATTTCCATATCCTCTTTTAGATCCTAATACAACATGTGCACCTGCTTCTTCTGCCTCCTTTGCAGTATTGTCCGTGGATGCATTGTCCACAACAATAATCTCAGTTTCTAATCCATGTTTATTTAGTTTGTCCACTGGAACAGTTCGGACAGTTTTTCCAACAATTCCCTCTTCATTGAGGGCCGGTATAACGATAGAAATTTTCATAGCATCACTTTTCTTTCTAATTATATATTTTAGGATTCTCCGTGAACATTATTATAATATGATTATTATTCTTATTTATTTAAAATCTTAAAAGAGATTTAACAGTTCTTAATATTATCTGGAGGTATATAAGTTTTATTAGGTGAGTTCTTTTTAGATTGATCCTCTGTAAAATAGGAAGTATGATATTATCATGAGAATTACAGCAAATATAACTGCAAATATTATAAGTCCCTTTATCATTTCCAAATATTATAGGAATGGGACCTATCAAAATAACTCCCCCTGTATTAATCTCTGTTTTTGAAGATCCTGAGGACGATTGCAGAGCAGTTCCAATGAATACCAAGAGAAAACCAATTATTATTACTGCAAAACCAATTAAAATAATGGAATTATAGTTAACCATAGTTATTCACTTGAGTAATCTTATTAATCCCTTTTTTTGTAAATCAGTATTTCTATGACATCCATTTCTTATAGTACTTTAAAATCCATATAACTATTAAATTAAAAAATCAATTTTCCTGTTTCATTGCCCATGGAACCCACATTACAACAATAATAATACCCCCTACCACGATTGAAGCAAGTAACACACCAATATTTTGAATTATTCCATAATTGCTTGCATAATAAAATAACCAAAATGCTAAAAAAAGCAACCATGCAAATGCCACAGCAATACTACCATAAACACGTTTTATTTCAGGCTTAACTTGACTCATTATTTTTCTCTCCTAAAATATATTTGATATGATATTTTAATTATTCTTCTTTGATGCGATATTCAATAACATTTGATAGGGTTCTTTTTTCTGCAATTTCCATTCTACACATATCATCAAGTGTTTTTTCCAGATTTTCATGGCAAGAAATATCGTTAAATTCCTTACAAATCCCATTTATACATGGACATTCAATTGCGTCCGCCAAATAATTGATATCTACCCAATTTTTTGCCTTACATAAAAGATTGTAAACTGGTAAAATGGACACCACTGAAATTCTTATTTCATCATCAATATTTATCTCTTCAATATCACCTTTTAAATCGGTAGCGATTTGTTTAAGTTCATCTAAACCTTCATCAGGCGTTACAATGAATACATGTACTTCCTGTGAGATAAAATAGGATCCTCTACTAATATTAAATTCATCCTTTTTTAGTACAATTCCTCCTATGTCTTCTACACACTCTAAAACTTCATCAAATCTATAAACTCCACCACTATAAACAAGAATTTTATACATTTCAATCCACCTAAATTAAAAATTTAAATTAAATTTTTTTAGTAAACAAATTTCCAACAAACTTAATAATCTGATTTTTTAGGTTACTAAACAATGATTGTATGTTCAACAATATTAAATTTGACGAATAAATTTGAAATCTAAATTGTAATTTATACGATTAAAAATTGGTATATTGAAAAAATAATGTGGATATTTAAACTTTAAGATAACAATAAAATTAAAATAAAATTCAAAAAAAGTAAATAAGTAATTTAAATAGTTATTCACGTTCTCAATTGCAATTATTATATTAATCTATAATTTCATCACAGTCAATGTGAATTTTTAGATTAATTTGTTCTTTAATTTAATAATTCTTATTGTAGTAATTCAAATCTTTTCTCAAGATTTATTGAGACTCACTTAATTGAATTAACATTGTAATTATTGTATTAATTTAATTTCTGAAGTTAATTTATAGGATTATTTTCATTAAAATCTGAAGATTCTAAAATACTCAAACCAGTATTTTCCCCAATAATCTCTATATACACTACCCATTTAGGATTTTTCTCACTAAATGTTAAATCCATATTTATGAACTCGTTCATAACATGTTTTCTAATTTTTTGACAATTTATATTATTTTTATTCTCTTCGTAGCATTTGATCAGAAAGGTATCATTCGGTTTGGTTAAATCGACAGATAATTCCTTAATTTTATTAATAATAGATTTTTGGCTTGTTCCAACAACAGTGTTAATTGGTACTACTCGGGATATTATTTTTGTGGGTGTGTTATTAATTTTATTTGCAACTTCAACTGAATCGGTTCCTAATTCGACTAAAACCACATCAATAGATTCAGTTTCTTTAATATATAACACTGGTGTAACATTTTCTAATGTTTGTTCAAGTTCTTCAATTCCTAGTAATTCCTCTTTTCCATCTTCACGATCTGTATAGTCAAACATCACAACCATATCAAAATTTTCTGTTGACTTGATCATATCACCTCCATGAATACTATTATATTATATCCTCATAAGTTAATAATAGTATCTATTAAGATGTGATAGGGTGTTTTAGATGATGCTTGACAATGAACATGGATGGGCAAGTATTGATTTTATAGTTGCATTTATGATAATATTATTTACAATTCCTGGAATAATAGCCATAATAGAAGAAAGGGTAGACACTGCCAATCGAGTCCAAGAAATAGCAGAAGCTAAAGTACTTTCAGAAAATATTGCAGAGAGAATAGAAATGGTGTACTCAGGTGGTAATGGATGCTCAATAACCTACAAAATGCCTCCAACAATAGCTAATAAACCATACATAGTGCACGTGAATTCATCGGGGGTTTTTATAAGGTTCAACGGAAAAATGGGAAGTGCTTTCATAAGCCCTGTGAAGATATCCAACAACCCCCGTTATGATTATAATGTATTTATGGAAGCTAATAAAACCTATAATATCTCAAATATTAAAAATGAGTTTAACTACGACTGTATAATAATAAAACAAATCTAAAAAAAATTCACATATTTTATTATGATATATAAATGGTTTAATCATTTATTAAAAGAACAAAATGGTCAGTTATCTGTTGAATACATTCTAATAATGGCAGTCAGTATTATAGTTTTATTATCTTTTTTCCCATATGTATACGAAATTAATGAATTAAACACGTGTATGACAGTTGCTCGAAATGGGGCTCTTGAAGGTGCTTTAATGGACAGCTTTGCAGTTTACCCCGAGGATAAATATGAATTTTATATGAAGGAACATCCACGACTTAAAAGTGGAACAAAAATTGTTATTGTTAAAATAGACTACAAAAAACAAGGATTTGATACAAAATACAAAAGAAATAAAATAAAAATTAATGTATATGCTTCGGCCCCATCATTAAGAAACCCTGGTGACAGAGACTGTGCAGGCGATAGAATAAATTATTATGTGCGTAAAGATATATGCGAAGCATTTAAAACAGAAAATTTAACCAATTTATATTACAATCCTGCATTTTCAGACAAATACTTTATTACCACGGCAGAAGTGAATTGGGTTTAAATTCTATGTATAATATTTAAAAATTGTTTAACATTCTTTTCAGGTTACCCATTATCAATCCAATTATAAAAACTAATACAAAGTATCTCAGTCATTCATAATTCCAGACATTATAGTATGTGGAACAGTAAACGAATTAAAATAAATAACCAATCGAAAAATGTAAGACACCCCAATATATCAATTAATAATGGGAGGGATATAAAATAACAAAATTGATTTTAATAGTTTCTCCTTTCTACATATAATATTTTATATTAGTGTATTTTATTTTTTAAAGATTGGTGTGCTAATTATGTTTTATTAGGTTTTTGAGCAAATAACAACATTTAATTATTTCATTTACAAAAGATAAATATTGAATAAAGTTACTAAATACAATCCATTATTTCACCAGATTTACAAACATTATCCATAATTCTCATATAACATACAATTCCATCCTTAAAATGTTAAGAAAATACAGTTCTTCATTAATACGGGTAAATCTTGACTCATTCATTGATAATTTTATAATTTAATTAAAAAAGAAGGGCTGTTGGGATGGTTGTATTTAAAAAATTAAAGGAATTTTTTAATAAGTTGATAGGGGATTAAATGAGCAAAACTAAAAAAGAAAAACTGGATGATGTGCTTGCAGGTTTAATAAAGGTGGGGCAGATAAAGGCCTGTGGAATTGTTTCTAAGGAAGGTCTTTTAATAAATTCAATAACACCACCAGACGTTGATGCCAGAATATTTTCTGCACTTTGCTCCACAATAATGGGAGCTGCCGAAGCAGCATCAGGACAAATGATAACTGGGGCAGTATCTCAAATATCAGTTAAAACTGAAAAGGGAACTATTGTTCTTCTCCCTGCAGGTATTAAAGCTATCCTTACAGTTCTAACAGATCCTGAGGCCCAGATTGGACTGATATTTTTTGAAATGGAAAACAGGGCTGCACAAGTTGATGAAATTCTTAAGGAGATGTGAATCATGAAAAAAACACACATCCCTAAACTGGATTCATTTATTGGTGGAGGAATCCCTGTTGGATCATCTATTATTTTCTGTGCAGTACCCGGGGTTGAATGTGAAGCATTTGGCTACCAGATTTTAAACGGGATAGTTGAAGATGGATATAATGGTTTTATTTGTACAAATGTTACTGAACCATCGAATATAGTATATGAATTCAGCAAGTATGGATGGAACCTTGAAAAATTCCTAGATGAAAAAAGAGTTTTCTTTGTTGATGGATGCTCAAAACTCATGGGAGTCCCTTCCATGGGCAAATATTCCATAGATGAATTTTCCCAGATAGAAGAAATGGTACTCAAAGCAATTGGTGATATACCCAACGGTGTTGGAGTTATAAATAATTTATCAACGTTAATTGATTATATAGATGAAGATAAAATCATTGATATAATAGGCAGGTGGAACAAACGTGCCAAGGAAAAAAAAGTTATTTTAGTGTATATTTTTACCAAATGGGATTACTCACCCGAATTGATCAATACATTAACCAGTTCAGTTGACTGTACAGTGAGTTTAACAAGTATCGAAGAACGTGTAATTATTGGCCAGGGCTTTATGGTTACTAGTGCATCTTGGACTGAACCCCAGAAGAACATGGTACTCTTTTTTGTACTACAACCCGGTGGTGTGAAAATATATATTCCCAAGATACTTGTGACCGGACCATACAACTCTGGAAAATCAAGTTTTGTAAAATCTATATCAATAGAATCTGTTTCTGTTGATAAAATGGCTTTAGAAAAGTTTCCAACTACAATTGCTATGGATATTGGACACGTTGATCACAAGGGATTCATAGCAGATATATTTGGAACTCCAGGACAGGAACGTTTTGACCTTATGCTTGATATTCTAGCCAAAGAATCTGTTGGAGCATTTATATTAATAGATTCCAGTGCACCTCAAACATTTGCAAGGGCAAAGGAAATGATCAATAAAACCCAAGCAGAAGCCATTCCTAAAATTATTGTAGCAAATAAACAAGATTTACCCGGTGCTCTAAACCCTGAACAAATTAGAGAAAGAATGAAACTTGATAATAGCATTCCTATAATTCCCACAGTCGTAACTGAAAACACAGGTGTTGAAGAAGCGCTTGATACACTCTTAAAAATATTGTATGGTGAATAAAAATGATCCCCTTTATAGAATCTGGAATTCCTGGATTTGATGAGCTAACCAAATCTGACAATGGAATTGGAGGAATCCCGGAAAATACCGCTACTTTAATTTATGGTCCTGCAAAGACTGGGAAAACAATTTTCAGCAATCAATTCACATACAAGGGACTTTTAAATGGAGAACCTTGTCTTTATATTACAACAGATCAAGGTGCTAAACAATTAGAAATCAATATGAATGATTTCCAGTTGCCTGTTGAAAAATATCTTGATGATGAAAGCCTTTACATTATCGATACTATATCTGATATTTCAAATGAAAATCCAATAAGATCTAAATCAATTATACCTTCTTACATCAACAATCCAACCGATATCATGGTCAAGGTTGGTTCTGGTATACATTTTGTCTATAAAAATAATCCAAGATTCAGGTCTGTACTAGATTCTTCAACAACACTCCTAGCATATAACGATAATAAACTAATAATACGTGTATTAAAAGCATATTTAATGAGGATCTACGGAGCAGGTGGAACTTCCATAATCACATACACCGAAGATTCAGCGGACAGGATAGTTGAAACTATGCTCAAATCCATTGTAGACAATATAATAAGATTGGATGCCGATGAGTTAACTGTTGAGGCTATGAAAGGAGTTGGAAAGAGAAGTTCACCCTACAAAATAACTGAAAAAGGAATTGTGTTATGAAATTATTAGTATTATTGAGATTCCATCTAAAATTATTGGAAAGTGAGTTTTATGATTCCAACCATTGAATCAGGTATTCCCGGATTTGATAAACTAACAGTATCAAAAAGTAGTATTGGGGGAATTCCTGAGAGATCAACAACTTTAGTATATGGTCCTCCTAAAACTGGTAAATCAATATTTTGCAACCAATTCGCGTATCATGGGCTATTAAATGGAGAAGCTTGTATTTATTTGACATTAGATCAGGGGTTAAAACATATGAAATCAAACATGATGGATTTTGAGTGGTATATCCAGAATTATATCCAAAATCAGACTTTATATGTTATTGATGGTATTTCACAGCTATCAGGTGTAAAGTTTGAAAATACCAACAATATAAAATCTTCATCTGTTGGTAACCCCGCAGATATTATGGTTAAAGTTGGTATAGGATCAAGATTTGTTTACAAAAAATCTGAAAACTTCAGATCTATACTTGACTCTCTTAACACAATGCTTGCATTCAACCCTGATCAGATGGTTATAAGGGTTTTAAAGGCCTACCTTAGACGTATCAGTGAAGCCGGAGGAACAGGACTCATAGTCTATACAGAAAGTGCAGCAGATCCAGAAACTGAAAAAGAACTTTTATCACTTTTTGATAATACAATAAGATTAGATGGAGATTCTATTTCAATTGAATCCCATAATGAAGAAAATTTAATCGATAAATTTGAATCAACCTATACAATCACAGACAAAGGCATAGTAATTAACAAAAAAAACCCATCTTAAAGAATTAAATGAAAAACAACAGCATAACATTCGGTAAATAATCTCAATAAATATTTAAAATTGTTTGTATATAAAAAATTTGATACAAATACTTGGAGAAAAAAATATGAAACAAATGCTTCTCATAACAGGTGTTTTTGATAGGTTTTCTGGTGGAAATTCCAAAGAGGAAAAAACAGAACCTAAATATACTATTGAGGATTACATTGAAATTTTAAATGAATACAAAGATGCTGAAGCCGAAATATTGATAAATATTGCAACTATCTACTTCGAAGATGAAAATATTAAGGAATCAACGAAGCATCTTAAAAAAGCACTTGAAATGTATGATGAATTGGAAGATGTTGGAAAACAAGCCCTTGTTCTAGATATTATGGGAGATATTAATCGATACAATAAAAAAATTCCTAAAGCTTTGGAAAATTACAGGGATGCATATCAACTATACTCTGAAATAAATTCGGATAGTAAGGAAGAAGTAAAAGATAAGATCAAAAATTTAGAAGTCTTGAAAACGGCAGGGATAAATGAAACAAGATATAATATTCAAGAGCCTAGTATTGAAACACCTTCACCTGTCCCGGGTGATGAGATGTCCTCATCAGACTACAATAAAATCAGTGATAATGTGAAAGAAGTTATTGGAATGTTGAAAGGTGCAGACTCCTATAGCTCATATTTAAAATCTGAAGATCCAATGAAAGAACTTAAAAATGCATATGAAATGTCCAGTGAGATAGGTGATACCAGTGGAAAGGCAACTTTACTGCTTATAATGGGTAATGTTTCACTTAAAGAATCTAAAACCAATGCTGCACTTAACTATTTTAAGAAATCACTAGAATATTTCCAAGATATTGATGATGAAACAGGAGAGGCAGCATCAAGGCTTTTAATTGGAACTGCCTACTACATGAATGGCGATATGGATATGGTGAATTCTAACTTTAGAAAGTCCATTAAATTATTTAGAGATTCCAAAGATCTTCTCGGGGAAGATATTGCCATTAGGTTGATGAATGCTATATACGAAGATTAAAAATAGGGATGTGAATTATTTTAATTCAAAATAAAAATTAACGTTTAATTAATAAATAAACAGTTCTTAATGGTATTTTAAGATTTTCTGATATTTTTTTGGCAGGAATTCCTTTACCATATAATCTTTTTACTTCTTTAGCCTTTTCTGGAGTATATTTAATTTTTCTACCTCTTTTTAGGCTAGAATTTTTAAGATAATATACTGTTTTAACAGGGAGGTTCAGCTTTTTTGCTATATCTTTGGGACTTTCACCATTATCCAGCATGTTTTGGATTCTGGTTGCATCGTTGGAATCATATTTCTTGGGTCTACCCCTTCTATGAACAGGTTCAACTTTAACACCAAGTTCATTTAGTGCTTTCATGTACTTCTTTGATATCCTGTTGTAAATACTAACAGGACATGTTATCTTTACAAGATCAGGGTTACTTTCCAAGACTTCCATGATCTTACGTGAAGATAGTTGTTCATTAATGTGTATTTCTTCGGCCAAAAAAATTCAACCCCTTTTATCCCTTTATCATTTCAAGGAATTGCTTTGCTTTCTTAGTCTGGGGTTTTCCAAAGGTCTCAAATTTATTCCTTTCTACCCTAACAACTTCTGGATCAACACAGAAAACATGAGCAGCAACTTCAATTGGAAGTTTACCTGTTGTATTTAGAAGAACAGCACCTGCAGCATTAGAATTAGTCTTAACATGTAGTCCTTTCATTTTATTTTCCATTTCAAATTTCTTTGAGAGTAAATTTTTAATGTTCGGCATAAATTCTATGTTTTCGTGCATGAATTTTTTTAGTATATCTACAACATCTTCGTCAAAATCTTCAAATGCCCTGATCTGGTTGCTGTCAAGGTTTGGGCGCAAATTAGGGAATGGTCCAGAATATTTACTCCTTCGATCATAGCTTGTTGAAAGATAACATTTCAATATGTCCCATAAAATCATAACACGTGGTACTTCAACAAAAAGGTTTTTTTCGAGGTTTTTCCGTGATTTTAGGTCATGTTCAAGTTCTTTATCGTAGGTTCCCCTCTTATTCACAAGTCCTTTTTTTATAAGGTTTTCCTGTACCAATTCATTTTTTATATGTTCCAAATCCCCAATGTCTTCTACCATTTTAGTTGCCATTTTTTTAGCATTTACATGTATTTCATCATATGTTTGAAGTTTATCCTTATTTTTAATGTTATTATCAAGAATAAGTTTGAAAACATCTCTTGCTCTTTTTTCTGCTAGTTTGACATATCCAATTGATAGTGCAGTTTGCACATGTTTATCATTTATTATGGATGGTTTTTTCCGATGAAACTGCATAAATTCTATACGGGCATTTGAACCATATTCTCGACGTATTTCGCGTTCATAATTCATTTGATCCTTGGCATCGATGTTAACTCTTTTTCTAACCCATCTGCCATCTTCAAAAACCTTGACAACCAATGATAGTGTTTTTACAATTCCCCGCTTTTCATGTTTTAGAATTCTCACTATCTTTCTAAATGCTTCTCTTCCCATTGGGGATAATTCAGACATTTTAACCATGTATTCTCCAGATAATGGGAGATATTTAATTATTTCCAGTCTGTGAACTCCCTGGTGATTTATTTCAAGCTGAATTTCACTTGAACCACAGCTGCAGTTTCCATCTAAGAAATTTGCGAGATCATGCCCTGTGAATTTACCACTGCATGCATTACAACTCAAGTTTGCATATTCTTCCAGGTGACCTATGGCTATTTTATGGGAGGCAATTGCAGATTTTACCCTGTCTAAAATATTTTTTTTAGCTGCTGCATTCATTCTAAAGTACTGGGTGTGTTTGTTTACATCATAGATATCTTCTACCTTCATCTCTGACTTGGGTGTGCGCCCGTACTTCATAAGAGATCTGTAAGGTGTTTTATATCCTTTAATCTCCATTGTGTCTCTTAATTCCAAGAGATCTTCAAGATTGTTTTTAAGATATTGGTATATCTCAATGAAACTTTTAAAATCATTGATTTCTTCGGCTTTAACCCAGTTGTGTCTTATTCCGTCAAGGAATCTTTCGGCATTGGCAATTAAAACTGATTCATTCATTTTATTTTTTCACCGATGTCAGCATCTTCAACAGTTAAAAGACTCATGTTGTTGTCGGTTGCAAGTAGCATACCTTCAGATTTTATTCCAAAAAGTTTTGCAGGCGGTAGATTGACCAGTACAATAACAGTTCTGTTCAAAACTTCTTCTGGTGAGTATTTCTTGGCAACTCCTGCAACAACTTGTATCTGCTTTTGACCAATATCTACCATTAGTTTTAAGAGATTATCTGACTTTTTTACATTTTCTGCACCTATAACCTTTCCAACCCTTAGATCCATAGCTGCAAAATCATCAATAGAAATTTCATCCTTCATAGTTTCAACATCCTTTAAATTTTTGTAAAGTTCTTGTTTTTCATTTTTAATAACATCATCTTCGACCTTTAAGAAGATGGGATTAGCTTCACCTATTTCATGACCGGAGGGGATAAGATCTGCGGCATTATCCCAGTTAATATCACTGTTCATATTTAATGTTTTGAATATTTCAAGTGTCTTAACGGGCATGTAAGGAACAAGTGTAACTGCCATGGTCTTTGCAAGCTGATTTGAAAGATATAAACAGTTTCCAGCTGTTTTTTTATCTGTTTTGACAGTTTTCCAAGGTTCTTTATCGTTGAAATATTTGTTTCCATATTTGGCAAGTTTAGTAATTTCTATTAAACCTTCCCTGAATTTGAATTTTTCAATGTAATTCCCAACAATTTCTGGAAGGGCCTTTATCTTGGATTCAAATTCTTTATCATATTCATCAAAATCTGATGGTTCTGGTATTTTTCCATCAAAAAAGCGTGTAGTAAACGTGAATGTTCTGTGAAGGAAGTTTCCAAGCACATCTGCCAGTTCATCATTAACCCTTCTCTGGAAGTCTTCCCATGAGAAGTCTGTATCACGTGTTAGCGGTGCATTGGCAATTAAATAATATCTGAGTGTATCTGAATCGAATGTCTTAAGAAAATCGGATGCCCATATTACCCAGTTTTTACTTGTTGACATCTTCATACCTTCAAGGGACAGATATTCCCCTGCAATTATGGTATATGGAAGTTTACATCCGTAGGCCATTAAAAGTGCCGGCCAGAATATACTATGATGGTAAATTATATCCTTACCAATGAAATGGACGGCTTTGTCATTCCAGTAATCTTCCCATGGTTTACCTGTTTTTTCCGACCATTGAGCAGCCGATGATATATATCCAAGGAATGCTTCTCCCCATACATATATAATTTTACCCTCAGCATCTTCAAGAGGCACAGGTATTCCCCATTCCATATCTCTTGTGAGTATCCAGTCCTTTAGCCCTTCTTTCAACCATTGAAGAGCATAATTTTTAACGTTTGGTGGAAGCTGGTCATTAGATTGGATCCATTCATTGAGTTCATCCTGGAATTTACTTAGTTCAAAGAAATATTGTTTGGATTCACGGATCTCTGGTGTTGATTTACAGATGAGACATGTTGGTTCAATTACCTGTGTTGGTTCCAGATGTCTTCCACATGTTTCGCAATGATCTCCCCTTGCTTCACCACCACAATTTGGACATTTACCTTCCACATATCTGTCAGGGAGGAATCTCGCACATTCTTTACAGTAAGGTTGTTTAATAATTTTTTCGTAGATATAACCCTTTTCATAGAGTTTTAAAAAGAAGTTCTGTGATATTTCATAATGTTTTGGATCTGTAGTTCTTGAGAAGTTATCCAGTGATATACTACAAGCATCAAGATCCTTTTTTATCATCTCATAGTATCTACCTGCAACTTCTATAGGCTGCTTTCCTTCTTGCTCTGCTCTGACTGCTATGGGTGTTCCATGCTCATCTGTTGCACATACGAAGAGTACGTCCCTTCCTTTCATCCTATTGTACCTTGCATATATATCTGCAGGTATGTAAGTTGATCTCAGATGCCCTAAGTGACATGGACCATTTGCATATGGAAGTGCAGATGTGATAAATACCTTACTCAATCTTATTCCTCCTTATTTTAAAGACTTATATGAATTAAAAGTTGGATATATATGGTTATCTAACTTTAAAGTTAAAATTTAAATTAAAAATCAACTCTATGAATTAGACTCTATAATAGATGTGATATATACAATAAATGGTTTATAATATTCCCTATATAAAATATTTGAGTTTGTGAACATGGATATTTTTCTACTCATAAAAAATATTTATAACCTTTTTAAATAATTCTATGCAAAGTATGGAATTAATTTAATAATAAGAACAATCTGGACTACTAATAGTTATGAGTAATTCTTTTTCAAATTATTTTTTTTAATAATTATTTCATCAATTATTCATCGATTTTTTTCCATTGTAAACTTTTAATCGCATCTCGTATCTCTTCAATTCCACCGTCAGCTTCCAGTTCAATAATAGGGACTTCTTCAATTACATTTTCATGTTGAACCTTTACATCGTCGCCTTCTAAATTTTCAATTATAGTTACTATACTAGTTCCATAATAAATGGCCATTCTATTTTCTCCATCTCTGATTAGAATATTGACTAATAGTTATTTTTTTAACTTTTGGTTATTATTTTATTCAAGTTAATTTCCGATAATTATATTGATTTTATTATCGTTTCAACATTACTCCCTATTCATAATGTTTCTTAAGATCTTCAATTATTGATTTTACAGTCTCACCAATATCAACAGGTCCTGGTACTAGACCTAGTTGATTCATTATTTCCTGTATTTCAGATGTTTGACTTAATTCTTGTATTTCAGCTTTCTCTAGGGGTACAGTTTTAGCTTTATCCAGAATAATGAATAGTTCAAATTGATTCATATATTGATTCCCTTCTTATTGAATATAATAATTTTATCACTTTTTAATATGAACATCTTTAGTCTATGAATTGGGTTGATATATGTCTTAACTTTGATTAAATAATTAATTGACAAAATATTATAGGAATGTGATGTTTCTAAAAAAATCAAAACACTATTTTATATTAAATACTCCTATATACTAAATTATAAAATATTTAATGAAAAAAGAGGCAAATTATGGATATATTTGGAATAATAAAAGACTCATTAAAATATCCTTTCACAGACTGGAAGAATATTTTAATATTAGGAATATTAGTAGTGGTAAGTAGCATAATTGGAAATGCAATTTCACTAGGTTATACAAACAATTATGTGATATTTCCATTAATTTGTGTTGGATTCATAACTGGACTTTTTGTAAATGGGTATATGTTTAAAATCATAAAAACATCTTTAAATGAAGAAAATAAACTGCCTGGATTCAATGCATGGATTAACATGTTAATTGATGGAATTAAAATATTTTTAGTTTCCATTGTATATTTAGTTGTCCCAATTTTAATTATAATACTTCTTATACTGCTATTATTTACAGGATTTGATTTATCTATCCTTGGAATGGCTTATACGAGTTTAGAAAGTACTGGAATAAATCCTGCTGTGTATTTGGTTTCAGAAACCTTGCCAGGGATAGAAAATATTATAGTAATAGCATTAAATTTATTCCAGGAATTGTCCATAATTTTTATATGTATTTTGCTTTTGATTATTCCAATCTTTTTAGTTGCAATTGCACATATGGCATACTATGAAGGTGAATTAAGATCAGCATTTAGAATAAACGAAATAATTGAAGAAATCTCAGACATTGGATGGATTAATTTAATTAAATGGTATATTGTAACTGGAATTATATTTTTGATCTTCATGTTTGTATCGAATATAATAGCATTCATAGGTAGTTTCCTGAATTTCATATTAATATCAACTATACTATCTCTAACCTTAATTCCATATTTTTATATGTTCTATGCACGGACATTAGCATTATTTTACATGATGGAATAAATAGACAACCTTTCTTGGAAATTACAAATATATTGCAAATATTTATTGTATTTCCTTTGAAGTAGCATTTAAATATGAATCTGAAATTATTATTTATCCACTGCTCTCATAACCTATTTTATATTTAAAGTGCATATGATTATCATGGTTTCTGTAGCATTTATAAATCCGCTCTCTGATGAAGGAAAAATGATAGTTCGTGAGCTTGGAGAGTTTGATGGTGTATTATCTGAAAATGATGATCTAATGAGCATTGTTACCGAAAGCAGATCACAGGAAATATCTGATGATTCATTTATTCCACGAAGTTACTTTGATCTTGCACTAAAACGAATTGAATGGTATGCCAAGAAAAAGAATGATAGAAATTTTGATCACAAACAGTACGATTTTCTATTCAATCCAGATATTAATAAATTTGATGTAATTGCATTTTTCCTATTATGTCAGGCTATAGGAGTAAAATATGGTCCAAATTCTAGGGAAAGTAGAGTTCTGGTTGAATCACAGGGAAAACTCATTGAAAATCGTCTGGGTAAACTTTCAAAAATAGAAAGGAATGTACTTGTAACTAACATATTAAACAGTCTTTTAAGTTCTGCACATATTAAATGGACCTTTTTTGAAGATCTTATCAGTTCAAAGAAACTTAAGTTGCATGAACTCATTCTTGATAGTGGGGAAATAATTCTTGACAAGGATGATTTTCTTGAAAGATTCAGCCATAAAATTCAGGGCAGAAAACCTGAAAAAATGTATGAAGCACTCATAGGAGACAGGATCAAGGAACTGGTAATGATCAAGATGGTGATGCAGAATACAGAGAATTATATTCTGCAGGTGGGTGAAAGATCCAATAGAGAAATAGAACCCAACCCAATACTTCTGGAATTAGCCGATAAAATTTCTGATGTACTCTTAGCATCTGTACAGACATTCGGACAAGGCAGTGGCGGTTATGGTGGGAGTGTAAAGGCATCTGCTTTGAACCCCAAAGCATTCCCTCCTTGTGTTAAAAAGGTTATGGAAGGTATGAAATCTGGAGGGAGAAATGATGCTATAATCATGTTTTTAACACCATTCATATCATATGCACGTTTATATCCAGCTGTTTTCAGTGAAAACATAACAAAACAGATTTCTGATGTAGATCCAACACTTGCCATTATTCAAAACGAAATACTCCCTTTAATATTTGGAGCTGCAGAAAGATGTAGTCCACCACTGTTTGAAGACCAGCCTCAAGATAAGGTTAATTTAAATGCAAAACTTGGATTTGGTATGCACCAAAACCCTGAACTTAAAAATGAAGGTGAAACAACATGGTACACACCCATGAGTTGTGAGAAGGTTAAGATACATCTGCCAAGTTTATGCAAACCCGATGAAACCTGTAAAAAAATTGGAAACCCCCTTTCCTATTATAACAGGAAAATTTGGGTTGTTAAAAAAGAATCAAAAGCTGAATCAGCTGCTGAAGAGGATAAAAAGGATTAAATGACCATTTATAATGTTGATAAATATATAAGGATTTAATTCTTCAAACTTTAATTTAATAATAATAAAAAAGGAAATAAGAGATGGTAAAAATCGAATATTTAACTCCAGCAAGTCCCGAAGAGAGGAAAAGATATTATAGGGAAGAATGGAATATTAAACAGGTCCCAGAATATATAATCCATTCAATACAGGAAAGAGAGTTCGGTTTTGATCATGTTGGAAGGGGACCTAACGATAGGTATAAAGTTTTCAGAACTCCTGATTTACTCAAACGTTTTTTAAAGGTCAGAACTCCTTTTGCTGCATATTGTTCTGTTGCATTCTATGATAAACCTAGAAGAAGGGATAGATGGACAAAAGCTGAGCTTGTTTTTGATGTGGATGCAAAAGATATACCTGTAAGAACCTGTGAATGCGAAGGTGTATGTGAAATCTGTTTAAACGAAGCTCGTGAAATAGTTTTAGGTATAATAGATACACTGAAAGCGGATTTAGGTCTAAAAAATATACACGTTGTATACTCTGGAAGGGGATATCATATCAGGGTTTTAGACAATGATGTGATGAGTGTTAACAGTGATGTAAGGTCACAGATTGTCAAATACCTTGTTGGTGCTGATGTACCTGAAAATGAGTATAGTTTAGACTTTGAAAAGGTATCCTATGAACATTTTGTGATTCCTTTTGGATATCCTAATGTTTTCACTAAACGTGTTAAATATGCAATACTACATTTAACTGAAAATTCTGAACTAGATGAAGTAAATAAAAAATTGCTTAAAGACGTCCTAAAACACAGGCAACTTATTGAGCTCGATAATTGGGGTATGTTCAAGAATAAAATCGGCCCTCAACGATACAGAAAGGTTATAAAAGGGATTGCATCTATTAATATGAGCTTGGTAGATGCTAAAGTTTCCATTGACCTTAAAAGGATTTTAAGACTTCCTTCTTCTCTGCATTCAATGGTGAGTATGAAGTGTACCGAGGTTAAAAATATAGAAACCTTTGATCCATTCGATGATGCAGTTCCCAAATTTGTGTACGAGAGAAAGTAGAATAATCCTATTTATTCCATGGATAATAAATTGATCCATAATATTTTTATAAAATTGGTAATGGTGATTTTTATTGGATAATACAGTCAAATTACTTATAATTGTGATTACGATCTTTGCCGTAATTGGATTCACATTCAATTCTAATAACACACTTGTAAAATATCCCTCATTAATAACTACCAACCAACTATCCACTAATTCTAACATTATAAACCCTAATGAAGCCATTTCCATAGCCAATTCAAATATACCTGCCTTTGGTGAAGTACGATATGGTGTTACTCTAATACAAAATGGACAGAATCCATATTACCTGGTTACATTATACGAGAATGACCCGGGACTTAAAAATTATGGTCAGCCCATTGTTGTTTCAAAGGTTGATGCCAGAACTGGCAAGTTTTTAGGAGCAATGATATAATTTAATTAAATATACTCATAAACAGTGTTTCTTTCAACAGGATGGCGCCCTATAGCTTCTATTATTTTTATCATTCCATCACGTGGCAGATACTCACCATGAGATGCACCTGCTGCAACTGAAATCTTATCTTCCATCATTGTGCCTCCTAGATCGTTGGCTCCACAACAGAGTGCTATCTGGGAAGTTCTGATACCAAGCTTTACCCATGAAACTTGGATGTTAGGCATGTCCCAGCCAAATATTACCCTGGAAATTGCATGTATTTTCAGATCGTCCATACCACTAGCACCAATCGATTTTTGACCAAGGTTATTGTTGAGCCCTAGAAAGGTTAATGGCACCAGTTCTGTGAATCCATTTGTTTCACGTTGAATATCACGAAGTATCATTAAATGATCAATTCGATCCTCCCATGTTTCAACACTACCGTACATAATTGTGGAAGTTGTAGGGATATCCAGACTATGGGCTTCCTTAATTATTTTCACCCATTCTGCAGTTGATACTTTATTTGGACATATTTGCTTTCTCACTGAATCAACAAGTATCTCTGCGGATGCACCTGTCATGGTGTCCATACCTGCCTTTTTGAGAATTTCTAAAGCTTCAAATGTGGTCATTTCAGAATTTTTTGCTGTTTGGTATATCTCAACAGGTGAAAGTGCATGCAATTTTATATTGTATTTAGATTTTATGGCTTTGATTATCTCTGTATAATAATCAACTGTCATATGGGGCATTATTCCCCCAAAGAGACATATTTCTGTTGCACCTATTGTTTGTGAATCTTCAACACTTTCCAATATTTCTTCAATAGTCATTTCGTATCCAAGATGATCCCTAAATGAACAGAATTCACATTTGATCATGCAATGGTCTGTGATATCTATAGCCTTGTTGGATACAAATGTGACATTATCTCCAACTATTTCCTGTCTTAACCTGTCTGCAATATTGAATAATTCAAATGGATTTGAATCAATCAGTTTTAAAGCATCTTTTTTTGTTATATTCCCTTCAAGAGAATTTTCGTAAATATCATCCATAATAAATCTCCCTACAATTTAGATGTGTTTATCATTATTCTGTTGTTACTTAAAATTATTTCCATTTAAAATTATTCTTCTTAAAAGAAACTCATTCTGTTAACGATAATTATATAAAAACTATAATATATTCATCTAATAAAGGTTATTGTAATTTTGATGTAAGATTTGATATCTTAAGGACTATTATTATTGTTTAAAAGAAATTAGGGTAGATTAAATTATTTAACCAAATATATTTTTATATAAAAAAGAAAAAATCTTAATTTATAGATTTTTATATATAATTCAGTTTTCTAATATGTTGCTTCGTAGAAAATAGAATTTACAATTGTGCTAATGACATCAGAGTACATGTATCTGTAACCATTTTGTTGTAGATACTGGTCAGGATGAGCTAGACCAGTGAATGATGGTGGACTGTAATTATCATCATGTGCCCTTTCTAAAAAGTCTAAACCTGTAATAACTTTAGCTGGTGGCCAGAAAATTGAGAAAACATATCTTGTTCCTTTTATAGATTTATACCATGCCGTGCCCATTTCATACAGAACACCCGCATCTGCACCACCATATATATCTATAATAAGTGCATTTTTTGGTACTTGGCTTGATTGAAGAACTTCGATATGATAATTTGGACCTAAACCCATATTATATGCTTTTAATCCTAATGCATTTAACCCATTAATTATATTTGTTACCCTTTCGTTGTCTATTTTGACATTTCTAATATTATCACTCGTGATATATATCGGTTTAAAAGCTAATAAACGATTTAAATTTATTATTGATCCATTTATGGCCATTATTTGTTTAAATTTTGATATTGGTATATTGGTAGTTCCATATGTAACATGGTTTGGAAGTCTATGATTAGCGTTATAGAATGTCTGAATTCTTGGTAGGCCATCATTAATCTGAATCAATGACAAATCTCCAACTAGTTGTCCTTTTGAAGTTATATTCTGTTGAAACTGTGCCATAGTTAACTTGGATGTTCCAAAAGTAATATAATTTGGAAGTCTGTGATAAGAGTTATAGAATGTTTTCACTCTTGATAAACCTTCATTAATCTGAGTTAAAGATAAACTAATGGTTGGTGCTGTTACTGCTACAGATTTTGTATTTGATGAGGATGTGTGAATAGCTACACTTGTTGAATATACTTTAACAGATGTATTTGATGAATTTAGACTCGCAGCACTAATTGAAGTCATACTTAATACAAGCACCAATAATAACAGCGATAAAATCGTGAAAAACTTTCTTTTATTAATATAACCCACTGTTTTAACCCCCGGAATAAATAAACAACGGTCTCTGACACATAATATTCATCATAATTTATATATAAGTTTTGCTATTTGGAATTAGTGTTAAATTAGGTTAAAAAAAGTTTATTAGGACTGTAATCTGTTTTTTTGGATCATATGTATTGAATTATTATTTATTTTACTAAAAGGATAAAAATTTAGAGGTTCATCAATCAAATGAGTTATTAATAGTAATTTTTTCTGGATATCTTTCGGTTGATATATAATAAACTAAGAAATTATTTTTTTCTTAAGTTTTATCTAAAAAGGAGTTCCTCGTTGTTTAAATAATGATATAAAAATTCTAGAACATTTCCTTCAATATTATCTGATTCTAAAAATACCTTTAAATCCATAATTTTATGTTCGTTCATGATCTTCTTTTTAAGATGTTTTCCAAACTTTAAATACCCCGATTTTTTTCCTGTCATAAGATCTGATAGAAGTGTTTCAGCATTTACATAATCCCTTTCAACACCAACAACCCATCTATCCCCTTCTAACCATGCATTTTGGCCGTGCTTTTCTAAAAATCTTTCCTGATGTTCCCTGATCCATATATGGGGACCAAGATGTTTTTTTATTCTTGGAAGGTTCCATATCTCAAATTCAAGTAATATCATTACAACTTCATGTTCATCTGTCCAGGATTCACTTCCAAATACTGAGAATCCTTCAGATTCAGCAACCCTGACAATACTATTTTCAGTTTTTTTGATCTGTGGATAAATTGCATCTGCAGGTATATTAGGTGGTTTAAAACTTATTAAAAATGTTTTTGTCCCTCGTAAATTGAACTTGTCAGTGATTTTCAATGGATCATTTATGATATCTTTATTTGCAAAGTATTCCTCAGAAGGGTTTGCAATAAAGTTTTCTGATGCAACTATAAACTCTGACATTTTTTGGAGTGTCAGTGCCGCAGCTACATTTCTATTTTTGTCAACAGGGTCAACTGCAACCATAGGATCCTTAAATAAGTTGGATGTTCCATATTCTTCAAGATCAAATGAGAAACCATGGTTCCAGTTTTCAGCTGCATTTTTAAGTGTTTCTGTGAAGTTTCCATAATTTAAAATTAGCATTTCACAGAGGTATCCGGCAAAACCACCTACTTTAAATTCAGATCCATAAGTCCCAACAGATTCCATGAATTTTTTAAGGAGAACAACTTCATCTTGCTGTTCAAGTGTTAATTTGGATTTTATATATTCTGTGTGTAGCAAAGTCCTGTCAACTGCTGATTTAAGTTCCTCTGAATTCTTAATATTGTAACATGGAACAAAATCAACATAATAACCCTCAATGTAACCTGTTACATATGGATGTGATGCGTAACGTTCCTCTGATTTACCTTCCATTTTTTTGATGGATTTATGGCCAATTTTAAGTCCATATTTCTTTAGATATTTTTCGTCTGTGTCAAGAGGGAATTTTATTAATATATCTATATCAGCATTACCAGTTAACCATGTACCTTTGGCAACAGAACCAACAAGCATTGCATCTGCTTTTACATCCATACTTGCTGCACTTTCATTAATCACTTCTACAATACGTTTAGAAAGTTTTTTTACCTTCTCATTTTCTTGTTTTGAAGGTTTTATTTCTCTTAAAATATTTTTATAATTTATATTCTGCAAACTGTGTCACCTTTGATTAAAATATAATGTTACATAAACAAAAATTTAGATTAATATAATTCATATGTTATGATTAATATTTCTTAAATATAATTAGTGTAATATAGGCAGATAACTAGAGGAATATCTCCTTTAAATCCGTGTATATTGGCCCAACTGGTGTGAGATCGCTTTCTTTAAGTACTATTCTATCAACTTTCATACTTCCAATGTCTATATCATCAAGTTCCTTTACAAGGTTTGAAAGAAGTTCTTTGTTTTGTACTCCCTTTACACGACCAATGGTAAGGTGAGGAATATAACTTCTCTCTTTATTAAATCCCATTTTAACAAATTCTTTGTCAAAATCCTCTTGCATTTTGGAAAATGTGTCTGGTTCTTCAACACCCAACCACAATACCTTTATATATCCCAGGTTTGGAAATGCACCAATACCTTTAATTTTTATATTGAATGGCTCATAATTTTCTGCCTTGCTTTCTACCATGTTTAATATTGATTCAGCCTTTTGTGGTGTGATATCTCCCAGGAATTTGAAGGTGAAATGCAGGTTTTCAGGTTCAACAAATTTTATTTGTGCATTTGCCTCGGCTAATACCTTTTGGACTTCCATTATTGTATCCACAAGTTTTGTATTTACTTCAACTGCCATGAATGCTCTCATTTTATCACCTTGTTGCAAGATCCTTTATTCTGTTAAGACTTTCATTGGGAGTTTCAATTGTGTTTAATAGGTACACATCCTGTTTACTGAAAACTTCCCTAAAAAAATTTTTCCTGATCTTGAACTTTCTATCATTTCTAATCAGCTGGTGTGGATTGCAGAAATCTTTACCAACCATAAAATCCAAGGCTTCATCAATATCAAGCTTTAAAAAGGGAGGATGATTTTTATCTCTTTCAAGAAGTACTACTGTTCTTAAAGTTGAACTCTCCCTTGAACGTCCCTCAAATAATGTGTTAACATCGGCAATACCTCTGCCTTGTATATCAAGTTTAACTTTATTAAGTTCTGTAGAAAAAGATTTCCAGACGTTAGCTATATCATCACGTATATATGAATTCTTTTCTGAGGAATAGATAACATTTCCATTTTTAAATAGTCTTGTAAAAAACCAATCATCTGAAATATAGTTGAAGTCAGGGTTTTGTAAAAGTCCATATGTAAGTGTTGTTTTACCAGTTCCAGGAGGTCCTATAATTGCAATGGCATGTCCATTATAGTCAACTGCAGAACCATGAACAGAATATCTTCTATGTATAGAATGGTATTCCTCGAAAAAATCAGATATCGCTGCAAGTGCAATGCTTTTTATCCAGCCATAGTAGTCACAGTTCTTTATTATACATGTATTTGATACTGGTTCGTACATTACTCTTAGATCACTACCATCTTCAACAGAGAACACCTTTGCATGAGGTCTTATATCTTCGTTCATAAATTTGAAGTTGTCTTCCCATTCTTCTTTAAAGTCGGGATTGTCTGTTAAAAGTTTTACACAAGCACCATGTATATTGGCCTTTCTCTCGTATCTCACATCTGCCACGAGTTTGTTGAACATGTCATCCTTTTCTTGGGGGCTGATTATTTCAACTTGGTATCCTGACATATAGATTAACACCTGTTATTTTTCTATAATAGTTTCTTCAATTGCCATTCCAAAGTGTCTTGCACTTTTATCAAGGTAAACCATAACTTTGTCACCAATTTTCAATTCAGCAACAGATTTTGGTTTTCCATTTTCCTGTACAAGCCGTATTGTTTCTGCATTTTGAAGAAGAGTTCTAATGGCAAAGCCTTCATATTCAGCTTCTACAAGCATTAATGGACGTTTCTCGATTTTAACACGGCCTACAACTGTTGTTTTAGTATTTCCTTCACTATCAACAGTTAAAATTTCATCTCCTGTTTCAATTTCAGAGAGATATCTAGTTTTATTGCCCGGGGTCATTATATATGCATGAACTGGGCCTGCGTTAACCCTGAAAGGCCTTGATGCAACATATTCACTTTCCAATGATTCACTGTGAACTAAAAAGAGTCCTTTAGAATAGGATCCTATTAGCATACCTTCTCCAACCTTCATCATTGAACAAGTGTCAACACACACTCTGTCACCGGAACCAACTGGTTCAACACGTGTAATAGTTGCGGGTACCAGTGAATAGTTTTCAGAATCTATCTTTTCAAGGAATTCTGCAACCTTCTTTATCTGAGATATCTCATTTGGGTTTAACAGTACACCATCTGTACCATATTCCAGTGTTTCAAGTGCGAGTTTAGCTTCATCAAAGTTTTTAACAGATGCTATTATCTTTACATTGTCCCCTTGTAGATCTGCAATAATATTCTCAAGTGGTATCACTGTCCAATCTTTTCCAAGGAGGATCAAATAATCTGCAACTTTTCCAAGTTTTACTGCTAATTCTTCGTGTTTTTTGCTCGAGATCTCAACGTATGCAGCTACAGTTTTACCCTTTCTTTTTAAACTGGATATTGTTTCTAAATCCTTTGATTCAGTCAGATCCATTGGAATTGTTAGGGTTCCATCACCTTCCGCATTTCTTCCAACAAGGATTATGTCTGAACTATCTAAATCCGAGACAAGTGTAAGGTTTCCAAGTTTTTTTATCTTTTCTGTATCTGTGAAATCAACAATATGATTAATTCCCGATTCAAGGGCTGTTGTAATATACTGCTTTTTTGTATCCCAATTTTTTCCTTCTGCCATAATCCATGCAAATTTCATTGGTTGTACCATCCAGATAATCGATATTATGAATTTAATTATATTTAATAAACTTATTTTAACTTGTTCCGTTGAGGATCTTGAGGGCTTCGTCAACTTCCATATTGTTGTGTACAATTTCGGATATTGCCTTGGTTGTTTTTCTTGGTGATGGTGCCTGGAATATGTTTCTACCAATTGCTACTCCAGCTCCCCCTACATCAACACTGTTTTTCACCATTTCAAGGAGTTGTCTGTCTGTCTCTACCATTGGACCGCCTGCTATTACAACTGGTACTGGACATCCATCTACAACTTCTTTGAAAGTGTAGGGATTGCCTGTGTAATTAGTCTTGATGATATCTGCACCTAACTCTGCTCCTGCCCTTGCAGCAAGTTTAACAACTTCTCCAGAGTGTTCATCTTTGATGTTTTTACCCCGTGGGTACATCATTGCTATGAGTGGCATTCCCCAATCATCACATGTTTCTGATATTGTTCCTAGCTGCTCCAACATTTCTGGTTCCTTTTCAGAGCCAATATTCACATGAACCGATACAGCATCTGCTCCCATTTTCAATGCCTTTTCAACGCTGGTTACAAGCACCTTCTGGTCTGGGTCTGGTCCAAGTGATGTGCTTGCTGAGAGGTGTATTATTAATCCAATATCATTACCGTATCCTCTGTGACCTTTCCCTACCATTCCTTTATGTTCAATAACTGCGTTTGCACCGCCACTTGCAACTTCGTCTATAGCTGTGGCCATATCTGTGATTCCTGGAACTGGTCCAATTGATACACCATGGTCCATTGGAACTATGACACATCGACCTGTTTTTCTATTTAATATCCTTTCGATCCTGATCCTTTTGCCTATCATAAAACACCCTCCCTATCTTATTTTTGAAGACCAAAGTTTGAACTCTTTCAACCTTGGTGGTATTCCATCGTTTCCAGACGATTCAAGCCATCCAAATTCGGATTTTAACAGCTCGTCTGTTGAAGCTGAATGTATAAAATCTAAAAGTCCTCTATTTCTTATTATAGTATCACGAGGTTTTAAAGTTGATGACCAAATGAAAAATACCTTAAATGTTGTGTCAGGATGGTAACCTCCACCTAGATCAACAGATAATACATCGCATCTACCAATTTTTTCAATTTTTCTTGCCACCTCTTCCAGTGTTTCATGAAGCCTTACATCGGCCTTACTAAATTGAACACTAGGATATTCTTCTGTCACTGATTTCATTTCATTAACAGATTCAGGGCTATTATCAAGGGCTATTATTTGTCCATCTTTGGAAAGATCACCAATGATCCTTGTTGAATTACCTACATGGCATCCAAGCTCAACCACTACATCATCTTTCTGTATAATATCTCTTAGAACTTGCGTATAAACTTTGATATCGTATACTACTTTTATCATGCTTTTAACCTAAACCTCGACCATATTAAAACTTGGATTATCAAACTTAAAACCCTTGACAAAAATGTGAGGGTATTGATTCTTGGTTGGAATGAAAAATAAATAAAAAATAAAATTTAAATAAGTAAAAAAACCCATAATATTAATTAACAATTAAATAAGAATTTATACTAATATAATTATTATCACTAAAATTTTAAGAGGTGTTAAATATGGATGATTCTGATAAAAAGGAACTACAAACCGTGCTTGAAAAACTTCAAAGAGAGAAAGAAGAGTTAATTACAGATATCAGAGATCTTGACTGGGCCAAAATTATCAAACTTGAAAAGGAAAACGAAGAACTTCAAAAAAAAGTTGATTGGCTTGATAAAGATAAAAAAAAGACAGATAGAGAAAATAAAAATCTTTCCAGACAGGTTTCAAATGCCAGACCCAGAATGTGGATAAATTCCCTAAAAATGATAACTGCAATTGGAATCATCGATCTTATAATACTGCCCTTAATAACAATGGTACTTGGAATATCATTGGAATGGATTTTCATAGGTATTGGAATTGTAACCTTCTTTGGAATACTCCTTATTGTAAATTACATGTCAGGAACATCTCCATATGACTCTGGTGAGATAAGAAAAGCAATTACCGGTGCATTCGTAACAGTTTACCTAATATTTGTACCTATGATAACCTTAGGAAGTATTCATATTCCCTCATTACAACCAATGAATTCCATATTATATTTCACAATAGTTGTGGTTGTAGTTGTTGTGTGTTACTTTGTTTCAAGGGCATTGGAAGAATATGTGAAGATTAAACACAGACAATAGATCCCAATTTCAATTCATACTTAAAATCATATGGAAATGGACTAAAAGACTACGCGACAATCAATGGTATGGCAATAAATTAATTGCAAAATAAGTAAGACACCAACTTCTAAATTTCATATATTACTTTTTTTATATAATTCTAGTATTATGTAATAAAATTTATCTAAATATAAATTTATATTATTAAATATGATCACTAAAAAACCTAAGAATATTGGAATAAAATCTGTAATTCTTTTGTTTGTTTTATTTTTGTCTATTTGTGCTGTAAGTGCACATCAACCTCGTTTAGAAGTTGGTGTAAACAGTTCTATGAGTAATCCTATTGTGGTGAAGAATCCAGAGATTTCACAGGCTTGGTATGGTAACTTGAAAGGTCAACCAGATTATTATAAGATATCCTCTGATAAACCCTTTGAGCTATTTGCGAATATTCTAGTTCCACAAAGCCCGGGAATTAGTAGTGATTTTGTCTCTGCTCAAATTACTGATTCATCTGGTAAAACCTTAGCTCTGTTAAGTGGAAACGAGTCTAGTTGGACTCCATTGTTCGAGGAGTTTGGTGGTGACTATTATCTACAAGGACCATCATTCGATCAAAATGTCAGCGCAGGAACATACTACATAAAAGTGTACAATCAAAACAATACAGGAAAATATAGTTTAGCTACTGGAGCAATAGAATCATTTCCAGCAGATGAATCTCTCAAATCATTAATAAGCATACCATTACTTAAAGAACAGATATTTGGTAAACCAGTTACAACACTGTTCTTAGAGTTTTTAGGTATTATTTTAGCTCTTGGAACTATAATGGTACTATTTGTAATGACATTCATGGCCAGAAAGTCAGAGGAACTAGCTGAAACAATTGTTAAATTTGGAACAGCACTTAAATGGTTCAGACCGATGATGTGGCTTGGAATAGCAATAACAACTATAGTATGGATTTATGTCATGTCCAAAGATCCATTAAATATTGTAGGGCTTGTTAACAGCATAGTACTTCTAATTGCTATAATTTTAAGCTGGTATGTGAGTTCTAAAATATCTAAAATGAAATTTGGGAAAATACCACTTATTAGTACTACAATATTGGTTTTAGTATGGTGGTTATTTGTTTACTGGGCAATAGCAGTAATATAACTACCAATTTTTATTTTTTGATGGGAAGACCCGCAGGTCACGTAAGGTTACCATTAGCTCCAATGAAAGATGAAAATACTATAAAGCTTACAAAGGTCCTAAAGGAAATTGATCTGTACAAATGTGAGGGACATTACCAATTGATAATATTGGTTAGGTGGTAAAGAAACTATTATTTTCAAAATTTTTTATTGATAAATAATTATTTTTTTGACAAATTTTAATGATTATTCATTATCGAATATATTTATATAATATGTCTAGGGGCAGTGTTTCCTAAAATAATAGTTAATATATTTATTTTTTAATGATTAGTCATTATGAAATATGCTTATATAATATTAAGTCTTTATATTACTTGTTTTAAAGTATAGGGGGATAAAAACGGATGTTAGTTTTAAGACTTTAGGGATGCCTTTGGCTATCATTGCATTTATTTTAGTCATGTTGGTCCCTTTACCGGGTTTGGGTTATCCTGGTCATGCAGCCATTGCTCTTTTGATTTTTGCAATTATCATGTGGGCAAGTGAGGCACAGCATCTTGCTGTTACTTCTATAATGCTGTTATTTTTACAACCATTATTGGGTGTAACCAGTTTCAATAATGCAGTTATCGGATTTGCAAATCCTATCATCTTCTTAATGATTGGAGGATTTATCTTAGCAGTTGCAATAGGTAAAAGTGGACTTGCAAAACGTTTCACATACTGGATGCTGTCCAAGGTAGGAACCACTCCCAACATGAGTATTTTTGCAGCTGTTTTAAGTACAAGTCTTCTATCTGCTTGGATCGAAAATGTTGTAGCATTTGCAATGCTGCTTCCCATTATAAAGACGATAATACCATTGTTTGGAATAACTGAACCTGAGAAGGGTAACAGTAACTTTGCAAAAGCAATGGTATTAGGGGCTTCATATGGTTCATTAGCAGGTGGTTTTGGTACTGAAATAGGTACAGCACCCAATTTAATGGCCGCCGCATATACACATCTGCCCTTTGTAAACTGGATGGTTTTTGGATTCCCACTGGCAATTATCTTATTATTAGTTACTTGGAAATTATTAGGTTGGATTTTCAAACCAGAAGTAGATGGAATTGTAGGTGGAAAAGAAACATTAACCAATGCCATGAATGTTATGGGATCCATTACCAAACAAGAGAAAATCACTGCAGCTATACTGTTCTTTACCATAGGATTATGGGTAACAACAGGTATAACAGGTTTAGACAGTTACTCTGTTGCTCTTATTGGTGCAGCACTGTATTTTGTTTCTGGTGTTATTGATTGGAAAGATGCACAAGAGGGTGTGGATTGGGGCTTAATAATCTTCTTTGGGGGAGCATTATCTTTAGGAGCTGCACTACTAAACACAGGAGCAGCAACATATATTATACACAACCTCATAGGTATGATGGGAACAAATTTTTCAACACTGACCATAATGTTATTATTGATGGTCATAGCTGTGATCTTTACCCAGGTAATGTCCAATATTGCTTTGGCTGCAATTTTAGTGCCACTTTCTGTGACTTTAGCTGCTGCCCAGGGACAACCAGTTGGAATTTACGCAGTACCTGTTGCCATTTCATGTTCCCTATCGTTCATGTTCCCAATGGCAGATCCAACAGTTGCAATGGCATATGGAACGGGTTATGTGAAGATCAAGGAAATACTCAAAGCAGGAATACCAATGGTTGTAATTGGAATTATAATAACTATAGCCGTATTACTCACCATAGGTAAGCCATTCCTAGGATAAACAGTAGAAGTAAAAAAATTAATTTCTAGAGTAATAAAGATTCAGGAATTAATTTTTATTTATTTTTTTTAAATTCTTGAAACTCAACTAAAATTCAACAAATATAAAATGTAGTTATTAGGAGGAATAATCATGAATAAAATATTGTTAGCTACAGATGGTTCTGAAAATGCAATAAGAGCAGGAGAATATGCAATATCACATGCAGACTTAACTGGAGCAGATATAATTGTTTTAAACGTAATTGACACCTACTATTTAAATGCTATACCACAACCCGATGTTAGGGAGAGTGTTGATGAAGAATTAAGGAGTGATGTTAAAAGGGCTGTAGAACGCTTTGAAAAAACAATAGAAGAAAACCAATGTAATGGTAAATGTCAAAACGTTAACTTCAAAATCATCATCAAAGAAGGAAAACCTGCAGATATCATACTTAAAACTATAGATGAAGAAGGGATCGACCAAGTTATTATGGGAAAGTCAGGTAAACATGGTTTAGAAAGATTATTATTAGGAAAAACAACAAGTAGGGTTATAAAAGAGTTTAATTACCAGTTAACGTGATATCTTAACATAAATAACGATAAATGGTGTGACATGATAAATGATATGATAATGAATTCCTATATTGGTTGCAAATAGAAAGTTCTGTATGAAGTATTATGATTCTAAAATTGGTTATATAGAAAATAAAAATTATAAATACCATAAATCTTTAAAAGTGAATTTAATAGCAATGGTGGGTGATTATGGATAATCTCATTATTTAATGAGTTATATCCAAATTCTAGACTGTATCTAATCCAATTTTGAAAGTAAACCGGCAAGATGTCCTGTTGAAAATGCTTGTTGAAGGTTATATCCCCCACTTGGTGCACATCCTTGAATAATTTCTCCTGCAAAGTATAATCCACTTACAACTTTTGATTCCATTGTGTTGGGTTTGATATAATTACGTGAAATACCACCACAAGTAACAATAGCCTTATCAAGTGGCAAGTGTCCTGTTATAGTAATTGGGAATGATTTGATTAAATTAATAATAGAATTCCTTTCCTTTTTACTAACCTGATTCATTTTCTTCTTGCCATCTACATCAGTAAGCCTCAAAATAATTGGTATCATCCTGTTGGTTACTAGCAACTTCATATAGTTTTTAAGATCAACCTTTCCATGAGATTCAAATGCACCCACCATCATCTCTTGAAGTTCTTCTGTTGTACTAGATGGTTTTAAATCAAGAATCATATCCACACTACCTTCTTCCAGTAAGGGTATAATTTTAGAACTGTTGTCAAGTATTAAAGGACCAGATACACCAAAATGTGTGAAAAGAAGACTATCACCCTCTAAAACCATCTTGGGATGTTTAATAGTTATTTTAACTTCGTCAAGTCTAATTCCTTGAAGGCTTTTTACCCAAGATTCTTTAGTTTTTAATGGAACAATACCTGGATTTAATGGTGTTACACCATGTTGCGATCCTTCTGCAATCCTTAAACCATCACCACTTGATCCAGTATCTGAATAAGATGCTCCTCCTGTAGCCAGGATAACCTTTTTAGCCTTTATAACTGTGTTATAGTCCAGTTTAATAATGAAAATATTCTTCTTTTCAATGTTTTGTATTTGAGTTAGACGGGTATTGTAAACTGTTTTAACACCTAGTTTTTTCATTGATGTTTCTAATATTTTTAAAACAGATTTTGAATCGTCTGTAACTGGGAAAACTCTACCGCCTTCTTCTACTTTGAATTCCAAACCTCGGGATTCAAAAAATTCCATTAGGTCTTTGTTTGAGAATTTAGAAAATGCAGTTCTTAAAAATGATCCTCTTCTACCGAATTTTTCTATAAATTCCTTTAAAGATGCAGTGTTGGTTAAGTTGCACCTTCCATTACCTGTTAAAAGTAATTTTCTTCCCGGTGATGAGTTTCTCTCTATAAGAATGGTATTTAATCCATTGGATGTGGCTGTGATAGCCGCCATCATTCCAGCGGGTCCTGCTCCAATCACTGCAAGATCGTGTAACTCCATATTTTTGTTCATAAAAATCAGTTTTCCTACTTCAATAAAATATAAAAAAATAAATTCTATATCTACTCCATCTAATTCTACATTAAAACTCCATATTTAACAATTAAAAAGGGAAATAACTTTAAATCCCTTTTCAATCAACTTAAATATTAAATTATGGTGTTAACCTTCTTCTATCCCTAGGGAAGAGAACAGTTTCTCTTATGTTTTTAAGACCTGTCATTGTCATGGTGAACCTTTCAGCTCCCACTCCCCAACCTGCATGTGGTGGCATTCCATATTCAAACGCTGCAAGATATCTGCTGAATGAATCTGGATTTAATCCCTTTTCCTTAAGTTTATTCAGTAGCATATCATGGTTGTGAACCCTCATTGCTCCTGAGGATATTTCAAGGTCTTTGTACATCAAATCAAATGCACAGCTTTTCACTGGATTTTCAGGATTAGGCATCACATAGAATGGTTTTATTGCTGTTGGCCATTCTGTTATGAAATAATATCCATCCATTATATCTCCCATTGCCTTTTCTGCAGCCCTTGACATGTCTTCGCCATGTTTCATTGGTACTCCTGCGGTGTTAACCATTTCAACCATTTCATCGTATTCAATTCTTGGGAATGGTGTTTCAGGTATTTGGAGGTTAAATTCTAGTGTTTCAAGTGCATCCTGACAGTTATTTTTAACTTCTGTAATTGCATTTACAACCATTTTTTCTAGTATATCCATTGCATCCAAATGGTCTGTGAATGCTGTTTCAACATCAATGGATATTACCTCGTTTAAGTGGCGTAGTGTATCGTGTTCCTCTGCCCTGAATATTGGTGCAATTTCATATACCTTGTCAAAACCTGATGCCATCATCATCTGCTTGTAGAGTTGTGGGCTCTGCCCCAAAAATGCTTCTCTTTCAAAATAGGTAATTGGAAAGAGTTCGGTACCACCTTCTGTTGCAGATGCAACAAGTTTAGGTGTGTTTACCTCTGTATAATCTTCACTTTCAAGGAAGTTCCTTACAGAATGAAGCATTCTACTTTTGATCTTGAATATTGCACTAACATTATGTTTTCTCAGATCTATGAACCTGGAATCTAGTCTTGTATCTATCTCGGCGTGTACATTACCTGTTGTGTCCAAAGGTAATGGCAGTTTTGACTCGCTTAAAAGTTTAAGTTCTGCTGGTATGATTTCAACACCACCTGGTGCCTTGCCTGACTCCTGAACACGTCCTTTGACAGCTATTACAGATTCCTTTTTAAGTTTCTTTAATTCTTCAAATAATTCTGGAGATATCTTTTTTGAAGGGGCTGTTACCTGGGTTACACCATCTCTGTCTCTTAAAAGTACAAAGATAATTCCTCCAAGGTCTCTCATCTCATGGATCCATCCCATAAGAACTACTTCTTGATCTTTCATTTCTGGTTTAACTTCTTTCGAGTAATGGGTTCTTCTAAAGTTTTCTAATGAATCTGTCAATATTATTCACCTCTAAAAATTATAAAAAAGCCTAAAATAAGCTTCTAAAATCTTGTAATTTGAATTGCTTATGTACTATAAATTAAAATTCAATATATACTTAATTAATATCATTATTTTTGATACTCGGATATATTATACTTTGGAAAGTTTAATTTTTCATATTTAATTAAAAAATATCATTAATAATTTTTAATCTATTCTGAAATTGAACTTATTCTCAGTAAATTACACTTCAAATTCCAAGAGATAGCATAATTCCTATTAATATTACAATTAATTAATTTATCTGCTTGAATTTGAACAGGAACTTAAATACCAGTTAATGGTGATGTTGTTACAATTATAGATCCTTTCATGTTTGGATATAAATTAGAATAATAATGATAACTTCCAGTTTGATTAAAAGTATAATTGAAGCTCTGTCCATTAGATAAATTGCCACTTTCAAATAGCCCAGTATCACTTACAAGATTTTGTGTAACAGGATCTTTGTTAATCCATGTAACTGTAGTATTAACAGGAACAATCAAAGCTGATGGGCTAAAACCCTCATTTTGTATAACAACTGTATCGTTTGTGGGTTGTTTAAATGTACATCCTGATATCCCAACAACAAACAAAATTGATAAAACAATCCAAACTGAAAGATTTCTCTTCATTTAACAATTCTCCCCTGATTATTCGATTTATCCTATTTAATATTATTCTCTAACATTAAATTGATATTTATGAAAAATTTGAATTTTATTTAATATACTAATTAATACAGTATTATTTCAAGTAAATATAATTTCACTCTATTTTTTTATTCTCAACATCCTTTACACGTTTTTTAAATGACTCAGCATGAGCATACAGGCCTTCATATTCTGCTAAGGTTGTTACCATATTATTTAGGTTTAAAACTCCCTTTTCATTTAATCTTTGTACTGTAGGTTTTTTAAGGAATGATTCAGCTGAAAGACCGGAGTACATTCTTGCACATTCTGATGTTGGAAGAACATGATTGGTTCCTGATCCATAATCACCTGCAGCTACCGGGGTTAATTTTCCTAAAAATATCGAACCTGCATTTGTGATTTTCTTTAAAACTTCTTCAGGTTCAACTGTCATTATGATCAGGTGTTCTGGAGCATATTTATTTGAAAATTCAATTGCATCATCCATTGATTCAGCAATTGCTATTAAACCAAATCTTCCAAGGGACTCGGATATTATCTCTTTACGCTGCATATCATTAATTTGTTCTTTTATTTTCCGGTCAACTTCCATTGATATATTTTCAGATGTTGATACAAGCACACACGAAGCATTGGGGTCATGTTCTGCCTGTGCCATCATATCCATTGCAATATAATCAGGATTTGCTGTTTCATCAGCTATTATTAATACTTCTGATGGTCCAGCAGGAAAATCTATATCAACTGTTCCATAAACCAGCTGTTTTGCAGCTGTAACAAAAATGTTTCCAGGCCCAACTATCTTATCCACCTTTGGAATACTTTCTGTACCATAAGCCATAGCAGCTATAGCCTGGGCACCTCCTACTTTATAAATTTCTGTTGCACCTGCAACCTTAGCAGCTGCAAGAACAACATCCATAACACTTCCATCTGGTTGTGGTGGTGTGCAACATATTATGCGTTTTACACCTGCAATTTTAGCAGGGATAACTGTCATTAGTATGGTGGAAGGATAAACTGCCCTACCACCAGGTATGTAACAGCCAACACTTTCAAGGGGACGTATAACCTGGCCAGCAGTTACACCTTCATCAACTTCAATAAACCATTCATCGGGTATCTGGGCCCTATGAAATTTGGATATATTATCTGCAGCTTTTTTAAGAGCATTTATTAACTTTTCATCCAAATTTAAAAGACTCTTTTCAATTGCATCATCTTCAACCCTAATTACATCTAACAATGCCATATCAAATTTTTCAGTGTACTGTTTGAGTGCAATATCTCCATTTTTCTTCACTGCAGCCAATATACTTTTTACAGTATCCATAGCTCCTTCTGCATCAAGCTTAGAGCGCTCGAATAGTTCCTGGTTTTTATGATCTTCCAATTTTATTATTTTCATCCTATCAAATCTATTTGGTTCCTTTAAAGTTAAATATTTTACCAGTAATTGATTTTATAAGCCATAAATATTTAGTATGAATTTCATATCTGCGGGGTTCATAAGTAACCACTTTTATGATTTGAATGATACTGATATTCAAAACCTTTATCAGTAATGATACACAATTTTTATGTACAATATGTAGGCATGTAACTTACTTGTTAATTACATCATTAAGTCCTTATGTCTTTTTTTAAGGTACTCAGTAAAGTATATATAAAACATGCCCTCAGAAACATTGAATATCCTTAAAAAGAAGGTGTCTGTAAAAATGTACAAGGATGAGCTCATACAATACATCAGTTTCTGGTATACGTTTTAAAGAATCTGGAAGACGAATACACAGTGAAAGACGAGTGTAAAGAATATATCTGTCTCAATATAAGCCCTCACCATATACACCGGACAAAAGCCGAACATAAATATGCTATTTTTGTACTTTCGACCGCTATTTCCGAGGTAATTGCTAACAATAATGGTGGAACTTCAACAAATATTTCCAACGGGCTTTTTGAACTGGTAAAACGATCCAAAAAGGAACTAATTAAATTTCAAGATGATGGAGCATTAAGATACCAGAACCAAAAAATAACTATGTAAAACAGTTTTTTATCTTTAAAAAACTGTACATATATTAGAATTTATCATTTCATTTGATCATACTTTATTATCAAAACATAGCATAATGTAATTTTAGTATTATTTCAAAAATAATTTCATTGCTAATTATGATGCATTTTTAAAAAATATAATAAAATATATATTTATTATAAAAACAAATTTTTTTAGATTTAATAATATTAATATTCGTTCAACGGAGTGTTATTGAAAATGAAAACCCTGAGAAGAATGCTATGCCTAGTTGATGGCGAACACTACTTTCCAGTAACAAAATCTGCCCTTGATATGCTTGATAGTCTTGAACACGAAGAAGTGGTAGCTGTAGTATTTATTGGAGGTACTGAAAAGTTAAGAGACTCATCAGAGGAAGGAATTACTAAACAACTTGGAAGACCTGTTTACTTTGGTGAAGATCATCATAAAATACCATATACAAAAATAGCCGACATTGTAACGGAATACAATGTTGATGTTGTGATGGATCTATCGGATGAACCAATTGTGGACTATTCTAAAAGGTTTAAAATTGCAACAGTTGTACTTTCACTTGGAATACCCTATGAAGGACCAGACTTTAAATTTTATCCAATCACAGAACATGAAGTATTAAAAAAACCTTCCCTTAAAATTCTTGGAACCGGTAAAAGAATAGGAAAAACTGCGGTATCAGCATACGCTGCAAGATTAATTCATAAAAATAATTACAATCCTTGTGTAGTTGCAATGGGTCGTGGAGGGCCAGAGGAACCTGAAATTGTACATGGGGATAAAATTGAAATAACACCCGAGTATCTTATGGAACAGTCCAATAAAGGTGTACATGCTGCCTCAGACCACTGGGAAGATGCATTGATGAGTCGTATTCTTACCATTGGCTGCAGAAGATGTGGTGGAGGTATGGTTGGGGATGTTTTCATAACCAACATGAAGAAAGGAGCAGAACTCGCCAACACTGTAGATTCAGACTTTGTAATTATGGAGGGAAGTGGAGCAGCCATACCACCAATAAAAACAGATAAACATATTGTACTAGTTGGTGTTAACCAGCCAATAATAAACATTGAAAAATTCTTTGGACCCTTTAGAATAGGGTTGGCTGATCTAGTTATTTTAACCATGTGTGAAGAACCAATGGCTAGCAATGAAAAGGTTCAACAGATTGAGAACTTTATTAAAGAAATAAACCCCGATGCAACTGTAATATCAACAGTTTTCAGACCAAAACCACTTGGTGATATAAAGGGTAAGAATGTTCTTTTTGCTACAACAGCACCTGATTCAATTAAAGATGTATTAATTGAACATCTCCAAGATTTCTATGGATGTAATGTTGTTGGAACCACCCCATATCTTTCTAACAGACCACTCTTACAGAAAGATATTAAAAAACATATAGGACAAGCAGATGTTATGCTTACAGAATTAAAAGCAGCAGCTGTTGATGTTGCTACTAAAGATGCGCTTGAAGCAGGTCTTGAAGTTATATATTGTGATAATATTCCAATTGTAACAGATGGAAACAATGAAAAACTAAAAAGTGCAATTATTAACGTTGTTGACAGTGCAATTGAATCATTTAATAGTAAAAATTCATAGCTCTAATTTCAATTAATTCAAAAAATTCAATTTCATAATATTATATTATGATTAAAATAGAAACATCAAAAATGTTTGAAAGTATTTTATAGAGTAATACAAGAGAGATTAATAGTTATTTAATGTCTGACAGGTTTAATAACTTGTTTTTAAGAATGATTGATCACAAACTATTTATAGAACCTCTAACCCACTGATAAAATACATAACAAGATAACAAAATGAAATTAAAGGAGATGATATTGTGGCACAGTTAGGTGGCCAAGGCCAACAAATTATAATACTACCCGAAGGTACAGAAAGACTTCTGGGAAGAGACGCTCAAAGAATGAACATAATGGCAGGTAAAGCACTTGCAGAAACCATTAGAACAACATTAGGTCCTAAAGGAATGGACAAAATGCTTGTTGATGGTCTCGGAGATATTGTTGTAACCAACGATGGTGTAACAATTCTTAAAGAAATGGACATTGAACATCCTGCAGCTAAAATGTTAGTAGAAGTTGCAAAAACCCAAGAAGACGAAGTTGGAGATGGAACTACAACAGCAGTTATAATTGCTGGTGAACTCCTGAAAAAAGCTGAAGATCTCCTTGAAATGGAAATCCATCCAACAGTAATATCCATGGGTTACAGGAAAGCAGCAATAAAGGCACAGGAAATACTTGACAAAATTTCAATCGATGCTTCTGACCGTGATACACTTCTGAGCATTGCAATGACAGCAATGACTGGAAAAGGAACAGAAAAAGCCAGAAAACCATTAGCAGAACTAATTGTGAAAGCTGTACAAATGGTTGAAGAAGATGGATACGTTGACAAAGACCACATAAACATCAACAGGATCCAGGGCGCAACAGTTGAAGAATCACAGATAGTTAACGGTGTTGTAATAGACAAAGGCAGGCTTGACCCATCAATGCCTAAAAAGGTAGAAAATGCTAAAATAGCACTTTTAAAATACCCAATAGAAGTTAAAAGTCTAGAAACCGATGCTAAAATAAAACTCACAGACCCATCTCAGATGGCTGCTTTCATCGAACAAGAAGAAAACATGATCAGGGACATGGTTGATAAAGTTATTGCAAGCGGAGCAAACGTATTGTTCTGTCAGAAAGGTATAGACGACCTCGCACAACATTACCTCGCAAGAGAAGGAATACTTGCAGTTAAAAGGGTTAGAAAATCTGACATTGAAAGATTAGAAAAAGCAACAGGTGCAAGGGTTGCAACCAACCTAGAAGACCTACAGCCTGAAGATCTTGGAATAGCAGGACAGGTATACGAAAAGAAGATCTTCGATGAAATATTATTATTCGTTGAAGACTGTGTAGACCCTAAAGCTGTTTCAATCATACTCAGAGGAAGTACCAAACACGTTGCAGAGGAAGTTGAAAGGGCAGTTGACGATGCAATAGGAGTAGTTGCAGCAACCGTAGAAGATGGTAAAGTAGTAGCTGGTGGAGGCGCTCCAGAAATAGCCATAGCCAAAGAATTAAAAGACTACGCAGACACCATAAGTGGAAGGGAACAATTAGCAATAGCAGCATTTGCAGCTGCACTTGAAGTTGTACCTAAAACACTAGCAGAAAATGCAGGACTCGACAGTATCGACGCTTTAGTAGATTTAAGAGCTGCACATGAAAAATCACCATACATGGGACTAAATGTCTTCACAGGCGATGTAACAGACATGAAAAAAGCCGGTGTTATTGAACCTAAAAGGGTAAAAAAACAGGCAATACAGTCTGCTGCAGAAGCTGCTGAAATGATACTACGTATCGATGATATGATAGCATCAACAAGAACACCAATGCCAGAAGGTGGAATGGAAGGTATGGGTGGAATGCCTGGCGGCATGCCTCCTATGATGTAAATTAACAGGAAACTCCTGTTAAATACATTTCCTTTTTTTAAATACTTAACTTTTTTTTTAAATTATCTCAAATCTTATTCATAATTTTATTAAACAAATTTTTATACTCCTTTAATTTAAGATTTAGATATATTAATCATATAAAAAAAATAAGATTACCTGGTTATATCAATATAAATTTCATAATGAATTATAAAATACAAATGAAATTGTAATGTGGCGGAATACAAGTTGATCTAAACGATTATTACTATTATTTATTTTTATTAAATTATTGATATAAAGGTTTTATTTATGTTTACACTTAGAAGAAACAATAAAAATGATATTGAACCAGAAGAAGCATTTGAATTAATTATAACCAATAACAACAAAGATGGTTTTGTTATTCTTGATGTTAGAACTCCTGAAGAATATGGTGAGACACATATTGAAAATTCTCTTAATATTAATTACAATTCTAAATACTTCAAACTAGAAATTGAAAAACTTGACAAAAATAAAAAGTATCTAGTTTATTGCCATTCTGGCCGTAGAAGCTCTAATGCAATTAAAACAATGAAAAAATCAGGTTTCGAAGATCTCAAAAATATTTCTGGGGGAATCAGGAAATGGAAAAAAAATAACCTACCCCTGATTTAAAAATTCGAAAAATATTTATTTAATGTTTTCTGGTTATCTTGTGTATCCTTTTCAAGTATTACCGATATAGAATTGTTCCAAGATTCACGTATCTTGGTTTTGTCTATTCCTATAATCAACTGCATACATAGATCTATGTATACAGCATTTAAAAGGTGGGCTATTGTGAGGGCGTTGATATTAGTTTGGATATTTCCTTTAATTTGATTTCTTTTAATAAAATTAGTTAATGTTTTAATTTTTTTCTCGTATAGATCTTTGTTTACAATAGAAATTTCTTTATTGTGCGATGATAATGAATTCATTTCAAAATTTAGATGGATTGTATCTTCAAATTCAACTATATAATTGTAAAGATCTTCTAATGGATTTAATGAATCCTTATTATCAAAAAAATCAGTGAATGATAAATTTAAATTTTCTTTAGTTACAGTTTGGAGAATTTCTTCCTTGCTCTTGAAATATGAGTACAGAGATGCTTTGCTAACCCCGACTTCATTAGCAACATCATCCATTGTTGTTTTATGGTACCCTTTATTTGTGAAAACATCATATGCAGCATTTGTAATCTTTTCTATTGCAATTTTCTTGTATTCAGGTACTACTTTTGGCATGAAACTCACCAAATAATAAGTTGACTGAATAGTTATTTAAATCTTAACTAGGATAACTTTCTAACTATTAGTTAAAAAACTGACTATTAGTTAATAATTTTAATTATAAATATTAATTTAGAAATAATCGATATGAATGTTAGAAAAAATAAATAGTTAATTTTTATGAAATAGATTCATTTTATCTTTAAAATGTAATTTGTGAGTACAAATGTTGTTGTTACCCAATGTAGAAGTGTGATAAATAGTAATTTTTTTTACTTATTGATAATTAGTATAATAAAAATGAACTATATGAAATAATTTAAAAAAAAATTAATTTTATTTAGGTCATTTAAGACCTAAATATTGATTTTTATTTTTTTACAAATATATTTAACGTGAAAGTATGTGAACAGCTGCGGTTCCACCGGTTCCACCAATGTTATGGGTCATACCCACTTCAATACCTTCAATCTGTCTCTTTCCTGCATCTCCACGTAACTGCCATACCATTTCTGCTGCTTGAGCAATTCCGGTAGCACCTAATGGATGTCCTCTTGCTTTGAGACCTCCAGATGGGTTAACAGGTATTTGTCCATCGAGTTCAGTTAGTCCATCTTCTATTGCCGGACCTCCCTGACCTTTTTCAACAAAACCGAGATCTTCTATTGCTAAAAGTCCATTTATACTGAAACAGTCGTGCACTTCCACACCACCTATATCTTTAGGTGTCATACCTGCCATATCATATGCCTTTCTAGCAGCATGTACAGTTGAATCTATGGTTGTTATATCTTTCCTGTCGTGTAATGCTATTGTACCTGATGCCTGGGCAGATGCTTTAACATAAATTGGTGTATCTGTGTATTTTTTTGCATCTTCTGCAGGACATAAAATTACACCTGCTGCCCCATCTGAAACAGGTGAACAGTCTAGTAATCTAAGAGGTTCTGCTACAATACTTGAATTTAAAACTTGATCAACAGTTATTTCCATAGGATACTGTGCAAGTGGGTTTTTAGCTCCATGTTTATGATTAAGTACAGATACCATTGCAAGCTGTTCCCTTGTTGTTCCATATTCATGCATGTGACGTTTTGCCATCATTGCATAGAGTGATGGAAATGTAACTCCCTGTTGTGCCTCCCATTCCTGGTCTGACGCAGTTGCTATTGCGGGTGTTGGGTCAACAACATCTGTCATTTTTTCAACACCTGCGGAGATTACTATATCATGGTATCCTGATGCAACAGCCATGATACCGTTTCTTAAAGCAAGACCTCCTGATGCACAGGCTGCTTCAATCCTTGCACAGGGAATAGGTGTTAAACCTGCATGGTCTGCTATTAATGATGCTATATGTTCCTGTTCAACGAAAAGACCTGCTGACATGTTTCCAACATACATGGCATCAAGTTCGTCTCCCTCGATGTTTGCATCTTTAATTGCCTTCATTCCGGCTTCTGTTATCATATCCCTAAATGATACTTCCCAGAGCTCTCCAAACTTGGTCTGTGAGACTCCTATAATTGCAACATCTCTCAATTAAATTCCTCCATAATATCTAAAAGATTCATAATATGTTTATTAAACAATGAATCAATAATTTTAATATTTATCATAATTTTTAAATCTTCGAACTTTTTAAAAAAGTTAATTTATGGCATCCAAGCCATTCTAATTTTTCCCTTATACTTGGCATAAACTGCATAATCAACATAGATCTTTTTACTAACCATATCAGTTACATGTGGTGCGTTATTTCTAACATCATCTATACGGTCGTTTACTGTTATACTGAAAGCATCGCTTCCTGCTCCTGAACCATATGATACTGCCATGATCCTGTCTCCTGGTTCAGCAATGTCCAGTACTGCAGCAAGTCCAAGTGGTGTTGCTCCGGAGTATGTGTTTCCTATTACAGGTGTTAATAAACCTGTTTTGTACTGTTCTTCGTTGAATCCAAGTTTTTTAGCGACCCTTATATAAAATTTACCATTGGGCTGGTGGAAAATAACATGGTCATAGTCTGAAGCTTCTGTTCCTATTTTATCAAATAATCCTTTTGCACCTGAAAGTACATGCTTGAAGTATGCTGGTTCTCCTGTGAACCTTCCTCCATGTTTAGGGTACGGTTTTCCTTCCCTTCTATAGAAATCTGGGGTATCAGTTGTAAAACTGTATGTTCCCTCAAAGTCTGCTAGGGTATTCTTTTTACCGATAACATATGCTGCTCCACCTGCGGATGCAGTGTATTCAAGTGCATCTCCTGGTGCTCCCTGTGCTGTATCAGATCCTATTGCAAGACCATATTCTACTTGTCCTGCATCTACCAATCCCATACATATCTGCATACCTGCTGTACCAGCTTTGCATGCAAATTCAAGATCTGCTGCTGTCATTTCTGGTGCTGCTTGTACAGCTTCTGCAACTATTGTTGCAGTTGGTTTGACTGCATATGGGTGTGATTCTGAACCCACATATACTGCTCCTATTTTTTGAGGATCAATCATAGCTCTTTTAAGGGAATTTCGGGCAGCTTCAACAGATATTGTTGCTGTATCCTCATCAGGACCCGGAACAGATTTTTCCTGTACAACCAGTCCTCTTGATATTGCCTTAGGGTCGTCACCCCAAACTTTTGCTATTTCCTCTACTTTTATCCTGTATGAAGGTATATAAACTCCATATCCTACAATTCCTGCCATTTAATATCACAACCGTGTGTAATCTTAAAGAAAACTATTTTTTTATTACTTGTTTTCTTATTATTCTCATTAACGTATTATAAACTATTATTATACTATATAAATGCCTAACTTAATTATTTAGTTACATTTAAAAAAAAATACAGTTATAAAAATAATTGTTTTACAACTTTATAAAGTTTGTTATATATACTATTGTTTTAAAAATGCTTAATACTTTTAAAAATGTATTAAATTAAAAGTATTAATGGATTATACATATCTAATTATAATTGACTGGAATTTAAACCATTATTCCTTCTAAATATTTTATAATTTATTGGTGTGCCTAATGTTTGTAGATACAAAGGAATCTGTAAGAAAGATGATTTGGAAAGAGATGATAAAACAAAGCATCTCAAGATCAGATTCTTATGGAAGAATACCTGACTTTAATGGATCAAAACATGCTGCAGAAATGCTTAGAAACACATGTGAATGGAAAAAATCAGTTATAATATTCGTCAGTCCAGATACAGCCCAGATAAAAGTTCGTGAAAACTGTCTTATTGATGGTAAAACTCTGATCATGGCATCACCTAAACTATTAAATGGTTACATTATAATTAACCCAAAATATGTTGAAGAACATAAAAAAGAAGCAGCAACCATTAAAGGAGCATTAAAATATGGAACAGAAGTAAAATCATTTCCAGTTGTTGATATGGTGGTTGAGGGTTCGGTTGCTGTTGACATATCTGGTGGTAGGTTGGGCAAAGGTGGCGGATATGGAGACATGGAAATATCACATCTACTTGATATAGGTTCTATAAAATTTAATACACCTGTTGTAAGCACAGTACATGATATACAGATAATTGAAGATGTTCCTAGTGAATCCCATGATCAAAAGATCAACATGATTGTAACACCCCAAAATGTGATAAGAATTAATCCATAAATTAATCACAATAATGAATTTAACTAATTAATCGAAGTTCTAAAATAAATGGGAAAAAGACCTTTACGCAATTGCATTTACTATAGGATCAAAAACAAAACTATTTAAATAGAAGATTCAATATGATTAAAAAGCCTGTACTATTATAATGTGGAAATCACATGTAATGTGGAAATATACAACATTATTATGGTATTGGTTTTTTCGGGGCCCGTAGCTCAGTCTGGCAGAGCGCTCGGCTCTTAACCGAGTTGCCGCGGGTTCAATTCCCGTCGGGCCCGCTCTATTTTTTTTAAAATATTCTATTAATTTTAACCAAATATATTAAAATAAAAATAAATAATTTAATCAACATTTTATACTACTTTTAAATGTATTTCTAATATATCATTTGAGATAATTTTGTATATTTTACATGTAATTATTTACAATACCTCTTTATCAACAACAGAATACTTATAAAGAGAAAATAATATTAGGGGGTTGATTGCTTTGAGTGACAGTTCAAATGATAAAGTTAAAAATAAGAATGATTCTAAAGATTTCGTTAAAAACATTAAAAATGGTTTGATGAAAGAAAAAGCAGTTATTAAATCTGAATATATCTTTGCAATAATTGCAAACTTAATCATACTTTATATTGCTAACAATATCATGAATTGGAATCTTTCATTCATATCAGCCACATTCAGTCAAGTTCTCTGGGCATTTAACCTAGCAATTGGATCTGCAATTATAGGTAATATACTATTTCTATTTTACGATCCATCATGGTTCCGTCATCTATTGAAAGTTTTTATGAATATATTAGGATTAATAGCAGTCTATACCTTCTATATAATATTCCCTCTTAGTTTCAGTCATAATCTTGTATCTTTAGGTGTGATATTTGCATTGATTGTTATGATGATAGCATTTGCATTGGCAACAGCATTCGAAGTTTTTAAAATATTTTTTGAAATTTATCAGAGAACTAAAAGTTGAATTACAAAAAAAGATCATGAACGAAAAAATAAAATGAAAATATGAGTTATATTAGAAGATGGAGAATCTTTAGAAGATTTTGATGCATGTCATTGCGGTGGAAAATTAAATTATCAACAAAAAAAGAATATATAAAGTTTTTATTAAAAAATAGGAAGAAAATAGAAATAATGTCCACCCTTTAGCATTAGGGCAGACTAGTAGATTATTAGATCAAACAAAACTTGTAGCTTAAAGATTATTAAATACTAGATCGGAACCTTTCACTGAAGTAGAAAACAAAGCTATTGTTAAAAAAATATCATCAGAAATTTATTCACATTCACATGCTATTAACCGAACTGAAGCAAAAGAATATCTAGGGCTTAAACAAGTTAAAGATGCTGAAAATGAAGATATTGGAGAAATTGGTACCGAATTGTGGGCTTTATATGAGGAATACAAAAAATTATTTGAGCTCGAAAATCCTCTTAGGCATGAAGAGTATCTTATTTCAAATAATCCAGAAGAACATATTTGGAATGGTCTAAACTTAGCAAGTGTGGAAAGTAGAAATGGATGTGATGTTTTTAAACAGGATTTGGTTGCAAGAAAATTGAGACAGATCCCTCCTCAAGTAAATATTAATTTAAGTAATATGAGTTACCCTCAAATTAATATTCCCGAATTACCTGAAGGTACAACAACTGAAGAAATTAATCAATTAGTTATCAATACAGTGAATAGTATTATACAATCTATTAATAATGCAATTCCATTAGCTACACGTGAGACTTTAAAAAATTTACCACATACAGGATTTCAGAATTATTCAATTAACTCAAGATGGGAGAAGGAGGTTTGAATATGGAAAATAAAAAAACTTGGAGTGCTGTTCAAGCACAAACTACAAACGATCTGAAAAAGACAATTTATAAGGCATTATCGGGAAACGTGAAGTAAATGTTAATGTTTGGATAAGTAATCCTTATAATTATTCAAAAGGACCAATTGATAAAAAATAATTATTTCAATTCTCTAATCTCCCTGGTGTTCAAACCATACAGATCATGGTTATATATATTATATTGCTCCGGAATAGGCATCCTGACTTATTGGATGTCCATTTTCTGCTGCAAATTTATCACATTGGGCTTCGCTCCATTCATGATTATAGATATGTCCCATTTCATGGAGAATCACACCATCGACATCTGGCCGATTAATCTCCGAATCATCTATGATTATTACGTGTTCTCCATTGTAATGTGCTGCTTGACCCCTAACTTCTAATCCGTCCGGGTTATATCCTAAATCTGCGACTATGATTTCAGGCCCTAACTCTACTGTCGGGGTTATAGATTGTATTATAAAGTTTGCTTCTGTGATTGTTAATGTTATTGCAATTGATAGAATTATAAAGATTGCTATTTTACGTCTCATCATTATCACATTTAATAGATAGATAACATTTCTGAAGATTGACCAAGATCTTCTTCATCTTATTGATAATTTCATTTAGATTTAACCACGATCACATCCTATTTAGAATAATTTACTAATATAAATACTAACTAAATTTCTAGTGGTCAGCAAATATTTATTTTTATTTTAATAAATTTAGTACTAATAGATATGTTATCAAGTAACTCTGAACTGGATTTCGCTGAAAATAGTATTCATATTCAATCCTATTATTTAAACACACTCCACGATTTCAGGCCAATATCCAAGTAATTTCCATTCTCCCCTCTATCCAAACCCATATCCCTTAAATTGATAAAGTCCAAATGGTCCATTAAACTTATATGTCTTATTAAATTCTTCTCGCACGAAAATAATCCACCTTTATGTTCATCGAACAATTCATGATTATATAGCTCTTTTTCGTCCAGAAAGCACTCATTTTCCCCTTATATTACATCAAACTGTTATCCTTATCAAAACTTAACATTGTTTAACAGTTTCATAACGATAACATGACTTTTTTCTAGTTCACTTTCACTTTATTATACTTTGTTTTTACTCGATTATAATATCTTTTTTTCTCGATTATTTTGTGATCAATTATGAACTAAAACCGCGCCAAAAACCAGGTAAACAGAGGTATAAATTTTTATTGGAATAGCTAAAAAGGAAGGTTTTAACGCATACAAACTGTATATTAAGTGCACACAATCTTTATAGTATAGGCACTAAATAGGCACCAAAACGAACCAAATAACCATTAAAAGAGTTCAATGATATTATACTGAAAACCGACCTAAACAGATGTTACTATTAAGGTATAGTATAACCCCAATTAATATATTGTATTGATTTAATCAAGGCTAATGAGATTTTCAATTTTCGGGGTAATTTCATTATATAATACTAATTTATTAAAAAGTATGTCATGGCTTAGGTTATAGTTCGGAAAATAATAAGACACATAGAAATTTTTCTTCAAATTTATTATAATTTCTAAATAATTTTACTAGTAACCCTCGGTGAATCTGAGTTTAACCCAATCTTTTCCACGGCTTGAAAGGTATCCGCCCAGTGCAGTTAGATATAAAATTATTGGATATATGATCAACCTTTCAGATCCGCCAATACCAAAATACAGTCCAAATTGATTAGTATCACCTATACCAAAAATTAAAGGTGAAATAAAGGTTATAAGGGCTATTAATCCCAGTACAATTGATATAACGGTCATCTGTATATTTATTCCAAGTCTGTAACTGAACAAGAGAGCTAAACTTCCAAAGATAGATGCAAATGCTGCTAATGTTACATGGATCGCTGGGGTGTATTCAGTGAATATACCAAGTAAACCAATACTTATGCCAAAAATAAGAAGACACGATGAGAATAAACGGCATCCCCCACTTTTAAGTATTAAATACACTGCAGCACTATTAAAATTCCCAATATAATATTACTGATGTTAAAAATTAGAGCAGATGGATCCACAAGTGGTATTGTACCTCCTAGATCGCTCATACTGTTTAATGCAATGCTGTAGTTACCTGGAAACATGGATTCAGAAATGTTAACTGCTATAAGATATTGAATACATGCTACAATCAATAAAGTTCCAGCAAATTTATAGTGGTTATTTTCGGGTTTGAATAAACTACCTCGCTGAAATTTCAATTTTAATCACTCCATTTTCTTAAAAGACTATAAACTTTTATATTATATTTGTAATTATTTATTGAAATAATTTATAGAGACCCAACTAACTTCTTGATATCAAGTTTATCAACGTCTTCCACACCGCTCATTCCATATTTCTTGAAGAGTACTTCCATATCATAAGAATCAAGTACTTCATGGAACTCATTTAACTTTTCTTGCTTTGCATCTTCAATTTCCATTATACACGACTTTAATATTTCCTCTGATTCTTCATTATTAACGAGCCCGGTCAATATTCCTGTTTCATCCTTAAATGAAGGTTTGATGTCTACACCTTCGTAATAAAATTTTTTAAGTGTGTTGTTTTGTGATACAAATCTGTAAAGAAGTACAAGCTGTTCTTCCAATTCTCCCAATTCTTCCTGTTTAAATGTCATTTTCTTCCCTCTTCTTTTGATGTGATATAGATGTGTTGGTTGATCTAATATTTAATACAGATGACTGCTAGATATATATAAAATAAGGTAAAGGAAATTATATCTCAATGATTTATATGAATAATTATGGGGGGTTTATTGTTGGAATGTGAGTACTGCAAAAAGCTTGAGAAATATAACTTCGGAGATTTTATTTTCAAAACCAAATACTGGATTGTTTTTCTTGCTCCACAACAGAGTAATATAGGTACATGTGTAGTGGCCTTAAACAGGCATGAAGAAGATCTTTCAGGGCTTAAATGTGATGAATGGCTCGAATTTGGTGAACTTGTATTTAAATTAGAATTTGCTGTTAAACAGTGTTTTGACGTCACAATGTCAAACTGGGGTTCTCTTATGAATGCTTCGTACCTTGAAGAACCACCTGACCCTCATGTGCACTGGCACTATATACCAAGATACAACCATGCAGTTGAATTTGAGGGCCTCCTATTTGAAGACCCCTACTTTGGAACAATGAAGTCCAGACCATTTAGATCCCTTCCAGATAGGGTACGAAAAAGGATAATCAATAATATCAAGAACAAAATTCCTACTACCTCAATACATTCCCATCCATAATATTTTTTTTATCTAAAAAATAGTTTTGAGTATGATAATTATTAAATAAAAAATAGAAAGTTAGTTAAAATTATAAAAAAAATGTGGAATACAATTTTTTGGAATAAATTTGATATTTAAATTATTCCAGTTCATCCAATCTTATTTTATATTCTTTTCGGTGCCTTTTTTCTTCATCTAATATATGTTTCAGAACACCCACAACTTCTTCATCATCTATAATGTCTATATGGTGATTGTATCTATCTACTGCATTAGTTTCTAGTTGTATTTGATATTTAAGTATACTTTTTAAGTCTTCACCACCAAAATCAAGTTTCTTGTGTTCCATTGTAGGTTTTCCACCTCTTTTGGTTATGAGATCTGCCAACCACCACATGTGTCTCATCTCATCTACTGATATTGCCTCTGTAACACGACTGGACTCGCATTCTTCAATAATAAATGAATTGAATACATAGATCATGGATGCTTCAAGTTCCCTGACAAAATCCTCGTTCAATAATTTAATTATGTCATCGGTGTCCAATACTATTCCTCCTTGATAAAATATATAAAAATATTATCTGAAAAGATTTCTATTTTATATTATGGATTTAAATGAATTAATATTTTTCTAATTCAACATAAGATATTGAGTTAATAATTTAATAGATATCAATAAATCCAGTTAAAAATTGAAAGATAAATAAATCAATCTATAACGATTTTATCCCTTTTCCTGTAGGCCATTCCCTGGAATATGGCCACAATATCTCCCTCATCATCACATACATTCACTGTGTAACTTGCTAGCTTTGGATTTAATGATATTTCCTTTGCAATTGCTGTCAATGTTCCAGTGGTAGCTGCTTTCATAAATGAGATACTAACATTGATTGCTACTGTTACTCTTCCATGGGAGTTGGCTGCAACAGCAAATGTGAAATCTGCAAGTGTAAATATTGCCCCACCATGAACAGTGCCTATACCATTTAAATGTTCATCTCTAATATCCAGCCTTGCAATAGCCCCCCCGTCTAAAACATCTACAAGTTCTATTCCAAGATATTCTGCAAGTTTGTCACCTTTAAAAAATTTTTTAATCTTATCAACTTCCAACAAAATTACACATTCTAAAATTTTTTTGAAATTTCAGTTAATATTCGTAAATCTATGATTATTTTTATTAGAGAGGATCATGCTAAACACTATATTTTATGATAAAATCATAAACATTACTATAATTATTTCTGTAACTCAAATATGATATGAATTACTAAAAAACTCGGGTAAAAAATGAAAGCAATGCTCTTAAGGGTCGGAATTGACAAAGGAACAGATGGAGCACTTGCACCGATTTTTTCCAACGGAAGTTTCGAATATATACCATTATCGGAGAAAAATAGTAAAACAATTGAAAAAAGGACATTTGAGACAACACTGGGAAATAATGGTATACCATTCTCGAAATACCTTCCAGATAAGATTAAAAAGAGAAAGTTACACTTTGACCCAGAATTTGATACATATACGTATGGGGATCAGACAAGTAAAAGAAATTATCTTTTGAAACTTGAAAAAACTGATTATTTGGTTTTTTATGTGGGTTTAACACCATTTGAAAATAGTGATTATGAAGAGGCTTTGTATATAATAGGATACTTTGAGGTTGAGGAAGTTATTGACTTTAGTAAACTCAACCCCAATGAACAAATACAAAGTATAAAACTTTACAAAAACAACTCACATATTAAATCTGAAGGTTTTGAAAAACTTGTAATTGTAAAGGGTTATGATAAAACCAGCAAACTTCTGGATAAAGCTGTTTTATTGAGTAAAAGAAAGCTCAACAAAATTGGTAGAAACTATCATGCAGTATCCCCTGAAATGGAGGATCTGCTTGGAATTTCCGGATCTATCCAGCGCAGTATACCACCAAGGTTTGTAACTGCAAATAATTTTGAAAATTTAAAAAATCTATTAAATATTGAATAACAGATTTCAATATTTATAGAACACTATTGATCCCATTTTATTTTTAATTTAAAAATATGGGAATATAAATATTATATTCCACAGAACTTTCTTCCACGCTTTTCAAGATATTGCTGATGGTAATCTTCTGCTGGGTAGAATTTTGGTGCAGGAATAATCTCTGTTACAATTGGTTGGTTGTATTTACCCGATTCTTCAAGTTTTTTCTTGGATTCAATTGCAAGGTTTTTTTGTTCTTCATTATGGTAGAAAATAATTGAACGATACTGACTTCCAACATCGGGGCCCTGTCTGTTTTTAGTTGTTGGATCGTGTTTATTCCAGAAAGTTTCCAGTAATTTCTCGTATGATATCTTGGTTGGGTCGTATATGATCTGTACTGTTTCAGCATGTCCAGTTGAACCTGAACAAACATCTCCATATGTTGGATCTTCTGTTGATCCACCCATATACCCTACCGAAGTAGATACTACACCTTTAAGATCTCTAAAAGTAGCTTCAACACCCCAGAAACAGCCTGCAGCAAAACTTGCCTTTTCATACTTTTCTTCAACCATTAAAATCACCCCTAAAATTTTAATTCAATATTTAACAATGATCTAAGACAATTATCAGATACAACTCTTTTATTATATATCAATGAAAATACCTTTGAAATAGGGTTCCATCCCAATTCTAATGATAAATTATCTTATTATTTATCATTCCTTTGTAATTAAATTTTGTAAAAATATTCTTTTAAACAAGTGTTTTTATTGATTGAAAAAAAGATTTTGGACTGTATTCACTCTAAATTTTGTTGATAGATAATGAATTTAACAAGAATTATTAATTGTTAATTACTATATAATATCATGAAAAACCAGATGGTTGCATCGGTATTGAATCAGGTTGCAGATCTAATGGAAATAGAAGCTGTTGACTTTAGAACTTTGGCCTACAGAAAAGCAGCACATACAGTTGAAAATCTTTCCGAGGATATTGAAGACATAAGAAAAGAAGAAAGATTACAGGAACTGCCAGGGATTGGTGCTAAAATTGCCAAGAAAATTGAAGAGATAGTTGATACAGGTGGTTCACTTGAATATCTTGAAAATCTTAAAAAGGAATTTCCAGTTGACTACGATGCATTAATAGCTGTTGAGGGGTTAGGTCCTAAAAGTATAAAACAGCTATACAATGAACTTGGTATTAAAAACCTTGATGACCTTGAGAAAAATGCAAAAAGGCACAGAATCAGAAGGCTTAAGGGCATGGGCGAGACTACAGAAAGGAAGATACTTTTAAACCTTGAATATGCAAGAAAAAGCACAGGTAGAAAACTTCTGGGACATATACTTCCCATTGCAGTGAAAATGAAAAATGAACTTGATAGACTGGATTATGTTGAAAGGGTTGAAATAGCAGGATCTATAAGGCGTAGAAAGGAAACTGTAGGGGATATTGATATTCTTGTCACAACCAACCAACCACTTGAGGTTATGGCATATTTTACAGGTATGGATATGGTACGTGATGTTGTTGTAAGTGGTCCTTCAAAATCAACTGTACGTCTTAAAGAAAATGGTATAGATGTTGATTTAAGAGTATTTGATGATGAATCATTTGGTTCTGCACTTATGTACTTTACAGGTTCGAAAGAAACCAATGTGGCTCTTAGAAGAATAGCCATTTCTAAAGGACTGAAACTCAGCGAATATGGAGTTTTCAGGGGTCAAAAACTTGTTGCAGGTAATACAGAAGAGGATGTTTTCAAATCCTTTGGAATGGAATATATTGAACCTGAATTAAGGGAAAATACTGGTGAGGTAGAGGCTGCAAGTTTAGGAAAACTACCAAAAATTTTGGGTTACAATGATATTGTAGGAGACCTCCAGATGCATTCAGAGTGGAGCGACGGATCAAGATCTATCCTGGATATGGCCAATGAAGCTCAGAAACTGGGTTATGAATATATAGCTATCACAGATCATTCTGGCAGCCTCCGAATTGCCAATGGCATGGATGAAAAAACCATGCTAAAACAGATGAAAGAAATTGATAATTTAAAAGATGAAATTGATGACATTATGATACTTAAAGGTGTTGAAGCCAACATTGATTCCTATGGTTTGTTAGATGTTCCTGATAAAATATTGGATGGAATGGATATTGTATTAGCAGGTATACACTCTGGTTTCAATCAGAATAGCAAAGAATTAACTCGTAGAATCTTATCTGCAATGGAGAATGAATACGTTAACATCATAGCTCATCCAACAGGCAGGAAAATACAAGAGAGAAAAGCATATGAACTAGATCTTGAAAGGATTTTTGATGCATCAAAAGATACTGGTACCATATTAGAAGTTAACAGTCATATGAATCGATTAGATCTCAATGATGTGAATATTAAGATGGCAGTTGAACATGGATGTAAACTAGCTGTAAATACCGATGCTCATTCACCTGCGCAACTCAAAAATATTCATCTTGGTATTGCAACTGCAAGAAGGGGTTGGGCGAAAAAAGAGGATATAATAAATACATTACCCTTAAAAAGACTCTTTAAACATTTTAATATATAACAAAACTTTTTTTATAAAATTTTCAATTTCCAAAATCGAATTATACCTATTGTTCATCTAGTTCTGTGTGTAATCTTGACAATATTCTTGCCAGTGTTACAACATCTTCCCGGTTGTGTTCTACAATAGGAATTAAAGGTCCTATGTTACCTGTTTCATCGTATGTTTTGTAAAATGATGGAACCATACTGCTGGGTACATCATCTTCACGTTCAAAATTAAAAAGATGTTTTTCAAGTGTTTGCAATTTGCAATTTGGTAGCTGATCTTTCCATGTTCGTCTCGAGAAATGTAAAAGGTCCAGATGATGTCTTTGGAGGTTTTGTTTAATTCCATGATATCTCATTCTCTCTTTTATATATGGAAGATCAAATGTCTGTCCATTAAAACTAACAAATACTGTATCTTCATCTACATGAGATAAAAATGCTTCTAATGCTGCTCCTTCCTCTTCCAAGTCCCTTAAAAGGTATTGGTCAACAACTATATTTTTAGATTCAACACTTGCTACCCCTATCAATATGAGAGGCACACTTTTAAGGCCGAGAGTTTCTATATCAAGGAAAAGATAATTTTCATCAGGTGAAAAACAGGAGGAATAAAGGGCTGATGGATGGGATTTGGGGTATCTATTGGAAACATAATCTGTTATTCTTGAAAAATCACCCTCTTCTACTATTTCAACTATTTCACATGCATCATTTGAATAGCGAGGATGTTCTCTTAGATCTTCAATAGTTTCATAACCCTTTAACCTTAGAATTTCTGCCTTCGAGTCTCCAATACCTTTTATAAGTTTTAGATCGTTTAAAATATTATTTTTGGCTTTTGGTTTACTTATTGTGCTTAATTTCAATTTTCGGCTCTCTTTAATTTTATAACATGACCCTTGTTTTGTTTCAAACTCTTCGCCTTTGAAATAATCTTCAATAGATTTTTCTTTATAGGTTTCAATAAGTTTTGACCTTAAAATTTCTGTTTCTGTTGATCCATAAGAAGACATTATCAATTACTCCATTTCAGAATATTCCAACATGTTAAAGATAGGTATTTTCAGTTCTACCCTTGGAAAAATATATTTATAGTCTAAAGATGATATTATATTATAATGTTATTGGTATATTAAATTGGAGGGGTAGAAATAATGAAAAAATATATTTTTATTGTAATTGCTCTTGTTGGACTGGTTGTACTCGCATCGGGTTGTACCAGCACACCAGGAAACAATACAACATCGACAAAAACCTATAATGCAAATGGAATATCCTTTAATTATCCATCAAGTTGGTTTATCCTTGCCGATAACACAACCGAAAATGGAACTGTAATAGCACTTGGAGATGTATCATTCAACCAGACAAATGGTACACAAGGTAATGGTGTAACCATGATAAAGTTAGCACAAAATGCCAATTCAACTAAAGATTTAACTGATCTAAAAACTCAGTTATCATCTCTGAATGGAACTAACAGCACAGTAACCATAGCCGGTGTAACAGCTAATGTAACAACTGTCAATCTTAGCTCAAACAATACAACTGCCCAGTTAAAATTCATTGACTTCCAAAGAAATAATTTCCAATACTTGATACAGTATGTAACAGTTTCTTCAGACTTCCAAAAACAGGCAGGATTATTTGACACAATAACAAATAGTTTGAAAGTACAATAAGACCTTAAATTCTTTTTTTTCTATTTTTTTTTAATTAAAAATAATTATCGAAATATATCCACATACAAATCACTTAATTTTGGAATAAAGATTATTTTTCACGATTTTAAATGAATTCCAATTGGTTTAATTAAAAAGATTTTATTAAAACAATTTTAACTGTACCTGTTAATTCAAAACATTCATTGTATAATACTTAGATATTTTTATAAGAACAACTTTATAATGTTCTTAAAAATTGCAATATTATATGAATAAATTTACATAATTCTTAATATTCCCACAATATTTAAATATGGAGTTAATATGGAATATAAACCTTTAATATCGATTAAAAATTTTATAATACTCAGTTTAGTAATTGTAATCAGTTTTGCATTAATTTCAATACTGCTAAGTATTGAACCATTAGTGCGTCAATTTTTCAGTGATATAACTACTCCTTTAATTGAGTTAATGGTTATTATAATCCTATTCTACGCAACAACACGATCTCATGGCCGATTTAAAATAGCTTGGATGCTAATAATGGCATCTGTTGTATCTTATACATTAGGCGACATATCCTGGGCAATTCTAGAGCTTGGATATCATACCAATCCATTTCCTTCCATTTCAGATATTTTCTACCTACTATTTTATCCTCTATTTGCATTGGGATTATATTACCTGTCACATTTTTCATTCAACCGTAGCGAAAAAATTAAAATATCACTCAACATTGGAATAATTATAGTTACTATTAGCCTTATATTCTGGACTTTTTTAATTATACCCGCACTATCCGGTGAAGAAACCTTAATATCAACTATTGTATCCATAATTTATATAATTGGAGATCTATTACTCTTTTTTGTTTTATTAAGAGTGATTTACAGCAAGTTTAGCGAACTTTATGCACCTGTAATATTTTTGAGTATTGGAATTTTAGTCCAAATATTCACAGACACTATTTTTGCACTGCAAACATTACAGGGAACATATATTTCAGGAGGATTGCTTGATACGGGATGGATATTAAGTTTTGTTTTGATAGGTATAGCTGCATTCATACAGGCCAGCCCAGAAAAAATGGAACTAAAAAGATATACTCAAATAAAAATATGGGTTCAAAGATCCAATTTTGTAACCTATCTCCCACTTATATGGGTGGTAATAGCATTCACACTGCTTACATGGGCAAATGAAAATTTATCCCATTCAAATATTGAAATCATTGAAATAGTTGTTGGATTTATTATTGGACTCGTAATTATTAGACAAGTTATAACCCTAAATGATAATAGAAACCTGTATACAGCTGTAAAGAAGGAAAATCTTAACCATAAAAAAACAGAAGAATTACTTATTAAAAGTGAAAAAAAGTACAGAGAATTGGTTGATAATTCAATGGTTGGAGTATATAAAACCGATCTAAACGGGGATATATTGTTTGCAAACAATGCAATGGCAAAAATGTTTGGTTATGATAATAAAGAAGATATTAAAACAATTAAAAGCACAAAGCTCTATAAATATCCCGAAGACAGGAAAAAGATGATTAATTTACTAATCAACAAAGAACATATCAGTTATCATGATGTTGACATGGTTACGAAAGATGGAAAAACATTGACAGTACTCCTTAGTGCAAGTCTTGAAGATATTACTATTTCTGGAATGTTAATGGATATCAGCGAAAGAAAGAAAGCTGAAGAAGCACTATTTGATAGTGAAGAGAAATACAGAACTCTATTTGAGGCAAATCCCATATATACAAATTTTACTGGATATAAACGGTAAAATTTTGGATATAAACGATATCACAGCAAATTTAAGCGGTTTACCTAAGGACGAATTGGTTGGCAAATCATTTAATGAAATGGACTTTTACCAAACAGAAGACTATTCAGAGCAAAGAATCAAATTTCAAGAAGCATTGAATGAAAAATCACCACCACCATATATTTCAAAAGTAACAATCAATGGAAACAAACATTGGATAGAAAACAGATTTACATTACTTAAAAATGATGATGAAAGATCCATACTTCTTATTGCCAATGATATTACAGAAAGTAAAAAAGCAGAAAAAGAGATAAAATCCTCACTTAAAGAAAAGGAAAATCTCTTAAGGGAAATACATCACCGAGTGAAAAATAATATGCAGATCATATCAAGTTTACTAAATCTGCAAACAAAGTATGTAAACGATGTTGAAGCAATTGATATTCTACAGGAAAGCCAGAACAGAGTTAAATCAATGGCCATGATACACGAAAAAATTTACCAATCAAATGATCTAGAAGAAATAAACTTTGCGGATTATATTCAAAGTCTTATCTCAAACCTTTTTTATACCTACAACGTAGACAAAAACCTTGTTAAATCAACTTTCAAAATAGAAAATATCACATTGAATATGGAAACAGCTGTTCCATGTGGCTTAATAATCAGTGAACTCATATCAAACAGCTTGAAATATGCATTCCCCAATAAAATGCAGGGAAAAATTTCAGTATCCCTCAAATCTATTGAAGATACATACGAACTCGTGATCAAAGACAATGGAATAGGATTACCTGAAGGACTAGACTTAAACAATTTAAAATCCCTTGGTTTATTACTTGTAAAAGTTTTAACAGAACAGATAGAAGGGGAATTAATTATCAATTCCGAAAAGGGAACAGAATTTAAAATTCTTTTCAAAGAATTGGAGTATAATAAAAGATTTTAAAAAAAAGAAAAAAAAGAATTTAATCATATATTGATTAAATCAGACTAATCTCTGCTGGCTTCTTCTTCACTTGTCATATAATTATATGCTAAAGCTGCCAGAATAGCACCTACTATTGGTCCAATTATATATATTGGGAGGAACAGCCATAAATTGGGACCACCCATTAACGAATCTCCAAGATATGGACCAAATGTCCTTGCAGGGTTTAAGGATGCACCCGAAATATTACCAACAGTTGTTATAACACCTGCAACAGTCAAACCAATAATTAAACCTGCAAATCCTGGAGGGGCTCTTCTATCAACTGCAACACCCATTATGGCCAGCATTAACAGGAATGTACCAACTATTTCTGCCACAAGAGCCTGCACATAGCCAATTCCTGGAAAAGGAGCAGTAGCACCCAGACCACCAATTGTAACTGCACCCATACCAACAATCACAGCAAATAATATACTGGCAACAGATGCACCAGCCAGCTGTGAAACAATATAGGGAATCACATCACGGCCTGGGAATTTTTTAACAGACCATAAACCAATTGTAACTGCAGGGTTAATATGACATCCCGAAATATTTCCCAGAGCATATATAGCAGCTGTAATTGCCAATCCAAAGGCAAGACCAATAGCAAGCCAATCTGCTAATCCTCCAAGAGCACCAATTCCTATGTTAAACGCATTTGGAGCAGCGGTTCCCTTGGTGATCATGAGAGTGATTGCAGCGGCACCTGCACCCATAAAAACCAGGAAAAAGGTACCAATAAACTCAGCAAGCATCCTCTTGGTTAAATTAGCCATTATTTACCACCTTTTAAAGCGGCATAACAGGCAGGACACAGTATTCTTGGTATGTTTTTACTGACTTTTTCAGAGGGAAATGGATAACCACCCTCCCATATAGTTACATCTTCTCTTATTGCATGATCCAGGCACACACCCATTCCACATACAATACAGATGGCAACAGCGTCTTTATCTTTACCTTCCATTGCATCCACATAACATTTCATTTTAAACCACCATCCTCGTTAAAAATCATTAGTAATTTTAGAAATTTTGGATATGATCTCTATACTGCTTCTTTCCACTGGCATGCACAGTGTCTGAAATCAACAAGACATGCAGATGCACAGTTTTTACATACTCTTGCAGGGGAAGCTGGATTTTCTTTATGGAGGGCTATGATATTGGTCATCATGGTAGCTGTAACTGGTTCGCTTGTTAATAGACATGGATAATCTGCAAGACGCATAAGAGCTGAGAAACGTACAGATATTGCACATGCAGGGTATGCATAGCGTTGAGGATTCATAATAACATTATTTTTATGAACAGGATCCAGATCAACCTTGTAACCAGCAACTTCAGGTGCTAATTTTCCCCTTGAACCGTTTTTCATTCTCCTTTCCTTATCTAAGTACTTCCATCCCCTGTAGATCATGTCCATGAAGTCACAGTTATGAAGTTCTGCTGCAGCACCCCTAGTTGGATAAAGCTGAACATAGTTATGGAATCTCTTGGTTAACAGATCAACAATCATTGGTGCATTGAAACCATCAAGTTCCAGCATATATTCAACTGCACATGCAGAAGCTCCAGTTGCTAGTGAAAGAGGTTCATATTCATTTTTGAAATTTGGAAGTGCCTTGTTAAGTGTTTCTGCCATAACACCGGTTGTTGCCTCTATTATTGCCATTACAACATCATCTTTACACATATTATATGTTGACTGTGCAATATGGTGAGATATATCCCCTACACAGTAAGCAGGCACTGTAACTATATTTCCATAGTGAACATCATCTTCAACAGCATTCATTACTGTTTCAGTCATTTTTTTCTTGTACTCTGCCATATACTTCCTTACATCAAAGGATTCATGTCCCATAGAATCCATGAGCTTGGCCTGTGCATCTATTGGACTCTCATATATGTACTTGATCATTGCAACTTCCATTTCAATTGCATCACTTAATGTCCTACCCTCTTCAACTTCTGTTGTAAATACCTCACCAATACCATAGGAGGTGTTCATACCCCAAGATTTTGCCGATAGTATTGCCTGTTTATGGACCTCAGGTATATCCACATTCTTCAATATCCTGTTAACTATGTTACTTGTACTTCCAGGTATGAGTGCAAAGTCAACAACACATGTAGGACCATAAAATCCACCATAACGCCTAACAACTTCACGACCAATTAATGCCTCTGCCTTACCAATTCCTTCTATAAACTTATCAACACTGTCTTTGAATGATTTATCATTTTCATAGAGAATTTCAAGTACTGCAGGTGTCTGGTAATGTTCAACAAATGGATCATCTTCTGGTCTAATCGTATCTGTAAGATTTACCAATGTATTGTAGTGTGTCTTAACCGAATTTACATGTAGATCAATAACCGATTTACTCTGACCATCTGCAACTGTCATTTCATTAACAACATCCAAATATGGTTTAGTATCTGTTATTTTGAATTTCCCGCCCCTATTTCTACTAATGGTATCCACATCAGCTCTTTGTGCCGCAAGGGCTTCTCTTACCATTTTTTCATATAGTTCTGCCATTTTATCACCAGTATGTATTATGTAGATGATAGAAGATATAATTTTTTAACACTGCAATAGGGTTCATATACATTTAATAACAATGCAAAGATGTGTCCAAAAAAAATAAAAACAATAATATGAAAATAATAAATACTAACATGGAATTTTTATATAATATATATAGTTATTTGTAGATATTGATAAGAAAGGAGTGATTAATGTGGTGGATGAGCATCCTAGAATGAAATTTTTTATTAGAAATTTAAAAAATGACCAGTGGATGGTTCGTGAAGAATCTGCAGAGGCTTTGGGGGAAATTGGAGATAAACTCGCTGTCGAACCACTGATAGAAATTTTGAACGATGAAAACTGGCATGTTAGAGAAGCAGCAGCACTTTCACTTGGAATTCTTGACGATTCAACTGCAATGAAACCTCTAATTAATATGCTACAAGATGAAAAGGACAGTGTAAGATATGGTGCAGCACTTGCATTATCATCAGTTGGTGATAATTCTGCAATTAACAATCTTAAACTGGCAGCTAACGATGAAAGTTTGATGGTACGACAAATTGCTGAATTTGCAATCGAAGAAATAAATTCGAGAACATTGGAATGAAAAATGTTATCTATGTTATAATTTTGGAAACAATTTAAAGTGGAATATATCAGAAATAAGATTATAATTTAGAAAAATAATAAATCAAGGAATTAGTCTAGAAATTAGTTTAAAATTAGAATTAAAAATATTTTAATGAATATAATTAGGAAAAAATCATTAATAATTTTAAACAGTTAAGAGTGGGAATTATGAAATGATCAAAACACTAGTGATTTACAGCAGTAAGTATGGAACTACAAGAGACGTGGCTAGAATCATATCACTTATTACAGGACCTGCAATTTACAGCACCGTTGATGAGTTTAAACAGGAGTATATTGACTTTGACTTTATTGTAATTGGAACACCAATTTACACAGAAAAAATAGATCCATCAATAAAAAAATTTGCTGAAGAAAACAGAGAATGGCTTAAAAATAAACCTTTATCCCTTTTCTGTACCTGTTTAGACAAAAATGGAGGATTAGAAAGACTCACCGAACTTCAAAACTTAATCGGTGTAAGAGCTCTAAGCTTGAAAGCAATTGGGGGAAAGTTAATTGTAGAGGATCTAGACCAAGATGATCATGAACAGCTTAAAATATTCTTAGACAGAGTAAATCTACCCATGGAAGACATGGATTTCTACAACCAAGATGAGGTAGTAAAATATTCCCTTAAACTTAAATCAATCAAAGAAAAGCTCATGGCTCCAGTTAAATCAGGAAAACTTAAAACTGATGTTGAGGAGTTTCTAACATCACATAACACATGCACACTAACAACAGCCCATAACAACACAGTTAGATCGACACCAATCGAATACAACTACAAAGACGGAAATATCTATATATTGAGTGAGGGTGGAGAGAAATTTGCAAACCTACTATACAATAAAAATGTGTCTGTAGCTGTTTATGAAGACTACACTTCAATGAACAATCTTAAAGGGATGCAAATAACAGGTGAAGCCGCTATAATTGGAAGTGAAAGTCAGGAATACACCGATATATTAACATGGAAAGGACTCAATGCTGATGCAATCAAAAAACTACCAGTTAAAATGAATATGATTAAAATAAAGCTAATTAAGGTTGAATTTTTAAATTCAAAATTTAAATCACAAGGAGCAGATGCAAAACAAATCTACAAATTTGATTAATATTTGAATACAATTGGTAAAATATTGAAAATATACTGAAATACTTATCTTAAAATCAGGAATATAAAAAAATAAATAATTAAACTATAACATAATAATAATGGGGCTTTATTTAAATGAAATGGAGGTAATGATAATGGCAGAGGGAAGAAATGTATTGTTCGGTATTTTAGCTATACTTTTAGGTTTAATTGTTATGGCATTTCCATTGATCAGTGTTTTTTTAGTCAGCGATATTGTTGCTATAGGAATAATATTCATAGGTGTTTGGTTACTTGCTCAGAGTATTGAAGCATGGAGCAGTAGTAAAGGACTTAGTATACTATCATTGATACTTGGATTTATAGGTGTCATAGTGGGTATTGGATTATTTGGTAAGATAGTTGCATTCAGTATTTTTGCAGGATTAATAATCTACCTAGGAGGATTTTTCCTAATTATATCCGGTATATTAACCCTATTTTCAGGTAAAGGAAATGCAGGTAGATGGGGAGGTCTTCTTGGAATAATACTAGGTATACTCTACCTAATAGTAGGATTATACGCATTAAACCCATTCTATCTGGCCATATTAATAGGTATCTGGCTGGTACTAACAGGAATATTCATGTTATTTGCATCTGCAGACGCAGCTGTAGAAAAATAAATCCATAATTAATTTTAAGCCCCTATTTTTTTTATTTTTAATCATTTTAAGGATTTATTGATGTATAAAACAATTTCAAAGAGATTTAAATTTGAAATAACAATTTTATGAACACATAAAAACTTAATTTTATTTAAGTATCATTTTACTTTTTTGAGTCTTTTACTAGCCCATAAAATTCATATTTTAATATATAATTCATACAGAATCCAAGATTATTTTGCTTATAAAAAACATAAAAAGCATAATAAACCTATAACTTGTTTAATCGGTGTGTAAAATGAATGATAATTTTGAAGATCAAATTAAAAAGAACAGAAATTTTCTAAAGGACAGCATTAGAAAGACCGTTGATTTTTCTAAAACCGGACAGAACACAGGAGAAAGGGCTCCTCCTATTGAAAAACCCATTAATAAAGGTGCTAATATAATTGACCTTGTAGTTGATGAAAACTGGGAGAGCAAGTATAAAATACCGCTTGCAAAGGCCATAAAAAATAGAAAAAGCCATAGAAACTATGCTGGTGATCTATTGAGCTTGGAAGAATTATCCTTTTTATTATGGGCAACACAGGGAGTGCGTTATGTTGAAGGAGTGAATGCCTATCGAACAGTTCCATCTGCAGGATGCAGACATTCAATGGAAACATATCTTGCAGTTTTCAATGTTGAAGGTCTTAAAAATGGAATTTACCGTTATCTTCCACTATCTCATAGACTTGTTTTTGAATTCCATGAAAAGGATTTAAACCAGAAAATAATTAATGCAACCTTTGGCCAGCAGTTTGCAGGTCTATCAGCAGTTACATTCATCTGGACAGCCATACCCGAACGTATGGAATGGAGATATGGTCCTGTATCCCATAAGGTTATTGCAATGGATGCAGGACACATGGGTCAAAATCTATATTTGGCTTGCGAAGCTATAAACGCAGGTACCTGTGCAATTGCAGCTTACGATCAGGAGTATGCAGATAAATTGCTACGCATAGATGGGGATAACGAGTTTGTAATATATTTTGCACCAGTTGGAAAGTTACACAATACAAAAAACTAACATAAATAAAATAAAATTATGGAAAAATAAAGTAATTTTAATATAAACAATACAAAAAAAAGATTTGGATATGAAATATTCTTTCATATTCAAATTTAGATATCTTTTATATGTTCTTTTAAATAAGTATGGGGATATATGGAAAAAATACTTCTTAACGATCTTTTACCAGTATAATATGGGCCACAACCATTCCACTTAAAAATATAAAAGTTATCAAGGCTGTTCCATTTATTGCACGGTTTATTATGAATAAACCTAGAATGGCCTGGGATATAAATCCTGCTAGCGAACCTATGAGTAATGCTTCTCTTCCCAGATATGTTTTATTACCCCTTTCCCTTTTTTCTCTGTATTCTACCAATATTTTTAATCCTAAACATATTACAAAGACACACCATAACAGTAAAAGCACCAGTACAATATATCCAAAGTCAAAAGCAAAACCGTAGATACCAGGTACAAAGTAATCTATAACATCCTTCTTGGTAACCAGTGTTCCGAAGAAAATTTGATATGGAAGTCCAAATGTTAAAATTAAAGATACAGGAAGGGCTATATAACCACTGGAACTACCTGCATCGAGTGATCCCCAAAATGCACTTCCCTGAACATGTCCCCATAATGTTGTGTTATGGATTACCAGTTGAAGGCTTGGTATGGCATTCTGTAATATCCTTTCAATCCTTAAAACAGGGCTTATAACGGACATTGAAAGTAATCTGGATAATCCCTCAAGCGATACAAATGCAACTACAGAAATTAAAACAACACTAATAATTCTCTTAAGTGTAATAAATGATTTTTGTCTGAAAGACTTTGAAATAAGGAAAAATCCTAATAAAATTCCAAGAACCCATAAAATAAGGAAGTCCCTGTGTACTAATCCACCAAAAATGGTTACAAGGATCATCATCAGAAATACAAGTCTCTTAATCTGAATTACCCCTATTCCCACTTCGTGCATAGTAGACAATGCTGCCCAGGCTGTTATAAAAACCATAACAGCTATAGGTCCATATGTATGTGTAAATTCATGCAAACCCAAAAATGGTATGAATAATGCCAGCATATCAAATCCGAATAGTGCGGTTATTCCAATTCCCAAAATTAGAGAAAAGAATAATACACGACTCAATGACATTCTCAATAGATTAAATAGTAATAGAATTGCAATTTGCATTAATATTGCAAACTCTAGTATAAATTGAAGATTATTATCTGCTATTAAAACCATTTATCCACCTGTATCCAGAAAAAAATATTTTTTTTTATGAATATTTACTTATTTTAACTGTATTTTTTTATAATAAAAATTTTAAGGAATATAATTATAATGACCTTTACTTATATAAAAATATCTAATTTTATTATATATAATTCAAATTAATACATTCTTATACGCCTAGAAAAAATGGCTATTTGGATTTTTATAAATAATAAATCAACTAATTTATGTGATGTTTTTCAATATAAATTTAAATGATCAAATAAAACCTAATAGAATGATATGTTTTTTACATCCCATATATTCTATATAAAATATTTTAAAGTAATTATTTTAACAAAATTTTAATGACATACTAAAGATTGGAAGATTTTTTAATGATTGAACAAATTAATATTACACTATTCCACCTTATAAATCAATATGCCGGTGTAAATCAATTAATAGATATTATTGCTGTATTTATGGCCCAGTACATGCCTGTTGTGATTATTTTAGTACTGGCATACCTATGGATCAAGAATGGAAATAAATGCCGTAACATAATATTATATGGAATTTATGCTTCCATAATTGGCCTAGCAATTAATTTAATAATTGGATTAATCTATTTCCATCCAAGACCATTCATGATCCAAATGGGCACACAATTGTTCCAATATCCCGCTGAAACTTCATTCCCATCTGATCACACCACATTTATGATTTCAATAGCTTTGATGTTGATATACTTTAAAGAAACAAGAATGGTTGGTATTGGACTCTTTATACTAGGATTGACAGGCGGATTAGCAAGAGTATTCAGTGGAGTTCATTTCCCCTTTGATATTTTAGGTGCTATTGTTGTTTCCATATTTTCATCGATATTGATTTATCAATTTAAAGATCGATTGAGTCCATTAAACACTGCTATCACAAGAATTTACATAAAATTATTTATAAAATAAAAATATTTATCAATATTATCAAATATTTCTGGAGTATAAATGTAAATGAAAGATTTAAAGTCCAATTTAATCATAGTCGCAATCGTAATAATACTGGCTTCAACAGTTTATCTATATAATGGTTTCTTAAAAGAGGATAACCTGCCTCAAAACTGGAATCAGAAACAAATAGAACTTTTTAGCCATTCAATGGATAACTTTAGTTTTACATTTTCAGGTGATGAACGTGATGACAATGGAAATTTCTCCAAGATGATAACTGATATAAATTCCAATTATCCCAACATATCCTTCAATATCAATGGTGGAGATCTAAAATCGAGTCCAAGCGAACTTCAAAACTTCAAAAATGAATATTTAAACCCCGGTAAAAATGCACATTTCAATAAACCAATACTCTTTGTAATTGGAAATCATGAAATTATTAATGATCCCACGGAATCATACTTCATGAATATATTTGGTTCACCAACTTACTACAATTTCACAGAAAATAACGCTTACTTCATAGTGGTTGATAATGCCAATGGACAACAACTGAACGATACCCAGTTAACATGGCTGAAAAATCAACTAAATATAAGTCAGAACTATAAGTATAGATTTGTATTTATGCACATACCCTTATTCAGCCCCCGTGGAGAAGAATCGGGAATGAAAATCAATGGAACTGGCGGTGCAAACGATCTTAATACACTTTTGATGCTGAAAATGTTACCATGATATTTACATCCCATGTACACAATTATTATACCGGAGTATGGGGTAAAACACCTTATATTATAAGTGGCGGAGCAGGTGCACCTCCAGAAAATGGTCATCCACCCAACCATCATTATATTGTTGTAAATATAGCCAAACAAAATGTTACGTACACATATGTACCCTACTAATTCAAATCTCTTAATTTTATTTATATAAATCAAACAAAATTGTAATATACTCAAATTTGAATATCTAAATAAAAAAACTCAACAGAATTATTTTCTATCAAAAAGAAGCAACTCCATTTATTCAAATTAAGAAAAAAAATTAGCATAAATTTTATAATTTGTAGGCAATAAAGAATAACTATAAGAATTATTATTTGTCTCAGGATAATTTACCATAAGATTATCTTAAATAAATAGGTAATTAAATTACATTATGTGGATGTAATATAATTTAGAGGCTTGAAAAATGGATAATAATGTCAAGTATTTGACTTTGTCAATTATTGGGTTGATTGTTATTGTTGCGGGTTATGTTGTTTTAATTCAATCAGCACCGCAGGGACCAGTCGCACAGTCATATGTTAGTAATTTAACCATTATAAATTCCAATGGAAGTAATATCAATGGAGTTTTTGTGATAAATGGGGTAGTGCAGAATAATAATCCCTTTAACATCAGCGTGATCAATTTAAATGCAAGTGGTTACAACAGCACAGGTAAATTAGTTGATACAGGGGATGGTTTCACAACAACAACACCTATTGTTGCTGGTGGAACCGCCAACTTTACAATATCACTTTATGACCCACAAGTGCAGGTTAAGACTTATGTAGCACAAGTAGAAGATGCATCTAAATGATATAGAATAACATGAAAAATATTAAGATTATATTTTAAATAAATTGTAAGGTTAGTATATGAGCGAACAAGACGTGGAAATGTTCTACAAACAGGCCATGTCCTATTTAGGACAAGGAGAAATAGATGAAGCTTTAGAATTTTTTGATAAAGCATTAAAACTTGATGACTGGTATTTACCTGCTTGGAATGATAAAGGGGTAGCACATCTGGAGAAAAAAGACTATGTTCAAGCATTAAATTGCTTTGAAAAGGTTGTTCTTTTAGATCCTGTAAGTAGCATGCCATTATATAATAAAGGATATGTTCAACTGATTTTAGAGAACTATTCCGATTCCATAGAAACTTTTGACTCTTTCCTAGAAAGGTATCAAAATAAGGATGATTTCTACAAATACGCACTCTACCTTAAGGGACAAGCACATTATAATCTAAAGGAATATGAACAGGCACATGAAACACTTGAAGAAGCAATACTTCAGGATAAAACTTTTAAAGAAGCACGTGAACTCATTATAAAAGTTTTAAATGAAGAAAAAAAGATAAAATAGTAATATAAACTATAGGTATAAGTCTTATAAAAATTTAATTGGCTATTTTGGACATGCCCCTCAAAAAAATAACTTCAATGTATGTTGGCAATGTAATGAATTAAAAAATTTCCCAAATTTAAATTATTAAATCCAGTTCATGGAGATTCAAAGCTCAAAAATCTTGAAATATAAAAAAACAGGGAATAAAAGTTTCTTAATGGAAAGAAACATTGTTAATCTAGAATTTATATTAAAAATTCTAAAATTACCATTAAATTATTTTTTTTCTATTTTATTAAATATATCATATGTTCGTTCTGAATTCAATGCAAGAAAATAATTTTCTTTCCTGATTTCTTAAAATTATTAATATTTGTATAATTTTATAATCTTAAAACAACATAATATTGAGTGGAAAAGCAAATTATGAACTCAATAACTATATTTAAGGGGGAGAAAGGAATATGGCTAATTTAAGTAATGGAATCGAACCTTCAATTAAATCTTTTCTTGAGGAACTTAACAGTCAAAGTGGGCCAGCAATCTATGAATTATCTGTTGAAGATGCACGTGACGTTTTATTAGACGTACAAAACATGGATGTGAACAAACTTCCCGCAGATATTGAAGATTGGGATATTCCTGAAGGACCTAATGGACCGTTATCCATTAGAATAGTACGTCCAAAGGGAAATAATAATAAACTACCTGTTGTTATGTATTTCCATGGAGGAGGATGGATACTAGGAAATAAAACAACTCACGACAGATTAATTAGGGAAATAGCCAATGGATCTGATGCAGCGGTAGTTTTTGTTAATTACACACCTTCACCCGAAGCCCAATACCCTGTACCTCTAGAAGAAGCCTATGCAGCAACTAAATACATTGCAGAAAATGGCAGCAAGTTCAATCTTGATACATCACGAATAGTTGTTGTTGGTGATAGTGTTGGAGGTAACATGGCAACAGCTGTGACTATGATGGCTAAAGAACGGGGCGGACCGGATATCCTATTTCAGCTATTATTTTATCCAGTGACAGACTCTAATTTTGAAACAGATTCATACAATGAATTATCAACTAATCATTGGCTGACCAAGGAAGCAATGAAATGGTTCTGGGACAATTATTTGCCGGATAATGAAAAAAGAAATGAACCAACAGCATCACCACTTAAAGCCTCACTTGAACAACTATCAGAGTTACCACCAGCAATGATTATTAATGGGGAGTATGATGTTTTACGTGACGAAGGAACTGCTTATGCACATAAACTCAACGAAGCTGGTGTCACGGTTACTGCTGTACGTTACTTGGGGACAATACACGATTTTGTTCTGTTAAATCCTATCACAGAAACACCTGCAACAAGAGCTGCAATTAAACAGGCCAATGGAATGCTAAAAGATGTATTTAAAAGTTAACTAATCATTAAATATAACCATAATTCTTTTTTTAAAAGTTCACTAAAATAACAACTAAATAAAAAAAAGAAATATAATCCACTAAAACAAATTTAAAGGTTATTCACATCTCCTATAAGATTATCCATATTTTCCATTGCAAGAAGAATTAACTGTGTACCTATATCTCCCCTATAGATTCTCCGTGCATTCAACAACAGTTTCTTATTACCTATTTTAGGGAAAACATAATCAAATTCATAGTTATTTATTTCATTATTTTTGGGAAGAACGTCCTCTAAAAGGCTTTTAAGCTGTTTAATATCCCATGTACCCTCCTCCAACTTTATTTAACATTTTCCCCTCTGTTTCTGATTGTAATAAATCAAATGTCATATAAAAATGAACGATTGGCAGAAATTATCCTTAACTTTTCATCCAAAACAACCAATGGTTCGTGTACAGTGTTGATTATACCCTCATCATAATCCAATGCAGACTGTATTTTTTCCTGTGTAGTTTTAAGGTTAGTTATGTTGATGAAAGTGATAGTAACACCATCAATAACATTTTGTGAAGTTTTATAAGGCATAATTCGAACCTTGTACCATTCATCATCCTTTGTTTTAACTTCTTTTTCTTTAAATACCAATTTTTCAGTTACCTGTATAATATCGTCCATAAGATCGGGATATTCAATTGATATGGCAATATCACTTAGAGGGCGTCCAATATCAGATTCAATTAATTTAATTAGTTTATTAGATTCTTTTGTAAAACTTCGGATTTTTAAATCATTGTCAACAAATATAATTGCAATTTCCGAGCTGTTAAACAGGTTGATCATATCGTCATTTATCCTTGATAGTTCATCTATTTTAATCTGAAGTTCGCTGTTAACTGTGCTTAACTCCTCATTAGTTGACTGTAATTCTTCCTTAGAAGTTTCAAGTTCTTCATTAGTGCTTTGAGATTCCTCATTTAAAGATTGTAGTTCTTCATTTGCAGATTTAAGCTCCTCATTTGAGGTTGTCATCTCTTCAACATTGGCTTTCAAACGTTCTTTAGTCAATTTAAGTTCATTTTCAATGGATTTAATATGTTCATTGTTGTTGGAATCAATATGTAACTTGATCCTCTCTTGGCCAAGATTTTGTGAATCTGATTCTTCGAATGAAACAATCAACAACCCCTTAACAGAGTCTTGATCATTTATAGGCTTTACAATGAGTTTGATATAGTCTTTATTATCTTTAGAATCCACTTGAAGACTATCAAAGACAACTTCCTTATTATTTGATATTGCATTTTGAATTGCTGTACTTAAACCTAATTTTATACCTTCCCTTGCCATTTCAAGTATGTTCATATGGGCTCTTCCAGGAGATGGTTCTAAATATTTACCTAAACGCCCATGTATAAATAAAATATCTCCTAATTTATTGATTAAAGCTGATGGCGGTGCATATATATCTATTAAGTTTTTTTCAGCTATTTTAGTAATATTTAAATCTGTTTGTCCTACTTTTAGATCTTTTAAAGCAAATTGGTTGTTCCAATATGAATGTGGCTGTTGATAAGAAATTGTACGGGTTTTAATGTGGTCAAATAATACACGACTGGATTTAACACATTTAAATATTTTCCATTTGTTGTCTATAACAGAAAATGCTTCTAAAAAATCCCCAATATTTTCAGAAGGACCTATAAATAAAATTCCATCCTTTTTCAGTGCATAGTTCATGTTTGAAAGTACCCTTTCTTGTGCTTCAGATTCCAAATATATGAGCAAGTTTCTGCAGCTGATTAGATCGAGTTTGGTGAAGGGTGGATCTGTTATAACGTTATGGTTTGCAAATATAACCATATCGCGAATATCATTTTTAATGGTGTATAAATTATCTTTTTTATAAAAGTATTTATGAAGCCTTTCAGGTCCTATATCTTCAGATATATTGGAATATGTACCGGATCGAGCAGTTTTTATGGAATTAGGATCAAGATCTGTGCCAAAAATTTGAACCTCCAAATTTTTGCCTGTTTCTTCCAAAAGTTCCCGTATGATTATTGCAATTGAATATACTTCTTCACCGCTTGAACATCCTGGAACCCATATCCTAAATATATCTGTATTATTCTTCTCCTTTATCATGTCCTTTAAAGCACTCTGTTTAAGCGATTCAAATGCCTCAGGATCTCTAAAGAAATTGGTTACACCTATTAAAAATTCCTGGAACAACTGATCAATTTCTTCAGGGTTTTCCTGGAGGTATCTCGTATACTGAGGCATTTCTTCAATCTGATATTCATACGCCGGGCTATACGTCTATTAATCGTGCTTTTTTTATACAGTGAAAAATCCTGACCTGTTTTATTCCTAATTAACAAGAATATCTTCCTGAGTGCCTGGATAGTTTCATCCTCAGGGTTTAATATTTTCTTAAGGATCTTACTAGACGATCGTTTGTATGAGAGGAGTTTATCTGGAATTTCTTCAGGTGCAAGTACCATATCCACAAGTCCGGTGTTGATGGCATTCATTGGCATAGCATCGGATCCAGCTGTTGATGGATCTTGGGCAATACAGATCCCCCCATTAGCTTTAATAGCATTCAAACCATCTGACCCATCGCTCCAAAAACCTGAAAGAATAATACCTACACTTCTATCCTTTTGATCATGAGCTAGGTTTGTGAAAAAATAATTTATAGGCAATCTAAGGCCATGAGGTTCAAGTGGTTCCATTAACTGAAGCCTTCCATCTAAAATACCCATATCCTTATTGGGAGGGATAATATAAACATGCTCTGGCTGGACTTGTTGGCCGTCTTCAACCTCTAAAACTTCCATAGAAGTGTATCTAGATAAAATATTGACCAATCCACTTTTATGTGTTGGGTCCATATGTTGTACAATTATAAATGCCATTCCATTATTTTCAGGTATATTGGAAATAAATTTTCTTAGAGCTTCTAATCCACCTGCAGACGCTCCAATACCAACATATAAAAATTTAGATGAATTTGAATTAACATTACCCGAATTTTTGATTGTGTTTATCATTCTAAACAACCTCAGCATAAATAAATCAAATTGTAAATATTATAGTTCTATTCCATGTTTTGAATATAAAATATTTCAATGATAAATATATTCAATATTATATTAGGAATTATGAATTAAATATTCCCACTATTTATGCGCTACAAAGAATTAGACTTAGTTGAAAAGATTTAGTATTGAAATTGGTAATAGATTAAAAATTTACAGAAAAACCGCCCATAAAACAGAGTATACTGATTTTGACTAATTAAATCATAATCTACGTGTTATAATGAAGCAACCCATCAAATTATAAAAATATATAAGTGTTTGATCAATAATTAATTCTATTTTTATTTATCTAAAAATAAAAAAAATAGATTTATATCCTATGACATTCATTATCAATGAATTAATAAAAAGTTTGGTGGAGTGAAAAATGTTTGACCCTAAAAAAATTATGGATAGTGCAATGGACCAAGTTCAAAAGCAGGCTACTGGAATGGCCACTGGAAGTAATTCTAGAAGATCATCTGGAGGTTCTGAAGTAGATGAACTAATCTATAGGATGTCAAGAGATATGGAAGACTTACGAAGGAAAAACCTGGAATTGAGTGATAGATTAAATGATTTTGAAAGACAATTCAACCATTTAAGAGATTTAATCAATAGAAATAATCGTTAATAAACAAATTTTATTTCCAAGATTGAATTTAAAACATTAATTTTTTTTATATTTCTTAAGAATTCATCCGTAAAAAAAAATAGAAAGAGTAATTTATTTTAATATAACTATGATTTGGTATTTATTTATATATTACTGCAGTTCCAGTTGCTGTTACAATTAAAGCACTACCCTGAAATCCACCCATTGAATTGTAGTCCAATGAAACATCTACAACTGTATTTGCGCCTATAGCTTTGGCATTTTCAAACATTCGAGATATTGCAACTTTTCTGGCATCTCCCAGATTATAATCATCCAGATTGGGTGGTTCATTGATCTTTGAAAGCTTTTCAACAAAACCATCTGTTTCAGTTTCTTGTGCAACTGCCTCTCCAATTACCAATCCAATACTCTTTTTCACCCTTCCACCTTCAACTGGTGGTATGGATAATAAAGGAATATCTAGTTCATCAAGGAATATTTCATCTGCAGGAGGTCCAACTGTTCCTTTTGTTTCTTCTTCTATGTTAATTCCCCTAATTTTAGATGGTAAAAAAACCAGGAATCCTACCAATTTTTTGATAATACCCAGCCCAACAACAAATAAAATATAATTCATTAATATAGGGAATGCAGCCTGTATTGTAAGTATTATTGCAATTATGGTAATTAAACTGAGTGTAGCAGGATTGTTCGTAATTATTCCTAGAATAATCCAACCATAAATATTGATTAATATAAATGTTAAAATTGCACTGATAGCCCCTGTACTTTTACCATACTTTCTCCGGGCTATTACAGTTTCAACAAAACCTGCAGCTAGTGGTGACACTATATACATTATGTTGAATCCGAATATAATCAGATGAAAGTAGATACATAAGTAAGCTGAAAAGAATCCAACTAATATTCCCAGTACTATGGCTGTAATTGCCCAGCGTTTTTCTATAATTGATTTTGTCACAGCTGCCAAATATGTCACCTTCAAAATTAATTCTTACTTTTCAATTATTCTTTGTATGAAACTGCAGTTCCAAAGATGGTGACCATTATGGTATTTCCCATAGTTCCACCTAGATTATGATATGCCACGCGAGTTCCTATAATTGCATTAGCACCTTTATTCTCGGCTTTTTCTTCCATGCTCTTGGTTGCTAAGTCTCTAGCATTTGTAAGCTCTTCTTCATATTTTGAAGTCCTGCCCCCAACAACATCTCTAACTCCGGAGAATACATCTTTATACATATTTGCACCTAAAAGTGAGTCCCCTGTAACTAAACCATAGTATTCAATTATTTCCTTCCCTTCAATAGTTGGTGTGGTTAAAATCAGCATTTCTGTCCTCCTTTTGAACATTATTTATATTAATTTATGATTTATTGTATTTTAGTTTAGTGGTATAATCCAATTTTATGTTTGTACAAACTTGTATATCTTCTATTTTTTTTTTGGATTGTAAAGCATTAGAAAAAAATGAATCAATTCTTGATATTTGTCATGAATATATAAAAATTTAGTAAATGAAGGTTTTTCTAGAAAAAAATTTATTATCATGAAAAACAGAATAATATTAAAATATTATCTATATCATTAACTTTTTTGTGCTCTGAATTGGTGATTTTTAACACTGGGGGTTTAATCAGGATGTCCAAGGATTTAAACTTTAGATCAAAGGAATATTGGAATCGTATTATTTGGGGGCTCTTTTTAGGATTGTTGAGTGCAATAGGAGCTTATATCTTTATTTTTATTATGAATCTGGGGCAGAGTCTTCTTTTGCCCAATTTAAATAACTGGACACCATTTACAGGTCCATGGTGGATGGTAGTTGTAATGACATTGGTTGGTCTCATGGTTGGTTTAATTCATCGTTACACCTCGGCTAAACAGATAGATGTATTTAAAGCTGTTGATAAGGGATATATGGATCCAAAACCTGTTCCTTCATCTCTTTTAGTATCACTACTGTCATTAATAAGTGGTTTCAGTTTGGGACCCGAAGTGCCTACTGGTATGTTGGCCGGGGCCTTGGGAAGTTGGGTTTCTAAGATTCGTGGAATGGATCCTGAAACTACCAAAAGTAATGTTATAAGCGGTGTTTCAGGTGCATATGCCGGACTTTTTTCATCACCATTTGCTGTGTTGATTATGTTACTAGAATCAACTCACTTCCAATCGATTGCTTATTATGGAACATTGCTCATTGCTGGACTTGCAGCTGCAATTGGATTTTCCCTATTTTATGCACTAAATGGCATGGCGGTGTCAAATCTTTTGGGTATTTTATCTCCACCTGCATATAATTTACAGGTATGGCAATTGGGTGCAGGAATTGTGCTGGGAATATTAGCTGTACCCATTGCTCTGTTCTTTGTGATTGTTAACAAAATAATCAGCAGACTAGTTGAACCATTAAATAGTAAACCAATAGTACGCGGTACTTTAGGAGGGTTGTTGTTGGGTTTGCTGGCTGTTGCACTACCTACAACAATTGGATTAGGTACAACTCAAATGTCCGTTGTTACTCAACAGGCAGCAGAAATTGGGATTATACTCCTTGTTATTATTGCTTTGGCTAAAATTGTAGCTTTAAGCGGAGCATTGAATTTTGGTTTTATTGGTGGTCCAATATTTCCATTACTTTTTGTTGGTTCGTGTTTTGGGGCTGTAATTCATTTGATTTTTCCACAGGTGCCATTGGCTCTGGCATTGGGTTGTATGATAGTTGCAGTACCTGCTGCAATTGTGCCAATTCCCATTGCACTTGCGGGAATAGGGATTATTGTTGTGGGTGTACCATTTGCAGATGCAATTCCAATCTTTTTAGCGGCATTAACTGCATTTTCCATAACACATGGACTGGGAATGAGAGAAGATAAAGAAAAAGATAAAGAACAGATCAACCAGAAAATTAACTGATAAAAAATAAAAAAAGAAACTCACTTTATTGTAAAATATTGATATTATAAAAAGTTAAATCCATAAAAAGATATTTTTAAAAGGAAATCTTTGAATATTATATCTCAATAACCTTTAGACAGTTATTTAATTGAATTTTAATTTTTTATAGAGAACGTTCTACTTTCCCTGATTTAAAAAAAATTGCGTTAAATGTGTTAATAAGGCATAATTCACCCATTTACTTTCATCATCATAATCTGATGATTTATAGATCCTATCAACAAAAATTTTCATTTTATCCCCCCATGATCTTCAAGTTGTTTTGATCAAAATTTTTTTTATAAAATATGGTTCCTAATGCATCTTATTGTATCCTAATATAAATTATTGTTAAACATCACTATTAAATATTTTGATCAAAAAGAATAAAGTTTCCATCTTACCGCCTTATTGGCCATTAGAAGAATCTTTTGAATGTATAATTACAAAATATGTGGAAGGTGGAATTTTTGTAAACGAAAACTTTATATATACTCATATACCATTTATGGATATATCAAATTTTGATATATCTTAATTAAGTATAGTTGGTGTGAAATTATGAAAGAAAATAATAAGCCTCCATCTGATGAATCGGAGCAAGATGAATTCAATGACAAAGATCATGAATTTGACTGTGACTCTGATATATTTAAATACCTTAAAGAGTACGATTTAAAACTCTTGAGAAGTATGAAAGGCTTTGGTAAAACCATGATTCTCTGGCGAATAAGTAAAGGAAGAACACATGGTTACGAACTTATGAGTCAAATCAATAAAATCAGTCCTTCATCTGAAGAAACTGTAAGAGGACCAAGTAAAATATATCCTGTACTTCACAATCTGGAAGATGCAGGTTTGATCATTGGAACTTGGGAAGCACATGGTAAAAGAAAAGTAAAATATTATGAAATAACTGAAGAAGGTATTCAAACTCTCAAAAGAATTAAAAAAGTCTTCAGTTGCCATAAAACATCACTTCTAGAGGAATTCTGGAGAGACATGTTTTCCAAAAATGAATAGGGGGGGGTTATTACGAAATATGCAATTGAAACATTTGATCTAACAAAAAGATATGACGATTTTACAGCAGTTGATGCGCTAAACATGAAAATAGATAACAAGAGCATATTTGGTTTTCTAGGCCCAAATGGTGCTGGAAAAACAACAACCATAAAAATGCTCACATGTTTAATACATTCAACAACCGGAACTGCAAATGTAGCAGGTTACGATATATCAAAAAATCCCAATGAAGTGCGTGAAAAGATTGGAATGGTTCCACAACTGGTGAGTTTATATGGAGACTTAACTGTACGTGAAAATATTGATCTGTGTGCAGACTTCTATGGACTACCAGAGGACTTGAAAGTAAGCAGAGCAGAAGAACTAATGGAACTTGTTGATATTAAATATGCTCAAAATAAATTAGTAAAACAGCTTTCTGGAGGTATGAAACAGAAAGCATCAGTTGTTGCAAGTTTAATCCATCAACCAGATATATTATTCCTTGATGAACCAACAATTGGTTTAGATCCCACAACCAAGAGGGTTTTATGGGATTTAGTGCAAGAGCTGAATTCAGAAGGCCGTACTATCATCCTTTGTTCTCACGATATGTACGAAGTGGAACTACTGTGTGATGAAATAGGAATTATTAACGGTGGAGTTCTTGCTGCTTTTGATACACCAAGAGGTCTTAAAGACACCATGATCCATGAACAAAAAGAAGTTAAATCTTCTGAAAATTCTAATGTCATAAAGATTATGGATGAGCTCAGGAAAGAAGGTTCTGTTGAAGATAGCGAAGCATACGATCAATTAAAAGAAAAGATTGAAAGACAAAACAGGGATTTGAAAGAATTAAGCGTTATGATAAACAATTTAGATGAAAACATGTTAAATCATCTGAAAAACATGCCGGAAGTTGAATTATTAAATGAACACGATTCTGGAAGAATAGTTATGGACATAGAATCATCTGATGAGTCTGTGAATAAAATAATCTCAGAAATAATCGCTAAAGGAGGGAATATTACATCAATATCCACCAAAGATCCTTCCTTGGAAGATGTTTTCATGAGCGTAACTACAAAAAATAAAGAAGAAGGTGCAGAAGATGGTTGAAACTAAAAAGATTATGTGGATGATCAAAAAAGACCTGATGGTTCTATGGAGACATAAACCCCGTCTATTGTCATTATTTTTGTTCCCCATAATTATGATAACCCTCTTTGGTTATGGTATGGGTGGAACAATAAACAACATACCTGTAGTTGTGGTAGATCAAAGTCAAGGTCCTATATCAGATGCAACCCTTACTGCTATTAAAGGTAATACACTGTACGATGTAAAGCAGATAACCACGGATCCAAATAAAGGTTTACAGATGGTTCAAAACGGACAGGCTAAAGCAGCTATAATTCTACCAACAAATTTTGATAATTTGAACGATACATCGCAGAAGAGTATTGTTATCGATGTAGATTCATCGGACCAGCTTGCTGCAGGTGCTCTTATTCCAGCTACTCAAGGTTTATTTAATCAGATAAATCAGCAGATAGCAGTTCAAAAACTTCAATCTTCATCAATATCAGTTGCAAGTAACCAGGTAAATGGAACTCAAGTAACACCATTCCAGAGCATATTAAACACCATAAATCTTCAGGTAAATAAATTATATGGAAATATTAGCTATTTAAATTTCCTAGCACCTGCGATTATAGGTATGACAATCCTTTTCGGATGTGTGTTCGGTATGGGGGAAATTATAGCTGGTGAAAGGGAAAGAGGAGAACTTGCAAGATTGTTCATGACACCTACTAGTGTCGCAACAGTTGTTGGTGGAAAAATTATATCCAAATTAGTACAGGAAACTGGAAGAGGGATCCTGCTGATAGTGGCGGCGATAGTCCTATTTGGAATTATAATTAATGGAAGTATTGTGTTGACGATTCTTCTGTTAATACTAGGGGCTTTATGTTTTATAGGATTTGGAATCATGGTATCGGCCAGAGTTTCATCACAAGAAGATTTCATGCAGAGTGTGATGCCTATTACAATGCCAATGATGTTTCTATCTGGTGTCTTCTATCCTATCGAAACAATGCCTTGGATATTCCAAAAAATTGCATATATCTTGCCTTTAACTTATGTAAACGATGCTTTAAGAGCTGTAATGTTGAAAGGATCAGGCGTAGGAGATATATGGTTAGATATTGTGGTGCTCTTAGGATTCACAGCAATATTCTTCTATTTAGGAGTAACCAAATTTAACAGAGATATATAAAAAGGAAATTTTGATTTAAATTTTATAATTAGGTGATAAAATGATTGGAAAAAAGAATATATTGATTGGATTTATGATGGTTTGTCTTTTTGTAAGTCCAATAGCAATTGCTCCAGCTTCTGCAACAGACTGGCCAATGTTTCAGCTAAACACCAACCACACAGGCTACCTGGATGAAGCATCGGATTTCAATCCAGACACATGGATATTCCAAACAGCAGGTAAGCTAACCTCGCCTGCTATTTCAGATAAATTAATATACTTTGGTTCAACCAGTGGTTTATTCTCGGCACTTAACCTTGATGACGGCACAAAAGTTTGGGATTTTAAAGCCGAAGGAAATATCACAGCTGCCCCTGTTGTAGTTGGCGATAATGTGTATTTCAGTTCAGGTGATAGTTATCTCTATGCTTTAAATAAAAAAACAGGAGATGACGTATGGAAATATAAAACAGGTAATTCCATTGAAACAACTCCTGCAATAGATAATGGAATCATATACTTTGGATCAGATGATCAAAGGTTATACGCATTAAATACCAACGACAGCACAATGAAATGGGAATTCCAAACAGCAAACGCTATTAGATCTTCCCCAACAGTTTTCAACGATACTGTTTACTTTGGATCTGATGATGGTAAAATTTATGCTGTTGGTATCAACAATGGTACAAAAGCATGGGAATATGATACTGGTAGTGCTGTGAGATCATCTCCTGCAATTAATAATACCACATTATTCATGGGAACCGACAATGGAAACTTTTATGCTATGAACACGGGAGATGGATCAGTTTTATGGACATATAACTTAAACGATTCTGTAAAATCATCAGCACTCCTCGATTCAAATGATAACTCTCTATTTGTAGGTTCAGATAATGGAAATGTAACAGCTCTTGATATGCGTGACGGAAAATTGAAATGGTCTGTTAACACAGGAAATGTTGAATCAGCCCCTGCACTTATGGGAGACAACATAGTAGTTACATCAACAAGTGGAACAGTCTATGTATTGAACAAATTCAGTGGAAAAGAAGTATGGAGTTTCATGCCAGGTTATTACCTCTTCAATTCACCAATGAGTTCACCTGTAATATACGGTGACGATATATTGGCTGGTGATGCCAACGGAAACATGTATTCAATGGACTTTTCACGTAAATCTGGACCAGTAACTCCATATGTCTATTACATAGCAGCCATAGTCATAGTGATAATTGGTGCATTAGTAGCTTTCAGAGTATTAAGGAAAAGAAGAAAAGGAGAGGAATAATACTTAATCCTCCCTAATTTTTATTTTTTTTTTAAATAAATTTTTTAAATTCAGCGTAACTTTATTTATTTTTAAACCCAATTTATATCGAAGTAGTTGGTTTAAATGGGTACACTATTAATTAATCCATAACTTTTTTGGTATTCGGCTGGTAATCGATATGGTATATACATACATGTTAATTACATTTCATTCATATTGAAAAAAACATACGTAATATTGGAGAGGAGTATAATATACAGGGAGATAAATTGATGCAATGTATTATTTCAATCGTTATTTCATTCTAATAAACAAAAATAGTAAAGTAAATAAATCAATAATTTCATTGATTTATTCACAAATATTTACATTTTAATTATTAAAATATCAACCAAATATCAAGTTGTATTCTGATTCGGTAATTACACCCTTATCTTTCAAGAGCTTAGCTAATTTTTCTAAGTTATCTGAATTATCGGGTATAATCTCATTTTCAGGTTGTTCTTGCGATTGTTGCCCTTCATTAACCGCTGACATTCTTTTTCTAGTTCTTCTTCTAGCTCCACCCCTTCCCAATGGCCCTAAATCTGGCATATATTAACACCCCATTTTTTTTCGTATTTAATATATTGAACTTTCTAAAATCTAAACTTTTTTATGAATAAAATAAATTCCTTGAAATAAATCTTGAACCTTTTTTAAATCATGAGAATATAGAGTTTAAAAAAGATTATAAGAATATTAAGATAAATCCAACTTTCTTATATCGACCTTTAAAAACCAATTAAAATATATATTCCTATTAATATTAATATTACTCCACCTATAACTTCAATTTCTTTTCCAAATAAATGTCCCAACCTTTTCCCTATATAAACTCCTATAAAAGACAATATAAATGCAACAACTCCTATTATTATTGAAGGTTCAATTATCGGAGTATTCAATAGTGCAAATGAAATTCCAACAACAAATGCATCGATACTTGTTGCAATTGCAAGTATAGTTATCTCTTTTATTGAAAAATTACCATTGTCATCATCATCTTCATTGTCTGCAAAAGATTCATAGATCATTTTAATTCCTATGATTGAAATTAGAATAAATGCTATCCATGGTGCAAGTGTTGAAACAATTTGTTGTAGAGGAATTCCTATGATCCAACCGCCAATTGTCATGAATCCCTGAAATCCGCCGAAAAATAGTGCAATTATTAGTGCATGTTTAATATTTGTCTTGTCCACCATTCCCTTTGTAATGGAAACAAAACATGCATCCATAGCAAGCCCAACAGCTATAAAAAATATTATTATAAAATTCATGGATTAAGTGTATAGATAAATCATAATATAAAGTTTTTATCAATTTTAACTTTATTTTAGAATAGATACTAAGAAAGATAAATAAAAAAAAATTAATATTATAAATCAAAAAAGAAAATTTAAACCTCTCATAATCATAAGAATTAGTTCGATAAGCTAAAAAAATAAGAAGTACAATAATTAAGTTAATTATTAGTTGATTAATGGTGAAATAAATGGACGATGACCAAGAAAATATAATGATACTCTTAATGGGGCTTGTATTGATAATATTAATAATTGTAATCCCTATTGGTATAATCTTTTTTGGATTACCTTGGTATTTATCGTTTATTAATTATTATGGAACAATTCTGGGAGTTATTTTTGTAATACTTGGAATAATATTAAATTCTATTGCAATCATGAATCTTGGATATAAATATTCGGATAATAATACTGGAAATATTGATAAACTGATTACTACTGGAATTTACGTTTATACACGGAATCCAATGTATCTTGGACAGGCAATAATTGTAGTTGGTTTATTTATCGTATTTCCATGGACTGTACTTCTAATTCTGGTTTTTTTATTCTTATTTGCTTTATATTCACGGGCTAAAACAGAAGAAAAAGAGTTATACGAAAAGTTTGGAGTAGAATATATCAAGTACAAGGCAGAAGTATCCTTTATTATTCCCAACCCCTTGAGGGTCATCAGAAGTAAGAGAAAATAAATATTCTTAGCGGGATATGGGCTGATATTAGTCCAGATATAGCTAAACTTAATATATTTTTTAAAATTTAAGAAATAAGTTTCATTTAACAAAAGTACCATTTTGAAGGTCGCTTAGGGCTTGTTCAATTTCTTTTGTGGTGTTCATTACAAATGGTCCGTACCTTGCTATTGGTTCGTTAAGAGATTTTCCAGATATTAATAAGAATCTAACAAAACTTTTGTCTGTTTTAACCTTAATATGATCTCCATCTCCATATATTAACAGCTTGGTTGCATTTACAAATGTACCATCATCAATGGATTCTTCATCAAAGTCTCCAAAATTTGCTTCACCTTCAAAAACATATGCAAAAGCTGTGTGGTCATGTTTAATTGGTTGTTTAAATGTAGATCCCGGTGGAATAGTCACATCAAGATATGTTGGATCTGCATATATCTCGGTTACAGCCCCTTTAACCCCATCTATTTCACCCGCAATTATTTTTATCAACACACCATTCTCTTCATGAATTTCGGGTATTTGTGATGATTTAACTTGCTGGTATCTTGGAGTTGTCATTTTAAGGTTGGCAGGTAAATTTACCCAAAGTTGAAATCCCTCCATATTACCATTTTTAGGCTTTGGCATCTCTTCATGAATAATTCCACTACCCGAAGTCATCCACTGGACGTTATCCTTTCCAATTATGCCAGAGTTACCCATACTATCTTTATGTTCAACCAAACCATCTAATATGTATGTAACAGTTTCAATACCTCTATGTGGATGCATTGGAAACCCTGCCAGGTAATCCTCAGGATTATTGGATCCAAAATGGTCAAATAGGAGAAATGGATCGAGATAATCTAATTTTTGAGTTGCAATACTACGTCTCAGACGTACACCAGCTCCTTCCATAACATAAATGGGGTCAATAACTTCAACAACTTTCCTGTTTACCATTTTTTTAGATTCTCCTAATTATTTTACCAGTGGAAGTCTGCTTATTTTCCAACCTTGATATCCTCCTAAAATATTATAAGCTTTTTTGAATCCTGAATCTCTCATTTTTTCCAGGAAATAACCGCCTCTGACACCACTTCTGCAATATATGACGTAATCTTTATTTTTATCAAGTTGTTCAACCTTTTTTTGGAATTCATGTCCATCATAATCCAAATTCATTGCACTAGCAATATGATCTTCCTCAAATTCATCATGAGGTCTGATATCAAGAATAACAAAATTAGAATTATTCTTATTAGTTTTAATCAGATCAAATGCATCTTGTGGTGTTATTGTACCCATAATCTGTTTAAATTCACTCATTTAAAATATCCCCCATAATCTATTTGAATCCATACTTTTTGTTTATCCATTCACAATTCCAGATATTTATATGTAAAATAAATTAAAAAAATTAAAGAAAGTTAAATAGTTTGTACATATTATATGTTGGTTAGTCTGGATATTAAAATTTCTTATGAATTTTTTTTTAATAATTTAATTTTTTAATGATAATTCAAAAATAGCAGCTGATCAAATTTAATTTTATAGCATATTCGGGGGTTAACAATATTAAAACCCTATGAATTATTTATATAATACAATCAACTTTTTTAGAGATTTGTGTATGATTTGTGCATAGGTATTATAAATTGTATTTAAAAAGTATAGCTGTCTAAATCAATTAAAAACCTTAAAAAGATAAATATACAGAAACAAAAATATTTATTAAAAACATAGAAGGTACAGACATTTATTTTCGTTAAAAATTTAAATAATAATTCTGATATAACATAGGAAGATATCATATGGACCTTTTCACACACTTCATAGTTCCATTCGCTATTTTGACATTTCTAAAGGTTAAAAACAGGTTAGCCGGGGCTTTTGGAGGAATATCAATTGACTTTGATGTTTTACTCATTGGAATTGGTTTTTTATCATCTGAACTTTTTATTTTCACCCATAGAGGAATCACACACAGCTTCGTATTTGGATTTATAACCGCAGTAATATTTCTGTATATAATATCCAGGCCATCCCTAAATGGATTAATCAGCCATATAATAAAAAGAGATATATCTGTTGATTTTAATGTGCGTAATGTACTTTTAGCATATTTTGGTGTATTAACACATCTGTTCCTTGATTTCCTGACCACAGGCGGCATTCCACTCTTATATCCATTTTCTTTGACACGATTTTCAGCTAATATATATTATTACACAGATTTCATAACAACAATTATTGCCCTTGTAGTTCTCATTATCTTATACATACGTATTAACCAAAAATATAAAAAAATAGCCATGGTTGCATTTCTAATTATGCTCATATTATTTGGAGGAATTAGAGTGTACGAAAAAATGGACACCATTCAAAGTCAGACATTAGAAGATGGATTTACATATATAACAGCATATCCCACCGCAGATATGTTTACATGGACGGTTATGGAAACAAATAATGGTTCCAGTTATAGGGTATACAACTACAATAACCTGCAAAAGTCCATATCAGGTGTTAGTGATTATCAAAACCTTACAATTACCAATGGAACATATGCATCTGCACAGGAGGCCATAAAATATGCGAATAACCTCCTTGATGTAGTTAAGTTCAAATGGAACCATATGTACACTGTTATTAATGCTGGGAAAGTATCTGATGGATGGAATATAACCTACATTGACATTATGGGTACGAATAGTTTTGGTGCAGGTGAATTAACTGTTAAAACACCGTAAAAACATACCCACCAATGTTTAAATTGGAAAACTTATACATTATAAAAAAAATTACTTCTTTCATTTTGTTTTTTTGAAAATTTATATGGATTGTGATGAGTTAAACCTCTTTTTAGTAATCATATAATACTCTGTTCATGCCTTTGTGGAGATAAATATAAATCTATTCAATAATATTCTTATTTTGTCCTTATTTTTAACATTGCAATAAAGAACGGAATGGAAATAAGTTGTATCATGATTGAAAACACAACCAAATAGATTATGGAAAAAGTGTATAGTATACCCATAATTAAACTACCAATAAACCATGAAACACCAAAAACAGTATTAAAAATACCATAGGCAGAGCCACGTTTTTTAACTTCAGACATTATAGCAACTGAAGAACGCATAATAGACTCCTGTGCACCCATACTTATACCCCAAATTATCATTCCCAGAAAAGCCAGATAAAAACCTCCTAAAAATACCATAGGAGCAAAAAGCGCAGATAAAACAGCCACCACTATCATAATGGATAAACCAACCTTATCAAATAGTCTTCCAAACACCAGAGCAGCAATTCCATCAACACCCATGGCCACAGCATAAAAAATAGGTATAAAACCAGCTGAAATTAGAGTGGTCTTCTGGAAATGATAAGCTATCAGGGCAAAATCAGCAAATCCTGCTGCAATTAAAGCAGCAGCAATTACATAAAGCCAATAAACCCGTTTCAATCCTTTTGTATCTAAAGGTGGGGTCACAACTTCTAAATCATGAGGATGAGGATAAAGAAATCTGGAAATAACCAAAATCACAATGGCTAACAGGGCAGGTAGCAAAAGAAATGCAAATCCTATCTGGTAACTTCCATGATAAAAAAGTACTGCCGCCACAATTAAAGGACCTAATATGGCTCCAATTTGATCTAAAGCCTCATGCAATCCAAATCCCCATCCATGACCAACCTGGCTGCTGGCATGTGATAACATTACATCCCTTGATGGTACCCTCAAACCTTTCCCCATTCTTTCAATTATAATCAATACTGCAGCTACTTCCCAGCTTCCAGCTAAAGCTAAAAGTGGTACAGCCATCAAATTTATCAGATACCCACCTATGGTAATTGACCAGTAACTACGGGTACGATCTGCTAGTTTTCCCGAAAAAAACCTCAGAACATAGCCAGATAATTTACCAAACCCTGCTACAAATCCAACTGTAACTGCACTGGCTCCGAGAATAGCTAAATATGGACCAGTTATACTTCGTGATCCTTCATAGGTCATGTCTGCAAAAAGGCTCACAACCCCCAAAAGGATGATGAATTTCATCGCATCACCCTTAAAAATGGCTTTATATCCTTTAAACTTGTTATACATATTATCGGAAACCAACAGTTTGTTATTAAATATTAAATTCTATCTAAATATTAAATTATGGTCTAAAAGGATTATTTTTTTTCATTTATGATATTGGTAAAACAGCCACTAACATAATGCGAATAAATAAAATAGAAAAAAATATAATATCAATTAGAAGACTCTGGAGATTTCTTCGTCTAGTTAATAAAGCCAAGTATAACCTATACCCAATGTAAATTAATATCCAAAATGCACGGTGCAATCTAAAAAAAGTAACTTATTGTGGATAAGAACAGATATAAAGGAGATCATGATACATTTGAGCGAAAAATGTTTTTTTTTGGGATCTATTATATAATAATTTTAATTAACATGTAGGGATCCGCTATTTTTAGCTTTGATCCCTACTTCTCTTGCGAAGGAGTATATGGCTGAGTCAAATTAATAATTATATTCCGAATTCAGTAAAAAAGTAATACTAAATTCAGATTTGTTCTCATCACCAATTACATTCTCCTTTTAAATATATAATACTTTCTATTTGATTTGTATTATTACTTTTTACCTTATAATGAGGTTATTCGTAATAACCATAAAGCATAAAGCCCTTAATAAACCATTATAAGATATTTTTATAATAAAAATGTAATTATATTATTTTATTGTATGAAAAATATACCCCACTTTATGGATATATTTTCCATTAAATATTTTTAATATCAGTTTAATTAATATATAAGGGAAAAAATGATACAGATAATAACAACAAGCATCCGAAAAATACAAGAAGATAAAACAGATTTATTACTATTATTTGAAGATGATGTTGTTAGCAGGGAACAATATACATATCTACAAGATAAAGTAGCAGATTTTAAATCCTGTATATCCCCTAAATATTTATTGAATTTTAAAATACATTATGATAGATGTTCTGGAAATATATTATTAGAAATCAAACTTACAATACCAAATACACTTATGCCTGAAAATTTTAAGAAAGATAGCGCTTTTATAAGGGACTTAATAAATAAATTCAAAAAATTCTATGAAACGCAAATAGAAAAAATATCTTATTTTTAATTCTTTTTTTGAATATATAACTTGAAAAATACGATATTGAACATGTAATATATTGCTATATGGGATTATACAACAAACACCCCAACCGGAGGATTAGAGAATTAAATCAAAGGAAATTAAATGATTGATACAACATAATCTTTTTACCGTTATTTGGATTCCCGATAGGTCTATTAGTTTCTACTTTGGGTGGTGGTGGGGGCGGATTATTTGTACCAATTTTAACACTTGTATTTGGTATTCCAACACAAGTGGCCATTGCAACATCTTTAGCATCTGTACTACCCACCACTCTAATGGGAGCATTCAGTCATTAACGCCAGGGTAATGTAGAAATCCGCACAGGTCTGATACTAGTAATAGGTGGAATAATAGCACATTATTAGGAGCATATTTACAAACATGATTCCATCAATTCTTTTAAGGAAGATTCTCGTATTTTTACATTAATAATGTTAATTCCTATGCTGTTAAGTGTAAGGAAAAGACGTAAAGATACAGATGAAATTATAGGGGATAATGAGTATAATAATAAAGATGAAAATAAAATAAATTCCAACAGACTCACAAGAACTAAAAGAATTATAGCCTCCTGTTTCGGTGTTGCATCAGGAATAATGGCTGGAGTTTTCGGAATAAGTGGCACACACCCCCATTATTTGCAGTACTTTATAGTATAGGCCTTCCTGCGATGTTGGTTGTTGGTACATCGGTATTTGTACTAATATTTAACTCAGTTGCAGGTATAGGAGGTTATTATCTGCTTGGCAGATCAGATCTGATCTTAATTATTCTTCTTGGGGGAGGGTCAGCTATACGTGCATTTTTAGGACCAGTACTTCTTAAAAAAATAGACCCTGCAACCTTTGAAAAGATCTATGCCCCATTACTCGTTGGTATGATGCTTATCTTGGGACTTGCAATGATATTTGCATAAAATCAATTGTTAAATATTACTGATAAAATCTGATATTCTTTATTGGTAATAATAAAATAAAATCTTCAAAAAAATAAATAATAGGACCAACAAATTTATAATCATAGCATAAGAAGTTACAGAAAGTAATAGCTATTTTATATATTATTGTCTAGTATGTATTGAGATTCTTTCAAAGGAGGACAAAAAATGAAATTCGATGAAATAATGAACAAAGAAGTTATTGATCAAAAAGGCAATAGCCTAGGCAAAGTGAAGAATATTGAATGGGACAATGATAATAACGAAATCATTAATATTGAAATCGGTGAGGGCGGAATTAGAGAAACTTTAGGCATGGCAGATAGAAAAATAATATCCTATGATAATATTGAAAGCATAGGCGATAAAGTTTTATTAAAAAAACCAACCATTGAAATACCTGAAAAATCAGAACAAAGTGATGAATTAGATTATTATAACCTTTAATCCCATAAAAAAAACAATTATAACAAATAATTTAAAATTCAATCTTTAAATTCCTATATAATGTCTAACTGAAATTTATCTTTCTTACATGAAAATAAATCATAGGAAAAGATTGAAGTAAATAAATTAAATAGTAAATTAAAAATGTTTGAAAATATCCCAAATTCTTTGATATTATCAATTATTTTTTTTTACACATGACTTCCTGTAGTTTAAATCTCTCTAATTTCTCAATAAATTTTAGTTTAAATCTTTCAGGCATTAACATTGAAACGTGTTTGCCTTTTATTTCATTAATGCTGTAACCAAAAATATTTTTTAAGCTGGTATTGTAAAAAAACAATCTTACCATCGGTATCTATTGTTATAATTCCATCCACAGCTGATACAGCTACCGATCTAAACTTTTCTTTACTTTCAATTAATTTAATATCCTTTTGATGAATTTCTTCACTTAAAATCGCAACTACAATCCCTATAGCCATAAAAATAAATATTCTAAAAAGATCTTCATATAAAGGATAATTCAAATTAGGTGCTAAAAAATAGCTTGCAATTAACAATATCGACAAAAATATTGGAACAATTTAAGCCTTTGCTTCTCCAGACCAGATTGCTGCTAAAATTATGGGAAAATAAAAAATATGTGTAAAAATAGTACCTGTACCTAGAACAAAATGGAAATAATATGTTAAAAAGACACAAAAAGCTAATAGGACTAATATTGTATTAGCTTATAAGATTGATTTTCAATAATTAGTTTGTTCGCCATATTATCTTCCAAATTTATGGAATATTATTATAAATTAAATAAATATTATAAAAAGTTAAGAAAATACTATTACATGAAATTTAACTAGTAAAATATTTAAATAGATAGTGTGTTTGACTTTGTCCTCAGTTAATCCTTCCATTATCCTTCTTTCTATATTTCTGTGGTTTATTCCAATATTTAATTCTGCATCTTTATTATTTCATCCCAACAACCTTACTCTATATGGTTTAATAGCTACTGATATGGACAATTATTTACCATATTTAGCTATTATGGTTTAAAATTAATTAAAAAAAGAATAATTGATTATATCTATAAGTTCTTTGCTATTTCGCTGAAGGGTTTTACTTCTCTGAGTTCTAATAATTTCATGGGTCCAAAGAAGTTTATTACTGTTTCTGGGTTTTGTGCTTCTACAATGAAATATCCTTTATGATACTTCCTTTCATCAACAGGACAGCTCATATATGCTCCAACTATTTCAATACCAGTACTTCTTATATGTTCCTGGAAAATAGCTCTTTTATCATATTTTTGCCGTCATCCGTTAACATAGGGCATTCTGCTGCTGGGTGTGTGTGCTCTGCTACATATAACATACATTATCACCAATATATTATCTGTACTGAATAGAATAAACAATTATCGTATTAATATTTAAATATGTTGAAATATTCTAAACTTATATTTCAAATAAACCAACTTATTATATAATATTGCAATAATATTGGTGTTATGAATTTTTAGATTTTAATTTATATCACAATAAAAATTTAAAAAAATTAATGATTTAAGCTTTGATTTTACATGGCTTCTTATTTCTTCAGTGCTTCATTAATCTCATATTTTACCGATTCTTTTATCAGATCTACTACTCTTACTGCTTCTTCCTTAGGTATTGCAGAATTTAATATTATTTCAACTTCTTTCCATCTATCCTTAGGCGTCATATTCGTTCTACCTCCATTCAAAAGTGAAGATTAATCCAAATACATTTCTTTACTCATTATTCCCAACCATTAATTATTAATGGATTATTTTCCCATTAACACTAGTAAAATTTCTAAAAAAATATTCCTGAAAGATACTGTATATTATATTTAAACTTTGATCAGTATATTTTTACCGCTTAAAATTCCTATTTCTGGATTTCTTTATAATACATCGTAATTATAAATATCGGGTAACCGATAATTATAAATATTAGTATCGGATAACCAATAATAATGGGTTTAAGATGAGGATGAGTTAAGAAAAGTAAAAAAAATTATTGCTTATAAAAATCAAACATATTTCTAAATATATTAAATTTTAGGTGAAACCATGAAAAAATCTATAGGTGCAAAGACAATTGTATATCCGACTCCAGTATTTATTATTGGAACTTATGACAAAAAAGGAAATCCAAATGCTATGGCAGCAGCATGGGGGGGAATATCTTGCTCTATCCCACCTTGTGTTTCAATTTCATTGAGAGAAGCAACATATACACATGGTAATATCACAGGTAAAGAAGCATTTACAGTGAATATCCCCTCTGAAAATTATATTAAAGAATCTGATTATTTTGGATTCACATCTGGAAGGAATGAAGATAAATTTAAAAAAACTGGACTCACTCCAGTTAAAAGCAAACTTGTAGATGCACCATATATTGAAGAATTTCCACTTATTTTAGAATGTAAATTAGTTCAAAGAGTTGAATTAGGACTCCATACACAATTTACAGGAGAAATAATCGATGTAAAAGTTGATGAGAAGTTTTTAGTTGATGGAAATCCAGATATAGAATTAATAAAACCATTCCTATACGATCCTTCCTTTAGAGCTTACTATGGTATTGGGAAACGATTGGGTAGTGCATTTTCCATTGGAAGAAGTGAATTAAATGAATAAAGTTTGCTAAAATATTAAAAACCGGAGAAGTATTTGAAAATATCTTCCAGAAGAGATTAAAGATAAGAAGTTGTTTCATTTTTTCATACCATTAATTACATCCTGAAGAGTAGTTTTACGATATTTGAAATAGCCATAAAACCATCTGACAGACCAGATAAAATGAAATCCAGCCCACCATAAAATCCCAAGGAAAATATATTCTACCACACCTAAAAAGATGTTTAATAATGCAACCAACAGGAATAAAATTGGATTTCTAACGAAAAAAGAGAATACTCCAATAAATTCCTGTATACTCGATGAAAAAATTATTGTTGGTGAAACCCCTATAAAAATCCATAATATCAAAGCAAAAAAACCTAAAATAATCCTTGTTACACCTCTACGGCGAGAAAATGTTTTATTCATTCCAGAAGAAATTTCTTGATCCTCTTCATTATCGGTACTATAACTATCCGATTTAGCTTTCTCCTTCAAATTTTCAACATTATCTTTCTTATCCTTGGTTCCCATAATAAATCCTAATAAAATATTTGGATTCATATATAATAATAATTATGTTAAAAAAATTATATCTAATTATTTAATTTAATGCTTTTTGATATGGAATAAATCATCAAATACTTTAATTGAAGATAAATTTACTCAATTCTAAGTTCAATGTATATTATTTCTATTCTTCGATTTATCCCATTTCATTTTATTCTTCAATCTTATATATAAATTATAATTACTCTTTTTTCAGATTAGGAAAGATTTGATAACCGGTTAATAATTCTCGATATCGCTTTACCAATATTGGACAATCGATAAATATAAATATTATTATCGGATAACCAATAGTATTGTTTGATGGAGGTGAAAACTTATGGAAGCAAAATTTGATCTGCAACATTTCTGCTGCGGCCCCAATGGTTGCCAAATAGAAATTGAGTACGGAGAAATGATTGACGCAGAATAAATAATCAAAAATTAAAGGATGAAGTTGTAGTCATTCTTTTATTTTCTTTTTTTAAAAATTTGGAGGGAAAAAATGAGTATTTTAAGTGGAGTAATTTCCTCATACAGTAATTATCGATTTAATAAGATGAGAAAATTAGAAATAAGTGTAAATAATAAAAATAATGTAATTAAATCAATTAAAACATCACCTGAAAGGTTTACCGTACAAAAAAAGGTACCAATTAGATCTATTCCCACTATGATATCCATAGGAAAGAATATTGAAGATAATGTTAAATCCTTGAAAAATAATCCAGATATACCAAATACTAGAGCATCCATTGAATTTATGGATAAATTTGAAGAACATGCACGTTCAATGGGTATAAACGATATAGGATATACTAAAGTCGATTCCGAACTAATATTTAAAGATAGAGCTGTTATTTATGAAAATGCTATTGTATTTATCAAGGAAATAGATAAATTTGGTGTGGATAATGATTTTCCAGGAAAACAACTGAAAGATCTTGAACTGTACGATGATTTTGGTAGAAAAACAAACGAAATGGTTGATTATCTGCGTGAAAATGGTTTTGCAGCACAGGCCAGCCATCCAGCTCAGGGTTTTGTTACTTATCCCACACTAGCTCAAAATGCAGGTTTGGGTTGGAGAGGAAAGAGCAATCTTTTAATAACACCAGAATTAGGGCCAAGACAAAAAATATCTGCAATATTTACCAGTATAGAAAATTTACCTGTAAACACTGGTCATGACCATTCATGGATAGGAGACTATTGTAATTACTGTGGTAAATGTTTGAAATCCTGTCCTGGAAATGCAATCGTGGAACCCACTGATGGGTTAAATAGATCTAAATTCATACCAGAACATTGCATAGGGTGTAACGATATCTGTACCATATGCCTGAGAGATTGTCCATTTAATAAAAAAGACTATATGCAAGTAAAAGATAAATACGAAAAAATTAAAAATAAAAAATCTTTAAACTATAAAACATTTAATTTATCTGTTTGTTAAATCAGAAACTATCTCTTTCTACTGGAAAAATATAATAATTCTAATTTTTATATTTTATAAAAATTCAATAATTATATTAGACGTTTTTTGTTAAGTTAACTATTCATGTTCCGGATTTAAGCAATATACCTCTTCTTTAATATGTCTAAGTAGAAAATCAACCTTTGTTGATTTTAGATGTTCTTACAGCAGGAATAATTATGGCTAAATGAAGTAAAAGTACTACAAGTATGGATAACAATGTAACCATCAATGGTATGTTCATTAAAGTGTAAAATAGCCATAATGTGTAGATAGCAACGGGAATTCCTAACACCACACTTACAAAAAGTCCAGGATTATATTTACGTTTCACAATTGCACCAATTACATGAGTTAAACTATTAAAAACTGCGAAAATAGGAATCCACAAACCAAAAAACAGGTTATAAAAGGATAATGCAGCAAATATTGGCATTAAAATCCAGATAATCGGTACATTTATCCAGAAAATAGTTTTATCATTTAAAGGATATTCTCCATTTTTAACATTAAAAATTTCCGTATTTACAAATCTTTTAAACCCACCGGGCCATGAATGCTCTTCAAATTGATGTAATAAATAAATTGGGATTTGAATCCATATTAAAAACAAAATGATATTATTAGTCTTAACATATAATAAACTTATAATTACAACAATAATGGAAAGAACAATACAAAGTTTCGCCCAATTCTTATATGGCCACTTCATCATCAAATCCCTCTAATAAAACAGAATATATCATCTTTATTCTAATTATATGTCCATTAAATCTTATAATGCTTGGGAAATTCTAATTATACTAATTTATTTTGATCAAATATATTAAGATCTAAACAACACCTTTTATTGTGGTTTTAATTCGTTTATTTTGCAAATTTCACTCCCATATTGAAGGCTTTCCTGCAGTCCAGTGGAAATACTTCTTTGCGTATTTTTGCTTTGTCTGCTTCATTAAATCTTGATGACACATATTTTGTGTAATCATCAAATTGATATGTATCTGTACTGACCAATGATTCTGAAGATCCGAATATCCTGCTCAATAACATCTTATTTAAATTTATATGAGAATCTATACCCAAAAGTTTCATAGTGGTTTCATCTGCACCCATTGTATATATAAAACCTACATGTATCTTTCCTGGGAATAATGAGGAACCAAATTCATCATACATTAGATATGGGAAAATTAGGCGTTCAAGAAATGATCTCATTTCACCGGTAACTGTACCTAGGTAGATGGGTGATCCTAGGATCATTGCATCAATATTCTCAACTTTATCCAGTATTGGTGATAACTCATCTTTATATCCGCATTTTCCGTAACTATCACCATCTTTTAGTTTGCAGGAAAAACAACTGGTACAACCTTTAAAGTTAAGATCATAGAGGTTTATTATTTCGGTATCTGCATTTTGAGACAAAGCTCCTTCAGAGGCCTTTTTTAATAGAGTTGAAGTATTCCAGGTCTTTCTAGGGCTGCCATTGATTAATAATATCTTCACTTTTTAACCACCTTACCTTTTTTTAATTGTGCTCTATTCGCTATTCCATAAATTTAAATCAATACATATCTTATAAATTTGCAATATTATTTATCTGATTAATCCTTTTTCAATATTACTAGTAATCAAATTATTAGTAATGGGAACAAGTTTAATATTCAAACTCTTAATTTTTAGCAAGCATTATATTCAGATTATACCATGATCCACCCATTTTTACATAATTTTATTATGATCCAGATACAAATTAATCTTATTTAATAAATATTTTAAGGACTTTTATATTCAAAGGGACCTATGAAAAACATGCCCATAACGAACTAACTATTTAAAAATATTATTCTTATTAAATATTGGAGAAGTTGATATATGAAGTACGATGTAGTAGTTGTAGGTGGAAGGTTAGGTGGCTCAACATCATCACTTTTTGCATCTAAAGGAGGTTTAGATGTATTAATGATTGAAAAAAGACAGGAAATAGGAACTCCTGTACAGTGTGCCGAGGCAACCACTAATGAAACATTTAATATTCTGGAAATCGAACCATCCCCCAAATATTTATGTACAGATATAAAGGGTGTGGATTTCTATGCACCCAGTGGCAAGCACTTCCGAGTTAAGGGTAATAATATGTATGGGTTTATGGAAGGATATGTATTGGAGCGAAAAATCTTCGACAAACAGCTTGCAATAGAATCAGCTAAAGCTGGGACAGATATAATGGTGAAAACTACTGTTAAAGAACTTATAAGAAAAGATGGTAATGTTTGTGGAGTTGTTGCAAAGCATCTTGGAAAAACTGTTGAAATAAAAGCAGATATTGTAATAGCTGCAGATGGTCTTGAATCAAATATAGCAAGGATGGCTGGTCTTAAAACTGTTAATAAAACAGAAGATATAGCATCATGTGCACAGTATGAAATGGTTGGTATGGATATTGATCCTAATTATCTGCAAATACATCACGGAGCAAAAATAGCACCTGGAGGATATTTATGGATATTCCCCAAGGGTGATGGAGTTGCAAATATTGGTTTAGGAGTAATAAATTCAAAGGAGACAGCTATCTACCATTTAAATAAGTTTATCAAAAAATTCGATGCAACACCTGTTGAACTCAATATTGGAGGAGTTCCGCTTGCAGGACCAATGGAAAAAACTTATTCATCGGGATTAATGGTTGTTGGAGATGCTGCAGGACAAGTTGATCCAATGAATGGGGCAGGAATACAAAATACTGTGAAATGTGGTAGAATAGCAGGAGAAGTAGCTGTAGAAGCCATAGAAAATGAAGATACATCTTCAAAATATCTTAAAAAATATGAAGATCAATGGAGATCAGCCATTGGAAAGACCTTGGAAACCTCGTTAAGATACCAGAAAATTTTTCAAAACCTCAAAGACGATGATTTCAATGTGCTAGCAGAATTTTTAGAAGGTAAAAATGTGGAATCAATATCAAAACTTTCGATACTTAAATTTTTAAAGAACTATCCTCATCTTATAACACTACTATTCAATGTTTTCATATTAAAACAATAAAATAACTCCCATATATAAGTTTAAGCTCTAAATAAATTATTAAGAAGTAAATATATAAAAATCTTGTAGTTATCCTGATTTATAATATCAAGATTTAAAAACGATATTAATTTGTTCTATACTGTTCATATAATTAGATAGTGAATATAGGGGGTTAAGCTATTAGAATAAATTATAATAAAGATAATCTTATCAAAATTATTAAATTGGGAAGGCCACAATTTACATTTGGTATTTTAATGTACTTTCTAATTGGTACATTATTTGCTCTTTTATTAAATGCACAATTTGTTTTGTCTAAATTTATTTGGGGTTATCTCATCCTTTTTATGGCCAGTATGGCCACTCATTACTCCAATGATTATTTTGATTATGAAGTCGACAAGTATGGTACAAGAACTCCCTTCTCTGGTGGAAGTATGATTTTAGTTGAAAATCCAGAGTTGAAAGAATTGTCTAAAAAATTAGCCTACTTTTTCATAGTCTTATCCATACTCATTGGAGCTGGTTTTACCATTTACTTCTCTTATCCTATTTCATTCTTCTTGTTTGTGTTGTTTGGAAATGCTTTGGTATGGTTTTATTCTGCGCCCTCTATAAAATTAGCTTATCGTGGAGTTGGGGAAATTGGAAATCTGATAAATGGATTTATAATGCCTGGTGCAGGATATTTTGTAACTATGGGCACAATAGATCTTCCTTTTGTAATTTTCTCAATTCCATTTCTATTTTTACAGTTCATGTTTTCCATAGGTGTTGAAATACCCGATTTAGAGGGAGATAAGTTGGGTGGTAAAATTACATGGATTGTGTCTAAAGGCCGTGAATTTGTTTTAAATTGATTGGAATATCGGTTGTATTGGCAACAATTTCTTTCCTGATTATACCACTTACAAATCTATTTCCTCAAATAATAGATTTCAGAATATTGGCTCTTATTTCACTAATCCCATTGAGTTTAGGGTTATATTCCTTTTGGAAAAGACCATTAGATAAAAAAAATGCCACTAAACTTGCTACACTTAACGTAGGATCACTATTTGCTATTTGGATACTTACTAATGTTTACTTCATTTATTTATTAAAATAGTAAAATCTCAAATTTATTGGTCTAAAACATAAAAAAACAAATATTAGTTAATACAAATTAATGATTAGAGATAATCAATTATAGGGGAGGTGAAAAAATGGTGGAAACACAACAAGCAAATGGTGGGTCACTGGTGGGTCTTGCAATTATTTTCCTAATTATTTTATTACTATTCCCAGCATTCGCACTTTGGTTATTATATGTAGCAATAATAGTAATGCTAATTACCGGAATTATATCGTTAATAGCAAAATAATTCCAATTGGTATTACTAAAATATTCAATTACTATTTTTTTTTGAATTTCCAGTTATAATCATGACTTAAAAATTAATTTATAGAATCATATTTTGAGACAATAATCTATAAATATTATAAAAAAAATTAATTTATACAATTAATTATATTAAATATTCGAGATAATTACGTGATCAAGATTTTTTTTTATATGATTTCTATTTAAATTAATTTATTTAAATATCAATAAATGAAATATAAATTATAATAAACCAATAGTATTCATTGTATACAAATTAATGAAATTTAATTTTTTAATGAAAAATTTTTATTATATTTATAAAAATATCTAGGTGAATATAAAAATGGACGAACATGTTATTGAGGCCCTTGGAAAAACTAGGGTTAGAGTAAAGGATGGAAAAGTTGTTGAGGTAGGAGAACCTAAAATTGATTACTGCCCAATATTTGACAAATACAGGGGAATAAAACAGTTTACACCCGAAAATATCAAAGAAAACATAGAGTTTCGTATAAAAGATTTTGGGATGTGCACAGAGGATAGAACCATACGAATGAAGGATTTTTTATCTTTTGGAGTTTCAGAAATACTGACAACTCTTATTGTGGAAGGAGAAATTGACAGCGTTGTAAGTGTTTGTGAGGGATGTGGAACAGTTATATTAACCGAACCCGAAATAGTGCAGGGAACAGGAGGTAGAGTTTCTGGACTTTTGAGTACCTCTCCTTTATCTAATGTAATTAAAGAGATTGGAAGTGAAAATGTTCTCGATCCTGAAAATGCTTTAATTGACCAGATAAAAGGAACATTAAAAGCCATAGAAATGGGGTACAAAAAAATCGCTGTTACAATTGTTTCAGCAGCTGATGCAAAAAAACTCAGGGAAATTGAAATTGAAAATAAAGGCATTAAAATTTATATTTTCGCAGCACATGTGAGTCAAACCTCAAAAGAAGATGCAAAAACAATATTTGATAATGCAGATGTTGTAACTGGATGTGCATCCAAGTATATAAGAGAAATTGGGGGAGAAAAAGAATGTTTCAAGGCCGGAGCTTCCATACCAATATATGGTGTAACAGAGGCAGGTAAAAGATTTTTAAAAATGAGGATAGATAAAATTGGTGGTTTAAAGGAAAAAAAGGATGCAAAAATACCTAAACCATTAATTTAATCCTATTTTTTATTATTATCTAATTTTAATCTACGAAAATATTGTGTAGTTTTTTAGTATATTTTATTCCAAAAGAAATTACTGCATAAAATCTATAAATGAAGAATTCCATTGGCCATCAGCATTTATTTCTTCTATGAGTTCAGAAGTGATTTTTATTTCTGTTTTTATTCGTTTTATGTTGGATTTCTGTATCATTTTAAAGTTAAATGGAAGTTTCAAACTGGTTTTAGATACTCTTTCTGTAGCTTTAAATTTAATTTCTTCCAAATCCATAATCCTTTTTTCAAGTAATTTTATAACCTCATCTTTATCCAAAATACAAATATGAAATAATGATATTCCAAAATGAGTTGCTTGTACATTGAAAGATTCCAAACCTAATTCTAGTGAATCATTAAGCGCTTTTTCACCTTTTTTAGTTAAAGTGTATATGGTTTTTCTATTTCCTTCATATTGAATTTCACCGGTGATGTAACCTTTTTTATGTAAATTTTTAATGGTTGTGTATATAGAAGAAACATTCATAGGGAACCAATCCTGAATTTCCGGGCGTTCCATTAATTTGGTTATTTCATATGGGTTCAAAGGTTTTTTCCATAAGAGCCCGAGCACAAGATTTGAAAGTTTTGATACTATTTCAATCACCATCCATAAGTTTTCGTTTAATTAATAATTTATATTCAAAGATTTTAAGCATACTTCAGTTAAATTAATGATTAATACATGCCTTTGATACGATATAGATTATATTTGGATAAAAAATCTTTTTTATTTAAACTGTTATCCATGAATAACTTTTAAAATATATCCCAAGTCCTAAAATTCCCTTAGCATCCTTTGAGATATCTATCAATCCTGTAGATGATCATTCATACCTATTTGCATGGTATTGTCAAATATCCTAAATTGTTTAATTATCTTTTCCATTAGGCTCCATTCGATAGTTAAAGGTATCTTTCAATATTAGATTTTTACTGGAAAATGTTTTATAGCCCTTTCTATCTATAAAAACCCATCTTAAATTTACTAATATATATTAGTACTTATATATATTAGCATTAATTTATATTTTTTTTGATGTGGATTAGGAAAAAAATATTTGTATAATGAATTTAAGCCCACGAAAAATATGAAATATAAATCACAAACAAATCGTGTATATTTTCAATTAATAAATATTTCATTAATTCAATTCACTGGTGTTTTTGTTTGTTTTGCAGGAGGAACATATCCTTTTAAGAGTAATGAAAGGGTTAATACAGAAACTGAACTTAATGCCATTGCTAAACCTGCAAATTCTGGCCTGAATGTGATACCATAAAAGGGATATAATATTCCTGCTGCAACCGGTATTAGCACAACGTTGTAGGCAAATGCCCAGAATAAATTCTGTTTTATCTTTGACATAACTTTTTTACTCAATTGTATACTTGCAATAGCATCGTTTAGGTCATCTTTTATTAGAACGATTTCACCACTTTCTATAGCCACATCGGTACCGCTTCCTATTGCAATTCCAACATCTGCCTGGGCTAGTGCTGGTGCATCGTTAATACCATCACCTACAAATGCAACAACCTCTCCTGCATCTTGAAGTCTTTTAACTTCATCAGATTTATCCTGGGGTAAAACCTCTGCAATTACATCATGAATTCCAGCCTGTTTTGCTATGGCCATGGCTGTTTTTTCATTATCACCCGTTATCATAACCACTTTAAGGTTCATTTTTCTAAGGCCTTCAATGGCTTCGCTGGCATTTTCCTTTAAAGTATCTGCTATTGCAATTATACCCGATAATTCGTTATCAATCCCAATTAAAACTGCAGTTTTACCGGCAATTCCAAATTCAGATATTTTTTCATCATATTCATCAGATATCATGAATCCATTACCTTTTAACATAGCTTTATTTCCTATAAGTACCCGTTTACCTTCAACTGTTGCTACTACTCCTTTTCCACCAACAGTATCAAAATTCTGACTTTCAACCAACTCTAAATTTTCTGCTTTTGCTTTCCTGACCAATGCTTCTCCAAGCGGATGTTGGGAATTTCTTTCAACACTGGCAGCGAATTTTAATAATTCTTTATTATCAAATCCCATGGTAAATACATCTGTAACTTCGGGTTTACCCTTGGTGAGCGTTCCTGTTTTGTCAAATAGTATGGTGGTAAGTTTTTCTGATATTTCCAGTGCTTCACCATTTTTAACCAAAATTCCAAAATCAGCCCCTCTACCAATACCAACGGTAACCGCTGTTGGTGATGCCAGTCCCAGTGCACATGGGCATGCAACAACCAGAATAGAAATCAGAACTGTGAGTGCAAATATAAGGGTTGTTCCAGAAACAAAGTACCAGAATAGAAAGGCTGCAACTGCTATTGTCAGTACTGTTGGTATAAAATAACTTACAGCTGTATCTGCTATTCTCTGAACATCCGGTTTTGAACCCTGGGCATCTTCTACCAGTTTTATAATTTGAGAAAGTACAGTATCCTTTCCTATTTTAATGGCTTTAAATCTTATTATTCCATTTTGATTTATTGTTCCCCCTACAACAGATTTCCCCGCTTCTTTTAAGACAGGAATTGGTTCTCCGGTAATGGCAGATTCATCAACGTAACTTTCACCACTTACCACTTCACCATCGGCGGGGATCTTTTCACCAGGCTTAACAACTACAAGATCATTCATTTGAACATCTTCAATTGGAATTTCAATTTCCTCATTATTTCGGAGAATAGTAGCAGTTTTTGCCTGTAATCCAATAAGTTTTTTTATTGCTGTTGAAGTTCTGCCCTTTGCTCTGGTTTCTAAATATCTTCCTAATGTCAGGAATCCTGCTAATAAAAGTGCAGTATCATAAAATAAGAATTGTGGATTTAACACAATACTAAATGTGCCTAAAACACTTGCACCATAGGCAACTCCCACACCCATAGAATACATAACATCCATATCCAAATGTCTGTTCTTTAATGAACGGAAACCAGCAGAGAATATTGGATAACTTACATAGATAAAGGGTATTATTGATACCAATAAACTGAATAGTGAGAAGGAAATTGGGAGTGGCCATGTAACAAAGGTTAAAATTCCCAGTGGAATTCCAAAACCAAACGCAACCATCATACGTTTTCTTTTAGTTTTAAGATCTTTCTCCCTTAATTCTTCTTCAAGATTTTCGGACTCTTTACCTTCAATTCCCAGATATTGATAGCCCAGATCCTCAATTGCATTTTTCATATCTGTTATGGAAACCATTATAGGATTATATGTAACATATGCTTTTTCAGATGTGAGATTAACAGTTACATTGCTAATTCCATCAAGTTTACCTAACACATCTTCTATGGCCTTTACACACATAACACATGTCATTCCACCAATTTTAAGTACAACCTTTTCATTCACTACTCCATATCCTGCTTCTTCTACTGCATTTTCCAATTTAGCAAGTTTCAATTTTTCAGGATCATATTCAACAGTTGCCTTTTCTGTACCAATGTTAACATTAGCTTCATCTACTCCCTCAAGACCTTTCAATGATTTTTCAACATTTAATGCACACGATGCACAACTCATTCCAGAAACTTTGATCTCTGCCTTTTTTTTGGATTTTTCTGCCATTTATTTTCCCCATAATTGTTAACGTAACATGTTATTTGTTTTTCTTGTACTAATAATTTTTATCTAATATTATGTGAGGTACTAATAATTTTATATGAAAGATTATTTGTGTTCAACTCGATTTGAATTTGTATTTAGGTTTACAGAAAAATAGATTAATAAAGGATTATGAATAATAGTTAAAGAGTTAATTCAATAACGGTGCTTAAATATGATTGTTATAAGAAGCGATAAAGAAGATGCAAAGGAGAAGGTTGAAAAACGTAAAAGCCGATCATTTATACCGTTTATTAAACTTGTGTTAACATTTTTAGTTTTATTTATATTGATCCCTATAGGAATTACATTGTTACTTCACCTACCATGGTATTTGTCATTTATTTATCCTTATGGAATAGTAATCGGGATAATTTTAATAATATCAGCAGTATGGACCATATATAAAGGTATTAAAGATTTGAAATTAACATATTCTGCATCGGGATATGAAAACGAAGATGAATTGGTTACTACAGGAATTTATGGATACACACGTAATCCTATGTATTTTGGAGCTACCATTTTGATCTTGGGATGGTTCTTGGTTTTACCATTCACATTCATTTTAATTAGTTCTGTTTTATTCCTGTTTTTATTCTATTTCACAGCAAAATCAGAAGAAAATCAATTATCCCAAAAATTCGGGAAAAAATACCTCTCATACAAGAGAAAAGTACCATTATTTATCCCCTATCCAAAATCATATAAAAAATAGCCAAAAGGAATTTATGGCATCCCAATGGATTCAAAAATTAGTATAGTCAATAGTAGTATTAGTCATAGTACTTATTGGAATAAAAAATTCTAACCTAATTATCTTTTTTTGATCTGTCTGAAAAATATTTAATACCCAATAGTTGTTTATATTGTTTTAACTATTTTAATATTCTATTAATTTCAGGATGAAAAAGTTAAACTAGATTTTAATAGTAATAAACTCGTATTAATGGTTTTTATGGTTTAAAACGAAATTTTATTAAGTAACAATAAACAATATAAGTATAGTTAAAACATTTTTAATTTTTTTTATAGGAAGTGGAAAAATGGTTAAAATACCCGAATTAAAAAGGGGCATTTCAAACAACATTACAGAAACAATTGGGAACACTCCCCTAGTAAGGTTAAATAAAATAACAAAAGACTCAAAAGCTGATGTTGTGGTTAAACTTGAATCATTCAACCCCCTATCAAGTGTTAAGGACAGAATTGGAGTTGCAATGATAGAAGCAGGCGAAGAAGCCGGAGTAATTACTAAAGATAGTATACTCATCGAACCTACAAGTGGAAACACAGGAATTGGCCTTGCATTTGTTGCAGCACAAAGAGGATACAGACTTATCCTGACCATGCCCGATACAATGTCAATTGAACGTAGAAAACTACTGACTCTGCTCGGAGCAGAGATTGTATTAACACCAGGTGCTGATGGAATGAAAGGAGCCATTGCAAGAGCAGACGATCTTGTAACTGAAATGCCAAATGCTGTGATGCCACAACAATTTAAAAATCAGGCCAATCCTAAGATACATGGGGAAACTACTGCACAGGAAATATGGAGAGATACAGAAGGAAAGGTAGACATATTAGTTTCAGGAGTTGGAACAGGCGGTACAATAACAGGTGTGGGTCATGCGCTTAAAGAACTTAAACCTGCAGTTAAAGCTGTAGCTGTTGAACCTGCTACATCCCCTGTGCTGTCTGGAGGAAAACCTGGACCTCATAAAATACAGGGTATAGGACCGGGGTTTGTGCCTGATGTGCTTGATACAAAAGTTATAGATGAAATTATACAGGTTTCAGATGACAATGCAGCAAAAACTCTTTTAGCACTTGCAAGAGAAGAAGGAATACTTGCAGGAATATCCTCAGGCGCAGCAACCTATGCAGGACTTCAACTTGCCAAAAAAGAAGAAAACAAAGGAAAACTCATAGTTGTAATCCTACCCGACACAGGAGAGAGGTACCTTAGTATGAACTGGGTTTTTGAAGAAATATTCAAAACAGCAGAATTATTAGATTCCAATATCTAAAAATAATTAGAACCAAATAATTTTCCCAGAATATTGATTATAATAATATTAAACTACACTATAAACATTCTGGGATTACTTCACATTAAATCAACCCAAAGGGTGAATAAGGATAGAGTAAATTTTAACACTATTTTTTTTTTATTGTTTTAAATTCAATTTTAATGTGTTTATAAGCTAATTTGGCCCTTATGATATTCTATTTAAGTTCAAAGAAAAATTATTTAAATTTAGATGACAATATATAATAATGGTGATAAAAAATGGTAGAATTTATTGGACATATTGTTGGACATACTGGACAAGACAAGTCTACTATATTAATTTCTGATGTGACTATACCTTCTGATAAGTTGGATCTAATTAAAGAGAAATTTTTAGAACACGAATATGTAACAAATGTTGAAATTCAAAGGAAAAATAGGGAAATTGATTTATCATTGAATCGTTCAATGGAAGAATGTCCTGAATGCCCAAAGATTTTAAAAGAATATTATAACTCCATTATAGATGATATTAAATAAACCTATATTATTCTTTTTTTAAACCTCAATTTATTCATATTATTTATTATTATTCTGGAATATACTTAGAATAATATTTAGTCCAATCTTTTTTCCAGTTTCATAAGAAAATTTTCTTTTCTTGTAATGGTTTGTTAAGATAATAAACCTCGAAGTATAATATTATAAATATTAAATAGGAGGTAATTTAATGGTATTTGACGTTACAACTACAATGAACTTAATTTTCTCTTTAATAATTGTTATATTAGGGCTTTGGGTTTTCAAAATTAAAAAATATCTTTTAGCTTTATATATCGCCCTTGCATTCGCACTTTTTGCTTTTTCACAACTGGCAATACTCTTGGGCAGTACAAGTACTAATATATTAATAATTACATTCAGATCGTTAGGATATTTGGTTATAATATTTGCCCTACTAATAGAAGCACTTAAAAAATAATATAGTTGGAGTTACCAACTCTTTGCTGATTAAAATAAAGAAATATTTTTATCCAAGAAAGATAATAGTTTAACTGGAGAATTATGATTGAACTATTATTCTTTCTAATACTGGTTTTTATTGTTGCTGTAATCTCCAGTAAAATTGATAAACTCCCAATCAGCGCTCAGATGATATTCATTTTTGCAGGAATCTTGGTTGGTTGGCTTGTTACAGGTTATATTGACGTTACAAAACCTCCAGTATCTACAATAGTATTATTGATAGCAGAAATAGCTCTGGTACTGGTACTTTTCACAGATGCATCACGTGTTAATTTGGGTGATATTAAATTAAACAGTTTAACTACGAGATTACTGAGTATTGGACTCATTTTAACCATAGTTCTTGGAATTACTTCGGCTATTTTAATATTCACCAATCTTACTTTTTGGGAAGCAGCAATAATAGGTGTTGTTTTAGCACCTACTGATGCTGCTTTAGGACAGATTGTAGTAAATAATAAAGCTATACCCAGTAGAATTCGTGAAACACTAGAAGTTGAAAGCGGATTAAACGATGGATTATCTGTGCCCTTTTTGCTAGTATTTATTGCAATAGGTTTAGCAGAAGAATCATTTTCTCCAACAGGATATTTCATTCAGACAGCACTCGAACAGATAGGTTTAGGTGCGCTGGTGGGTATATCGGTAGGATTGATCGGGTCTGCAATCGTCATCAAATCCCGAGACAAAGGATGGATCACTCCAGAGTATCAGAGAATTGCATTTCTTGTTTTAGCCGTTCTTTCATTTATTATAGCCGATGAGATTGGAGGTAGTGGTTTTATTGCTGCATTTGTTGGTGGTTTAGCAACGGGATATATTACAAGGGATGCAGGGAAAGTTATGATGGATTTTGCTGAAGCTGAAGGTCAATTTTTAAATCTTACAGTTTTCTTCCTATTAGGGATTATACTTGCAGGTTTGATTCCGTTTATTAGTTGGCAGATTATTATCTATGCAATTTTGAGTTTGACTGTTATACGCATGTTACCTGTGGCCATATCTCTGATAGGTACTCACGTAAGTTGGGATTCTGTTTTATTTATGGGTTGGTTTGGTCCACGAGGACTGGCCTCAATAGTTCTAGCCCTTATTGCTTTAGAAAGATTGGGCAATTTCCCCGGGCAAGATACATTTATTTTAGCAGTATTTGTTACTGTATTTTTCAGTGTGGTTGCGCACGGTTTAACTGCTTTACCATTATCCAAATTATACATTAAAAGGAATAAATCTAAAAATTAAACAATTAAACCTAATTCATTTTTATCCGATCAATTTTTATATACATCAATTTGAATAAAAAAAAGTCTTATTATGTAATTCATCTATATCTACTGCATCTTAATTCAACTTTTAATTCTTCCAGTCGTTTTTCAACTATAGAAAGATCAGAGTCAGTAAGTAATTGATGCTTTTTGTAGATCATTTCCAAGTTTTTTATCCTTGATTTAATATCCATTCTTGATTCTATCAATTTATTCACCATCTATTTCTGTTTAAGTAATATATAAGTAACAACATAGACCATCCGATATTTTGTACAAATTAGAAATGAAATTATAATGAAAATGAGAGATATATGGCCTATAGTTCTTATAATTCTCTCTGTAAAATTTTTTATTTATAAATCGGAGGCGAGCAGGGATATATACTTTTTCTTCAAAAAATAATCGATACACATTTTTATAAAACTAATATAAAGCGAGATTTCCCTGCTCTATTATTGTAATTGTTGTACATCCTATATACAATTTATCATTTTTAATAATGAACTTTAGAAGATTTTAATCTGAACATGTAATTTGACATATCATTCTAAAAACAAAAATTAAGTAAACTGGTAAATTAAAAAAATAAAAAAATTCTAATTCTAATAAAAACATAATATCAAAAACAATGTTAAAAATCAAAACAATCTATGAAACTGCAGAAAACCGTGATGGTTTTAGAATATTAATTGACAATGAGTGGCCCAATAGAATATCCAAAGAAAAAATGGGAATAAATCTATGGATTAAAGATATAGCACCTAGCAAGGAACTTAACAGTTGGTTTAAAAACAATCCATCTAAATGGAATGAATTTCAAGAAAAATATTTAAAAGAATTACATAATAATAAGAAAGTCATCAAGGAATTAAAAATTCTAACAAAATTTAACAAAACAGTCACACTAGTACATTCAAACGAAGATAAAAAGCATAACAGCGCTCTTATATTATTGAAATTACTTAATGAACCACCAAAACAGATTAGAACAGGAATTTCAAGAACTCATGGATGCTGAAAAAATTGTTATGACCCAATTGTATAAATTTCTGAACAAATATGATTAAATTATTTTTAAATAATTTGCCAATGCTACTGAAACAATACTAGTGTATGCTTCAAGAAGATGTTTCTGTTCATTTGTAATATCTGATTCATATGGTGCAACTCCTAAAACACCTAATTTTAAATCATGAGCATTTAATGGTAGGTAATACCATTTCGAAGATGCTAATGTACTTGTACCATATCCAGCAGATTTATCATGCTCAAAAACCCAATTAGCCACCCCCAGATCGTCATCATCAAACTTAATGTTATCCCCTTTACGTGATGCCACTTTTAGATTATTATTATCATCAGGAATGATCATTACAACATCATAACTGAATAATTCCCATATATAATTGGTAATTCTATTTAAAAAATCGTCTAAATTCTGAGAAACCAACAAATCTCTACTAAAATCATATAATGACGCTATAAACTCCTCTCGCTGCCTTGTATTTTCGACCTGTTTTTTTACGGTATCTCCAAGGAAACTGATTATAACACCCACTATAAATAGCACAGCAAAAGTGGGTATGAAACGTAAATCCGCAACACTAAAAGTTAAATATGGTGGGATAAAGAAAAAGTCAAAGAATGCTACTGCCATCAAAGATGCTAGGATACCTCCCTTTCGTCCAGCAATCAAACCGCTGACAACTATAGGAATTATAAATATCATTGGAATATTAATCGCTTCTAAAAATGGACTTAAAAAAAAGCATATAACAGTTGTGATAATTATGCTTAAAAAACTTACAGTAAAAGGTTTCAAATAACTTTTAAAGTCCAAATAATCTCGTCTATCTATTTTTTGGACATGATATCCATTCTCACGGCCTTCTCCCCCAATGACAAGAACCTGAATTGGACTACCTTTCCTAATAATTTCATTAACAACCGATCCACGTACCCATGCTTCGATACGAGACCTTTCTGAATGGCCTATAATAATTAAGCTGATGTTTTTTGATTTAGCAAATGAAACAATTTCTTCGGCTATGTTAATACCAGTCAATCTAAAAACTTTGCCCCCAAGTTCTTCAGCTAGTTGAAGATTTTTTTCAAGCTGTAAACTTTCCTCATATCCCATTTTAAATTTATAAGAAGGCTCTACATATACTCCGAGCCATTCTGAATTAAAATTGTCGGCATATCTATGAGCCAGGCGTATCATGTTTTCTGATGAAGTTCTGGAATTTATACAGACCATAATTGTGGTACTGGCATCCCAAGGTCCTGAAACGCCATCTTTCTCAAGACGCTGTTTCATATTATAATCAACCCATCTTGTAGCATATCTAAGCCCTAACTCTCTAAGTGCCACTAAATTTCTTTCTTTAAAGAATTTTAAGACTGCTTGTTGCACTTTTTCGGGTATGTAAACTTTTCCTTCTTCTAATCTTTGAAGTAGTTCTTCTGTTGGTAGATCTACAATTTCTATTTTATCTGCAATATCAACTACCCTATCTGGAACAGTTTCCCTTACTTCAACCCTGGTTATCTGAAAAATAATATCCTTCAAACTTTCTATATGCTGTACATTTAAGGTTGTGTAAACGTTTATACCGGCATCCAGTATTTCTTCAACGTCATGATATCTTTTGGTATGCATTGAACCTGGTACATTGGTGTGGGCTAGTTCATCTACCATCACAAATTTAGGATTTCTTTCCAATATTCCACTAACATCAAGTTCCTTAAGTGAAATACCACCGTATTCTATCTTTTTTCGGGGTAAAATCTTCAACCCTTTCAGAAGTTCTTCAGTTTCAATCCTTCCATGTGTTTCAACAAGACCAACAACCACATCTTGCCCATTCTCTTTCATGAAACGTGCTTCAGAGAGCATTCGGTATGTTTTACCAACCCCTGCAACGTATCCCAAAAATATCTTTAAATAACCTTTTTTACGTTCTTTAACCTTTTCTTCTTCTTTTATTCTCTTTAGAAGCTCATCAGGATCAGGTCTTTTATATTCTTCGGTCATTCTTCACCTTTCAATTTCTGAAAATATAAATAATTAAATCATTAATATGTACCCTAAAAAAAATTAAAAGAATCCAATTTAATGGATTCCATCAAGTGCCATATTTAGTTTCAAGACATTTACAACTGGTTGTCCAATCCATGGAAACTGTGTTTCCTCTGTTTTTTGTATCAAATCTTTGATTGTAGATTCGCTTATGTTTCTTGTTTTAGCAATTCTTGGAACCTGGATTAAGGCGTTTTCAACGCTGATATATCTATCGAGCCCGCTTCCTGATGCCATTACCATATCTGAAGGAATTGTAGCATTGGCTGAAAGGCTATCATTTGTCTTGATCTCATTTATTGTTTCGTTTACTCTGTCAATCAATTTTTGGTTGGTTGGCCCATAATTAGAACCTCCTGAAGTGCTTGCATTATAGTCTATTGCTGATGGTCTGCCCTGAAAATACTGTGGACCTTCAAAGCTTTGACCTATAAGTTCAGAGCCTACAACAGTTCCATTTAAATTTATAATTTCACCATTGGCTTGATAAGAAAAAGCTACTTGTGATATGCCTGTTATTACAAGGGGATATATTATCCCCAGAACCAAGGCCAATGTTCCGAAAATTATAAGGGCCCTTTTAAGCTCTTTAATCATTTCACCCATTTATGCCACCCCCAGTGCCGATATTAGCATGTCTATCAGTTTTATACCAATAAATGGTAGGGCTAGGCCGCCTATACCGTATATTAATATGTTCATTCCCAGTAGTTTTGTAACTGATGAAGATGGACGGTATTTAACTCCTCGAAGTGCTAATGGAATTAGCAGCGGTATTATAATCGCATTGAAAATAACCGCTGCTAAAACCGCACTCATTGGTGTTGATAGATGCATTATGTTTAAGATGTTGAGTTGTGGGTAAGTTACTGCAAATATTGCTGGAATTATTGCGAAATATTTGGCTACGTCGGTAGCTATACTGAAGGTGGTTAATGCACCTCTTGTAATTAATATTTCTTTGCCTATTTCTACTATATCCAGTAGTTTTGCTGGTGATGAATCTAGATCAACCATGTTAGCTGCTTCTCTTGCTGCTGCTGTACCAGCACTCATTGCAACTGCAACATCAGCCTGAGCTAGTGCCGGAGCATCATTGGTTCCATCACCTATCATGGCTACTAAACGTTGAGTTTCTCCACTCTGATATTTACGTATCAGTTCCAGTTTAGTTTCAGGCCGGGCTTCCGCTATAAAATCATCCACCCCTGCCTCGGCAGCTATAGATGCTGCAGTTAAGGGATTGTCACCTGTTATCATAACAGATTTAATTCCCATTTGTCTAAGCTGTAATAAACGATTTTTAATGCCTGTCTTGACAACATCTTTCAACCTAATAACACCGAATACCCCACTGCAATCTGCTACAACTAATGGTGTATCTCCATTTCTAGACACTTCCTCAACTATTTCACTGACATCAGCTGGTATGTTACATTCATGGTTTTTAGCAAAGTCCTGTACGGAATCTGCTGCTCCTTTACGTACCTTATTAGTTCCGTAGTCTATTCCACTCATACGAGTTTCTGGTGTGAATGGTACAAAATCTGAATTTTCAGGAGCTCTTATATCTCTACCCCTCACTCCTAATTCTTTTTTAGCTAAAATTACTATACTTCTTCCTTCGGGTGTTTCATCAGCAAGGGAGGATAATAATGAAGCTTCGATCAGATCTTTTTTCTGTATACCGTCAACAGGAATGAATTCTGTTGCTTTTCTGCTTCCAAGTGTTATTGTCCCTGTTTTATCTAGTAAAACTGCGCTTACATCTCCTGCTGCTTCAACAGCTCTTCCACTTAATGCGATTACATTGTGCTGTAATAATCTGTCCATACCGGCAATACCAATAGCAGGTAAGAGTGCACCGATGGTTGTTGGCATAAGACAGACCAGAAGAGCTATTAAGATAGGTATGCTTATGGCAACACCCATATAGTTAGAGAATGCCATTAATGTGATGACTACCACTATGAAGAGTGCAGTTAATCCTATTAGAAGGATCTCTAAAGCTTTTTCATTGGGTGTTTTTTCTCTTTTAGCACTTTCAACCATATTAATCATGCTGTCAAGGAATGTTTCTCCAGGATCTACTGTGATTCTAATCTTAATCTGGCCTGAAAGAAGTTTGGTACCTCCTGTGACACCACTTATATCTCCTCCAGATTCTCTTATTACTGGAGCTGATTCGCCTGTAATTGCGGATTCATCAACTAGACCCGTCCCATTTATTATGTCACCATCGCTGGGTATGATTTCCCCATCTTTGACAATTACTATATCTTCCTTTCTTAGGGAGAGTGCTGGTACTTTTTCTGTTTCATTTTCGTTTATAATTTTGTTTGCGAATGCTTCGGTTCTAGTGTTTTTTAGTGATTGTGCCCGTGCTTTTCCTCTTGCTTCAGCTAGTGATTCAGCAAAGTTGGAGAATATGACTGTAAACCATAGCCATATACTGATTTGGATGTTGAATAAAAAGTTTCCACCATAGACCAGGTTAATTAATGCTATTAATGTGGTAATAATTGCTCCTATTTCCACTATTAGCATTACTGGGTTTCTTAGGAGGACTATTGGATTAAGTCTTTTAACTGAACCTTTTAGTGCTTCGATAACTGATTTTGGTTCAAAAATGCTGGTTGATTGTTCGTTTGTCATGATTTAACCCCCCTAAAAAGTTAGTCCTCCTTGTAGGAATAAATGTTCGAGTATTGGTCCAAGTGCGAACACTGGGAAGAATGTTAAAGCTCCCACGATTACTACTACACTCACAAGCATGAGAACGAAGAGTGCGTTGGTGCTTGGAAAGGTTGATGCGTCTGTTGCTACTCTTCCTTTTGCTGCTAAAGATCCGGCAATTGCTAAGGCAGGTATTATAACAACAAACCTACCTATAAACATTGCAAGTCCTAATGTTAGATTGTAGAATACTGTGTTTGCACTTAAGCCTGCAAATGCTGATCCATTATTTGCAAATGCAGATGCATAAGCATAGAGTATTTCCGAGAGTCCATGTGCTGATGGATTATTCAGACCCACAAGTCCTTGTGGTAAAGATATGGCAATACTTGCAAATACAAGAATCAATCCTGCAGGTACTATAAGTGCTAATGTTGCCATTACCATTTCATAAGGTCCTAATTTCTTACCAAGGAATTCAGGTGTTCTGCCTATCATAAGTCCTGCTATGAACATGGTTAAAATGATATAGAAAATCATTCCAATTAGTCCAACACCTAATCCTCCGAATATAACTTCTCCTATACCTAAATTAAACATGTAAACTAGTCCCGTTAGGGGCATGGTGCTGTCATGCATGGAGTTTACTCCACCATTTGAAACATCTGTTGTTGCAACTCCCCAAAGAACTGATTCAGCAACACCAAATGTCAGTTCCTTACCTTCCATATTCCCACCAGAAACACCGAGTTTCTGAATTATTGGATTTGATGGGCTTTCAGCATAGTATGCAACACCCATTCCACCTACAAGGAGTATCATCATGGCTGCGAATATGGCCAGTCCTTGCTTGAAATTTCTTATAATATATCCAAAAGCAAAAACTATGGATATTGGTATTAATAAAATTGCGAATGTTTCCAATATGTTGGTTATACCATTTGGATTTTCAAATGGATGGGCTGAATTTGCATTGAAAAATCCTCCCCCATTTGAACCTAGCATCTTAATTGCTTCCTGTGAAGCAACAGGACCTAATGCAATGGTTTGATTAACCCCTTCCAGTGTATGGGCTGTAACATATGGACCAACAGTCTGAACAACACCCTGTGATGCTAAAACAATGGCAAAAACAACTGCTAATGGTAAAAGAATATATAAAGTCGTTCTTGTTATATCAACCCAGAAATTACCAATTGTAGCTGAGTTTTGACGTGTAAACCCCCTAATTAAAGCCAGGAGTGCTGCAATACCAACTGAAGCAGAAAGGAAGTTCTGGACTGTCATTCCTAGCATCTGTGTCAGATAGCTCATAGTTGTTTCACCGGCATATGATTGCCAGTTGGTATTTGTTGAAAAAGAAATTGCAGTATTTAATGCTGTGTCCCATCTTACACCTGGCATTTGTGCAGGATTCAGCGGTAAAAAGTTTTGTATTAATTGTAAAACAAAAATAAACGTTATCCCAATTATGTTGAATATAAGCAATACATAAGCATATCTTTTCCATGTCATTTCCTGATTTTCATCAATGGAACATAAACGATAGATTAATTTCTCTAACGGCCTTATCAAGGGCGTCATGAAGGTTTTTTTACCAGTCAAGACCTTTGAAATGTATTTACCAATGGGTATGGCTGCGATAGTCAAGATTAACAGGAATAACATAATGAGAAGTACTTCTTCTATTATCATATTAATCCCTCTAAATTGTAGTTATATTGATCTAAATCTGATTCTTCGTCAATTTCATCGTTCATCATCATATTAATCCACCTCAATTATATTTTATTAAAATACCTTCAACATTATAAAAATTCAAATTTTTGTATCAAGTACTTTCCTGGGAAGCCGGTTTTTTTTAAATTGGTTCACATGATGATCGAACTATAGACTTCAAATATGGAAACTTCATATTTTAAGTATTCCCCTAATCTTTCACAGATAATTTATTCTATAAAGCATGTCCCCCATCTAACCTCCAAGATATTAATCTATGGGCGGAAAATTATAAAAAAACTTCCGACAGTTTTTAATATCCACTTAACCCTTCGAGATATAATTTAACTAATATATAAATTTTGTGAAGGAAACAAATCTTCCGACTGGTTATATCCTAGAAATTTTATGAATTTGGATAAGATTCTTTATAATAACGTTTCTGAAACCATAAAGCAACATTAACCAAACTAATAAGTACGGGAACTTCGATTAATGGCCCAATTACAGTTGCAAATGCTACAGCAGACCCAATTCCAAAAACAGCAACAGAAACCGCAATAGCTAATTCAAAGTTATTACTAGCGGCAGTAAATGAAAGTGCAGAAGTTTTAGAGTAATCTGCACCCAATTTGTATCCCATTAAGAACGTTGTAAAAAACATTATTATAAAGTACAATAAAAGTGGAATGGCTATAATAACCACATCAAATGGTATTTGAACTATAACATTTCCTTTTAAGCTGAACATTACTATAATAGTAAATAAAAGAGCTATGAGCGTTAAAGGGCTTATTTTAGGTATAAATTTTTCATTGTACCATTCAATACCTTTATGTTTTACAAGGAAATATCTGGTAACTATACCTGCAATAAATGGAATTCCAAGATATATGAAAACACTTTCAGCAATTTGTAGTATACTAATATTTACAACACTGCCCTGTATCCCTAATAATGGAGGTAATACTGTAATGAATATCCATGCATAAATACTGTAAAAAAATACTTGAAAAACACTGTTAAATGCCACTAAACCTGCAGCATATTCACTATTTCCTTTTGCGAGTTGGTTCCATACAATTACCATTGCAATACAACGTGCAAGACCTATTAATATTAAACCAACCATATACTCAGGATAAGCTCTAAGAAAAACCACTGCGAGAATAAACATCAATATAGGTCCTAATATCCAATTCTGGAATAATGATAAACCTAATATTTTAGTATCCCTAAAAACTTCTCCCAGTTTATCATATCTGACCTTGGCCAGAGGAGGATACATCATTAAAATTAAACCAATAGCTATAGGAATGCTGGTTGTACCTACAGAAAATCTATTAATAAAAGATTCAACTCCTGGAATGAAGTAACCAATTGAAACTCCCAATGCCATGGCCAGGAAAATCCAAAGAGTTAAAAATCTGTCTAAAAATCCAAGTTTGGGAGTATCACAAATCTGGTTGGTAATCTGACCAATAATATCATCCTTCAAAATATCACCATAATTTATTGACTAGTTATTAAAAGTTCATCGATGCTGTCTAAAATTTTCATCTTTGATAGCCTATAATGTGTCCATACTCCTTCTTTTCGCCATTTTAATAGACCTGCATTTTTTAAGAGGTTCAGATGGTGGGATACTGTTGGTTGAGGTTTGTCCAGTGCAGCCATTATTTCACAGACGCATAACTCTTTACTTTTAGATAGAAGATAAACAATTTTTAGCCTGGTTGGATCGGCAAGGGCTTTGATTATATCTGCATTTTTTTGCATTTCCTCTTCGCTAGGCATTTCAGACAGTATCTTTTCCAGATTCTCTATCTGGGCACAACTAGGTTTACCTTCATCATTAATTTCACATGTTTTTTTCATAATAAATTATTTCAATTAAAATATATTTAAATATATGGATTTAATATCATGTTATAATTCAATTAAATAAACAATATTAAATACAATAAAAAGGGGTTATCCTCTTGCAAACATTATCATATTTATATTCAGGTATTTTATCCACCTAATTACAATTCAAATATAAAATTAAGATCATTCTTACTTTTTTTGACAATCAGGACAGATATATATCTTTTTATCGGTTTTAAAAACCTTATCACAAATTTCACAAATAGCATCATTGAGATAACCTTGATTTTGTCCTATAATCCCATTTTTACAGGAAATTGAACCTCTACTGTGTGTGCTTTTCATGATTATTTTAATATTTCCTTTTTTAGCCATTTAATCATCCTTTTATAACAAGATAAAAATATATTCCAATTAATTTTAGTTGTTTTTAATCTTTATTGGATACAGAAAACATAAACTGCTCCAGGATTCATTCTACCTTTCTTTCACCCAGAAAGATATTTTACTATCAATAATTACAATTTGTGCTATCATTAAAAGGTTGAGTTTATATTTCAAACTCTTTTAATTCCTTCTTAATTTTATTTTTCATATATTCAACACAAATTTCTCCATTATCATCTAATCTGGATACATCAGTGGGCTTTAAATCTTTTTTATTGAGTTCATCCATAACAATGATATTTTTAACTGGTTTAACACCTTTTTGTTCCAGAATTTTTTGAGTGCAGTTACCATCACAACCACTCAAAGCAATAATGGGATACTTTTTAATTAAATTTCGAAATCCATCCCTATCAGCAGAAGTAGCACCCATGCAAATTGAGATAGTATTATCTGTTTCAGCAACCGTATCTGATGATGCAACACGCGAAACTAATCCATATGGACTCATTCCGCTACAAGCAGCAATAGCGATCTTATTTTTTCCTTTCATTTACAATCAACTCCATGAGAATCATATTTATTCCTATTTTTTTAAATTCACTTTATTTGAAAGAATTGATTACTTCATCTTTGATTTCAATTTAGCATTCATCTTATCAAATCTTTCTTTAATGTGAGTGTATTCTTTTTGATCAAATGGACATCCTTCAATACAGTAAGTGCAGCCTTCACTACAACCTATACAAAGTTTTTGTATAAATTCAACTTCTTTTTCTCCACAACAAACTTCTTTTTCTATTAGTGCTTTTTCTGGACATGCTTTGATGCATTTCCCACATTTTTCACAGTAATCAGTTATCCAAGAATGTTCGTTACCATCTTTTAGTGGTAAGTTGGCCATGCTTACAAATATGGCTGAAATTTTCTGCCTTGGACCTAGTTCAGGAGTAATAAGAAGACCACTTTGTCCTATCCATCCTAAACCCGCTTTTCGGCCAAGTTGAGAAAACTTTACAATACCACCATAAGGGTGAGCAACTTCGGTTGCATAACCATGCTCTCTAAGATAGTCAGATATTTTATAACTCATAGTGCCCAATTTTTCATAGGCTGAATCGTTAAGTTTTTGTGCTTCTGGTCCTGGACTTGCTTCGATAATTTCTTTACCCATTTCCATAGTTAATACAATAGCATTAGGATATTGGATAAATTTATCTTTGATTAATAGTTCAGGAGTAATCTGTGCATATCCTACATCTTTAATACCAATTGAATGAGCATAATTTTCAAGTTCTTTAATAAAATCAGCATCAGCGACAATTTTTGGCTTATCTGTGTTGTTTACTACTGATTCATCAGGATAATCATTATCTAATCCGCATCCGCATCCACTATCTTCTTTTGGTTCATCAACTGATTTTGATTCACAACATCTATCTTCTTTAGATTCTTCAAGTTTATCATTACATGAGTCATTAACAGTTTCTGAAGTTTCTCCACACCCACATTTTTCGGTTTCCTTATTCAACCTTCTGTAAGCTTTTATTTGAACACTTATTATTTTTCCAATTAGCCGTTCATCCATATTAGGTTCTGTGAAGATATGCTCGCTTACGATTTCTACATCCTTAAATCCTGCTTTTTTAATAGTATCAATGTATTCTTGTTTTTCAAGGGCCCCTGCGATGCACCCGGCCCATGCTTGGAAGTTCTTGCGTATCTCTGTTGGTATTTCTCCATCTGTGACAATATCTGAAACTAAAATCCGACCATCTGGTTTTAAAACTCTGTATGCTTCTCTGTAAGCTTTTAATTTGTCGGGTGTGAGGTTTATGACACAATTGCTTATTATCAAGTTTAGGGAGTTGTCTTCAATAGGTAAGTTTTCTATTTCACCCTCTTTGAATTCAACATTTTCATAGCCACCTTTTCTTGCATTTTTAATTGCAGTTTCTACCATTTTTGATGTCATGTCCACACCAATGACTTTCCCCATATCACCTACTTTATTGGCTGCTAGAAAAACATCTATTCCTCCGCCAGATCCAAGGTCCAATACCGTTTCTCCAGAATTAATTTCAGCCAGGGCTGTTGGGTTTCCACATCCCAATCCAAATACTGCATCTGAGGGTATGCTTTTGATCTGTTCTATGGTGTAACCTGCTGCTTGTGCCTGTTTAATGATTGAGTTTTCTTCTCCTCCACAGCAAGAACAATTTTTAGAACTTTCTTCATTGGTTGCTATTTTTGAATAACGTTCCTTTACATATTCCTTCACTTTTTTTTCTTCCATTTGAATCACATCGTAAATTATCCATACATCCAAATATGTGAATATATAGATAGTTTGTAGTAATCCTATTTAAATCTATCCAAAAATAAGATGTGACACTTTAATCCAGAATAATTAATAATAATTTAATTTTGTAAATTATCTTGTTTTTGAGTTTATAAATTTTTTCAAAAAATTTTATCCAATTATTGAGACATCTTACTTTAATATCTTCATGTATCTATTAAATAATTTTTATTCCCAGTCTTTGAGAAAATTAGGGCTGTGGTGTATCCTCATTCCTGTGGTTAATATCCATAGGCCGACTAATGCTCCTATAAGCCATAGGTATGTTACTAAGAATATTCCTACTAATAGGATTAATAAACCTATTATTATATCTTTAAATCCGCAGCGTTTGTCTCCGTTTTTTGATAGAATTCTTATAATACCTGTGATTATTAGGAAAAGACCAATTATCCAAATTATTAAACCAACTAACTCTGTCATTAGTGGGAAATTGAATATGAACCCAATTCCTAAAATAAGTGAGATTATACCTAAGATTAAAAGAGGGATCCCTAAACTAGCACCGTCAATTTCACTAATTTCATATATTCCGTCCAATATGAGACCAATACCCAACATAGTGAGTAAGAATATAGAAATAAGTGAAACAGGAACTAACTTAAAGAGTGAGATAACTATTACAATTAGACCAAGAACAATCAAAATCAATGCAACACCCATTTTTTGCATATCTTTTACCCCCATTATTTTATCCATTAAACACTTAATTAAAGATTATTTTAAGATATCCTGCAAATTTAATATCTTACTTAATCTTTCGGTTTAATTTCCTGTTAATTTTGGTTTTCCTGTTACCAAAAGGTAAATTTCTACGATAATTGCAATAAAAATACCTATCATGGCCAGAATCAACAAAATACTAAAGGCCCAATTATAGAAAGAATTGTAAAAATTAAATGGGAATACTATATAGACAAAATAAACGGCTATAAATGCAAAAATGTTTAAAATTATTTTCATTACGTGTCTAAACCTTTCAGGACTATATAACAAGAGCAAGAAATTTCCTATAATTGCAGCTATTACTGACAGATTTATAATCCATAGGACCTCATTAAAAGTATCTAAAACAAAATAAATATGCCAATTTAATAAATTATTAACTATATACAGAAAAATCAGGTTAAAAATTATTGCAGTTAAATACTCTGATTTTTGTTCTCTTTTTCTATTTCTCTCCATATAAAAACACCTAATATGATTTTTCACAGTTTTTTATTAGCTGATTAACACAGAATATATTTGTATTCTATAATTTGTCATATCATGTAGTTATTATTTTTTATAGAATATGAAATTGGAACGTATTTATAAAATATAGTTAGAAATCAATATTAAAAGAATAATTTTAGATATTTAAAAATAATTGAAAATAACAATGGAAATACTTCAAAAAAAATATAAAAATCTTGTATTAATATAAGATTTTGAGTCATTAATGAATCGTTGGTTTAGCTGGTTTTGGAATAATGTCTTTTGGGACTTTGTCTGTGATTTTTTTCATCTTTGTGACTAATCCTTCTTTGCCACTTCCTAAAAGGGCATTTTCCAGGACATCACTCATGTTTCGAACTGGAATAATTTGGATCTTATCTTTGTAACGTTCCTCAATAAGAACATCATCCATGTTTGATTCAGGAATAATAACCTTTTTCATACCTGCCTCAGCTGCTGCTTCAATTTTTCCAGTAACACCACCAACAGGCATAACATCACCTCTAACACTCAATGATCCAGTTAATGCCACTGTCTGATCAACTGGAACGTTTTCAAGGGCAGATATAACTGCAGTTGCAATAGATACACTTGCACTGTCACCTTCAATCCCTTCGTAGGATTGTAAGAATTGTATGTGAATATCGTGATTTGAAATATCGGTACCAGTGTTCTTTTTAATCAAAGCACTGACGTTTTGAACTGCTTCTTTAGCAATCTCCCCAAGTTTACCTGTGGCAATTATCTTTCCTTCATCTTTACTTTGAGCAGGAGCTGCTTCTGCAGCTATTGGTAGTAATATTCCACTTCTGTCCCCAATAATAGCTAGACCATTCACTATTCCAACTTTGCTGCCCTCAGATTTGAAGACACTGTAAGTTTTTCTTTGATCTATGTATCTGTCTGCTATCTGTTGTTCCAGTGTTCTTGCAAGTTTTTTAGCAGATATAACATGTGCCAGTGTTACACTGTCAGCACCTTCACCTGTAGCGATATCACCTGCAGCCCTTACAAGACCACCAAGATCTCTCAATTTAAGAGTTAATTCATCTTTTTTACCGGACCTTCTCTGTGCTTCATGAATTATTTCTTCAACCGCTTCTATGCTGAAATGTGGTATTCTACCATCTTTTTTAACTTCCTGGGCTATGAACTGAACTAATTTGTTCCTATTTTCCAAGTTGTCTTCCATTGAATCTTTCATGAAAACTTCGTAACCGTAACCTCTTATCCTTGAACGTAGTGCTATATGCATTCCTTTAAGCACCTGAAGATTTCCAGATGCAACAAGAACAAAATCACATGGAACTTCGTCTGAACGTACCATTGCTCCACTGCTTGATTCGCTTTGTCCGGTTATGGAGTATTTTTTTTCCTGCATAGCTGTTAATAACTCTTGCTGGGTTTTCATCTGCATGGTACCTATTTCATCAACATACAGTACTCCCTTGTTGGATTTATGTATCATTCCTGCTTCTACACGTTCATGGGCGGGGGTTCCGAGTCCACCTGACTGATAAGGGTCGTGTCTTACATCACCCAAGAGTGCACCTGCATGAGCACCTGTTGCGTCAACAAATGGTGCAATGTTTTTGCTATCGTTGTTCACCAAAAGTTTTGGAACCATGACACTATTTTTGGGTTTCATCTGCATTATTACAAGTAGAACTATTCCTGCTGCTATAATAGCTGCCAGGTACTGTTGTAATAAAAACCCAATTACTATAATGGCACCAATTATGGCCATCATCAAAATATTCTTCCTTTCTCCTTGTGACTTTGCCTTAACCCTGTAAGTCATTACAACTTTATTACCCTCACCTGCAGGCATAGCACCAATAAGGGGATTATTGTTATCTTCCATGTTAGGATAAACGAGTATATCCTGAAGTTCTTCGGGTGGTAATAATTCTGCCATTCCCTTTGCTAACATTGATTTACCTATTCCTGGTTCTCCAATTAAAAGAACATTTCGCCTTTGTTTTGCAGCTTTTATTACTGTTTCTACTGCCTCTTCTTGACCTATGATCTGATCTATAATCCTCTCAGGAACTTCTATATCTCCAGAAGATTTATAACTCTTGAAATCAAGTTTTTCTTTAAATGAACTGTTTAAATTTGTCATAATTTTGAAATCTCCAAATATTCTAATGGCTAAAATTTATTTAAGCATCTAATAAGTGTTTCCGGTATGAACTTGTTGATAATATAAAAACTTTTTTGTTTCCAACCTTATCTAACTCTTCAATAAACTTACTTAACAACTTATGAGGTTTAAACCAATATAATTGCGAATCTAATCCTATAATATCATATCCCTTCATTTCATAGGGATTAAAATCTTTTAAATCCAACAATTCTGCTTTCAGAGAATTAGCCACTATTCCAGCCATTTCTTTAGTGTTTCCCTGATATATTGGCTTGTTAATTACTGCAGTTTCCATTTTTTTTACCTGCTTACTTTTTTTCATTGTGGTTTACTTTTTTTACAAATTTTTGAATTATAAATATTATGAATAATTAAGATTTTTATTGTAGCTTTAAAAGTTCATTTACTTCGTTAACTATTTCTTCATTAACTCTAGCAACTAAATATTTACCTTTTCTTTCAGTAAAAATTAATTCAGCGTTGGTTAATTCTTTAAGATGATGAGAAATTGTAGGGGCTCCTATATTAAATGATTCAGCAATTTCACTTATTAAACATTCACAGTTTGTTTTATAACTTGTTTCATGCTTTTTAACTATTTGTAAATATAATTCTAATCTATTAGGGTTTGATAGAGCTTTAAATATTTTGGCCATTTCTTTTGTTTCCATTGACTACTCCACGATTAAAATTCTATAATTCGATAAATATCAAAGTGATAATATAGTGTTGTGGAAATTATATATAAATGTTTTGTTTTAGTGAGTCAATCCTTGATATATTTAGAATTATTAATAATATTCGCAATTAAAAAAATCTTATCAAAGTCAGAAGTGGGTCACATCAAATTAATATTCAATAAAGATAATATAATATTTAATAATTATACAAAAGATGTGATTTTATAATGGTTCAACAAACAATTAAATATCTAAGTTATATCCTAGTGATGTTTATAATAGTATTTAGCATAGATTCCCTATTTTTAAGGGGTTTATTTTGGCAACGTCTATTAGTCAATATTGGTATTGTTTTTGTATTTTTAATTGTATTTTATAAATACATTAAATAAATTTATAAAGTGTAGCTTTTAGTTTTACTAAAAAATTTGGAATACAAAATAAAAGAATATTATATATAATTTGGAATTTTTTGAATAGGAGATCAGAAATAGGTGACAAATAGGAAAGAATTTAACACTTTTAAAGATTATAAGATAGAATACCCTCCAGAAATACAACAAAGACTGGATGAAATTCAAAAGGCAATTAAAAGTGTTGTCCCCGAAGCAAAAGATAGAATTAGTTATAATATGCCTTCATTTTGGTTTCATGGTAACCTACTTTATTTTGGTGCTTTCAAAAACCATATTGGATTTTATCCTGCAAGTAAAACAGTGTTTGAAAAATTTAAATATGAATTAAGTATTTATAAACAAAGTGGGAAAGGAACAGTTCAGTTTCCCCACAATAAACCTATACCACTAGATTTAATTAAGAAAATTGCCTTGTTTCGAGCCAATGAGAATTCCCAAAAAAATTGAAATATTAAAATATTTGGATTCAAATATTTTTAACTAGTTTATTCAGGAAACATTTTCAAGATTTTTGGATTACAATTTTCATATAATTTACTAAAATTTTTACATAACATTGTATTGTAAAATAAAGTTAGTTTACCATGATGTACAATTATCTTGAAAATTTTGATTAATTTTTAATTTTTCATTTTTTTTAGATTTCACATTTAATCTATTAATATAAACAAAATTCTAAATAGAAATAATAACATAATATAGCTGTGGACAAATCATTATACAGAATAAGAGAATCTGTTTTTGTGTTTATTATTTAATTATCAATAATTATATCTTATTAAATAATTTAAGGAGTTGTGGGTTGAAAAATGAGAAAAGGTATAATAATTGTTGTTGCAATATTTGCTGTTATATCAATTATTATACTTTATTCTTATATAGAGGTTTCAAATGGTCCTATAAAACCATTAGGAAGGCTTTCGTTTGTCAAAATTGAAAACCCAGATATGTATCCTGGACATCCACATTCTCAACTTTTAGCAGAATATGCCGAAGAAAGAGGATCCCAATGTGCTTTGGTTGTACATTTTGCAGGAAGTAGTAACTATCGTAGCTATGGGCAAAACATAAGTGATAATGGTACTAACAAAAGCGTGTATATTATTGAAGCGTCTTATATTGACACTCAAGGCCTGGGCTCTGTAAATTTAAGTGAGATTAACAAATCAGATTCTTTAAATTTGGCTTTGCATGGGATTCCTGCAGGCAGATACAAATATCTGTCTGATGGGGTAGTTTATAATTCCTATGATGATTTAATGACTCATGTTTATACACTTGCCCAGGAACATGGACAGAACGGTTCCATCCCAATGGTGTGGCACGGAAGTGTAAGGGGTGATAATCCAAATCTAAATCCAGGATGTGGATTACCTTTATATTTTGAAATATTAACAAAAACGTATGGAATAATCCCCGCCTATGTATACACAATTTATGGGCTGATTTTCCCCTATCTCCATAATCCTTATACAAATTTTGAGTTATCCAATTATAAAACTCTAGAACAATTATACAATGGTGGGGAATTAAACTTTGATTATACAGATATATCCACAGGTCAATTTCAAAATCAGACAAACAACATAACCGCTAATATAACCAAGAATTTACCTAGTTATGAATAATTCCTTAATTAACAATTTTTGATGAATTTAAATTATAAATCTAGATTTGGGTTATTGTTCCATTATCTAACAATTTCCCGCTTTGGGCATCAACTTTTGCACCACCGATACCATGATTATAATTAATACTATTAGGATTAAGGTCATAGGCATTAACTAAATAATATGGGTGCTGACCATTTTGGACTAATTTAGTAGAATAATTCGTATACTCATAATATGGCACTTTTTTATGAACGACATTTATAGCTTTATCAGAACTAATATACTCTTTTTGAGGATTAATCTGCTCTTGATTATTAAAAGTGTTATTTGTAGAAGAATTAGCTTGATTTATTGTAGCAACATTATCTGTTATAAAATGATCTTGTAAGAGTCCAATTGCTCCAACTCCCAGTATTGTATACAATAAAACTACAGCTACAAAAAATATCTTCACTGTATTATCCATTAATCCGCCTCCAAATTAAATTATTAGAATACTCTTTATTAAATTTTATTAAATAATTTTAATATAATAAATCTGTGAATTTAATCACAACTTTGTTTGCAAGGTATTTTTCAAAATTTTCAATATTTTATATTTCTAAACATCTAATCATTTTTTTTGTAATTTTTTCATCTTGAATAACTTTATGAAAGAATATTGGAAGTTCAAATTTTTAGACAAGAGGATTATTTAAAAAAAATCTATCTATATTATAAATTTATTAATAATAAAATAATATTTATTAAACATTTAACGATTTTAAATAAAAAAAATTTAACAAAAAAGACAAATCTCATAAACCATTATTTATAGATCAATTGGTGTACATGTCGTGGACCATTTTTGCACATTTCTAAAATTTTTGATAATCTATAATAATTTTTCTGTATTATTATTATGTTTAACGAGAATTATATTTTTTTTCTTTTGGATTCCACCTATTTTATGTTCAATTTTTTGTCGAATTATAAAGATTAAACTCTTTTTCGAGATAACTACTTTATCTTCTAAAGTTAACTCTCATTGTTAAAATAATTTTAAATTAACTTACGCTTTCATTTATTGCAGTGTAACATGCACTTACAGCCCGATTAAGATCATTTTGTATGTAACCATCGTTTTTATTATTCATCCAACATTGCCAACTATTTTTTCCATCTGAACAATCGTTTTGCATGATTAAATGAATGTCTCCAATTGAATTATCTATTTGAGGTGTGAGTAATAATGCATTTAGTTCGTAAATACTATGATAGTAATGTGAAGAATTATCTACACAGTGGGGTGCACAGCAACCATCAGCAATGTAGTGTGTGGCAACACCAAAACTATAACTTGCATCTTGATAATCACCGTTTTGATAGTCTATCTTACCTCTGTCCAACCAGTAATCAACTTTGGGTTGATTTGCAGGATATCTTTGATATTTGTAGTCAAAGAACTTCAGATCAGGATCATCGGCACCATCCATCATCACATCTAAACTTAATTTAGATTGAACATCCGCTGGTAATGCATGGTAAGTTGTCACTACTATTTCATAATGAGTCGGTACAGCCCATGCAGCAGCAGGTGAAAGCTGTACAGTTAAAACTACAACAAAAAATAAAACCATTAGCAGTGCTTTTTTCATGATATCATACATTTTATATAAATATATTTGTTAACTATTTAAATTGATTTATTAGATAAAAATGACTTAAAAAATTTAAGATGAAAAAAGGTGTTAGTTTTGCAGACCTTCAAGTATATCTGCAATTTTCCAGTGCTCATTTTTATTTCTCCTAAATTATGTTCTTATTTTTTCTACATTATGTATTTCAACTTTTCTATTACAAATGAATATATGAGTATATGAAATAAATATTTCGAAATTAAATTCATTTAAAAATATAAAGAAGTAAAAAAAAATCCCTTGCAAATGGACAATTATTAAAAAAAGGCTAAATCTCTACAAATGAACTAGCATATCCATACCAACCATACTAAATAGGCATATCTCTACGATTTTTGAATAATTGTATCTTTAACAAATGATCTTTAATTATTTTTTTGATATTCAAAAATAAAGTATTTTAATTCAACTTCGTTATATAAGGCTATAACGAAGTAAATTGAAAATTATATCAATTTCAGAAAACACTTATCACAACATCATTTGATTAATAAATACTTTTCAGGTGTTATTTTAGGATCAGGTAAAAATCAACAAATATAATGTAATACTAATAAGAATTTAATATAATATACAAATCAATTATTTATCAACATTTCAAAATATTCAAGAATATTTTCAATGGATTATTCATAATCTAAATAAGGGTATATGTGATATTACAGTTTATCATATAATTAATAAAATTATCGGAATATAAAAAATTGTATTTTTTTCATGCAACAATTTTACATTCATGCTCATAATCTCCATATCATATGCATTACATGAATACGACTAAACTCTTTCATATTCTCATCCTCCGGGTTCAATATCCTTTACAATCACGTCTGTAACGTTATCGTTGATTTTTTCTACACTTATGTTCTTATTACCCTTAGAATTAAGATCTAAATTAATATAAACTGTATTTTTAAATCCTGATGTATTTCCTTGGTGATAACCCGAATTTGCATTCGAATCTCCACTATTAACCTCTAAATTATGGAGGTTAATGTTCGATGAAATTCCTGAAGTCAATAAAAATAAAGGAACTATTAAAAATATTATAAATATAAACACTCCCTTCTCTTGATTAGTAGTTGTTCTAACTCTGTTTAATCTTTTTAATGCAACAAAATTGGTTCTAATGATAGGATATAAAATAGGACAACCATTGGTCGTGAAGATGTCAAAGAAGAGATGTGATAAAAAACCTGTTAATAAGGCAACACCTATGAAAAAGTTATAATATGCCACCAATACAAAGATAAATACCCAGAATATTGAATGACCTATCCCCTTATGTTTACCAATTAATTTATCAATTACATCTGGAAAAACTGATATCCATCCTGCAAAAATTATTCCTAAAATTATATTATTTAAATTTAATAAATATGCAAATATTAAAAAGAATAATATCGCTCCCGCCATATGTGTGTATTCCCTCATACACGACCTCCTGCATACATCATGGTTCTGAATATTATTAATGCAAACCAGGCTCCACCAAGTAGTATTGCCGCCATGTAAACTGAATTTGCACTTTTTATATAAACAAAAAAACAAATTATACTTATAATAATGTATAAAGAATATGTGATGTTGATCTCATCTTTAGCTGTATCATTCTTATATTCCTCTTTATTTAGAATTTTAAATGTTTCATAAAAAGGATATGTATTTCTATTAATTTTATTTATAAAACTGCAGATGAATTGAATATTTTGAAAGCTATTTAGATATTGATAGATACCAACATACCTTTTACTCAATTTTTCAAAATGATTGAAAATAATTATTAAATTTTCATGATCCAACTCTTTAACTATTGCTTCTTTAAGTTCTGCAACGGTTATATGAGATGAATTAAAACTGTAATCTGGATTAATTAATTTAAGTAATTTTATTAATTGTACCCGAACTGGAACAGGCTCGTTGAAATAAACACAAAAATAATCTTCCTTCAATTTTTCATAACACTGATTTACATCTTTATTATAGAAAATTATGTTTTTATGTTTTTTTATCAAACCGTTAATTTGTATTAACTTCATGCAATATAATATGATTATTACAATATATAAATTTTAGTAATAATTAATTTTTAAATAGGCTAGATAAATATAATTATTTTTAATCCTCAATCACAAATAAATATCCAATAATTATCCAAAGATTCATATCGTACGAGAAAACTCTCAAAATACAATAATATAAAACATTGGTATAAATCAATTATCAATCAAGCAGATAATTTATTTCTCAAGTTTGGTTTCTAATCTTATAATGGATTCAATTCCCACCCGAGGCTTTTTTGCCTTGGGTTTATGTAATAAGTAATATAAATAGTAAATTTTTTATGCATTAAGAAATTTACATACTTATAACTAAACCCAATGCTGATAAAATGGACATAAAACAGGACCCCATATATAGAGAATTTATTTTAAATCGTAACCTTAGACCCGAAACCGTACGGAGTTACACCAGAAAGTTACAAATTTACTGCCAAATAACCGGCCTTAACCCTACACAGCTCATTGAACAAGCTGAAGAGGACGAAGATAATGGGATAAGGTTAAGAAAACGTAGAATTAAAGGCCAACTCCTAAACTATCAAGAATATCTTATCCAGAATAACTTTAGCCCTAGAAAAATTGTAGACAATATCTCAACTATAAGGGGATTTTACAACCATTACGAAATACAAATTCCCAACAGGATTTACAGTAACAATAATCCTGATCTCACAGCTTCAGAAATCCCAAGAAAAGAAGATATCCAACTTGCTCTCAGTAACAACTCATCCCAAAGGTACGCAACTCTAATAATTTTTATGTACACTTCGGGAATAGCAATAGGAGATGTATTGAATTTAAAATTTTCTGATTTTTTAAAATCATTAAAAATTCCCTCCAGTGAATTCAAAAAAATGTTGAATATTGAGTTGTTAAATAATTCTTGGGATGAGAAGAATATTCAAGAGTGGTATGTAAGGCGTCAAAAAACTGGTACCCTACATTATACGTTTAACACCCCTGAAGCCACTAAATATCTCTTTATGTATTTGGAGCAAAACCCTCCAGAAGATTCTAATGATTTTCTTTTAGAGGAAGTACTGGTAATAAGATGAGGGAAGATGTTTTTCAAAGATTTTTAAGGAGACTCAATAAGAAATGTGGATGGTCTAACAATAACCGGCAAATCTTCATTCATAGTCATGTGTTCCGTAAATATTTTTCTAACACTCTTGAAGAAAATGGGATGCCACACCACTATATCCGTCAGATAATGGGACATAGAAAGGATCCACTAACCAGGGCATACTTCACAACACCTTTGGAGAAACTCAGAGAAAGATATTTTAAGTAAATACCTCATTTGTATTTCTTTGAAGAAATAGAAGTTCGAGTAGTTACCGATGAAAAATTAGAAGAGATGGAAAAACAAATAAAGGATTTGAACAAAGCCAAGAAGCTGATTGATGAAATTTTAAACAATCCAACAGTTCTAGAAAAGTTAAATAACGAATCTGATTAGTACATAAGAGTTTTAATAAAAATATTTAGTATTATAGTTTATTAAACTATAACCTAATATTAACAAAACATTTGTTGCATTATTCCCTTTTTGAATTTTTTGTTATTTTTCAATTCTTTATTTAGCTGTTTTATTTTAATGTTAATAGCTGATAAAAAATTTACTATTTTTTCTTGTTCTGGGTATGAAGGAAATTTAATGTGTATTTCCTTTAATTCTTTAACACTTACAACATTTTTAATAGCTGCTCCACGTCCACCAAATATGTGCTGAGTCATTTCACTGCTTTGAAGCAATTCTTTTAAATATAAATTATTAACTCCCGGATGTACTGTTACTTTCAATAATGCTTGATTGATTATACCTTTAGGATACTTATCAGGAATAATTATAATTTTACCTATAGTTCCGGAACAACTTATTAATAAATCACCTTTACCAACACTAAATCTAATCATTTCTTTATATTTTTCTTCAGTAATGTAATAATTACCTAATTCTAAAGAATTTTGAATTGCATTTTTTTGTTCATATACTTTATAACCCGAATCTACAAAGATAGATTTTTTTAAAGACCCTCCGAAAGGACCTCTCGTGAAAATAGCTAAATCTCCTAATTTTTTCTCTTCCCAATTAGGATAAGCATTCTTATTTTCATCTTTAAATCTTAATTTTTGACTGAATAGCTGTTGTATTATTCCGTTTTTAAAGTTTTTCCACAGTTCTTGTTTTTTCTCTAATTTTTCTATTTTTCCATCTAATTTTGACAAAAATATGAGTATTTTATCTTGTTCTTGCTTTGATGGCATGAAAATTCGTATTTTTTTCAATTCTTTAACACTTACAACATTTTTTATTGCTGCACCACGTCCACCAAATATATGTTTAGTTATTGTGCTGTTTTGTAACAATTCTTTTAAATATAAGTTATTCACTTCTGGACGTACTGTTATTTTTAACAATGCTTGATTAATAATGCCTTTAGGATACTTTACAGGAATAACTAAAATTTTACCTATCGTACCTGAACAACTTACTAATAAATCACCTTCTTCAACACTGAATCTGATCATTTGATTATATTTTTCCGGTGTAATGAAATATTTACCAACTTTTATAGAATTTTGAATTGCATTTTTTTGTTCATATACTTTATAACCCGAATCTACAAAGATAGATTTTTTTAAAGACCCTCCGAAAGGACCTCTCGTGAAAATAGCAATATTACCTAACTCATACTCCTCCCAACTTCCATGAAATTCAGGAAAACGAAGTTTAGGTATTGTTTCACTCATCTTAAAGTCTCCTCAAAATTGGAGCTTCTATTCCTAACTCATCACAATATTCCTTTATCTCTGCATCGATCGTATGAATCTCTTGTTCAATGCTTTCAAGTTCACTAACTACAGTTTTTAAATCTACAGTTTCTTCTTCTTCAAAAGTATCCACATATCGTGGAATATTTAAATTATAATCGTTCTCTCTTATTTCATCAAGCGTAGCTAAATGTGAAAACTTATCAATTTCTCCCCTTTTCTTATACACATTTACTATCCGCTCTATATCTTCATCTCTAAGCCTATTTTGATTTTTTATTTTCTCAAAATAATTTGATGCATCGATAAATAAAACATCAGTATCTTCTTCTCTGCATTTTTTGAAAACTAGTATCACTGTGGGAATGGATGTTCCATAAAATACATTTGCTGGAAGTCCTATAACGGCATCTAGGTAATTTTTATCTTCAACTAAATATTTACGGATTACGCCTTCTGCTGCTCCTCTAAATAATACTCCATGAGGGAGTACAATGGCCATAGTACCGTTTTCATCAAGGTGGAAGATCATATGTTGTACAAAAGCAAAGTCTGCCTTTGATTTGGGTGCGAGCTTTCCATATGCACTAAATCTTTCATCATCCATAAAGGTCTGATCCGATGACCAGTTAGCTGAAAATGGGGGATTGGCAACAATGGCTTCGAACTTCATGCCAAAATGCATGGGATTTTCTATTGAATCTCCCTGTTCAAGGTTAAAATCATTAAATTTAACATCATGGAGAATCATGTTCATCCTGGCAAGGTTATATGTGGATTGATTCAATTCTTGACCATAAAAGTCTCCTATTTTAGCTTCCTTAGACACACGTAAAAGTAAGGATCCTGAGCCACATGTAGGGTCATATACGTTTTTAAGATTATTTTTACCCATGGTTACAATTTTGGCTAGTATTTTAGAAACCTGTTGAGGTGTGTAAAATTCACCGGCTTTCTTTCCAGCTGATGATGCAAACTGAGAAATTAAGTATTCATATGCATCACCTAAAATATCATGTTCAGTGTCACCCAATTTAAAATCAATCTCATTTAAATGGAGTAAAACCTTGGATATAATTTTATTTTTATCATCTTCACTTTTTCCAAGTTTTGATGACTCTAAATCTACATCTTCAAATAAATTCATAAAGTCTTCTTCACTTTCATGACCCATAGTAGAATTTTCTATCTGTTTTAGTGCTTTTTGTAGGTTATCTAGTATGAATTCTCCTTTTTTTGCCTTTTTAATTAGATTTTCAAAGAGACATTTGGGTTCGAGGAAGTATCCTAGATTTTCTATGGCCTCCACCTCTACAATTTCATGTAATTCTTTATTTTTGTAAGCTTCTTTAAATTCAACTCCATCTTCTTTGAGTTCATTGTTTAGATAGATCTCTATCTTTTCAGAGAGATATTTGTAGAATATGAAACCTAGCATGTAATTTTTAAACTCGTTTGCATCCATATTACCTCTTAATTCATCGGCTATGGCCCACAGCTTTGTTTCCATTTTTCTTTGATATTCTGACATGAAAAAATTCACTCCCAATAATTAATAGATGATTTTAGTTACCAGCTGAATTTATCAACCAGGCTTACAATAATATCTTTTATCTTCATCAACTTAGAACGTTTCTCTTTTAATCCATATTTTTGTATAAATGATTTTTTTAGTAAATCATTCCTAATTTTACCTGAAAATTCATATTCAGCTATAATACCCTTTGTAATATTATCATCCAAATCTTCTTCATTAATTAATTCTCTAATTGCATTATTTTTTTCTATGTCTATGAAGTTTTCAAAATGACCTTCAATCTTATCTTTATCCCCTATTTCTGGAACGTTATGTTCTATGAACTTATCTATCAGATCTATTTTACTTCTTAGTTCATGTGTGCGTTCCATGGTGTCTATTATGAATTTTTTATCATTATCAAATGATGGACTATCTTTATCAAGTTCTTTAAGAAGAGATAGAATATAAGCAACATTTATATTGTCTCTTCTTATGAGTTCTAGTTCAAAATCTACATCATCCAATACTGAAACCTTTTCAGGACCATTGCTTCCTTTTACTTTTTCATATAAATCCAGATATTTACTCTGAAAATCATTAAACTTCTGCTCAGAGATATTAAGATCATCAAAACTGAACTCAGTAAAAACACTCATCTTAGTAAATAACCTTAATAATTCCCTAAATACCTTAACAAACTTGGATTCCTCAATTTCAGACGGTAAACTATTTACATCCTGAACCTCGGGAGTAATATTACTTAGATCTACTAAAACTTGATTAAATTCATGGGCATACTGGTCATAAGTTTTAACTAGAACATCTTCCAGAGCGTTTTCATCTGAATATAACCTAATTGATTCATCTGTGGATTTTTTAAGATTTCTAAAACAGATTATATTCCCAAATGATTTTTTCTCATTTAAAATACGATTAGTACGTGAAAATGCCTGTAGAAGACCCTGATACTGGAGATTCTTATCAACATATAAAGTATTTAAGAATTTACTGTCAAATCCTGTTAAAAACATGTTTACAACAAGTAAAATGTCAATTTTTTTCTCTTTAACCTTTTTAGATATATCAATATAGTACTCCTGAAATGTATCAGTTGAATAATTTGTTCCAAACATTATATTATAATCAGCTATATATCTTTCTAATTTATCTCGAGAATGTTCATCTCCCTTAATTTCCTCATTCATATCATAAGAAAAAATTGTAGCGATTTTTAGGTCATGATCTTTTCTTTTAAACAGTTCATAGTACTTTGTGAGAACATCAATGGAATTAACAGCAAAAATAGCATTGAACTCACGATTATACGTTTTACGGTCATGATTTAGAATAATATAATCTACTATTTTTTCTAATCTTTTTTCTGATTCCATGAGTTCTTTTCGATCAATATCTTCAACTTCGATATCCAGTTTTGCCTTGTTTTTATGTTTACCTTGATATTCCACTGAAAATCCAAGAACATTCCCATCTTTAATAGCATCTTGAATTACGTATGTATGGAGTCTGTCTTTAAAAAGGCTTTTTGTGGTCATACCATCTATTGAATTAACTGAAAAGATAGGTGTTCCTGTAAATCCAAAGTACTGTAAATTACTAAAAAAGGTTGTAATTACATCGTGCATTTTTCCAAACTGACTTCTGTGACACTCATCAAACATCAACACTATTTTCTTGTTTTTCACCTGTTCAATTCTTTTATGTCTTGCAACAGCACGATACAATTTTTGTATTGTGGTAATTATCAGTTTATTTGGCCCTAAAAGTTGCTTTACTAGAGTTACAGTCTTATCTGTACTATCAACCGAGTCATTGCAAAAGCTGTTAAATTCTTTAAATGTTTGGTAGTCAAGATCTTTCCTATCAACTACTAACATAATTTTATCAATACTATCCTCTTCTGATAGTATTTGGCTGACCTTGAAGGATGTTAAAGTTTTACCACTACCAGTAGTATGCCACACATAACCATGCTGAAGGGTGTTCAAGGCCTTATCTAGAATAGCTTCAACAGCATAATACTGATAGGATCTTAAAACCATAAGAGCCTTGCTCGTTTCATTTAAAACAATATATTTAGATATCATTTTAGATAGATGACACTTTTCAATGAATGTATCAGCAAAATCATCCAAGCTCGAAATGTTCTTATTAGCCTTGTCCTTCCAGGAAAAGGTGTATTTAAAACTTAATTCTTTATTATTAGCAAAATATTTAGTGTTTACACCATTACTGATAATAAATATCTGAACATATTGAAACAATCCTCGATAAGAATGGTGCCTATAACGCTGTATCTGATTAAAAGCTACTTTAAGCTCCACACCTCTTTTCTTTAATTCAATCTGAACCAAAGGAAATCCATTAATAAGTAATGTAACATCATAACGGTTTTCATATACTTCCGTCATAGTAATTTGGTTTGTTACCTGAAATATATTCTTGCACCAATCTTTACTATTAAAAAACTGTAAATAAATAGTTTCATCTTCTCTTTTGACAGCATACTTATCCCTTAGCTTCTTTGCCTTATCAAAAATAGTTCCACTCTCTAAATAGAGTAGTATTTTGTTAAATTCATCATCAGTCAATTCTACTTTGTTAAAGATTTCGAGCTGAGATTTTAAATTCCCTTCCAAACCTTCTTTATTAGTGATATTAACCCTTTCATATCCATCATCCACAAGCTTGTCTAAAAGACATTTTTCCAATGCTGCCTCACTCTGTGTGACCACAACCCCGCCCCCAGTTAACAAAAATGATAAGAATGTATAATATTGTGTATAATTTTAGTTCATGAACTAATTGATTATTATTACTCTTAAGGAGTTTAAATGATTATTTATTACTTAAATAGGTTTAGGTATTATAATTAGAATTCATTTGTTTTTGTTAACTCAAAATGAAGAGTCATCAGTAATTGTTTTCATTTTTTATCACGAAGAAGATAAAATAAAGTGATTAGTATATACCTATCCAATCTAAGGAATTTGATTTTACTAAAGGTAATATTTTATAAAAAAAGTTGTTTGTTACTAAATTATTTATAAGATAGTAATATACTATATAATATGAATAAAATCCCTAGATGTTGGCCTATTCTGTATTCATTATACAAAATGAATAGTATAAGAGGACATTTTTACCTTCAAAAATATATTTATCTAGCTAAGATCGAAGGAGAAATTCCAATAGAATATGAGTTTTCTAAAGATGATTACGGCCCATATTCATTAGGCATTAAAACAGACGCATTTAGACTAAAAGATGAAGGTTATATTGAATTGAATGATGATTATGGAGTATGGATATTTGAAATCACTCCTAAAGGCAGATTAATAATAGAAAAAATAATATCTGCACTTCCCAAAACCAATATTAATAATTTTGATGAAATATTGAATAAATTTCATATATATTCATTTACTAAACTAAAAAATTATGTTTACGATCAACATATCAAAGAAGATGTGGAGAATAATAAATTGAAAAAACAAATTTTATTAGATATCAAAGATTTATTATCAATTTTTAAAAGTTTAGAATCCACTAGTAATTCTATGTTTATTAGAGGTTCATTAGATTATTGTTCTTTGGTACTAAAAAATGAAAATTTAACTGATCCTATTAAAAAAGATATGTTATTAAGTTATATTTCATCATACAATAATTTTGTATTAAAATTAAACGAATTAACGATTGATGAACCTAATATTTTAGAACATTTAAATCTTGAAGAAGCAAATGAAAAGTTTAATTATATCCAAGAAATATGTAGCAAAGAACTCAATATATTTCCACGACTTGATGATGACTCAGTAGATTTAGAATTATTTTTAGATGACGAAGATGACGATCCACTTACCCCATTGTTCACAAGCCCTATACGATGCTAATTGCATAATATATTACTGTTTTAATTTGACCTTAAAAGGTAGAAACGGACGAGTAAATCTTAAATATATGGAATTAACAGATAAAATACATATTTTGACTAGGTATTTTCTAGATAATAATATTGATATATATACTTTAAATCTTATTATGATTGAAATAAGAAGAAAATCTGTCGCTCAAATTGTTGATGAATACTGTAATACTTCAGAAGCCAAGAGAAAATTGGGTGTAAAACATATAAATGATGCTGCAAGGTATTCTATCCAACTTAATATTCAGTCCAAAATTAATAAATTAAAAGATAAGCCGTGGTTTAATATTGAAGAATATGATCCCGACAATACTGATATTGAAAATGTGAAAAAATTTTATGAATCTTTAATTGGCACTGAAAAAATGACGGAACATATAAAGAAAAAAGGAAGTGCTGTCCCCTCTTTTGTAGACATGGCATTATTATGTTATTCTAATGATAATTCTGCACATATAATAACTAATGATACAGATATTACTAGATTCAAACCTGAATTGAAAAGAGATATGATTTGTTTTGAAGTACTAAAATTATCCGAAGTAAGCTTTTGATCTATTAAATTTTAATTCATTGATAAATTTAAATCATTAATATAAAGAAATATACTAATACCCTATCTCTGAGTTATTATTTCCATAATAGTTGGATTTTAACAAAAATACAAAATTCAATAATTCTAATAAAAATTTGAAGATATGTTCATATTATAAATTTAAAAACAAATTTTTTATTCTTAACATTAACTGTCTAAACACCAAAATAATGCCTAAGATTAGATTTTAAATAATTATTACTAAATATTTACTTCGTCATATCGTGCTATGACAAAATAAATCATGAAAATTTACTAAATATCATACTGATTTAATAGGATTTAATATTATATCATTTGATTTGTTTTCCATCATCAGATACGATCCCTAAGACCTTATTCAATCTTTTTGGATAATTTACTGCATTAATTTTTAGATAAAATTCTGCAAAGACTTGTAACGAATCGGGTTCATCACTTAAGCCTTTAGCTAAAATTCCCATTAGAATTTTTCTCTCTTTATCAGAATACGTCGAAATTATATCTATGGTATGCTCAAAAGCTTTATTTGGAGTTTTTAGATTTTCAGCATAGTTTTCATATCCTCCTTCTTTCAAAGCCCATTTAATTTCCCAATAGCCATAGCTGTCTACTTTTAAAGTATAAGTCGAATCTAATAAAGTTTCAATATAAACATCTTTATATAATTCTAAGTTGTGATCGTGAACAAAATCATTCCAAACATCATAAAACTGAAATGGATAAATGGGATATAACCAGACTTTGACATTCTTTGTATCTTTATATTTGTCTAATAAAATAAGGATTGTAGACATTTCTTCTATAAGTTTTTCTAAGTCATATTTATTATGATATTCTTTGGAATATTCCTCCCCTAAAAATTCCCCATCCAAAAAAGAGTTAATATCAAAACTTTCTTCAAGCTTTCCTTCTTCTTTTTCTAATTCCATTTCGTTTTCTTCTTCTTCTCTTTGTGATATTTTACCAAAAACATCATCAATGATATTATGGATTTTAGAATATACTTCATCGTACAAATCAATATCAGCTTTGTCACTATCCCCATAATAATATTCAATATATGCTTCTTTTTCTTTTACAGATAAATTAGATATCATATCATTTATATCATCATAAAATCCAAAATCTGAAAATATAAATTCAAAATCATCTGGTTGAACTACAAAAGTCCACTCATTTAGAAAAGACCATCGATTTGTATAAAATGTATTTAAATTTTTCATTCGATCTTTGAATCGTTCTCTAATTCTTTGATATGCTTCATCATCACTTTCCATCACATTTAGTAATTTCTGAATTTCTGGTCGAGTTAATCTCTCAGATGAATCAAAAATTAATGGATCTGAATTAAAGGCTTGTTTAACTTTTCTTTTATCTTTAGAAGGATCATAACCTATAATTTTTATTTTTTCTTTTTCTAAAAGCATTATTAAGTTACGATCATATGATTTTCTGAGATGTATGGGAACATTTATTCCTAACTCTTTGATAACTGATTCATACAATTCTTTCCCTGATTTGACATTATTTTTAAGGTTTTTTTTAATTATGTTCCCTATTTCATAACCTTTTGCACCTTTGATCTTAACACCTTCTCTATTTTTTTCTATTAGCAATTAAAATTACCAATATGTATATTCATTTTTTCCATGATATAAAAATTTATCTCCTTAGATTATTCATTAAAATTCATAATTCTTGAAAATCGAGGAAGAAAATGATAATTATAAGATAAAGATTGGGAAAAAATTAGGAGGTATAAAATGTCATTTCAACCAATTCTCTATATCAGTATCGGAATTATTTATTTTTCAACAGGTTATTATAAAATTTTAAATGATCCGATATTAGGGATCCTAACCATACTACTTGGTATACTATATATTAAGTGTGGTTTGGAACTTTGGAGAGGAAACTCTGCTAAAAAATAAAATATAATTATTTAAACACCACATAATTCCTTTTTAATCACATATAATACCTAGAAATTGATTATGTTATAAACAAAATCTGTGATTTCATTATATTTATCAGAGTTTCTACAAAATTTGTAATTATCAACTAAATTTTGATAAATAGAAATATCAGGAATATAACCTTTTTCAAATCCCAAAGCTTGTTCAATATCAGGATGATTCTTCAAACAATCTATTATTATTCCTTCATTCTTTAAATCTTCAACATAATCATTGAGCATTTTATGCGAAATTGATTTATTATTTTGGTTTATATTATTTCCATCGTCATCAATGTCTGTATCATACATAATCCAAGTTGGAATACCCATTTTATATAATAGATTTGAAAATTTGAAAAAATGATATTTACCTACAGTATCTATAACTGATATTTCAGAGGTTTTTTTCTCCCCACTATATAATCCATAATCATGTTGAAAAATAAATGAAAATATTGCCTTTTCAGTTGGTCCTTCAACCAAAATAACCTTTTTACTGAGAAATGCATTGGCTCTATCAGGATCTATCCATAATAAATATCTCAACTCATCCTCTAGAGTTATTTCGTCAGCCTTTCTTTGAAGAACATCTGCAGGCCATTTAGTATTTCTTAAAGCATTTTTAGCTTCTGCCATCATTAAACCATTTCTTTGACATATATCATAAAGTTCATCTCCTCTAATTTCCTTTAATTTAGAAATATTATTATCAATAGAAACTCTTTTTATTTGTGAGTACTTTTCTTTCTTAATATTGTTCAAGAAATATGGAGAATGTGAAGTTAAAATCATTTGATTATTTTTCATTGCTGATAAATCTATTAATTTACGTTTAAAATAATCCTGATGATTAGGATGTAAGAAAAGTTCCGGTTCTTCAATTAAGTACAAAGAAAGATTAGAATCTTCGATACTAATATCGGCAATATTACATAAAAGAGAGAAAATTAAAGACCTTTGAAACCCCATCCCTTGAGAATCAAGGGGCAAGTCAGAGTTATTTATACGGGCTTCAAATGATCTTTCAACAAAATCTTCGACTTTTTGAGGCTTTAAATTAAAAGCAATGTCCGTATTTCCATAATCCAACATGTATCTCTTAAGTGATTCATTTAATGTATTAAATGGACTATTATTTTCTTTACCTAACGAATCAGACATTTTATTTATGCTTTTTTCAATATCTAAATACTTATCGTCATCTTTAATTGTTTCAACGACATATTTAGATACCAATTTTTTTATTGTAGATTTACTGGTGAATTTGAATTCATCAGATAATTTTCTGATAGAAGGAACGAAAATTATATCTAAATTAAAGGAAATTCTCCCAATATCTTTTTCTTTTTTATAAGCTTTCCTCAATCTATATTTAGCTCTTTGAGAACTTACTTTTAAATTTTCAAATGGACAATAAGCTTCTACAATAAATTTTTTACCTGTTTCATCAGCAAATTCATTTATAAATTGCGCAGGTATAGTTTCATCATCATCAAAAACAAAATTGATTATTACCGATGGATCACCAGAATAACCCTTTGAAATATCATCTTCTGATATTTTAAGATTCTCGTGACCAAAAAACCATCTTATTGCAAAAATAATATTACTTTTTCCAGAATTGTTTTCTCCAACCAGAATGTTATAATCTTCAATATTTACTGTAGTATTCTTATGTGATTTTATTCCACTAATCTTTATTTTTTCTATTTTCGTTCTAATCATCCCCACTACCAGATAATCGTTATTATATACTAAAAAATACTATAGAATAATATTTGCTATTAGAACGGAATAGAAAAGGTTTAATGTATTACTTTTTTATAAAAGTTTTTATCTAGGATTTTGATGTCTAATTAGAGTTATAGAATAACACCATTCGATAGAAATTATAATTTAAAAGTATTTAATATATTCAAACTTTCACTTTTAATAATACTTAGTTTAATTTTAATACAATCCTTTTTTAACAAGCATTTTTCACATTCGGATGGTATAACATAGCTGCCGTATGCATCACAGTAGATCAAACATTCATTCGCATACTTACTCATTTTTCAAACCTCCATCTCAAGTATTAGTTACTATAATGCTTGTTTCATTATCATCAACATTCTTTATAGTTATATCCTCAGTTACATTTTTTACAGGTCGTGGAAGTTGAATATTTAAATTTGGACTGTTTTTAATAGAATGGCTTGATCCATGTATATTTCCATCTGATCCGTTTGAAACATCCGGTAGGAAGTTTAGACCAAGTATACCATTATCAATGTGTGAGTAACTTGTTGAAAAAACAAAAATGGGAATTAATAGGAACATGAGAGTTATAAAAACTGCTTTGTCTTGTTTTGTACCCGTTTTGATTCTTTTTTTCTCGTTTAAGACGACAAAATTTGTTTTAGACAATGGGTACAATAAGGGAGATCCATGGGTTGTAAGTATATCTAAAACAGCGTGTGATATGATCCCCATAACAAGCCCAGCTCCTATTGTTATATTAAAGAATGAAATTAATATAAATGGGATCAACCAGAATATCGAATGGCCGTAACCTCTATGTTTCCCTAATATTCTATCCCGGATGTCAGGAAATAGTGATATCCAACCTGCAACGAAAAGGCCAAGATATAGATTGTTTAGGTTTATTAGGTATGAAAATGATATGAAATAATTCTCATAAGTTAATCAACATTATAAACCACATGTTTGTGTTTGTGACTGATGAGCTTGCGACGAAGGAACATTACATCAATTAAACAAGAATAAAAAAACACAAATTATTATATTCTATTAATAGTTTATCGGAAATTACATTATGAATAAAGCGTTTAATTAAATTTAGAATAACTGGATATCTTTCAAAAAGGCAAAATAAATATAATATTGAATAGAATTACACTTATTAGATCTGATTGTCTTGGACTTAATAATGGAGATGATATTATTAAATCTTATTGGAGTTTAGATGGACCGGAACCTTGGGGATGGGAAGAAACTGGTAAAATCCACGTGTATGGTTTATCAGGAGTATCTAATAACGAAATAGAAAAAGTTATCGAGATTATAACCGAAGTAATAAATGGATTCTCATTACCGTTATCAGTAAAAAAGGGAAATATCGATAAAAAAGATGATCTTGAACAACTAGTGAAACTATGTTCTTACACAGATGAAATTGATTTTGAATATTTGGAAAAAGCCCTAAACAGAAGAAGGAAAGAAACTAAATTTTTGCCTTATGGTGTAGTAATTGTAGTTAATCAATCATATAGTTTTAAACAATCCAATCATGAAGTTGCAATATACGGGATATCATCATCCAATCAAGGACTAATTGTAATAAAAAGGAAACATATCGGTATAGCCACGAAACATGAATTTGGACACATGATTGGGATAAATAATCACCATCCTAATTGTGTTATGCAATCTAATTGCATTCCTCCGGAATTTTGTAAAAAATGTCAAAATAAGATAAATAATATATGGAAATATGAATGATCATCTAAACTACATCAACAGTATAAAGTAAATGCAACCAAAATGATAGAAGGATATGCAAATGGAAGAAAAAAGAACGCCTAACTCGGTTCTAAAGATTAATTTGGGATTAAATCTATAATTATCATAATTACTTGAAAATGAGATGTTAATATTTTGAAGAGGAGATATTTTATGGGTTATGAATTTAAACCGGTTAAACCGTCTGAAATAAAAAACAAAGTTGAAAAGTCAATTAGATTATTATTAAAATATGATGATTTTCTTTTGTATTCTGATGCTCATGAACGATCTATTACTCATAAATTAGCTGAATATTTACAATCCGAATTTGTAGAATGGAATGTGGACTGTGAGTACAATCGTAAAGGTCATGAATTACCTAAACAATTGAAGGATTGGGAAGTAATCTATGAAGAAGAAATTAATAAAGACAAAGAAAAGATAAAAAATGTTTTTCCAGATATTATTGTCCATCAAAGGAGAACTAGATCTAATTTATTAGTAATAGAAGTAAAAAAATCTTCTAATAATGATACTGGACAGTCAGATAAAGATAAGATCAAAGCTTTCAGAAATGAATTAGGATATAAATATGGTGTATTTATAAATTTTGAAACTGATAAGAAAGCAACAATTAAAGATTTGAAATGGTTTCCGAGTGAAAAATTTTAAAATATATAATATTAAAATTTTTGTCTTAAATTTTACCTTTTACAAATAAACCATCTCACAATTTTTACATCAAATTTTACTAACATAAAAAACAATTCATGGCCATTTAAGTCCATTTCAACTTCAGGATAAATATTATTTATATGGAATAAAACAAACTAATTTTGATAATTATGAATTCTAAAGATAAATTGAGTACTTGGATGAAAAACTTTATTTTAACATTCAGAGAAGAATATGATAAATTATCTGATGAAGAAAAGGAACTAATAACTAATCTTGAAGATTTGAATAAACCTCTTCAAGTTGAATCAGTATGGATTAAAAATGATGAATTGGATATTGATCTCCAATTCCATTTTTTTACACACTTTAAAGATGAAAATGATTTAGATATTAAAGTAGAACTCTTAGATTCTAGAGATTATATTGATTTTCTCAATGAATATTTAAAAAAGAAAAAATGGAATAAACTATTGCATAAAGATGAATCTATACCTTTTATAAAAGATAGAAAATATTCAGATGAAATTAAGATTATTCTTATTAATGGAATTGAAATGTTTAAAAATTATGTTCAAACATTACATTCAGATAGAAAAAGAACGAATTCAAGCTTAATGAAATGCAGAATAAATTTAGATGCATTTGGTTGGGTCCATTTAGGCAAAATTCAAGAAATTGAGCCAAAAAATGAAGTATTTAATATTATAACCCAAATCAAGTTAAAACCTAAACAAAACTCCCATAAACCGCCTGAAGCGAAAATAGAAAAAAATTTAATAGATGGATTTGGAACATTTTTTTATCCACCAATTTGGATTGGTGATCAATTCCCTATACCTTCATTGAAAGATATATTAAATAAAAAACCACTAGTGCAATTTACAAAAACGATTCAAGATATCAATTATAAGAACAAAATCTTAATAATCAAAAGTGATGGCTTTATTGCTATTGGAGAATCTAATAAAAAAAAAGCTATTAAAAAATTAAATGAAATAATGGCAATTGCACTTCTTTTTGATATTCCAGTATCTATAATAAATGAATCTGAACTGGGTACAGTAGAGATAGATCCTGAAGATAGAAGGATCGGAAGTCAATCTATGCCTATAAACTCAATGCGAACAAATTTAATTAATGCACAATGGAATATTCCAATAAATATAGAATTTAACAGAATAAAAGTATCCGAAAATAAAATATATGAATTATTCAATATCGCAGAAAAAATTAAAAACGATAAAATTTTTAAAGATTTCTCAATTTTTTATTTAGAAAGTTATACACATTTTACAAACTATTTATATTCTCAATCATTTATTATTAGCTGGTTAATACTTGAACGTTATTTATCAAATCTTTGGAAAGAAAAAATAATTGATAAAATTAAAGAGGATAATAAACAAGACAAAAATAGAGAAAATGATTTAAAGAATCCAGGTCGCTGGTCAGCATACTACATAATTGAAACGCTGAATCTTTTAGGAATAATAAAGAATGAACAATATAAAACTTTTATGGAACTCAAAAGGAAAAGAGATAAAATTGTTCATGAAGGTCAAGATTGTTCTAAGGAAGAATCTAAAAAATGTTTAGATTTAGCTAAACGTATTCTTAGTGAAAATTTAGTACATAATCCAGAATAAATCTTAATATTATAAAATATTATAACTTACTTAATAATTTTCAACAATTCAAGCTATTCAACTTCGTTAAATCGTTGGGTATATAGCGAATTCATCGATAGCGTTCGTGAACCGGCTCCAAAAAATTGATCAGAAATCCGGGACCCAACAAAAGTAAATGGACGGCATCCTGCGAACAATGGTGAGCTGGTAGGATTCCTATAATATTTGGTGTTGGGGGATTTCTCTATTTTTTGGTTAAGCTTCTCGATAGAGTTCGTAATGTAATAAATTCGTTATATACCGATTTAACGCTCGTTGTAATAGGTTTCCCCCGGAGGGTCGAAAAATTTGTATTTCTGCTCCATGAATTTACTAAGGTCTCTGCATTTATTATGAATTCATCAATTTTTGTGCGCAGTTCATCAATTTTTTTTTCATGTTATTTTCTTTTCTTAGCAATATGTGATATTTTTCACTAAAATTAAATGATCATATTTATTTATATAAAATATATAATAAGATTTGGGATGTTTTTGGAAAGGAAAAACAACATTTTAATTATAATTATTGTAATTTTAGCTGTTTTAATCATTGTAGCAGGTACTTTTGTTTATCAAAATTATAAAACGCAACAAATGGATGTTAATATGCTGAATTTCCATGTAGTAATGTTAGGCGTTGGTACAGAATATGATCAAACCAACAAAATTGCTAATACAACACCAATCAATTACGATCAGATGTATAATAATATTGATGATATGATAAATAAATCAAATCAAGCCAAGTCTTATGAGGAAACAGCATATCAATATGCAGATGGTCCTTACAAGGATGCTATCGCTATGAATCTTAACTCAACTAACTATTATATAACTGAATTAGAGTTATGGAAACAGAGGATACAATTCATACAACAAAATAACCTTGTTGAAACAGCAAATATCAAAAAACAAGAAGATATAGTGACTGGTGAGATGACTAAAATAACTAATGATTTTACAACCTTTGAAGCAACTAACCCCAATATTAAACAACATATGCATAAATATTGGAACTTTACAGACAGTTAACAATAAAATTTTTTGGAATTCATGATATATAATTATAAATTAAAATGTGGTTTGAAATGGAAAAAAATACCAAAATACTTTTAATTGTATGTGTGACTTTATTGGTAGGATTAGGTTTAATTATAGGTTTGTTTATTGAAATGCAATCCAATACACCACAAGTATTAACTACAACAAATAATACGACACTTAAACAGAATACAGTTAATAATACTACTGAAAATATACAATCAAACCAAAAAAATACTATAAGTGAGTCTCAAGCTACAACCATAGCAAACAAATACGCAGCAAAATTTAATTTTACCGCTTCAGGTATTATTAATTATATTGATGCTCCAGCAAGAGGATTACCGGGCAATCCATACTGGAAAGTGGATTTAAAAAATAAAAACCCTAACGGAGAACCTAAACGAGAATATGTATTTATAGATGCCGTAACTGGAAAGGTAAAAAATTAAAATTAAAACAATCTAAACTTCCCCTATTATACATCAACATCTTTCTAAACACTCTAACCTCCCTATATTGGATAACTAAGGTGTGAATACTTATAAACAGATAGTAGACAGTTTTAGGTTAGGATAATTAAATAATATTATGTACCCGCCTCTAGTACCTCACCAGTGATTGCATTAATCTTAACAAACCCGCCAGGACCGATATTAGGATTATCCTGAACTGTAACCCAGTAGTAAGGTGACTTGGATGTAGGATAAGTGTCTATATAATATGTGGCTTTGGGTACAGGCCATGCTGCCTTAGCTATCCTTATCGCTTGACTTTCACCTATATACTTATTTTTAGTATTACTTATCTTGGTTTGATTAGTAGAATTTGTTTGATTACTTTGTGTAGAAGTATTGGTTGAATTTGTTATATTATTTATCATTAAAGGTTTGTTTAAATTGTTACCGAACAATAAACCAACAGTTAAACTCAGTCCTGCGACTAAAATAATAACCACAACAATCAATATCTTAGTTAACTTATCCAACACTATCCCCCAAAACAAATGTTTGTTATAATCTACAATAAAACTTTCTATTTTTACATTTTTATGCCTAAAATTAAACAGAATATAGCTAAGGGCCGAAAAATTCTTAATCTAAGCAAAATAATTTAAGAAAAAGATTAGAAACATTAGTTTCTACCAATTTAAATGAGAATTGGTTATACACGTTTCATTATCTTTTTTAATAAGTAGATCAAAATAATAATATGGAGATAGATCTTTGAAAATAACGAGAATAATTTTTATTTTGGTATTAATAGCATTTATTGTAGCAATTGCTGGTTGTACAAGCCAAAATAATAATTCTTATAATACAAGTTCAATTTCAAATTATAATAACTCCTCTAATACTCTATCAAATCTAAATAACAGTCTTACAACTACTAAAAATTATGAAGCCAGTGGATATTGTCCATATGTAGTTGATGGAGATACAATCGATGTAGATGGTGTTGGTAGGATACGATTTGTCGGAGTAAATACTCCTGAAAGAGGCCAGCCAGGATATCAAGAGGCAAAAGATTTTGTATCAAGTTTATGTCTTGGAAAAACAGTAGGTTTAGACATTGACGATGCTAAACATTATGATAAATATGGAAGAATTCTCGCAGTCGTTTATGCAGGAGATACTAATGTGAATGCAGAATTACTAAAAAAAGGCTACGCAGAAGTTATGTATATTCCTCCTTCAGAATTTAATCCTTATTCATGGGCAAACAGCTAATAATGAACTTTATATTTTAATTCATCAGAAAATAGCATAATGTAATGTTTAGGGGGTATTCTTTGTGGATAATACAACAAAAATATTAATAGTAGCTTGTATCGTCTTAGTAGGTGCATTAGGAGTTACAGTAGGTTTTATTTTGACAAATTTCTTTTCCAATGGTGATAGTAATAACATTAATACTACTCTGATATCTCAAAATAATAGTACTAATTCTACTGTTGGGGTGCCTAAACAGAATGTTACAACAGCAAACGCAGAAAGTAAATACATTAACAAAGTTTGCCGCAGATGTGGAAAGACTTTCAAAGTACCTCGAAATGGCGAACAATCTTATTACTGTGATGCTTGTTTAAATAGTCCCGAACTCCGAAAGCAATGGGAAGAGGAAACAACATAAAAATATTAATGGAATCATAAAAATGCGCATACAATAATCATGAACCTAACACGATCAATGAAGTATATAATGTAAACATTACCTTATACTAATACTTTTAAATCAAGCGAGCTGTTCTTCCAATAGGATTAAGAAAAATATTTCTTAATGATATAATCATCAGGTTAATCATCAGGTTACTAAAACATAATGAGTACTAGACCTTTACCTTTGGTTTCAATTACTTCAAGATCTTACAAAATCAAAAGCCACTCATAAAATAACTATTTTATTGTTTCTTCAAAGATTAAGGATATTTTTACAAAAGTTGTAAGTTTCTTCTACTTGTGTAGGGTTATGAACTTCAGGTAAAACATGAAAAGGTCTATCTGATTTAATTTTTGAATCTAAGTTATCTGCAACATATTTCCAAGGGATATCGTCTTCTATTGATGGAGTTCCATGATTATGGTGTATATGAACTCCGTATAGGCTGTTGTTTGGGATTTTATCGAATTCATCAGTGAAACTCTCCCCAAAAAATTTGGAATTTGTGTATAATTGTTGAATATCAAGTACTATTCCAACTTTATCTGCTAATTGAGGATATTTAGTAGAAAAAAATTCCCAAAATTCATTTAAATCTTCTCCACTGGCTATAAACTGCCTAATCCTATTTTCTACAAAAATTATTACTTTTTTATGGTATTTTTCAAAAAATGTAGTATATAATGTATTTATTCCTTCTGAAAATACTTTAATATTATTTTGGCCTTCTAGAAATGTTCCAGGATGAAGTTCGATTGCGTAGGGTTCTATCCCTAAAAAATCTATTATGCTAAAGATATGCTTCAAAAATTGGTTCATCCACCTTGGATCATACCATTTGAGTTGCTTTTTATTGTTTTCAACAGGTTCTGTATGTAACATATATTTTAATTCATTATCATCTAATTGTTCTATGGAATAATAATCACTAACAGTTTTTGGATTAACCATTGAATCATTTTTAAGAAAATTAGCGGGCATTTCTATTAAATTAAAGTCTCTTGTTTTATATTTAGAATTTATATCCTCAAGACTCATTAAACGAGTTTTCAAGCTATCTCGATTCTCAGATGTATGAAATATTCCAATATTAGGATAAGTAAAAATAATTTCTTTTACTTTATTTTCATGCATTTTATCCCATTCAAATATTTAATGTTTTTAAGTATAATATTATATTATTGTTTGAATTAAATATAATAATTTTATTATCATAATAATAATTTGGAGGGCAAAACAATGGATAATAATGAAATTAGAAGGGAAATTCTAGAAGTATTATATGAATTTGAACAAGATGATCCTGGAAGAAAAGTAAATAGAGGTCATATAAAAGAAAAATTGGATATAGATTATAAACAAATTAAATCTAATATTAGATGGTTAGAAGGCGAAGGTTATGTAAAAGTAGACTGGCTACCCCAAACTTTTCTTTCGTTAATTACTAACCGTGGTATTAACTTAATTGAGAATAAAGAAGAATTTAATAAAGAATTTCCTCTAATAAATGTACAAAATATAATTAATAGTAAAGGCATAGTGATAGATTCTAATAATGTAGATATCAAAATTGATGAAAGTATTGATATAAAAGCAACTTTTAATAGTATTTACGAAGACATTGAGATTCATGACAACTCAGATGAAGTTGAGAAAAGAATATTAATGATTGAAGAAATGTTAAAGAAAGATAATATCAATACATCTAAAATTAACGATGCTGTAGGTTGGCTAAGAGTAAATGCTAATTGGACAATACTGCCTTTAATTCAGATTATAGTAAGTTTATATGGTCTTTATTTACCCAAGTAGTTCATTATAAGATTTAATTTGTTACCTTTTAATTTAGTCAAATTTATTCGTATACCTGTTCAAATAAACTCATTTATAGATCTTTCTGGATTACGTTACTTAGAAAAGCAAGAGAGTTATTAATGAAAGCTAACTAACTATTGAATCTTTATATCCATATTAGAGAAGAAATCACAAATAATTTATTCATTAAATACATTTTCTATTCCATAACCAGTTAAAATTTTCCAAGAACAACCTTTTGTACCTCTAATATTTAATTTCCCTTTAGAATCAATATACCATAGTTTAAAGGTGGTATTTGGTGATATTTCTCCATTTTCATCTTTAAAATTAAGATTTACTTCAATATTAGTTACTCCAATTGTTTCGTCTTTTATAGCTAAAATTTCGTATCCAGTAAGTCTTTTATTCTCAAAGACTTTTTTTCTTAAAATTCCTACCATTTGCTTTAAATTTCTTTCTTCTAAATCTATTTTTTTGGTCATTTCATAGAAATTGGGTTTATCCTTCGACCAATAATCCAGAAATTCTACTAATACTTTTTCAGGGGTTTCTTCATCATAATCCAAAGATTTTATATAATCAATATCCAATTTTCTAGGTTTAAAAGATTCTATTTTGGCCATGTTTTCGTAAAAAGTTTTTTCTGGCATCTCTTCACTTGTGTCATTGGAAGTGGATTTTCTTTGTTCTTCATCTTTCATGGATCTAATGCCATCAGCTAAAGCGAATAGTGTATGCCAAACTTTCACTGCAACCGTTTTATTTGCATAACCTAAATCACGTCCATGAATAATACCATTACGCAGAGGTAAAGTAATTTTTTCTGTCTGTGTTTTTTTACGAACTTTAGACATAACTTTTTGTAATGCGTTAAGACCACTTTCATGCGCCGCGATAGCATCCCAAGCTTCAACATCAGCCCCTTCAGCAAAAAACCCTCTTTGATCTCCTGGTTTTAAATCAGAGACTACTCCATCTATCATAGCTAAAATTACAGGTATTGTAGCATGGTAACGTTCTTCCAAATGATCTTCAAATGCTTTTTCAATGAGCACCACACGTGGTTTAAATACATCGATAAAACTCAATCTTGAAATAAAAAGTTTTAAAATATTTTCATCATAATATTCAATTAAAAGTCTTTCAGCTTCTTCAAATTTATTAGCATCAGCAAATTCAACAGCTTTTATGATCTTGGTTTGATTCATAGATTCATATGCAATCCAACCCTTCTCACTAAAATGATCATTAAATCTATCATGAATGTCATAAATTACTATTTTAGATAATTCTTCCAATTTTAAATACTCTTTTGAAAGTATTGTAGTGTCTATTCCCAAATTATCAAGAAAATTAATTAAATTCTTTGCATCTTCTATTTGCTTTCTTATTTTTACATGAGAAGGATTGTCACTAATTCTAGTTTTTTTGGAATCATTTTGTTGCATGTTAACACCTAATAATCCTTGTATTAAACTTAAATCTTCAATAATATAAAAATTTTGAGAAGTTAGCTATAAAAATAAATCACCTTAATAAAATATTTTATTTAAAGCCTTTAGAACTCACTAAAATTTTTATAGGCCTTAATTCTACATGATAAAGCCCTATGGGAGATATACGGATATCATATACTGAAAAATATGAAAATTTCGACATAAATATTAAGAAAACTGATTATTAAATCAGTTTTGCACAGTTAACCAAATAAAAAGAATTTTATATGGATAATAATGATAAATAAATAATTATAATTATAAATAATATCTGCCTATTTATCATTATTTTCTAAAACAGAGTCCTTTTTTATTTCTAAATTAAAAATAAACTAATAATTATTAGATATATTTAGTTTCAATTATTTTTTTTATCTTATGCCTTAACCACAGATATTATTAGTATTTTAAAATTTGTGTGTAGAAAAAAAAAATGTTGTTTATCGGAAGTGATCCTTTGAATTAGGGTTTTTGGTTATTATGATGTCTCTTAAAGTATTCCAATATTTTTCTTGAATTTCAAAAACCATTCTGATGAAACTAACTTTAAGGGGTAGCCATTCTTTTAAACTTTCATAGTTTCTCATTTCGCTGATTTCTAGTGGATTTTCAAATGATTTTAGGATTACAAAACTACAGTTATGTCCCTCTTTTATGCCTTTATTGGTGGTAATGCTACTTTGTTTGGCATCTTCTGTAATTTCTGCAAGATACTTTATATGTTTATATGGTTTTGTACGATAAATTAAGACTTTATCTCCTTTTTCACTATCTTTATGACATCCGTCCCAATATCCTTCGCTTCCTTCTATTTCATCGTCTCCAATGTCCATTTGCCCACTATTAACCCATAACCAATAATTTTTTCCTAAATAGGTTTTTAATATATTTTCAATTATGTTTGTACGGGTTCTTCCTTCTTCTTCAACTTTTTTATCTAATTTCTTTATTGTTTTTTCATTAAGTTTTAGGTTTATTTGGGTTTTCATATCATCACCAACTATACATTGGTATCTATACTATATAAAGATATCTTTTTCTACTAAAAATATCTAAAGATACTAATATATATTAATGACTAGAAAAATAATTATTAGATTAATAGTTAATTTAGATAAAATAATTAATTAAAAAGTAAAAAAAGGAATATATACTCTTTAATTAAGATTATTATCAATTAGAAATTTTTTTCACAAATATCGTTTACCGAGCAGTCTTTACATTTTTGTGGAGTTCGGCAGTATCCATATTTGTCCTTTCCTAGTTCTGATGCGTAGGTGTAGAGTCCTTTATTTATTTCTCTTAGTGTGTAAGGTAAATCAAAGCTTAATAAATATTTTTTTACATTTTCATGGTTCATTTCATTTTTTGGAATTATTCCAGTAATTTTTAAGAATCTTTCGTTGGCAGCGTCAAGTTTATAAGATTCGGTTACGAATTTAAGTTCTATAATGTCTCCTACAATATAATCAAAAACGTTGATTCCAACACCGTAAAGTTCGGTCCAAGGTTTATGTTCCTGTTTGAAGTCTTCCCACTCCTGAGAGGAGATTTCTAGAAATTTATTATCAGATATATAATCTAAACCTTTATAGTTGGCATATTGTGTTTTGATATAGTTTGAGAAACTAGCATTATAATTTTCTTTGAGATAATTACATGTTACAAGCATATACCATAACAACTTGTAATATGCAGCTCCTTTACGTCCATTGAACTCTTTCACAGACTTATAGAAACTTTTTCCTTCTGATCCATAAGTTCCTTTTTCCATTTCTTCATATAATGGAGCTTCTAATGATCCTGCCAATTTTCTATTGTATTTTCTCTCAAATTCTAAATTGTCCAATATTCTCCCAATTTTTTCAATTGAATAGATGTTATGTTTTTCTAAAAAATAAACAAAAATCCAGTCATCAAAGCCCATTTGGTCATATGCTCTGCTGATAAAAACCTTTTCGGAGTTATCCCATCGTTCATCAAATCCTGTCCATGTTGGTCTGGTTATTTCAACTGCATTTCGAATTATAGCTCGAGAATTATCTTTGTTCATAGAAAACCTCATTTAAGATCATTTTAAATAATTTTTTTCTAATATTGTTTCCAAATTAATTTCAATCTTTAGTAGGTCTACAAATCTTAGTTAAAAAGAATTATTGGCCTAACTTTAAAGCAGTTAATATGATATAACTCTAACTTGAATAACCTTGTATCCGATTTTCTATTAATTATGTTCGTCTATTAAAATACTTGAAGGTACGATTAAGATACTAATAGCAACTTGAACTGCTTAAGAATACTAATGAGTATTATTAATTTAATTCAAACTATAGGGAATTATTCTATAAGAATTCAATAATGAATCAGAGGGATCACCCCTTCTTATTTCAACTTTATTCAGATTTTTTTGAGGGATTCGAGTCTAAAAAAAACTTCAAATATTATTTAAAAAGATTATCTAAGGATGTTTGAGCTGTTTTAGAAAAATATTGCTTCCAAATATCTATATCTTCAGATGGTACTGCTAAAACCAAAATTTTTCTTGGTCTTGTGATCCCAACATAAACATTCTTTAACTCTTCATGATCCTCAGTTTTTTTATTATTAGTTAATAGGGTACGATACATTGGGCCTGCACTACCTTTTTTAAGGATTAATAATACAGCTTCAAAGGTTTCGCCTTTTACTTTATGAATTGTGCTTAGATTATAAGGAATCTCATTATCAATTATGTTATAACTGAATAGATCATCAAAAGCCATATCATGATATCCTTTTTTGATTTCTAAATCTATATAATTAAGAAATCTACCATCCTTATGTAAATTTTCATTAAATCTCTCAATCCATTTACCAATTGAAACATCAGTTTTGGGCATTAACTTAATAAGATTAAATATTTCATTTTTAAAATCAAAATATCCTATTTTTCTAATTATTTCAGACAATTTATAATCAGAGTAGACTGGAGTGTTGCTTAGTAAACTAATATAGGTTTTTTCTAGTAATTGAAACGATTTCTGAAATTCTGATTTATCATATAAATATTTTGATTTGGCTAATTCTTTAGTAAAATTTTCTTGTATCCATACACTATCAAGAGTATTACTTGGTAAATTACTAATTTCTATATTATCCTGTCGTGATAATATTATTTCATCAATCAAATTGTTACTTCTGGCTAAAATTGCAATATTCGATGAAGTTAGTGTGATTTCGTTTTCTTCACAGATTTTCAAAAATGGATTTATTAATTCATCATCAAAATCATTATTATTAGGGTTATACTCCCATATTTCAGGATTAAATTTAAAATTTACTATATTTTTATCGTTATTTATTGAAGTGGAAGGTTCTTTTAGCTTTGTCAAGAAGTGAGTGAAATTGCAAATTTTTTGTGAACTCCTTAAACTTTCATTCATAGTAATGCAATTCCATCCATCTTGATTACATTTTTCATTAAATAGGTCTGGATTCGCAGAATTCCATTCGAATATGGCTTGATCAGGATCTCCAACTAACATTATATTTTCCAATTGAGAATTTGTTATAGCATCAATTATTTTCATTTGAATCTCAGAGGTATCTTGAGCTTCATCAATTATTATAAAAGGGAATCTTAATGCTATTAATTTAGCAATTGAAGGATAATTATCAATTATTTTCATTGCAAAATAGTTAGCATCAGATTGATTAAATAATCCACTTCTCCAGAGCCTATTTTTCATGTTTTTTACATAATTATATTGGCTTTGTATTGCTAGGCTAACATGAATTTTTTTAATCTTTGAAAGATTTCCGTTGATGTCATAACTTATTTTATCAAAAAATTGATTATGGAATCCATCATTTTTCTTAGTTTTCCAAGGATATGCAGGTTCTCCTGCTAATACGGGTCTAGATTTACAATTTATGACTAAATGACCATATGGAAAAAATATAAATTGATTGATGAAACTATCAATAGTTCCTAAAAAATGAGGATATTTGATTGGGATATTAGTATAAAATGATTTTTTTAATTCTTTTTCAATTTCTTCCCATGCAGCATTTGTAAATGATATCACAGCTACCCCTTGATATGAATATGGCCAATCTTTTAATAATTGTGCCATTTTAGCAGCAACTGTAAATGTTTTCCCGCTTCCGGGACAAGCTCTAACTATAATATATTTATCTTTTGCTTTGCATATCTCTTTTTGCGTTTCTGTTAGTTTAATCATATAAAACACTTTAATAAAGATTATTAGTCATCAATTACAAATTGAATCGATTTTTTAATATAATCTGGAACCTTAAAATTTTGTAAATTTTTACCTTTCTCTAATTCAATTGCTAATAAATAAGCAAACTCTGATTTGGTGTCGTTACTTTCTAATTTTTCAGCAAAAAACTTAGCTTGTTCATTAAGATCCTCAATCTGAATCAGTTGTGAATGAAGATTTCTATGAATTTCATGGAATACGTCTAAAATAACTTTTTTACTATCTTTGTTAGATTTAAATAGGTCATATTCGAAAGTTATTTCACCAAGTAAAGGTTTCAAATTATCACTTTCTAAAGCCATTATTTTTTCAATTCTTGCTTCAGCATGGGCCTTACCCTTATCATCATCCGTTACTAAAGCACACCTACATTTTAACCTATTTCCATCTTGAGAGTTGAATAACTTTGCAAAATGTTCAAAAGCAACCCCATTAATATTTACTACTTCAATACCATTTCTTTCGATATCATATTTTTCTGATATCTTTTTTGCCAGTATTTTACTGAAAATAGGAATAAGAATGGCTTCTGAAATCCCTTCCACTAAAATTACCCCATTTGCAAAAAATAATTGTGATTTTGTGACATCTAAAAATTTTTGAAGATATTTTAAACTTTTATCTTCAAGTTTTAGGTCTTTAATTTGGGTAGAAGAGATATTATTGTGATCATTTTGTAAAATAGTTAATAAATTGAGATCTGTTTTAGCAGCAATAGTAGGTGAGTGTGAAGTAACGATTATTTGAAATTCATTTTCATCGAGCTCTTTTAAATAATTAAAAAAAGTGTTTTGAAGTTGTGGGTGAAGATGTGCTTCTGGTTCTTCAATAAGCAATAAATTATATTCTTCTCTATAAACCTTATTTTTTTGTTTAATATCACCTAAAACAGTGGCTGTATAAATCAAATTATTTAAACCCAAACCATTTTGCCATATTTCAAAGAATTGCTGTTTGTGATTTTCATCAATTGATTCATCGGAATATACAGGTAATTGCATAATTAATTTTTGGACAAATTTACCAAATTCAAGAGGTGCAAAACTTATTTTAACATCTTGTTTTTTATCGGGTGTCAAATAAGATAAGTAATTTAAATGTTCCAAAATACTTTCATTACCTTTTTTAATAAACCTACTCCATTCCTCTTCATCTAAAGTATCTGTGATTAATTGAAGTAATTTTTCTTTCTCTTTTTGATTTTCTTCTTTATCTTCATTTATGATGATATTTGAGTAAAGATTTCCTAAAATATTAGACTGTGTAGGTCTTAATTTATTATTCGCATCTCTCAAAGCACCTAAATAAATATTACGCAAAGCCGATCGTACTTCAAAAGGAACTTTTCCTCCTTCGTATTTACCACCCCATACACTTCTCTTTACTCTTTTATCAGATTTGAAATCAAGGAGTTCAAATTTAAAATGTAATTGGAGGCTATGATTTCCATTAGCATCTAAAACATGTAGACTATTAAACCAAGCTGTTTCAATTTCATTTTCACATTTAAAAATTAAATCAAACTCAATATTCTGTATTTTTTTATCTATTTTAGATTTATCAATTCTAAAATCCGATTGAGAACAATAAATATCTCTTGGTTGCTTAAAATCTCCTAAGCATAATCTTAAAGCATCAATAACAGCAGTTTTTCCGGAGTTATTTTCTCCGATAAGAATATTTAGTCCTTTATCAAAATCAAGTTCTAATCTTTCTATTGCACGAAAATTCTTAATTATTAATTTTTCCAGATACATAAAAACCGTTATTACTTTATTATCTAAGCTTAAATAAATTATTGATAAATTACTTTTTATTTTCTTAATAAAATTGAATATGACCGCCCCTTCTTATTCCAACTATATTCAATTTATCGTAAGGGATTCGAGTCCTAAAAAAATTGAAAATTATAAATTGATGGATAAAACTGTTTAATTTATAATTTTAGAATGTATTCAAACAAAAATTGTTATTTCATTATGATTAATATTCAAATGAGTAACTTATTGTCTGATAGTCCATTCATCTCAATTTTTTTTATAATATTTAGGATAACTTCTTTGAATTCTTGTAAATGTTCCCTGTCTTCATTTGTATTTATATTCCATATGAAACCTTTTCCAGTATTTTTAGCAAAGCTATTTAATCCTTTGTATAGTTCTATTACAGATTCAGCGTCTTTAACTTTGTTTAATATACTAGTATAAGTGATTATTATACCATTTCTTTTTTTGTTCTGTGGAGGATAACATTCAAATATACTTACTGGTTCTCCATTTAATTTAACATTCACTGAAAATCCTACGGTACCCATATTAATTTTTAAGTCATTCTCATTAACAAATTCTATTAAATCTTCAAAAAATTCTTTATTTTGTTGATCTAAAGATTTTAAAAATTCTTCTAATGATATCCTTCTTTGATATTTTTTTGTGAAGGATTTACTTTTTTGTTCTACTTGTATTATGAAGTCTTTAGCTTCAGGTAATGGCATGATAATTTCTGGCTTAATTGCTATTTTATTTTCAATCTTGTATGGTTCAAGTTTTATACAAGTTAGGTCGATATCATTGCCTCTTAACCATAATACTGCTGCTAAAGTTTCTTCTCGGAAATCATTTGCGACTAACATAATTCTCGGTTGATTGTCAAAATCTTCAAAATCTTCATTAGAAATAAATTCTTTTAGTTCAGATTCCATATCCTCCTTAGACTCATCTTTATATTCAGCCATCATATCCACTACTTGTTCTAAATTCAAGTTAGAACAATAAGATGCATAATGGATAGCTTGTAAATCAACAAATCTATCAGCAACATCCCTCTTTAATTCAATAACTACTATTTTTCCTTTTTTATCTACTGCTAATATGTCTAATCTGTTACTGGTTTTATCAAACTTGTCATATTCAGTAGTGATAGTTAGTAACTCTTCACCTAAGATTTGAGGATATTTTGTAATCCATTCTTCCATATGTTTTCGTTCCTCAATCCCAAATTTAGAAAATTCAGACTCATCAATTATCTCTTCAACTTCTAAATCTTTATTAATCAACATAATCACCTCAAACACCTCCAATTAATAAAATATTTGTTACTTCATGCGTTAATAAATAATTGAATTATTTAAATAAATTTATGGTATTTTGAAAAGTTTAGGTGATAATAAATATAAAAGATATACTATTCCAAATGAAAGTTAAAATCAATTTTTATAACCCTAAAATCTGCTTTTTCTTAGCTTCAAACTCTTCATCATTAATAATACCTTTATTTTTGAGTTCCATTAATTTTTCTAAGTCATTTAATGAGTTATTGTTATTTTGAAGTTTTTTTGATTTCTATATTCTCTCATTTTCTTTTCTATAGTGCTTTTAATTTCATCTATAAACAGAGGTGAAGTCTCAACTTAGAAGCAACTTGTGGATAACTTATTTCATTGCCTAGTCTTCTGATAAACCTAAAATCAAGTTTGAATAATTATTAAGCGTTTAATGGCTCGTTGTTCTTTATGGCTTTCATAATATTTTTATGAGAAATTTTAAAGGCGTTCGATAACTTATCTATCTCTGATTCATCTTTAATTTCCGCTACTCCATATTTAGCCATTGTTTTTAACCTGGTTTTATCAATTCCAACAATATTTCCATTACCTACAAAGATATATAATAAAATTTTATCAGGTTGCGGGAAAGCAGAAATGAAGACTCTTTCAGGTGAATAATACGATATGCCACTTTTCCCGATTTTTGACCATATTTTTTCATTTATACCCTTCAAGTTATAATCTAGTTTTTTTAATATTTTTACAACATCATAATTACTTTCTTTAAATTTATGTAATTCGTTAACATCAAATTCATCAGTTACTATCTCCAACTCTTTTTCATCCTCTAAGTCTTCAGCTGGTCTTTTAATTGTTATATCCTTAAGATTTTTAATAAAATCTTTGAGTTCTATCACTTCTAATTTACAATCATCCCAATCATGTTCCCAACATATTATCATATCACATTTTTTGGGATCGTGTTTATGTAATTTAAAGTTACTACTAACATATTCAAATTCAATCCGAATTCTTTCCCAACCTTTACCATTAAAACGCCTTCCAATACAATCTGGAAAACCGGGTTTAATTTCTTCTACATACATATTCAGTTCATCCATTACTTTACCAAAAAGAAAAATAACCCCATTTTCATTCATGGGACTATACACCAAACCCCTAAAATTGATTAAATCCCCAACAACACTTTTTTCGTTCATTAACAATTCCCCAAATTTAAGTAAGATAATAATTTTTTATATTTCACATAATAAATATATTCGGGCATAAAAATTCACAATAAAAAAATAAAAAAAAACAAAGTTAATCGAAATTCTCTTTAATTTATACAATAATCATTCCAATATTATATCTTCTATTTATGTTTTTCAAGCTATTATTAATTCTAAAAGGTAGTATCCAGATTTTTATTTATTAAAGATATCAATTCATGACCTTTATATCAACAATACCAGGATTATGTTCTAATTAAGTCAAAAAAAGGGTTTATGGGGATTTAACGAGATTAATCATATTTTTGTTTTTATGTATCCCCCTATCCATCCGCAAACAGCTCCATTAATAGCTCCTAATATGGTTAATGGTATTAAATAGAGAAATGTGCCTGTAAGGAGACTTCCTAAAAAGAAAGAAATAGCACCAGTAACTATAGCATTTTTAGTTCCAATTATTTGGTCTTTGAATAGGTAACCAACAGCTGCTAACATTATGAAAATTAATAGAGTTAGAATACCTTGTGTAATGGTTAATATTATAGTTATTGCCATTGCTACAGGTATTATTAAAGTCCATCGAATATTATCGAAATTAAGCTCATTTTTTATAGAATTTATAAAGCCTGTTTCCATCTCATAAGGAGTTTTATAATTTTTATTCCAATTTTGGGCATTTTGGGTTCGTTTTCCGCAGTTATTCCAAAATTGAACCAAGCGGGTTTTTAGATTCACATTTCGGACAGAAAGCACTGATTGTATTTTGTTTCTTAGAATTTCTCTTTTTGTACTTTTTTTCCTGATTGGGACTTGTTTCCAATTTGGATCAACAATATCCAAATTTTCAACATATCTTAATTTACCGCCACAATCACAGTAATCAACAAAATCGTTTGCAGACTCACCCGATTGTAGTTTATAGTAACTCTTGCATTTACCGCAAATTAAATAACCCATTTAATCACCTGTAATCTAATAAAAGACTATAAACTTAATTTAAGACTCATTATCTCTTACTTTTTTAAAATTTATCAAACATTTAATTTATTACCTGAATTGCTACATTTTTAATCCAAAATAAAGCCCCATTAATATTTCAGTTAAACTTTAAGATAATATTGTTTACTATCACAGCCAAAACCTAAATGTTATTTTTTATTATTTTTTTCTAAATATTCTACTATTGCCTGGCGAATATGGTAACTCATGGGATTGTAGCTCTTTCCTGATAAATCCCTTAACTCATCTATCATCCCTGGAGGTAGCTTTATAGTTATTTGTTCCATTTTCGCTTTTGCTTTGGGTCTGCCTCTAATTTTTGTTTCTGGCATGGTTTCACTTATATAGTATATTTAGATTGTTATAAAAGTTTATGGATATTTATTAAAGTTTTTTAAATATTTTTTAAACTTCGTAATATAGGAATTTAAAGAAGTAGTATATTTATTTGTATATTTACTTAGGGTATATTTAATTCAGATTCTATCATAGAATCTGGAACCCTTGAAAACAGAATACAAATCTAATTATTTAATCAAATTAGAAAGAATTAGGATATTGACCTATGGAAGTATAATCCAAATGAGGACACTGATAGATATACTTGGTATCATCTCGTTGAAGATTCAATATATGATAATTCTTTAGAATGAGGCCCAATTAAATAAGCTACTTCTTTAAGAATAGTAATATCCATTTTAGCACTCTTTTTATTATAATTCAGAATAAATTCAGGTATAGTAGAGGGGAATAAAATATTATAGTACTTTGGCTTTTGTTCTATCTTAAAATTATTATTCAGAAGTGTAACAATACCATTAACCCAAACTTTATCCATATTAATGTCTTTGTCAATTAAAAATTTTTTTAAAGATACAACATTACTTATTACTTGTTTTCCAGGTTGACTGAGTGCTTTTCTTTTATTATAAAACCATTGATTGCCTTTGACTATGTAAAAACCTTTGATATTTTTAGTTTCTATTACAAAAATTCCATTAGTGCCTATTACAATATGATCAAGATTTCCATAGCTTCCAGGAAACTTAACATCATTAAAAATAAAATAATCATCCGGTAATTGTTTTAAATATTCTGAAACTATGTTTTCTCCTTTTATTCCTTTATTCCATGTTTTACCTTTATTATAACCACTAACAGCCAGTCCAGCACCTATAAATAATATAATAATTGACAAAGGGCTTATTATTAATCCAACTATACCAATTAAACTTAAAATTGCCCCCAAAATGATCATGCTATCGTATTCAGAGCGCATTTTTTGAGCATAGCCTTTAGCTCCAACTATGCTCTCTCTGTGGGGTATAGTATTTTCATCATAATAATCATCAAAGCTGTTATGAACCTTTAATTTTCCACCACAATTACATGTGAGATCAAAATCATCCGGAGATTCTCCAGGTTGAAGCTCATAATTTCCCTCACATTTATCACAGATCAAATAGCCCATTTAAAAACAACTCCCCCCAAACAAAAAAAATCTACTTTAATAAGTCATTATAATTTCTTTATATATTCAATTTTTGTTATCCTAAAAGCATTAATACTACTTCAATATTAAATTAAAAAATAATTTGATTTCATTCAACACAATTCAAAATCCTTCAAAATATCTTTGTGAATTGACCATTGATTACATAGAATGATTATACCAGTATCAGTAGAGGTTCTTTGTAGCCTACCAATTTGTTGTAATGTTTTGAGTCGATATTCTTCTTGTTCAATACGATATACCCCCCGTTTTTCCAGACCTTCCCAGGTTTTACGGATTTTGTTAGGGATTCTGCGTTTTGTGCCGGGATAATATTTATCCTCTTCTTCTGTAGGAACGTATGCAGATCTTCCTATAATTACTACTTCTAATTCTTCTCCAGGGAAATCAATACCTTCATGTAAACTGCTTCCTATAATACACCCACCAGTTTTTACAAATCTTTTTTTTATTATTTGTTTTGTCTTAGTGTTATTTTGGCCTTCATGGAAATTATATACTGGTCTTTTATAGCCAGATTCTTTTAGTGCACGCACCATGTTTTCACATTGCCATTTTGCATTAAAGTGTATCATTATATTCCTGGTTTCTTTAACTAAAAAACTAATTAAAGATCCGTAGGTGTGTTTAAAATCATTATAAACGCGACTATTACTGTAATTAATCCTACTTAGGATTTCTGGAGCTTTTTTAACTATATTACTATCATCAAAACGGTATTTTTCAGGTGTTTCATATATATAATCCATTTTCATTCCAGTGATTTTTCTTATTAATTCCAATCTTTTGGTTTCAGAATATTTAGGGTAGTGAATTGTTCCACTCATCATCAGGTGTTGTGGTGCAGCTTCCATGAATGTTGATCTGCTTAAACTTGTATAATCAACTGGCATTACCCGTATACATCTTTCTCGTTCGTCTTTGTAATTAATTTTTTCATATGGTTCAGCAGGTAAATAATCGTATTGATTACGGTATTCCATTTGTGTTTCTAGACGTTCAATCCATCTTCTTTTGTTAACATCTTCTTTTGTGTTATATTTTTCTATATATGGTATTAATTCAGTTTTTATTTGTTCTAATGGTGTTTGAACGTTCTTAAAAAAATAATATATTATGTTAGATAGATCTTCATCAATTATTCGACATGCTCGGGTATGATTATATTCAACACCTGTCATTTCTCTTATAATATCTTGGAATTTATGTGATTCATCCCAAATAATTAATGAACTACCCCATTCTAGAGCGTGTCGTATTTTAATTAATGCAAGCATCATATGATAGTTAGTTACAACAATTTTGTAATCCATAAACGTGCTAATTTTTTTACTATACTCACACGAATCTTTGGTTGAACTGTAATGATGTTTACATGGAGTTTCTTTAGTGTGGGTACATTGTTCAGCTGAAAAACCAGTATAATCCTTACAAGTATATTCATTTTTACCTGCGAGTAACATTACATCTTCTAAATGCCCAAAATCTCTTTCATATTGTTTCATTAAATCTTTTGTAGGTGTAACTATGAATACAGTACCTGGCCGTTCTAAATTAATAGCTATTTGGATTGCGATTAAACTTTTCCCACTTCCAGTAGGTGCGTCTGCGATAATATTTTGATTTTCGTGTTCATTAAAAAATTTAAAGAAATGATTTTGGTTTTCACGGAAATCACTGTTATATACTTCTTTAGCTATATTTCGCTTCAAATTACTTCTTATTAATCTATCTCTATTTTTTTGATTAAGTAAATTAGTATCATTTACAAAATTAGATAATACTAATTCAACCTCTTGGACAACATAACGATTTTTATCATTCTTCATATTTCTTAGATGTTCTACTGCTTTCTCAGATTTAATTTTTCTTAAAGCCTTGACCGTATATTGTCTTACTTGGGGTTTCAGATCTTTTAGGAGTTTTATAAGTGCATCTTCAGCTTTAATATTGCCTATTTTGCCCAATGCAGAAGCAGATAAGCGTCTTACATTACCGTCTTTATCATTAGTTGCCTCACATAATACATCGACATATTTCGGGTCTTTAGTTTCGCCCAGAAGATATGCTACATGAGCTCGTTTAGCTCCTTCTGGATCATTAAGTAATATATCCTGTAAATCTAAATTATCAACCGTATTAGAATTATAATACTCATCAAAGCTGTTATGAACCTTTAATTCTCCACCACAATTACATTTGAGAATAAAATCTTCAACAGACTCTCCAGGTTGAAGCTCATAATATCCCTCACATTTATTACAGATCAAATAACCCACAAAAACAAACCCCCACACACATTAATCTGGCACTCCCAGAACAATTATATTTAAACAACACATCACATCAATACTTTTCTAATGAAATCTGAATCAATCTCTCAATAATAATTAAATTTATTAGAAAGCTAAATCTTAATTAGAGTATAATAGGTTTCATTTAATGTATTTCTAAATATAAATGGGGGTTTTATTATAGGAGAAAGTGTTAGTGTTCCAAAAACTGTTTTAGAGGATGTTTGGGCCGAAACCTTGAACAAACTTAATGATAATCCTGATTTTAACATGGAAACAGTAGTAAAAATTGAATCCATAGTTAAGAACGGGATAATAATCCCTGAAGAAATTATTGAACTATTAACTGAGTAGGTGCTTTTTATGAAACTGTTTGAGCTTGAAATTAATAATTTCAGGGGAATTCGGAGCCTTAAAATTGAACCAAAAGGAAATAATTTCCTGATTCACGGCCCTAATGGCTCAGGTAAAAGTGCAGTTGTTGATGCATTAGATTTTCTTCTAACTGGTTCTATATCCCGTATGACTGGTAAAGGAACGAAAGGTATTATTTTAAAAAAACACGGCCCACATATTGATTATTCTGCCAAAGATGCAGATATAAGAGCAAAAGTCCAGATACATGGAATTGAAGAACCAGTTGAAATTAAAAGAACACTTGATAATCCGAATGAATTGATATGTGATGATTCCATAAAGGAATCATAAAAACAGTTCTAGAATTGGCAAGTCGTGGCCAGCATGTTTTAACTCGTCGTGAAATACTTAATTACGTCAATGCTGATGCCAGTACACGTGGTAAACAAATACAAACTCTTTTAAAGATTACAGATGTTGAAGAAACACGTTTAAAACTGGGAAAAGTCAGAAATATCCTGAAAAATAATTATTTATCTGCTAAAAGTTCTTTAAATACCATATCTGCAGCTATCAATTCCAATATTGGAATAACTAATTATGATGAAGAAAAAATATTAGATTTTGTCAATTCTAACAGGAAAATTTTAGGTGGAAATATAATACTAGATCTTACCTCAGACACATTGAAAACAGGAATAGAACCTCAATCTTTATCATCCGATATGGGAATAAACACTCAATTACTAAAAAATGATTTGGATAAACTAGAGGATTTAAAATCAGATAAAAATAGGGAAAATATTGTTAACATTGACCTCAAATTACATGAATTAATGACTAAAATATCTTCTGACCATAATATGGAAAATGCTATCGGACAGCTTAAACTAACCAGATTAGGTCTTGATTTATTAGGTTCTGATGGAAGCTGCCCACTTTGTGCTATTTAGTCTTAAATTAATTTTGTTTGGTTGATTGATTAAGGTGTTACTATGAAGTTTGGATGAATTTGAATGATTCAAAAGGTTATTTGTTATCTCACCAATGTTTTCTAATTAAATAAATATTTAAATTAGCAAACTATATACAAAATGAACTGATTTCATGACATTTTATGATATCTTAATTAAAAATTATTTTAGGTAGAACTATGAATAGCAGATCGGATTTAATAAAAGTAGTTTCTGAATTTTTATCAATTTTAATCGCTTTTTTAGGTCTTTTAATTCTTATTGGATGGATGTTTAATATTCCTTTATTGTTACATCCCGGGTCTGGATTTTCTGCTATTAAATCCAATGCTGGCTTAGCTTTTCTATTAATTGGGGTTTCCCTTTGGTTTGTCCAGACTAAAAAAATTAAATTCCACAATCAAGGGATAGCACAAATATTGGCTTTTATTGTGTTAATTATTGGATTTCTTACTCTTATGGAATATATTTTTAATTTAAACATTGGCATTGATCAGATACTTTTCAAAGAAGCTGTTGGAGCTTTAAATACGTCTTCACCTAATAGAATGGCTTTAACTACTGTTATAAACTTTATTTTAGCCGGAATATGTATTTTGTTATGGGATGTGAAAACTCCCCGTGTTTACAGACCCACTCAAATTTTTGCAATTATTGGAGGGTTTATTTCACTTATAGGATTCCTAGCGTATATCTATAATGCTTCACTATTTTATCACATTCCACAATTTACAGCAATATCAATCTATGCTACAATTATTTTTATTCTTCTTTTTGGGGCAATATTATTAGCACGTCCTGACACAGGGATCATGTCAATAATCAATAGTAATGACATTAGTGGTGTATTAGCAAGACGTTTATTGCCGTTAATTATTATTTTACCAATAATATTTGGGTTGATATCCCGGTATGGTGTAAATATTGGTCTTTATAATGAACAACTTGCTGATATTTTATTTCTTTTTTTTATTATCATATTCCTCACTATAATAGTTTGGATAACAATTATCTCTATTAAAAAAATCGATGATGATCGTAGATTATTGGAAATTGAATACCAAGTATCTCTTGAAGAAAACGTTAAAGATCGTACTAAAGAACTTGAACAATCTAATAAAGATTTACAACAGTTTGCCTATGTTGCATCTCACGACCTTCGAGAACCACTACGTATGATCACAAGTTTTCTACAGTTACTCGAGCGGAGATATTATGATCAATTAGATGAAGATGCTAATGAATTCATTGGATTTGCTGTAAATGGGGCTAAACGTTTGGATTATATGATTAATGACCTTCTAGAGTATTCCCGTGTAGCTAACACCAAAAGAGAATTCAGCAAAGTAGATGTTAATAAAGTATTAGAATATACCATTTTAAATTTGAAATCAGCTATAGATGATAGTAGTGCAGAAATAACCTACGATGCATTGCCTACACTCTTTGCAGACGAACAGTTAATGATTCTTCTATTTCAAAACCTCATAAGTAACTCCATCAAATATCGCAGAGAAGAAATACCTAAAATAAGCATCTCCGCTATTAAAGAATCAAATCAATACCTCTTTACTGTAAAAGATAATGGAATAGGAATGTCTCCTAAACACTTAAAAAAAATATTTACCATATTCCAACGATTACATACTAAAGAGGAGTATGAAGGAACAGGAATAGGACTAGCAATAACTCAAAAAATCGTACATCAACACGCAGGTGAAATATGGGTAGAATCAGAACCAGGAAAAGGTTCAACATTCTATTTTACGATCCCTATCAATGAATAACCCTTTGAATTAATTATTATTTTTTTATGATTACTTTTTCAGTGTTTTTATGAAGGATTGACTATGGTCCTGGAAGTATATTATAAAAACTATTAATACTCTTTTTAAAATACATATTAATCATTAGTTGAATTTTAGATTAATAATATAATATCCCTTTCTTCTAAAAATATTATAAATTTGATTTATATATTCCATTTATACAGTATTCCTCTTTTTATATCCATATTTTATTTTGTCCCTCTAAAACTTGTTTCCTTTATTTGATGCTCCGCATTCATGACATCTGTAACCATCTCTTCTTAGTACTTCATGTCGAAGAGCAGTGTTGATGGGGTTTCTTTTACTAGTTTTTTCTTTTTAAATGGTTTTATTACACCGTTAATTGGGAATATTCTATTATACGTCGTAATACCATTTTATACTACCATATTCATTTCTAGGAATCCTATTTGGAATTGGAAATCATATTCATTTGCAATATGTTGGAAATGTTCATATGTTGTTGTCTTAATTTGTTCACTATCTACATAGGATAGATGATGATAATTTATATTAAAATTTAAAAGATCATTTGTGGATTTAAGTAAATATGTAGCATCTAATAACATTTTCATTTTTAAAGCTTCTTCAAATTCTTCTAAGTATGATTCACACATACATTCTCACCTTCAAATTTTTTCACTCTGATATTTTTTTTTATTCTTATTTTTATACCTTACTAACCTTAAAGCAGACAAATACAAAGACCATGGTGTAATTTATAATATGTAACTCCCCTATTATATACTTTAAGGTCTAATATTGTTTATTTTTAAAAAATAATAATTTAAAAAGCTTTTATAACTAAAAAACTGATGATAATCCAATATTTTAATGAAATAATCGATTTTCAGTGATAAAAATATTTTTTTATTTGCGTTACAGTAAGGGTAAGGATAAAAAAAATTTGTTAGTAAAAATAATTTTGGCGGAGGTTTTCGAGTACTATGACAAAGAATAAAAAAAGTAAAATTAAAAAGAAGCAAGGTAGGCCATCTAAATTAACACCTGAATTACAAGCTGAAATAGTATTATTACTTAAAGCGGGAAATTTTATAGAAACAATTTGTGGAACTGTGGGTATTAACAAATCCACATTTTATGATTGGAATAATAAGGGGAAAGAATCTAAACATCCCAAAAATAAATACAGGAAATTTCATGAAGCTGTAGAACAGGCTATGGCTTGGAGTGAAGCAAGGAACGTGGCCCTCATAACCAAACATAGTGAAGAAAACTGGAGAGCTGCTGCATGGATGTTGTCACGTAAACATCCTGATAAATGGGGTAAGAAGATACATGAAGATTTTGATCTAGATATTGATGAATTAGATGAAAATCCTGTAATTATATCTAAGGAAGAGTTGGCTATCATCAAAAAAGTATTGGACTCAGTTACAAGTCAAAGTAAACAATAATAATTATTCTTAGATAATATATGGAAGGAATAACCCATTCCTCCTCTCATTTATAAGGGGTTATCCCTAAAAAATGATAAGTAATAACTTAATATAAAAATATAATAATATATTATAAAACCCCTTCTAGCGTTGGAATAATATTCTGAATAACAAGAAATTAACAACATTAAATTAACAACAAACAATAATACAAGATACAATATATAATTAAACAATTAATAACCACCTATATTATATTATAACCTTAATAAGTATGTTAAATCACATAATCAACAAGGAGATGGCATACAAATAACTTGGAAAACCCCACTCAAATACACCCTAAAAGTAAATAATTGTAAGAAAAATGTACAATTTTATACAATTTTACCTTGTTAATCATCACTAGCTCTACAAAAAAAGGTTAATTTTTATAATAATGTTATTTGAGTTTCCGTGGCCTTAGTAGGATTTTTACGTTCAATTTGTTCTAGTTTACGTTGTACGAATCTTTTACGTTTACTTCCATATTTTAATGTTAAATTGTCAAATTCCACTGCGAACTGATAATTTCTACAAGTATAATATTTTGGATCATCTTTATGTGGATTAGTACTGTTTATACGATCCATTTCATGTATAGGTACACGAACTGCATTCTCAATTGTACCTGTAACACTTTGTTCATTTAATAGTAATGTTTCACCAGGTACACATCGTAATACACAATGAAAATTCTCATCCCACTTATATGGTGTAGCTACTCCGCAGATATAATAAAAATCAGATTCACCTTGATCTAATGTTATATCCTCCCAATGTGACTGATCCTGTCGACTCTGATAAATAGATATCCGTTTATCATATGGCCCAGTTAAACCAGGTGCACAATGACGTTTCAAATTAACGTTTGTAACATATTTCAACCAGAAATACCGGAATTTCCTATTCAAATCCAACTCCTTCAAAATTGGATATATGTCATTATTATCAATCCATTTCATCTATAACCTCCCATATATTCCTATAATACAATATAGTCGCCATACTATATATAGTTTACATAAAATAGATACATAAATTCTCTAAAATCCTCTAATCTTCTTATTATTTCTGATTTTAATTTATCATAGTTTTACTTGACGTTTTAGATAGTTCAGATATTTTTTACTTTCGTTATTGAGTAGAAACACTATTAGTTTTCTTCTTCAATTTTTTTTAAGAGGCAAGGTATCTTTTCAAGGTTATTGATGAAACCATTCAAGGAAATAAGATTTACCCAAATTCACAAAATGCAGAGCATGTTTTTTCATGGAATAAAAGAGACAATTGTAACAGTGACATATCTAATAATCCCGGTTATATAAAGAATAATTATTCTTAATCTATAACTTTTTTTTTTAAATGTATTCTTTTAAGCGTTCCTTTAAACTTTCTGGAACATTGTTATAAACTAGTTGGGTAGGCATTTCTCCAAGACCAATATCAATTGCGTGGCGAATAAATATCATATCCTTGATGGGTGTCTCGTCAAGTTTAGTAACGTTACTGTTGGAAAATAATAGTAATGCCGAAGAAATTCGGGGTAAAGAAGGTAAATTCTTTCTTAAGTCCTTTAATATTGCTATTGCGAATGATTCTGTTGAAACTGGGTCGTTACTTGCGAATACTAGTCCTGGTTTGAGTTTAACAACATGTGCTTTTCCTATTTCTAATTTTCCAATTTTAAGGGAATTGGTGTTTGGTCCGAATGTTGTCTGTGCCTTTGTTGCAACAAAAAGTGTTGTACGAAGTTTTTCTTTTATGGCATCATTTATTTCCACTATCTTTTCAATAAAAGTATCAGATCCATCATCCATGGATTTAAGATTGCTTCCGTGGGTTTCATTTTTTATGAAATTATTAAATGGACCGTTTGCATGGAAATCCATCCTGCTATCATCCCTTAATATGCCTACCATATTCTTAAAACCCAGGGTAACACCTGCCTGACTGTGTGTACTTAATCTTGGCAAATTTATAATATGATCAGCTTCTTTAATCCATCTGGTTATGTAAAAACCCTTGGGCCATGATGTGGTATGTTCTGATTGGTGGTGGATAAATCCTTCTTCCCAACCTTCAGATTCAAAACTTATGAATCTGTCCTCTATTGTACCCATGCCTGATTTGACATAATTATCCTGAGTTTTTCCATGTATAACACCAGATGAATCATGGAGAACATCCTTTAATCCTGATTGATCTCCAACAACTACCTCTGCACCCCTTTCTGTTAGAACTTCCTTGACAACCTTTACTGATAGTGGATGTGTTGTGGATGGGTAAGGGTTAGGTGAATTCAAGGCAGGTTTTAAAAGAACAAGATCACCCTTGGAGAGCCATTCTAAATTATTTGTAGATTTTAATAACACTTTTTTAATTGAAGCACCTAATGATTCAGAATTGGGTAATACACCCTCTACAAAAACTGTTCTTTCATCCATTTTAAAACAACTCTCCCCATCCTCTATACAGAAAATGATTAGATGTTAATCTGTTGAACTTAGTACTTATTTTTTTAACTTACATTAAATCTCTTAGAAATAAGTCATTAGGGGAGAATCTAGTAAAACTGTAGAATTAAAAAAAACTTCTAGAACAGTTGAATTGGTTTTAGGAATATTAAGTGGAATATTTGGTCTTTTAGGTGGAGTATTTGCTTTAATAAAGAGATTTGTAAAATTTCATTACCATATCTGAGTAACTGTAAAATGGTATTTGGGGTGGTTTGTTAATTAGTTCAGAGTAATGATTTTTTGTATCTTTAAAGTATGGTAAATAGTCCAACAATTTATCAATATTGTGGATATTGGGTAACCTTGACTCTTCTATCATTAATATTAATCTGTATTTGCTTTTGGTTTTAGCGTATTCATTATATCGTTCTATTAAACCCATATTTAACCCACCTAAAAGTTCATATAGTTTTATGACAAAAATTTCCACCTTCAAATTCAGTTCCACATTCTTTACAAGACATTTAAACATTCTATTCAATAACTTCGTATATTTTAACCTTTTTTGGAGTCACACCTGGTCTTTTATCAGTCATATAAGCAAAATAGCTTATTAAATGGACATAATATTCTAAATATCCTCTAATGAAATCATTTAAACCTTCATTTCGTTGTCCGAGGAGTAATATTATTATCCATTGTAGAGCTAAAAGTATACCCACTATAATACCATATAAAAAGAGTATTATGCCAACAGGAATAGCATAAAATATCCTAACAAATAATTCTATTCGACTGGCTTTTTCCTCATATTCAAAGAGTTCATTTAATTCAAATTCACCAGTTTTAACACCATTATTCTGTTCTTTCCAACTTTCAGACGTTTTTTTAGGTTTTGTGGGTTTTACAGGTTCAACTAGTACCTCTTTTGAGGATAATCCTCCCCCACATTCACACTGAAAGTCAGAAGGTTTCTCATTAGATTTTAGTTGATACTCTTCTCCACATTTCTCACACTTTGCAATCACCATGATAAAAACCTCCAGTAACTTATTATTTGTTTTATTTTCGATAATAAAATATGGTCGATGATCTTAAAAATCTATCCAACACAACATGGCAATGTTAGTAAATCCAATCTGATTAGGATTACAATAACTGAATATGTTATGAAATATATAGACTTGTTAGACTAAAGTAACTATGGAGGGTGTTAAATGGGGATAAGGCTAAAAAGTTTTAGAAGATTTGGCGAGATAGACTTGAGGAATAGTAGGGATATAATATTTGTCGTTGGGCAGGAGGATAAAGAATTCCATGACTCATATAGTGGATTTTTTTCAGATGATGACCCTAATGAAACCATAATAGACAATTTGATATTACACAAAGGGACTGATCAATTATTAGAAATAATTTATAAAAGCGGAAAGAACAGGTTTTTAAATCTTAGACTCATTCATAGTTACCACTATCAGGAATATTCAAACGAAGAATGATTAACAAAATCCTATATTGAATAAATCATATGATAACCTTTTGAATGCTCTAAACTTCAATGGAAATGTTAATTAAATCTAATCTAATTAGGATAGTAATAACTGAATTATATCATGAAATATAATGACTTTTAAATGAGGGTTTAAAAAAAAATATATTTTAAATTCTTTCTTTGTATTTTAATTCTTTAAATATGATTTTGAATTCTGTTCCATGATTCACATCCAATTCTAATTTTCCTTCTAATTGGTTAACAAGATTTTGTACTAGTTGCAGGCCAAGAGTTTTTGAATTTTCTATATTGAGGTCTTCTGGTATTCCTATTCCATTATCAGTGATAGTGAGTTCTATTAAGTCTTTGTTTGAGACGAGTTTTAAGGTTATTTTTCCTTTACATTTGGGAAATGCGTATTTGACACTATTAGTTACTAATTCGTTGATGATGAGTCCTAGTGGTATGGCAGTGTCGACGTTTAAATGAATATCTTCAATATCTAATACAGATTCAATGGCGCCTGATGTGATTCCATAAGAATAGAATATATCCAAAATAAGTTTCTCAATGTATTCTTTGAAATTGATGTAGTTAAGACTTGAAGACTGATAAAGTTTTTCATGGATTATTGCCATGCTTTTCACCCGGCCTTGGCTCTCCTTTAAAACTCCTACTCTCTCATCTAAGTTCTCATATTGTATTTGCAAGTTCAATAAACTAGAAATAATCTGCATATTATTTTTGACCCTATGATGGATCTCTCGAAGAAGAGTTTCTTTTTCATCTAAAGATTTTTTTATTTTGTCTTCTGCTTTTTTACGGTCAGATATATCTCTTACAGACTCAATAGCACCATATTGTTGCCCATTACTGTCTAAAAGTGGTGATGCTGTTACCCATAGATAAGCGCCTAGACCATTGTATACTGAAGGTACAAAGACTTCTGCATAAATTGTTTTGCCATCTTTTTTGACGTATTTATACTTTGAAATATACTCTGAATCATTATTTCCTATAAGATCAATTAGAACAGGGCGATGTTCATTATACCATGGTACAGAATAGGCATAATCTCCCTTACCAATGATGTCTTCTTTTTTGGTACCGGTCATCTCTTCAATGGCTCTGTTCCAAGCTATAACTTTTCCATCTTGATCGATTGCAAAAGTTGCATCGGGTAAAAAATCTATAATATCCGTTAAACGCTGTTCTGATTCTTCAAAAGCCTTTTCTGCCTTTTCACGTTCGGTAATGTCTCTTACTACCATAACAATATAAAGTACATCGCTGAAATTAACAACACTTGCACTTATCTCAACAGGAATTTTTTGACTTTCAACAGTATTGAAAACCGACGAAAAGGTTTTTTTACCAGTTGATTCCTTGTTTTCAACCATTTCATTTAAAATTAGTTGAATTCTCATCATTTCATCATTATTCACCAGGTCTTTCAAGGTCATCTCAAGCATTTTTTCATGGGGGTATCCTAATTGCTCAGATGCAGATTTAGTAACATCAGTAAAACGTCCTGAGGAAATTTCTAGAAGAAAAATTGGATCATTACTCTGATCCAGCAAAGCACGAAATCTTTCAAGTTCACCCAATCTCTTCTGTAACTCAGGATAATAACTCTTTTGTATGGAAGATTCACCAAGACCTATAATCTTATCACGTAATGAATCCCAATCATCAGTTTCATAAGGCATTTTTAAATATTTCCTCCACATCACTTATTTTAGGTATAAGTGGATTGGTTAATATACATGGATCTTGCATTGCCCTTTTTGCAAGTTCTGGAATATCCTCCTCATCAACATCGATCTCTTTAAGCGTACGATTCACTCCAGTTTCAATTTTAAGATTTACTATACCCTTTATAAGACCGTATTTATCATTTAAATCATTAAATCCAAGGGTTTTAGCAATTTTAATGTATCTTTCTGGTTCAGAAGAGAAGTTGAAATCCACAACATGTTCTAAAAGAATGGCATTACACTCTCCATGAGGCAGATCTTTAAGACCACCTAGGCTATGGGCCATTGCATGAACCAGGCCAAGACTAGCATTTGAAAATGCCAAACCAGCATGAAGACTTGCAAGCATTAAATTACCCCGGAATTGTATATTATCAAGATCATTGATGCAAGGTATTATATTAGATGAAAAAAGGTTTATTGCTTCAATAGAATGGATATCTGTAATAGGTGAACTTGCATTAGAAACATAAGCCTCCATAGCATGGCTTAATATGTCAAATGCCGTACAAACAGTCATGTACCGATTTAAGGTTGTAGTAGTAACCGGATCAATTAATGCAACATCTGGAACAAGTTTCTTACTGATAATTGCAATTTTAACTTTTCTCACTCTGTCGGATATTATTGCAAATTGGGATACATCTGCAGAACTACCTGCAGTGGTTGGTATACATATTAAAGGAGGTGATGGTATACTAACCTTATCTACACCTTCAAATTCATTTATATGTTTTTTATTTGAAGTTACAATTCCTATACCCTTTGCACAGTCCATTGGACTACCACCACCAAGAGCCACTATCACATCGCATCTTTTACTCTCGTAAACTCGGGCCCCTTCCATAACCTCTTCTGTTCGGGGATTTGATTTAATATTGGAATATAATTCATATTCATAATCCCCAGATTTTAAAGCCCCAATAATCTCATCAAGCCACCCTGAAGAAACTATACCTGGATCTGTTACTAAAAGAACTTTGTTTGCTTCGAAATTCTTGAGATATCTTCCCAACAAAAATCTAGCACCAGAACCAAATACAAATTCAGGTGCAACAAACTTTCTCAGTTCAAATTCATTATCCAATCACATCCACCCCAAATGAATCAAATATAAAATTAAATATAGATTCTTGAACTTAATTACAAAAATTATTCCAAATAAAATATAAATCCCATTGAAATAATTATCAAATGATTATAGTCCATAATATTTCATAAGGTCATGATCATATAAAAATATCATTATTAGGATTATTTTGAATAATTGGAGGGACTACAATAGAAAAGTTTTGGATTAATACCAATGTAATAGTATTGAGAGTTTAGAGTAAAAGATTGCCGAATATGATATATTGTACTCCTCATTTTCAAGGAATTTCAACTGTAAAAGAGGAATAATAGTTTAATTTTAAATACTGGCCTATTAATAACCAAAAATTATAAACTATTGACTTTGAAATAGTATTTTGCCTGCATACTTTCAGAATAATTATATATATTCTTAAAGTTTAATGGAGAATATAACAACCCCAATTAAGTAATTTTTACAGAGGTAGGCCCTCATCATTCAACCTATTATGGAATATCATTTACTATCACAGCTTTTTATCATGCCTCCATGAATTATTAAGCCTTATATAATTATTCCAATTAATTCAAATTCTAATATTAATAATAGAAGAATATTTCGTATATATAGATAAAAAAAAATAAAATTAAGAGGTCTAAATCCTCTTAAATCGATTATATATCGTTTAATAATCCCTGTTTTTTAATTTTTTAAGTATTAGTGAGGAATATCAAAGGTTTAGTTGTTCTTCCTGTTGAAACTACCCAGTTCATTTTTGTTAGCAGTGAACTGAATGAAAGAGTCCTATATCCATATGATGGATCTGCTATCTTTACTTGTTTTAAATAAAGGTTTATTCCGGTTAAAAGCACATAATGTCCCGAGTTTGGATTTAAAAATGATCTTATGTGTAGTATTACTGGATTGTTGTGGGATATGTAACTGTAAAGTCCAGTCCATCCTACTGAAGAGAAGGATTGATCCCATGCTCTGAAATGGGTCCCATATTTTAAATTTACTTTACTAACAGCATTGATCAGTCCAACATGTGTAGTGCCTATGTTAGAATTGGATCCTGCATAAGAAGCTAGCCCCATCTCATTTAGGTTCATACCATAATTTGAAAAATCCATCTTAAGTGACGATGGGCCGCATGTGTATGATGTGTCCTGATGATCGTATACAACCTTTGTATCAGTGACCCAAGTATTGTAAATCAATTTTAAGCCATATGCCGCTAAAATTTGTTTAAATGTAGTTATCGGTATTTTTGTAGTTCCATAACTTACATAGTTTGGTAATCTATTGTATGTACAATAGAATTTTTGAGCCCTATATTGTCCATCTTTTATCTGAGTAAGTGTTAAACCATATTTATTTACAGCCGCTACTGTTTTTATCGTCTGGGTTGTTGTTACAGTATTTGTAGTGGTCATTAAAGTTGTTGAAGTGCTGTTTGTTTTGTTTAGATTGATTGTCGAATTTGAAGTGCTACTATTAATAGCAGCTACACTACTAAAATTCATAATCAGTGCTAATCCAAATAATAATAACACCGATAAAAATAATTTCCTACTGATTATACCGCCCCCGATGTCCAAAAATCAAATAATAAGCAATTTTCGAAGTTATAACTAATTCCGTTTATAAATTGATTACAATCACATTTAAACAATTCGATCATGAAAATCGGATAAAAACGTTATTAAAGGTTTTTATGACCTTAAAACACGATTAAAATCTGCCTAATGTATTTGTAATCAATAACCCCCCTTTGCTCCTATTTCAAATAAATCAGGTCATTTAAAACATTAATTAACAAAAAATGTCACTTTGCTCAATTTATTGATAGGATCCCCAACTTGGATCATTAAACATCCGTATAATAGTACATTATTTTTCCATTTAAACATGAAAATACAGTTTTGGCAAATCTAGAAGTATTAGAAACGCATATGCAAACTGAACATTTCAAAGCATTTGGTGTGGCAATTGAAAATTTTTTAGCGAGAAAATTAGACATTGCTGTTTACTCAGCTGACAAAACATAATCGTATAATTACTCTTTTTTAGCTCTGATAGAAAGTGGTTACAATTTTATTGAAAAATTCCACTAAAAATTTTTTTCGTCATAGCATCATTTACGAAGTTATCTAATCTTTTTTAGTCCCCAATTTTTTAGAAAAATTTTTGTTACGAATACGATAAAATAAATAATAATTTAATTAACAATGAAAATAAAAAACCACTGATTAATACAAAAAATGAATTGGATATGCTAAGTATCATATGCAGATGGGGGGGGTATACATAATGAAAAATATAATTAACAAAAAAGTAATACAGTCTTTTTAATATTTTTTAGAACAAATTACCAAATTTAAAGTGTATCAGATTAGTATGCAGGCAAAATACTATTTCAAAGTCAATAGTTTATATTTTTTGGCTATTCATAGACTAGTATTTAAGAATTAAACTATTTTTCTTTTTTATAATTGAAATCCTTTCAAAATTATGGATATAATATGTCATTATCTCCCTTCTTTTGTTTTAATCTCTTAATACTTCGCTTTTTTGTTCGCTATTAATTTGGAAAGGAAGCACAGATGATATTTTTTTTTGCATATTTAAACTATTGCATCTTTATAATAATTAAAAATTGCAATGGAGAAAACGTTCACTTAATCTATCACTCGCTTAATTAAGAAATTAATTATAAAATAGTGGGTTAACTTAATATCTATTATTGTTGCTATAGACTAAGTCTTTGTTCTATAGGTTTTATTTAAAGGTATACTGTTTTATTATATTTACGTTAATTAATTTGGTATAATCTATAGTATATACATCATTTAATCATAGGTTACGCTATTTTCAGAGGTGCTAATTTATACAGAAATTTCATTTGCTATTTGAAAATTTCATCCGGCAAGCTAGCAATCAAGAAAGAGAAAAAAAAGTATTTTAGGAACCTGTTTTGAATTTGAATGTGCATGCAGCTGTTAGGTTGTTGCCTGCGTAGTATTTGATTGCATTTTTGATTATTGTGATAAGATTACACTATTTTTCATTTTTCTTCATGATATTCTTCTTCTGCATTTATGTTCCAGATATTTTCTTTTGATTTTATATCATTTTTTATGTTTTCTACTGCGGTCATTGCTGTGAGCATGGAATGGTCCATATTGTTGTAACGGTGCATTCCATTTCTTCCTATTAGAAAAAGGTTTTCAAACTGGTTCGTGAAATTTTTAATGATATCGAACTTTTTATAGGTTCCAAAGTATGCAGGATAAGTCTTTTGGACTTTTATGACTACACTATCAATTACCTCGTCTGCATTTATGATGTCAATTTTTTCTAATTCTTTGATAGCAAAATCTGTGAAATTTTCATTAGACATGTTCCACATTTCGTCCCCTTCGTTGCAGAAATATTCAAGACCTATCCATACTTTAGAGTCATCTTTTACAAGATATGGGCTCCAATTATTGAATATTTGAAGTCTACCTATCTTCACATCCCTTTCTTGAATATATATCCAGTTGTCAGGAACTAAATCGTTAACCGTAATCATTTTGGTTTCATTTTTGATTTTCAATTCATTTAGAAGGAGGCCTACTGTTATGAAATCACGGTACATTAAACCTTGTGCAACTTCGGAAACATCATAAGGTAACTTTTTTTCAAAAGAATTTATTAAATCTTTAACTGGCATAGTTGATAAGAAGTAATCCCCCTCAATCCTCTTAAATTCACCTGTAAACTCATCCAAAACTTTAATCGCATCTAACTCATTTTCTTTGCTTTCTATTCCTACAACCTTATTTCCATGATGTATTTCTCCACCATTTTCTATAATGAGCTTTGCAACTTCCTCCCACAACTGGCCAGGACCATGTTTTGGATACATGAATTGACCTATTAAACTTGTCTCAACATTCTTCTGAGATATAGAACTATCACGTGTGAATCGCTTTTTGAAAGCATGCAATATTGTATTTGTTATAGAAAGGCCTTTTATCCGTTGAGATCCCCATTCTGCTGTAATTTGGTTACATGAAACACCCCAAACCTTTTCTGTATAATCCTTAAAAAATGTACGATACAATTCAACACCGAATCTATTTATAAAAAAGTCTTCAAGGGATTTTTCAGGTTTTATTTGACTAAATGATGTTTTAATATAACTTAAACCTATTTTAACAGTTCTTTTAATTCCTAAATTAGCGAATGTATTGTAATTTAAGGATATAGGATAGTTAAAGAATTTTCTAAGAAAAAAAATCCGTGACAACCTGCTACGATTAAGCATCACTTCATCAATCTTCTCAGGATCTGGTGCAGGGAACGTTTTTGTTTTAACAGACCCTATATCATGTTTAATAGATTCATTTGATATTGGTATTTCCCTTCCAACTGCAAGATCATCCTTTGCAGGAGCACCTTGAAGTGGTAAAATATTCATCCACCAATCCATAACTCTTTCTGATTTAGAAAAAAATCTATGACCTCCAATATCGATCCTGTTACCTTTGTAATTAATAGTCTTTGATATACCTCCAATATCATTACTTTTTTCGTAAATAATTGGTTTTATATCTGTCTTATCGAGTAGTTCATAGGCTGCTGTCAGTCCTGCTGGACCTGCACCTATAATAATCGCTGTTTTTTGATTTTCTTGTTTATTAAGCATTAATCTTCCTCATTAAAAAAATACTTTTAATCTCTGAATAAAACGAATTTTCTTGCAAAAAAGTTCCAGAATAATATTATAACTGCAGCAAATATTTTGGATATTAAATAATATATTTGAAGATCCTGTGTAAAAAACCAAATAAATATTTCGTTTAATCCGAGTCCTACTATCCCAATAAGTGCAAAAATTCCAAATTCAATGTGTCTCTTTTTTAATTTCCTTTTGTTAAAAACCCAGCTTATACTAAGGAAGTAGTTAACTATTAATCCTAAAATGAATGCTATTCCTGCAGAAATCAGATAATAAATGCCAAAAAAATCAGTTAATATAAATAAAGATAAAAAATCGACTATGAAAGCAGCTCCTCCCACAAAGAGGTATCTAAACATTTGGATATGAGTTTTGTTAGTTTCATCTTTCAATAACTTTTTACTTATATTTTTAATTGCAAGCTTCATTTTCCACCTTATTAAATAGCTTTTTTAATGAATTATCGGGTTATAATTAATTATATTTTGATTTAATTATTAAAAAAATTAATTATATAATAATTAAGAGAATTAAATTAATATTTTATAATCCACCTTTTACTTTATAAATCCTTAAATTTGTTATATTACCATTGTTCACTTGTGGAAATCTAGCTAATAATGCCCCATTGCTCGAATTTCCCCAAACAAAATAATAATCTATTCCATATTTCTTAAATTCTGCATTAAGATCATTATCGGTCATGTTAGGTTTTGAGAATCCATATTAACTTGTAACCTAAAAAATATGAAAGTGCTAATGTTTCATCATAATACCCATCAAACAAGTTTCCATTTTGATGCAATATTACCACTAACATCATGTTGGTTATTTAGAGTCTCACCCCAAATATAATTGTTTATCACATGTATTTTGAATTAATACAAGGCTTTTTATGAATTAATAGATAAGTTAATTTATGCAAAGTTACATGGCTATTTTGAAGAATAGTTCCAAAAAACATAATATTATTTTTTTAATGTTCCTAGTCATTTTTTGGATATTAGGGGTTTATTTGCTTAAATATTACCAGTATTCGATATCAGGTCAAGACTTAATTAGTGTAATCTCAATAGGTCAGTTATATGCTGAAGGAGATTTGCATAATGCAATTAATGGTTATTGGGGCCCACTTTTTTCATGGTTGTTAGTACCATTTCTCTTATTTAAATCATCACAATCTTTTGCTTTATATTCAACAAAAATTTTATCTTTGATTATAGGTTTTTTTACTTTAATTGGGATAAGATTTTTATCTTATCGATTTGAGATGGATGAGAAAATTAGGTTATCAATCTTATTTTTAATGATTTTTGTTGTGTTGTATTTTTCATTAATACCATCTTTTTTTCCTATGGATTTGTTATTATTATGTTTCTTAGTTTACTACTTATATTTTATATTTGACCCAAATTACTCTGATAAATTATTTAACGGGTTTGTGTGTGGAATTTTAGGTGCAATGGCTTATTTGACTAAAGAATATGCTTTACCCTTTTTTATTGTTCATTTTGTATTATTTAATATGTTTCACTATGTAAATGATATTTCAAGAGTAAAAAGGAGAAAAATATTAAAAAACTTTGCTATTGGGATTGTAGTTTTTTTTATCATAGCTGGAGCTTGGAGTGCTATTATAAGTGACAAATATGGAAAGATAACAACAGGAACTGCTGGACAATATAACTACGAATTAGTAGGGCCAGATTCTCAAGGGATTCCTATGTGGAATGGATTTATGAAACCAACTAATGATAAAGCCATTACCACTTGGGAAGATCCATCCTATGATAAACTCATAAAATGGAGTCCTTTCCACTCAGTAAAAAATTTTATATTTCAACTAACGATAATAGGCAACAATATCATCAAAACTATAGGAATTATCCAAACTTTTTCTATCTTTGCAATATTGATTCTTATAGCGTATATTGTTGTTTGTATTCAACCACCGCGGAAACTCATCTCGGATACTGATTATTTATATCCTTTAACAACGATATTGCTATTTATTGGAGGATACATTCTTGTTTTTGTAGAATTTAGGTATCTAATTCTTGTAAACATTTTGCTGATTTTGATGGGAGGTTATTTGATTAATAAATTATTTAAGAAAACATCACTCACAGATATTGGAAAAATAGTTTTAATAATATTATTTATATCCTCTTTCATTTTGTTACCAGTAACCTCTATAACTCAAGAGATTAATGAGGGAATGTATATTTATAATCTGAGTAATATTTTGAGTAATCAGTATAACATACATGGTAATCTAGCATCAAATGGGGAAAATAGTCAATATTACACATCAGAAGGTGTAGCATACTTTCTAAATAGCCCGTATTATGGTACAAATTTGATTAATTGGAAAATTAGCAGCGATAGCGAATTAGAAAATAACTTCATAAAGTATAAAATAGATTATTATCTTCTTTGGGATAATTCAACAGCTAATATTAATCTTTTATCCAAATATAAGGAAGTAACTAATGGGACAATAGCTGGTTTAAAAGTTTATGCAATAAACGGAAGATAATATAGATTTAATTTATATTTTTTAAATTATTTATAATTCTATCAAATTCTAGCATACGTCAAGATACCTGCTATAAAAAATACTGCCGCGATTATTGCTGTCAGGACAGAGGAGTAAAATCCAATCTGACGAACAACATGGTTCAAATTCGAACCCTTTCATCTTTTGAAGCAATTTTATTCCCCAATTATTTCACTCTCTTTCAAATTTCTCATTTTTTGTCCAGCAAGATCATCATCTGTTGCATAAGGATGTGGATACCTTTCGTTTTTGTCAGTATATGATTTTAATAAACGTGTGGATTTGATTTGAACTGCCTGTTCCGGGCAGTAATTGAGACATGCATGACAGGAAAAACATTGGACATCTTTCTGCCAATTTGGTTTTCCATTAATCATTTTTATCTTTCCCGACAAACAAACCTGTTCACAGGTCCCACAACCCACACAATTTGAATCTGAATAAAAATCAACATTAAATATTTTATTAAGAATAGGAAGAACAGGAGATAAGAAGTGAAAATACAGGCATAGAAACCGTGAAATTAGTGTCCTTTTCCCTGTTTTCTTCTTTGTTTATTATTATGGTTTTAATGGAATCTAGATTATTTTGAACTTTAGATTCCCAATCTGCAATTTCTTCTTCTGTTGCCTGGTCCAATCTTCAAATTTTGGATCGTTACTTGCAATATTTATAGTAAAAAATGAATCTAAACTTTTTCCTTTTTTCTTTAATATTTTATCCAGGTCAATAAATGCTCTATGAGGGTTACCAGCCCGTGTAGATATTGCAAAAATATATTCAGCTGATTTTAAATCAAGTTTCTTAAGAAATTCCTATTACAGGGGCTGGAGCCATAGCGAGATGAATGGGAAATACAATACCTACTGTTTCTTAACTGGTTTCTATAACTGTATTATTAAAAGACCAACTATTGCTATTAGATTTGTTTCTGGAATTCGTTTTTGTAATTCTTTAGCCACATGTAATGAATTTCCAGTCCCTGAAAAATAGTAAACTTCAGTACTCATAGAAAAAATAATAAAATTTATTAGAAAGTTGCATCATAACACTTTTTAATAAATGGGATTTATTTTTATTTATTTCTAAATATAATGGGGGTTTAATATTATAGAAGAAAGTTTAAAGGTTCCAAAAACTGTTTTAGAGGATGTTTGGACAGAAACCTTAAAGATACTTAAGGATAATCCAGATTTTAACTTGGAAACTGTTGAAAAGATAGAATCCATGGTTAAAGAAGGGATAATAATTCCTGACAACATTATTGAACTTTTAACGGGTTAGGTGTTGTATTCTATGAAACAACTTACTCGAAAACTACAATTTAAATTCAAAACAGAAAGCATAATCTACTTTTTTTATTTTAGACTGTATATTCCTTAAAAATGGTTATACTCATACCTACAAGTGCATGGATATATATTGAAATTGAGGTATGAAATTGTAAAAAAGTATATTATTTTTAAGTTTATTGTAAACATATCCTGCAAAATTCTGCTAACAATCAACATTTAAATCCATCAAATTAAGAAATTTAGGAATCACCCACTCTATTGTGGACCTATTAAGTTAGTATGCAGGCAACACACTACTATAATCTGGTTATTATCTACTTTTTTTTTATTTTTAAATTATATCTGAGAAAGAAAATTTTCTCAGTTTTTTTATGGTATTAAGTTTGATAAAAATTTTAAATAAAAAGTAAAAACAGATACTAAAATATGAAATCTAAAATATCTCTCTTAATAATAATAGTGCTTATTTTAGCTTTTAATATTTCATCTGCATATGCAGATGTTATTGAACCTGGAAAAAAGGAGATCAAACTATCCTACCAGATATCCAATATCAACAATTTCCCAATGTACGTTTTTCTTCTTCATGGCAGTCCATCTCCGCCTTATGAAATTTTAAACACCCGTGAATTCAGTTTTTATAAACTAAGCACAGCTTCTATATACACCGTTAAAAGATCCGTATTTAACACGGACATTTTAAACCAGAACAATCAAAGTGCAGTTGTAGATTATTTCAACAATAATTCTAATGTTATCCATTCAAATTTAGAACTTGAAGGTAGCTATGGAACTGTCTATACTAACAATCAGCTTGATGGGGCACTAATTGTTCTTGAGATAGTAGCGGTAAATGATACTGCACTTGAAATTAAAAAATCAAAGATTATCTTCAGCTTTACAGATGGAAGTACCCAGGAAAAGACTTTTGAAGCTGATAACATCACACCAGTTCCATCAAAAACCAAAGACGGAACCACGATCTTCTACTTATGGTACCTGGTGCTACCATTAATGTCTGCAATAGCCATCATAGGCATATTCCTATACAGAAGAAGAGGAGAACCATAGAACAAACTAAATTATAAAAAGTATTCAAAATGTACAACAGAATATGATGAAGCTTCCTTTAAATTAGAAACGGGTAATAAATAATGGGATATTTAACTGTATGGTTCTTAACGGTTGTAATTGAATTTATAATTATATGGCTCATGGTAAGGGACAGGCCTTGGTTGCTCCTATTCTATTCTGTGGTTATAAATTCATTAACACTTCCAATAGCAACCTACAGTTACATCAACCTACTTTCCAATATTTATCTCATTGAAATATCTGTGATTATCGCTGAAAGTGTAGCACTGATGTTTCTATTAAAAATAAAATATCCGAAAGCCATTCTAATCTCAGCAGTAGCTAACACTGCAACTGCACTGGTAGGTTACCTTCTGAGCATCATTTAATCGAAAAAATAGTATTAAATTAATTTTGCATCTTTAGTCTATATCAATCCCATTATATTAGGCTCTAAAATTGATTAAAGACACTTTTATCTATCACTATCTCCAAAATCAAATTATTTACCTCTCAATCAATGGATAGAATGCATATTTATGATGGAATAACTCCTAAGAACAAATTATCATAGAAAAAAATTAATACAATAAGATCATAAAATATAATATGAGTATATAATTGGTGATGCCTCCTTATATTTTCTTTATTTTGATTTTACCTGAAAAATGGTTATACTCATACGCAAACTCGTATGGTAATATTATAAAATTGAGTATGAAATTGTAAAAAAGTATTATTATTTTTAAGTTTATTTTAAACATATCATGGAAAATCTGCTAACAATTAACATTTAAATCCATCAAAATTTATTAAAAAAAAGGAAAAAATACAAAGGATCTAGTTCCATATGTGAGATAAATCTAGAACGAATGTAAAATTCTTATTAAATAACACTGGCAACATAAATTCAGGTATTAAAAAGGAATATTTAAAAATTTCTACTCTTTTATATTGTATAATGCATTAATACCCTTCATAAATCCAGGTTTTCCTGCTAATAGAAGAACAACTCTTAAAACATCCACCACTTCATCTTTGGTTATATCAAGTTCCTTCATACCACTTTGTATCTGTTTTTTAACTGCTCTATTGTCGGATGCAGCTGCAGCGATTCCTATGGCTACAAGTTTCTGAGTTTTATAATCTAATGATTTACCTGTGTAACAAACATCATTTAAACTGACACTTATATCGTAAAGATCTGGATAATCTTCCTTGATAGGGTTCATACCTTTACTAAAAAACACTTCATCTTTCATAACTAACACCTCAAAAATGTTGATAATATCTACATATTTATTATGATTTAAGTTCATATAAATTTAACTTAAGATGTTAATTAGGTTATTGAGTCATAATAAACGGCTTGTTATCTTATTATTTCTTTAATATTCCATTAATCTTTTAAATGAGTTTAGAAAACCATTACAATGCTACCTCGATGCATCCATCTATAACACAGTTAAAAGTTCAAATAAAAAATTACACATCTAAAAAGAAAGCCGAAGTACAACTATTTATCAACCCATCCATTTAGAACTTGATCAGAATTAAAACTTCCTCCTTTTACATACCAATCCTCATAGGAAATAATCTCAATTTGACCACTATCTAAATATCTTCAACATTTTCTACAGAATCCTTCAGTGCTTCTTTTGCCTCATCAACTTCCAATGGTTTTGAGGTTACCCACATACAGTATTCATTATTTTCCAAACCTGCTTTAAAATATGGAACAAGTATATCAATTAAATCATCTTTTGTTTGATAAAATTGACAGAAATGCGTCCCCCAAGGCACATCTCCAATCAAATTTATACCCGATTTTCTAAACTCATCATCAAAAATAATTCTACCCCAAAAAATAGTTTTAAAAATTTTATATCATAAATTATTAATTTACAATCTTATAATTTTTTTTATTATCATTAATCCCAATTTTAATTAAGTTAATTCGATTTTCTAATAATTGAGATAATTTATCAATAAAACAGATATAATGATAAAAATTGCCAATCCAATAACTATAGCAACAAATAATCCTTGTTTAGGCAGTAAATATACTATACAAAATAAAAAAATAATCCATACTGGTGTTAATATCAAAAGCCCTTTAACATAATCCAATACAGGTAAACTACCTGCTTCGCTGTAGATGGTTAAAATACTCATGAGGCTTACCAAAGGGAACAATGCAATGAAAGCTGCCAATATACCTTTATCCTTACTTCCAAAGTATGTAACAAGTGTTAGAATAAAACCCCCAATTATAAAATACAATAAGAATTTTAAACCGTCACTAATCAAAATTTCAACATCTCCTAAAATAGATGGAGTCATGGGAAATATAATTATTTTTTAGTCGAGCAGGGAGGTACTTTCCACATATTGGGGGACCAATATGTAACCATATTGGCAAAAAGAGAAGAAAATACCATCCCTACCCTATTATTATTATGAGTTATTCTGTTTGTTAAAATTTTTGGATAATTATGGATTAATTACACAAAAAAGAACCATCATCACAATGTTATCTCGATACATCCTTGTAGAACACTATTAGAAGTTCTCATAAAAACGATGCAGTATCTAAAAAGAAGGTATCAGGACAATTAACTCTCCCCATATAGTTTATTAATATGAAAAATTAATATTTCAATTGATATATAATAGATTTAAAAAAAATGGAGTCAATAAGAATTGAAAGAATCTAAAAAATGTCCTAATTGCGGTTTTGAAGGCCTAATGGAATGCTGGAGAGCAATTGGATCCACAGGAATGAACTGCAAATGTCCAAATTGTAAATTTACATTTGGAAACCTAAAAGAAAAGAAATAAATGATTTTCAAAAATAATTTAGAATTTTTTTCCTCATGTTTAATAATTTTTGTTGGTTCAGTTTATTATCGCAATCCAATTATATTATTTAAAAAAAATAAAATATTATAAAATTTTATTTCTTTTTGCTCTTCAGTTTTTTCCCACCTGAACCCGGAGGGTTAATTTTAGCGTCTCCGTATTCTTTTTTAAAAAGTTCCGGGTCTTCTTTTTTAAGGAGATCAGGAGTTTAATTAATTAAACAGGATCAAAGATGTGGTAAAAATGGTAGATATTGTTTTAAAATATGAACATGCGGAATTAGTTAAAGATGTACCTTTTGAAGCTAGGTGGTTTATATATTTTTCAATAGAGAAAAGCTTTGGTGAGAATTTTGCAATGCTTGAGGAATATTTAAAAGTTTGGAATATCGAAAATCCAAATGCAAAAACTTATTTTAGTAAAGCAATAGAAAAGGGTGATAAAACTTATTTTGCCATAACAATTGAATTCGACTACCCTACATATCTAAACGATGAAATTGTAGATACATTAATAGAAGAAACTAAACAAGATTTTGCTACGTTTTTCAACCAAAAAATTATAGAATTGAAATTAGGTCCATTTTTTTAACAATAAATTTTTAATTGGCAAAAAAATTTATTTTTGGGTAGATTTACTCTTTATTTTTTCCATTTTTAGTTTTTGATGAATGTCGTGATGTTCATGGAAGTTTCTTATAAGCTTCATTGACTTATATGTCGGTATTTGATTTGTGGTGATACGGCGAAGACTTTTCCCCATTACATAATCTGTCAAAAAAAACTCCCCATCCTATCTTATACACCGAACTTACCATAACTGGAAACAGAACGAATACTCAATAAAATTAGTTAATGTCTCAACAACATAATCACATTACCAGTCAGACTAATGAAAAAAATGGATTGATTTTAAGAAAATTTTAGATGCTACAGATAAATTAGTTTATGAATTGTATGGTTTGACAGTAGATGAAACAAGATTATAGAGGGGAGTTTGAATTAAATCAGAGGTGGTTGTAATGGTAAAAGTAGGATTAGTATTAGTCTTTGATGAAAACAAATATTTGGCAAAAACCATAGAATTACTTGATTATCCTGTTTCTGGAGACTGGTTAATCTTAGATGATAAAAAATACGAAGTAATAAGAAGAACCTTTTCTTATCCCTCAAAAGGGTTTGTTAAAATACATTTAAAGAAAGCAGATGGATCTGTTGTAGACCATCTTGACCAATATATCCAAGAATTAGTTAAAAACGGTTGGAAACTTTTTACAGACGATTAAAAATAATAATACGATTGTATAAAAGCAAAAGTGAATAAAAAAGATTGAATTTGGAATAAATTTTGTAATTGAAAGTTCTATTGCTTTACAAGAATTATTTCCAAATTTATAGACTTCAATCAAGTAATTATGGTTAACTAAGTATCTGTAATCGTAGATCAAGCATCACAAATATGAGTTTATATATAAATGAGTGTTTAATCTTATGCATTCATGTATTTGTATAGTCTAGATAGTCACTATATCATTTAATCATAGCTGTTGTTAATTTAAGATGGATTGGTGATGATGATAATAGTCATCTTATCCAACTTTTAGTATATTTTCTGGAACATGATGTCATTTCTACTTCTCTCTAAATTCACACAGTAGTGTTCGATAATACGTAAGCTGGATGTGTTTATAAAGCCCATAAATATGATAAAACGTTACTGGTTAGAAATAAATAGAGAAGATAAATGCAATGCTTAACCATATTGTAATTAAATTTAATTGTATTTTAATGAAAAGTTAATAAACCCTAATAAAGATAATATTAGTTCAGAGGGTTTGTTTTTAATGGATTATTTTTATCTCTAATAAAATCTAGGGATTATTATATGCTTCAACAAGAGACCAGAGAAATGATTTTTTGAGGGGATAAATGATGCAATTTGATTATAGAGTAATTTTGATATTAATGAGTTTATCGACATTAATAATTATCATCTTACTTAAATTAATTTATAGGCATAATCCCCATTATAATAAGTTGTATGGGAATGAAATAGTTCTTTTTCACAGTTCAGAAAGATATAAAAGAAGAGTGTGGAGATTTAATCTGATTGAAGGATTGAAAAATCTTAAAATTAAAGGAAAAATTGTTGATGAATTGGAACTTAAAGTAATTGTGGGAGAATTCAGCGAAGGTGTACAAGAGATAATTAAACACGCCGCAAATCATAAATTTGAATCAATAACAATCATTGGCGGTCCTAAAGTATTTTGTGAGGATAGGATGGAAATTTACACTCTTCTTGATAAATATAAGAGTGTTGAATATTTAGTCTTGCCAAAAAGACCTACCAAACATTTTATGATTTTTAATAAAAGTCATTTGTACATTGAAAAACCTGATAGACACAACGAAATTCGTGGATCTGTAGGGATAAAAAAGGCACAACCAGAATTAATAAAAATATATAATCAGGCTTTTAGTAAAATGCAGAAATATGCCCGTCCTTTAACGAAAGAAGAAGTATTGAATCAAGAATGTTATTAAAAAAGGTGCTAAAAAATGGATATTATTGCTTTAATACCAGAATTTCTAGTTTTAAGTTTAGCAGGATCTTCCTTGTCTATAGCAGCTTATTCATCATTTAAGGATAGGAATGATGACCAAAAATTATTATTGATCATAGCCAGCTGTTTTATCTTCGCATTTTTAGTAGTTTTCATTTTATCAGCTACTACATTAGATAATTTAACATTTTATCAATATGTATTAGTTTTAATTTTCTATACTCTGATTTTCATGGCGATCTTATCTATTATAGGATTCATTATCCATCGTTTAATTGTTGATCAAAAATATAAAATTGATGAACTACAATCTGCAATAGACATCATAGAATCAAGTAAAGACGGTTTAGATAGTTCAATAAGTTTATTTGAATCAGAAAAACGATAAAACATATATCCGCACTGGATGTAATAAGTTTATTTTAATGCATACCTATCCAATAATGTAAGTTTTAAGAGCGGATTACAACATCTTTAAGATTGCACAGAGAAATTCAAACATCCTAATTTGTCTTTAGGATTATGATCCTGATCATGGAAATGTAGATATAGCTACAGTCATCAGATATGTTCTAATTAATCCATTAGTTTGGAATATTCTTACTTAGACATTTTTGTTGTGGCATCATTATTCATTTCATAGTAAATCTACAATTGGATCCTTCAGCTAATATTAAAAATAGTAAGATTATGGAATAATCATTAAAATAAAAGATTGATAAGTGGATACTTACCAGATCATAAATGTGTGTATGCCTGCATACTATTTTTAGATTCTATAAATTTAGTATTCCAACCACTTGGCTAACAATAGAGAATTATCACGAAGTAATTAATTAATAATACTTATAAAAATTATATTCTTTTTTCTATGAATTACTCTGTTATGAGAAATATACGAAGTTAACTTATAAGATCTAATTTATGGATTGTAATTTATCTTTTCAATAAATGTTTCAGTTTAGTGAAAAATGATTCATTCCCCACTTCCTCTTTACCACATTCTGAGAAATCATTATTCATGAAATAAATTTGTGAATCAATTAGATCTATACTTCTAATAACTCTCTCATACTCTCCTTTATCATTAATTTTTCGAGCTTTGACATTGTCATTAAGCATAGTATCTATTATATTCATTAACTGTTTCTTTAAGATAGGTTTTTCAATAGGAAAAGTAAGTTCAACACGTTTTTCAGTATTTCTATTCATTAAATCTCCGCTAGATAAATATATTGTGGCATCTTCTTCTGTACCAAAACAGTATATCCTTGAATGTTCCAAAAACCTGCCAACTATGCTGATGATCTCAATATTTTCAGTCTTACCAGGTATTCCTGGGAGTAAACAACAGATGGATCTAATTATTAATTTAATTTTCACACCTGCATTAGATGCCTTAGATAACATATCAATCAATTCCCTGTCTGTTAGGGAATTCATTTTCATGAAAATACTGGCTGGACGGTTATTCTTTGCATTTTCAATTTCATTGTTGATCTTTTCAATTACTTTGTTTTTAAATCCAAATGGTGCAACTAACAACTTTTCATACTCACCATTTAAATTAGAAATTGCCATATTTTTAAAGAACAACATGGCATCTCTTCCAATGGCATGGTTTCGTGTAATAAAACTAAAATCTGTGTATAATTTACTGGTTTTTTCATTGTAGTTACCAGTCCCCAGTTGGGTGATATATTTGATGTTGTTCTTCTCTTTCCGTGTAATCAAACAAACCTTTGAATGGACCTTGTAATCTTCAAAACCGTACAAAATCCTACAACCTGCTTCTTCTAATAAACCAGCATAGTGAATATTATTTGCTTCATCAAATCTAGCTCTTAGTTCAATTAAAACTGTTACCTCTTTCCCATTTTCACTTGCTTCCAGTAGATATTTTATAATCGAAGAAGATCTCGCCAGTCTGTAGAGGGTAATTTTAACAGATACAACATTTTCATCGTTAGCTGCCTCTTTTAATAATCTTAAAAATGGTTCTATTGAATCATATGGATAGAATAATAAAAAATCCCTCTTTTTTAGCTGTGGTATAATCTTTCCTTCCCTTACAGTTTTTGGTATTTTAGGATAGTATGGATTAAATGATAGTTTATGGTAGACCAGTTCATTTTTCTTTTCTATATGACTGTACAATTTAAATACATAATCCATATCCAAAGGAGTATCAGAGATTTGTACTTGACTCTGTTGGGTATTTAACTGTTCACATAGAAAATTGCTTAATTTAGAGTTAGAATATTTATAGAACTCTAATCTGATGGGTGCTAATCGAGTTCTTTTCTTTAAAATTTTTTTCATGTACCCCTTATAATCTTCATCTTCATCAATTTGGGAATCAGATAGGGTTATATCAGCATTTCTCGTAACAGAAACTATGGTTTTAAATTCTATGTCGTAATTTGAAAAGATTTCATTAACATATTCATATATTATTTTTTCTAATAATATAAAACGCATTTCATCCTTTGGAAAATAGATTATACTGGGTAAAGTTGATGGGATTGGGATAAGCCCATACAAAATTACATCTTTATCCCTTATCATCAACATGACATTCAGGGATTTGTTTAATAAATGGGGAAATGGATGGTGAACATCAATAACTTGTGGGGATAAAACTGGGAAAATATAGTTAAAGAAAAATTTGTTTATAAATTTTTTTTCAGTCTTTGTCAGATCTTCAAAATCGAGATCATAGATACCTTCCTCTTTTAAACTAGAATTTATAGATTTATATACGTCATCTCGACGTTTGTATAATAATTTAGTCCTTTCAAAGACATCTGCAAGTTGATCCTGTGCATTCAAACCGGTTTTATTATCCCGATAATCCTCATCAATAAGGGATAGATCATATAAACTTCCACATCTAACCATGTAAAATTCATCTAAATTACTTGAGAAAATAGATACAAATTTCAAACGTTCTAATAAAGGAACAGAAGCATCCTCTGCTTCTTCTAAAACACGTTCATTAAAGTTTAACCAGGACAATTCACGGTTTTGGGTAAAACTATAATCCTCTTTAGACATGTTTAGTTTACCCCTTTAACATTTTTCTAAGTAAATATCCTTCCCTAACACTAAATTTACTGATCTGTATTGCTTCACAGCTAAAATAGGAAGTAATTGATTCGACTATCAACAAAGCAGGAACTAAAGTATGGACCCTAGATGGTTTGACATGTAATATTTTGTAATAGATATAGTTATTATGATTTGATTCATCGAGTTTAAGTTCTTCTTTTAACTGTTTTAACAATTTAACATCTACTAAATTGTCTTTCTTCTTCTGTAAATCTAAATTTACCAGTAATTTTTTAATAGCACGAATACTTCCCCCTACACCACACATAAAAGGAATTTTTTCATTATTTTTAAGACCAATTTTATCCAATTCAGAGTATGTTCTTTCTTGAATCAGTTTGCACTCTTTTTTATTGGGTATTATATCAGAAACATAATCATTGAACATTTTTAGAAAACCAATAGGAATACTGTATTTTTCATATATTTTTCTATCCTTAAAAAGTACAATTTCTACACTACCCCCTCCTAAATCAATTAAAATTCCATCATCCTCTTTGATGGTGGGTATAGATCCAAAAAAACTTAATTCTCCCTCTTCCTCACCAGATAATAGATCAATTTCTATATTTACCCTATTCTTAATAATTTGTATAACTTCATCGCTGTTTTCAATATTTCTCAACGATGCTGTAGAAAAGAAACTGTAATTATCTATTTTTAAATAGTCTAGATCATTTTTCATTTTTTTAAGAACAGTTACTAACTCTTCAATGCCGTTATCTGTTAGTTTTCCGTTGTTTATATAAAATATTAAACCTAAATTTTCTTTTTCTGAAAATTCGATACTTATATCATTATCCTGGGACTTGTAAACATTTAATTTTACAGTGTTTGAACCTATATCTACGACTCCATACAACATCAATATAACCTCATATTAAGAAGATTCGAAATATTAAACAAATTCTAAGTTTGTTCTAATTTACTGTACAAATACCATGACTTATCACTAACTCTTTCATAGATATATTAATTTATAGCATTAATTGAAAATAAATTTTTGTATTAATATTAAAATAGCAAATGATTCATTTTTTTTAAACTTACTATTACTACTTTATATCCCGAATTCCATTGGAAACCTCTAGTTACTGTTTAATATTTAGATGCCCCTTTGTTATTGTTTTCTAGATTGATAACAGGAATCTGACTATGAAGGATATAAAGAAGATCCATTTAAGAACTTTATTAAGAACTGAAGGATTAAACTAATCCTCATCTTTTTTTACATTTAACTAATGGATATCATATCAGTTTTAGAATTCCAACCCATATTAACCAGAACTTCCGATACTTTTTTACGAACATCCTCATCTTCGTCTTTTAAAGTTTGTTTTAAAGGTTCTAAGGCCCTTTCATCTCCTATTTCACCAAGTGTCTCAGCCGCGTTAAATCGAAGATCCAACTCTCCGTATTTTAAAGTCTGAATAAGAGGGAACACTGCAAGTTTTCCTATTTTAGATACTTCAATCCATTTTGTTTTTGCAATTAAATAATATACATTTTCTTGTCCGCCTCTAGACTTCCAACCAATCTTGTCTAGAGCCTTTGCTGCTTCTAATCTGATATAACTATCTTTGTCCTTTAAAGCATTAATAAGGGGGTTTACTGCCCTTTCATCTCCAATTTTACCAAGAGAATCTGCTGCCCCACATCTAAGATATCTATCTTCATCTCTTAAGGCTTGGATAAGAGGGATAACTGCAGGTTTACCTATCCTAGAAAGTATCTCTGATGCCCTCTTTCGGAAAATATCCCCGTTATTGTCTGTTAAAGCCAGGATTAGAGGATCCACTGCCATTTGATATTCCATCTTAATAAGGGCATCTGCAACTTCCTCCCTTACCTTACAATCATTACTTGATAATTCTTGTACTAAAAAATCAGAACCATTTCTATCTACATTAATAATAACATCCATAAATAATTCTGTTAAGTATCTATCACTTTGGCTACGGCAAAACCTAAAATATAAATCGTGTATTATATCTCTAGCTCTTTCATCTCCAATCTTACCGAGTGATTTAATAGTTGAAATTAATATTTCACGATCATATTTTTCATTGCTTTTTATATCTTTTAAAATGTGTATTAAATGTTCAATTGAATTTTTATCTCCTATTTCACCCATAAGATTAATATAATAAATCTTAGTATCCCTATTTTGATTATTGTACTTAAACATTAAATTCCTTGATGAGGGTTCCCCAATTTTAATAAGAGCGAATTTTACTCCTTCCTCAAGTTTTTCATCTTTCAACGCCACTATAAGATTATCTACGGCAGGGTCTCCAATTTTAACAAGAGAATTTAAGACTTCATTTCGGACACATTCTTCTTCATCTTTTAAGGATTGGATTAAAGGAACTATGGCTTTTTTATCACCTATTTCCCCTAAAGAAATTGCTGCAAACATTCGAATATTGCTATCTTCATGTTTAAGTGTTTTAATTAGCCCTTTAATATCATTTTTTGCCCTTAATTTTTCTATATCTAATTTATTAAATTTATAACCCATATCCAGGGACCTCCTGAATTACTAATGTAAATGTTTGATTAATTAGGATATTATTTACTTCAAAAAAAATTTATTAATAATAATTCAAATTTCTAAATTATATATATAGAATTAATCAGAATTTTTATGAATTATTTTAAAATTGAATCATCAATATTGTAAATTAGAAAGAATAGCTATTACACAATCAGTTCTCTTATTTCTTCTTTTTACGCTCATTTTGTAATAATCCCAAATTTAACTACCCATTCATTATATAACTATTGTTACTATAGGAAGATATAGCTAACTCTTCAAAACTGATAATTAATTCCTTTATTTTTTTAGAATTTAAAATTTATTGACTTTGAAATAGGATTTTACAGGGCATACATATAATCTTGAGATAAATTTCAGATTATAAATTTTTTAAAATAATTGAATAATTTTTATAATCGACCATTAAGTTAAGATAATGAAGTATCAATTTATTAATAATATTAAATATATTATTAGAGTTGAAATAAATTATAGGCCTCATATTACCCTATAGTCGAAATACTTCGCTACAATGTTATTGTGTTTCTAAATAAGAATATTGAATGGAAATATAAATAAACAAGTTATTTGTTTACTCTTTATTTGAAGCTTTGAAAAGATTAATATAAAAATTTCTAAATATATATCAAAATCCAGATTGGAAATTAAAATTTAAAACTGGTAAACAAAGTTTAAAGAGTTAATTAATACATATTAGGAGGAATTTGATTGGATATTGGAGATCCTATTAAAACAACTGTTGAAGAAATAAGTAAAGTTCTTAACATTGAAAACGTGGTTGGAAAAACCATATAAACCAATGATATGTTATTGATCCCAATTATAAATGTGTTTGGTCACTAATGTAAATGTAAAGCATGACGAGATATTAATAAGAAAAATGACCGAACCATCAAATCGATGTAGTTTGGAAATTTGAAGATCAAAAGGGTAGAATTGTAACAGCTATATAATTGTAATATTACAACCACTTAGCTAACAATAGAGAAGTTTAAAGAAATTATTGTTCTATTTATTTTGGAATTTTTTATTCAAATCTGAAAATCTAATATTTACCTTAAATCCTTCCGTTTTAATCAGAAACAGAAGATTAGGATACATTGACTTATAGAAGAGATTCATATTCCTCTAAGGTCATAAATGATATATATTAATATTACTTACTTATTATTGGTTACTATGGTGTTTAAAACTGATGATTTACTTTTTAAAGATCACAAAATAAGTGTCATTATTGCATGGACCTTAAGGATATTCCTAATATTGTTTGGAATTTATGAAATTATATTTGGTTTTCCAGTTTATGGTTTTATGATCCTGGTTGCAGTTTGTCTTATTTTGCTTCCGGCTATTTTAACACGTCAACATATATTTATTCCACTTGAATTTGAAATTCTATTTCTTATAATAATTGTCCTCGAATATGTGGTAGCTGATTCTCTAAGTTTATATGCTAGATTTGGTTACTATGATAAGTTCCAACATACCATGATTCCCGCAATTACCTCATTTATGGGCGTATTGCTAGTGTACATTGGTTATAGGTTTGATAAATTTAAGGCAAGCTACTTAATGGCAGGGATAATAATTGTATTTGTTACAATCGGGCTGGGTGCTGTGCTTGAGGTGATAGAATACGGTTATGACCATTTTATTGGTCCTGCTACCAATTTCTATATTACTCAAGGTGCTTTAACTCAAGGATCTTCAATATTAGATCCATTTACAGATACTATGACTGATTTAATGTTTGATATAGTAGGAGCAGTTATTGGTGCGGTTTTTGGAGTATGGATTTTAATCAGACACGAAAAAGGTAATAAAAAGTCTCTTTTAGACGAAGAAATTGAAATAATGAAGTATTACAGGAAAAATAACAATATAAAGAAATAAAATAGTGATAATATTATGAATATATTATGATTCTATTTTTCTTAATCTAATTTATTTTTAATTGTTTACATAAGAATGAACCCAGAAAACTATTCTACTTAATTCGTGCTTTGATATATTAATTTTTCATATCATTAAGTTAGATTCATCTTTTTTAATTTTAAAGTATCCACCATTATACCCAATATTTTATTGTTTCTAATTACAAATAAGAAACCGCATGTTTAATATTTTATCTATCTTTCCAGTAGTAGAATGGGCAAGATCTTATAATAAGAATTGGCTTCGTCCTGATATTTTAGCTGGTATTACAGTAGTTGCTTTCACCATTCCTGAAGCCATTGCATATGCATCTTTAGCTGGTTTACCTCCTGAAGCAGGTTTGTATTCAGCAATGATTGGTTTATTAGTTTATGTTATTTTTGGAACTTCGCGTCAATTATCAATGGGACCTACCTCCGCTCTTTCCATATTGATCGGCTCCACATTAGGGTCACTTTTGATAGTAAATGCTGGACAATATGCTCTTATTACATCTTTATTAGCAGTTATGGTTGGTGTTTTTGCCATCATCTCCTGGATGTTACATTTGGGATTTATTATTAGATATATATCAAAAACTGTTTTGATTGGTTTTGTAGCAGGTTTAGCTTTATTTATCGCATCAGGGCAGTTACCTATACTATTTGGGATAAGTGGAGCTTCTGGTAATTTTTTCCAGCGTATCTCATATTTGATATTGCATATTGATCAAACCAACCTTGCCACATTGGTCGTTGGAGTGGGAGGGCTCTTATTTTTAATTATTGCAACGAAAATGTTTCCAAAACTACCCAACACCCTAATATTAGTATTAGGATCAATAATACTCCTAACAGTCCCCAATCTGACTAATTTAGGGATTAAGGTGGTGGGAACAATACCTCAAGGATTACCTACACTTGTTTTTCCAGAAACAAGTTTAATTGATTTCAATACACTTATAATTTTAGCAGTGGCAGTTTTTATTTTAAGTTACAGTGAGGGTTATGGTGTAGCTACTAACTACGCTATAAAAAATCGGTACAAAATTGATGCCAATAGAGAATTGTTAGCTTTAGGAGCATCTAATGTTGCTGTAGGTCTGTTCCATGGATTTCCCGTTGGAGGGAGCGTCTCTAGAACCGCAGTAAACAATGAGAGCGGAGCTAAAACTCCGCTTGCGGGAGGAATATCCGGATTATTCATTTTGGTAGTTTTAGTTTTCTTTACAAGTTTATTTTTCAATCTACCAGAGACCATACTGGCAGCCATAGTAATTTTTGCAATAAGAGGACTCTTTGATATTCCCCATTTCCGATTTATATATAATTTTAGTCACGTAGAGTTTGCCATTGCCATTTTAACTTTATTATCCGTTCTTATTTTTGGAACTATACAAGGATTAATAATCGGCATTATATTATCCATTTTGGTGCTCATTAACAATATAAAAAAACCACATATATCTATATTAGGCCAAGTTCCATGTACAGATAACTATAAAGACATAAAAAGCCACCCTAAAAGCATCCAAATTCCAGAAGTGCTCATTATTAAGTTAGATGGGTCTCAAATATTCTTACATGCAGATAATATTAAAAACAAAATAGTTAATCTATTAGATCATGAATATAGGGATACTAAACTCCTTGTATTAGATTTGGAGTCCACATCATTTATTGATATATCTGGTATTGAAATGTTAGATGAACTCATCAAAGAATTGAAAAGTAGAGGAATCATCATCAAAGCAGCCAACATCTCAAATCCCGCAAGGGATGCTTTCATGAAAACAGAACTAGAAATCGGTGAAATTAACGTTTGCATAAACGTTGGAGATTGTATAAAAAATTGGCAAACTGAATAATAAGTGATTTAGGGCCTATTTAATTGGGACAAAGTACACAATTATTCATTATACAGGGAAAATATAATTTGTTCAATAGAATTTTTAAAGGAAGAGTAGCTCTCTAGAAATAGATTAATAAATTATTTATCTGAATCTTCAGATTCTGGATAAAGAATGAATCGATTTTTTTTGTTCTGAGATTGTTGTAACTAAAAATTTAGTTAGGATAACAAACAACATCCAACAAACTAACGAGCAAGCGATTAATCATGTAATATTGCTTTTCTTTTTTTACATATATTTTTAAGTAGTTATTAGTATATGGTAATTAACGAGTTCGGATATTATTTATTTCAGTTGAGGTTTGGCTGATGGATTCTGAGAAAGTAAAATATAGTAAATTTTGTGAAAAAGCTGAGGAATTATTTAAAAATAGGGAAAATAATCCAAATGATAAGTATGGGATCTTGATGAACTTATCTATGAGTTAAATGTTCATCAGATTGAATTAGAGCTCCAGAATGAAGAACTCAGAGAAGCTCAGTTAAAGTTAGAAAATTCACGACACAAATATTTTGATCTCTACAATTATGCACCTATGGGATATTTTACTCTCGATAAAAGAAGTATTATATCCGATGTTAATCTTGCAGGTGCATCACTTTTAAAAGTTGGAAGGCTCAACCTTTTCAATAGAGCGTTTATTCAATTTATTGATCCTGATAATCGAAACAAATTCCATCATCATATTAATAAAGCTCAGGAAACCGGAAATAAAGAAACCGCCGAACTTAAACTCTTAACAAATGATGGCAACTCATTTTACGCACATCTAGAAACAATAAAAGTCTTAGATGAAAATGGAAATTTCAAAGAATTTAGAATAGGACTTACAGACATAACTAAACAAAAAAAGGCTGAAACTACCTTACGTATTCGTAATGAAAAAATTAATAAAATATTAAATGTTGAAATTGATGATTATGAAAAGGGTGAAATCAAATTAGAAAAACTAGTTGAGAATTTAAAAAATTCTAACAGAGAACTTGAACAATTCGCTTATGTATCCTCCCACGACTTGAAAGAACCTCTACGTATGATCACAAGTTTTCTTCAGCTTCTACAAAAGAGATATGCAGCTGATCTAGACGAAGATGCTAATGATTTCATAGATTTTGCTGTTGAAGGAGCAAAACGTATGAACATCATGATCAATGACCTTTTAGAATATTCACGTATCGGAAGCACTGAAAGAAAATTTGAATATTTACAGAGCGATAAAATATTAGAAACAGTCCAACAAAACTTAAAACCCTTAATTGATGAAAATAATGCCCTCATAAACCACGATCCATTACCTATAATCTATGCTAATGAACAAATGATGATCCAATTATTCCAGAATATCATAGGTAATGCTATCAAATACCATAGTAAAGAAACCCCAAAGATACACATATCAGCAGAAAATGTAGATGATGACTATATTTTTGCAATAAAAGATAATGGAATTGGGATAGACAAAAAACACTTAGAAAAGATATTCACAATATTTCAACGCTTACATTCAAGGGAAGAATATGATGGAACAGGCATAGGTTTAGCAATTTCACAAAGAATATTACAAAAACACCACGGAAAAATATGGGCTGAATCAGAACTGGGGAAAGGAACAACATTCTCCTTCACTATACCTAATTGAAACTATTAAGATATTTTCAGATGTCTATGGAACTATCAAACTTCAATTATTGTATATGTAAAATTCTATACGAAATTGAGAAACAAGAACCCGAAAATCCAATAAGTAGCGATGACTTAAAATTATTAGTAGATATTGAATATAATGAATTATTGATGGATATTAAATATTTAAAAAGAGAAGGATATGTAGAATTTAAAGAATTTTTCGGTGCCGACTTTGAAGCCAATATTACACTTAAAGGAATAGAAAAAATAATAACCATGATTTAAGAGAATGAGAAAGAATGTCATTTATTAGAGGAATCCTATTTTTACATTACAGAGGATTAGTAAGTGAAGCAGGTGTAAATCGACTCAAACTGCGTACAATACCATTTTAACATCTTTGAATCTCATCTGAATTTCTAAATAATTCTATTTCCTTCTTTTATTTTTAAATTGTACTAATTATATTAATTTATTATCTAAAATTATGATCATATAATGGGATACTAACCAAATCATGCAGATGTGTTGCCCTGCATAATTCTCAAATTATAAAGAATTATAAAAAAAAATGTAATAAAATATTTTCATGATTAATATATCTGAAATGGACTTAAAGTGGTAATCATTTCATTAGAATTTATGTTTGGGAGTTGAATTTATTCTTTTTAAGGTATCTCTGATATATGATTAAACGACGGCTGATCATGGTTCCAAGAGTTATTGCAAGGAAAATCGAGGTTAGAATGTCCAGACCTAAGATATGGTTTTCACTGAGGTAATTCTTGCTCAGAATCTTGATGAGGATTATGATACCCCATAATAAAACAACCAGAATCGAACCTTTCATAACAATTTTCCCATCTTCCTCCCGGAGTTTTACTTCCATCAATGAACCCAAAAACACTCCCAATATCAAGCCAACCAAAAGACCAAGAATTACAAGAGAAAATCCAAACCAGCCCGAACTTGCTGTAACACTAAAGAAGGGTATTGATAATATAGTCATAATAATCGGCATTATCAAAAGCCGCGCCATAGAAACTTTTCTCTCCCTCAATTGAAGCAACAGGATAATAAGGATCAAAAATAGAAAAGCATCACTATTTAAAAATACATCGGGACTAACCACTACCATTCTTATCAACTCGAATTTAATTTGAAATAATCGTATTTATACCTTGTTAAAAATTTATTAAAAATTCATTACTATATAAAATTTCAAATCGAGCTTATCTATATAGATCATGCACCCCCATGTTGGCTTAAAGTAATAATGCGCAAAAAATAAAGAATTGGTAGAAAAATTATAGTATCTAAATAATAGAAGATTATAAAGAATAACCTACTGATATCTACTAAACTTTTACATATCATAAAAATGCCTTTTTTTTATTAGTTTAAAGACAAAATATACATAGGATTCTTTTTAGTCGCTTTCTTAGGATTATAACAACACCAATTCATCTTTGAGGTAATCTAGTTAATTAAATTATGTAAAAAAAATAAATTTGAATGATTTAATATTTCCACATCCCCCTAACAAAAAGTGAAGTTAATAAATAGCATTTTTAGAATATTTAAAATATAATAAAATTTATTAGAAAGTTGCATCATAACAATTTGTATAATTGGGATTTATTTTTTATTTATTTCTAAATATAATGGGGGTTTATATTATAGAAGAAAGTTTAAAGGTTCCAAAAACTGTTTTAGAGGATATTTGGGCAGAAACCTTAAAGAAACTTAAGGATAATCCAGATTTTAACTTGGAAACGGTTGAAAAGATAGAATCCATGGTTAAAGAAGAGATAATAAATCCTAACGACATTATTGAACTTTTAACGGGTTAGGTGTTGTTTTTTTATGAAACTTTTAGAGCTTGAGATTCATAATTTCAGAGGGATTAGAAACCTTTCAATTAAGCCAGAAGGTAAAAATTTCTTGATCTACGGTCCTAATGGATCCGGCAAAAGTGCTGTAGTGGATGCACTTGATTTTCTACTAACCGGACAGATATCCCGTATGACCGGTAAGGGAACCAAGGGTATTACATTAAAAAAACATGGCCACCATATAGATTATTCTGCCCAAGATACGGATGTTAAAGCATTGGTTAAGATTCATGGTGTTGAAGAACCGATTGAAATTAAACGAAACCTTGATAGACCTAATGAATTGATATGTGATGATTCTGTCAAAGAGGTGATAAACCCTGTTTTAGAATTGGCTAGTAGAGGTCAGCATGTTTTAACCCGGCGCGAAATACTTAACTACGTCAATGCCGACTCTGGTACACGTGGTAAGCAGATACAATCTCTTCTTAAGATTACAGATGTTGAAGAAACACGTACGAAACTATTAAAAGTCAAAAATACTCTAAAAAGTAATTATCAGGCATCTAAAAGTTCCCAGAATACCATATCTGCAGCTATTAATTCTAATGTTGGAATAATCAACTTTGATGAGGATAAAATACTTGATTTTGTAAATCTAAAAAGGAAAATTTTAGGCGGAACACCCATAGAAGAACTTAAATCAGATAAATTAAAAGAAAATCTAGAACCTCAAAGTTTACCCTCAGATATGGGAATAAACACTCGCTTATTAAAAAATGATATTGATAAATTTCAGAACATAAAATCCACTAAAAATAAAGAGAATATACGTAATATTGACCTTGAATTGCGTGACTTAAAGGCTGAAATATCTTCTGACCTAAATATGGGCGATGCATTAGATCATCTTAGACTCACAAGATTAGGATTGGATTTATTAGGTCCTGAAGGTAGCTGTCCACTTTGTGATACTCCATGGGAAACCGATAATCTTAAAGATCATTTAAAAAATAAGATAGAAGTTCTAACATATGCAGCAGAAAATTTGGATAGAATGATTAAATTATCAAATGATTTAATCCTAGAAGTTAATAATGTACTTGCAAGTTTGAATGAAATAATAAAATCAGCTGAAATATTAGAATTAAAGGAAGAAATAAACATATTGAAGAATTGGATTAATGATTTAGAAATACTTTTATCAGTTCTTGAGGATGATAACTATCCTGATCCCCAATTTAATAGTCATTTAATAGAGGTTATTCTAGCACCAGTAAATATAGAGGTTATTTTAGATAATATTTATTCTGCTACTGTTGAAATTTCTCCAGAGCCATCTGATGAACAAACTGCTTGGGATAATTTAACTAAGCTCGAGGAGAACCTCAAAAATTATGAAAAGTCAACAAATGATTGTTTAAAATCATTTGAATCATATAAAAAAGGGGAAATTCTTTTAAACACTTTTTTAGAATCTAGAAATTCCATTTTAAATAATTTATTCGCTGAGATTAAAGATCGTTTTGTTGAACTTTACAGGCAACTTCATGGATTTGATGAAATGGAGTTTAATGCACTTTTAGTTTCAGAAGGTGCAGGAGTTGATTTTAAGGTTGATTTTCATGGTAGAGGAGTAAATCCTCCACATGCACTTCACAGTGAAGGACATCAGGATAGTATGGGTATCTGCTTGTATCTTGCACTTGCAGAAAGACTCACACAAGGATTTATTGATCTCATAATCTTAGATGATGTGATGATGAGTGTTGATGCACCACACAGACGAGAAATCTGCAATCTTCTAGCTAATTTCTTCAAGGGAAGACAATTCTTTATTACCACCCATGACCAGACATGGGCCAGGCAACTGCAATCAGAAGGTGTTATCACATCCAAAAATAGGATTGAATTCTCCAACTGGACTATTGAAAACGGTCCCTCAATGAATATATTAGGAGATATATGGGAAGTAATAGAAGATGATCTTGATAGAAATGACATACCTTCAGCTGCTGCCAAACTCAGAAGAGGTTCAGAAGAATATTTCAGCCAAGTTTGCGCATCATTACAAGCCCCTGTGAGGTTCAAATTTAATGGCCAGTATGAGTTGGGTGATTTGTTAAGTGGAGCAATGTCTGAATATAAAAGCCAACTTAAACATGCTAAAACCGCCGCCAATTCTTGGGGAAATAGTGAGGAAGTTTATAGATTAACAGAGATTGATGAGTTTTCAAAGATAGTATTCGAAAAAATAAATTCAGAAAGATGGGTTGTAAATCCTGCAGTACATTTTAATGAAGGGGCTGATTTCACGCTCGAAGACTTCAAACCAGTTGTTGAAACATTCCAAGACCTTTTTTCAATTTTCCAATGTGATAAATGCGGTACTTTTATACACTTGGTTATCAACGGCCCCCGTGCAGAAGCAGTTAAATGCAATTGTGGAAACATTACATGGAATTTAATGGATAAAAATAATAAAAATATATGAAGAATTGGTCAAGTCAAACTAAAAAAATAACTAGTGACCTCATGATGATGTAAAAAGTTAATTAGGGTCCAGCAGACAGCGCTCAATACATATATTCCAATCTCCTTGAATGGAAGAGTGAAATTTATTTAATGAACGAATAATAATTTTGTTGAAGTTGATTTCAATTAAAAATTAATAAATCCTATAAAAAATTAAATTGAGGAAAATTTATGCAATGGAAAATATTAGAAACAACAGACAAAGAAAAATTTTATGATGAACTGGATAAATACAAGATCAATGGATGGTATATCCACCTTGAAACCTTTGGAATGGATGGAGATCGTTGTTATATCATCTTATCCAAGTGTTTTGATATATAATGTGATTATATAGAACATATTAATAAATGTGATAAAAAAATAGTTGGAAAGTATGATAAATTTGAACAATTAAATAACAACAATCCTTACTCAGGCTTATTTTTTATAGGAATAGGAGTCAAAAATTTATTCTAGTAGTTACATAAAAAAAATTAAGGGAGAAAAAAAATGTTAATCCATAACAAAGTATATAATCACAGGAAAAAACAAAAAAGACTACTTGAAAAACAACAATTAGCTAAAAAGGGCAAAACAGCAGGAAAACATATTTATTTGGGAAGTTGAATGATAAAACAAAATTAAATTATAGATTATATATTGAATTATTTTTTTTAAATAGGATCGAATGAAATTAATAATGTTATAAAAAAATATAATCCCAAGAACATCCCTAGTAAATGATGAATTCCGATACGTGTAAAAATAAATTAAGAAGATAGTTACATAAAAGTATCAGGGTATGTTAAGAAATGTTTGTAGATTGGGTTTTAATTTCATATATGGATCAGTCTGAATTATTATTGAAAAGAAGTGGGAAATTTAATGATAACATTGTTATTGGTATTGAAATAAACGAAAAAATAATCTTATCAAAGTTGCAGTAGATAATGAAAATATTATAAGTTATCCCATGGCAAATATGATTAGTTATACTTATTCTCGCCTAAATGAAGAGGAATAATTTTTATACCTTTCTTCAAGTAAAAATGACAAACTATATGCCAATTTGGTTTTTATTTTTTTTTAAATTTATGAGCAAATATTGGGTTTCTTTTATTTATGAACAAATTTTAGGGGCAATTGCAAGTCTTATTTCACTTCCTTCATACTCTTCACTTAGTTAAGTATTGTAAATATTCGTTCTAAGTGTTCAGGGGACTTTCCATATCATTATCTTTTATACTAAAAAATATATTGATTTTTTTTCTTTTAGTGAAATTAGGTGTAATAGAATAAAAAATTATGAAGATGATGTGAAATGGAAAATGTGCAATTGAGTGGTGGAGCGATGTTGGTGCTTGGTATAGTTATTGCAATCGTCATAGTATTAATTCCAGCGTTTATCTATATATACGCATGGATAGCAGCAATATTACTTATAATAGGTGGTCTTGTTAGCTTAATGACAGGAGGATAATTTAGAGACGTAACATTAGATTATAACTCATTATTTACCAATAATATAAATTTTTTAGTATTTGTTATTAAATCAGATTGAGTAATTTATATAAATAAATTTAAAAAAAATAAAATGGAACTAGGGGTGTTAGAAATGACTTATGTTTTGGTTATGCATAAAGTAGAGGATTATGATAAATGGAAGTCTTTATATGACGAGTTTGGTGCTATGCGAAAAGCATACGGTTCTAAGGGCGCATTTGTCTTTAATAATTCTAATGATCCTAAACATATGGTTGTAATAACTATGTGGGAAAATATGGAAAAGGCTAAAGGTTTTGCTGAATCTGAAGAATTGAAACTTGCAATGCAAAAAGCAGGCGTGATTGGTCAACCAGCAGTCTATTACTTGGATGAGATTGAAAGAACACCGTTCTGAAGAAAAATTTTGAGGTGATTACAATGGGTCTTGCAGTTTTAATTGCTAAAGTCAAAGATTATGATAAATGGGAACCTACAATTATGGAAGATATACCTCTACTTAAGGCCAATGGGGCAATATCTGCTAGTATTCTTAGAGATATTGATGATCCTAATAGGATCATTGTTACTACTGAATTTGAAAATCTTGAACATGCTAAAAAATTCGCGGAATCTGACGAGTTACATGACCGAATGCAAGCAGGTGGAGTTATTGGTAAGCCTGAAATCTATTTCGTAGAGGAAAAAAAGGTATTTTAAACCTTAATAGTTGTTATTAAAATAAAAAGAGGTGAATTTTAAATATCAAATATCCTAATAAATTCCATATGAGAAATAACATTTCTGACAAAGAAAATAAAAACAAATTAACTTTTTTTTTTAATTTTTATGTTCTCTTCTTTTAAATTATTTACGATAATGATGTTTGATATCTATACTTACTTTTTTAATGCTTTGTATCAATTACTGATCATGACCCACAACATGCTTTTCTATAAAGACATGGCTTTACTCAATGTAGCGTTATTTAATAGGACTGCTGTTTAATTTAGGATAGTCCAATTGATTATATTTTATTCTAATTTTAACTTATTAGTTAAATATGGGCTAAAAAAAATCATAGATTTGTTATGGTCCTTTAATTCTATTCTAAAATGATTAAATTTATATGTTTGTTATATCAAGATATATAATATGGAATAGGTTTTATTGGACTTCGAAATCTGTTCTAAAACTTTTATTAATATCAAATGAATTGTCGAAGTTCCAAAAAAAATTTAAAATGGGCTTCGACCACCTCCTATTCAAACTTAAGGACGTCGCTTAATGAATTTCAGAAAATCTAAAGGAAAAGAAAAAACTTCAGAAGAAATATTAAAGCAAGTGAATAACTGTAAACCTGATGAATTAGAATCTTTACTCAACCAGATTCAAGCTAAATTAGAAAAATCTACAGATAAAGATGGGGATGGGGATCTTTTAATGGCAAAAACCATTATAACGTCAAGACTAGCTTCAATGCGTAGCAAAAATATATAGTTTTAGAAATTAATTTAATGTATGTAAGGTAAGTTTTCTATTTTTGATTTACTCATAGATTCATATTTGGCCTTTTTATTTAATAAATCCCCTATTATTAAAGTATTGTCTTGATATTCAAGTGATTTACCACATTGTGGACATACGAAGTTGCATTTTGAAGCATTTTCATAAATGTATCTGTGACCATTGGGCTTGCATCCAAAGAACATATTATCTTTTTCGTATTTCAGTGATCTTTCAATTTCTTTCAATAAATCTTCGTGTTTATCGCTAATTATATCATTTACTTTTTTCTGGTTAAATTTCCAATTATAAATTTCAAAGTTGGTTTCAAGATCCTTGGATCTTTTATATGAAGTTAAACCTGCGTCGTATAATTTATTAAGGATCTTTCTTATTGTATTTAACTTTATTTCAGTTTCTTCAGCAATAGCTGCATCCGATGTTTTACCATTTAATAAACATTTAATAATCGTAACACAATTTTTTTCATCATCTGTGATGTCCATTAATAATTCTTGAACTTGTGAATCTTTTAACATATAAACCTCCTTATAAAAATTAAATATCTAAAATAATAAATTAAATAGAATTGAAAAATCAATTACAACTAAAAAAATATATTAAAATCAATTTTTTCCATTTTTGAAAGCTCATAAAATGAATTTCTAGTTATATTTCTTAAATCCAATTCTAGCTGCAATTTCTCTGAAGCATTGTCTGCATAACATAAGATTGTATCTTCGAACTAAAGATGAATGATCACTACATCTGCTGCATTTTCTTGAACCCTTTCCGTATTTTCTTGGCAATTTGTCACCTATTTTTTTAAAACAGCGAATAATTAAAATAAATACTAAAATAAAAAATAATGCACCGATACTTTTGGTATCATTATATAGAGCTACGTATCAGAATACTATATTCCATGCATAAATACCTGCTTTTAACAATACATCCAGTAAAATCTTCGTTTACTCCAACATTCCTATAAATTCACCTAATAATCCTTATAATAAATGAAACTAAAGATTAACTATATAACAGTACAGGTTAATATTGATTAAATTATACCAATGTATTTAATTTCATGATAATATTTGTATTGAAAATTTTAGAAATCGTTATTCTGTGTTTTGATATGAACTATTGTGAATAAAAAGAGAAAAAAAGGTTTTTTATCCGCTTGAACTATAATTATCTTGACTAGGTTCCTGGTAGTCATTACTGTTATCATAGCTGTTATCATAGTTATTGTCATAATAACCTGAGTTACTATTGTCATAATTGTTATCGTAGTTTGTATTGTCATTAGTTGTTGTTGTAGTTGGAATATTTTGTTGTATACCTAGAATTGCACCAGTTTTAGCATTTAGTATTATGCCTCCAATAATAACCCCATTATAAGAATAGTCACTATAATAAATTGCATCTCCGTTTTTAGCCTTTATTAATATCGGATCGCTTGTTACTACTCCTTTATCAGCGTGACTTTTAGCTATTGATTTTGCCTTACTGAATGTTATGTAGTCTGGACTATAAGGGATTTTACTACCTGTTTGATTTGTGATATTGGTTTCATTTCCGAGTGTTAGGTTTGATGTAGTATTATTCCCATTCTTATTATTTGTTAAGAACATATATCCAAATGCAGTACCTAACATGCCTACTAAAATTATTACAACAATAATTAGGACTACATTCAATTTTTCCACTTTATCACCATCCGGATTTCCGTTTATATTGGTAAAATTATCGTTTAATTATATCATAAAAGATAAAATTAGTATATACTATTCTTATTTCCAAGAAGATTAACACTTCTATAACATTATATTAATTATATACAAAAAAACTGCATCTATGACCATAATATAATAACAACATCCTAATTTTTATCTGAATTTGGTAATGATTCTTAATCTACATATTTTCCTCTTCCTTTTCTATGTGAGCAGATTTTTTTAAATTCTCTTTTTCTCTGTTCTTCTGTAAAGATGTAATGTATTGTTCAGCAAGTTTTATGGCATTTTCATGGACTTCTTCAAATTTATGATATTGTTCAAATAATTCGTCTTCGACTATATGAAAAGTTTCATGAGTTAAAATTTCGGGTCTTTTCACATTTAGAAGCATAGAAAAACTTTCATCATTAATTAGGATTAGATGATCTACATCATAAGATGTGTAAAGCCTTTGAATAAATTTAATTTCAGAATTAAAAGTTTCCAAACGTTTTTGATCTAATGCTTCAGTAACCAATTTAATATACTCTTTATTTACAGGGCACGAACAAACATGGGCATATGCATTATGAGTATCTATTTCTTCATCATACTCCTCTATTACATCAGCAAATTCAAAAAATTCATTTTTATAACAATTTAAATGGTTTCTTCCATCAAGAAATAACATCCATTCTTCATCATCAAAAACAATAACCCTCCAACTAGCATTCACCTCATACTCGTCCAGCACAAACTTAATTAAATTATCAAAATTTCTGGTAACAAAAATTTAAATCACCCAAAATACGAAAATTCTACTTATTTGATCTATATCAAGATGTTATTTAATAATATTTTATAGAAAAGTTCCTTGTAAATAAATGGTCTCCCTTTTAACTTATGTGAAACATATCAATATTATTTGCTACTAAATAATAATCGAATTATATGCTTAAATAATTGTTTTTAACTTTGTTTTCAGGATTAGGGGAGAGATGAATGAGAATTTTAAATTTCAATATTCGATTCGGTGGGGAGAAACGAACCTACAAAATAGTGGATTACTTGTTGAACAATGATTTTGATATGATTGTACTTACAGAATTTATTAAAAATGATAACGGCAAGGAAATTATAGCTAAATTAGTTGAGAAAGGGTATAAAACTCAACCATCCAATGAAAATGGTGAGTTAGGTTCATTTATTGCGAGTAAAGAGGAATTTATAACTAAAAATGTTGAGGATAGATGGGTTGAAGTATATATCCCTATGATGGATCTCTATGTGCTTGGAGTGTATGTACCAGACAAGTCAGGATCTCAAAAGAATTTATTTTGGAAGAAAATATTAGATTATGCAGAAAAGCATGTTGATAATAAAGTGTTGATAACAGGCGACTTCAACAGTTGCACCAAAGCAGATTCTTCAAATAAAACAGAATACAATGCCAAGGATTTAATGAAACTAGAAGAATTAGGATACATTGACTTGTGGAAGTACAATGCAAGAGGAGATGGTGAAGGATATACTTGGTTTCACTACTCTGGAACTGGGTTCAGATTGGACTATGCTTTCGTTTCATCAAAGCTTGCTGAAACATTAGAAGATGTATCGGTTTATTCAGATTCTCAAATCAGGGAATCTAAAATATCAGACCATTCACCATTAGTAGTTATCTGAATAAAATGAAATCTATATAATTTTTTTTTAAATATTTTCAAATTTACCTTACAATAAAAATACGGGAGAAAAAATTGTAAAATAATAAATTCATTTTTTTTCTTTTTTTTACATTTTAGAATAAATATCATTTATACATGAATGAATTAATTCACATTATCTTAAGAATCCTAGGTAACATTCACCATATATTGCTTTCATGAATACTAATAAAAATAATTAGAAATTAAACTCATTTCATTTGTTCTTTAATTTCTGGGAGATATTTGCCCAGTAATGGCATCTATCTCAATATATCCTGCTTCACCATATTCTGCTACACTTCTTTTTGGGTCTATCCATTTTAAATCTACATGATAGAAAGGATCTCCATCAGCACCCTTATAATCCCCTTTACCATTTACATAATCTACAACACCTGTAGGTTCTGCCCTATATGATTTTTCATATTTCTTTGCTATTGACATAGCTTTGTGTCGGTGTAATTCCAGGAGCCTTTGTGCTTTGTACTGTTTTATTTATCTGTGTATTATTTGAAGTTAAATTAACACTTGAATTATTAGAAACAATACTCTTAGGTTGAGATGCCAACATATATGCTGAAGAAAACGATATTACCCCCACTAAAGCAATTATTAAGATTAAAATAATATAATCTTTGATTATTATTAATATATTCTAATTAATTCTCAAAGTTCTATCAATTAAAGCAGAACAAAAAAAATAACAGCTTATATTTATTTGTACAAGGTTGTTATCTTCTATACTCTAATATTCTCATGAAATTAAAATTTGAAATATTTCGACCATTGGGTTAACAATAGAGAAGTATCACGAAATAAATATTTAGTATCACTAAGAGTTAAATACAATCAAAACAAAGTTTATGATTGTGTTCTAGTCAAACACTTGGGAGTGGGATCGCCCCGCTCCCTTATTAATTCTAAAGTCCATATAACCTTAAATTTTGTCAAAAAGTTACAAAAATCTCTAAACAACAGATTTTCTGTTGATGAGACCTTCTATTTCTTTTATTTGATTTTGAACTTCTTCTAAACTTATCTCCCAATGTCTTAGTTCCATTGTTCCATAATCTTCATTTTTAATCCAACTTCGTTTTACAGCTTTTAAATCTACTTTAGAATCATATATTTCAGGTTTATACGTTTCATTATAATCCTTAATAAGCAACAATATTTTTTCTAATAGTTTCAATTCTTCGATATCATCCATATTAATACTCCTCTTAAAAATTTAGTCAACACTTAATATAATACTTGAATCTGAAATATATTATTCTAACATTTGAGAGCCCCATAAAAAATCAGGAGTTAAATATGGCAACCAAATCCTAATTTAGATTAGGATATAGATCAGAATTCCTATTTTTTCCTATTTTTTTTATTTAAATTGTAACATTGAAAATGATTATACTCATACTCAAAAACCATGGTTATATTATGAAATTGAAGTATAAAAATGTGAACTAGTATTACATTTTCATTGAAACAGTTAGACGGTGAATTAAAACTTAATGTGGATAATGGGACAGAATTCAGAATCACATTCAAAGAATTAAAGTATAAAAAAAGATTATAATAGAATTACCTATCAACACAAGCTTAAATTATCAGCACATACGTGTAAGTGTCACATTCAATATTTAACTATATGAATAAATGCATGTATCTATAGGTAAACATATTTTATTTATAAGTAAAGTCATTTGTTGTAGGTTTAGTTTATAGCAACCATTATAATAACTCCTAAAATTAATAAAATACACTTTCATTTTTCAAACTAAACCAATAATAAAATATCTCAGTATTGAGATCATTTAAATAATCTATATTTATTAAAATATATGAAATATTTAGATCTTCTATTAATTTATATAAACAAATAGAAAAATATAGTAATAAATGGTAATATACATTTATATTAGATAATTAAATATTGTCCTTTTAAGTATTTTGGGTCATTTAATAAATGGTGGTAATTTTTGTCTGATAAAAATAATGAGGAAGGATCAAAGGATGATGAAATTAAGTCTAAAGGAAATAGATTTCTTAAATGGTGGATAATAGGGATTATACTTATTTTCTTATTAGTAGGTAGTTATACAGCAGGAACTCTATATGAAAATAAACAATCATCCATAATAAAACATATGGAGCGGATGAGTCCTAATCTTACAGAATCCGGGCTTATTGCAGAAGACTTTAATCTCCCCTCAAATAGTACACCTACTAAAGTTCTATCAGGAATTTATGTGGATCGTATCAAAGACGTCTCTTTATCAGACAGTACATGGGATGTTGATTTTTATTTATGGTTCAAATGGAATGGTAGTGATGTAAATCCTGGTGAAAACTTCCAGGTTATCGATGGCGACATACAAAACAAAGAATTGGTAGATAATTATACCAATGGAACTATACATTACGAAATTTACTATGTCACATCAAAAATTACCAAATTTTTTGACATCACAAGGTTTCCTGTCGATAATCACATTCTCAACATAGAAATTGAGGATAAAAAAACTGAAAGACAAAACCTAATCTATGTCCAAGAAAATGGAACTTCTGATATAAACCCTAAAGTACAGGTTCATGGATATAGTACTGGTAACATTTTAGTTATAGAAAAACCACACATATACAATTCAAATTTCGGAGACCCACGCCTAGAACAGGGACGAACATCATATTCACAACTAAGAGCTGGTATAGATATATTCCGGCCAGATCTGGGATTTTACTTCAGAATATTCATAGGATTGTTCATAGCAGTTGCAGCGGCTTTAGTAGCATTATTTATCAAACCAACCCAAGCTGAGCCACGTTTTGGACTTGGAGCAGGTGCTTTATTTGTAGCAATAGCAAACAACATCATAACATCCGGTTTAATACCAAAAACCGGTACCCTAACCTTGGCAGACATGGTAAATGACATAGGACTGCTTCTGATTCTTATAACAATTATTGAATCTACTATTTCACTATATATCTATGATGTCAAAGGTGAAAAAAAATTATCAAGAAAACTAGACATAATTTCATTTATCACACTATTTACAATCTATATAATCATAAATGCCATAATAATAACTTCCGCATGGTAAAAATATCATATTAAAACCCTTAATTCATCAAATAATTGAATCTTTATTATTTCAAAGAAATTTTTTTATGTGTTATGCTGATTTTTTTAGTTAAGGGAACTATGGCAAAGTAGATTTACTTCGTTATAAAGAGAAATTTCTTAACCCACTGTTCAACTAAATTACGATTTTGAATCTTTTTAAGTCTTCGATAAACAAAAATACTCATTATACTAATTATTCTATATAATCCAAAGAAAAAGAATATTTAAATGAAATAAATATTAAGGAGTTGAAAATAATGGTAGAAGTAAAATGGACGCATATAATAAATGGTTTAGTGATAGCAATAATACTTGGTTTAATCCTTGGAATTCTAACATCATGGGGAGACATATTAGGATACTTAATTGCAACAATATATGTTGGTTACTCAGTAAATGGAGACTACATGAATGGAGCTATCCACGGAGCGGCAGTTGGTGCTGTTGCAGCTGTAATTGTGCTTATACTTAGTTTAATTGGATTAAGTACCCTGTTTGCTGACGTTGCAGTTGTATCAGGATTAGTAGCAATAGTTACAGTACTAATCATAGCTATAATTATTGGAGGAATCATTGGTGTTATAGGTGGAATAATAGGGGGTTTAATAAAAAGTAAAAGTTAATAATACAAAAAATATTCATGATTTAAGATTTATTCTAATTTTATTAATTTATATAATACTACCATAAATTTAGTGTTTTTTTTTAAATGTATTTTTTCAAGCATTCCTTTAAACTTTCTGGAACATTGTTATAAAGTAGTTGGGTGGGCATTTCTCCTAGTCCTATATCTATTGCATGGCGAATAAATATCATATCCTTGATGGGTGTCTCGTTAAGTTTAGTAACGTTACTGTTGGAAAATAATAGTAATCCGGAAGAAAGTCGGAGTAAAGAAGGTAAGTTCTTTCTTAATTCTTTTAATATTGCTATTGCGAATGATTCTGTTGAAACTGGATCGTTACTTGCAAATACTAGTCCTGGTTTGAGTTCAACAACATGTGCCTTACCTATTTCTAATTTTCCAATTTTAAGGGAATTGGTGTTTGGTCCGAATGTTGTCTGTGCCTTTGTTGCAACAAAAAGTGTTGTACGAAGTTTTTCTTTTATGGCATCATTTATTTCCACTATCTTTTCAATAAAAGTATCAGATCCATCATCCATGGATTTAAGATTGCTTCCGTGGGTTTCATTTTTTATGAAATTATTAAATGGACCGTTTGCATGGAAATCCATCCTGCTATCATCCCTTAATATACCTACCATATTCTTAAAACCCAGGGTAACACCTGCCTGACTGTGTGTACTTAATCTTGGCAAATTTATAATATGATCAGCTTCTTTAATCCATCTGGTTACATAAAAACCCTTTGGCCATGATGTGGTATGTTCTGATTGGTGGTGGATAAATCCTTCTTCCCAACCTTCAGATTCAAAACTTATGAATCTGTCCTCTATTGTACCCATGCCTGATTTGATATAATTGTCCTGAGTTTTTCCATGTATAACACCAGATGAATCGTGGAGAACATCCTTTAATCCTGATTGATCTCCAACAACTACCTCTGCACCCCTTTCTGTTAGAAGTTCCTTGACAACCTTTACTGATAGTGGATGTGTTGTGGATGGGTAAGGGTTAGGTGAATTCAGGGCAGGTTTTAAAAGAACAAGATCACCCTTAGAGAGCCATTCCAAATTATTTGTAGATTTTAATAACACTTTCTTAATTGAAGCACCTAATGATTCAAAATTTGGTAATACACCCTCTACAAAAACTGTTCTTTCATCCATTATAAAACAACTCTCCCCATCCTCTATACAGAAAATGATTAGATGTTAATCTATTGAACTTAATACTTATTTTTTTAACTTACATTAAATCTCTTAGAAATAAGTCATTAATTTTAATATTAGATTTTGTGATTTAAAACGAACTATTTAATAAGTAATTTTATTTCATAGTTGTGTTGTGACTTAATTACTTTCTAAGTCATTAGTGGAGGCATATATAGAAATGACTGAAGAGTATACCTATGTCAAATGGTGTTATAATCAACCAACACAAACTAAAACAATTTCTGCTTTTTTAGTGTTTTCTAAGCCATTAACTACGCTAATTTGTTCTAGTAAACATTTAATTCAAGTGTCTGTTTGCTTGGTTCAAATGTTCTGTATTTTTTATGTTCTCCAGTAAAATATACAGTCATTAGATAGTTTCCTGGTTTTAGGTTGGAAGTATTAATTGTTAAACAATCACCATAACCATGGGGATGTTTTATAATATAATGGGCTACTTCTAATTTATTTGCATCATAAATATTCAAATAAACAGAATTATCATCAAGACCACATATACCAAATTCACCTAGAAAACACTTACCTAGATAACAATAATAAGAAACTTGTAGGATTTCATTAAAACTATCTCCTTGATGCACTATTGAATCCATCTATGTGTGTGGTTATATGACTAGTTGCTGAAGCTGGCGGAATTGATACAAACGAAACTAAAAACAATAATATAAGTGTGAATTTCATTATTTTATTCATTGTTTTCACCTCTCATTTATAATTTAAAAGTTTAAATATTTAAGTCTATCTGAAATTCATAAAAATAATTTGGTTTTTTGTTATTATAGCACTCGAAATATATTTTATAAAAAATAATTTGCCCGTATATTTCAGGCCCAACTATAGTTACGATTCAAAATTCGAGATTTAGCTCAATTTCAGCCAGATATCAGATATAGATTCAAAATGCTTCTTTAAATAAAATCATCAAAAATGCAAGTATTAGCAAAGGCAAATTTTATTACCACTTTGAAGATAAAAAGACAGGTTCTGGAAAATGATGAAATACGTTCCTCAAAAAGAATAAATCAACCTTTTCTGGTAAAATTAAACCATTATCCTTTGCTAACACAGTTTTTATGTTATTTATTCCCTCTTTTTTAGATTTATGATTTATAAAATCCAGTGATTTTTGATTGGTATCAACAGCATAAACTTTACCATTTTTTCCAACTACTTTTGAAAATTCAAAGGTAAAAATATCCTCCTCCTGTTCCAATATCACCTATGATATCTCCTTTATGAATATCTAAATCAACTTATATTATTTCATTTTTACTTTATAAAGTAAAATTTTATATATATAAAGCTTTCTATTAGTATTATAAAAGAACCTAGTGGTTGGTAAATTTTTATTTTGCCAATTTCCATGGTTTTTTTAAATTTTGTATTCATATAAAAGGAGGTGAAAAATTGCAAAAACATATTAAAAAAGCTCAATTGATTGTATTTATGCTCATATTTACACTGATTGCTATGGGAACGGTTTCTGCAGCTGATAACTTATCAGATAACTCTGTAACATGTATAAATCATACAACATTTACACAGAATACTCAGAACATAACAAATGTGGCGAAAAAAAGCAAAAATCAATCAATTAACAAAACAAAATCATCAAATACTTCAAAAGATCCTCAAATATGGAATAATGGAGTTCCTGTATCTAGGGGAGGACATTCTGCAGGATATAATTGGGGAACAATACAAAACGCAGTAAACAATGCATTATCTGGTGATACCATAATGCTGGAAAATGGATGTACATTCTCTGGGGATGGTAACACTCAAATTACTCTAAGTAAAAACTTGAATTTTGACGTTTTCTATGGAGGAAGGGCCATCACTGACGGTCATGGAATTAGATGGGGATTTGTAGTAAATCCCGGATTTAAAGCAACTTTTAACAACATAATATTCCAAAACATGTTTAAACCTATCAATGGTGCAGCTTTAGAAAATAATAGAGGTACTCTTACTCTAAACCATTGTGTCTTTGTAAATAGTCAAGCCGCAAAGTATGGTGGAGTTATTTACAACAATGGTAGCCTTTACATGAATCGATGCCTTGTAAATAACAACCTCGGAGGATCAGGTTTATATACTGCTGGTTCAGGCATAGTTAACATTAGAAACAGTAGCATCTTCAATAATGTTAATGAAGACGGTATAGGAATAACTGTTGAAAGCGGAAACCCAACCATCACAGGTAACAACATATATGGTAATTTTTGGAGAGGCATCTACATTAAGGGTGGAAATGCTGTTATATCAAACAACAACATACACAACAACGGCCATGGTACTCGTAATGGTGATGGTATTTGGATAAATGGTGGTAATCCGGTAATTACCAGTAATAACATTAGAAACAATTCTGAGGATGGAATACATATAGATAGATCTTCAAAAGACAACTCAAACAGTAATAAACTCAATATCCATTACAACAGTATAGTGGACAATGGAAAATGGGGATTACACGTAGTAAATCATGTCTATGTTAATGCTATTCACAACTGGTGGGGAACCAATAGTCCAAACTATGTACGCCAAATTCTTGATCCAATTATCCTAAGGATATATTTGAACAATATGAGAGTTCTGGTAAACAACATGTTTCATGGAATCCTTACCTGTATCTAAGGATAAAATGTAATAGTCCCATATACAATGGAAATAATTCAACTGTAACAGCTTACTTCACAAGAGACAATCGAAAAGATAACAAGATCAACTTAGCACCTGGAACTGTTCCAAATGGAACTACAGTAACTTTCAGTCTGATCAATGGTACATATGGACGTCTTACAGAACCATTTACACGAACCACTGTTGGTGGTGTTTCAACTATAGTCTTTACAGCAAACGACCCTAATGCACAAAATGTGAGTGCAACAGTAGATCATCAACAAGTAACTACAGAAATTTACATTAAACCACAAGCAAGAGTTGTAATGTCCATTAAGAGTAACTCCCCCGCACATGTTGGCGGAATAGGACAATTCATCGTAACACTAACCAACTACGGACCTGACATTGCATATAGAATAATAGTTCAAGAACACAATCTTTTACCAGACTTTATACATGAACTATCAGAGGGATGTTACGATATTTTCCATCATAGATGGACCGTATTTCAACTGAAAAATGGAGAAACAGTTACATTAACCGCATACAGAATTATGAACAAAGAAGATTTAAAATTCAATTGGTACGACAATGTAACTGAATCACAATTTACGCACAATCCAAAACCAATAACAAGACAAACTTCACTTATAAAAACCAGAACTGCTGCAGAAATAAGCATGACCAAAACTAGTAATGGCTCAGTACATGTTGGACAGACAGGTACATTTACCATAACATTAAAAAACAATGGACCCAATGATGCAACATTTGTCTTGGTAAGAGATCCGTTCCGAGCAGGCTTTACTTATACACCGTCAATTGGATCATACGACCGTGCTACAGGAATATGGTGCATAGACAAACTGGCAAATAGAGCAACAGCAACATTAACCATAAGCAAGGTAATGTCTCCAACTGATGTAGGAACAATACACAACATAGCATATGAAACACAAGATACCTACAACCCATCACCAATAACACCACAGACCGCAAGTTTAACCGTAAACCCAGTTGCACATGTAGTCATGACAAAAACAAGCAACGGCCCAGTACATGTAGGAGAGACAGGTACATTTACCATAACACTAACCAACAACGGACCCAACGATGCAACAAACGTCTTAGTAAGAGATCCATATATAACAGGCTTTATTTATCTGCCATCAACTGGATCGTACAACTTTGCAACAGGAATCTGGACCATTTCTAGACTGGCAAATGGAGCAACAGCAACATTAACCATAACCAAACATACTATGGCACCAAGCGAGGAAGGAATAATACACAACACAGCATCTGAAACACAAACAACATACAACCCAACACCAATAACACCACAAACAGCGAGCCTAACTGTAAACCCGGTTGCTCATGTAATCATGACTAAAACCAGTAACGGCCCAGTACATGTTGGTCAGACAGGTACATTTACAATAACACTAACCAACAACGGACCAAATGACGCAACACATGTCTTAGTTACTGATCCATTCAGAGCAGGCTTTACTTATACACCGTCAATTGGATCATACAACCCTAGAACAGGAATATGGACCATTTCAAGACTGTTAAATGGGGCAACTGCAACATTAACCATAAATAAAGTAATGTCTACAAATGACATTGGAATCATCCACAACACAGCATCTGAAACACAAACAACATACAACCCAACACCAATAACACCACAAACCGCAAGCCTAACCGTAAACCCATCAGCAAATGTAATCATGACAAAAACAAACAACGGCCCAGTACACGTTGGACAGACAGGTACATTCACCATAACACTAACCAACCATGGACCCAACGAAGCATTAAACGTCTTGATAACCGATCCATACATAGCAGGCTTTACTTATAGACCATCAACTGGATCATACAACTTTGCAACAGGAATCTGGACCATTTCAAGACTGGCACATGGAGCAACAGCAACATTAACCATAACCAAGGTAATGTCTCCAACTGATGTAGGAACAATACACAACACAGCATCTGAAACACAAACAACATTCAACCCAACTCCAATAACACCACAGACCGCAAATTTAGTCGTAAACCCCGTTGCACATGTAATCATGACAAAAACCAGTAACGGCCCAGTACATGTTGGTCAAAGAGGTACATTTACCATAACACTAACCAACAATGGACCCAACGAAGCAACAAACGTCTTAGTAAGCGATCCATACATAACAGGCTTTACTTATACACCGTCAATTGGAACATACAACCGTGAAACTGGAATATGGACCATTTCTAGACTGGCAAATGGAGCAACAGCAACATTAACCATAAGCAAACATATGGCAGGAAGTGATGTTGGAATAATACACAACACCGCCTCTGAAACACAAACAACCTACAACCCAACACCAATAACACCACAAACAGCAAACCTAACCATAAGCCCAACAGCACATGTAATCATGACAAAAACAAGCAACGGCCCAGTAAATATTGGACAAACAGGAATATTCACCATAACATTAACCAACCATGGACCCAACTCTGCTCAAAATGTGCAAGTGACCGATGCAATACCTTCAGGTTTCAAATTAGGTAGTTTATCAATGGGCACCTATGACGGTAACATATGGACTATTCCATCACTGGCTAACGGTGAATCTGCAACTCTAACATTTAACAGAGTTATGATAACTGATGATGGTGGAACAACAAAAACCAATACTGCATCTGAAACACAAGCAACCTACAACCCAACACCAATAACACCACAAACCGCAACACTATACATATACAATGTAAAATTATCCATCAAAAAAACATCAAATAAAACAAACTACAATGCAGGAGACTCAGTTGTCTACAATATTGATGTGAAAAACAACGGCCCAGATACAGCTAAAAATCTAATTGTAACCGATACCTTAAAATCAGGACTTACTTATGTGAGTTCTACACTAGGTGGACATTACAATGCTTTAACTCGAACTGTAACCTGGAACTTAGCAAGTTTAACTAGTGGTCTTCATTTCCTTCCATCATTCACAGCAACTGTGAATAAAGGTACACAAGGACACACCATTACAAACACAGTATCTGCATATAACAATGAAATAAAAACACCGATAATATCTACGCCTGCAAATATAAAGGTGAACAAGGCAGTATTATCCATCAAAAAAACATCAAACAAAACAAAATACAATACAGGAAACTCTGTTATCTATAATATTGATGTGAAAAATAACGGCCCAGACACAGCTACAAACATAATTGTAACCGATACCTTACCTACTGGAATGACCTTTGTTAGTTCTACAAGAGGTGGAGTATGGGATTCTGCAAAGAGAACAATTACATGGAACATAGATAACCTTGCAAGAGGTGCTCATTTCACAGCAATGGTAACAGCAAAGATAAAAACGCAGGGTGGAAAAACACTGAAAAACAGAATACAGGCTATAGATAAACAAATGGAAAATCCTGTTTCAGCAACTTCAAGTGTACATGTCAAAAAGTGCAGCCTATACGTTAAAGTCAGTCCAACCCTTATCAACACTCGAGTGGGAAAAACATTTACCATTACCTACAAGGTGGGTAATAAAGGACCTGATGAAGCAAATAACGTGGTTATGACCTTTGTAATACCTAAGGTTTGAAGTTTGTAAGTGTATTCTCAAAGGATTGTGCTAAACCATCTTATAACGCAGCTACAAGAAAATTGACTTGGAATTTGGGAGATGTAAAGGTAGGGGATCCTATACTAAAATTAAATGTGAAAGCTCTAAGAGCAGGAACATTTTTAATATCTTCTAAACTCGTTAGCAGTACAACTTCTAGGCAACAGGTAATTGTATCTGCAGTAACTGTGAAGGCTCATAAAAAGGCTCATAACAAAGTCAAACTCCATAGTGGAAAAACAGTACCCATGCAAAAAACTGGAGTACCAATTGGTGCATTAATCCTGGCAGGACTCATGATATTAGGAGGAATATTACTACCAAAAAAGAAAAACTAAGATCAGAATATTTTTAAAAATCTTTTTTCCCCATTTTTTTTTAATGAACATTTAAGCATGATTCAAGGTAAACAGATTGATCGCAGATATGATACTATGTTTAAAGAAACATTATACGCTCCCTATGATTTATACAACTTAAACCTTTTTCAATTGAGGATTAAAAAAATAACAATGCTTAAAAAAATAATTGCTGAATCTGGATACTTACCCAATCATAAATGTGTTTTAATATTTATGTTATCTTTGATTGAAAATTACTATTTTAATAAATTATATGAACATAGATATTAAAAAATCTAATTTTGAAACCATTAAATGAACCTCCTAGTTGAAGATCCTTTAGGTAGTTTCATGTAATCTAGAGACAAGATGATAAAAGTGGAATAGTCATTCCAGTTTTTACAATTTAACCTCCATATCACACAATATTATATATTTCCTAAATTATCTTTCAATTCTTCATCTATTTATGGTATTTTATTAAATGAATAGGATTTGATGTCTTCGGTCAATTTAAGGATTATGGTGCCCGTTTTGCTAATTCCTGTCTTAAGGTTTGTTGGTGTTGTTAGAGATACCTTAGGTGGTATTGTGTCTATTGTTAGTTCTGAATGTATATTGGTATTGGTTGCCAGCATCGTCAATTGCTATATTTTGAGTGTAGTAGTAGTTTTTAATATTTATAGGTCCATATCAAATAATATTACATAATGGTATAATATAACTTATTTGGTAAAGAATTAGTCCTAATTATAGTAATTTATAATATTTTATTACTAACCTATTACCATATAATAAACTAGTTCAAAATTATTTAAAGAATTTATTGTTTGGGGTTATATAACAATGTCAAAGGAAACTGAAGATCAACTCCGTGGCGAAATAGCTGAAATGAAAAAAGAAATAGAACGTTGCAAGACCACACAAAGGGCTCTTAAAAAAAGTGAACAACGTTTTAGAACCTTTGCAGAGTCTGCTAATGATGGAATTGTTACAACTGATGATGAAGGAAATATTTTGTTTTTTAATAAAATTTTAAAAAATATGTTTGGATTCTCCACAAACGAGTTAACAGGAAAAAATTTAACAATATTAATGCCAGATAGATTTAAAAAACCTTATCTAAAACAATTAAAAGAGTATAAAACAACCGGAAAACACAAACTTCTTGGTAAAACTGTCCAGACAACGGGTTTAAAAAAAGATGAAACAACATTCCCCTTTGAAATGTCACTTTCTACCTGGAAATCCAATGAGACAACATATTTCTCAGCAATAATCAGAGACATAAGCGAAAGAAAAAAATCAGAAGAAGCAGTTAAAAAAAGTGAAGAAAAATATCGATATATTGTAGAAAAGTTCCTAAAAGTCTCAAATGAAATATTACAAGAAATGAACAAACCCTAAAAAATATTATTATTCATTCAATCTTATTCAACTATATTTTACCAACTACAAGTCCTTTATCTGTTATTTTGTAGGATGATTCAAAGGTATGAACTTCATAATCTTCTAAAGTGTATTCTATCAATAAATTTTCACCATCTAACCTTATTGTGTGGTCAAAAAGTGATTTCAACAGATTTTCTGTTTCTGGATCCGCAACACCCTCTGTGTAAGAAATGATACCCGTACCACCTGCTTCGCTGATTCGTCTTAAATATGCCTTTAAGACTCGTAAAACCATCTGTTCCGGGTTGAATTCAATCAGTGTATTTATTGAATCTAGTACTGATCTGAAATGTTTAGATTTTTTGTATACAGATCTTGTTCCAATACCAACTTTAACCATTATATCAGCAGGATTATTTGCTGATGAGACTTTATAGTTGTTAGTATCATCCAATTTTGCACCAGAAAGTTTTGAAATTCCATCTATTATATACAATGATTGATTTTGGATATAGTTCTGTATTAACCACTGGAAGTCCATCATATTACTTTTAAGTTGTTTTATACCATAATCAACTGTTATATAAAGACAAGGTTCTTCTTTTGAAAGTCCATGGTATGTGAATTGGTTGCAGAATATTGTTTTACCTGTTTTTGGAGGACCATATATTAAAGTGGTTCCATTTTTGGGAATTCCCCCAGATATACTTTTTGAAACTGTGATTTCGTCAAATCCTGGAATTCCAGATTCAATAACTTCAATCATGGATTGTAACCTCTTTAAGAGTAAATTTATGTTTTAATTGATTCTAAAATTTTATTCATAACTCAATACCTTTGCTTGTTATTTGGTAGGGTGAACTTCTTTTTCCAATACCTTTCATAGCTTCAACAGTTAAATTTTTCCCATCTAACCTTATAATATTGTCAACCAAGGATTTGAGCATTGTTTCCACTCTCTTATCAACTGCGTCTTCTGTGTAAGTAATTATTGGAGTCCCACCAAATTCATTAATTCTCATTAAATAAGCCTTTAAAACACGTACTATCAACATGTAATCGTTATATCCAAGGAGACTCACAGAAGAATCTAATACAGATCTGAATCTCAAATTTTCTTTGGTGACATAATTTACTGCAGAACCAACCTTAACCATAATATCTGTTGGATTGTTGTTGTGTGAAAATATAATTGTTTCAGATTCTATTGGCAATCCATTACTCACATCGGTTATAGTATCAATTACATAAAGACTATTATCATCAATGAATTTTTCGATGGGCAATAAAAATTCCAGCATATTAATTTCTAACTGTTTAATCCCAAGGTCTGTAGTGATATATAGGCATGGTTCTTGTATAAAAAGTCCTTTGTATGCAAATTGGTTGCAGAATATTGTTTTACCTGTTTTTGGAGGCCCGTATACTAAAGTTGAGGAATTCTCCGGTATTCCGCCGGTTAATGTATCCGAACTTGTAAGTTCGTCAAAACCCGGGATTCCAGATTCAATACAAGGTATCATTATTAATCTCCGTATAAAAGATTTAAAAGAGTGTCTAATGATTCTTCCACACCTTTATTCATTTTTACTGCAGTGGGGATTATTGGAATGCTTCTATCAAGCTTCATTGCTTCTCTTATTTTTTCAGGTTCCATGGCATCTGGCAAGTCCTGTTTGTTGGCTACAATTACCTTGGGAATGGCTTCGGCCTGGGTTTTATTTATCATTTCCTTAGCCCTTGCAAATGTTTGTGGTGCAGTAGAGTCAACTAAAATAAATGCACCAACAGATTCCTTGGCCAGGACATCCAACATTAAATCAAAACGTTCCTGACCGGGAGTGCCGAATACATCTGCAATGAAACCTTTGTGATCAATATGGCCAATATCCATGGCAATGGTAGTTGGAAACTTTTCTAAAGCCATTCTATCAACAGATACAGATTCTTTTGATACTGCTTTAACAAAACTCGATTTTCCCGCGTTGTATGGGCCTGTGACAAGAATTTTGGGAATATATATTTTTACGCCACCAGGCTGTAAAACGAAAAATAGAACCAAATTATGTTGAGGCTGTGTCCATGATGCAGTTGTAACCATGAATCCCTGACCTATTATAACCCTTTCTTCTATACTTTTTAAACTAACCACACAATCCACACTATTCTTTATTGAATCTATGAATTTTGGATTGTAGTCCCATTTGGTGAAAATATAGACTAAAATAACATCCTTTTGCCTTGCGCATTCATTCCATATGCCCATGACCTCTAATACTTTATCCTCATCAAGATAATCAATGAGTGTTGATAAATTATTTATAACTCCAACACCATAGGGAACATCTTCTATCGCTTTAAGGACAACTCCTTCTATATGGGATAATTCATCAATAGAATATTTACCCATGGGCGGTACTCCTAAAAATTGTGAACTTCCATCAACAAAGAAAGCCTTTTCCTCTTCAATATACTGTTCAAGGTTCCATCCATATCTGCTGAATTCATATATTATGTTGTGTGGTTCAGCCACATTGGTAAATATAAAACCTTTATTTCCATCTTCTATTATCCCGTTGAGGATTTGATATCCAAAGGCTTCACATTCGACTCCAGGAACAGCACAAAATAGTATGGATGATCCACTGGGAATTCCACCACCTAGGAAGTCGTCAAGTTTTGGAATGTGAGTTTTTTTCATAACTCTTACATCTCCCGTAGGATTTCATCTACCTGCGCAGCACGTGTTTCAATCTCAATGAATATAAGTCCAAGTTGAGCTTCAGGATCAGTTAAAACTGTTAATATAGCCTTTGAACCTGCAGGAATGAGTACAATAGTTCCTTTTTCAGTTGTAACAGAAATTTGACTAACTATTCCTGTTCCAAGCTGTCCTGATGCTGCCTCTCCAGCACCCATTATTGTTGAACAAAGTGCAGAAAATATTCTGGCATCAACATCAGGAGGTGTCCTTGAATTAATTAAGAGACCTTCCTTAGATACAATACCACAAGCTTTAATCTGGCCTACTTGCATGAGACCTGTAAGCACATCATCCAACCTATCCTTTTTAGTTTTGCCCATATTTATTACCTCATAAATTTTTTTCCAAGATAAATTTTTGGAATTATTTTAAATCTGACTGTTTTGGATAGTTAATTAGACAAATTGTTTTGAATAAATCTATTAGCTATATAAATAGATATATTACATTATCTAATCGGAATTATGTTTAATTTTAGTCCTTAATTTTTACATCAAATTGACAGAAAGAAAACCCACTAGTCCAACATCGTTTCTCTTCAGCTATCACATCTTTTTTTGTAATCTCTTTAAGAACACCTGTAATAATACCTGCTTCGAAATAACATAAGGGTTTGCCTATATTGGGTAAATCAACACATTCAATACACTCATAAACCCTTATATCCATAGTTTTTTCACCATCTTCCTGTTTTTCATTAAATACATCAACAATACCCATCTTGTAATCAGCTAATAATAATCTAAGGTCTTCTAAACTTTTAATTATATTCTGCTTAACCAAATTGGATCCAAATTCCATTCCACCAACAAATGTTGTTCCCTGACCCCTAGAAGCCAGTTGCTCAGGCAGATTAAAATGCCCTATCCTAAAAGTGCTCACATACACACTATCTAAATTTTCACCGGCATCTTTACCTAGAAACTGTCTTGAAGGATGGAGTATGTCATTCATATCCAAATTTTTCATTTTAACTTTAGATCTTGGACCAATAATTGTTCCATTAACGATTTTTTCATTCTTCATCTCTTCTTTTGCTAGTAAACGATAAAAATCAATTGCTTTCTCAAATTCCATTTCCTTCATGGTTATACTCCAGAATTCTATCTTTTTATTTAAAATATTCTTCCTATTTATTTTTATCTAATTTTTGTAATTTTGTAAAGTTTGTAGTAAACATAAATTAAGATTATGGCCAGGATAGTACTGACAATGACGAAAATAATACTTAAAAATACCAGTGGGGATATATCGACTAAAATCAAAATGAACACACTGACAACATATAAAATCATAGCAAATGCAAAGAACTTGAATGTTCTAATACTCTGGTCTTTTTGGGATACTAAAAGCCCTAATGCTGCCCTTTTATATTTTAAAACATTTAAATAGAGCAGTAATGGGAAAATAAACATCAAAGCAAACAGCAATAAAGTAAAAAATATAAAATATTTAATCATTGTTCTCCCCTTTTAGTATATTTTGTAGTCCATAAACAAAATACAGTAGCACAATTGAATATATAATTCTAACCAAATTCACCAAAACATATTTTATTGATAATGAGGGGGTGACAGCCATAGTTAGGTCACTGAGCGCGAAATAATTGACATAACTAGAATATATCTGTCCAATAAAGAATAATAGGGAACCTATTACCAGTACAAATAGGATTTTAATTATTTTTTTTTCATTTTAAGATCATTGAAAGAGCAAAATCTTCACTTTTCAATCGTCGCAATAGCAACAATGAATAATAAAGTAACAAAATTCCTATAATAAGAGCCAACAAATGAACTACTAGGAATATGATAAATATTTCAATGGTCACAATTCTATCCCCCCTGATATATTGTTATATATATTGTTAATAGCATATTTATTGTTTTTATTTATAATTTCAAACAGGTTATAAACTTGAATTTTTTCAATAAGGGATTTACATTCAAAATAAGTCCCAAATTCCCCAATTGAAGAAAATAATATTAAATCTCTTAATAACTGTTTCTTAAAGTTTAAAGTTTATTAATATTGATCTATATATTATTAATAAAAACTTAGGAGGAATATTTTTGGAAGATGATGTTAAAAATAATAACCGAACAGTAAAACCAGTTGATGAACGTCAAAAATGGATAAAAAGAACCAGTATTATTGTGGCAATATGGGGAATTTAAGTCTTTTATTTTCTCTTCCTGAAATTGGAGTAATTTTTATTCTATTTGCAATTGCAATATATTTAACAAAAAGTTTTATAGCAATATATATAGTTGGAATATTGTTATGGATTATAGGAATAGTAGAACTATTTAATTTAACAGGACCTCTAGGAATTACTGTAAGTTCAGCTCAAGGACCTGAACTAATTCTAGTTGCAATAATAAACTTTGTAATTGGTACATTGTTCATTTATAGAACATGGAAATTAAAATAGAATAACTTAAAATAGAGTAACTGTATTTATCCCCCACTAGTTGAAGTATCCACTGGCTAATTAGACGCTATTTATTAAAACAAAAACCAATGATGTACGAATAAAGATGAAATACAACATCCCCAATAACAAATTGGAAAAAAACATATAATAAAAATCACCTAATAATTAATCAATTTCAGTTAAAATTTTTTTGTTAGCGGGTTAAATCTATGGATTACAAAGACCTTAAAAAAGATTTGTTAATAGTGGGAATTTTAGTATCGTTTCTTACACCGTTTGTTCGTTCATCCATTAATTTGGCACTACCTCTTTAGCCACTGAATTTGATTTATCTGCTGTATTTTTAACATGGATATCAACAATTTATCTGCTTGTTAATGCCATACTATACATTCCATTTGGTAGGATTGGGGATATCTATGGGCGAAAACGAATCTTTCAATATGGATTAATCATTTTCACTGCAAGCTCATTTATATCCGCTTTCTCTACTTCTGGAGAAATGTTCCTTTTTATCAGGATTTTTCAAGCTATAGGAAACGCAATGATATTCGCCAATTTAAATGCCATGATATCATCAGCCTTTCCCGAAAATGAAAGAGGCAGGGCATTTGGACTAACATCAATGGGTGTATTTGTAGGATTAATAATTGGACCAATACTTGGAGGGGCTATTACTGAAATTTTGGGATGGAGATCCTTATTTTATTTAGATACTGTTATTGGAATAATAGCAGCCTATTCCATCACAAGGTTTAAACATGAATGGATAGATGCAGATGGGGAAAAATTAGATATTTTAGGATCATTTCTGTTAGGTATATCTTTTATAACCATAATTTATGGTTTTTCAGATTTTACCAACAAGTACAGTCTGTTTCTTGTAGTTGGGGGAATAATTGGACTTTCATTGTTTTATTTAGTGGAAAAAAGAGTTACTTTTCCTTTGATTAATTTAGATTTATTTAAAAGTAAAAGTTTCACCTTTGGAAACATCACTGCCTTCATAAATTACGGTGCATTTGTATCGGTAGGTTTTATTCTATCCCTCTATTTACAGTATTTAAAAGGTTATGGCCCTCTTACTGCTGGTCTAATTGTATCCATTCAATCAATTATGATGGTTATTGTATCTCCTTTTGCAGGAAGATTAGCAGATAAAATCGATCCTGGAAATGTATCAACTATCGGGATGTTGATAACAACCATGGGTGTAGCCCTTATGACATTAATTAATTTTGGAAATGCTTCATATCTAGGAGCAATCTCTCTTATAATTTTTGGAACAGGTATAGGTTTATTCTATTCTTCAAATACTAAGATGGTCATGAGTTCGGTTGATAAAAAGTATTTTGGAGTTGCAAGCGCTACTTTAAGTAATATGAGATCCACTGGACAGATATTCGCAATGGGCATAGTAATGATAATTATTTCTACTATTATAGGAAATGCACAAATTATACCATCTAATTATCCAGAACTAATTATAAGCCTTAGATTTTCCTTGGTTGCAATTGCTGTTTTAAGTGCAATTGGAATTTTCACATCAATATTTAAAGATTAAAAAAATAAAAATTAATTTTTACCGGGCTACTATATGAGTTTATTATACGATGGGAAAAGCGTTTTATTGAATTGCTTTTTTTATGGTAAAACTGTGAGATAAGTTTTTTAAAGGATGGGTCGAATACCCTTAAATAACCACTTTTCTCCTCCGAAAGATGCTGTTATTCTATATGTTCCTGGTTTAAAGTCGGAAGTATCAATTGTTACATCTGTTCCAATGGCACTTGGATATATATGGGATAGTGTATTGGAAAAGGAAATTTATCATAAATATCCAAATAAAAGGCATCCCTATCGACAATACTTATACCACGTTCTCCAAGACCTTTAAATACCACCTTTAAGCTCAGGGTGAATTTTTCCCCTTTATGTGCTGTTACATTTTTCATGCCGTGTATATGGGTAGTCTTATAATGAGGAAATGATGCTGATACTGGGGTTATAACAACAGTATCGCCAAAATCAATATTATTGGAACAACTTTTATATCTTTTTCATATCTTTTTCACTTATCAATTTATTTTTAATTTAATTTTCACTCAATATTTAATGATTAAAAAAGAATATCTGCAGACTATATTTTAATAGTTTTTTTTTTGATTCCTATGTCTTGCTTTCCTTTGGTAAAACTGTGAGTGTTGGTGATTCATTGCAAGGATCATAAACCTTAAATCTATATGGACTATTATCTCCGTCAAATGTTACTGTCATAAGATACGTTCCTTCGGATAAGAGATCAGAATAGATATTTAATTTATTCCCCCAAGCTCGGGGTTTTTGTATAAATTTGTAGTATGCTTCAACACCATTTTGATGATAAATACTTATATGAACGGAATATTGTGGCATACAACGTATGCCACGTTCCCCTAAAATACCATCAAAAACTACCTGTAGATTTTCTGTAAAATTTTCTCCTTGATGGATTGTTACATCTTTTAAACCCTTTATGTTGGTACTCTCATGAATAGTTGCTGATGCTGGTGTTATAGCAAATATCACTATTAAAAACAATAATATTGGTGCGAGTTTCATTATTTTGTTCATACTAATTCACATCTCACGTTTTATATTAAAATTCAAGCGATTTAATAGCGTTTATTGGAGGTTGTACTAATAAACAGAAAGATATAATCAAGATTTATTCTTTTGTCACGATTCAAACTCCTTCATTACATTTGTACTTTATAATGTAAAAGTTTAAATATTTATATGTTTCTATTTATTTTTTTATTTCATTTTTTCTTATTATTTTTTTTGCTGCAAATTATTGATGCCAAAGCAGTGTAGCCCCTTTTAATTCTTTGTACATATAATATACCAAACTATTCTTTGTATATAATACTAAGGAATTTTGAAATGCTAATTAAATTTGTTTCAATTAAATATAGGTTGAAAATGTCAGTTAGAATGTTATTGAACGGGATAAGAGGAATATAAGCTATTAAATTATATATTCAGTTAAGTTTAGAGTCAGACCAATTTAAAACCTTTTCTAGATGCCAAACTCTTTAAAACGGTAAATTTATTATTCTCTAAGCCTATATAAATATAAAAGAAAACTTTATGGACTACGAGTCTATGCAAATAACTGAAATTATAATATGAATCCCTATCAAGAACCGAACGAATAGCACAATTAGAGATTTATGAGAAGGTTTTGTAAAATTAAATAGATTAATTAAAAATGGAAAAAAGAGAGGGGTAATTATGGATGAAAATAGTAAACAAACTGTTAGAAGCGGCATGACGAATCTTGACTGGTGGCCGAACCAGTTGAATCTCGATATCCTGCGTCAGCATTCCTCGAAGTCCAATCCTATGGGTGAGGGTTTCAACTACGCTAAAGAATTCAAGAGCCTTGACTTCGAGACCCTGAAAAAGGACCTCCTTGAACTGATGACGAAGTCACAGGATTGGTGGCCAGCAGACTTCGGCCACTATGGACCTCTATTAATTCGTATGGCATGGCACAGCGCAGGCACATATCGAATCGGTGATGGCCGCGGAGGCGCAGGTCACGGCAGCCAACGCCTTGCACCTCTCAGCAGCTGGCCTGACAATGCCAATCTCGACAAAGCACGCCGACTACTCTGGCCGATCAAGCAAAAATACGGCCGGAAAATTTCCTGGGCCGACCTGATGATTCTCGCAGGCAATGTCGCCTTGGAATCAATGGGTTTAAAAACCTTCGGTTTCGGTGGTGGGCGTGAGGACATCTGGGAACCAGAAAAAGACATATACTGGGGTTCCGAAAGCGAATGGCTTGGAGACAAGCGCTACACCGGTGATCGTGAACTCGAAAATCCCCTCGCCGCGGTTCAGATGGGGTTGATTTATGTAAATCCTGAAGGCCCTAACGGCAAACCTGATCCAATCGCTGCGGCACAAGATATCCGAGAGAGTTTCAGTCGTATGGCAATGAACGATGAGGAAACAGTTGCTCTAATTGCAGGTGGCCATGCTTTTGGTAAGACTCACGGCGCAGGTGACACTTCACATGTGGGTCCGGAGCCTGAAGCTGCAGGCATTGAGGAGCAAGGCTTGGGCTGGAAGAGCAGCTTCGGCAAAGGTAAAGGCAACGACACAATTACCGCCGGTCCTGAACTCATCTGGACCAATACACCAACAAAGTGGGACAACAACTATTTCAGGATATTATTCAACTACGAATGGGAGCTGACAAAGAGCCCAGCCGGTGCATACCAGTGGACACCGAAGGGGGACGAAGGCTCTGATACAGTGCCAGATCCACACGACCAGTCAAAGCGTCGCGCGCCCGGCATGCTGACCACGGACCTCTCTTTACGGTTCGACCCTATCTACGAAAAGATCTCAAGGCGTTTCTATGAGAACCCAGATCAACTTGATGACGCATTTGCCCGTGCATGGTTCAAACTGACCCACCGTGATATGGGTCCGCGGACACGTTATCTCGGACCAGAAGTACCGGATGATGAGCTCATCTGGCAAGACCCCATCCCCTCAGTTAATCACGAACTGATTGATGAAAAAGACATCACCACCCTTAAGGACAGGATATTGGATTCTGGTCTGTCAGTATCAGAGTTGGTTTCAACTGCTTGGGCCTCGGCGTCTACCTTCCGCGGTTCGGACAAGCGTGGTGGTGCCAATGGGGCCCGCATTCGTCTTGCACCGCAGAAGGATTGGGAAGTCAACCAACCAGCCCAGCTATCCAAAGTGCTCGAGATGCTCGAAAGCATACAGAGGGAATTTAACAAAGCCCAGTTGGGAGACAAAAAGGTTTCGCTGGCTGATCTAATAGTTTTAGCTGGTTGTGTTGGTGTTGAGAATGCAGGGAAAAATGCTGGTCATGATGTAACTGTACCATTCTCACCTGGACGTATGGATGCTTTGCAGGAACAGACCGATGTGAAATCATTTGCTGTACTTGAATCAGAAACAGACGGATTCCGTAACTATCAGAAGAATCGAAACACAGTTAGGCCTGAAGAATTGCTGGTGGACAAAGCACAATTGTTGACATTGACTGTTCCTGAGATGACGGTTCTCATTGGTGGCTTACGTGTCCTGAATATTAACTTTGAACAATCTCAGCATGGTGTCTTTACTAAACATCCCGAAACGCTTACCAATGATTTCTTTGTGAATTTGCTTGAAATGAGAACAGTATGGAATGCATCCGCGGAAGACGATAATTTGTTCGAGGGGCATGACCGGGTAACAGGTGAACTCAAGTGGACTGGTACTCGTGTCGACCTCATCTTCGGTTCAAACTCTCAGCTTCGGGCGTTATCGGAGTTCTACGCATGTGAGGATTCCTCAGAGAAGTTCCTGCAAGACTTTATAACTGCATGGAACAAGGTCATGAACCTGGACCGGTTCGACCTGGACTTATCATGAAAATAAGGGCATGATATTGTTTTGGTCTTTTAGTGTCAATGGTGTTTCGCGCTAAAAAATAGGGTGAAATGATTATTTTAGAGAAAGGGCCGTGTACGAATCAGAATACCGACAAGAATTACAACTAGAAGAAGAATAACAACACCCAAGATTATCATACGATTAATCTTTCTTTCCATTTCCTTTTCAAGTTCTTTCTTCTTTTTTAATTCTTCATCTACCATATAATTATTTTATATTTTAACAGATAAATAAAATGATTTAAAAAAAACTATTTCAAAATAAAGATAAAAGTTGGTTCAAATTAAATTAAAAATTATTTATTAATTCTTCTCACTATATACTTCCTTAATTCCTCTGCAAAGAACATTATAGGTATGAAACTTATAACATACAACCATTGATAAATTCCAAGTGTCGTTGTTCCGAATATGCCCTGGAGATATGGGATGTACACTATTGAAAGCATTACAGCGACTTCAAATACTATTCCACGAATTATCCACTTGTTTTTAAAAACACCCACCTTAAAAGTTGAGGTTCTTGTTGTCTGACATCCAAGTAAGTTTCCTATTTGAGATGTAACAATTCCAACAAATACCATGGTAGTTGCTTCTAAGTAAAGTGGATCAGTGAATGGTAGGGACTGTCCTAAAGTCCATCCTCCAGAAAACAAAACCCAGAAATATCCGGACATTACCAGTACTGCTTCAATTAGCCCCAAAAATATGTAACCTCTCCAAATTACTCCAAAGTTTAGAAGTCTTTCATTTCTTGGCCTAGGTGGTCTATCCATAACATCAGACTCTGAAGGACCCATCCCTAGTGCTAATGCAGGTAAAGTATCTGTTCCCAGATCAATTGCAAGAATCTGCATTACAGTTATTGGCAGTGGTATTTTAAAGATTACCAGAAGAATAAATGGGATAATTTCAGCAGTTTCATGAGCGAAAATATAGGTTATGAACTTTCTGATATTCTCATATATTGTTCTTCCTTCCTTAATTGCTGAGACTATGGTTGCAAAATTATCATCGGTAAGTATCATGTCAGATGCTTCTTTTGCTACATCTGTCCCTGTTATACCCATTGCAACACCTATATCTGCCTTTCTTAATGCTGGTGCATCATTTACACCATCACCAGTCATAGCAACAATCTCATCCATGTCCTCTAATACAGATGCTATTCTCATCTTATGCTCTGGTACTGCACGTGCAAATATAATGTCTTCATTAGATTTTAAAAGTTCTTTCAACTCATCATCACTCATTGTTGTTAATTCTTTACCCTTAACTATCCTACAAGTTTTATTATCCACAATTCCTACTTCATGGGCTATTGAACGGGCTGTAAGGCCATAATCACCGGTAATCATTATTATTCTTATACCTGCTTTGTGGCAGTCAGCAACGGCAGGAAGTACTTCTGGACGGGGAGGATCTTGCATTGCCATCATCCCAAGAAATATCATATCTTTTTCAACAGAATCCGGATTATAATCATCAAAATCTGATGGAAGATTTTTATAGGCCATTCCAAGAATTCTAAGTCCAGATGCAGCAAGTTTGTCATGTTCATTTATTACTTGTTCTTTTACTTCTTCACTGAAGATTATTGGAGCTCCTTCAACAGAAATTTCATTACAGAGTCTTATAATCTTTTTTGGGGCTCCTTTGATGTACGCTACCTTTTTATCATCAACATTATGTATTGAACTCATTGATTTTCGTTTGGAATCAAAAGGAAGTTCAAATATTCGTGGATTTTTTTCCAATTCACTCTCCCAGTCAAAACCATTTTTACGTGCAGCAACAAGTAATGATGCTTCCGTTGGATCACCATATATTTTCCAACTTTCACCAGGTTTTGATGGAGAAACTAATTTAGCATCGTTTGCAAATGTGGCTGATCTCATTAAAAGTTTGAGTTCTAATACATCTTTGTGACATACTTCGCCACCATCTTGAAGAAAATCTCCTTCAGGATCATAACCCGCTCCAGAAACATCGATAACATCGTAGGGTATCCATATCTTACGTACGGTCATCTGATTCTTGGTGAGCGTTCCTGTTTTATCTGTACATATGATATTTGTTGAGCCGAGAGTTTCAACACTTGAAAGACGTTTTATCAACGCATTTTTACCAACCATCTTCTTCACAGAAGCCGCTAATGCCAGGGTAACTGTTGGAAGAAGACCTTCAGGAACATTGGCCACTGTAAGACCTATAGCAAATAAAAAGGCAATGGAAAGGCTAAGTTTAACAACATAAATGTTGAGAAAGAAAAGTACAACACCCATTAAAATCGCGATAAGTGCAATTATTTGAGTTAAACGGGCTAGCTGATTTTGAAGAGGACTTGGTTCTTCCTTGACCTCTTGAGTTAAAGATGCAATCTTGTTAAATTCAGTATTTATACCAGTAGCAAATATAACAGCTTTACCGGATCCAGATGAAACATTTGTACCTGCTAGAACCAAATTAAACGAGTTAACTATGGATTCATCATCATTTTCTTCTGGATCTGCAATTTTTCTAACAGGTTTAGATTCACCGGTTAGAGTTGAGCTATCAACTTTCATTTGATACGCCTCAACTAATCTGGCATCCGCTGAAATATTGTCCCCTTCTTCAAGGATGAGTATGTCCCCGGGAACCAATTGTGAAGCTAATACTTCCATCTCTTTGCCCTGTCTTATCACTTTTGCAGTTGATGGTAAAATTTTTTTTAGGGCAGCAACAGCTTTTTCTGCCTCGAATTCTTGCCAAAAACTAAAAATAGCATTAATTATTATCACAGCAATAATTGCAAATCCTAACTGGGGTGTTCCACTAATAAATGCAAGGGCACTGGCACCCCACAAGAGTAAGGCTAGTAGCTGATATAGATTAGCAACAAATTTCAAAATTAAAGGCTTTTGCTTAACTTCTTCGATCTGGTTCAACCCATACTCTGTTAAACGTTTTTCGACTTCTTCAGGATTTAAACCACTTTTTGAAGTGTTTAATTCACTGTAAATATCTTCCGGAGGTAATGTTTTAAATTTCATTTTTTTAAAACTTGTATAACTTAAATAAAATGATGTTGTTAACAAATTTTATAGAGTTTCTGAAATAAATATTAGATTATAAAATTAACCGTTACATGTACATCCTGAAGTTTTTAATTCAAAACATGCAGAATCAACTTTTGATTTTTGTAAAGATGTTATGGAATTAAATAAATTATATAAATAATTTAAGAGGTATTGAATGCAGGATAATGACAATAGTTCATCTCATAGTTCAGAAGATTACGATCTACAAATAAACGACACAATTCCTTATTATGAATCATTTCATGATGAAACAATAAATATAATAAAAACAATATTAAAAGAGCCGAAAATTTGGTTGGATACGGGTTGCGGTACAGGAACACTTGTTAAAAAGGCAATTAAACATTTTAATAATACTAATTTCATACTGGCAGATCCATCTGTTGAAATGTTAAATTTAGCCAGATCAAAACTTTCAAAACAACAACAGGAAAAAATAAAATTTCTTCAACCCATAGTAACAAGTAAAATTTCTCTTGATGATGATTTAAAACCAGATGTAATCACAGCAATTCAGGCCCACCATTACATGTCCCGAGATGATAGATTCAAGGCCACAAAAATTGTTACAATCTTTTAAATGATAATGGTGTTTACATTACATTTGAAAATATTCGCCCGGCAACCAAGGAAGGAGTTGAATTTGTAAAACATTATGTGAAAAACTTTCAGATTTCAAGGGGTAAGGATACAGAAACCGTCAATAAATATTTAAAGAGATTTGATGTTGAATACTTTCCTATTAAAGTTGATGAACACCGTTTATTATTGGAAAAAATTGGTTTTAAAGTTGTTGAAATGTTTTGGATGTCTTACATGCAAGCAGGATTTTATTGTATAAAGTGAGAAACTCTGGTAATATCCTTCTATGAATTGAATCTGATTAATCTTAGAATAATTTGTAATTCTTATAGACAATTAAAATGAATTTAAAATTTAATTACTTTAAGCAAAGAATATATTTATGATAAAATAATTAATCGTAATCAAAAATAGTATACTAACCAGATAATAAAGCTGTGTTGCCTGTATACTGGTTTGGACAATTAATATTCGTTAAACTCATTATCTTAGCAAAATTGTCATTATATCTTAGATAATTAAATTTCTTGATTGCTTTTCATGACGATGTCTGTAAATTTCTAGTTACATTTTACAATTCATAATTATAAGAGATATGATCATTCCCTAATAAAATTGGTGAAGATGATTTCTTCCTTCTCGGGGAGTTGTATCCCGGCCTTTGTTCCAGCTTCTTTGCACTTCAGAAACCATGCCATATTCCTTGCAAGCACGCGCATGGTCTGCAATCCTTCCAAATCTTTTTTCACATCTTCTGGTTTTGATCCATGAACCATGTTCCAATAGCGGGAAGAAATAATGGGCATCTGTGAGATGGTGAAATACTTATTAAGCTGGTCAAAAGTAGCTGTAGTTCCCGCTCTCCTTGCAGAAATAACTGCTGCCGCTGGTTTCAGATAAAATGACTGTCTGCCTCCCACTAAATCAGAATAGAAAACACGATCCATAAAAGAGGTTATAGCCCCACTTGCGGCAGCATAATGCACGGGAGAACCGAAAATAAATCCATCAGCATCATTTGCAATGTCAAGAAAATCGTTGACACTATCATCAAAGGAACAGCGTTCTATTTCAGCGCATTTCATGCACGCAATACATCCTGCAAGTGGTTTTGTCCCTATCCAAAAAATTTCTGTGTCGATGTTTTCTTCAGCTAAGGTTTTTGCTACCTCTATAAGGGCAGTATATGTGCAGCCTTTTTTATGTGGGCTTCCATTTACTAATAATACTTTCATTCTCATTACCTCATTTTATTTAAATAAATATTTTGTAATTCTATAAAGTCTATCCAGCAATTTCAATATTTGTTTTGCTTCATATAATAATGTAAATCTTCAGTTCATTCAGTATCCACTATGTTTTCTTCCAAACGGTTTAACCTGAATATAAGAAAACTATTAACTTTAATATAGTATTTCGCCTTGCATTATAGAGTTTCAGCTATTTGTAAAATAGAAGTTGGACCTTTTCCTAGTTCTGATTCAACTCAGATTTCATTACAATATAATGTTTTACTTCATTTAAATAAATTCCATTTCTATCCAATGTAGATAGTAAATATGGCTGCAATAACCGTTCCGTTTATAATTCCAATAATTTGCTCATTAGAATTAGATTCTTTTAATTTAAATTCAGAATATAGATTCAAATTGATGATCATATCACAATAAACGACTTTAAATAAAATGTTTGTTTATAAAGAAAATTTAAAAATTTTAAACTTTTTCATAAGACAAAAATCTTGAAGAAATGATAAAAATTATTGTGTTTCTAAGTATATATAATATCATAAAAATTTATTAGAGGTAATTTTATGAAAAATACAATTCAAAATAAACGAAAGACCAGACCGAGAGCGGACAAAGTGGACGGGGAAACAGCAGTATTCGAGAAGTTAGCCGAGATGTCAGAACAAGATCGCGCCATGGGGGAGAGGATCCATGAAATAGTCAAAACAAATGCGCCAGACCTCACGCCACGACTCTGGTACGGGATGCCTGCATATGCCAAGGACGGAAATGTCATCTGTTTCTTCCAAAACTCACAGAAGTTCAAAACAAGGTACTCAACGTTAGGCTTCAGTGACAAGGCAAACCTCGACGAAGGCAACTTATGGCCAACTTCATATGCATTAATGGAGTTAACTGACCATGAAGTAGCAATCATCGCCGCTCTTGTGAAGAAAGCTGTGAGCTGATGGTCTATTCATTATGGGGGCATATGATAAATTGTGAAATAATAATAGTAAACAGAATAACCTAATGAAATAAGTGCTTATGAGAATAAAATTTATAAGATATAGAAATGATTCAAGTTCAAATAGATTGGATATTGAAATAGAATTATTACATTCATTCATAAACACTCTCATTTTAATTATATTTTTAAAAATTAAATTATTTTCTTGTAAATTATGATTTATTAGGTGGGTATAGTGAAATAGAATATTGAACCCTTTCCAGGTTCTGATTCAGCCCATATCTTTCCACCGTGTTGAATTACTATCTTTTGTGCAATTGCAAGTCCTATTCCTGTTCCTTCATATTCACGATCTGAGTGTAGACGCTGGAATATTGTAAAAATCCTTTCCAAGTGTTTTGGTTCTATACCGATTCCATTATCTTTTATAGAGAAAAGATAGTGTTTATCTTCTTTTTTAACTGATATGTCGATCTTTGGAGTTTCTTCGCTTCGATATTTTATTGCATTTCCAATTAGATTCTGGAATAGCTGAATCATGGACTGGTCATTCCCATATATAATAGGTAAATGATCATGTGTTATAACTACATTATTTTCGTCTATTGCAACCTTTAAATTAATTAATGTTTCTTCTAATATTTCTTCAAGTTTAACAGAGCTAAGTTCTCTTCTTTTGCTATTTACTTGGGAATAAATAAGTAAATCATTTATCATATCATCAAGGCGTTTAGCTCCATCAACCGCAAACCCAATAAAATCATTGGCATCTTCATCCAATTTATCTGCATATCTGCGCTCTAATAACTGTAAAAAACTTGATATCATTCGTAAAGGTTCACGTAAATCATGGGATGTAACATATGCAAATTGTTCAAGTTCTTTGTTAGACTGTGCTAAGTTTTTTATATTTCCTTTTAATTGTATTTCAGCTCTTTTACGCATTAAAGCTTCAACAAGGCTACTGATATCGTTTCTACATCTACTTTATCCTCTTCGTTATAACCTACTTTTTTATTGGCTAATCCTATCATTCCAATTGTTTTTCCACCTTCTTTAAGTGGAACACCTAAAAATGATGTTATTGGAGGATGGCCTTCTGGCAAGCCTAAATAATCAAGGTCAGATTTAGGATCATTAACTATTTGAGATTTTTCTTCAATAATAGTCCTTCCCCAATAACTACGAATTTCCATATTCTTTAATAACTTATTAGTATTAACTGTTTCACATACATTCCATGCAGGAGGACTTAATACCCTATCATCTAATTGCCCATTTTCATTTACTTCACCGAAAAACCCAAATTCACTTCCAGTTAGTTTCTCGGCTACCTCAAGACATTTAATAATAACATCCTTCTCGGTTTCAGAAATTAGAGATTCTTGGAAAACTTGATTAATAGCCTCTAACACTTTAGCATGTCGATTGATTTTAAGCTCATTTTTTTTCTGAGCAGTTATGTCATGAATAAGAGAATAAAGAACATTTTTACCTTTTTGATGTATTAAACCACTATAAACATCTACATCGCGGATATTTCCATTGGATAAACGATGTTTAAATATAAAGTGATTTTCTATCCGTGATGCTGCTTTCTGCATTTCTTCATTTACAAAATCTACATCAGAAACATTAATATCGGAAATTTTCATTTTAACTAATTCCTGATGATTGTATCCATAAAATTTAATTGCTGCTGGATTTGCATCTATGATATTCCCATCATTAGGATCAATTAATATCATCACAGTGTGGTCGTTGTCAAAAATCTCACGATAAACTTCACTCTCATTCAAGGCTGCTTCTGCATTTTTAAGTTCGCTGATATCTGTTGCAGTTATTCTAATCTTTTGAAAGTTCCCAATTTTATCATGAGATATTATAATTTCTAAAAATACATAAAATGAATAATTATCTGGTTTTAGGAGTTTTAATTCAATGGTCTGTTTTGTTCCAGTGCTCTTAGCCTTCTTAATGATATCATGAAACAAATTTCTAAAATCTGGACTAATATACTGAATAAACGCGGTTTTTTGAAGGTTAGCTTGGCCTATACCTAAAAGTGATGCTCCTGTAAGATTTGATTCTAAAATAATTCCATTTATATCCAATGAAAAATATCCTACAGGTGCAAAGTTGTATAAATCCAAATATTTACGCTTGAATCTTCCAACTTTATTTGAGCTTCTCTGAGCTCCTCATTCTGGATCTCCAATTCTATCTGATGAACACGTAAATCATGAATTACCTCATCAATATCAGCAGACTGATTGTCTATCTTGTTAAATCGGTTTTGAAGAATTTCTTCAGCCTTTTCACGCAATTTATTATCATTTATATTCCCAGAGTCCATCAGTTATACCTCAACTAAAAAAAATACTGAATTTTAATTATAATTGTGATTTCGTATTAGAATATAAATAGATATGTTATTTTTGGAATTGTATAATTTATACAAACTTTATTTCCTCACCTATGTTTATTCTTAGTAACTGAAATACATTATCTGCAAACAGATTTAGTTCTAAGCGTATTCGCAGGAGTTATGTTGGGCAGGGTACTAATCACAAGACATAACATGACAAAAATTTTGAAAGCATGGAAAGTCGCATAATATTATGACTCAGGATGTAATAATTTAAATTAAGGATTCTAAGTATCTGCTATGGTTACTATAGGTCCTACATCCCCTATATTACATTACTTATAAACCTATGCGTTTACTCATTTATGACTTCATTTATTTATATATTTACTTACTATGTCATTTACACAGAGCTGCTGATAATTTAGGTATATGGCATTTGCATAGTAATTCCATTATGACCTTTTTTTATATTTTAATTCTTTGAATGTGATTTTAAATTCGGATCCGTTATCGAGATTCAGTTTTAGATCTCCGTCTAATTGTTTTACAAGATTTTGTACTAGTTTAAGGCCGAGTGTTTCTGGATTTTCAAGTTTGATGTATTTTGGTAGTCCTATTCCATCATCGGCTATGGTGATTTCCATGTGTTCTGTTAGGGATTTAAGTTGTATGGTTATGGTTCCTTCGTTTTGTGGGAAGGCGTATTTAATAGTGTTGGTGATTAATTCGTTTATGATGAGTCCTAGTGGTATGGCTGTGTCAATGTTGAGATTAATATCTTCAATATCCATTTGGACTTTGATAGGCCCTATTTTTATTCCATAAGTGTATAATATATCGTATACAAGTTTTTCAAGGTATTGTTTGAAATTGATGTCATTGAAATTAGGTGATTGGTATAGTTTTTCGTGTACTATCGCCATGCTCTTCACTCGAGTCTCGCTTTCCTTTAAAATATCCGCTATTCTTTTGTCGTCTATACTATCTGCTTGTAGGTGGAGTAAACTCGCGATTATTTGAAGATTATTTTTGACTCGATGATTAATTTCCCTTAGAAGAACTTCTTTTTCATTCAAAGAGTTTTTGATTTCTATTTCCGCATTTTTTCTTTCGGTGATGTCTGTGAATGTAATTACTGCTCCAATAATTTTCTTGTCTTTAATTTGGGGATAACTCCAGTACTCCGCACTGAAACTTGTTCCATCAGTTCTAATAAACTTTTCATCCTCCATATATACACGTTTCCCAGTTTTAAAGCTCATATAAGGAGTTCCTTGTTGATGGGGGCGATGAATCAGGTCATGTATGTTATTACCAATTAATTCATCAGGATTATCATACCCTAAAAGATTAACTGCAGAAACGTTGCAAAATGTGCAAATACCCTCAAGGTCTATTCCAAAAATTCCTTCTGCCGTTGAATCAAGTATTAAACGAAGATTATATTCACTTTCTTTTAATTCCTTTTCTATTTTATTTTTGTATAATGCGAGTTCTATAGTATGTTTGAGTTCATTACGATCGTATGGTTTAATCATATATCCATAGGGTTCTGTGAATTTGGCTCTTTCAATTATACTCTCTTCAGAATGAGCAGTTAAATAAATAACAGGTATATTCAAGTCTTTAATCTTAGAAACAACATCAATACCATCACTATGCCCTTTAAGAACCACATCCATCAAAATAAGATCTGGCATTATTTCTAAAGCTTTCTCTACAGCATCTTCACCACTGGAAGCGATATATGGGACCTCAAAACCAAAAAATTCTAATGTACGCTTAATATCCATGGCTTCTATACTTTCATCTTCTACTAGTAAAATTTGTTTATTTGCCATATTGTATAACCAAAATTATTTTATATTATTATTCCTATTAGTTTTTTTCTCACTTTTAACCCTTATAATGTATTAAATATAATGCATAATTTCTCTGATTTTTTTATAAAAATTTATTTAGTATTTCTGATAAATTATTACTGGTGATTATTAATGACATGGGCTCTTAAATTGAAAGTTTCTACATTAAATTGTAAAAAAGTTTATGAAACAGGAAAAGATGGTATAAAAGCAATTAACGTAAATACTACAGATAGAATAATTGAAATTACACAAGATACCTCTAAATTTGACCAGATTGTAATACCATTCGACACAATGAAATATTTTACATACGAAACAGACACACATAGCCTAATCTAAGAGATATTATTCTTTAAAAAAAAGTGGAAGAAGTAACTCTTGTTTTAAATGATCCTTAATATTAAATAAGATCATTTGGAATATTTTCAGTTAGAACTAAAATTATTTTTTCTCTATTTTAATTCGGAGAGGAGATTTTATATCCTTTTTGCGTATAATCCATATTGTGACTATTAAGAGTATAAGTATGATGATCCACACGGGGGAAACTAAGATTGTGTTTTTGGTTTGTAGATTTTGGGTTTGTTGATCTCTGCCGTATTTAATGTTACTTTCAACATTGTATAGGCCCATATCAAAAAATCCGGGAGTCCATTGTGTTTTTAATGTGTAACTGTCTCCGGGGAAGACTGTTCCATTGGTTTGTATTTTTTGATTTTCGAACAAACCTGTTACAGTCACATTATTAGTCATCTTGGCCTGTACAGTTCCATTGTTTTTAACGTTATATGCTAAATTAGATGGCATGAGAGATATGAGTACCGATGGGACATTGTTACTAATCAGAGATAGTGATTCTATTATCTGCCCCGGAAAACCAAGTGTTATGGGTACCACAACTGCAGTAGCCTGTTTTACTTGTGTTGTAATACTGCCAGTCTGATTATTAGCTGAATTTGTAGGTGTTCCTACTATTTGGAGTGCACCCATGGCATCATAATAATTGACATTTGTGGGAACAGTTATGGTGTACTTTATATTCTTTTTTTCATTGGGTGCCAAGGTGAATTCTGCTGGATCTACATTTATCCATGTTGCTATTCCATCATCAGCATACAAGGTTGTAGTAGCGTTTTTCATCATCCTTTTTTTGTTCACCTTAACATTCAGAGGGGAGTCACCAATATTAGAAACTGAAATTTCTCCCGTAAACACTTGAGGAGATTGCATTTTAATATCTATTTTTCCGGGACTCACAGAAAGTCCACTGCTTGCCTAGGCTGTTGCTGTTAATAAGATTAGAATTAAACCTATGATCCATGCAATTTTTAAATAATTCTTTGATAACATGATAAGACTTTCTATATTACTATTTAGCTGATATATCAGTAAAATCAGCAGCCCCTGTAACCACTATAGATACTACGTCACCAAGAGTTACTGTTGCAGTGTTTGTTCCATCTTGTGCTGCAAATGCTGGTGCAACGCCTAAAACCATTGCCATCCCCAATACAAAAGTTAATATTTTTTTCAAATTTTCCATTTTATATTTCACTCCATTTATTTCTTATCTTTCTAAGAATATTAGTTTAGAAATAATATTCGACTAATCTAAGAATATTTAAATGGAGAAATAGTCTAAGAATATTTAAATGGAGAAATATAAATAAAGATGGAATATTATTCTAATAGATATACTCTTTTCACAACTATAACATATTAAATTTTAAAATGTGACGTTTTTCACATTTGATTTAAAAACTAACAAAAATCAGCGCTAATATCCATAAAAAAACCAAAATTATACTGAATTTTACTAAAATAAGTCACCATAACCTAAGTACATACAAATGGAATAGAATAGGATAAGTATAGAATAGTAATACACTAAAACATTTTGTGGTTACGTTCATAAACTTAATATTGCTAATACCTCTTAATACACCCTTTAACAATATACTTTTGTAGAATTTTAGGCCAATATCCTATTAACTTCCAATCTTCACTTCTATCAATAAACAAATCTATATGGATATCAGAACATATCCCAATTGAGATAGATCCCATGAGAAATATTAGAAACAATTTTAAATTAAAACAAGATTATAAAGGTGGTGGGCTAGCCTGATAGATTCATGAGAAAGATAAATCATTTGATAATAAGAAAAGTTTAAGAGTTTAACATCAAAAACATACATAATGGGAAAAAAATAAGGCCTCAAATTTGGTCTCAAAATATGAAGGAAAGTTATCGTTAGGAGTTACCCTCTTATGAAGAAAGTATTTTTATGGTGGTTAATTGCTGGGAGTAAGGGTGGAGAAAATCGCGGCAGAATAATACTTGAACTTAATAAAAGACCATATAATGCTAATAAACTCGCAGAAAAGCTTTCATTAGACTATAAAACTATCAGACACCATATAGGTGTTTTGAAAGAAAATAACTTAGTTAAATCAACTGGAGAGAAGTATGGTGCATTATATTTCCTCTCTGATGAAATGGAAAAAAATTACAACGTCTTCCTTTCGATGTGGGAAGAATTTACGGAAGAATAAGAATTATTATAATTTATTCAGAGGATAGAAGGTGTAAAAATGGTGTTGGAATCTAATTTATTGGGACTACAGAGTATAATGTCTACTTTGTTGATATTGGTTAAATATTCACCTTTAATAACCAGTATTGCCAATATTTGCCTTTTAGTTGGAATGCTCTATGTTTACTTGGAAAGATACTTGAAGGTGAGATCTAAATTCACAACAACACTAGTTTTAGTCTCTTTGCTATTCCTAGTTCAAAACATATTATTCTCAATATATTTCGTATTTAACGTTCCAGAAATCCCTATTAATGCTGTTCTACCTTTGGTATTTTTAGGACTTGAATTCACAGCTTTAGCTCTGCTTTTAATGATAACAAGGGAATAATCTGTAATATTCTTTTTTTATAATCATTTTACCAATTAATTTACTAATAAAGGGTTTAAATTTTGTTTTTACTTTTAAAATTACTCTGATTGATCTACTAATTTGGATTGAATTTGGAGGGAAAAGAGGGGAAAAGCTGAGTAAATTTTGGAAAAACTACTTTTAAGGGGTTAAACTACAATTAAGTAATCAAGAAAATGATTAAAAAAGAATCAAAGGAATGCTCAAATCTAAATAGCAAAAAATCAATCCTTTGAGTTGAATTAAAATTGGAGGTTAAAAAAATGGTCGATGTCAAAGAAATAAAGTCAGTTAAACTGACACCTTTTACTAAGATGTCAGCGTCAATATATGGAATTTTAGGGTTAATTGCAGCAGTAGTGGTGCTAATAGCCCTTGGGATAGTACAAGCTACAGGGGTTGCTTCTCAATTTGGGCAGTTTAATCTTGTAACAGGATTGGGAATACCGCTAATAATTATTTTACCTGTAGTTGCATTTTTCACTACAATTGCGGCAAGTTTTTTCACTGTAATTCTTTACAATGCACTAGTACCAAGGTTAGGTGGTGTAAAATTAGAATTAGAAGGTAATGATGTAAATAAAATTCCTGTTGTCCCCTTTGCTCTGATACTGGCAGCTATAGGTGCTATATGGGCCTTTATCGCAGGGTTAGTATTGGCAGCGGTGATTTCACCATTATTTTCATTAATTAGTACACTGCCTGAAGCAGCTAATATAACTGCTAATATAACTGCTGCTACTGGATCAACCTTACCAACAGGAGCACAATTTGGGGCAATAGGAGCTATTGTTATAGTAGCTTTAGTAATCGGACTGCCTATAATGGTATTTGTATTCGGATTTATTTGGAACGCTTTATTTGCAATATTCTATAACTACATAGTCACCCGAGTAGCTAAAATCAAATTAGAATTCGCAGCAATTAGCGGAACCCTGCACGAACTTAAACACATACCTGTACTGCCAACCGCCCTTGCAGTTGCACTTGTATATACCATATTAGGAGTTATATCTGGTATTATATCCGGAAACTATACAGAATTCATATCTAATTTTGTATTGTACTTCATAGAAACCGCATTAATCGCTCTTCTATACAACTACCTGGCACCTAAGATTGGCTCAATTAAATTAAATCTAGAATAATTTTATTTCTAGATTTATCTATTTTTTTAAAAAGTTAAATAAAAAAGGTGAAAAAATGAATACTTACAGAAAGACCGCAATAATTGTGGGAGTATTATTTATAGTTGCGACGGTTGCATCTATATTAGGCTCGGTTTTTTTAGGCTCGATTTTAGACGCTCCCAATTATCTTATTAGCGTTTCTGCGCATGGAAACCAAATGATAATAGCAGTGATATTTTTCTTAATAGCTGCAACTTCTGCTTTTGCTACTTCATTTATGTTGTATCCAGTACTTAGAAGGCACATTGAAAGTTTAGCTATGGGTTATGTTAGTTTAAGACTATTTGAGAACGTTTTCTATATTGTTGGTACTATAGGTCTTCTCATAATGTTAACAGTAAGCCAGAAATATGTGGCAGGTGCAGTTGATGCTTCATATTACCAATCTTTAGGGACATTACTGCTGGCATTACAAAATTGGTCTGTGTTGATTGGAACTTTAATCTTCTTTGGTTTAGGAAGTATGACTCTCAATTATGTATTGTATCAATCCAAACTAATTCCTCGATGGTTATCAGTCTGGGGATTAATTGGAGCTGCATTAGTATTATTATATGGATCACTTGGTATTTTTGGTCTTGGAATGGGATTAACTTCCCCATTTGCAGTATTAGCCATTCCCATAGCTGTGCAGGAAATGGTATTTGCAGTATGGCTTATAGTTAAAGGATTTAATAAATCTGCAATTGCTCCAGATTTACAAAATAATTAACTAGAAAAAAGGTACATTTGAATAGTGTGAAAATCATGAAAGCAGTTATATGTACAAAATACGGCCCACCAGAAGTTCTTCAACTTAGAAAAGTGGAAAAACCTGTTCCCAAGGATAATGAAGTACTGATAAAAGTTTATGCGACAACAGTGCATAGGGGGGATACGAGAATGCGTAGTTTAAATATCCCTGGTCGTCGCTGGCAAGTGCTTCTTGCAAGGATATTTTTAGGGATTAGAAAACCTAAAAAAGCTATACTGGGGATGGAGTTATCTGGGAAAATTGAAGTTTTAGGCAAAGATGTGAGGCTGTTTAAGGAAGGAGACGAAGTTTTTGCATCAACAGTTTGGGCAGGTTTTGGAGGATATGCCGAATACAAATGTATGCCTGAAGACGGAACACTGGCAATAAAACCGGCCAACATGACATTTGAGGAAGCTGCCGTTATCCCTTCAGGAGGAATTACAACCTTGGGTATTATTAGAACGGCAAATATCCAGAGTGGACAGAAAGTTCTTATTTATGGTGCTTCAGGTAGTGTGGGGACATTTGCAGTACAGCTTGCCAAGTCACTGGGAGCAGAAGTTACAGGAGTTTGTAGTACCACTAATTTGGAAATGGTAAAATCATTAGGAGCAGATAAGGTAATTGATTATACGGAAGACGATTTTACCCAAAAAAGTGAAAAATATGATGTTATATTTGACGCTGTAGCTAAGATTCCACCTAAACAGGCCAAAAAATCTCTGAAGAAAACAGGAATCTATCTCAACATACATATTTCTTCAGATAAAATAAAAACAAAAAATGTAATCTCCCTTCTCAAGGACCTTAAAGAGATTATTGAGGCAGGGAAGATAAGAGCAGTTATTGATAGATCTTATTCCATAGATCAAATTGTCGAGGCCCACAGATATGTCGATAAAGGACATAAAAAGGGAAATGTAGTCATTATCTTTGAACAATAGAGGTGAAAAAATGGAAAATAATGTAAATGGGCTCAAAGAATCGTTACCAATGAAATCTCTCTTATTATTGTATTCATATCATCATCATAACACCGAGAAGGTAGCTAAAGTAATCGCTAAAGTTCTTGATGCAGAAATAAAAACGCCAAAGGAAATTAAACCTGAAGAACTTCAAGAATATGATTTCATAGGATTTGGCTCAGGAATATATAGTGCCAAACACGAGGAGTCTCTGCTTAACCTAGCAGATTCACTACCCCAAGTTACTAACAAAAAAGCATTCATTTTCTCTACAGCAGGAATTACAGGAAAATCTAAAGCTTCTAACGATCACGCGACTCTCAGGAAAAAATTAGAATCTAAAGGCTACCTAATTGTTGATGAATTTCAATGTAAAGGTTTTAACACCAATAGTTTTCTTAAGCTTTTTGGGGGAATGAATAAGGGCAGACCCAATGATAAAGACCTTAAAAATGCAGAAGACTTTGCATTGAAAGTGATAGAAAACAACCCAAATGGTAATCAAGGTAGAAAATAATAGTTCTAGTAAAAGTTCTTGTTATATCACAAACAATCAGGTTCAAAAATAATCCAAAAGGAATTTATCATGAATATTGAAATTTATTATTTTTCTGGAACTGGTAATTCATTTGCAGTAGCAAGGGAAATCTCTGAAAAAACCAATGGTAAACTGATACCCATCCCTACAGTTATGAATCACGACCATATAACAACCAATGCAGATGTGATCGGGATTATATTCCCGGTTTATTACACAGGAATTATTAATATCCCACTTATTGTCCAGAGATTTGTTATGAAACTCGAAAACATTAATAAACCTTATATCTTTGCAGTCTGTACATATGGCGGCGGATTTGGCACAACATTAAAACTGTTGGATAAAATGATCAATTCACGCGGCGGTCGGCTTTCATCAGGATTTGGAGTTCATATGCCCCAAAACGCCTTCACCAAGCCTTTTGAAAACAAAGAGAAATTATATCAAGACTGGAAAAAGGAGAAACTTGCCACAATTTGTGAATGTGTTCTGGCCAAGCAAGAATACAAATTTGACACTGATAGTATTCTAATCAAACCAGTGGTTAACATTTTAGAACGAATTATGAAAACTGCTATTTTTAAACCCATATTCTTAAAATCAATGTCCAATACAGCAGGATTTAAAAAAAATCCTAATCTCCCAGCAGAGGAAATAATACACCTAATGGACAACAGTTATCATACAGACGAGAACTGTAAAAACTGCACTACCTGTGCCAAGATTTGCCCCGTACATAATATTAAATTAGTTGAGGGTAAACCAGTATGGCAACATCATTGTGAAACATGCTTAGCATGCATAAAATGGTGCCCGCAAAATGCTATCCATGGATATGGTGAATTTCCTAAAAGTTATCATCACCCTGATGTAATGATTTCAGACATGCAGCAGAATAAATAATATTTCAAATCATCCTAAATAGTTTTTAAAACAATATTATACTTTTAAAAAATAAATTAACTTAGTAAAATATTAATTTATGTATGAACCGTAACCATCTATTCTAATTAAAAATATTGATAATTATAAAGGGGTAAAATTTTAATGGATATAAAAAAGTTGTTAGGGATGGGTAAACCAGATATTAAAAAAATGGAAAAGGATAAAGACATTAAAGGACTCATGAATTTGCTTAAATACACAAATGATGAGTCAGTTCGAAGGGACGCTGCTTTTGCTATTGGTAAAATTACTGATTCAAGTATAATGGAACATCCCAATTTAAACGAAGAAAATTCAGATTTACCAAGTAAAAGCGAATATAAGGGAGAAATTGGAGAACTTTCGGTTGAAAAGCTCATAGATTCACTAAAAGATGAAGATTGGAATGTGCGAAAGAATGGTGCCAAGGCTCTTAGCGAAATGGGTCAATCTGCAGTTGAACCGCTCATTAATGCATTAAAAGATGATGAGTGGCGTGTAAGATGGCAGGCTGCAGAAACACTTGGCGAAATAGGAGATGTACGTGCAATCAAACCTCTCATAAACATATTAAATGATGAAAATAATGGTGTTAGAAGTAATTCTATTATTTCTCTTGTTAAAATAGGAGAACCTGCAGTGGAACTTCTCATTAATGCATTAAAAGATAAAGAATGGCAAATGAAAGGGCATGCTGCAGAAACACTTGGCGAAATAGGAGATGTAAATGCAGTTATACCTCTCATAAGCACATTAAAAGATGAAAATCCGTGGGTGAGAATGTCTGCTGCCAATGCTCTTGGTAATATTGGGGATGCTCGTGCAATAGAACCACTCCAAAAAGTATTAAACGATAAAGTCAATGATGTTCAAATAACAGCTGCCAAAGCTCTTGACAAACTTCTCAGATAACAATATCAAGAGGTTATATAAGTGATATAATAAAGGTTAGCATAAAAATTAAAGCTAATAGAGGATAAATTTAATCCTTGAAATAATCTTGTATTTGTCCCCAATTCGGATTTTATTCCTCTTTAAGGAATTGTTTTATTTCTTGTGCAATGATTTCGGGGTGAAATTTATTCTATTAATAATAGAGTAAACATGCGTAACTCATTGAGATTTTTACTGGTTTGAACCTCTAATTCTAATCCTGCATTTTTAACTGTTTTAAAGACATCAATGCCCGATGCCTCCATTGAAGGTCTGGATTCAGTAGCATATTTACAAGATAAAATACCATCTTCAACTACACATTTATCACAACTTGTACAAGGGCCACAAAACCCATATACAAATGACTTGTAATATCCTGATAAAAATGCATGTTTTTCTATCTCAAACAAGGATCTGCGTATATCTTTTAAAACTTTAGGAAATAAATCATCCATATTTTCAGTATCATATCTGTTAAATAGGGTTGATCCCTTGTATCCAATTAAAAATGCTTTAGAATACTCATTAAGCACTTTTTTGGTATCTTCTGGTTTTGGACTGTAAGGTGGGCATGATAATTTTTTAGCGTAATTAGGACATCCAAACTGACATTTTAATCTAACCCAATTCTCAACCACAACTTCTTCGGGATTAATGGGTAAAACTATGCTTGCTCCATCTTTAAGTGCCATATTTTTTATTTCTGCTTCTAAAATATTGAATGATTTCACCATAAAACACACCATTAAAAATTAAATATTTTCTTCCTTCAAGCTTATAATAAAAGTTTGATATTGTCTTAAATATATTTCATTTCATCTAATATCAATATAAATTGAGTTATTTGCAGGTTTTAAACTTAAAACTGGTTGTAGTAGCAATATTATTTCCTGCATTGTCCTTTACTGCTCCAGCAGGAATATAAACTTGGTATGTATTATATCCAAATCTTTTTTTAGTCATTTTGATATTGAGTATGTTATTTTTTATTGATTTGCTGATTCCAACTTTTTTTGCTGTATTTAAGTTTTTAATATAAATATTAGACCATTTACTACTTGTTTTAATATTTTCACTGAATTTTATTGATATTGTTGCTGTTTTTGAAAATCCTTTTGCACCATTTTTAGGATTAGTTATAGTTACTTTTGGAGATATTTTATCAATGTTATACCTTTCTGTATAAACAGGGGATTTTTTACTATTTTTAATTGTAATAAACTTCAATGTAGATGTGGATGATATTATAAATGGACCTGTATATTTTTTGCTATTATTAGTAGGGGTGGTGCTGTTTGTAGTGTAATAAATAGATCCATTTATATTCATTGAAAGAATAATTCTTTTATCAGTGTTGTATAGTCCAGTTTTATAATTGGCCTCTGCTGTGATGTTTATTATATCTTCAATAGGGCCTACAGGATCAACAATAGGGTCTACTATAGGGGTGGTCCCGATTGCAGTGTTTAATGCATTTATAAATGCAGTTGCATCGGAAGCTTTTTTGTTTTGTTCGTCATTTATGAATGTTTCATAGATTATTGTTGGTATTCCATATTTGCAATTGGAACAGTAACATATTCTGGACTAGTATGGTTTGGAGGAGTGTATATAACTAAAAATGGCATTTGACTGATTATTTCATTTGCATAGGTAGTTGTAACATTTGTATTTGAAATTGGATATAAAAATCTGGAATAAGCATAACCACTATTCTGGTATTGATTTTCATGAATATCCAGTGCCAAAATTGGTTTTTCTTTAGGAACATCGGGTACTACGAACTCTTGTGCTAGTAATTGTCCATTTAACCGTCCTTTATTGTAATCATCAGCATCTTGAGTTACATGTACTTTATAAATAATATACCTCTTTGTGAGATCTAATGTCTGGTTTCTAAGGCATTGGCAATGGCAGTGTGTATACCATTTTCTTGAGGGTGTACTCCAACTATGAGAACTATTGTCTGATTCGAGCTTTGATTTCCATATATTTCTTTTTCAACATATCCATAACTTGTATTACCAATTAGATTAGTGATGTTTATTTTATTTGTAACATAGTACCAAGATGTGACATTTACATTATCTGGTAGAACACTGGTTTGGTTGTAAGAGTTCAAGATTTGTGAATACATGTAAACTAATGATTCAAAACGGATTGTGTTTCCAGTACTTGTTTGAGTAGCATAATTAGGTGCACGTTTATTAGAATCCATAAAAGACTTTACTCGATTTGCAATTTCCAGATATTCTGTTGAATTTATAATACTATTTGTGATGTTTTCTGAAGGATTGGGGGGATTATCATAATTTTCAAGAGCAATTGTATCGGATGAAGTATTGTTTATATTTAATACAACTGATGTTAACAGTTCTAATAATTGTGACATGCTCACCATACATCCAGATATATTTACATCTACTGGAAGTGTTTGATTTGTGTCCACATAGGATAGTATGAAGCCTGTTGCATTGATCACTTGATCAGAAGTAAATGTTATAGGATCTGCTGCAGATACATTGCTTACGCTTAGCAAAAAGATTAAAAATAATATCGAAATAATAAATGATTTCTTCACTTCAATCACTATCAATTTTGTTAAAATATTATATTAATATATATTACTTATACAATCTTGATCTTAAGCATATATATTCTTTGTTTTGAGAAGGGATGGTAGAATAATCGGGGTGAACCAACTTCTTTTTATTATTACATGTTGATTTATGGAATAACAATAATTTATTTAGTATTCCATTCTAAATCCAAATTAATTTAATATTGAACATAAATTCCATTTTTTTTTACTAAATAATTATAAAGTTCAAATTATAATCAAAACCTATTCATTAAAATTTATTATATCATTTTTTATCAGTTTAAATCACATTTTAATAGGTTAATAGTAGATTTGAATGGAATTGAAATAATATCGTTGCTGTTGTTGTATATGAATTAATTAAATGCCGTATCTCATCTGTATTTAATTGATTAATTATTCTTTAAAAAATAATTTTTCTGAAAAATTTATGTCATTTGAAGTATAGAATATAGTAAGTGATGAATCAGATTTTAACTTGTATTAAACAAAAGATCAAGAGGTTTAAAAATTATGGATATCAGAGGTTTATATCTTATCGAGGGCAATCCTAACCCAGATTTTGTTGAGCTGGAAAATAGAGGATTAACAACTGTGTTTTATAAAGACAGTTTCTTGTTGAAGGATTATACAGTGTGTAAAAAAAATTTGAACAAACTGATAAGCGATTTAGAACATACCAATCTAAAATTGATAATTAACATAAATGGATTCAAAGCTTCGGATCAATCATCCCTAGTGGATCCAACTAACAATCAACACAGAAACACGTTAAAACAGGCACTTTTACAGTTACTCCAAGACTTTCCCGTTATTATGGGTATTTCCTTCGATGACTTCCATTGGCATGCATGGGATGGTTATACCGATGATCAGAAATCAACAATACTGGCAGAATTTGCAAAGGATATGTCAGGAACCATACATAAACTGAATCCCTCTGTGGAAGTTTCTGCTTCACTAAACTGGAAAGCCCAAACACTTCAAACAACTGCTGAAGAACTTGATTTTATAATCCCAAAAATCAATATTAGCCACACCAATGGCATACCCCTTTCTAAGGCTATTAAAACTCTTATTGAAGAAACTCAAAAGAGAATGGTTATAGAATTATTAACCTATGATACTGCTGTAATCTCAAACCAAGAAAACTTTCAGACATTTACAACGAGATTTCGACAGTAATAGGCATTAACGGTCCAAATTACTGTCTAAATGGATCTCCAATGATACCATTTGGTTTAGGATTTCCAAAGATGGATTATTCATTCACAGAGGTAAATTTAGATTTAAATCTGGTTTCTAAAAAGAAAACCATTACAGAAAGGTCGAGTAGAATATTATCAATAAATTTCTTAGACCAGAACAACAACCCTCTTTCTGATGATCTGTTAAAAACCATTGCAGGCAAGTATAAAATTATTGACCAGTCCACAGGAAAAATTATTAGGGATTTTACAAGTTTCACCCCGGATGATTCGGTTTATGAATTAGCACTTACAAGCGAGGATAATAGGATTATAAATCCAGATGTCTCCCAGGAAAATCATATAATAACAGTTTCCATAGTATATGGTAATGGTAAAACAGAGAACAATGAATTAACACTCACCATCTTAAATCTCACCGGAATAGATTAGGATAGAATAATTGGACCTGTTTTAGTTCGGGAGAAATTTTATAAATGAACTAAATATTCTTTGAATATTGTAAATAATTTCTTTCCAAATATTTTTTAACTTATTTCTAATTCAATTATCCTTTTTTTGAGGAGAGATTTTTGTTTTCTTCTCTTTATTTTGTTAATATAATACAAATCCAATTGATTAGTTAGAATTAATTTTTTTTTCTATTCTGGTTTTTGTCTTTTTGTCATGATACGTGTTGCTTTTACAGATTCCCAATATGCTAAATTTTTTATAGCACACATCACTTTTTCAATTTCAGCATCATCTTTTTCAGTCCATTTCTTGCCTGCATTTTCATAAATGAACCTGAAATATCCTTTTAAAAAATCAGCGGCTATTAAATATTCTTTTTTTGCTTTTTTTAGTTCTAATTCATATTCATTATCTTCCTTTAAGTCCATAAATCATATTCCCCCTTGTTATGCATTTAAGTAAAATTTATCCTGGTAGTATGAATAATTCTATTTGAAAATAATGAAATTTTATTTTTATATATCCTATATTACCTATGGATTTAATTTAAATGTTTTCAAAATTATTTTAGGATAAAATTAGATTAATTCCATCGTTTTTTTGAAATTAAAGTGTAATTAGAAAGATTATGAACAATTTCTAGATTTTATGTTGTTAGATTAACTTAAATGTGTTTAAAAACAAATCTGATATTGGTGGTATTTTATGGAAAAGTATGTTGTATCAGATTATATAAAAAATTTTGTTTTTAATAATTTTGATAATATTGAAGGATTGAGTGGTGATCGTAGCGAAGAATTTATTGAAAAGTTTAATGAAGTAATTGATAAAAACGAGGATGAAATTTATTTCAGGATGCTTGAAATAAAAGATAAAATAACTAAGGAAATGGATGATCTTGAAATAAAATGTAATGAAGAAAATTTTGAAGACATTTTAAATGATTATTCGGCAATATTTTTAATTTCTAAAAAATATTTTTATATAGCTTATGTGGGAATTTTCAACGATGCAGATTTAGATTACCCTAAATTTGATAAAGAAACTTATTCTCAATTCAGTTCCGGGGTTTATATTCCGTTTAAGAAGTGAATTAGCCGGTTTATATACAGCTAAACCATTCTTACTTTTTGGGATATAATTACCCCCTCTGTAAAATTCGATTTAATTAATATAATACTTTTTTTCTATTGTTTTATTCTGGATTTTAGTATTTTAGAAGTAATATTTATTTAGTTAAGAATTTGAATTTTAATGCATTTTAACTGTATTTATTCTCATTATATCACATAGAAATCCATTATATTTGTGGCAAAGCTAATGACATAATAACAGAATTTTTGATATATAGAATATTTCTAAATTTTAAAAAGAATTGGGAATATATTTCCTTTTTAGAATCTTGGAAGATTTTCTAGATTATCTTCCGCTGATGAATCCCTGTCGGTCCAGATATACTCTGTTCCGTCTATGTTACTACTTCTATTATGGCCCCTGCACACCATCTACCCTCTTTTTTAATCATAGTACCAATGTTATAACCTTTATTTATAGTATCGATAACTGCTGTTACAGTCCATGTTTTTTCTAACCCATATACAACTTCGCTATCTTTATATATTCTGACAGATTCGATATGGTTATCCTTGTAACAAACTTCTGAAATCCAATAGTGAACTTTATCTACCAATTATATCCCTCCTACTCAGAATTATATTTATATTTGTCTTGATATACAGATATGTTTCTTCGAAATAATTCAATTATTATACTAAAATATGAATTATCGTTCATCTGGTTAATATAATAACAAAATTTTTTCAATTATAATTTCTGGAATTAAATATTAAGTTTTTTAGTAGATTGATTCAGTTATTTCTATCATAAAATAATATCTAAATTATATAATAAGCAACCAATGGTGTGATATAACAAAACTAATAATACAGACAAGTTAAATACTTTTTTAAATCAAAATTCAAAATATTTTCCCATTAATAATTGTTAAACTCAATTTTACATGGTATAAAAATAAAATTGGGTTATAATTGGAAGAAAAATATTATAACCCTGATCTGATACTACTTTTAATTTTAGTGTCCTATTTACTAAATAATTATTGTCTTTTGGTTTTTTGGAATGAATCTAAAGTTATCTGTACTTCAAAATCCAATAATCCATCAGTTTCACAGTCTAAGGATTTAATGCCCGGATCCATAAACTTTATAGCTTGAAGTGAATAGCTGGTTGATTCTTTTTGACTATTTTTATTATACCCATTGAAAGATTCCATTTTATCACCTAATACTAAATGGTGTCTTTATAATATGTTACGCTAATCCTAGAGCGTATGAAAAGTAATAATCTATTTTGATAAAACTAAATCTAAAATCATTACCAGAAAACTATGAACTAAAAAAAATAATAAATAGTTTAACATTATTCTGATGATGCTAACACAGAAACAGGGGTAAGTGTATCGAGTGTATCAGAAACAAGAGAGCCGTTAACTAAAAGCTCTTCAAATGCTGCAAAAACATCATGAGGGCTTGGAATTAAATATGATGGTATTATTCCCGTGTAAGTTGTTAGCAATGCCCAGAATATAACAATAATTACTGGTACTATTAAAGAAATTAGTGTTTTTCTCATTTAATCACCTAAAAATTGGGTATCAAAAATTTGATCAACGGTCATGTTTTTTTTCAGATATCCCATTTGGAGCTCAATATTCATGAAGTTAATCACTTTATCTTGGAATGCTTTGTTTACTTGGGATACAAATTTCACATGAGGAAGTGACATCATTTCCAATTGAGGATTGGTTGTTAATTCTGTTGAAATTAGCTGAGCTGTCACATTTTGATTGTTGTTAACAAATTCTGTGGTGTTTTTATGTATATCCAGGAATTTTTGGAGTTCCTGCGGATGCTGATCAATAAAATCCTGACGTGCAACTATAACACAACATGGATGCCCCGGCATTATCTCATCAGAGTACATCATCACATTTCCAATGTCTCTGTAAGGGGCAAGGGAGACATATGGTTCATATGGTATATATGCATCCACTTTTTTGGAAGCCAATGTACTGGGTAGCATATAAATGTCCACCGAAGAAATATCAACCTCACTAGTGGTTAAATTATATTTCTGAAGTTGATAAAGTAGAAGAACTTGTTGTATGGAACTTACTCCGGGTGTGGCCACCTTTTTCCCCTTTAAATCTGTGGTATTGGTTATATTTTCTTTGGATCCACAACTATTCCGCTGCCATCAAGATTAACTGCACCAACAATTTTTATTGGCACCCCCTCACTTATTCCCTGCAATGCTGGAGCTATTCCTATATATCCTATGTCTATATCTCCACTTGCCACTGCTGAAACAATGCTTGAACCTGTGGATATGGTCATAGTTGTAACATTTAATACTTCATTTTTATATATATTCTATGCTTCAGCAACAAAAAGGGCTGATTCATGGTCACAAGGAATATAAGCAACTCTAATATCATTAGAGTTGTTATTTGAATAACTAGAATTGATTAAAACAAATAAAACAATTATAACACCAATAATGATTAAAATTGTTTGATTTCTCTTCATTAAAATTCTCCATCCATGTTAAATGGATTTATTTCTTATATTTCCAAATTGAAATATATTCTGTCCAAAACAGCTGTTTTTTATACAAAGTTTAAATTTTCTCTAAATATTCTGTATGTAGTTGAGTTTGATTTAAAGTGAAAATATTTAGGTTATAAATCTCCTATGATTACATAATTTATACATTTACCGTTCTACCCAATTTCCAGTCATTGGATTTTAATTGTTTCATGGTGAATATTGCAATACCAAATATAACTACTCTAATGATATTATATTTGATTGCTAAATGATCAATGAAAATATGCTGTATTTCTTTTTATCCACAATTAGGAGCATTATTAACTGCAATTACAGTTATAAAGATTGAATAGGGTTATATTTAGTTTTCTAATTTGGAATACGTGTTAAATTATTTATTTATATTTAAATCTTCCTATTTGGTTGTAATATTAGCATTATATTAATGTGAATAATTGTAATTATTAATAATGATATTATAAATAATATGGGATTTATGAACTTAATATTAATTAATATTCCGTATTAAGCCCTTAAATCTTAATTAATCATTTTTGGATATATTAGCGATCATTAGAGTTGATGTGTTAAAATATGGAGGGAAAAAAATGGTAGAAGATGAATTTGCAACGATAACAATAGATGGAAGAACGTTATCAAAACATACTCCTGCAAACCCTGCACCTTTGGGATTTATAGCCGTAGGATTAACAATTGTTTTTCTTGGTTTCTATCTTGCAGGATTTTATGCACTAAACAGTATGATATTAACTTTGGGATTAGTTTATGGAGGTATAACTCTATTAATAGTCAGTGCTATGGAATATAAAAATGGTAACACCTTTGGAACTGTCGCATTTGGATTATACGGAATATTTTGGATTTCAGATGTTCTTATATTAATATTTACAAAACTAGGTTGGGGAATAGCTCCAGATGTTAATGCATATGCAATATTCTATTTAATATGGGGAATATTTACAGTGGGAATATTTGTAGGAACTCTTAAAATAAGCAGGGCTTTACAATTCTTTTTCCTGACTCTCGCAATACTCTTCTTCCTATTAACTGCATCTACATTAACCGGAAATCCGGCAATAACATTAATTGCTGGTTATGAAGGAATAATATGCGGTGCAAGTGGTGTATATATAGGTCTTGCAGAAGTGTTAAACGATTTATACGATAGAAAAGTTTTACCGGTTTAATTACTGGTCAAAAGTCAAAAACGTTTAATTTTTTTTTCCTTTTTTTTTATTGGAATTTAACTCAAAAATTTTTTATTTAATTGCCCTCTTTATTTTTTAACTAATAATTCCTAAACTACTTTGATTTAAAATGTAAATTTTTAGAGGTTAGAACAATTACTAAATATCTAATTGAAATCTTTACTTTTATCCAAATTCTTAAAATTAAATTAAAAAAAATATGGTGAATATTAAATACTTTAAAAACTATATAATAAATATAGATTTTTTTCCCATAACCAAATCTGATTTGAAATAAAATGATTCAAGATAAATTCTGAAATATTTTTGTAAATTTTTAGAATTAAACAATTTTTAATATTATTCAATTGCAACAACAAAAAGATTCTTTAAGGATCTATAATTGTCCCCCTTAATTTTATCAAAAGATGAATAAGTTATTGACGTATTTCTTTTAAAAATATGGGTAAAAATCTATGAGTTAACCCAAAATCCTTAGATTAAAGGAAGGAATAATAAAAAAAGTGAGATTTGATAAGATGTCTAATTGTAAAAACTGTGGGAACGAAATTGAAATAAATCAGAAATTCTGTCCAGAGTGCGGCATTCTAACAGGTAATACTATTGAGAACCCTGATCCTCTTTATGACGATGAAATAAGAACAATAAAAATTGAAAAAGAGATTAATTTAGGTCCTGGAGAATGCTGTGGAAATTGTGAACATTCAAATGATTGGGGCTATGAATGTTCAGGAAAATGCAAATTACATAAAATCTATATCAGTTTAGATCAAAAATGTAAAGATTTTTCTTGTGATAAACCCTCAAAATAATATTAATTTCACGATAAAACATTTTTTTTATATATTTTTGTTTTTAACTGTAAAAAAGAGGGATTTTAATTGAAATTATGTTATATAATTATGGCATATTCAAATTTACATTCAAATGAATGTCCACATATACTAGAAATACATTCAACTAAAATCGAAGCAGGAAAAAGAAAAAATAAATTGGATGACAGTATAGAAAATCCAAATGACCCTATTAAAACGTATTATGAAATAGAAGAACACATAATCTTTTGAGGGGCACAAAAATGATTGAAATGAGATTTTTAAGAAATATTTAATATAAAAAAACATCATTGAAAGTTATTATAATTTTATAAAAGGAGTTAATATGAAAATTCCAAATGAACAGATAAATAAATTAGAATCATTTATTAAACAATGGGTAAACCCATCAGAATGGTATGAAATGAGAAAAAATGGTTTAAACAGTTTCCTAATGGCAGTAAAACGTAACAATGTTAAACCAGAGGATGTTGAGTTCGTTATTCAAAAGAATAGTAACGGCCAAATGATTTGTGAACCTGAAATTAAAAATAGTGAAAGCAAATCAAATTTAGAAGATTTACCCAAAAGTGAAAATACTGATAGGTTACGGAGATATCTCAAACAATTCCCAATATTCAATAATAGAATTGAAAATGGTGAAAATGTTGTAGATATTGCTATTTCCATCATTCAAAAATATTCAGAAGAAAAAACCCGGAATTATTAGAGTTGGGATAAAATTAATTAACTTTTATAATTTAAAGAGTATTTTTTTTTTATTAAAAAAGAATTTATTGAACTTTTAAAACCCTAAATCTTTATTTTCATTTATTATTTTTAAAAAAATACAATCTAATACAATTTAATTAAAAAACTTATATTCAAAATCAAAATATTTGAACAATTTTGATATTAAATTTTTTATTTATTTGATAACTCTTGATAGCTGTAGCTTTGTATTAGTCTAAGATTTAAAAACCTGTTATTTCCACTCTTATAAATTATTTCTAATAATTGATCATTTCCTCTGTGTAATAACAAGGAATCTATTATAGTTTCATTAGGGTCATCCTTTGAAAAAAATCCACTATATGAGTCATGGAATTCTTTATCAGCCTTATCAACTGCATATATTACATCTTTACCATTAAATATTCTAAAACTTTTTAGCTTTATTACCATTTTATTAACTCCAAAATAGTTTTTATATACGTGTTTTATATTCTAATTCTTCAAAATTTATAATAAATTCTGTTCCAGTTGTAACGTTGATTGTAAGATCACCATCAATCTGGTCTGTTAAATTCTTTACAAGTAGCAGACCCAATGAATCTAGTTTATTAAAGTCAAAATTTTCAGGTAGTCCTATACCATTATCACGTATTACAAGTTCAAATTTGTCTTCTTTTGATTTGAGTGAAATATAGATTTCTCCTGCCATTCCATTAGGAAAAGCATATTTTAAGCTGTTAGATACAAGTTCACTTATTATAAGCCCGCAAGGAACAGCAGTTTCCATATTTAAATTTATATTTTCTATTTTTAGTATCGGTTTAATTATGGTAGCATCGATATTATACGCATATAACAATTTTTGGATCAAATTTTGAACATAATTAACAAAATTAATATGAGTTAAATCTCCAGATCGATACAGTTCTTCGTGTATCATGGCCATAGATCTTACCCTATTCTGGCTTTCCTTTAAGACATCCACAGTTTCCTTTTCATCTACATAATTTGTTTGCAGGTTAAGTAAGCTTGAAACTATTTGCATATTATTCTTAACACGATGATGGATCTCCTTAATAAGTAATTCTTTCTCATGCAGAGAGTCTATAACTTCTTTTTCTGCTTTTTTACTTTCAGTTATATCACGAATTACCTCTATAGCACCAGTAATAATGCCTTTGTCATTATAAAGAGGTACTGCTTTTCCCCATAGGATACGATTAATCCCCTTTAATGGTGCGTTTGTCTGACCATAAATACCATCTTCCCATCTTTTAATTTTACTATATTGCTTTTCAATGACTTTATTGGGATCGGTTACAAGATCAATTAATATTGGTCTTCTAATTCCATAAATTGGCAGAGCATATTCATAATTTCCTTTTCCCAACATATCTTCGGCCCTAAATCCAGTTATAGCCTCAATGGCACGATTCCAAGCTATAACTTCTCCCCTACTGTTAATGGCAAATGTTGGATCGGGTAAAAAATCAATAATATCAAATAAACGGTTTTTAGATTCTATTAATTCTTTTTCAGCCTCTTTACGATGGGTAATATTTTTAAATACCGTTACAAATTGATCACCACCAGATTTGTACACTGATATATGCAACCAAATTTTTAATGGATTGATATATAATTCGAATGACTCTGTAATACCGGTCAATATTACTCTTCTATATATTTCAAATAAGTCTGGTTTTAATTTTTTAAGTTGTGGAATTACCTCTGTGACTCTTCTATCCTTAACATTTTTAAGTCCAGTCAATTGTTCGAATGCTCTGTTTACTTCCAAATATATCCAGTCAATTGGACGTCCTTTTTCATCAAAAAGCATTTTACAATAGGCATAGCCATCTATCATATTTTCAAATAATTTATGAAACTGTTTTTCACTATCTTCTAAGGCTAATTCCAGTTTTTTTATTTCTTTTATTTCTTTAATGACCACACTGACCAGTTCATTACCCTCTTCATCTCTGAAATTATTGGAAGATATTAAAGCATTAAATTTTTCACCGTTCTTTTGTATAATTGTTATTTCACGGCTTGATTTATCTGCAATTCCAGATTTTTCGAAGATAAAGTTTAATTTTGTTTCACCGGTATCAACAATAGCATATATACTAAGTTTGAGTAATTCTTCATTGGAATATCCTAAAATCTGTTGGACTTTGGGATTAGCAGCCAAAATAGTACCATCAAGGGTTGTTAATAAAATAGCTTCCAAACTACTTTCAAAAATAGATTTATATACTCGATCTGATCCAGAATTAACAGACATTGATTTTACCCATAATTTAAAATATATATTATTAATTGTGCTAAACAGATATGTAAAACTTATGTTTTTCAGAATAAAGAAGATTTAATGGGAATTGTACTATTATTAAACCCATATCTAAATCTAAAAAAACAGATAATTCTAAAACAAATAATATTATTTATGATGATTAGTTTTTATTACAAAATAAGAGCAAATACCATATGGATTAGTATTTACATTCCATTATAAAATTCTATTTTTTTAAATCCTAGTAGTATGAAATTTAAAAAAATATTAAAAAAAATCTTTTTAATATTTTTCCCCTTTAGGAGTAATTTTAATATCCTGACCATCATAGGTCTCAGGACCATCGTATTCTATGTATCCTCTCCATTTCAGGTCTCGGATATATGAATCTAACTCATTATACTCAATATTTAAACTTTCTTCCAAATCTTTAGACGATACTACAGGATTTTCTGGATTTTCCTTCTTTGCATTAGATAACATTTTTAAGATTTTCTTCTTTTTGTTTTCATCCATTTTAGTTTTCCCCATTTAACTTACGTATAAACTCTGTATTAACCCTCAGATCTCAACTTCGTTATGTGCTTCAATTGTGATGTCTGTATATTCATTGTTATTTATTATGGTGTTATACTGGTCTTTGTCGTGTTTTTTACCTATTAATCGAATTTTTTTACCATTCCATCTACCGTGATATACTGTATCTTTGTTATCGGGTTCTTTATTTTCATGGGCACCCATGAGATACCAGAAAATGGTTGAACTTTCTATAAAATCTAGTTCACGATCTCTTGAGTAGTCACCAACTCTCATAGGGTCAATAAATTCTTTCTCTGATTCATTAACCATAATATAAAAGTCTGTCATTTATTATCATCCCCCAATTTATTATTTTTAATTGGTTTTTGAATATATTTTCATAAGAGTTTAGTACTACTTATTAAGTATATCACATAACCAATATAACAGTACGGAAAATTGATAAAATAATTAATAAAAGAATATACTTTTGACTGTAGTTTACATGCTTTTGAATGGATTTAAATCCAAACATATTTATTTGAATGATTTAGATGGAACAATATTGTTTAATTCTTGTAGTTGTTCTAATAAAAAAGGATTTGATTGGTTTTCCTCCATATGTCTAATTCATATATTTCAATAAACTAGATAGTTATTGGTACACCTGTTTTTTGTATAGGTTTTCGTTTCTGCATTAACAGTGTTTGCGGTATTTATTTCCAACACCTCCACCATTACTTAGTACAGTAACTGTTTTAGATACAAATAGGCTAGTATTCACATTAATAAAACATCTTATGAGATTCTATTCTTTGTTGTAGGTATAAGTGAGCCAGAATTCTTTTATTGTTTCAACAATGTTTTGGTATTCCTTGAAATTATTGGGTTTGGTTAAGAATAGGTCTGGATGATATTTCTCTAGATGTTTCACTTTTTCATAATCATCGGTTAAAATAATCACAGGTACATTTTTTATGATACTCTTTTTTTCCATGATATTTTCTAAATTTTCCAATCCACTCTCACCACGTAGTGTTGCAAAATCAAATATTATAATATTTGCTATAGGAAAATCACTGTAAACTCCTTGTTGGAATATCATGTTACTGGCTTCTTCAACACTCCCTGTAAAGCGGATGCTGGTAGTGAGTTTTGATCTTCCAAATGTTGCTATTAATTCCTGCATAATTTTTGGATCGTTTCCTATTAGCAGGATTTCAACTGGTTCATTTATCTTTTGTACAAATTCTTTTAAAATCTGTTCAAAATCGTGCTTTACAGAGTTTTTTAATGCATTTACCAATTTTTCAGTATCCTCTTTATTTAATGCATTACCCAATATTTTTTCAACTAACTTCCATTCATCTGTTCCGCTCATGGATATCCTACTCCCTAGTATCATTTAAAAGCTAAAAAAATAGTTTTAATTCTTTAAAGTTAAAGATAAATTTAGGTTTAAATCCTGCCGGACCATCTTATTATAATCCCTTTTATACATTTATGATTCCATCAATGATTAGACTATACCAATTAATCTTATGTTGATAATTATTATTAATAATTTCTATATTAATAAAAAGTAAAATACATAGATTGTTAATAAAAAACCGTATTTTTTAATTGTAATTATTAAAATAGAATGTAGGGGCACTAAGATTAGTATATTAGCCTGAATACTGATCTTTAAATATTTTTAAAAAATTATTTGTACAATATGGTAGAATAATGTGTATATAATTCAATATGTGAAAATGTTCTCTTTTATTAACCATCAAATTATATTGGAACTAATTTTTTAGAGATTTGAATTATTTATTCAATTTAAATTAGAAAAAGTAATATACTAATTTGTACATATCTAAATAAGATATTTATTCTTATTTTAGGTAATGGGGAAGAATAAATGGATGATGACAAGATAAAACTCGAAAAACTGCGTAAAAAAGCAGAAGAAACAGTTAAAAAACAATATGATCATAAAATAAATCAGTATAAAGATACTGATGAATTATTTCATGAATTACATGTTCACCAAGTCGAATTGGAGATGCAAAACGAAGAATTAAGACAAGCCCAGATAAAATTGGAAGATTCTCAGCGCAAATATTTTGATCTGTATAACTTTGCACCCGATGGATATTTTACATTAGATAAAGAAGGGATTATTTTAGAGGTTAATCTTAAAGGAGCATCATTATTAGGTGTTGAAAGGCTTAACCTCAATAAAACTGCATTTATTCAATATATTGCTCCAGATAATCAAAACAAGTTTTATCATCACCTACAGAAAGTTCTGGAAACGAGAACTAATGATACAATCGACATCAAACTCATTAAAAAGGATAATAATATATTTTACGCCCATCTTGAAACCATGTATGTTCCACATGGGAATGGAAATTTCAAAGAATTCAGATCAGCCGTAACAGATATTAGCGATCTTAAAAGTACTGAAATGGCTTTAAAAGAGAGTGAAGAACGATATCGTGAGATCTTTTACAACAATCATACAATCATGATCTTAATAGATCCAGTTAATTTAAATATAATAGAAGCAAACCCTGCAGCTTGTAATTTTTATGGATATGACTATGAACAATTACTTAAAATGAAAATATCGGATATTAATATTTTGGATCTGGATTTAATAGAGGATAAAATGCAAAAGGCAATGGCCCAACAAGAAAACCATTTTATATTTAAACATCTTTTATCCAATGGAACCATCAGTGATGTAGATATTCATAGCGGTTTAATCCCTTATAAAGGTAAAAATGTACTTTGTTCTGTTATTCACGATATTACTGCTCAAAAAAAAGCAGAGAAAATACTAGAAAAACGTAATGCCCGTATTAATCAAATGTTAAATATTGAGATAGACGATCATGAAAAGGCTGAAATTAAATTGGGAAACCTGATAAGTAAATTAGAAATTTCAAATAAAGAACTGGAACAATTTGCTTATGTATCATCTCACGACTTGAAAGAACCTTTACGTATGATTACTAGTTTTCTTCAGCTTTTACAGAGAAGATATGCAGATGATCTTGATAAAGATGCCAATGACTTCATAAACTTTGCGGTGGAAGGAGCTAAACGTCTTGATATAATGATCAATGATTTATTAGAGTACTCTCGAGTCGGAAGTAAAGTAAGAGAATTCAAATATATTTACAGTGAAAAAATTGTAGAAACAGTTTTAACCAATTTAAAAACACAAATACAAGATAAAAATGCCATTGTAACATATGATTCGCTGCCAATAATCTATGCAAGTGAATATCAAATGGTACAGCTCTTTCAAAATCTCATAAGCAATGCTATTAAATACAACAACAAAATCCCTAAAGTCCATATATCTGCAGTTAAAAAAGATAAGGAGTATGTATTTTCTATTAAAGATAATGGGATTGGAATAGATAAAGATCACTTAGAAAGAATATTTACCATCTTTCAACGTCTACATACACGTGAGGAATATGATGGAACAGGTATTGGTTTGGCAATTTCACTTAGAATAATACAGCAACATAGAGGAAAAATTTGGGCAGAATCCGAACCTGGAAAAGGCTCAACATTCAATTTGTCCATACCATTTAAAACCAATAATGAGATTATCAAATTACAATAATCCTTGGTAAATCACAACAATTCACTTAATTCCGTTCGCAATTAACTGCAAATCCTATTTAAACTGTATTGATCAAGTATACCCTGCAAAATTCTATATTATGGATTAAGAAACCAAATTAATCTTATGATCAATTGAAAAAATTTTTAACAAAAATAACTTTTTTTTCATTAAAATAACAAAATCTAACTGCGATATATATGAATATTTCTAAAATAACTATTCAAATTTTATTAAAAAAATATTCATCAGTATAATTTCGATTAATAGATTCATGCAAATAAAAAAAAGGGAGAATGAATATTAGATCCCTGTTGCGACTGCTGTAGCCCCTCCAAATGGAGCAGAGGTACTTTGTGAAGCGAGTGTTTTTCCACCTTTAGTTATTGAAACTGTTAGAACACCATTACCGCCCTCTATTTTACGGGCAGCTGCAGTTAAAGCTCCAGATACATCACCTATACTTGTTGTTTGATCTCCAGTACCTGATAGTGAACGAAATCCGAATGTCCCACTTACATCAACAGCCCAACTACCGGGATATTTTACACAACAATAACATCATTAGAACTTGACGCGTTTGAACTCGAAGTGTTTGTACTAGTCGTATTTAAATTGGAAGTGTTTGTACCGCTCGTGTTATTACTTGAAGTACATCCAGATACTACAACAACAAAACAAACAACAACTAACCCTAATAACATTTTTTTCGACAATTTCATTAGTTATCGGCCTCCAAATATTAAACAAACTTTATCATAATTTATTCAATTCATATAATAATTATTTTTATTCAACCCGTGTCGATTTTGATTTAAAGGACCTTTATTATGACCCATTTCATTCGGAACCATCCTTAATTATCTGTCTCGTATACTCTCAATAAAGACTCATTTTTAATTCACAAATAATATCAAAGATTTTATAATCATAAAATTTGTTTTAAAATATTATCAACTGGAATCTATCATTATATTCAAAAAGGTTATAATTATTGGTGAACATAAATGATAAAAGATGAGTTAAGTTGTCAGAAATATTAGGTATGAATTAACAACACATTAGAGAATATTTCAAAAAATTAGGAGGGTAATAAAAATGGTTGATTTAGTAACTTTATTCATTGTTGTCATTGTTATTTTGATTATTCTAGGATTATCTATTAGGATAGTTAATCAATATGAGAGGGGTGTTGTTTTCCGTCTTGGAAAGGTAATTGGTATTAAAGAACCCGGGTTGAGACTACTAATTCCTCTGGTGGATCGTATGGTTAAACCCTCACTTCAGATAATTACCATGCCTATACAATCCCAGAAAATCATAACAGAAGACAATGTATCTATAGATGTGGCTGCTGTAGCCTATTTTAAAATTATTGATCCATACAAAGCAGTTGTTGAAGTTGAAAATTATACCCGCGCTGTGAACCAGATATCACAAACAACAGTTAGAAGTGTGGTTGGACAGTTCAACTTGGATGAGATACTCTCTGTAACACCTAAAATAAACGCCAAAATCAAGGAGATCATAGATGAACACAGCGAACCATGGGGAATCAATGTCACCACCGTTGAAATAAAAGACATTACACTTCCAGAGAACATGAAACGTGTGATAGGATTACAAGCAGAGGCTGAAAGGGAGAAGAGAGCTAAAATTATTGCTGCTGAGGGTGAATTCCTATCAGCTGCTAAATTAGGAGATGCAGCAGACATCATATCTGAACATCCAATTGCATTACAGCTCAGAATTATGCAGGTACTCAACCAGATAGCTGTAGAGAAAAATTCAACAATAATATTCCCAGCACCATTAATGAACAGCATAACAGATATTTCAAACTTCCTAAAAACAGAAAATATGGAAGCAACAAAACCTAAAGAAAAAAAATAGGAAAACCAGATTTAGTTTCTAAAGGATGTATTAAATTACCAATGAGTTAAAATTATAATATTTTATTTTTAACTCAAATATCCCTACTTTTTTTTAATCTCATAATTCCTAAAATATAAATCCTAAAAATATATTGTAACTCCATTTCTAAATGTTATAGAATTATAATAAATTACAAGGGAAGATCCCTAAATTTTCTCATTAGTTATCAAAAATAAGCATAAAAAAGATTACAAACTAATATTATTAAGTGATAGGTTATAGCTCGAATGAAAAAAATATTTATTTTACTTTAAATAAAACAAAAATTACTAAAAATAAAATTTAGATTAAAATTTAATTCAATTCATTTAAGGGGACAATAATAAATGGATAAATCTGTATATGATGGAAAAATTGAAGATCTGACGATTAAAATAGATAAGACTCGTCAGAAAATGGCACCTGTTTTAATTACTTTCTTAAATGAGACTGAAATTTATGTTACTAAATTTTATAAGGATACAATCAAGGAATATGTTGTATCACATCCAGATATTACTAAGAAATATGGTAAAGATGGTATACGGGACTTAAAATATGAATGTAGAGAATTAATTAAACTGATTCCCGAAATTGTTGAAATGCATCTAGGCACTGATAAGTTCTGGAGCCATAAATGCCCTATAAACGATTTAAAAAAAGAATGTAAAGTATATCCTGCATTTTCCACCCATTATAATGTATCAGATTCTAATAAAAGAATAATAGAATCTTTAAGACACATACTTGGATACTTAGGGGATTTATTATTAAAATATGGTTATATTAAGACAGGAAAGTATTCTGAGTGGAAAATGTCTGAAGATGAAGAATTCAAGTATAAAGGAAGTATTGAATGTACCCCTGAAATGAAAACTTCTTTAAAAATTTACCTAGAAATGGATAAAGAATTAGCTGGATTGATTAATGAAGTTAAAGACATTGAAAAACAAAAAAAAGAAGCTGAAGGGAAAGATGAAGCCGAAGAGATATGGAATACTACATAAATCAGGAAAATATTAAGAACATTTATAATAAATTTATCATTAAGATTTTTTTTAATCATGAATGCCCTATTTTTAAATTCATAAAAAAATGGGTCATTTAATTGAAGATATGGCATTGAATGTTTAAGATTATTCAATTGCTTTGGATGGCATGAATTGAAAATATTTATTTGTTAAAAACAAGATGATTTTTATGAACTGGGACTTTTCAGAAATATTAACGTCTTTTTTAAAAGATGGAAAAGGAAAACTGTTGGCAGAAGGAAATTTCGGCTTTGAAAGAGAGTCACAAAGGATCATATCCTCAGGTGATCTTGCATTAACTCCTCACCCGCCAGTTTTTGGAGATAAATTAGAAAATCAACGTATCACAACTGATTTTTCTGAAAGTCATATCGAGATGATAACACCAACCTTTAAGACAATTGAAGAAGCATATGAAGAATTAAATACCATATGTACCGAGGTTGAAAATGGTATCGGAGATGAACTACTCTGGCCCCTTAGTATGCCGCCCAAACTTCCAGATGAAAATAACATTCCCATTGCAAGCTTTCCAGATTCAGAGGAGGGAATATATAAAGAAATATATCGAAAGGGACTGGCACTGAGATATGGTAAGAAAATGCAGATGATATCAGGCATTCACTATAATTTTTCATTTGACGAAGAAATGGTTGATTATTTATATGATCTCTTTGGAAATGAAAATGATAAACGTTCATTTATTAATGAAATACATTTTGCCCTTACAAGAAACTTTCTACGTTACCGTTGGATGTTGATTTACCTTTTTGGAGCATCACCATTCTGCCATCCTACATATTATTCTGTAATATACAAAGAAATTAAAATCATTCAGAAATCCTGTTCTAGCTGTGTGGAAAGTATTAAAAATTTCAATCAATACGCAACATCCCTACGTGTAAGCAGATTTGGTTATTCAAATATCCTTAAACACAATCAAAATATATATTTTAATAGTCTGGACGAATATTCAAAAAAGCTCCGTAAACTCATGACAACTCGGAATGACGACTATTCTAAGCTTGGAATATATAAGAATAATTCTCAAATACAATTGAATGGGAATATTTTGCAAAATGAAAGCGAATTTTACTCCGCAATTAGACTTAAGCAAAATATAGGTAAAGACGAAACCCAACTGGATGCTCTGGAAAAAAGAGGAGTTCAATATGTAGAAGTGAGGATTCTTGATTTGAATCCATTTGAAAAGTTGGGTTTAAGCCTTGAACAGATGTATTTCATTCAAGTGTTTATGCTTTTCTGTTTGTTTGAACAAAGCAACCCCATCACCGAAGATGAATATGATAGAATAAATTTAAATCACCATTTAATAACATTGTTCGGAAGGAAAGAGAATTTAGTACTCCAAAAATATAATGGAAGAGCAATTGCATTGAAACAATGGGGAGAGGAAATATTTGTAAAGCTCAAAATGATAGCAGATTTAATGTCCAATGCTACAGGAGATGTTAAATATCGAAATAGTGTTGAAAATGAACATAAAAAGCTTTTTGATATATCTTTTCTACCTTCTGAAAGGATTCACAGGGAAATGGAGAATAATAAGGAAGACTTTCTAGAATTCGGAACTAGATGTGCTATAAATAATTTAAATATACAATAGTATCAGGAGGACATGATTATTTTAAAAGAAAGCTATGTAGGGCTTGAACTTTCAACTCAACTTATTATCAAGGAAGCATTGAAAAGGGGTATAGAGATCGATGTACTTGACATGGATGATAATTTTATCCGTTTAAAAAAAGGGAATAAAGTTGAATATGTGAAACAGGCAACCAAAACTTCTGCTGACACATATATAGCCCCATTAATCATGGAAAACAAAGAAGTAACAAAAATGGTTCTTAAGGAACATGGCATTAATGTGCCCATGAGTGTAACTTTTAAGCATGTTGACGATGCAATGGAAAAATATCCTGACTTTGTTGGTAAGGATATTGTGATAAAACCTAAATCAACTAATTTTGGTGAGGGTGTATTAATATTGAAAGACCTGAAATCCAAGGAAGACTACAATAATGCAATTGTCCATGCATTAAAATATGATAACTCGGTTATGATTGAAGAATTCATAGAGGGTAAAGAGTATAGGTTCTTAGTAATTGGAGAGGAAGTTGTTGCAATACTGAACCGGGACCCAGCAAATGTTGTTGGAAATGGAGTACAAAATATAGAAGAACTGGTTCATGAAAAAAATAAAAGCCCACAAAGGGGTAAGGGACATGTGACTCCGCTAGAAAAAATCATTATCGGATTAATTGAAGAGAATTATCTGGCCACTCAAGATAAGGACATGTATTATGTTCCAAATAATGGTGAAATTGTATATCTTAGAGAAAATTCCAATATCAGCACTGGTGGTGACAGCATTGATTTTACAGATGAGATATTAGATGAGTATAAGATCATTGCTGTAAACTCTGCTAAGGCAGTTGGTGCAAAAATCTGTGGTGCAGATATAATCATCAAGGATGTAAAAGCAAAACCCGATAAAAACAACCATAGCATAATCGAACTAAATTTCAATCCCATATTATATGCACATGATTTTCCATATAAAGGCCAGAACAGATATGTTGAAAGGAAGTTACTTGATTTATTAGGATTTTAAGTTAATTTTTTTTTTGATTTCCCAAAGTTAAAATTATTTTATTCAGTTTTTTCAATATGTACCATTCCAATTGGTATTTTTATTTCCCTACCTTTTGTAACAAACTCAAAGGGGATATTATGTTGAATTAAATAATTTGCTAATCTAGGTAAATTTCCATCATACGCAACAATATAATCATTTCTATTATCCAAAGTTCCATTTAAAACTCTATTTAATGTATTAATTGATGGCCTAAATTCATTGGTATCTTCAAAATTGTTCAAATAAATCACCGTTTTTTATGGTATTTTAATGAATTTTTAATTATATTATGGTTCTAATCTTATTATTAATTTATCTTAAGCTTGATTCCTTCAACATGTAATTAGAATGTGTAATAATGTTTTTAAAATTTCCATAACAAGTTTTCCACTATTTAAATCAAATAAATTTCCAAAAAAATCAGTAATAAGATTATCCCTAATTCTTATTTTTAGATATGTTAAAGTTATAAAAATATTGAAAACAATTATCACTTTTTTTTTATTATAAGCTTATGAAAATCGTTATCATCAATTTCTAATGTTACATGATCGCCTTTATGTATATTTACAGCTTTCACCCACTTATCTGGTAGTATCACATGGAATTGATCGTTACAATATACTAACCTTCGAGTGCACTTCATTTCATAGCCTCGTTTAAACTTGAATATATTTACATATTCATTTTACATTGACCTGAATTGAAAGGTAAAAGAATTTTTCCATAGAGATATGCCGCTGTAATTTCGCTTGTTTTTAAAAAATAGCCACACTTTTGGCATTTAACTCCGTTATCCTTTTTTTCCATAAATCCACCATCAGTTTTATGGACTAAATTACTCATTTAATCACCATTCCTGGTAACTTCTCTTGATGGTTGTCACAACGAGAATATTTATATTTGTAACTTTTTTGTAGACTGCACATGTACTTGGGTAAACTGATTTTCTTAATATGATCATTTTCATCTAAGTATCTACAATTATAACAACAAGCAGTTTTTAAGTTTTCATTCATAATTTACCCACCTATATTATCTTTATAAGAATTTTTCATTCATAAAAAAATTATCAACTGTTATTCTTATCCAACCATTTTTTTTTAATAAGAAATAATTTATATCTACATCTGACATTTTAAACATTAAAATAGACTATGTTCCCTCAATTTTATTCAATATAATCTTTATTAAGTTGTTGGGTTGGATAAACACATATATTCAATTTTTTTTATAATTCTATTTTGAATCGTTATTATGTTATATAATAAAAATTATTTAAATTTTAATAAAAATAATTGTATAGAGCACTAAAACTATAATAAATTTTAAAATCTAATACTTTGGGAAATAATAATTACTTTAATTTTTTGTTTATAAATCGGAGGCGAGCAGGGAGATTTCTTTTCACAAAAAAATAAAGCGATATACCTTTTTGATAAAATTGTAAACTTGAAATGAAACCTTTCCCTGCTCTATCTTTATATTAGGTTGAGGGTCTATATACACTTTATGATACTGGAACCTTTTTTATGCTTTCTTTAAATTTTATGCTAGAATTCCAGTTGGAGATATAATATCATATTAAATCAAAAAATACTGACCAATAGTTCTATTTCCAATGATTTCAGTTAATTATATATCTGTGGAACCATTAGAAAGAACAAGATATATAGCTATTAAAGACCAAAAGAATAACTTAGAAATAGATTTCAAAAAGGAATTGATTCATATTTTATTCAATATTTTTTTATTCATTTCATTAATATCAAGTAAGTATTTCATAAAACAACCATAAAAAAAATGTCAATTATTTATTTTTGAATTATTTCATAGTTTTTAAGTTGATTTAAAATAAACAAATGAATTCTTTTTCATTGGTAGTGAATTTTTTTATATAAAATTTAGGGGGATTTAGAATTGTTATCAGATAAGAAAAATTTGGATCACATGAGTAAAATAGAAAGGGAACACACAACCACCTATGGTAGTCGTTACTTTACTAAACCCGTTCCCAAATATGAAATGCCAGAAGAAGGTATGCCTGCAAGGGCAGCCTATCAGATAATACATGATGAACTGAATTTAGATGGTAATCCATCTTTAAACTTAGCAAGCTTTGTAACAACCTGGATGGAACCCGAAGCAGATAAACTTATAATGGAAAGCATTGGCAAAAACTACGTTGACAACGATGAATATCCACAAACCGAAGTAATCCAGAACAGGGTTGTTAATATGCTTGCAAGACTGTTTAACGCACCAAAAGAAGCTAATTCAATTGGAAGCGGAACTATAGGTTCGTCTGAATCTATTATGCTGGGACTTCTGGCCCATAAATGGACATGGAAAAAACGTAGAGAAGCCGAAGGCAAACCAACCGACAAACCCAACATTGTGATGGGTGCTGATGTACATACTGTATGGGAAAAATTTGCTCTGTACTTCGATGTTGAACTCAAACTCATACCTCTAAAAAAGAATGTCTGTAAAACAACAGAAACTGAAATTACCAAGGTAATGTCTTCATTCAGCTGTATAAGTGGTTTGAATGAGGATATATACACGGTATCTGCCGAGGACATTATAGCCCAGGTAGATGAAAATACCATAGCTGTGGGTGCGGTGGTTGGAACAACATTTACAGGACAAATGGATCCTATCGAAGAAATTAACACAGCTTTATTAGAAATTAAGGAAACTAAAGGATGGGATATCCCAATTCATGTTGATGGTGCAAGTGGAGGTTTTATTCTACCATTCCTGTACCCTGATATTAAATGGGATTTCAGACTGGAACAGGTACGATCCATCAATGTATCTGGACATAAATATGGGTTAGTATACCCTGGTGTTGGATGGTTAATATTTAAAGACAGAACTGACCTGCCAGAAGAACTTATATTCAATATAAATTATCTTGGTGGAATAATGCCCAACTACTCCTTAAATTTCTCAAAAGGAAGCAGTACAATTATAGCACAGTACTACAACTTAATAAGACTTGGAATGAAAGGTTATAAGCAGATAATGGAAAATATGCAGGAAAATGCACATTATCTTGCAAGCAAATTAAATGGAACAAAGAAGTTTGAAGTTATTAACAAGAGCATCATATTTCCAATAGTAACCGCGCAACTTCAAAACTGTGAATTCAGTGTCTTCCATCTATCTGAAAAACTCAGACAAAAAGGATGGATAGTACCGGCCTATACACTTCCAGCAAATGCTGAAGACATTGCCGTTTTAAGAATGGTTGTAAAAGAGAGTTTCAGTAAAGATATGGTTGAAATGCTTTTTAATGATATAATGGACTCAATTAAAAAACTGGAGCAATCAACAGAAGAGAAGATAAAGTACATAGATGGAAAAGAAAATCCTACATTACTTTACTAAAATATATTCAATTATAATGATATTTACACAAATATCATCTTAATTTATGCTATAAAATGTATAAGTTATTGATTTTGCGGGTTATTTGAACCCCTGCAAAATTCTTGAGAAAAGTAGTAAATCCCAAAAAATTGTTGAGAATTAACTCTCAAATATTTTTCAAAGTTAAATACTAGAAATACAGCCCAGTTAAAAAAAACCTGAAAATGGTCAGAAACCGGTTTAAGCTGTTCTTGTTTTTGTATACTGGTAAAATATAATTGAAATAAACTTCCATAAGTCTGATTCAAAATTTTAATCAATTTGTTTTTTGGATAACTAAAATTCTATGATACCCACATTGATTATAATTAAAAAGATTCTATATGAATGTTTTAATTTAATTTAATTTATATGTGGAGATTTTTTTTTAATTAAAAATAGTCTAAGTCCCATTTCTAATTTTTACTTCCTTATTGTTCTTTTAATTAAATTTTTTAGATTTAATACTTTTATTTAAAAATAGTAATATATTTAACAGTTAAAAGTCTTAGTATATATACACATGTTAGGAGGTACTTAATGGATGACAATATGAGATGGATTTGCGTTTTGTTTTTCATCGTCGTAGTGGTTAACATCATTCCTTCCTTTGCTGTTCAGATGGAGCAGGTTGCGGATGATGCTAAAGATTATAATGATGAAAGTCATAAAAAAATGGGTTTTTTTGGTAAGATCAAATTTACGGTTAAGGGATTTCATTTAATATCTAAAGCTAAAAATGCTGAAAAAGATTCAAAAGATGATAAACAAAAGACTAACCAATCAGATGCAAGTACTTATGATTCTAAATGGAACAACAACCAACAGCAACAAACTAAAAATTTGTTAGCTTTTAAAAATGCTAAAAAAACAGAAATAGCCACAATACCTGGAAATATAACTAGCAATGATACCGATAATAAAACTAGTAATGAAACAACTATTCCTAAAGAATGTTTCAACGATGCCAATAACATTATAACACAACTTGCAGCACTCAACATTACACTTGCACTATCAACAGAACAATCAGTATCAAATACACTGACAGGAAAGATAGTTCAAATAATTGATAATAACGGGCATCTAAGATATCTGTACGTTAAAAGTATGGATGAAAATAAATTAACTCTTATCACCAATGATGAGAAAGAAATAACCATGGAGATGGATGAATTTAAAAAATCATACACTGGTGTCGTACTTTCCAATGGTGATTTAATAGATTCTAAATTCATCATCAACAAAATAAATGAACTGCAAAAGGACAATATACAAAAAGATACTGAAAATGTGCAAAAACTCAAAAAGGAAGCCAAAACAAACACTATAATTGGATCTGTACTTACAGGTGTAGGAGTAGTACTATTAATTTTAGCAGTACTGATAGCAATAATCTATTCAAAAGCTGCAGCTGCACCTCAAGCCGCACGAACAGGAGAAACAGTAAGTTATCAAGGCCAACAATATTCACTTATGACAACAGATTCTTTTGATCAAGAAATGCATGGGTCAATGAACAGTGTGATTGAAGGAACCCAAAATTTGTTAAGTAAGGGTTTTACTATTGAAACAATTGCCACCACAGGTGTTATACTGATACCATTGGCTGCTAGTGATTTGGCTGTTAATGTTGCTTCATGTAATTGGGTTAACGTAGTTTTAGGAATTGTAGGTATAATCCTATTAATATGTGGCCTTGGTTTGATTACAGCAGGATTAGTAATAGGAATTAAAAATGTAATTGGATGGTTACGCTATAATGCTATCCTCCGTGATCTAAAACAAGACAACATTGATATGAACACATGGATAAATAGCACTAATCAAACAAATATGACCGATCAAAAAATCGGAATAAAAATGGACAATCAAAGCCTCAACTTGAATAAAACGCCATTATTTAAAAGCATAGTTTAAAATATTGGCAATTTTTTATTTTTTAAAATCCATATTTGAAAACTTATAAAATATTAGTATCATTTAATACAGGCGGTGATTGTTTTGGTTGGTGACAAAAAAAATAGTAGATCTAGATTAGGGACGATAAAAAAGTTTTTATTAGTACTGTTAATTGTTTTTGTGGCAGGAATGCTATTAATTTCATTTTCTGGTGAAACTTTTAAATTCACAAGTTTTAATGGTCCAAGTTATATTCCCTCAGGATTTAACAATACTGAAAATCACACAAACAATAACGAAAGAATATTTGAATATAGCGGTAATGGAACTTTCTGGGTTGGAGTAGTTAAAAACACAAGCAATGCAGATTTAAAAGAATTATTTCATCCATTTGACGAAGATCCAAATTATATAAACAAAACAAAAGAAAATATAACAGTAAATGGACATATTGTTCTTTTTGAGGTTCATAGTATGGATATAAATGTGAAAGAAATGGCCAATGAGATATCACAGCTTGAAAATTATGATATGCCTAATTTATCACTCGCAAAATTCTATGCATCATGGTACTGTGAAAAATCAAATCTAACATTTGTTGCAACTGGAATGATAACAACCAACCAAACCGAAGACATGAAAAAAATGATAAAATCAATACAATGTCATGCAAACAACCAATACATAATTTTCTAAATACATATCCATTTAAGCGCTGACTAAATAAATATAACTATGAAAATGGATGAATTTAAAAACTGGAGCCTTCAATAAAAGATAGGTGAATACATAGATGAAAATATTAATCCCAAAAAATTGTTGAGAATTAACTCTCAAAATATTTTCAAAAATCTAAATCTTTATTTTAGATATTCTTAGCTTCAGATATAAATTTTGAAAGATCATTAATTGCCATTGCTCGGGCCTGTTCTTCTAGAATACCTAAATATTCAATGGTTTTAAATTTTTCAATTAAATCATTACAACGCCTTTCAAACTCAGAAACAGGTCGATCTTTACCTTCTTTTATCGACGTAAGATCTTCCAATAACTCTTTATATTCATTAACACATTCTTCATATCTTTTAAACTCAATATCTTTCTCTGTACCCATAATAAAAACATCTCCAATTTTTAAATTAGATTCTATTATTAATAATTATATGTTTTATATATTCCAATTTTATATTTAGCATGGAAATATAATATTGGCCAATGCTGCAGCACGGAAATTTGAAAAGGAAACTGAACAAGAAAATCTCAAATCTTTAGATAATTTAATTTCAAGTGTGGAAGTGTACAATGCTGATGGATCTGCTCGTTCCAGGGAAGATTCACCTTTGATTCGTGCATTAAATGGTGAAATACTCTTAGATTTTGAAGAAATTGTTGTTTTTCCTAGTACTGGTAAAAAACGTTATCGAAATGTTACTTCTGCCCCAATTAATGACAATAACAATAAAATAACAGGTGCAGTGGCAGTAGTTCGTGATATCACAGATCGAAAGACAATTGAAGCAGAACTAGATATGTATAGAAAAAATTTGGAGAGATTAGTAATAGCCCGTACAGCTGACCTTGAAGATGCTATTAAATCTCTAAGAGAAAGTGAAGAACATTATCTGACTTTATTTAATTCTATTGATGAAGGTTTCTGCACTATCGAAGTTATTTTCGATTCTGATAATAATCCTATTGATTATCAATTTTTAGAGATTAATCCTGCCTTTACAAAGCAAACTGGACTAGAAGATGCAGGTGGTAAATTGATGCGGGATCTTGCTCCTGATCATGAGGAGCATTGGTTTGAAATTTATGGCAAAATAGCTTTAACTGGCAAGCCGATGCGTTTTGTAAACCCTGCAAAGGAGTTAAATAGATGGTATGATGTTTATGCATTTAAGATTGGAAGTCCTGAAAGTAGGCAAGTTGCTATTCTTTTCAAAGACATTACAAAATTTAAAAAACTAGAAAAAGAATTAAGAGAATATCAGGATACTCTTGAAGAAGAAGTTAAAAAACGTACTGAAGCACTGACTGAGTCTAATAAAGAATTGGAACAATTTGCTTATATAACCTCTCATGATCTTCGAGAACCATTAAGAATGATAACCAGCTTCTTACAACTATTAGAAAGACGCTATAAAGATCAGTTAGATCAAGATGCAAATGAATTTATAGGATTTGCAGCGGATGGAGCTAAAAGATTAGATGCAATGACAAACGATCTCTTACAATATTCTAAAATATCTAACAAAAAAAGAGAACTCATCCCAGTAAATTTCGAACATGTATTGGAACATGCTTTAACAAACTTAAAAGTTCAAATAGAAGAAAATAATGCGATTATCACTCACGATCCATTACCCACTATCATAGGGGATGAACAGTTAAAGATCCAGTTATTTCAGAATATAATCGGAAATGCTATTAAATATAGAAGCCAAGAAAATCCAAAAATTCATATATCTGCAACCAAAGAAAAAAATCAATATCTATTTAGTATTGAAGATAATGGAATTGGAATGTCTCATGAACACTTGGAAAAAATATTCACTATATTCCAACGACTTCACACTCATGAGGAGTATGAAGGAACTGGTATTGGACTTGCAATTGCCCATAAAATAGTACATCAACAAGGTGGACAAATCTGGGTTGAATCCGTACTTGGGAAAGGTTCAACATTTTATTTTACTATACGAATCCAAGCTGAAAACTAAATATTTCCATGTTTTCGTTTGTATATTTCGTTTTGTTCATTAGAACATCTTTACGATTTACAACAGACCCAACACGCCATATACGAGGTATTATAACCGCTCCAACTATTTCGCATAAGATCTACTCATAAATGTACCTATACATTCTCTTTTATAAATATAATTTGAATGAAAGTTCAAGTCGATATGAGTTCAATAATCAGTTCAATACCTATAAAAACTGTGGTGTTAATGAGTACTTTTCTGAAGGGTATTTCATATTTTTCCCGGAGTATGGTTATGTAAAGGCTTATAAAAGCTACGACAGCAGCCAAATATCGAATATCAAATTCTTCAGCGTCCCCCAATATGAGAACTATAAAGCGAAAAATGGCAAAAATGAATAAGCCCAGCCCAATTACAGTTATAACATAATATTCTCTTTCATTAGTTACTTTATAATTCAAATTAACTAACTGGTCGGGGTTTTCAAGATTTAGAATGGTTTTCAGATGGTTGGTATTCACCAGAAAGTCGTATCTGCGTTTGCGATCTATATTCAGAACGCTGCAAGCAAGTATGGAAACGGATTTATTTTTATCATCTTCCTTTGAAAGAGTTATTTCACCAGATGTTTTGTTATTGGCCATTTTAGTTCCCAGGGGAAGTGTGACGTGCAGTTCCATCTCTTCGGCTTCGATTATATCTACCAGGGCACTGTAACCTCGATTAAATCGAATGAGCTCAAATTTAGGGTTCACGATTACAAATTTGATCTCAAGTTTCACGTGTTTGAGGCCGCTCTCATCTTCCAATCCGATCCATTGATTCAGATCACCTAGATTAACAATTATATCGTTTTCTTCTTCTAAAAATGGAATAAACCAGTCTCTGTTCACTCCAAAAATTTCAATATCTTCAATTAAACCCCTATTCATGGGAAATCTAATGAAGTTTTCATTGGTTAAGAGATCCATTACCATCCTAACACGTCGAGCAGGAGATGGAACTATCTGGTCTTCAACATAAATTCGAGTTTTTTTTGATAATAGCAGAGACTATTCCTCCATTTTAAGATTATTAGTTGATTTTTTTGTTTCGATATTATTTATATACTATTCATTGATCTAATAAAAATGTCTTAAAAACTATATAAAACATTCCATCATAAGTCAATTCAAATATAGAACTATATTTAGGTTATCTGTCATTTCATTTTGATAGTTTGTTCTTGGATAATGAATATAGCTTTATTCCAGTTATTCCAATCCAGATCCATGGTACCAATAAAAATGCCCTCTGGGAAAGTCCAGGATAAATACCATAGTTCATTGCGACTTTAAGCCAAATTACTAAAATAAGTGATAATAAACCACTTACCAATGAATATTTTGGATAATTTCCCCAAATTGAATTATTCTCCCTTTTTAATCCCTGCCATATTAGTAGTTGGGCTACAATAATAGCTACAAATGCAGTGGCACTTACAATGTTATGTGGAACTTGTGAAAGATAATTCTCAGGAAATATTCCTGCAAACAATACCCCAAAGGCAAAGATTAAAACAAACCATACACCCAGTTTCAGAGTTTTTCCTTGCTGTGTAGGTAGTCCAATTCGAAGACCTAAACCCAAACCTATTGTTAAAAATCCAAAGATTATGAAATTAATATTTTGAAGTATTGCTAATGGACCTACTCCCAGATCACTGACATAATTGTAGAACTGACTATATCCTGGTCTTAAAAGACTCTCAATTATTACCATAAAGCAGAATAATAATGGTGCAATTATACCGCACAAAGCATAAAATTCTAGTTTTTTTGGTTGTTGCTCAATAATATCATTGTTATTAGACATTTAACCACCATAGTATTAAAAAAATATAAAGTTAACCCAATCTATTAAAATAATTTCCATTTATTCCATTAATTCTAAAATATTATTTAGATCAGTTTTTAATTTAAGTGCTTCTTCTTTGTTTAATAGTAAAAATGTACCAGTACAGGTATTTTCTATTTTTATAATATTTTTTTCATCATTTAATTTAGCAACTATTTCCTTTACCATGACTATTCACCTGTTTATTACTTCAAAATATTATCGGGATATCACATTATCTTTTCTATTTTTAGATACATCGTATTTAAATTATTAAAATCTGAGTTAGAAATGATCTATAATATAAAAAAAGGAATGAAAATTCATCAAATTTTAACATATATTATTAAATATTTTTTATGGCTTTAATTTTTTTAGTGTGTTTGCTTTGATTCATTTAATACACATTACCCATCCGGATATAAAATAAACATAGCCCGAAATCTTAATAAAATGAATTTAGAAAAAATGAATCCTTAGAATAACATTACTTATAGTAGTCAAAAAATAGTCAAATATATATTTTATGACATTCAATGATAATAATTGTATATAGTGTGTGAGGATAATGAAAAATGTTTAAACCAAATTTTAGTTACACCAATGAAATGGTAAATAATTTGATTGAAATCCAATCCATAAAAGATTTTATAGGAAATGCACCCTTAGTTGTGGAAATGGAAGTTTCTCTTAAAAGAGATGCATTATTAAAATCTGCACATCACTCAACAGCAATTGAAGGGAATCCTCTAACATTTACCCAAGTGGATAAACTTGTCAAAGGCATGAAAATAGATGCCCAAAAAAAAGCCAAACAAGAAGTTTTAAATTATTTAAATGTGCTTGAAAACTTAGATAATTATACAGAAAATGGAAAAATCACAGAAAAAACCATATTAAAACTTCATCAGGATATAACTCATTACACATTAGATTACACTTATCTCGAAGGCCAATACCGAACCATACCAGTTCATGTTGTTAATAAAAATGGAGAAATAGTTTTTACACCACCACATGTGAATTTGGTTCCAAAAGAGATGGAGAACTTTATTGAATGGATGAACCAGACAATAGAATTAAATCACGTTGTTGCTGCGGGAATCATACATTATGAACTTGTGAGGATACATCCTTTTGTAGATGGCAATGGAAGAACAGCTCGAGCTTTGGCTGCCCTTTTTCTTTATCTTAGAAAATTTGATATGGATAAATTTTTTACACTCGATGAATACTATGATAATGATAGACAATCCTACTACAATGCCCTAAATTCAGTTGATGTAAAGACTCAAAATTTAAATGAATGGTTAGATTATTTTTTAGAAGGATTCAAGATCTCAATCACTGAAATTAAGGATCATATAATACTATTCTTACCTGCAAAATCTGGAAAAAGAAAGATTAAACTGTCAAATAAACACAGAAAAATACTGGAACATATACATTTAAAGGGAGATATCACTAATTCAGAGGTTCAAACCCTTTTAAATATTTCCCGTCAAGGAGCTTACAAAGATTTAAGATATTTAATGGATAAGGCCATAATCGATAAAAAAGGCAGTAGTCGTTCAACGTATTACGTCCTAAAAAACCCATTCCATAAACAATGTAGTCAAAACATTAGTCAAAAAAAAGTTTAACATTATATCCCAGTTTTAAATCTTTTAAATTTCTATTTAATTTATTTTAATCATTTATTTTCTTTTGTCTTGAATTAAATTGGTTAAATGTTTTTATATTCAAATAATAAACCGTAAATCCTTGAGAATAAGTTCTTAATAACTTCTTTTGAATCACCTAAAATTATATCTACAATCAAAACATATCGTAATACGATATATATTTTCAATGGACTTGATTAAACTGAAAAATATGATTGAAATTTGGAAATACTGGGAAGCCATTAATAAACAAATAAGATTGAAACATCGCGAAACAGCACAGAAGTATGGTTTTACATTTGAACAATTTCATCTCTTAATTGAACTTGACCATCACTCAGAATTAAATATTTCTGCCGATGTTCAACCTCCCACAATCGGAGAAGTTGCATTTGATATGGGTAATGCCCCACATACACTGTCTGAAAGGATTAAAAGACTTGAAAAAAAAGGTCTCGTAAAAAAGAGAAGAGATGATAATGATCTAAGAGTTGTTCGAGTTATGCTCACAGATAAAGGTCAAAATATTATCAACAAGATAAAAAATGAAGCAGGAAACATTTTTATATATAAGGCTCTCGAAAAAATGGATGAACCCTCATTAGAAAACCTGTTAAATGGATTAAAACAGTTAAATAATGAATTAATCAGGGAAAATTTGGATAATTAGAATTAAATTTTTTATGAGAATTTATATTTTTGATAAATGTTATGGGGAATAAATGTTGAGTATCGAAAAATCTTGTAAACCAGAAAATAGTATTAGTAACAGAACAATAGCATTGATTGTGGCTACATTAGCCTCATTTTTCACACCTTTCATGGCCTCAGCAGTAAACATAGCCATCCCAGCAATTGGTTCACAGTTTGCAGCAGATGTTATTTTATTAAGCTGGATACCAACAGTTTATCTGTTAGCTGCAGCTGTTTTTGCTGTTCCATTTGGTAGGATTGCTGATATATATGGGATGAAAAAAATCTTCACCTATGGTGTAATAATTTTCACTATATCTTCATTGTTATGTGCCATTGCACCATCCATACTTTCACTCATTATGTTCCGGGTTTTACAGGGAGTAGGGTCTGCAATGATATTTGTGACGGGTCTTGCCATTATTACATCTGCCTATCCGCCTAGAGAAAGGGGAAAAGCCATAGGAATAAATATAGCAAGTGTTTATATTGGGCTTTCATTAGGCCCTGTATTGGGTGGAATATTAACACAATACTTTGGATGGAGAAGCATTTTCATTGCCGTAATACCGCTGGGATTACTGGTACTTGCACTCACTGTTTTCAAGTTGAAAGGTGAATGGGCAGAATGTATAGGTGAGAAATTTGATATAAAAGGGTCTATTATCTACAGTATAGCCCTTGTAATTCTGATTTATGGATTTTCAATACTTCCAGGTGAACTTGGAATAATACTCGTAATTTTAGGTGTTATTGGTATAATTACATTTGCTCTATTTGAATTAAGGGTTAAAAATCCTGTATTTGAGGTAAGACTCTTTAAAAATGTAACCTTTGGATTTTCAAGTTTAGCTGCGCTAATAAATTACAGTGCAACCTTTGCTGTGGTTTTCCTTTTAAGTCTTTACCTGCAGTACATTAAGGGTCTGGATCCTCAGATGGCAGGAATTATCCTTGTTGCACAGCCGATTGTCATGGCAATTACATCACCGGTAGCAGGTAGATTGTCGGATAAATTTTCACCAGGGTTAATTGCAACAATTGGAATGACAATTACAGCCATCAGCCTCTTAAGTTTAACATTCCTAACAGCAAACACAAGCTTTGAGTTTATTATAACAGTTTTATTAGTTCTTGGATTTGGACTGGGTATGTTTTCATCACCAAATACAAATGCAATCATGGGATCTGTTGAAAAAAAGTTTTATGGTATTGCATCAGCCACAGTTGGTACAATGCGTTTGATAGGACAAATGTTGAGTATGGGAATAGCTTTACTGGTATTTTCAGTGTTTATTGGTAATGTTATGATTGAACCAAGTAATTATCCTGCACTTTTAACCAGTATAAATACTGTATTTTTAATCTGCACTATTCTATGTTTTATTGGTATATTTGCATCATTTGCCAGAAGATAAAACAGAGAAATGTAAAAAAGAAAGTCTAATGAATAATTTCAAATTTTTTTTTATTTATTTTATTTATTTTAAGAAATATTTTAGAATTATATGTTAGAACACGCTTCAAAGCCATTTAAAATATCCTTGTGTATTGTCCATTGATTGCATAGAATAACTGTACCGGTATCATGAGATGTTCTTTGCAGTCTTCCTATTTGTTGTAATGTTTTAAGTCTATATTCTTCTTGTTCAATACCATGTACACCACGTTGTTCTAGACCATTCCATGTTTTACGTATTTTATTAGGTATTCTACTCTTGGTACCAGGATAATATTTATCCTCTTCACTTTTTGGTACATATGGAGATCTTCCAATAACAACAACTTCCAATTCCTTTCCAGGGAAATCGATTCCTTCGTGTAAACTGCTTCCAATAATACATCCCCCGGTTGATACAAATCTCTTTTTAATGTGCTGTTTTGTTTCTGTATTATTTTTACCCTCATGAAAATTATATATATGATTCTCATAACCCGAATCTTTTAATGCACGTACCATATTATCGCACTGCCATTTTGCATTAAAATGTATCATAATGTTACGATCTTCTTTGACTAAAAAATTTAATAATGGCTTATAAATACGTTTAAAATCATTGTAATTGCGACTGTTAGTATAATTAATTCTGCTAAGTTTTATTGGGGCTTTTTTAACTATTTTACTGTCATCAAAACGATATTTTTTGGGTGTTTCATATATATAATCCATTTTCATTCCAGTAATTTTTCCAATTAATTCTAATCTCCTGCTTTCACTGTGGTGAGGGTAATGAATTGTTCCACTCATCATCAGATGTTGTGGTGCTGCTTCCATGAATGTTGATCTGCTAAGACTAGTGTAGTCAACTGGAATTACCCTTACACATCTTTCTAATTCATCTTTGGAGATAAATTTATCATATTCTTCAGCAGGCAGATATTCATACTGGATACGGTAATGAATCTGTGTTTCAAGTCGTTCGATCCATCTTCTTTTATTTATATCATCTTTGGTGTTGTATTTATCTTTATATGATTCTAATTCTGTTTTTATTTCCTCTATAGGTGTTTGAACATCCTTAAAATAATTAAATATTGTTTTTGACAACTTTTCATCGATTATTCTACATGCACGTGTATGGTTATATTCAATACCGGTCATTTCTCTGATTATATCCTGGAATTTATGTGATTCATCCCAGATTATTAGTGGACAACCCCATGGTAATGCAGGACGTATGTTAATTAATGCAAGCATCATATGGTAGTTGGTTACAACTACTTTATAATCCATAAATGTGCTGATTTTTTTACTGTATTCGCAAGGATCGTTGGTTAAACTGTAATGATGTTTACATGGTGATTTTAGACTGTGTGTACATAATTCTGCTGTATGATCTGTATTGGCCAGACATTTATACTCACTTTTACCTGCAAGTAACATTACATCTTCTAACTTTCCAAAATCTCTTTCATATTGTTTCATCAGATCTTTTGTAGGTGTAACAATGAATACTGTTCCAGGTAATTCTAGATTGATTGCAATTTGCATTGCAATTAAACTTTTACCAATACCTGTGGGTGCATCTGCAATAATATTTTGATTTTTGTGTTCAATGAAATAGTCAAAGAAATGTATCTGGTTCTCACGAAAATCACTTCTATGTACTTCTTTTGCTATATTCCGCATCCTGTAATTGCCCCATAATATTTATAACTCTTTTTCAAGTTTGTTTACTGCATTGTGAACAGAGTTTGTCAATTTTATTGCTTCTTCTAATCCTAAAACTTCCGAATACCGTTTAAATAGATTTTGCCATGAGGCATCTATTTTTTCCATTAGTGCTATTCCATTGTCAGTTGGATAAAGGAAGGATGATTTTCCCACGATTTTCCTTTTAACAAGGTTTTTATGTTCTAGTTTGTCTATAAAACGTGATGTTGTTGATGGTTTTATATCCAGTTCCTTACTTAGATCATTTTGGGATATTCCCGGTTTTTTATTGATAATCATTAATGCCAGGGCTTGTGATGGGAAAAGTCCTGTTGATTTGAACTCCTCTTCGGCCATTTTGGTTAATACTCTCGATAATCTGTTGCTTGTTAAATATAGACAATCACATAAAGATCCTTTGCTCATGTTTTTCTTCCTAATTTTAAAGGTTGTAAATATCCTAAAAATATTCTTTTAGGTTTAAAGTGTTTATGTTTGTTATTGATATTAAAATTTTTAAAAATTTTATTGAACAGTTGTAACATCTATTGAAGTATATACCAACATTTTTATATTTCTAGATACTATTATGAAAAAAATATTATATATGTTTGTACATACAACTATGTTGTGGATAATATTTTTGGAGGTATAACATGAAAGTAGTAGGATTTGTAGGTAGCCCAAGAGAGGGTGGAAACACCGAAATTATGGTTAAAGAAATATTAAAAGGAGCTTCGGAAAGTGGAGCTGAAACAGAAATTTTCAATCTGAATAAACTCAATATCAAACCATGTCAGGCATGTATGCACTGTAAAAGTAACGAAGGTGAATGTGCAACCGATGATGATATGCAGTCAATTTATAAAGAAATAATGGAAAGCGATGCATTTGTACTTGGATCACCAATTTATATGTGGCAGATGTCAGCTCAGGCAAAACTATTCACAGACAGATTATATGCACCAATGGGTTTTGAGGAAAAATTCTGTAAAACATCATCTGCACTGGTTTTTTCACAGGGTAACCCTGATATAGATAGTTTTGAGGCATATATAAATTCCACAAAACAAGTGTTCGACCTTTTAGGTTACACTGTTAAGGGTGTACTTATCTCAGCAGGAGATCAAAGCCCTGGAGATGTTAAAAATAAGGATGATATTCTCAAAAAAGCCAGAGAAATAGGTAAAGATCTGGTTAAATAAAACTTAAAAATATTTTTTTTTATTCTTTATTCCTCTTTTTTCCTAGTTTTTCAAAGAATAGCTGTACAATTTAATTGGATATGTGGATGCAACTATATACTTTTATGAAAAAAAAGAATACTTGTATCATTTTAATATTCTATTGTTTTAATCCAAGAACTTATCAAATTTAAACATCCTTTATGGACATGACAGTTCACATTTCAGGCATGCTATACAATTGCATAGATCTGTTTTTAGATGCTATTCCATTCTCTATTTTAAGAGACTTTCAGGGCAATTTTTCATATATGTTGATAATTCCTTAAAAAAAAGAAAAAAAATAATTTAAAAAGGCAATGCTGCATAGATGCCCTTTAAAGTATACGAGGCTGTATTCCAATTATTTATAACTCCAAGAGAGTTTCTGTAGCTTATTGCATCTGCATTGTACCATGTTCCATCCACGTAGAGCTGAGCCCATACATGTCCGTACCATGTTCCACTACTGAACTTGCACACCCCATGCACATATCTTGCTGGTATTCCTGAGGCCCTTGAAAGTGCCACAAGTAGGTGTGATGTGTCAACACAGTTAGCTGTTCTTGAATTTAGGGTTCCCACTGCACCATAGTTGGTGTCGTAGTAAAAGGTATAACCAATATTATCCCTTACCCAATTGAACAGTTTGGTTGCTCGGTCCTTTGCCGAACTTGATCCCTGTGTAATTGACGATGCAAGTGCTATTATACTTGAATCTGTTGACTGGCAATTGTTAGTTGGTAGCAGATATTTTTGTAGTTCTGCTGGTATTGGTGTGACTGGTGTATCCGGTGTATCTGCAGATTTTTGCCATGGTTGCATGGTTGCATAATTTGGCAGGTCTTTATTAACGCTTTGGTAATTCATTATTCTTGAATACATGTACACAAGCGATTCGTACTGAATTTTCCCTAGAGAACTTGATGCAAAGTTCGGAATCCTTCCATTCGAATTAATGAATGAATTTATCCTCCCTGCTATTACAAGATACTCTGATTTTTTAATGGTTCCACTTTTCAGGTTTTGTGTTGGTTTCAACGAGGTTTCTACACTTTTCAGCGTTATTGATCCTGTTGATCCCCTATTTACCTGGGTTAATCCTGCTGTTAACAACTGCAAGAACTGTGGCATTGTTATCTGTCTTGTACCCATCTGCACATATTTTGGTAATTTCTTTTTAGATTCAACAAAGATTTTTACCCTTGAAGCTGCATCTTTAATATTACTCAAAGTATACGTTACTGTCGTACTTTTGACAGTAGTTTGAGTCCCCGCAGCTTTATTATTATTTACATCTCCTGCTGCCTCTGATGCGCTCTGAATTTTAACTGAATTTTTACTGCTTTTATAAGAAGTTACACTGCTACTGACTGTTTTTACTGCATTTTTGGTCGCTTTTTGGCTTGTTACCGTATTACTAACTGCTTGAACATCATTAAGAGTTCCAACAGTTGTTTGTTGAATATTCGCTGTACTTTTGACGTCTTGCTGGACGTCCGCTGTAATTTCACCGACAATATTGGTATTCGCGATTATATCTGAGTTTTGCTGGTTTGGTGTGGTGGCATATATATAATCCGTACTCAGCAATGTTATGCTAAATAACAGTAACATTGCAAGCAACAAATGTCGCTTCATTATACTGCCTCCCTATGTTTTCAGCAATGTCAGATGAACACCGTTAGGTTCTGACAATTAATTAAATTGTTGTTTAGAACATATAAATTTATTGATAAAAAGTCTGATAAAAGAAGGTTAAATTGTCCGTTTTTTAATGTAAAAAGCCATTATAATTTATTTATATATTTTTTTAAATTAAATGTAATAAAGGCATCTGAAAAATTTGAGTTAGATATGCCCATTAAATTCAAAATTTGGGTTGAATTTGATGCCCTTTCATATCTGTTTTTGAGACTATTTTAGACATGGCAAAAATTTAATCTAATAATAGACAGGTTTCCCAAAGAACTGATGGAACATTTAAGGGATTGGTAAAAATAAGTCAAAAAAAGATTTATTTATTAATTCCAATATTAAAAAAAGAATATATTTTGGGTAAATTTAACTTGTATTCATTTAATTTTTAAGCTAATTCTATGTGATATATTCTCTTCTACTTAATTATCTGATCAAAGCCCACAATTACTACAATATCCTTTATGAACAGAAATTGTGCCACCACACCCCAAACAAGTCCACTTTGCATTTTCATTTTTTAAAAATTTTTTTATTCCGAAATTCTTAATATCTTCAAGATTTTCTATCAAGCTCGTGTTGTACCTGTTTCTGTATCTCTTGTCAATATGTTCCATTTTATCGCATGGAAAATCATTACATTCAAAACAGAAATCTGCATTTTCATCTTTAAAAAATTCACAATTTTTAATTATACATCTTATACAAGTAATTAATTTATTTGTATCATCAGCCCTGCAACCCGGACATTTATTCTTCTCTCTTAAATAACGCATACAAACAGCACAATTTATTCCACATGGCGCTATGAGAGATTTATTTTGAAATTCCTTATCCAAATTTTCACGTTCCCCCATCTTTAATTATAGATGTACCTATTTTTTACTTATTTTTTTTTATAAAACCATAAAAATTAACTTTATCTTAGTATATTACTTCAGAAATTATAGTGTTGATTATAATTCATTCATAAGGAAATTATTTATTTCCATTTAAACATAGTAATATTGTTTATTTAATAAAACTTAGGATGTGGTAAAATGCCTATGGTACAAATAAATGTGTGGAAAGGTTTTGAACAAGATAAGGTAGACTATCTAATTAAAAATATAACTAAAGTGTTTACTGAGGTTGATGTTCCTGCAGAAGCTGTTGAAATCCTAATATATGAAGTACCAAAATCTCACTGGGGTGTTGGTGGAGAATCATGTTCAATAAAATTTAAGGATATAGGTCCAAAGGAATGAATCAAAAAACCAATTTAATATTATTCCTTTTAAATTAAAAACCTTTTATTTCTAAGTAATATTTAATAATCACCTGCAGGACATTTTTTAATGCAGTTGAAACATACATATTGCGTGCTTAATGTCATTGCATCGTATATTTTCTTGAATTTCTTATCTTTAAGCATATTTTTTTGTTCATCGGGTGTTCTTTCAGCAAATTTTGTCCAGAAAACTAAATTTCCAACAAATCCATGGGGCTGACTGTTTACCATACATGTCATAACATCTGTTTTTCCTTCTTTGGCCAGTGCATTAACTGGACATTGATTTACACATACTTCACAGTCTGTACATATATTCTCTTCAACAGGTGTGTCGGGTTGTATATCCAGATCTGTGATAATTGCTGTAAATATTACTTTGCTTCCGAATACGGGGTGAATTACCAGATTATGACCGCCAAAGCTTCCTAATCCTGCAGCAACAGCTGATGTCTTAATGAAACATCTGCATATGGTAAGCCTGTTTTAATATCCCTGTTTACAGGTGTTAGAACAGGTATGCTTATTACTGTGGCTTTGAATTTTTGTTTTATAAAACGAGCTATTTTATAGGTACTTGAATTTGCAAATTCTGTTGTTATCTTATTTCCAACAGATGCAATCTGTTCATTATTACTTTCAAAATTATCGAGCTGTTGAAAGGCTAAAACTATAATGGTTTTTGCTTTGGGATAAATATCTTTAATAGGAGATGTATTTGGGCTTTTATAATTATTTATTGATGCAAAACCTATATCGTCAACCCCTACTTCTTTGGCATAATTTTTAATCTTATATTTCATTATTTTACTCCACTTAGAGAATATATTTTTTAAACAATTTAAACTCCATTTTACTATTCTTTTAAATAATAATAACCTCAACATATCTCTAATGAAAGGAAGAATACTCATTGGAAAATAATCTTGATGTTACTAAAATAGGCTGGACCGCCCTTATACTTGTTTCTTTATCATCCTTCATAATTGCACTCGATTCAACCTTTATGAACGTTGCAATTACCAATCTTATTATTGATCTTCACACAACTGTATCGGTTGTACAGATAATTATTACGGTATACGCCCTGACAATGGCTTCATTAATGCTTCTAGGAGGTAAAATGCAGGATGTAATGGGCAGAAAAAGTCTTTCCTTATTGGTGCCATTATTAATGGTATAGGGACAGCCATAGCTGCATTGAGTATTAATGCAGCAATTTTAATCGTTGGTTTGTCAATCCTTGAGGGTATTGGAGCGGCTCTGATGACACCAGCTACTGCATGTAGTTTTAATTGCTTTTTTCCTAACTTAAAATCATCGTGACCGAAAAGGTTATATAGTTAAACTTTTAAATTAAAGTTATAATAATTTGTAAAGAACTTTAATAAATTGTTTTTTTCTGAAAGGGGATGAATTATGAGGATTAGCAAATGGTTAACTTTAAAAAGGAGTTATTTTGTGATTTTTATATGTGGAATATTCATTATCAGTACAAGTGGTACAAATGTTGTTTTTGGTGTCATGGATGAAAATATAGATAATGGAGTTAAAGTGGATGGTTACTATGAATATAAACATCCATTTATTCAGGAACTGGCTCAAAACATCACAAAAAATATTAAAGGCACCAAAAAAATTAAAATCGTCCAAAACCTTAAATTCATCCAAAACCTTAAAAATCCTACCCGGCTTGAGATTTGTAAAGCTGTTTTTATATGGATGCACAACAATGTAGTGTATGAAAAACCCATGTATTTTAATTCTAAACATTACGCAGTGGAAACAGCTAAGTTAAGCCGGGGAAATTGTTGTGATCAGGCAAGGTTATTTATTGCACTTTGCAGGGCAGCTGGAATACCCCATAATGCAATAGAATTTAATTACTCAGGCGCTGTTCAATTTGCAGGGGAAAATATATATGGACATGTATGGCCCGTAGTAACTCTGGAAAACGGATCCCAAATAATTTGTGATACCTCCTCTAAAAGTAGCACATTTGGACACCCTACATGGAAAAATAAAGGTTCAATATCTGAAAGTTATGACTTGAAACTGTAATTAAAGTGGCATTTTTTTTTACCATTTTCGTAAAACCCCCTCTCAAAGTCTTTTTTTAATAAATATATTTATTTAATAATTCTTAATGCCCACGATTAATACCAAATTACTTATTTAAATGATTTTAAGGATTAAAATTTACCATTTTGATTTTTCCATTCTTCTGGAGGTAGGATAGTCTCGATTACATCCCAATAATCTGCAAATTTCCCATTTTCTATTCTGAAAAGGTCAAAAAATGAAACATGTTCTCCTCTCCAGTTTCCTTCATTTACAGATAATACAAAGTTTCCTTCACCTATAATCATATGATTTTTATTTAGTTCCATATCCATGCCCTGTTTACCCAGTTCTATATGGCCTTTACGGAGTCCTGAAAGCCCATCTTTAAACAATGGATTATGCTGTACATAATTATCATCATCAAAGAAATTCTTAATCTTACCATAATCCCTATTAATAAGCACATTTTCCCATTCTTTAATCAATGTTTTATTTTCACTAGTTTTATCCAGATCGTGTATTTCTGTTGGTCCATCTATCATACTGTGACCATTGACTGTTTTTTGTACACTTTCCTGTCCAGTTGCCCAATGTTCAACTATTTTCCCATCTTCAAATCTGAATACATCAAATACTACCAATGGCCCTGAGTATTCACTGTGTACAGCAACATAATCACCATCTTCAATTGCTCTTCTAATATCAATGATGATATCAATTTTTTGTAGAGTATCAAAATAATCTAAAAGTGCATCTTTACCATCTCTAACATCAGGATAATGGGGTGTATAATCTTCAGAAACCCAATTTTCAATGATCTGTCTATTCCCTGTTTCAAAACTTATTATAAATGCTATTGCCCTTTCTTTATTGGATATTGAAGCCATTATTCATCCTCCAAAATAAAAATAAATACATTTTTTTTTTAATCAAATTAGATGTGCTTTTCTATACGTTTACTATCCTTCATATGCTTGCTTGAATTTTTTGATATCCATTTTATCCATTTTCATCATTGCTTCCATAACTCTTTTAGATTTATCAGGATCCTTATCCTTTAACATTTCATCAAGTATAGATGGGATAACCTGCCAGGATATTCCATATTTATCAGTGAGCCAGCCCATTCTTTGTTTTTCTCCCTTATCAGATAGTTTTTCCCATAATATATCTATTTCTTCCTGTGTTTTACAGTTAACAAAGAAAGATATTGCAGGTGTGAAATCAAATTCATGTTCTCTGTTGCTGTCTATTGCCATAAACTCCTGGCCATTGAGTGAAAATCTGGCACGTTTAACAGTGCCTGCTGGTTCTTCTTCCCCTGGACCATAGTGTAACATTTCTATGATTTCGCTATTGTCAAATATTGACATATAAAACTCTATTGCTTCCTCTGCTTTCCATTTTTGTTGCCCAACAAACATTAGAAACGGACAGATCTTCTGCTCTATCTTTGTTAGGTTCAGCTGCCATGAAACACCTAATTTATCTTGAATCCATCCAAATTTTTCGCTGATAGGATATTTGCCCAGTTCAATTAATACTGTTCCATCATCCAAGAGATTATCCCATAAAGCATCTATTTCTTCGATTGTTTCACAGTTAACAAAAAATGATATGGCAGGTGTGAAAGTAAATTCTGGTCCACCATTTAATGCAGTAAATTGTTGTCTAGCAAGTTTAAATGTAGCAGACATTACTTTTTCTTCGGGTTCTGGGCCTGCTTCACCATAATACATTATATTCATAATCTTTGAATTTTGAAAAATGGATGTATAAAAATTCATTGCTTCGATTGCATTACCATCAAACCATAGGAATGGAATAATTTTTTGCATATTTTACCTCAAATAAAATTTATTCATAATTCTGTAAGGTCTATTTCTTCAAATTTTTTAAAACTTCATCGAGCCGTTCATACGATTCATTTACCCCCATTTCCATGCCCGAAGCTAGCATACCATCTCGATCCTCTACAGACTGGAATACAGATTGAGATATTAGTTTTGTTCTGTCGCCTGGTAATTCTTCAAATCTAGCTGTTTGTAATATAACATGACCGCTTTCTGGCAATCCCTCATATTCAAATGTACTTATAATTCTCTCAGGAGCTTTGATTTCATGATTTACCCCGTGAAATGCGAATTTATTCCCTTGTTCATCTGTTTGAATGTATCTCCATGATCCACCATCTCTCTGTTCAAACCTTCCAAGGTCTGTTTTCATGCCACGTGGACCAATCCACTGTACATATAACTGTGGATCTGTAAATGCTTTAAAAACAAGTTCTCGTGGAGCATCAAACTCACGAATTATTAATATCTCAAGTTTCCCCGGTTCTGCTGTAATATCAACTTTTGCCATTTATATTCTCCCCTTAAGTTAAATTATCATATTTATTATTTGCATTCAATTCCATCCAAATACCCTATTGCAGACTAATACAGTATACTATAGGTTTTTGAAATTAATAATAATTTGTATTAGAAATAATTATTGAAAAAAATAAAAAAATAGTAGATAATAACTTGAAAAAATAATTAAAAAACTCTATACAATGTAATACAAAAACCCATACTTTTTAAAAATTGAGGAAATTCCTGAATATTTTGTAATTAATTCAAGCCCTAAAATTATTTTTTAAGAATAACCCCTAATACTCCTCCTAATAATCCTAAAATAAAGCTCATAATTACTGATAATTGAATTATAATATATCCAGTTAATATTAATCCTATTTTGGTAGATATTAATCCTGTGATGGCATATATCACTCGCACCTAGAACCAATAGTAAACCTATTATTAAACCACCAATTATTCCAGAAATTGCTCCTAAAACTGCCCCGTCTTTTGTATCCATTTCATCATAATCTTCATATCCTTTACTGAGATAAGATGCTATGAATCCTCCAGCAATTGGGCCTAAAAAAAATAAGGGTAAGAATATCCATGATAAGATAATAGTTAAAGCAGCATTAATTAGAGCACCTATTCCTATAATTTTCCAATCCATTTTTAATCATCTCAAATAGTTTTTATCAATCTTTATATTTTGAATTTAGAATTTATATAACTAAACCTAATCCTTTTTAATATCTTGAACTAATTTATAGTTTACAATTAATTTCTGTTTTACTTTGTTTTCTTTGAAGCCCTTTTCCTAGTTATCATTAAACTGTAGACACGATAGGAAGCATCAGAAAATATAAAAATACTTGCAGATGGACTTATAAATGGAACAGTAATGGCAATCAAAACCAATACAATGAATAAAAGATTAGATTGATTGATACTTTCGGAATATTTTACCATTTTATCAATAACGAGGTCATTTTGGGTTGCATATGTCCCTATAGCATAGTATACAATGCCTATAACCGGCATGTTCACATCGAATATTATTTGTGAAAGCTGAAACTGACCATATCTACCAACTATTGAGTCTTAATGTAACAGGATTATAACATATTACCTTAGATTATAATTAAAATGAGGATCATATAGAATTCTTTAATATTCAGATTTATAACTCAAATTTGAATGTATGTAATATATTTTATTTAGGAGGATTATTATTTTGTTATACAGAACCCTTGGAAAAACAGGTAAAAAAGTTTCAATACTCGGATTTGGATGTATGCGACTTCCAACAGTAGATGAAAAACCTGAAAAGATAAACATACCCCTTGCAACCGAGATGATACACCATGCAATAGATGAAGGTGTAAACTACATTGACACAGCCTTCCCATACCATGGCGGTATGAGTGAAATATTCGTTGGAAATGCTCTAAAAGATGGGTACAGAGATGAAGTGTATCTGTCAACTAAACTTCCAAGCTGGTTAGTCCAGAAAAAGGAAGACCTAAATTATTTTCTGGATAAACAGCTTGAAAAACTTCAAACCGATAGAATAGATTTCTATCTTCTCCATGGTCTTCACAGGGATTTTTGGGGTACATTAACAGATATGGATGTTTTTGATTTTCTTGACTCTGCAATTGAAGATGAAAAAATTGGATATGCTGGCTTTTCTTTCCATGATGAATTTGATTTCTTCAAGGAAGTTGTTGATTCTTATGACTGGAGCTTTTCTCAGATCCAGGATAACTACATGGACCAGAAATTCCAGGCAGGCAAAGCAGGAATTGAATATTCAGCATCTAAAGGTCTGGGAACAGTTATAATGGAACCCCTTAGAGGGGGATGTTTAACAACAAATATTCCATTTGAAGTGCAGGCAATATGGGACAAGGCAGAAGTTAAAAGAAGTCTTGCAGAATGGGCTTTTCGTTTCCTCTGGAACCAGCAAGAAGTTGATGTGGTTTTAAGCGGTATGACCGCCATGGAACAGGTCATAGAAAACCTCAAAACAGCAGAGCAAGGCCATATCCACAGTCTTACAGATGATGAGTTGAATCTGTACGATGAAGTAAGAGAGATTTACACAGAAAAGATTCATGTTGGATGCACAGGCTGTAATTACTGTATGCCTTGTAAGAAAGGGGTTGATATCCCATTAAACCTGAATCTATTAAATGATATTTATATTTACGATAACATGAAAAAACCTAAAGGAAATTATACATTTCTCAAGGCCAAAAAGATGAGTGCATCGTTCTGTGATGAATGCGGTGAGTGTGAGGATAAATGCACACAAAATATTAACATAAGGAAATATCTTAAAGAAACTGTTGAAACCTTTGAGAACTAATAATCAGGAAGTATCTTATTATTTTTCTTCATTCCTTTTTTTTTATTAATATATTGAGATATTTTTGTGAATAATTAGAGAAAATTCTTTATTTTTAATATGAATCTATTTATTTAATTTTAGAATAATCCTTGAGAATTTCAACTTTGTTTAATGTTTCAATATTTTACTATTTTAACATAATATCCTCATAATGTATTAATAATGGATATTTGTTCATTTTCTTCCTAATTTTTACATTAAAAGCTAAAAGTTTTTATATTTAAAGTTTAGTATATATCATATAATGGTTAGAAGAAATTTCAATTGAGGTGGATATTATGGATAATGGATTTGGAATGAACATAGAAGTTAAAAGTAGACCAATAGACTGTAAAATGAACGCAAATTGTGCAACAAACTCAGCTAATTCAGCTTTATGTGACAGAACCGACTGTCCATCTTATGGTAAATGGTGGTGTCCATTTACAGGCTGGTAATAATTTTATATTTTTTTTAAATTCCTTGGTTTATTTATTTTTAATATCAATTTATTATAATCAAATACACTCAAATAGCCTGACATATTAATATCCTTGAAGATAATATGTTTATAGTTAAAATTACTTTATTTAGACTTTTGTTGGAGATTTAAAATGAACACTAAAATAAACAATATTTTGGAGATAAGCAGATTGGCAGGTATTGCCATTGGAATATTTCTGGCTATTTATTGGGGAAACAACCCGATACAGCAGTTCAGTATAATAACAGCATTTGCTGTAATCTTTATTGCAGGTTTAACAGGTATTGAAAGTATATTCTTTGGTGAAAGTGCATCTGAGCAATCAGGATACACCGGTGGAAAGGGTTATCAACGACAATCTGGAGCAAATAACCTTGCACTTGCAATTACAGCTATACTTGTATATCTGTTAGGATGGGGTTACTTTGCTCAGCTAGCCATTATGTCGGTTTTAATAATATTCCTGGCCCTCTCTGGAACAAACCATGCGTACAGTGCTATTAAAGAAGGCAACCGCAGCATTAAAAATATGTCGCGTCCAATTATGACCATTGTATTTATTGTAATACTTTTGTTCTTCATGCTAAATTCTATTTACTACCCTTTAACTTAGATAAGAATGTAAAACCCAATGAATCTGGATGAACACATTACCATACAAATTTTGGTTATTTGATTTCATTATAAGATGATAGATTTTAAAACTGAAATTTAAATTGATATTCTTTTTTTAAAGAAAAATTTAATTAGTAACAGAGTTATAATGTTGTATTACTTAAAAATAAATAGAGGTGGAATTGTATGGCAATTGAAAAAGAAATACAAAGCCTTGAACTAGATTTTGAAGATTCATATGAGTTATATGGACAATCTGTTTTAAAAGAGATTGTAGGTGCTGTAAAGAATGACCAAGAAATTGTAAAAATTGAAGTTTCTTCTGCAATTTTTATTTACCGTGAGTATATTGAAACAAAATATGTTACTGTTGATGTTATTCCATTCCACCAGGTTCGAAGGTGTGCTGCCCTTCTAAAAGATGAGGAATAAATCACTAAATTAAATTAGTTAATTATTTTTTTACAAATTATATTATATTGATATATTGATTCAATTTATTTCCATCCCTTTTAATAAAAATTTTCTGATGTATATCAATACCTTTGTTTGACAATTAACTAGAAGAATTAATAAATAATGACAACATAGTATGATTTGTTCTGCTGGTGGGGCAGAACTTAGGGCTCGGGGAGTTCCCTAAATAATATAAAAATAGAATAATATGACCGATTTAAGTCTTTAAACTTAAAATAGGTATTTTGTTGTGATAAATTCATTTAATCTCTGTTTTTCATATTATAGGATATCTAATTAAGATCAAGATAATTACATGTGTAAAATTAAAATAAATATTAATTCTATTTTTTTGTTTTTATTTATTTTACATTATTTAGCTTTAACATTTTCTTTTAGTTAATGAAAAATGTATATACATATAAAAATAATTTGATATATTCAAAACAAATATATTATAAATCTGTTTAAGATATCCAAATAAAAATCCTAGGGAATGAAATAATGAAGTTTAAAAAATTATCACTCTTAATATTAACTGTTTTGATTATAATTGCAGTTGTTTTTACTGTTCAATACTTTACTGGAGGTAATTCCCAGTCTAATTATAATTCCCAACCAGCTGGATCCGTTGTTTATATTGAAAATGGTGTTTCAGGTGTGGTTACAATCAATGATCCATTCCTTAACAGAACTACATCAATCACTGTGATATACTATCCCCTGGATACAGGTACGGGTTTTATTGTAACCAACAATGGTTATATTATAACAGCACTCCACGTGGTAGGTGATCTTGAAGCACTCGATAAAGAGCAGCTTAAAATATTGAGTAGCAGCGACATAGAACGTTATACCGAAATGGCAGCTGTTAAAGGTTATATTGACCAGTACAATCCGGAGTTAGTATCTGAACTTGGAACTTCCTCTGCCGATCCAAACAGCACAACCAATGCATTAATTCAGAGAGGTCTTCTATCTGTTAGTTCTACAAAACAGGTTATAAAAGTCAAAGTACCAAATATTGACCAGAACTTTACTGCAACACTTGTGGATGTGGGAAATCTTAATATAGGTGAAGATGTTGCACTTTTAAAGCTCAACACAAATCTTAATAATTTACCCACACTTAATATAAGTTCAAAAAAGCCTACGATTCTAGAAAAAGTCCATATGTATGGGTATCCTGGTTCGAACAGCACAAATTCAAGTTTTAATCAGCAGGAGCTGAAACCATCAATTTCTAATGGATTTTTAACCACCGAAACAGCTAAAAATGGCACAAACTCCAACAACAATTTCAATATTCAATCCATATTTGAAAATCTTGTCAACTGGTTTACAATATCATTAACATCACAGACTGTCGCAAATAGCTCAATATATTATGGTACCACTGCCGAAACAACTAAGGGTGAAAGTGGAGGTCCTGTTATGGATTCACAGGATAAGGTATTGGGGATTACAATTTTTGGTGTGGAATCAAGTGACTTATTCAAACAGCAAATCAAAATAACATCCAGTCTTTTCATGTCTTCAGATTACATTGTACAGATCTGTAAAAAGAATAATGTTTCAGTAAATGTTGTTTAAATCAATTTAGCCATTTGAGCGTAAATTATCTACAAACAGTTTATAATTAGAATATAATAAGGGGTAAATAATAATTAGGGGTTAATAGATTATGTATTTATTTTTTAATTAATCTTTATTTTTAGGTATTATTCATCTATTTTATTTCTTCTTTTCAGATTTTTTATATTCATCCGATTTTTTCTCAAGTGTAAGAACATCTTGGTAAATATCAGCCCATATTTCTGCTTTTAAATTATTATCCGATTGTTTTTTTATTTCTTTACATCTTTCCTCAATTTTATCTAGTTCTTTTTGATGTTCAATTTCCAGATATTCCTTGTTTAATTGTTCTAACTTTTTTTCTATCCTTTTGTTGTCAGATTTAAGAAATTTAAATTCCATGTTTGAATCCCCATTGTAACAAATTATAATCTAACTTTATTATGTTGGTTTTCATTAATGAAATTAATGATAGATTTTACAGTTTAAAAACTGCTTTTATGAATAAAAATTGGGTAGTGCAAGAAATAATTTAAGAAAAAAAATAAATAAATTTTTTATTATTCGTTACAACCGCTGCAACACCTGTTCTAATGGGAAGATAATTAAATAAACTACTTCCGCATATGATGGAATGTAATAGGAGAGCAATATTGCCAGAAACACCAGACCGATAAATGCGATATTAATCCTTTTTGTGAAGGTAATCTGTGCTTTGTCTACTGTATCAAGTATAAAATTGTGTCTAGTTGCATATTCCCAGTTTAAGAAGAGAAGTACTGCTATACCCAGCATGTTTAAATTAAACACGACATGTGTTACTGGAAATTGGCCGTAATCACCTGTTAATGTTGATGAAAATGGAACCAATACAATAAACAGCAGCCAGATAACATTTATCCACAACAATGTGCCATCCATCCTATCTATCTGTTTAAAAATACGATGATGTATTTTCCAGAAAACAGCAAGAAGTATGAAACTAATTATAAGCGATATAAGATTTGGTATAATATTAAGAATAGCATTTGTCACAGCTGCATTAGTTAAAGGGCCAGAGATTTGAGGAGCAGCTAACCCCAAAACCAGCAAAGTCATAGCAATGGCAAATATACCATCAACAAGAGTTTCAAGACGTTTAGTGTCCATTGTACCAGAAATTTCAGATTCAACCATTTTAACCACCCCACAATAAAATTCAAAACATAACAATCATATCAGTAACTAATAAGTTTATTCTATTTATTTAATTCAATGCATTTTATTTATAAAGGTTTTGCTTAGAGATAGAGGATTTTTAGAAATGAAAAAATGATTATGATAACAAAAATCCAAACAAGAGTATAAATTAGGCCAACACACAACCATAACAAACATTCCTAAAAAATGAATAACAATAATCCATTGGAAATTGAATTAACTCACAGCGGTATAAAATAAAATAAATAAAAAAAATTATGATACTTCTCCTACACCAAAAATTTATGGGGAATATGTAAATTTAAAAATAAAATAATAAAATTTGTTTAATAAATGTTTAGAATCTTTAAGTATCAATATTGCATCATTCTTCCAAGGCTTCTATTGCACCCTTTGATAATCTACCCTTTTTATCTCCGAATTTGTCTAGGGGCCATTCTCCTAAATTTTACCTCCAATTCAAAGGGAATATTAATTGTTATTGCCATTTTATCACTCCAAATCAAAAATTGGGGAGAACTGAAAACAGACCATCATATATATTATTTGTTCCACAATTCAAATTCCACAAATAATATTTTAAATATCATTTGATGTGTATTATTATTTGATGAAGAGGATATATATTCTTCATAAATTAGGCCATAATTATGCATAAATTGAGAGATTAAATTTATGATGGTGGTAAAAAATGGGTTATAATCCCAAAAACTGTAATTTAGTTAGTAATATTCTTCCTATTCTTTACATGTTCCTTGCTCTTCTGTCAGTCCGGTATTTATCAAAACGTAGGTATGTCTTGAATATTGGCGGGAATATTTTGGTTATAACACCTTCCATATCACCTGATACATCGTCTAAAAGATCCATGATTGGTAATTCCTGAGGACAATGTCTTTCACACTTCCCACACTTGGTACAATTAGAGGCGTAAGCGGGTTTACCATGGATTACTCCTAAACTCAGTGCATACATGATCTGTGTTTCTATTTTATTACTAGGAAATATTTTTGAGGAATCGTACATCTCGAAACATTTGGCAATATCAACTCCAGATGGACATGGCATGCAGTAGCGGCATCCAGTACATCCTATTTTCATAAGTTCCCTATATTTATCCCTGACCTGTCCTATTATGTCCAATTCTTCTTCTGAAAGTGAATTTGGTAGTGCTTCATCCGCAATTTTGAGATTTTCTTCGATGTGTTCCTCTTCATTCATTCCTGAAAGAACACATGTTACTTCAGGATGGTTTAAAACCCATCTTAAGGCCCATTCTGCAGGTGTTCTCTTTACTTCTGATTTGTCCCATATTTCTTGAACTTCGGGAGGTATTGCCCGTGTGAGGTTACCTCCTCTAAAAGGTTCCATAACTATTATTCCCAATCCTCTTTCTGCAGCATATTTTAAACCTTCTGTTCCTGCCTGGTTTTCTTCGTCAAGATAATTATATTGGATCATACAAAAATCCCAGTCGTATGAATCTACAATCTCTTTGAAAGTGTCTTTATCTCCGTGAAATGAAAAACCTGCATTTTTGATTTTTCCAGCTTTTTTGATTTTATCTAAGAATGTTAATACATCCAGTTCAATCATCTTTTTCCAGTTTGTTGCGTGGAGGCCGTGTAGCATATAGTAATCTATGTATTCGATGTTGAAATTTTCAAGCTGGACTTTGAAAACATTTTCTATGTCTTCCTTATTTTTCACATTCCAAGGTGGAAGTTTGGTTGCTATTTTAACTTTCTCTCTGTAGCCATCTTGAAGTGCTCTTCCAACCAGTGGTTCGTTCATGTAGGCTATTGCTGTGTCTATGTAATTTACACCATGGTCTATAGCGTATCTTATCTGTTTAATGGATCTTTCTTCGTCTGTTCTTCCGTTTTTAGATGGCAATCTCATTGCACCATACCCTAAAACCGATAGTTCATCCCCATTTTTTTCTATTTTTCTGTATAACATTGTATTTTAGCCCCCCACAATATATCTATTAATCATTTTACCCTTAACAAAATTTAAATTATTTATTTAGATATTCCATCCCAGAAAAGTTCAAATGCTAAATTGATATTTTTTTCATTCAAGTTTTCTGGATACTTGGTGAAATGGCTTACAGTTCCAAAGATATTGCCCCAGAAATAATCCATTACCATTTCATTGTACACCATTTTGATTTCATTCTTTTCTATACCCTTCTTGTAGATTTCCAGTACTTCCACAAATCTGGTTTCAGCTTGTTCTTTGGTAAGTGAAGTAATATATGGTGAACTGTGGAAAATTAGGATAAATTGGAATTTATAAGGGTTATTGATGCCGAAGTTGATGAATTTTAGCCATAATTTTTTTATATTTTCTTTAAATGATTCTTTATCATTGTAGTTTCCCTTAACATCGTTCAACAAACAACCCTTGATGTTTAGGTATAGGGTGTTAATCAAATCTTCCTTGGTTTTGAAGTAATGGAATAATGTTCCTGTGGCCACTCCAGCTGTTTTTGCAATTTCTGCTGTTGATGTTCCATGGAACCCGCGTTCAACAAACAACTTAAGTGATACATCTAATATGCTCTGCTTTTTATCGTTCATGGTATCACGTTGATAATTTTTATTGTACCCCTAAACATAACTATAGACTGATTAGTCAATTTACATATTTAATACTTGTGATCATCCAAGATCAAGTTAGGATATTCGTTCAAAAATAGTAAAAATTTTAAAATATTTAAAAAAAAATAATGGTTTTATATATTAATATTTATTTATTATTTTTTATATTTTTTCAGCAAGTTTATTCAAAAAAATGTTTAAAATTTATATTTGAAAATTTATATGTTGATTTAATAAAAAATCACTGCAACATTCATAATCTTGATTCAAGAACCGCTTAAATTCTTGTTTTTTGTTGTAAACGAAGAATTAATCTTGTCTACAATTTTATCTTTATCATTGCATTTTGGACAATCCAGCTCTTCATTAGGGTTGTATAATGCGCCACAGTGTATACATTTAAACTCTATCTTGGTTTTCCACATTTTATCTTTCTCAAGGTTACGATTGTTGTCTTGAATAATTAATAATATAATATATAATTAATATCAATTGTTCAAAAAATTTTTTAATTAAGATAGATGTTAAAAATCAGGATATTTATAGTTAACTATTCAAATATTTATTTAAATAAAAAACTGTTTTTTTTTAAAAAGTATTTTAATGTAAAATAATGTATTTTTGGATAAATTGATAAAAAGTTAGATGTTTAAAATTAAAGATCGCTTAAATATTCTATCTTAGCTTTGAATCCAGAATTAATTTTGATTTTATTGATGTAATGGAGAACTTATGTTATCTACAATTTTATCCTTACCATCACACTCTGGACAATCCAGCTCTTCTTTAGGATCGTATAACGTTCCACAGTACAAACATTTAAACTCTATTTTCGTTTCGCACATTTTTATATTCTCACTAAATTGATATTAGACTAGTTATATGAGATAATATATTTTATTTCTTAAACATAGCTTAAACTTTTCTATTGGTCATCCATTTTATTGTAAATCAAGACTCAACTTATAACTAGAACCATATCATAAAATGTGTCAAGTTTATAAGTAGAAATAAAAAAATAATCGATACCAATGTTCATGATGTGAGATATGAGCCCCGTAGATATTTGATGGTTCAAAATTTATTTGAATTGAGCATAAATATTTGATTATTAGGAATTGTACAATATAAGCCATTAATTTATTTGGGTATTTTAAAGTTGAATGTTTTCAACTGTCCGATTAACACATATCCCGTGTACTTGCCTTTCAACTGCTCTATTTGTTATTGTTAAATTAATTCTTGGTTTAAAATAAGTTTTTAAGTTATGATCATGGTTTACAATTGAAATACTGTATAATTTATCATATCTAAAGCTTTAGGAAAATTATAGGTTTTATAACCCTTATTTATTCTAACAATCCATATTCATTTATTTAAACAAATAATTGGTAGTTTAATAGATTCTTTTTTATACTTTGTAGGAAAGAAATTATTATATCGAATTATAATTTATTAAATGGGAATAAAATGAAACTAAAACAAATTATGAATCTTATTTTGGTTATGAGTATATTATCACTAATTTTAATGCCTGTTAGTGATGCATGGACCTCAAAAACACATTCAGATATTGTTGATGTAGTTTATTATGGTTTACCGGTTGATGTTCAGCAGAAATTGGATTTAAATGCAATGCGTGATGGTTCTAATGATCCTGATGAAAAGTTTCATGACTTCACATACCATAGCTATCCTAAAAGTTATGACAAAGCAAAAATGTGGCTTGACCAGGGTAAAGCTGCCTATGATAAGGGAGATTATAGTAATGCGAGTTATGATTATGGTGTTGCAAGTCACTACATATCAGATACTTTCTCAGCACCCCATGCAGTAAGTGGAGAAAACTATGCAGACCATAGTAAGTATGAGAACCATGCTAAAAAATTTAACCCTATTGCAACCGCTGTTAATGGGGATTTAAATACTATAATGCAGGACGGTAAAAATCAAGCAGCCGTTAGCTGGAATAGCTGGCTTCAATCCCATGATGATTCAATAATACAGAATGATTTAAATAAAGGTGCATCAGCATCATTATCTGCAATAAAAGATAGTATAAACAGCACCAGCAGCAATACTTCTAAGGAGTCTTTTATTGATAACATTATTAAACTGTTAAAAAACTTGTTTTAAATTAATTTTTTTTATTTATTGGTTTAATATTCATTTTATAAGTTAATCTACTTAAATTTAGCAAATTTGGTTATTGAATATAATTTGACAAAGATTTATATACTAAAAAAATAAACAGTAGAACAGTGTTATGTTACGTGAATTTATTTCAAAATATGATTAAAAAAATAGGATTAGTAAATTTTAAGGATCCAAAAAATGGAGGAATGATTTTTGTTATGGAATCCGATTTAATATCAAAGAAAGAACTGTTAGAATTAACCAAAATATCCTATGGCCAATTATATCGGTGGAAGAGAAAAAATCTGATACCTGAGGATTGGTTCATTAGGAAATCCACATTTACAGGACAGGAAACCTTTTTTCCAAAGGAAAGAATACTTGATAGAATTGATAAAATCAAGAATATGAAGGGAGATATTTCACTGGATAAACTTGCCAACATGCTTTCTCCAAACTTGATGGAGATCTCAATGCCAAAGAACCAGTTGATTCAGCAGAACATTGTTTCAAAAAATACAATAGATTTCTACACTAGTGAAAAGGGAGAAACAAAAGGTTATGCCTTTGAAAAAATTCTCTACCTCCATGTTTTAGATAACATGTTCCAATCGGGAAAAATCAATTTTGAAGAAGGACAAATCATATTAAATCTGTTAGAAGAAGATTATCCTAAATACAAGGGGAAAAATTGTGAATTTATGTTCCTACGTAAATTCGGGATATCTACCTGCTGTTTGATTTCAAAACCAAGCAAAGTATTTTTTGAAAACAGCATTAAAATAATTGAAAAGTTTAATATGTCAGATTTAATCGAAGAATTAAAGATTAAATTAGCTTAAGGAGGATATTTGTATGGATAACGATAAACGTGCAGAGTTGAGGATTAATGGCCAGGGTAGCTCATCAGGTGGTAAATTTAACACCGTTATTATCATGGGATAAGGGAGAATAGATGGTGATGTGGATTGTTTGAATCTTAAGATATATGGAGAAGGTAATATTGACGGCAATGTAAAAACAGCGAATACTGCGAGTATAAAAGGCCAGACAACAATCAACGGTAATTTGGAAGCAAACAAAGTTAAAGTTCAAGGTGAGATTGATGTTGGTGGTGAAATTTTTGCAGACGAAGCTGTTATCACTGGTAATATTAATATAGATGGTGATTGTAATGCAGAAGTTCTAACTTTAGAAGGTGGATTTACAATTGATGGGCTGTTAAATGCAGATGTTTTAAAAATAAACTTACACTGGCAGTGTAAAGTTAATGAAATTGGTGGTTCTAAAATTACAGTTAAAAGAGATGGAAGATTGAGCTTCTTGGGTCTTAAAAATATGTTCACTCCAAGTGGTCATAGCGAACTCGTTGCAGACATTATTGAAGGTGACGATATCTATCTTGAAAATACTCATGCAAAGGTTGTTCGAGGAAATTATATCACATTAGGCCCTGGCTGTGAAATTGCACTTGTTGAATATAAAAATGATTTCAAACAGGATAAAGAAGCCACAGTTGGTGACTGTAGTAATGTATAAAAATACATAATTAATAATGAATTTTGAATTGATTCAAAAAAATATAAAATAAATAAATAAATAAGTATTTTTCCTTATTCATTTAAGAATGGTTTTATTAGATGTGTCCCTATCAAATCCATTTAAATTAGATTTGCTGTTGGAACAGTAAAAACCTTTTCATTTATTTTACTCCTTTCTATTACACCGTCTCTTATTTTAAGGATCCTTGTTTTGTCTGTTGTTTCTGCATCGTGTGTTACCATGATAACTGTAGTTCCTTCCATGTTTACATCGTGCAGTAGGTTCATTATATTTTCTGTTGCTTCTGAATCAAGGTTTCCTGTTGGTTCGTCTGCTAATATAAATTTTGGTTTATTTACAAGTGCACGTGCAATTGCCACCCTCTGTCTTTCTCCTCCAGAAAGTTTTGCAGGTAAGTAATCCATTCTATGGCCTAAACCAACATTTTCCAGACATTCCTCCACTCTTTTTTTCCTTGAAGATTTACCAAGCTTTTTATCACCACTCAAGTTTCTTGTTGGAAACTCTACATTATCACGTACACTCAATGCAGGGAGCAGATTGAATGTCTGGAAGATAAAACCAATTTTCTCAGCTCTTAACTTGGTGAGTTCAGATTCTGACATGGATGATGTTTTCTTTCCATCTATTAAGAGTTCTCCCTGTGATGGTGTGTCAAGACATCCTATCATATTCATAAGTGTTGATTTACCAGATCCTGAAGGACCCATTATAGATACAAATTCACCCTTTTCTACCGTTATATTCAAACCTCTTAGAGCATTAACCTGTATACCGCCTAGATCATAGGTTTTCCAAAGTTCATTACCATTAACCAAATTTTCCATTTATAACACCTTTTTAAAATCCCTAAATTTTTTTTATTCATGTCTTAAAGCTTCTATTGGACTGATTCTGTTGGCCAGGTAAGCGGGTAGTAATCCTGAGAATGTTCCAATAACCAGTACAATCAACACAACTTGAATTACAACCGCTGATGGTATGGTGAAATTGAAGCTAGTGGCACCCATAAATATTCCAAGAACATTATAAATTGGAGATATAAGCAGTATACCTATTAATCCACCTATGGTACTTAGAATTAATGATTCATATATTATCAATAGCATAATTGACCTTTTCTTGGTTCCAATTGCTCGCATTGTACCTATGTCTTTGGTTTTCTCTTTTACAGACATCATCATAACGTTCATTATGAGAACCATTGAAACAGCAAAGATCATGACAACTATCATGTTCATAAAGGTTAATACTCCCTTTAAATTTTTGTCGATGGTTTTCTGTGTATCCTTTTGAGAGTATATATCATATTTAGGATATGCATCCTGTAAATTGGTTTCAACAGTGTCTGCTGTATACTGGCTGTTAGGCGATATTATAACCGTTGATATAAGATTAGGCCTGTCAGATACTGTCTGAGCATATGATAATGATGTGACAATGGAATTGTCTATTGTTAACGGCCATCCAGTTCCAACCTTGTTGATGATTCCAACCACTTTAAATTCGTCATCACTGACTTTGAATGTTCCACCAACTGTTACATTGTATTTTTTGGCAATTTCTGATCCTATAATTACTGCATTTTCACTAGCACCTACCAGTGAACTTGATCCATTGACTGTATTGTTTCCAATAAATGCCTGTTCTTTTCCTGGTGTCAGACCTACAACCATTGCAGGACTTTCATCACTGCCTGTTGTGCTCCCCTGTAACGGTGCAAACAGTGCTTTTGTGCTTTTCTGTGTATCTACTTCGCTACGATCGAGCACTTCGTTACCAATGCTTTCATCGATGATACTTCCTGCAGGTGGAAAGCTGGTCCCATTCTGCTCAAAATACAAATTATCTTTAACAGTACCCAGATCTCCCTTTAGACCCGACTGCATTTCGTACATTACAATGTTTACAACGCCAATTAATAAAACACAGGCCATAACCCCTATTATACACATTGCAGCACGACTTTTTTTGGCTTTAAAATCTTTAAAAGCTATATCTAACATTAAATTTTCCCCCGATTATTAATAATTATTATATATTTATTAATTCCCCAAACTAATATGACTAAAAATTCTTGATGCCGAATGAGCAGCGTAAAAGGGTTTTATTGAATATAAAATTAGAAATATAAAAATAATAATTTTTATTTCTTCAATTTAATTGATCCCCAAATATTAAATCATAATTTAAAAACTTTCAATTCTGTCTTAGTTAACTATCGCTAATCTAAAATATAATTTCCCCCATTTTACAATCCACCTATTGTCTGAACTTTTATTTTATGCGTTCAATGGAACGCATTACCAGATCTAAAGTGTTTTCAAAGAGCACATCCTGTGTCATCTCATAATTTTCCATGTACATTTTGGTGACTGGAACTAGATTATTTACAGTATTGGACATGCAGAGCATAATCAATGCTGTTGGAGCTGGATCTACTTCTTTTCGAATGGATCCATCTTTGATCCCTTCGTTTAATGCATCTATGACTACTTGAAAGCTATTTATCCTTATTTTTCTAAGATTTTCGAGATTTGGAGACTCTTTATTTTCAAACATTCCTGAATGATAGTAGGCTTCGTAGTATCCCCTGTGTTTTTTGTAGAATTCGTAGTATGTTATACAGATAGTCTTTATTTTTTCTATTCCTGTCTGGTTCTTTTGATCGATGTGTTTAAACATTTCACTGATGATTTTTGATGCTCTTATTGCAATGGCAGCGTAGATATCATCCTTGTTTTTGAAATACTTGTACAATGTGCCCCTTGCCATTTCTGTTTCACGGGCTATGTCGCTCATTGCAACGTTATCGTAACCTTCCGTGAAAAATAATTTTTCAGCGGTAGCTATAATATCATTACTGCGTATTTCACGTTCTCTTTCCTTTCTAATCGCTTTAGTCACTAATTATCACTCCATACAAATTATCTTTTCAAGGATAAAATTGTATTTTGACCCCAACACATTGCCAAATTATTATACACAATGTTTTAAATAATTACATATGATTTTATAAATGAACATACTGTCACGGTAATAGAACATGTGTCATTTTACTATATAAATCTTTTTACTATACCAATAAAAATTCATAAATCAAGAAACAATAGAATAAATAATTATATCCAAATAATATCATAAAATTATTAAAAGATGTATAACTATTTTATCTGAAATTAATAAATTATACCCATGAAACTGTTAATTAAAGGACATCACATAATTTTGTAATAAAAATATTTTTTAAAACAAATATTGGTATATTTTTCACTGATTTTTAAATTAACAATGTTAATGATCGTTAATAAACAATAAACTATAAGCATAGGTTACAAACTAACACAAAATTATAGTATATTATATAAATAATAAATTTTATTTATTATATAAAATGTTCATATTTGGGATAACATGATCCATGAAGATGGGGAGCAGGTTACATCCCCTACCAAACTTGAAGGAAAAATTCATCCTAAAATCATTGCTGAAGAATTTATTGATTCTAAAGAGCGTTTATATGATATCATTAACTTTTTACCCGATGCTACTTTTGTAATAGATTCTTCGGGACATGTAATTGCATGGAACCATGCCATGGAAGACATGACAAATATTAAAGCAGAGAAGATACTTGGAAAGGGCCGTTATGAATATTCAATACCTTTCTACGGTAAAAGAAGAAAACTTTTAATCGATCTTGCATTATCATCTAGCAAGAAATTAGAAAGTGAATTCTACTCAATCTCTAGGGAAAGAAAGTCTATTACAGCCGAAATTTACATTCCATCACTTAATGGAAAGCCTATCTATTTATGGGGTAAAGCCACCACATTGTACAACAAAAAAGGTACGATTGTAGGTGCAATTGAATCCATTAGGGATATAACATCTAAAAAAATGGATGAAAAAGAGCTTAAACAATATCGTGAAAACCTTGAAGATTTGGTTGAAAAGCGAACTGATGAGCTTAGAAAAATAAATAAACAGCTTCAAATTGAGATAGAAAAAAGGAAAGAAATAGACAGGAAATTGAAACTGTCACGAGAGAACTATCGAAATATTTTTAAAAATGCAGGAATAGGTATATTCCAATCCACACCCGAAGGAAAGTTTCAAAATGTCAACAGCACCATGGCACAGATGTTTGGCTATGAATCCCCAGAAGACATGATAAAATCCAATGATAAGATTAATGAACATATTTACAGAGACCAAGAACATCGCACGAATATCATTAAAAGAATCAGCGCCAGCGATGGGATTCTCAAATTTGAAACTGAGTTCATTCGAAAAAATGGGGAGAAATGGATTGCAGATCTGAGCATAAGAGTTGTTCGGGATAAGGAAAATAACCCAATCTACTTTGAAGGCTTTGTTCAGGATATCACAAGTAGAAAACATACAGAAAAGCTTCTTAAAGAATCAGAGGACAAGTACAGAACTATATTTGAAAATACTGGAGCTGGAACGGTGATTGTTGATGAAGACACTACTATTTCGCTTATAAATTCTGAGTTTGAAAATATAAGTGGCTATTCCCGAGAGGAAGTAGAAGGTAAAAGCTGGACAAATTTGGTGGTAGGGGAAGATGCAAAAAAAATTTGGGTTTATCGTAACCTCCGATACAATGCACATGATAATGCCCCCAATACTTATGAATTCAAGTTTTTTAGGAAAAACAAAAGCATTGGATATGCTCATATTACCGTAGAACTCATACCTGGTACTAAACAGTTAATTGCTTCTGTTGTGGATATTACAGAACATAAAATTAATGAAGAAAAGCTAAAAAAACTCAATGAAAAATTAAAAAGATCAAATGCTGAACTGGAACAGTACGCTTCTGTTGCCTCACACGACCTAAGGGAACCTTTACGTATGATAAAAAGTTTCCTTGAATTATTAGAAGATAAATATGCAGACCAACTTAATGAAGAAGCAAAATCATATATAAACTATGCAGTGGATGGTGCTAAACATCTGGATTCCATGATAATTGATTTATTAGATTATGCAAGGGTTGGCCGTAAAGAAATAAAGTATTATGAAGTGGATTGTGAAGAAGTATTAGAAAAGACTTTACTAAATTTAAAATCTTCAATAGATAAAAATAATGCTGTTATCACATACGAAGGGTTGCCTGTAATTACTGGTAATAAAAATCAGCTGGTCGAATTATTCCAAAACCTGATAGGTAATTCAATAAAGTATAGAGATGTTGAAAATCCAAAGATCCATATATCAGCTCAGAAGAAGGAAGGTAAATTTCTTTTTTCTGTAACGGATAATGGTATTGGGATCTCCAAAAAAGATCTCGAAAGGATATTTGTTATATTCCAACGGCTTCACACCCGGGATGAGTATGAAGGAACTGGAATTGGGCTTGCAATTGCCCAGAAAATAGTTCTACAACATGGAGGAAAGATCTGGGCCGAATCAAAACCAGGTAAAGGTACAGTATTCTACTTCACACTACCCGAATAAACCTATAAAATCATCAGAAACATTTTTTATTATATTTTTTTAAATTTTAAGAAAATTTATGATTTGAATTATTGACCATTTTATGTAATTGTTCTTCTTTTTTTTCCAAAGCTTTGGAGACCGTCTATATATATATCTTAGATTTGATCTTGGATATTAAATCAATACACATTTATCTAAATTTTATTACAGATTTCATGAAATTTTTGTAATTAATTAATTTATTCATCTGATCACAACATATATTCATCATGGTGTATAATAGTGTAATAGGATGAAATAAGTTGATTTAATTAGGCTTGAAAAAAATCATCCGAATTTCGTGAATTAAAAAAAAGAGGTAGATATTATGTGGGGACAACACAAAGAACATATGATGGGTGGAATGAGTATGATGAGTGAGAAAATGATGGAAATGATGAGTAAGGAAGATATGATGATGATGGCAGCCATGAAAATGGATGAAAAAATCGAAATGTTAGAGCTCAAACTCAAATATCTAAAAAAATCTCGTGATATGTTAAAATCTAAAATGTAATTTGTAAATGGTGAATATAATAGCTTGATTTAGAGCTATCAATATTTTCCCTTTTGTATGAATTTGTTTTTTTGTAATTTGTAAATTGAATTTAGATATCTTTTTATTGTTTTAGCAAAAAGGAGATGAAATAATATGTCTAAAGTGATATGGTTTGAAATACCTGCTGATGACCCTGGTAGGGCTGCTAAATTTTATAAAGACGTTTTCGGATGGAAAATAGAAAAATGGGATGGTCCGTTTGATTACTGGTTAATTACAACCGGAGAAGACAAAGAACCTGGCATTAATGGTGCTATAATGACTAAAGAAATGGGAAACATGGTCAGAGATACAATTGGTGTGGATTCCTACGACGATTTTGCAAAGAAAATTGAGAAGGAAGGCGGGAAAATGTTGACTGAAAAAATGGAGATTCCTATGATGGGCATAATAGGGTCATTTCAGGATACAGAAGGCAACATATTTGCAATAATGGAACCTAAAATGGATTAAATTACTAAACTCTGATTAATTTTTTTATTATTTGTAAGAAAAGTAAAATAATGTATACAATTGGATTTTAAGATTTCAGATCCAATATTTGACTTAAATCTAATTTTTTTTTAAAATTCCGAATATAGTTTAATTTATTTATTTTTAAAAAATTACCGAGTGGACCTGCAATGAGCGAAATTAAACACAAAAAAGATAATGGTAAAATGAAAAAACACGGTGATGGCATCAAATGCAGTATATGTGGATATTATTTGAAACAAAGTGAAATAACATCAGAATATTTGAGAGATAATATATATTTACCAACATGAACAATAAAATAAAATAAAATCCTTAGAAAATTTTTTTATAAAAAACGATCCCTTCTTAAATAGTATAAGACTGAAAATAAATTATTAAATGTGAAGAATAAAAGCGTACATCTACTTAAATTTTATTAACTTAACTCAATAACAACATTATACAAAATAGTTAATGTGCCCAATTTCATGACATATAAGTCAAAGTGTCAATTAAAAAAAAAATTATTATTAATTAATTAACCAAAAAATCAAACTTCTTCGACTCTCAGCAATGTACAAATTTTATTCATCAACTAAATTTTTTCTAATAATTGTTTTCCTTCACGAGTGAGTTCTATAATGTGGCCCTTATCCGTTGATCCACTATATTTAATATGTCTTTTATGTCTTAGATCTTTAATATAAGATCTTAAAATTGGACACTTAATCTTTAATTTATCTGCTAAGTCTTCCTCGGATATTACACCATTATTTGATTTATTTACTATCTTCAAGATTTTCATTTCATTTTCTTCCAATTTTAATCACTCCTATTTTAGTTACGAGCTTATTTATTGACAATATTTATCAAACATGTTTAAAATTATATGCTATTTTAAATTTTTTTGACAATACTTTAAAACCCAATAATTAATTAGTAATTGAAGTATTAGTAATTGAAGTTCAATTAGAATTTAAAAGAAAAACATGGTATCAAAAGAAATAACATTTTGTTAATTTTCCATAAATTATTATATTAAAAAAACGAGATCAATAACAATGTTAAACTACATTACATATTATCCAATCTTAGGTAAACCATTCATTCTATACCTTGGAATTGTAACTTTAATTGCATTTATAATTACAGCTTCAATTGGAATATCAATTCATGAAGGTTTACGTAATATTAAATTCAAATGGCATCCAACAATGGCAGGAATAGCAATTAGTTTAGCTTTAATACATGGAACATTAGGAATACTTGCATATTTTTAATACTAAATATTTTTTTTAATTCTTATTTTTTTTTATTATTTACATCTGACAAATTAAAGAAATTAAAGAAATTAATAGAAATAAATTTTAATTAAATTTATTAATTAGGTGTAATAAGATAATATATACTGAAAGAAGTTGTATATTTCGTTATAAAATTTAGGGGGAGATTTTTAAGATGGATAGAAATTTAATATTTGTTGGGGTTTTCTTGGTTTTAGGTATTGTTGCAGTTTCGGGGTGTACATCAAATCAAACCTCAGGTAATACAGTAACAATACAAAATATGGCTTTTAATCCATCAACATTGAATGTTAAAGTTGGAACTACAGTTACTTGGATTAATAAAGATTCAGTAACACACGATGTAGTGAGTGATACTGGCTTGTTTAACAGTGGTAATTTAACTAATGGAATGAGTTATAACTATACTTTCAATCAGACTGGAAGTTTCCCATATCATTGTGCGATCCATCCATCCATGACCGGTACCATAGTTGTTTCGACAAATGCACCATCAAGTACTGGTAGTTCAAATAGTACATCTGGTGGATCTGGAATTGGTTATTAAATAAAAAAAATAGAAATTTTTTAGGTTTGCTAATCTTGCAAACCTAAATAATAATTTTTTATAAATCGATTTTAAAGTTTTTTTTTATCCTCTTTGTTCCATTTCACTGCCATTTAAACAGTAAGAATTGTATGTTTTTCCCACATCAAGAGATATGGCCAATGGACATGTAGGACACATACAGCCCTTTAATTCTTTGATACAATCTCCACTTTTCCCAGTTACACAGAATAGCTTTTCATTAGCATCTTCTGCACATTTATTCCATGTTGGACATGTTGGACATATACATGAGCCTTTATATTCCTCTATTTTTTTATTTCTATCACTTTCTGATAGTTCCATTACATCGTGAATTAATTGCTCAAATTTATCCATACATTATCAACCCCTTTTTTCTTATCATCTTATATTATGATCTCTAAATTTTAATTAATTTTCCAATAACAATATTATTTTTCATAAAATATGCAAATTTATAATAAATATTTTTCTTAAATCGATTGAAAAGGAATCTGAAGAAAATACAATAATTTGTGGATAATTTAATATTGCTCATGAGGTGCGCCATGACCTGCAGAAGATTTAAAAAAAAATTCTACATCATTATTTCCTAGATTTCTATGATTGGTTTAAAGAAAAATAAAAAAATGGGGAAAATGAATTAAATAAACTTTATTGGTTTTTCCCAGCTCCTACTTATCCTCCTAATATACTGAGAACGGCTAAGGCCAATGATGCTATAGGTGCTCCTGTAGTTTGCATTCCAACTGTGATTATTGCAGCTTTAACTTTTTTAACTGTTTAATTGCAGCTTTAACTTTTTTATCTGAATTATTTGCTTTATTCCATCATTTTAACTTTATTTTTAGATTATATTCAATCAAGTAGTAAAAATTTATATACAATTTAATTATTACTTTTTCAATTCTATTTAGGTAACTTTTTATATTAAAACTTTTACATTTTAAATTAAAGTTATACATTAACTAATATAATTTTAGTTATAAGGAGTTCTTTTATAATGATTTTAAATAATAAAAAAGGAAAATTAGTAATATTTTTAGTAATCATCTTGATTGTGAGTATAACCCCTGCATGCGCAACACAAATGGGAGAGGCAAATGGAAACAATAGTACTCTCTGGTTAACCGACTTCCTAAATGAATGGACAGGAAACAACAATACTGTTGCAAATATCAACGAGACAGAATTTTATCAATACCAAATAGATCGATTAAATGAAGAAATAAATAATGATTCAGATAAATTGACTGTAAAAATTGATGAATTTAACAATATTCCTAAATGGAGGATTTTCAAGCTTCTTAATAAAGCAAAAGAAATAGAACCAATAGCTAAAGACATCAAAACTAAAGCTCAAAACTTAGAGAATCTAACAAATAAGTTAAATGATCAAGTAGAGAGCCTAGGATCAAGTTTTGAGGTTGATGGTGATTCTTATATTAATAATGTAGGCAATCCAGAGTGTGAGGAAGATGCTAGCATCATGGCTCAGGAATTAACTAAACGCTTGGGCACTAATTTTACAGTAAAGGATGTTGATGCTAGTGAATTAAAAAAGGGTGATATTGTCCAGTATTTAAGCCAAGGAAAATATCCTCGATACCTTGTTGTCCAAGATATAAAGAATAATACCGAAGGACTTTTAGGTAACATACCTATTGATGTGCCAATGCTTGTCTTAAAAGGTTCTGGTGATAAATTAATTGAAGTACCAAGTATAAATAAATGTATACAAGTATACACTAGAAATGAAGTAGATACAGGAGCCACACTTCAAAATACAGTGGAAGTACAACAAGAAGACATAGACAAAACCAAAGAGACGGCCCAAGAACTACAAAACAAAGACCAAAGATTAGAAAAGGTTAGTGGTAAACTAAGTAAAACATCTAATTATCTTTATCCCATTGGAGGAACCATAATAGCAATTGGATTTGGTTTACTGATAACTCCATTCGCTCCGTTTGGTGCAGGAATGATAGCTTTTGGAACGGTTATTATAGGTTATTCTACTTTAATAGACACAATTATAATCCCAACGATAGATAAGACAGTTCATAGTTTGGATGATAAGTCTGATCAATTATATGATTCAGCTAATGCTAATAAATGTGATCTAAATACTTACACTCAAATAGAGCCAAGAATACCATATATTATGAATATTACTACTTTTGATGGAATATTTGTTGTAAAACACCCGCCACTTAGTGATTGGAAAGAACTTCCATTTATGTTGGTGAAAAATCCAGAACACAGTGACTTATTACCCGGACCAGGTTTACAATTCCTATACGGACCATACGAAGGATATACCGGTGAAGACAGTTTTGAATTCGAATTTAGAGGCAAAGATGGGACACTAGGTCATATGACTGTAAATATTCATATAGATCCCATACCTGTATTTCCAATACCCAAGGAGGCTTGATATCTTATGAATAAATCAAAACAAGGAATCCTACTATCCCTCATAATCATCCTTGTATGCAGCATAACACCTGCAACAGCCATACAAAACGGAGAAACAAACACTAATGGAGATATATCTGATTGGGATGTATGGATTAAAGGTGTAGAACTATCTTTGGATGTAATGGGTGGACAAGAAGACACTGAATTAACACTTGAACAAGAAACATACGTAGAAACACACCAAGACAGAATACAAATCAAAGGAGAAAGCGTCTTATATCAACTACAAGCATATATGGACTACATAAACAAAGAACTCAGTGAATATAAATATAACACAAACCCCACAAACACTCAAAACACGCCTCTGAGCGCTACTAATGTAGGTGCTACTCATGTGAGTGCTACAGCTAGTGAAGCTACAACCAGCATGAAAGACATAAAAACGGAATTAAAAAAGGAAGACATTTTAGTAAACAACACAACCACCAACTACACAGCTCTATCAGATGCGGTGAATGGAGTGGATGGAAATAATCCCACTTTGGATAAGAGTACAGTGATTGTGCCCATAAAAGATTGTGGTTATTTGGTGTATGCAGAGCTTATAAACATCAATTACAATGAAATATCTATAAAAACTTCACAAAAAGATATAAAATATAGTGCTGATGTATTTAAGAATTATCATTCAGCCGATGGGAATTTAAATATAATTATTGTCCCTCCAGAGCCTGATAGAGAGGATATACTAACTTCAATATATGGAATACAAAGAAACGATCTTATCACGCATAGTAATTGGTATGTTGCAGGTATAAGTGCATGCGGTGTGGCAATAGGTTCTGGTGTTAGTCTGATAGTTAATGGCTTGATTCAAATTCGTGGAGCTTGTAAAACAAAAATAAAGAAAATAACAATTTCGGAATATGAAGGAAAAGATGTAGAAGAAGGTGGAGAAGAAGTTGGGAAAAACGGAGAAGCGAACATACCTGTGCTTAGATATGGGTCTTTTAAACAAAAAGTTGAAAACGAGCCAGGATTGAAAAAATACTTAACACCATCACTATTAATAGGAGTAGGAATAGCCATAGTGGCGACCGGCGGAGCCTTAAGTTATTACTCGTACAATTTAAAAACCGAATATGACAACGAAAGAGCACATTTAGAGAAATGGGGATAAAAAAAAGAAAAAAATATGATTCTATCCCCCACTTTGTTATTATTTAAAACTCTGTACTTATTTAAAAAGGAGTAAAAAAAGAGAGAATGTATAAATAAAAATAATTTATTGAGGTAGGAGGTGTTTTTAATGATGAGAAAATATTTTAAACTACACATATTCTTGATGGTTTTAATGATTTTGGGAAGCTTTCCTGGAATCTATGCCATAAACATAGCACAACATGATAATGTGAATATTGGTGAAAACAACAATGATACAGATAATACCAGAACAATATATGTTGCTAAAAATGGTACAGATAGAAATGATGGACTCACACCAGAAACACCAAAAAGAAACATCGAAGTCGCTCTTGAAATTGCAAATTCCGGTGATACTATAAGATTAGGGCCTGGAATATACAATACTAATCTTCGAATCAATAAAAACATCACATTAATTGGGGATAATCAAAACAACACCCTAATCGACGGACAAACAGGGAATAGTTGTATATACATCTCAGGGGTTAGGGTTACAATTGTCAATTTAACCTTAAAAAACGAGAAGGGCCTGTGGGATGATAGGTTGGAAGTTAATGGTGGGGGAATATATAATGATGGCATATTAACTCTAGAAAACTCAACAATCACCAACAGTTCATCACGTCTTGGTGGCGGAATCTATAATGATGGCACAGTAACCATAAGAGGAGTAACAATCACAAACAACACTGCAAAATATAATGGTGGAGGAATTTGTAATTATGAACATTGCACGTTAACCATAGAAAACTCAACAATCACCAACAACACCTCAACAGAATTAAATGGTGGGGGAATTGGTAATGTTCATGGCACAGTAACCATAAGAGGAGTAACAATCACAAACAACATTGCAAAATATAATGGTGGAGGAATTTGTAATTATGAACATTGCACCATAGAAAACTCAACAATCAACAATAACCACGCAGACCAATATGATGGTGGAGGAATTTGTAATAATGGTGAATTAACTGTTGAAGATTCAACAATTAGAAATAATACTGCCCCCATAGGCGCTGGGATCTATAATACGAACTTATTAACTGTATATGGGTCAACAATCATCAATAACATGGCACGCGATGGTGGAGGAATATATAATGGAGGTAGGGCTTATTTAGATGATATAACTGTAGGTCTAATGGGAGATAATAGACCAAACAATGTGGGAGGTAACCCTTTCATACCAGCCTAAGATATACTGTGAACTTTCTTTTTTTCTTTTTTTTACAAGGATTCTAATTTTAAATGTTATTTATGTATTCATTTTTTGATTGCACTTAATTCATTCCTTTTTTAAGGGTTCCAGTTGCTCTGAAGTATTTTTTATTAAAATTCCTATTTAAAAATTTTAATTCAGTTACTAAAAATTTTATTGGGTCATCTATTTTCAAATCAAAATCTAGGCTATTATCATTTATTTTACAAATTAATGTAAAAACAGATTAATACACCAAATAATGGTAGTAATAGGTATTTTTCATCATACTTTTCCTCTAAATTTTCTATTAAATTATTGAACATAATTTTTAGGGTTTTTAGACAATTTCTTATGATAATTTAAAGTTAAATGTAAACATTTAAGTATTTAAACTTTATGTTTATGAATTTAAACATTAAATGAAGGGAAAAGTTTGAAAGAAACAATTATTATGGTTGTGCACTGGAAGTAAATATTGGGCTAAAATGTTAATTAATAATTAAAAATGCCACTTAATGCCTATTGAATTGTGAAAGAGTTAATTCTTAACAATACACCGTAATTATCATATAAGGTTATTAAAAAAACATAAGATAATTTATTTTATAAAAGACTAATAGATATTGGAGAATAATATAAAAAAACTTAAAATAAGTGCAGGGGAAGGGATTCGAACCCTTGTAGGCCTGCGCCAGAGGATCTTGAGTCCACCCCCTTTGACCGCTCGGGTACCCCTGCAATATACCATGATTGTTTGCAGATTATATAACTTTTATTGTTTTAAGAATATTGATGAATAACACTCAAATAATGAGTTTTTAAATGTTAATTTTTAATTGAAAATATAAAAAACACCGAAAGCATAATAAATTAACTGGTACATCTATACTCCGCATATCAAATTGGTATGTTTCGTAGATTTTTTTTATTTATCTCAAAGATCAGATATTTTTTCTAATTTCTAAATCTATTAAAAAGATATTTTCATCTGACTTAGTTATATTTTTACATCAATAGGCTATGGAGCCATTAAATTTTCGATGAAAATACTCTACTTCGTTATAGTACCGTATGACGAAATAAATTTATCTATTATTTTCCGTTGATATGAAAATTATATGAATTTATTCAAATAAAATAAAAAAAATGATATACATCTTAAAGAACTTCCTTAAATCTAAAGAATACATATTTTAGTCATAGATCATTTGGAAAACAAGCTATCTTTCCATATTTACTGTTATAACCCCATCTTTACAAGTTATTGAAGTTAGAGCGAGATGTGAGTCAACCTGTAAAGTACCATTTTCATCTTTATAAATTAACTTCATCCGTTGATCTTCTTTACTTTTTAGATGAATGTATATTCTAGTATTTCTAGTATTTCTGTTAAACTTAAAATGTGCTTTTCCATCTGCATAATAATGACGAGTAACGTCAGTAATTTCAAATTCATCTATCTCTAAATAAACTGAAGACATTCTGGACATATATCTCTCTCCATAGAATATTTGTAGGATTTATTAATTAATATTTTCTATTAACTGGTATATATTATTATAACCTAAAAATTAAATGCAAATCATTCTAAAGAAATATTACAATTTTATATCCTTTATTGAAATTAATCTTTCTTTAATGTGGCTTTCTTTTATTTTTTGGCCTTACATTTTTTAACGTTAATATAATCTAACTGTTATTTATTTAAAAAATGATTTTCAATTGTTTATCTTGCTTATTATAAATAAGAAGTATTTATGGGGGATATATCTACTTTATACCTATAGCCAATATAATTTCTTTATTATTCCAATCAGGAGTAAATTAGTATCTAATTTAAATTCCAAAATAACAATGAAAATCAAAGATTAACACTTATTCAAAGAGTAAAAGTTCAAGAACCATAGGTACTAATTTTTGGTTATTTTGTAAAGGATACTAAGTGCAACTAGTTGGATCATATTGATTAAGATGAATACAATTTGGGGTCCAAATTCGGAATTGGATATTGCAAACGGCACTAGATGTACTATTAATGGAACCACCAATGCAATTGTAACTAAAATATTTTGAATAATGAGAAAAGATCCAAAATACAATAGACCTATGGTGAATTGTGATTTTATTTCTTTATATGTTTTCCAATATGAATTAAGGAGTCCTAATAATAAACAAACATTTGCAAGGCCCATTGCAAATGCTAAGTAAATTAATATTATCACTGTAGGCCCTATTTCTGTTACCATTTTTTAATCCTATTAAATTATTAATTTTCTATTTTTTCACTTTTTAATTTTTTAACATAAATTCAAAAAATTTCATTTAAAATGTTATAATTCTCTTCCATTTTAGTTGAAAGGAAATATAAAGTCCCATATTTGGTTTTCCCAGCGACAATCATATTTTTATTTTTTAATATTTTCAAATGGTGACGTATAGTCTTATAATCAAGATCAAGTTTTTCAGCAAGTTGATGGGCGTTACAAGGTCTTTCATTTAACATCTTAACAATCCTGGCACGATTAGGTCCCCCTGCTGTACCAGCAAATACCCACCAAATCTCTTTATTCATATTTTTACTCCATTAATTTCTTCTTAAAATATATCAATTTAAGACATAGAATTTTTCAACTTTTACAGTGGCCACCCCCATCAAATTTCTTACAATATTTTTTTTGATTTCAATTAAATAAATTCAAAAAAAAATAAAAAGAGATTTTTGTTTATGTTTTGTTATCTGTTAGACATTTTCCATCCAATACTGTGATAATTCTTTCAGCCATGTTTCCTACGTATGGTTCATGTGTAACCATGACCAATGTTACGTTCTCTTTTTTATGAAGATCTTTCAACAAGTCAAGGATAACTTCTCCAGTTTTAGAATCCAAAGATCCTGTAGGTTCATCGGCTAAAATAATTGATGGGTGGTTTATAAGAGCACGAGCTATTGCAACTCTTTGCCTTTGTCCACCAGATAGTTTAGTAGGTTTTTGATCTACTTTATCTTCTAGACCAACTGATTTTAAAATATCCAATGCTCTTTTTCGCATGTCTTTAGAATTTGTATTGGTTTCATACATTGGAATTTCCACGTTCTCAACCACAGTTAAGTTTGGTATCAAGTTGTGCATTTGGAAGACAAACCCTATTTCTTTTGATCGAAATTTGTTCAGGTTTTTGCTACTCATCATATCAATACCAGCCACGTTTATGGTTCCCTCATCTGCCACGTCTAATCCGCCTATCATGTTAAGTAAAGAGGATTTTCCTGAACCAGAAGGACCCATTATAGATATGAATTCTCCCTTTTTCACATTCAAATTCATGCCATTTAGAGCCTTTATTTTTCCATTATCATAGCTTTTTTTCAGATCTCTTATTTCTATGATGTTTTCGTTTTTATTCATAGCGCAGTGCCTCCGTTGGGGATAATCTACTTGCCCTGTAAGCTGGATATAATCCACCTATGACACCGACAATTACCGCAACACCAAATGCCCTGAGGAATATATCGATTGAAAAGGAGGGTGTAATCACGCTTCCTACAGATGGAACTATAGTTAATAGAACTTCTACCCCTACGACAGCTATTATTGATCCAATAACAAATGCCAAGAGTGTGAGCACAATTGATTCTCCAAGTATCATCCCTAATATTCTACTATCCTTCCATCCTACTGCTTTTAATACTCCTATTTCTCTTGTTCTTTCATAAACCGTCATTACCATTGTGTTAATAACTCCAACAGCGCCGATAAAAATGGCTAAAAGTGATATTGCCCAGCTAGCCGTGTCTATGAAACTTAATCCTTGGTTTATTCTATCAGCTGAAGAGGCAGCAGTTGTTGTAGAAAGTTCATTAGGATAAGCAGAAGTTATTGAATTGCTTACTGAGGTGACATTTGCATTGTCTGTTACTTTTACAAGTATATTGCTGACTTTTCCATTATTATTTGTGAGATTTTGTAATGTTGAAAGAGGCATCAAAATTCCATTATCCGTCATGAAATTACCTGTTTCAAATATTCCAGTTATTGTGAAATTTTGCCCTAACAGATTTACTGTATCTCCTACTGTTTTGTTAAGACTTTGAGCTTCAGTTTTTCCTATTATAACTTGATCAGTACTGGTATTTGTGAATAGTGTTCCATTAACACTATCAATACCTTCCAGACTTAACATATTTGAGTCTATACCCGTTATTGTAAGACCACCACCAAAACCGCCTCCTTGACTAGTGTTTGAGCTTACACTTTCAGTTGAGGTATTAGTTGCCCTTAAAATTCCAGCTGTACTTTTAACACCACTTACGTTAAGTAGAGATGTAACATAACTTTCGTTTAAACTACCACTTGATCCCATTCCGTTTGATCCAGCTTGAACGACTGTCACTTCAGCTGAACCTGCCTTAAGCGTACTCTGCGTTGAGTTCTTAAGGCCTCCCGTAACCATTCCTAAAGCCACTATTACAATTATTCCAATTGCAATACCAGTAATGGCAAGGGCACTTCTAGTCTTGTTTCTGAATGGATTTTTAACCACCAGCGATAAAAATGACATAAAACTCCCTCTATTAAACATTATATAAAGCATTATACACAATTCATGCGTATTTCATTCATTATTTACGCCCAAATCACGCCCAAATTCAGCAAAGATGTAGATTAAGAAATATTCAAAAAAAAATTTATTAAAGAATTATATTAATAAAAAAAATCATAACCAATTAATTAAAAGAAATTAAATTAATACTTGTTTGATGTTTTAAAATAATTTATGAGGTAAGTATGGCTGTATTTGACAAGTTAAAAAATCGAAATAATGATAAATTGATTAATGAATGTTATGAATTTATAGAACGATTAGAGTATGAACATGCTTTAAAGTGTTTGGATCGGGTTTTGAAATTGGAACCTGAAAATATTGAAATTTTACATAATAAAGGTGTTGTTCTAAAAGAGCTTGGCAAGTTGGAGCTAAAGGTACAAACCACAGAATATTTAAATCCATAAATTTATTCCCCCTTTAATATTAATCCTATTTATTAATACTATGTATAAATAGTTATTAATGCTAAAGTAGGCTGATAGATTTAACAATTAATTTCTTTTAAACAACTTGAATTGATACGAATTTAGTAAAAAAATAAAAAAAGAAATATTTAACTTACGTGGCACTAGCAGTTGTGTAAGCATCGTACATACCGTAAAGCCATACAATGACGTAGAGTATATACGCAACGATTCCCAATAAAAAGACTGTTGCCAATGCTCCTAATATCACTGCTACAATGAAAATTATTATTCCCTTCATTATATTTCCGGCGTATACCGTACCGATACCCGGCAAAAAGAAAGATATAATCAGGGCTAATATAGGGTTTGCCATTTTTTTTCACCTCAGATACTTTATCAATATTACTATTGGTTTAACCAATTAATAGTTTTTTTCTTCACTCCTTAGAAAGGAACTATTGTATAGTAATGCTTTATTTGAGTTTTATTTTGTTCAGCCGATCTGCAGCCCTGAGTTTAGATACTTGACACCAGAGGAAAGGATTGGAAATATGCCTTAAACATATTTATATGAAGTAATCATCTACAATAATCAGAGCATGTAGTCTGTATAAATGATATAAAAAAATTGGTGATTTAAAATGGCAAATCTAATAGTAAATATATTATATGTAATTTTATTCGTGGTTATCATAGTCTTTTTAGATTTTAAATATTTTAGCAATGACCTTCTGAAACGGTTAATTGTAAATGTATTGATTGTTTTGGCAGCTGTTGCTATATATTATCTGTTTTTAGTTAATTTCTGAAAAAAAATTAATTCTGTAGTATCAAATAGCTTATGCCCATTTTCGATAATTTTGAAATTCCTCAAATTAAACCTTTAAAATATTTTAGTTGTAAAAAATTGCAATCCACTAATTGATTCTTTTTATCCTCTTTGTTCCATTTCAGAGCCTTTTAAACAATATGTGTTACGTTCCATTCCCACATCAAGAGATTGGGCTAATGGACATGTAGGGCACATACAACCTTTGGGTTCTGTGATACAACTAACACTTTTTCCTGTTACACAGAAAAGTTTTTCATTGGCATCATCAGCACATTTATTCCATGTTGGACAAGTGGGACAGATACATGAAGCTTTATATTCTTCTATGGCTTTGTTTTGATCACCTGGTGACATTTTACCAACATCATTCATTAATTGTTCAAATTTATCCATAACATATCAGCTCCTTTTTTCTCACTTTAATATATTTTGAACTTCACATCATATCAATTTTTTAGAAAAAGTATATTTGATTGTTCAGAAAATATTTAAAAAAATTTATAAATATAAAAAGTTTATTATTAAAAATGATAAATTGTATATAGTACGTACACCTAATATATTTAATAGAGTAGGGAAAACTCACTTAACATTTATTATTTTTACCAAAAATATACCGCTTTATTTTTTTTGTGAAAAAAAAGCAATATATCCCTGCTCGCCTCCGATTATAAAAAACTTACAAATATCCCTTTATTTTAATTTTCGATTAAAAAAGTAAATCCCTCAATACATCCCAAATAGTACACATCCAGTTTTATAAAATACTTATAAGACTAATTTTCTCGTAAATCAAAATTACAAACTGATTTAGAAAGATGGTGATAAAAATGAGCAATTTAATCCATAAAACAGATGGTGGATTCATGAAAAAACAAAACAAAGGAGTTAAATGCCAACATTGTGGTTACTTTTTAAAACAAAACGAAATCACATCTGCATATCTACATGGGAAAATATCATTACCATTCCTTTCAGGACCTGCAAAAATGACTATGTAAAAAAAAAATAATTAAGAACTAAAGTAATTTTATTTTATAATTATTTTCATTTAGAGATTATATCATTAACAAATAGGAGTGTTTATAAATGGATGATAAAAAAACCAATGAACTTATGGTTAAATGTGAAGCAATGAAGGATGATCCGGCTTTAATGAAAGAATGTAAAGTAATGTTAGATACTATGGTAGAGAAAAGGGTTGAAATGGAAGATGAATCTGGACAGACCTATACCAATATGGTTGAAAACATTTCAACAGAAGATGTTCCAAAAATACTAGAAATGGCACTTAAAATAGCAAGAAGTGATAAAATAAAGGATCCCGAAATAAAAAATGCTGCAGAAAGACTTATCAGAACATTAGAACCATTATAAATTTTTAATATTTTTTTATCGATGAAGAGGACTAAGAACCATGCTAACCAATACAGTTGTTCAGGAAATGTTAATGGATATAACCAATAATGAAAAAGGCAGTATTTCGATTATTGAATGTATATTAAATGGTAAAACATTTGACTTAGAAATAGCAGAAGAAACCGATATAAAGCTAAATACCGTTAGAAAAGTTCTATATAAATTAAATGAAGCAGGCATTGCTACTTATAAGAAAAGCCAGGACCCTGAGACTAAATGGTTCATTTACAGTTGGAAATTTGAGAAGGAAAATGTATTCGATGTAATAGCCAAAAAATATGAAAGATTATCAGAAGAAATTGAAAAATCCATTGAATACGAAGAAGCAAATATGTTTTTCGCCTGTAAATCTAATGGCCACCGATACAAATTTGAAAAAGCATCTGAACACAACTTCTCATGCCCAAAATGTGGAGAATCACTAGAGCATTATGACAACTCCATCATAATAAGCGAACTATTGAAAGAAAAAGCAGATTTAGTATCCCTCGCAAAATCAAATGGAAAATAATTAGTATATCCCTCCTCTGGAACTTAAAATAGAAAAAATGGGGAGTTAATTAATTAACGGAATCTAGAATTGATCTTAAAACCAGAACAAAAAAACTTAGAAAGAGCTGGCAAAAAGAGAAAAATGAATTGAATTAGAATTAAACGAAAATCTGCTCTCAGTGAATAAATATGGTATAGACTCTTCTTTACATTGGATAATAGCTATTGCAATTATAATTTAGGGAATACTAATAATAATGATCAATATCATATAATGGAATTGAAGATAAAGTCAAATTTCATTAATTATAAACTTTAGAAAATTTTATGGATAAATGTATGAAATTATTTGCGAGATCTTTATTCTCATTAATCTTACCTTTAATTTTTACTGTTATAGTACCTACAATATTTATTCTTAAGTTTAATAATCATTTATTGGCTCCTAATTCAGTTATTTCAGGAGTTATTTTAGTTTTTGGGAATATTTTTAATTCTTTTAGGATTGGGATTTGTAGTTTATACTAATAAATCATTTTTTAAGGTAGGTAAAGGCACTCTGGCACCGTGGGATCCTCCAAAGAGGTTGGTAGTTGGTGATCTTTACAGATATGTTAGAAACCCCATGATAAGTGGACTTTCAATGATTATTCTCGGTGAGTCAATGATCTTTTCTTCTATTGAATTATTTGGATTTTTTATTTTCGTAGTTATTTTTAATCACATCTATTTTGTTTATTCAGAAGAACCCGGGTTAGAAAAGAGGTTTGGAAATGAGTATATTGAATACAAGAAAAATGTGCCAAGATGGATACCTCGTTTAACCCCTTGGGAAAAAGAATAAAAGATCTATTATGTTATCATACAGTACCAAAATTAAACATAATTTAGGGATTTCATGGAGTTATTTTATTTCTGTTACTAGGTTATGACCATTAGTATTGCCAATGTTTTCTGTTTCGTGTGGTCCAGCATCTATCCATAAAGCTTGTCCTGCTTTGAGTTCAAATTCATCACTATTTCCATTAGGAAAACTTAATTTAAACTTTGCATTATTAAAAACATAAACTACATGGTCATTAGGATGGTTATGCATAGGTGATTTATCTCCAGGTTTCAATTTCATATCCATAACCCTAACTTTTTTGTTTTCCATAATCAAACTGTATCCACTTTTTGGCACTTCTAAAACATCTAAAATATTTGACATTAGAATTCACCTCTTTTTATTTTAATAACAATGATCTACAAGATCTATTGGGATATAACAAATTTGGCCCCGTTGGTTTTAGTAGAGATATATCTTCCATAATTGGGTTCCCATTCATCATAATCATTGACCTTATCAATTAAAAATCGCTACCCCCCCTAATTCACCTCAAAATTTCTTTAGTACGGTGTTCTTTCAATCTCCTCCAGGTAATAAACTGCTGGTTGGCCAATCACGCCCGCTTTTTGCATTGTAATTTTTAAATCTTCAGATTCAGCAAAGTTTTTAGCCTTTTCCATATTTTCCCACTCTGTTATTACAACCATATGGTTAGGATCATTAGAATTATGAAATACAAAGGCACCCTTCGAACCGTAGGTTTTTCTCATAGCACCATTCTCATCATATAAAGACTTCCACTTATCATAGTCCTCAACTTTATGTATAACCAAAACATAAGTCATTTCTCATCACCCCTATTTACCATAATTCTTAAAATGTTTTAAATAATGTAGAATTAGAGGGTTTTTATCACTTTATCCACGAATTCTACTTCTCGAACTTCGATTTTATTATAGAAGGCATAACCTACATCATTTAGATATGATTCAACTGCATTATAGCCTGGTGCTTCAAGTACAATTGTAATTAAATGTTCTAGTTTGTTAACAACTTCAGTTAATATATTGATTTGATATTTAACTTTAAGTTCTTCTTTTTTGCTGGAAAGTTGCTTAAGTTTTTTCTTATTATCTGCATTGTATAATGGGCAGGATTCAACAGAATGCATCAATTGAATTGCAAAAATTGGCATAATTCTCACCCCCCTACATTTGTTAATTTATTTTAATGAATTTTACTGGAGTGTATTCTCCGCTGATTAAAGCTAACAAGGCCCCCAATTATCAGTAGTATTACCACTTTCCAAGCGTATATTATAAACGCAGGAATTTACACAATTACGATGCGATAACACCAAAATATTAACATCACTCCATATCAATTGTTTATTTTCCATTCTATCCCTAATTATTTTTTTTGTGTGTTGCACCTAATTTCACCTAATTACATTATATTTTATATTTATAGCGTAATAAATTTTTTTATATATTAATTTTCCATATATCTGCTCTAGATCAAAAGCTACCAAAGGAAATTATGTTATATGTAATTACTTCATTTTTTCCTTTATTTTATAAATATTGTTCATAAATTCATCCGAATAGAGAGGTAATATAGAAATTCTATTAAAATGAGAATATACAAGTTTTAAACTATTTCTTATTCTGTATTGAGAATTTATGTTATAAATAATTGGCAAAGAACATGAATTCGGGAACAACATCAATTCCTTTTAAAAAGTCTCAGTTTATATTGAACTGGGAAAATAGTAGATAGTTGAAAAAACAGATATTAAAATATGGAAGAACATGAACAAGTTGAAGTAAAAATTGATGATGACTTTATTATTATGGTTGATAATGGAATGGAAGATATTGTTAAAAACTTTTTTCTCTGGGAAATTGAAACCTGCAATTCCTGCATTGATTACCGTGGATCAGTGTGGATAGAATTCTGCGACTTTGAGGATTGGAAGAAATTTTTACAGTTAGCCTTACGAAACAACATTGAAATCAATGGTGCAGACCATAAACAAGACACTCTCTGGGATTTCCTTCAAGAAAAAGTAAAAGTAAAACTGGTTTTTGATGAAGAACTCATGGAAGACCCAAACAATGAAGATGAAGTTCTAGGTACAGGTGTACTTGTTATATGTGTAGGATTAACCTTCCCAAAAGAACTCTTAGATGAATTTAAAAAATTGTTCTTTGAAGTCTTAAAACCAGAATAACTTAACCCATTTATTTATTTTTTCTATTTTTAAAAAAATGGATTTGTTTTAATACTTATTCACTACTAATAGTATTTTTATATTCTTTGATATTATGCTCTGTCATTATCACCCGCAATTGCTGCTTGAACTAGTTCTGCGGCTGTTTTAATGTGTTCTTCATCAATTCATCAAAATTTGATTTCTGCATCTTTCCAAAAAATATTTTACATATTTCTTAAATGTCTTTTGTATTCCCTTTAAAACCGGCCTAATAGTTGCATCTGTTACTATTTGCTCTTTAATATATACCTATACTTATAATTGCAAGTCTATTCCCTGCAATATGTTTTTCACATGTCCCATCTATTTTTTATCGAAATCTCACTCATGCATAGATCTATACTTTCTTCCATTCTATCTTAATTCATCCTATAACAGTCATGTTCACCATAAATTATAAGTCTTTTTGATATAATATAATAAACTACAGTAATACAAAATTATTATGGAGGATATTGTGAATAAAACATCGGTTATATTGTGCTTATTGTATTTAAATAATATTTAGAGTTAATTTTAGGAAATTTGGGCCTAGATATGGGGGTAGAAAAAGTGAGTTTTGTTGAAGTTTTCAAAAAGGATGAGTTAAATGATGGTGAAATGAAAATGAAAGAGATTGGTGGTCATGAATTCATGATAGCCCGAATAGGAGACAATTACTATGCATCTGATAATCGTTGTCCTCATATGGGAGGCAACTTATCCCTGGGCAAATTGGATGGAACAGTCATTACTTGTCCAAGGCATCACAGTCAATTTGATCTTATAGATGGACATGTAATTCGATGGACAGACTGGACTGGAATCAAATTATCTTTAGGTAAAGTATTGAAGTCTCCAAGAAATCTTAAAACATATGAAGTCATGATCGAAGACGATATGATCAAAATTGATTATACCGTATAACTTGTTTAAAAAGGGGGGAAAATATATGTATAGAAACTTTCTAGTTTTTGGTGTTTTTCTAGTATTGGGTGTTGTCGCAGTTTCTGGATGTACATCTAGTCAATCTGGTAGTACTGTTACCATCCAGAATATGGCTTTTAATCCTTCAACGTTGAATGTTCAGGTTGGCACAACTGTTATGTGGATTAATAAAGATTCAACCACTCATCACGTTGTAAGTGATACAGGAGTATTTGATAGTGGAGATTTAGCTACAGGACAGAGCTACAACTACACTTTCAATCAAACTGGAAGCTTCCCTTACCATTGTTCTATACATCCATCTATGACTGGTACTATTGTTGTTTCTACTTCAGCACCTACTAGTACGGGTAGTTCAAACAGCTCAGGTGGATCTGGTATAAAATACTGAATAAAAAAATAATTACTCAAGAAAATATTGGTTTGCAAAATCTTCCAAACCTTACATTTTATTTTAATTTAGATTAGTGAACTACCCTCCCTTTCGGAAGGAGCTTCTTCCTTCATTAAATCCACTAATGTGGTTTTTTCAGAGAAGCTTTAATTTCCGTAGTTCCTACGGTACTGATTAGATTAAGTGTAGTATGCTTGGTTATCGCATACGATATTATTAATTATTGTTAAACTATTATTTATATGTAGTGGTTGGATTCATCCCCACCCTCACACATGGGGTATTCTCCAACATTAAGATAAAAAATCTTTAAATGATTTAGTTCATCTTCTCTGTCATTTCACTTTCTTTTGACCTTTAATACTTGAATTTATTGCCCAAATATTTATCCCTAATTAAACCCAATTTACATAATATTATTATGATTAGATACAAATAAAACTTAACTAAAAATAGTTTAAGCCAATATAACAATGAGTATGATTTAATATCTACAATCAAAATGTATATTCAAGATATTTATTTGTGAACAATGAGAAGAATCATGAAGTATAATGTGGTTGTTGTAGGTGGTCGAGTAGCTGGATCTGCTTCGTCTCTTTTTGCATCTAAAGGTGGTTTAGATGTATTAATGATTGAAAAAAGACAGGAAATTGGAACCCCTGTCCAATGCGGTGAAGCTACGACTAAAGCTACTTATAAAACTCTTGGAATAAAGCCATCTAAAAAATATATACGAGCAGAACTAAAAGGTTCAGATGTCCATGCTCCCAATGGTAAGCATGTTCGAGTGGAAGGTAACAAAATACACGGATTCATGGAAGGATATGTAGTAGAGAGAAAGATTTTCGATAAAGAGCTAGCAATAAAATCAGCCAAAGCTGGAACAGACATAATGATAAAGACTACAGTCAAAGATCTTATAATAAAAGATGGAAAGGTCTGTGGAGTCGTTGCTAAGCACCTTGGAAAGACATTCGATATTAAAGCAGATATTGTGATAGCAGCTGATGGTCTTGAATCTAATATATCCCGATTAGCTGGCCTTAAAACTGTTAATACTGTGAATGATATAGGTTCCTGTGCCCAATATGAAATGGTAGGCGTTGATATTCCCCAAAATTATATGCAATTATATTTTGGTGATAAAATTGCTCCTGGAGGATATTTATGGATGTTTCCTAAAGGTGAGGGGGTTGCAAATGTTGGTTTGGGTGTATTAAACTCAAAAGAAACAGCATATCATTACTTAACAAAATTCATAAGTAAATTGGATGCAACTCCTGTAGAACTTAATATAGGAGGAGTACCAATTTCAGGACCCATGGATCAAACCTATTCTTCTGGACTTATGGTTGTTGGAGATGCTGCAGGACATGCTGATCCAGTAAATGGTGCAGGTATAGAAAACAGCGTAACATGTGCTAAAATAGCAGCAGAAGTAGCAGTAGAATCAATTGAAGAGGAAGATACATCGTCCCCATATCTAAAAAAATATCAGGACCTTTGGAAGTTAGCTATTGGAAAAAATATTGAAACCTCCCTTAAATACAGGAAAATAGTTGATAAACTCACAGATGATGATTTCAATGCACTTGCAACATTTTTAGAAAATAAAGATCCAGAATCAATTTCAAAACTCTCAATACTTAAATTCTTGAAGAATTATCCTCATCTTATAACTCTTTTAATCGATATTTTTATCCGAAAACCATGAAAATATCATTTTTTTTTTAATATTTTGTACAAAAGTGATTACATGAATAGGAAAATATTATTTACGTTGACATTTAGTTTTATTTTAATTATTGGATTAAGCGTCTATGAGTACAATTATAATAATGGTATCACCAATTATCCTCAAGGCCCTAATATAACCTCTTCTGACAGAGTCCTCATTGTAAGCACCTCATCCTGATGATGAAACTCTTGCAAGCACAGGTATAATAAGATACTGTAATAAAAATAATATCCCCATACATGTGGTCGTTGTTACTAACGGTGGAAATTCAGAACTGAGCATAACAAGATATCACGAGACTCTTAAATCAACTAAAATATTGGGTCTTCCACTTAATAACATCACATTTTTTGATTATACTCATGGTGTAGATTTAGATTTATGGGTTAAATGATGAAATTAGATTATTTAATCCCTTATTTTTCGTCATTTTCAAAGATAAATATATCTTCGATTTTTTCCCCGAGAACCATTGCTATATCATGTGCTAATTTTAGGGAAGGATTGTACTTTCCTTTCTCTAAAAAACCAATGGTTTCCCTTCTTACTCCCACTTTTTCGGCTAACTGGGCTTGAGTAAGATTGTATCTTGCTCGATATTCTTTCATCCGAGTTTTCATTCCACATCGCCCTTTAAGCTGTAGTAAGTATTCGCAACTAGCATGGTGCTGACCATGACAAAAATCACCAGTCCAAAGAGTTCAGTAGATTGGAACTGACGATTAGAATAAAATCCACTGAACAGAAGGAAGCAAATAAATCCTAGAGTGGTAAACCAAGACCATGTAGCGGATGTGGTTCCTATCTTCAATAGTCGTTCATCTTTGGGGTTATACATTCCAATGTAAGAAAAGAAACTAGATATAATAATTAATGCACCTAAAAGTACTGCTATAGTAATGTAATCGTTTAATGTTTTCAAAATTATCATGTAAACTGCACTTATCAATAATATTGCAGATCCTATCCACATTAATCCTCTGTTTAATTTGTATGAGTCACTGCTTTTATCAATTATTTTATTTTTATTCATTAATTCCCACCTTCAAATATATAATTCTAACATAATGATATAAAATTCTATCATTATATTATATAATTCTAACATATACTATTTAAACTTTTAGTTGTAATTAATTATCAATATCACAGCATATCGGTTTATCTAATACACACCTATTAAAGAATCGCTTATATCTCATGAAAGTTATAATAAGACGTTATTATAATTTGTCTCTGAAATTTATCGCTAAATAATGTAATATCTTAATCTAATTTCAAAAGATTGCCAAAAAAACAAATATGTATCAATATATACTAGGTCACTAAATACAAAAGAAAATAACTTCAATGAATGAATTATTAAGTTTTTAGACCTATAATCATTAATATAACAAATATATTCTACAATTAAGACTTAAATAGATACTTGTATCTTTCTGATTGAATATAATATAAATGTATAATCATATCAGAATAGGATAAATTAATTAATTATAGTAAAATATATTTCTTATGTTGTATAATATTGTAATAGGGTGAAATAAGTTGCATATGATTTACTACTATAAATCATCCTATTTTGTAAATAAATTGTGAAAATCAAAAATAAAACTAGATACAATACTGTAAAACCATGTATTATGGATATTAATTATCTAAAAAGAAATTTAAGGTTAGGGGGATTATTTTGTCTGAAACCATCACTGTTAAACCTAATAACAATGTTAATAATTTATTGAAATTTATCAAACTGGGAAAACCGCAATTTGCTATAGGATTGTTCTTTTATTTCAGTCTTGGTGCTCTACTTGGGGTTCTCTTTAATGCTGAATTTGTTTTAAGCAAATTTATACTAGGATTTGCTATTATATTCTTATCAACATGGGCAGTTCACTATCATAACGATTATTATGATTTTGTTTCAGATCATTTTGGCACTCCAACAGCTATTTCTGGTGGTAGCGGAGTACTAGTTGAACATCCTGAATGGAGAAATAAATCTAAAATAATGGGCATCACACTAATTGGATTAGCCATTGGCATTTCCATACTTTTTACATACCTATTTTCCTACTCAATAACATTTATCCTCTTTGTTATTGTTGCAAATCTTATAGCATGGTTTTATGCTGCTCCACCATTTAAACTGTCTTATCGCGGCTTAGGTGAATTTGGAAATACTGCAATCGGCCTTTTATTTCCAGGTTTAGGTTACTTTGCCCTAATTGGAACGTTAAACCTTCCCTTTTTTGTTTTTGCCATTCCAATGTTGTTTTTACAATTATTATTTACACTAAGCGTAGAAATCCCTGACATGGAAGGAGATAGATTAGGGGGTAAAATGACATGGATTGCTTCTAAAGGTCGTGAATTTGGATTTAAAATCATGGCAATATCAGGATTATTGGCAACTATTTCATTTCTAATACTACCATTCACAAATCTATTTCCCCCAATAATCGATTTCCGTATAGTTGCCCTTATATCATTAATTCCATTGAGTTTAGGAATAATTGAACTAATAAAAAAACCATTAGACAAATTCACTGCCACAAAATACTGTATTTACAACCTAGCATCAATATTTGCAGCTGTTATACTAATTAATGCGTACTTCATTTACCTCATAAAAATAATATAATACTTCCATCATATTTGGAAATACAATGGAATATAATCTTATCACAGTATCTAAAATTATTAAACTTGGAAGGTTCCAATATTTACTTGGAGACTTCCTTTTATTTACAATGGGAGCATTATTAGCTATTTTGTTTAATGCCGAATTTGTTTTAAGCAAGTTTGTACTCGGATATGCTATTTTATTTACAGCCCATCTATCTGTACATTATAGTAATGACTATTTTGATTCCAATGTAGATCAACATACTCCACCAACATTAATTTCTGGTGGTAGTGGTATCCTAGTTGAAAACCCCGAATTAAAAGAGTTTGCAAAATGGTTTTCAATAATTATAATGAGCCTATCAATTATTCTTACAGCGGTTTTTACTGTTGTATTTAAATATCCCATAACATTTTTCTTATTCTTATTATTTGGTAACTTGTTAGCATGGTTTTACACTGCACCTCCAATCAAATTATCTTATAGAAGGTTAGGAGAAGTTGCAAATATTATAGCAGTTGTTATATTCCTTGGAACGGGTTACTTTGCTTTACAAAGAACATTAGATCTATCTTTCTTTTTATTTTCAATTCCCATTATTTTTTTAAATTTGATATTTATAGTTAGCTTTCAAATTCCTGATATGGAAGGTGACAAATTAGGAGGTAAAATTACTTGGATTGTTCTCAAGGGTCGTGAATTTGGATTCAAAATTATTGCAATATCCGGATTATTAGCAACAGTTTCATTTTTGATCTTTCCTTTTACGAACATATTTCCATCGATAATAGATTTCCGTGTACTCGCTTTAATCTCACTCATATCTCTATCGTTGGGAATTATTGGAATAATAAAAAAACCAGTTAATAGGGAATCAGCAACAAAATTAGCTATTCTTAATGTAGCAGCTCTTTTCATTATTTCATTACTAATAGATCTGTATTTCATTAAACTCATTCAGTAATACAATTATTATTTAATTGAAAGAGCATTATTGAGATCTTTAACAGGCATAAATATATATTTCCTTCTTAAATGAAAAATTCATAGATTTATGATATTTTAACTTCCTATTTCTATATAAAAAAATACAATTTAATGGAAAATTTATTAATTAGGGTGTATTAAGATAATATATGGTGAAATAGGATTTGTAATATTCTTAAAAATTTGGGGGATAAAATAGATGAAAAATATAAATTTTATATTTTTAGGGATTTTATTAACTATAGGTATCGTTGCAGTTTCGGGGTGTACTTCACAATCTAGTACTGTAACTATACAGAATATGGCTTTTAATCCTTCTACAGTACATATTACTGGCAGTACTACAATTATTTGGATTAATAAAGATAACATAGAACACGAGGTTGTCAGTGATACTGGTTTATTTGACAGCGGTGTTCTGGCCCCTGGTGAGAGTTTCAATTATACATTTAATCAAGCAGGTGACTATGCTTACCATTGTGCAATTCATCCATCTATGGTCGGAATTATTGTTGTTTCTTCATCATCTATGGTAAACAGTACTAACAACAGTAGTACATCAACAGTAACCCCAATACCGAGTTCACCGATACCATCTAGTCCAGGAAATAATCCTGCACCAAATAATCCTGCACCAGCCCCAAGTAATCCCGGTGGATCTGGAACAAGTGGACTAGGGTACTAAAAATTTATTTTCCTTTTTTATTACGGTTAAAATTCTAATTCAGAATTAGCTAATTATTAGTTTGAATGTTTACTAATTTTTCTTTGAATCCGATATTAAGAGTATCCCTACAGCCAATGATATAAGTCCTCCAGGGATAACTATAGAATATAAAAAACTACTGATTAAAATAATCACACCTAACATACAAAATATAATTCCTAATCCTAACTTCTGCTTATTCCTCATAATAATCAACAATAGACTGGATATTTTAATCTCTTAGAAAGTTGTTGGACTTCAAGAAATTCTGATAAGAAAGAAATTTATGAAAAATACCTTAAGTACAATCCCTGCTTTATATATTATTTTTTTAGTCAGACACATACTTAAAATTTTTGAAGATGTTTATCGAAAGGTTGGAGAATACCCCATCCCTGAGGGTGGGGATGAATCCAACCACAATATATTAATAATAATTTAACAATAAATAATAATTATGTTTAGAGCATACAAATATCGGATGTACCCTAAACGGGAGCAGAAGGATATCTTCACTAAATTTTTTGGTGCTATTCGATTCGTCTATAATTGGGGATTAGAACAGAAAATCCGAACATATAAAGAAAATGATAAAGCAATTAGTCGTTTTGCTCTTAACAATGAATTAGTAACCCTTAAAAAAGAAAATACATGGTTAAATGAAGTGTATAGTCAATCATTACAAGGAGCTACTCTTAATCTTGAAGATGCCTTTAAAAGATTCTACCGTAAACAAAACGATTTCCCCGGATTCAAATCAAAGAAAAATAGGGTACAATCATTCAACGTTCCACAACATTATAAAGTCGATTTCGATAACAACATGATACGTTTACCTAAGATTGGATGGGTTAAAACAAAGCTACACCGCACCTTTAAAGGCAAATTAAAGACAGCAACTGTATCAATGACAAATACAGATAAATATTATATAAGTATATTGGTGGATGACGGAGAAGAACCTCCAGTTAAGATGGGTTTCAGTAAAGGAACTACTATCGGGTTGGATATGGGTTTAACTCAATTCTTAACTACTAGTGATGGTGTTAAGGTGGATAATCCACGACCATTAAAACAACAGCTAAAACGACTTAAATGTGAACAACGTAAACTTTCACGTAAAGAACGAGGCAGTAATAACTGGAATAAACAAAAATTAAAAATATCAAAAATTCATGAACGAATATGTAATGTTCGTGAGGATTTTCAGCATAAACTTAGTAAATCTATTGTATGCGAGAATCAAGTAATAGCAATAGAGAAACTGAACATTAAAGGCATGATACGAAACCATTACCTTGCACAGAGTATTAGTGATGTAGGATGGTCTAGTTTCATGAAAAAACTGAAATATAAATGTGAGTGGTACGGTAAAACTTTACTCCAATTAGGACTGTTTGAGCCATCCACTAAAATTTGCAGTAATTGTGGATACCACAACAATGGAATAAAATTACATCAACGTGAATGGATTTGTCCAAACTGTGAAAAGAGACATGACCGTGATATCAATGCAGCAGTTAATATTCGCGATTTTGCTTTGGATAAACAGAATTTAATCAGTACCGTAGGAACTACGGAAATTAAGCTTCTCTGAGAAAACCACAAAAGTGGATTCAATGAAGGAAGAAACCCCTTCCAAAAGAAGGGGTAGTTCACTCTTGTTATACGTGTAAGGTTATATTTTAATGTGATTATTCTATTTTGAAGGAAAGGGCTTGTATTACTTTTTTAATTGATAATCATTGGAACAATTGAGATAAAAAGTATTTAAAATCCCTATTTGTGTTATTAACAATGTGATGACTAAGTTAACTGTTATATTTATTATGGATTTTTTTATATCAGTTTAACTATTACAATTCTGATAACATTTTCCATTAATTTCTTGTAATAATTGCACAAATTCAATCTATTTCTCAATAAACTAATTTTTTAATAGCATATGAATAAATATCTGCCACTGCATCTGTTATGTCAACATACCTCGATGTGTAATCTTTTTCAGGGTTTCCCAGAACAATCTGACCAATTATAATATCATTATATATGACAGGGACTGATAAAAATTGAGAAACAGGTACATGACCATCTGGAAGACCGTGAGCTGCAGGATGAACTTCTGGGTTATTGATGTAAAATGATTCACCAGTATCCAAAGAGTAACCGAGAAGACCGCCATATGTACCATCTTTTCTAATCTTAAAACGTGCTTCACCTTTATCTGCATACATCTGGCAACCATCAGTCATATGCGAGAATGAAATTCCCACACTGTCTTGGTTTATAGGATCAACATATGCAATGTAACAGTTCTCACTACCTGTCAATCGTTTAGATTCATCCATAATAATATCTGAAATTTCTTTTAGTGAAGAACCAGGCAACATATTATTGATCCTTTCTCTTAAGGAGATAATATCCTGATTATCTATTTTAATCCCTGTACCCATTCCAAAATCAGCTTTCTCTTGTTTTCCACTTTCTTGATTGCTCATAACTGTCCTCCTAATTATTATTTCTATTTTATCATTGATATTAAATAAATCTTTGTGGATCTGTGTTGATATCTACTATTACTGGTTTATTGGTTGCAAGGGCTTTTTTAACTGCTTCAGGCAATTCATTAGGATTTTCTACTTTGATTCCTATTCCCCCACAAGCTTCGGCATAACTTTTAAAGTCGCAGCTTTGAAGTTCGGTTTGCCAGTTAGGATAGTTTTCTACCTTTTGTTCTTGCATTATCATTCCTAATTGTTTGTTATTGAATAAAAATATTTTAATTGGGAGTTCGTATTTTACTGCCGTTAAAAAATCTCCCATAACCATTGTAAATCCACCATCTCCAGTGATACATACAACTTGTCGATCAGGATATGTTATTTGTGCAGCCATAGCAGCAGGTAGACCAAAACCCATAGAACCCAGGTACCCGGACAATAACATTTTTTGTTTGTTAGTCATCCAGAAGTTACGACCAAACCACCATGCATTTTCTCCTACATCCAGAGTGATGATGGCATCATCATCTAACTGATCATTAAGGGTTTTTATAATAAACTGAGGCCTTATGGGTGAACTTTCTGTGTCTATTTCTTCTTCAAGTAAATTGATCCAATCTTGTTTCAATTTTTCCATTTCTTTTAAATAATTGTTGTCTTCACGTTTTTTAACAAGATTTAATAATTCAGGTACTATTTCAGTACTATTTCCAACCAATCCAACTTTAACCGGGTATTTTTTGGCAATCATCATTGAATCAATATCTACTTGTACTGTTGGTTTTTCTGGGATCTGGCTTTGATCAGAGTATGATGCACCTATAACAATCAGTAGATCGGATTTTTGTACAAGATCAGAAGCTGCGGTGGATCCTATTGATCCATGACTTCCCATGTATAGATGGTGATGTTCATCTACCAAACCTTTCCCTCTGAAAGTAGTTATTATTGGTGCGGTTATTTTCTCTGCTAGGTGTATTAGATTATCACCTTGACCCATACAACCAAATCCTGCAATTATCACCGGCCTTTTGGATTTATCAATGACTTTTACTGCATTGATTAGATGTCTTGGTGATTGTGAAACTGCACGATTGGCAAGGTTTCCTGCAAAATCTTTTATCTTTGTATTGTATGGTAATTTCTGCATATCATTAGGTATACCCAGGTGAGAAACCCCCCTTTCCATTAATGCGTGTTTAATACCACGAGTTACGAGACTTGTTGCTTGTTCTTTGGACATAACTGTTTTGTTAAATACACATATTGGTTCAAAGAATGGGTGCTGATCTATTTCTTGAGTAGCACCTGTACCAATCCTATGTCTTTCTACTTGTCCTGTTAAAGCAAGTACTGGTGCGTGATCTAATTTTGCATCATATAACCCTGTTGCTAGATTTGTTGCCCCTGGTCCTGCTACTGTTAGACATGCTGCTATATGGCCCGTGAGTTTACCATATGCTGAAGCCATAAATGCTGCAGTTTGTTCATGTCTTACCTGAAAATATTTTATTTTTTCATTATTCTTTACTGCATCAACCAATCCTAAAGCTGAAGTTCCAGGTATTCCAAATACAAATCTTACACCCCATTCTGCCATTTGTTCGATGATTATTTCAGAAACATTATGTTCAATTTAATAATTCTTCTTTTTCCTCGTCTAATACCACAAAAACGCTTTTTGGTGAATTACAAACTGGACATCTCCAATCATCAGGTAAAATCGAATTTATCCTCTTCCTTATCCTCATCATAGATATAATTACAAACAGTACATCTATACTCTGCCATATAATACCCCTAAAAATTTAGATAGCAATTAATTGTTATTTATTTCTTTAAGCACAGAATAAATTTACTAAAATAAAAAAATAAAAATGATTCACAAGTTATTTCAGCAATATTAGTCTGATAGATTCAGATTAAATTAAAGCTTTAAAAAATATAAATGGGAAAATAAGTTTTCTTCCTGCTTTAATTGTCTTGGATTTGGTAGAATATTTTAATATTCGTATTTATAGATTATAAACCAAAACCTGCTGTCAGCAGCATATACAGAGCCCAAACCAATATGACTGTAAGAATTACCAATTCCTTCCATGCTCTTCCAGGACTTGCTTCTATTGCATAAGACATTATTTTTATAGGTGATATTGGTGGTTCTGGTGATTCTTCTGTTTTCAATGGCTTTGAAAAACTGTGGAAATACAGTTGAATAAGTAACATTCCAACAAATAGTCCAGTAATGAAGCTGATATACTGCATTCCTCCAGATATAAACAGGAGACCTAATAAAATTAACGCCATAACTAGGAGAAATATATCCTGTACTTTGGTTGCACTAGTTTCCCCATTGTAAGATGAATCAAGCAATTTACGCCTTCTTTCGTACTTTATAAAAAAGAAAACGTAAAATTTGATCAACGAATACACAACGAAGAATATTAACAATATCTTAAGACCAAACAATGCATAATCTGCCATTTTATCCCTCCTTTTGAATAAAATAATTTTGTTGACCGGCAGTCAATTAATATGTATTAATGGTTAATAAATTTAATGTAGATACTTTTAAATATACTATCGTTCAATAAATGATACAATGACAAGAGTTGTACCAGATTACAAGGAAATAGCTAGATCTAATATTTTAAAGGCTTCCATCAAAGTTTTCTCTAAAAATGGATTTCATGGAGCCACAATGAATGAGATCGCCAAGGAAGTAGGTGTTAGCAAGGGAACATTATACACTTACTTCCAAAGTAAAGAAGACATACTAAACGAAATATGGATATTGTCCAGTCAAAATATTTTAGATCTGAAAAATACCTATAAAGGACGAGATTTCATAGATGTACTCGAAGAATTATATGTTATGATGGTTGAATCACCAGGATTGCAGTTATCCTTTGAAGTAACATTAATATCACAGCAAAACGAAAAGATAAAAAAAATCAATCAGAAATCCTATAAATCAAAATTGGAATCATTGAAGATATTTATACAGGATCACCAGGAAAATGGCAGTGTTAGAAATGATTTAGATGCTGATTTATTAGCTCAGATTTTAACTGGTTTATACACAGATGTAGCAGCACAGCTATTAATTGGACTTGATAATGAAGAAGTTCATGAAAAATGGATAAAATCAATAAAAGCCATATTAAAACACTAAACTGTTATTTTATCCAATAATCCAATCATTCTTGAAATTAGGATTCAGAACATTTTGACTATACATTTGACTATTATTTGACTACCTATTTGACTAATTTTACAAATTTTATTGTATTTTTACATAGTTCGCTAAACTATGTTTTAGTGATAATTGGTTTCAACATGGTTACCCAAATAAATTTGGTTATATTCATGAAACCTAAAATTTAACAGTTACAAAAAACAATTATTATAATCATGAAGTTAACAAAAATTGAAGGTAAAATAATTCAAGAATGCGATTTTGGAAATGATAAATCTAAAATTGTATTTACAGATGGAACAATATTAGAATTTGAAATGTGCTTAGATGGAGATCCTCCTTTACTTAATGTTTTTCTCACTAAGCCTGGAAAAGAACGTAAACTTTATTAATCAAATTTAAGCCTTTTTAAGAAACTCACAAAATAGTTAGAATTCCCTAAGATTTATTTATAGGGCTCCTATTAATTTTAATTGGAAAATACTTCTCTATAATAATTACAATCAGATATATTACTCAAAATGGGGATTAAAATGATGATAACCCCACTTATTATCTACTTGTATAAAGTATTGAATATTATAAATTATATCTTTTTAGGAGGAATCATATCTTTTAGGTTCAAGGATTACCTAAATTAATTTATTCAAATATGCTAATTTTGATGTATCTGTCCATGTTAACTCCATATCAACACTGAATAACATTTGTTTGAAAACATTTATTTAATTAAAATGTAATAGATGATTTTATAATGATGAATATTCTCTTTAATCAAATTTCCATGGAATATTCAACAAAACTTCAATCAAAGTGAGATATAAATGGTGTGAAAGTATGAACAAAAAGATTTCAATATTGATTATTTTAGTAGCTATAATTGGTATTTATGGATTGTTTTATGTTGCAGTAACAAATGTTCTAATGCCAATGGAACTAGATAGTTTTAAAAATGATTTAAATGGAATGCCTCAACTTCCAGTAAATAATAATTCTACTATTAATGATCTAGAAAATTCTGCAGATATTATTGAGAATAACCCTTCATTGAAGTATATGTCTCAGAGCCAAAGATCCGAAATGGCTAATCAAATGCGACATCTTAATTCTCCACCAATAGGATTTTTAAATCAAAATTTTACCGATTATAATAATTTTTATACTAGCAGTGTTTTAGCATATAAACTAATAGGAAATGGAACTCTTGCTAATGAAATAAGTAATCTATCAAGTATCACTAATAACCTAACGTCTTTAACAAACGAATCAGCAGCTATAGATCAAAAAAGTGCCAATGACTTTGAAAATGGAGACGATAAAGCATATGCTGAAGATTTGAGAAGTAGTGCCAATAATCTGAAGCAATATAATAAGGTAATGGAAGATTTAAAAACCCAACTACAAAAAATAATAAACCAATTAGGCGGATAAAAAAACATCAAACAGGAAATGGGAACCAAATATAAGCTCTGTTTATTGGGCCTATGTATATATTTGGTAATTCATATGAAAAGCTCAAAGGATGTTAATTAACTTTTTTTAATAAAATAATAAAATAGTAACTATTAAATCATAGTTCCAATTAACTTAATTTTGAAGCAAAATGGCTGAAAATATCAAATGTCCCCGTTGCGGATTTAAAGGTCAAATGAATAGATTTATTCGTCCTTTAAGTTCCAAAGATGAAAATTCAGAACCAAAACAGAGTAAATATAGAACCATTCTTGTTACAGAGAATTACTGTCCAAAATGTAAAAAATGGTTTAAACTTTAATTTTGTGACATCCTTCTAAAACTTATTTCTTATTTTCTGTGTCCCATTTTTCAATACAATCTTCAATACTTAAACAGATTGTAGAATCCACTATTTCCTGTTCGAGCCTGGATTTTCTTATGGAGTCTCTTAGATGTCCGTGCATGTTTGCTGCTTTAATTTTAATTCCTCGAAGCTTAAGTTCGTCATTTAATTCCTCCAACATCTGGATTCCAGAGTAATCAATGAATGCTGAAGCTTCAAAATCCAATACAAATAATTTTGTATCTTTAAATTTGTTATCCACAAGATCTATAATGGTATTTTTTACACTGTCTGTATTAAGGAATATCTGGGATCCATCAACTCTTACAACAAGGGTATGGGATATTATTTCACTTTCAGGATGGCGTTTAACATCTAAAAACTGATCAGTACCAGGTATACGTCCTAATATTACAACATCGGGATTGTACATGTTTCTGAGTAATCCCATTATTGACAGTATCACACCAATTACAATTCCCTGTAGCGCTCCTAAAAATAGTACAGATAATAGTGTTGCAATGGCAATAGTGAATTCTATCTTACTAAATTTATATATGGTTTTTAAATGTGGAATATCCACCAGAGCTTTTATAACATAAAGTACAATTGCTGCCAGTATGGCTTCGGGTAAGTTATAGAAAAGGCCTGTGAAAAGAAGTAAGACTAAAAGAATAACCAGTGCAGATACTCCTCCAGCTAACTGTGTTTTCGCACCACTTTCTTCGTTTACTGCTGTACGGGATAAACTTCCCCCGATGGGTAATCCCTGGAAAAGACCAACAGCAATGTTGGATAATCCTAAAGCAAGTAATTCCTGGTTTCCATCAACTTTATATCTGTGTTTAGCTGCATATTCCTCTGCAAATAAATAACCCTCAATGTAGCTTACCAAAAAGACAGTAGCAGCCAGTGTCAAAAGAACATTAATATCAATTAGATTGGGATCAGGAATAATTACACCTGGAAGTCCCGGGGGAATGTATCCCACTAAGTGAACACCTAAAGAAGCCAGATTGGTCAAAGTAATAAGAAGTATTGATCCTAAAACCAGAAATAGTGTATTGGGCAGTTTAGGAAACCTTTTAGTGGCCACATATAGGAATATGATCCCACCCACACCAATGGCAAGAGTATAGAGGTTTGTTTGACCTATATGCATAAAGAGGTAGTACATTCGCTCAAAAAAGTTTCCTGTGGTTCCAGTAATTCCAAATAGTTTTGGAAGCTGTCCAGAAGCAATAAATAATGCTATACCTGCTAAAAATCCAGTTAAAACAGTTTTTGATATGAATTTAACTATGAATCCTAATCTAAAAGTCCATGAGATGAATGCTAGTATACCTGCTGCTACAGCTATCAGTGAAGCCATCATGAGATACTGAGCTGCATTTACAATCAGTAAAGAACCCAGTGTAGAACCAACAAGTATGGAAATTGTAGAAGTTGGTCCAACAGATAACTGACGGGAAGAACCAAATATAACATAAACCAGGAGTGCAATCAGTGCAGAATAAAGACCCACTTCAGGTGGTAAATTTGCCAGAGAAACAAAGGCTATGACCTCAGGGATTGTAAAAGCACCTAATGTAATTCCTGCAATAATATCTGGCCGCAACCAGTCTCTATTGTAAGATCTGGCCCATTTGGTAATTGGGAGGTACGATGAAAAGTCTTTCATAATTTTTTATTCCAATAAACGTATTATATAATAATACTCTAATCTGTGAATCATTTTAATTAAAATTAATCTATCTCGGGGTGTTAGAATAGAATAATATTACTGATTTCAGTTAATAAGATTAGGTTTTCCAGTAAAATTTAACAACACTTGTAACATATCAGCAAGTATATTTTGGTCTACAGTAGATCATCAAAAGCCATAGAATATTTAAGTACACCATTTACTCTACAAAGAGCATCTGGTATTAGATCATATACCATGAAGACATCTTCAGGAACTTCAAATGGGTGTTGGATGCCATTTTGTTCTGCTGGTTTAAATCCAAAACGAGGATAGAATTCAGGATGCCCGACTAGTATTATAATTGAATGTCCTTGATTTCTGCATTCAACAATCCCTTTTTCAACAAGTTTAGATCCTATACCCTGATTTTGATATTCAGGTAGAACAGCAATGGGTGCAAGTATAAGTGCGGGAAATGATTCCTTATCATTTTCAATGGTTAAGGGGCTGAAAAGTATATGGCCAACCACTTTACCCTCAACAATTGCAACTATTGAAATAACATCCATAGAATTTCTGATTCTTTCAACGAGAGTTGCTTCAACATCACTAGGGAATGCCTTGAGATTCACTTCCCTGATTGCAGAATGATAATCTGTTTTTTCCATACGAATAATCATAAAATATACTTCTTGATTTTATTGATAGTTTATACACTTACATTGCATTATACTAGTAAATAAATTCAATTTATGGGGAAAAATAAAGAAATAATACTGTCTATAAACTAATTTACCCACCCTTTGACATGAATTTTTTAACCATATTCTCCACCGATACAACCTCATCTTCGGATGGAATGTTAAGTTGGAATGGATATTCTTCTTCACTGAATCTTTCAAGAAGTATTATACCATTATCTGTATCTGATGTTACTTCAAAACGTTTTAATTCGCCTAAAGGAATGTTCTCAAGCATACTTAACATTTGCTCTTTGGTTTTCTTATCCAATCCTTTGATAAAAAATTTCATTATGGCCATATTAGATTCCAAGGAATACCCAAACTCCAATATTTTCACTTCAACCATTATATAACACCTCTTTCTATCAAATCAGCTTTGAATATAGAAAAGTTTCTTATTATTGGATATAAGGATTTAAGGTATAAACTAATTTTGATAATGAAAAAAAATTACCAAATGGGAAAAATTAAATTATTAATTACAACAATTATTCATACAGGTGACAAATATGAAAGTTAAATACGCTACCATCATAGTTGAGGATATGGCTGAGTCAACTAAATTTTACACAGATGTTATGGGACTTAAAATAGATAGCCAACACAACCCTTACCCCGGATTAACAATCACACTATTGAAAGGGGAAGGAGATGCTATGATAGAACTCATAAAAAATACAGAAAATGAAACTGGCCTATTTTCAGTGGGAATGGAAGTTGAAGACATAAACACCACGGTAAAAGAACTCAAATCCAAAGGTGCCAAAATCACCAAAGAACCCATGCCAATAACAATTGGAACCCTTGCATTCTTAGAAGATCCAAATGGGGCCACAATAGTGCTAATTCAACATCATTAATCCTCATCAAATCATAGCGGTTATAAATTAATTAAGGCATTTTTCGATGCTTTTTTAATTTCAGGATTATCAGTTTGTTCTAATTCATGAAGTGCAGTTATAACATCTGGTCTACTAATATTAATTTGACCTAGGGTTCTTGCTGACTCCCATATAATTGCAGCATCATAATTACTTTTTAATATACTTACCAATGGGGTTAATGCTTCTTCATTATGTTTAAATCCACTTAAAGCTCTTATTATTTTCCATAAACTAATTTTATTATCTGAATGTATTTCAAGGCCATCAATCATAACAGACAATGCACTTTTATCATCTGTCTTAGCTGCTATTCCCCCTATAGCATCAATTGCCTGTTGCATGATAAAATCATCTTGTTCTTCCATTACTTTGATTAGATAAGGTGTAGCTGGTTTTCCAATTTTTATAATGGTTCTTGCGGCCATATCACGTGCTAATGGGAAACTTCTCTTGTTAAAATATTTTTTTGGTAATTCAACTTCTTGATTCTTCCCAATTTGACCCAATAATTTGATTAATGGTGGAACTGATGCTTCACCCATTTTTCCTAACGCTTCAGACATGGCAATTCGTGGATAGAGTGCATTTTCTTTCTTCAAAGAAGCGCATAGATTTCTAATGCTCTTACTGTCCCTTTTATTTCCTAAAATAGTCGCATCAATTGTTCTTTTTTGAGGATTACTATCATCTAACATTTTGATTAAATGTTCTGTTGAAAATTCAGCATATGCTTTAAGATCTTCCGGTGAAATCTGTCCCCTTCTTTTTAGATCCAAATTTCTTTTCTCTTCAGAACTATTTATCATTAGTTTAACACCCTATTTTCTTTTAGAACACTGCTAAAACCACATATCTACAAACGATATCTTAATATAATTGGAAATTATTCTAATTAATTTATATTTATTGAAATTATTATAACATTCTAAAACTTTGAGGGGTCACAGTTTTCTTAGATTTCTGGCCACTGGCATCTGCAAAATCTATTGCTACCTGGTTTACTATTTCCATCATGTTATGGTATTTCAGTCTGGGTGTTATTTTGGGTTTGACAAGTATTTTGATGTCGCATCTCCGCATATCACTGGTGTAACTATTTCCTATCTGTTTCTTGTACTTTTCATCCAAAGTTGATATGTAATGATAGGAATAATCAGTTACCCTATTCGGGTCAAAAAGGTGTTCAAGTTCTTCTGTAATGTTGTTAAGCACACCCACTGCCAGGTTAAACTCTGCTATGTTGAAGGATTTGGTTTTCTTCATATTTGTGGAGTTGATCTGGTATAAACCATCTATATATTCCTTTATATCACCCTGCCATTTATGGAAGTCTCTGGTGGGGAAGACTAGAATGTCATCCCCACTTAGAAATATTTGTGGCTCGTACAACAATATCTTTCTTCTGTCCATGATGCCGTAGCTGTAACGCATATTATATCAGTCCATTAAAATTAGCAGAGTTAAATTGGAAGTTGTGATTGTGCTGGTACCTTCCTTTTAGATACTGCAACATTCTTCTCTAAACTTCCAACTGCATTGTATAGGCATGCATCAAGATAGCATTGTAATGGTTCTTTTTTCAATATTGCATCCATGTTCATATCCAGGATATGTACTCTACCCAGAATTTTTGGCCAGTATCCTATTAACTTCCATTCTTCACTTCTACACAGATGCAGATCAGGTTTATTAATATAGTCGATCTGTTCCCTCATAGATGTGTAAGTGCGATTGAATTCATCTCTGGTAAATAAAATGACTTCTTCACGTTCTTGGAACATTTCAGGATTATATAGTTCTGCAATTCTCCCTTGGGGTTCCCCTTCACTCATTCTCATATCTATTTTCACCTCCCCTACCGGGTTAATTACTATATCATCCAAAGGTCATGGAAATTGAGGTAGAGAGCATATGAGAAGTAATAATGATTTAAAAAGTATATAACCCACGCATAATAAATTAAATCTTATATGGAGACTAGACAATTCGTACTCTTAGACATTGATTACATCACCAAGAACCATGTTGCAGTGATAAGATTATTTGGCAGATTCATTGGAGAAAATGAAGGATCAATAATAGCCCTGGATAAAAGTTTCAGACCATACATATATGTTCAACCGCATGATATGGACAACTGTATAAATGATTTAAGTGAATTGAAGCTTCTTAAAGTAGAAAAACTCCAAAAAAGAGATAATGGGCTATTGAAAGATTTCCTTAAGGTAACCCTTAATCATCCCCAGGATATCTACAAGTTAAAAGATAAAATACTGAAATTGAAATCCGTTGAAAATATCAGGGAGTATGATATACCATTTTACCGCAGATATCTCATAGATAACGGATTATTCCCCATGAACACCATAGAAGCGGAGGGTAATGTATTGAATTCCACCCATTCCTCGCGTGGTGGAAAATGCTTATTTGAAATACATGGCGAACCTAAAAATCTAGAATCTGATTTAGAGGGACTCAATATGCTTAGTTTTAATATTGAAGCATGCAATCCCAAGGGCATGCCCCAGGTAAAGGAAGATCCCATAATCATGGTAAGCTTCTCAAGTAACCAGGGCTATCAGAAGATATTTTCCACCAAAAAATCGTCACTGGACTTTGTAAAAACCTTGCCCAGCGAGAAAGAGTTAATTGAAAGATATGTTGACACCATACAATCAGAAGACCCAGATATTATTCTCGGATACAATTCAGACCGTTTTGACTTTCCCTATATTAAGGAGAGGGCAGAGAAGTTGGGTGTACCCCTTAAATTAGGAGTTGATGGGTCATACCTTAGAATCACTAATAATGGCCTTAGAAATGCCACACAGATAAAGGGAAGAATTCATATCGATCTCTATTCCAACATGCACCGTAACTTGCCACTGGAGCATCATTCGCTGAAAAGGGTGTATAAAGAACTTTTTGGGAAGAATAAAATTGATATCCCCGGACACGAGGTATACACCTGTTGGAACGATGGTGGTGAAAAATTAGAGAAACTCTTTAGATATTCACTGGGAGATGTAATGGCAGTCACCGAAATCGGAGAGAAAATGCTGCCATTGAGTATGGAATTAACACGAATTGTTGGCCAGCCCTTATTTGATGTGGCTCGTATGGGCTCGGGAAAACAGGTAGAATGGTATTTAATAAGGAAAGCCTTTGAATACGGGGACATAGCACCTAACAAATTTGGAAATTATTTAAGAGATGTGGTGGGTGGCTATGTTGAAGAACCTGTTAAGGGATTACACACGAATATTTATTACTTCGACTTTAGAAGCCTCTATCCCAGCATAATAATTTCTAAAAATATTTCACCCGAAACACTGGTTGAATATGATAGTGAAGAATGCCACATAGCACCAGAATTCGGGTATAAATTCAGGAAATCTCCCCAAGGATTTATTCCATCGGTTGTCAGCGAAGTGTTAGAAAATAGAATGCAAATTAAATCTCTCATAGCAGAATCCACAGATTACAGAGAACGTCAGGTGTTAAATTATCAACAAAAAGCATTTAAAAGACTCGCCAGCACTATTTATGGACTTTACAATCACAGCACATTTAGATGGTACAGCATTGAGTGCTCGGAAGCCATAACTGCATGGGGAAGAGATTTTCTTCAGAAAACAATGAAAAGGGCTGAAAAACATGGATTCAAACCGGTATATGCTGATACTGATGGATTCTATGCTATACTCGATAGAGATGAGGATAACTAATGTAACAATTAGATAAATTAATCTTAAAATTTATTCCTTACATTTATTCATGTTTAAAGATTAAATTTATTTTACTGTAGGGCAATATAATTAGATTGGGGTATTTGAAATTACTATAAATTACAATAAGGATACTTTAAAAAAAATTATAGAATTAGGAAAACCTCAGTTCACCTTTGGTATTTTTATGTACTTTTTAATAGGAGCCCTATTTGCTCTTCTATTAAATGCACAATTCGTTTTATCTAAATTTATTTGGGGATATTTGATTCTGTTTATGGCCAGTATGGCTATCCATTATGCCAATGATTATTTTGATTTTGAAGTCGACCATTATGGCACTCCTACTACCTTCACAGGTGGAAGTGGTATCTTAGTTGAAAATCCAGAGTTAAGAGGAATATCAAAAAATTTAGCAATATTTTTTATTATCATATCCATAATTATTGGAGCATTTTTCACGGTTATTTATTCATATCCAATTTCATTCTTCTTGTTCGTGTTAGTTGGAAACGCTCTAGTATGGTTTTATTCCGCTCCTCCCATCAAATTATCATATCGCAGATTAGGAGAATTTGCAAATGCAATAAACGGCTTTATAATGCCCGCAATGGGTTATTTTGTTGTAATGGGTACAATTGATCTCCCATTCCTAATTTTCTCAATACCCTTTGTGTTTTTACAACTAATGTTTACTGTAGGAGTTGAAATTCCTGATCTGGAAGGGGATAAATTAGGCAATAAAATTACATGGACAGTAATTAAAGGACGTGAATTCAGTTTTAAATTACTTGGAATACTAGCAATACTAACCACAACTTCATTTATAGTTTTATCATTCACTAATCTATTTCCTCAAAGCATTAATTTTCTAATACTCGCCCTAATTTCAGTTATTTCATTAAGTTTAGGGATCGTTGCAATAATTAAAAGACCTATAGCTAAAATACCAGCTACAAAACTAGCCACACTCAATGTTGCAACGGTTTTCGTAGTTATAATCCTAGTAAATTGTTACTTCGTTTATGTATTAGCTTAATTGAATTACTTTCAATATATCCAATCATGCCTTTATAATCATTAAATTAAATGATTCCCATTCAAATCATCAAAAGAAGTAGCAGATTTGATATGTAGAAGAAGACAGGTTTATAAACACCCATATCCTACTCTTTTTTATTCCATTTTTCTACTAATTTTATTCCACGAGGAAGGATATTTACTTCAAAACCATCTAGATATGGCTCAATTGTTAGATATCTTTCTCCTTCTAAATAATTCGTGATAACAACTAATTCATCGGGTTTAATATCTAATTTTTCTTTTAAATCGTTATTATCTACCTGATATTTTGGATTTTCCTTATATGAATCATATAGAACTTTCAAGACTTCTTTATATTCTTCATCCATTTAAAATCCCCTCAAAATAATATTATTCCCCTAAAGGTTAATTAACTTTTCATAAAAAAAATCTTGGACAATATATTAATTTATAGAAAGACTACACTTTTCCAAAAAAAATTTACAAAAATAACTATGGAATAAAAAAATTGGGGAGATGTTAAATGAAAAAATATCAATGTTCAGGTTGTCAGTATGTCTACAATCCTGAAGTAGGAGACCCAGATCAAGGAGTAGCACCAGGAACACCCTTTGAAGATTTACCAGATGACTGGGTATGTCCATTGTGTGGGCTTGATAAAGACCTATTTGAAGAAATTAAATAAAATTCTCTTTTTTTATTTTTACTCAAACTTCCATGATCTTTTAGATGAATTTACTAAAATTCGACCTATGATCATCAATTAGAAATTTATCCAAAGAAGATAAAAATGAATCCTAACATAAAATTGTTATCTATATAAATCTTTTTTTTCTTGAAACTGGTTTTTGTAGTTTATATTATTATAATAATCTAAAATTACCCAAAACAAACCTAAATAAATTACCAATGTTCCCATAATCACTTTTATAAAATCCATCAAAATTACTCCTAATCAAGATTATAATAAATGCTTATATTTTCAATTAATTTATTGTAGATAACCATATTCGCATTCATTTTTACCTAATAAAAACATTAAATTTATACGAACGAACGTTAGTTTTATATACTATGCTGCATGATTACAATTAACGAACAATCGTTAGTATATTTTATGATATAGTAATTTTATTGAAATCAAAACAGTACATATTAAAAATTAGGGGTAAGGGGAAATTTAAATGAAGATTTTAGCAATTATGGGAAGTCCAAGAAAAAAGGTAACACCTATAAATTAACAAGAAAATTAGAAGAAGAGATGAAAGCTCTTGGAAAGGTTGAATTTGAATATTTATTCCTTCAAGATGTTAATCTAAAGCCATGTAAAGGATGTTTCGTGTGTATTTCAAAGGGTGAAGATCGTTGTCCCCTAAAAGATGATGATCGAGATGAAATTGTAAATAGGATTATGGATGCAGATGGTGTGATTTTAGCCTCACCAGTATATGTTATGCAGGTTACATGGCTAATGAAAATACTTGTTGATCGTCTGGCCTACCTATGCCACAGACCAGAGTTTTTCAAACAAAATGCCATTGCAATTTCAACAACCGGAGGAATAGGACTTAAAGAAACCCTTAATTATATTGGGTTGGTTGCAGGTGGATGGGGAATGAATATTGTAGATAAACTTGGAATTGAAACACCACCATGGCCCAAAACCTCCAGTTCAGACATGAAAAATATTAAAAAGATCCAAAAAACAGCAAAGATCTTCTACAAGTCACTTGAATCTTCTGAGCTTCCAAAGCCAAGTTTAATGGATTACATGAGATTTAGAATAGTTAAAGAAATGTCACGCCGTTTGAACGGATATTTACAGGCAGACTACCACTTTTACAATAAATTAGAAAATTACTATTACGATACAAAAATAAGTATATTTAAAAAACTAATGGGTAAAATAATGCTTAAAATAGGGTTCTACACAATGAGGGACAATTTTGTAGAAAAATAACTAAAAGAAAATGTAAAGTCCATATAATCGTCAGACCTATACGTAATTTACTATTCATGCACCATTGGAAAGCAACAGACTTAAAATTCTTTATTTTTATTTTTTAATCCCTTTATTGGTATTTGAGATTTATTCTTAATTTGAACTTTGCAAATATATTATTCTAACAGGAAAATTAATACATTGAGAAGGTAGATTAAATTATTTAATCATTGAAAATAGAGGGATTATATGGCAGAATTACCCGAAATTATGATATTAATCAGACAGATATCCAATGAACTCAAAGATAAAAAATTTGAATTTGTGGAAATAACCCAAGAAAAAAGTTTAAACATGGAAAAAGAGGATTTTGTAGAGAATATCCTATCTAAAAAAATTACCGGTGCATATAATAAGGGAAAATGGATATTTTTAGAATTATCTGGAAATTCTAATCTTTTGCTTAATCTTGGAATGGGTGCTGATATTCTGTTTTATAATACCAGGGAATATTTGCCTGAGAAGTATCAATACCGCTTTCAATTTAATGACCAATCAGGATTTACATGCAGGTTCTGGTGGTTTGGCCACGTAGAATTTGTTCCAACTCAAGAATTAAACGAACACAAACCCACCAGGGACATAGCACTTTCTCCTCTAGATCCCAATTTCACAAATGAATATTTCACCAAATTAATTAAGGGACGTTCCCAGATAAAAAACCTTATTTTAAACCAGGAAAAAATTGGAGGCATTGGAAACGTATATATACAGGATATCCTCTTTAAAGCTAAAATACACCCTCAAAGATTAGCAAATACTTTAAAACCGGGAGAAATAAATGATATTTACAAAATAATGGGGGAAAATTTGAAAAATGCCCTTGATAAAGGTGGTCTGGCATATGAGATGGATTTTTATGGAATTAAAGGAGGATACACCACTGAAGATTTCCTGGTGGCTTATAAAGAAGGAGAACCCTGCCCTGTTTGCTGTACCATCATTGAAAAGATAAAAACAGGCAGTACATCCTCTTACATCTGTCCACAGTGTCAGCAGCTGTGAAAAATTACCCAATTTCACTTTTAAGCTTATCTATGTACTCATCTAATTTTTTATTTGCGTCTGATGTGACAGGCGTTCCATGTCCAGTTAAAATCAAGTCAATATCCAGTTCACCCAATTTTTCAATGGATTTTTTATATTGTTCAGGTTCTGGTATTAATCTAGATCCTGGTCCTTTAATTTTTCCATTGGCATATTGAAGATTATCCCCTGTAAAGATCACCTTGTTTATAGGATTATAAAGACATATACTTCCAGGTGTATGTCCCGGGGTGTGAATCACCTGATAATCCCCTACATGGTCTCCTTCTTCAAGTATTATGTCTGGTTTCACAGGTTTGATCCTGTAGATAAAATTTAACAGCTTTATTAGAGGGACCATAAGTGCAGAACCTGCCTGAGATTTTTCATCTGTCAAATATTCTGCATCCTCTCCACTTATTGCAACCTTGGCTCCTGTTATCTTTTTAAGTTTATCCAAGCTTCCTGTATGGTCAAAGTGGTGATGTGTTATCACTATGGTTTTAATATCTTTAGGTTCATGATGAAGTTCCTTTTCAAGGTACTTGATGATTTTACCTGCATTTCCAGGCATTCCTGTATCAACAATGAATACTTCCTTGTCAAGAACTATGTAAAAGTTTGAAACTCCACTGAACTCGTAAATTCCATCTGCAACTTCCATTATATCTAAAACTCCTTAAATTTGCTTTTTAGCATTATCATTTTATTTTAATGCTTCACGGTTTTCAAGAGCTCTTATGAACTTTTTTGTTTCTTCTGACATGAAAAGGGTTTGTTTATAGTAATCCTTTATTATGGTCAGTTCTTCTTGAAATTCTTCGTTATCTTCGTATTTTTTGATTATTTCTGGGATTTGTTTAAGGGATGGTTCTATACTCTGCTTGTATCGTTTTTTCTGAAGTTCAATAAAGAAGGATGTTATGTCCTTGTCCATCACAACAAAGACCTTCCTGGATCTGGGTTTCTTGAACTTTTTAACCATCTGCCTTTCTTCCATACCCTTTATGGTTGTGCTGAGATTGGAAAGACTGTACCCTGTAATTTCTGAAAGTTCACCAAATGATATACCTTTTTTTTCAGTTTGAAGAACGGATATTAGTCTAGATGGAAAATCATCTAATCCTATTGCTTTGCATGATTCGTAGACTATTTCTCTGAATTCTTGTGTTGGAGAATCTTCATTTTTCATTTTTTTATTATCCCGAAACAATTTTCAATTTTTTGTGCGATTTTTAGTTGAAATAAATTTTTTTGATAATTATTTGATAATTATCTGAAGTACTTGAACACGTTCCTGTTTCTTTCTGGTGCTTCTGAATTTTCCCGTACCTTGTAGCCTAGTGCAACTCCGTAGTAGACTTCATGGTCATCGGGTATATCAAATTTCTTATAGGATTCTGGGTTTAGGAAGTAGAACTTGGCAAATCCAATCCAGCAGGACCCAATATCCATGCTTTCTGCTGCAAGCAGCATATTCTCAATTGCAGCTGAACAGTCTACCATTGGAGATATTGCATCTTTTCTTCCAGATATAATTACCACTGTGGGTGCCCCGTGGAATATGTTAAATCCTTCCATTGCCCCAAGTTTGGATATCCATTCAATGTCCATCTCTTTCATTGCTTCCTTGGCACCTTCGTTAATTTCATCTATAAGATCGCTGTTTTGTATTATGGTAAACTTCCATGGCTGGTCATTATGAGCCGTTGGTGCGTATATAGCTGCTTCAAGAATGTCTTCAAGTTCCTGGTCTTTAATCTGGTCTGGAAGGTATTGTCTCACACTTCTTCTATTTTTTATTGTTTCTATTGTTTGATTCATTTTTTTATCCACCTAAACTATTTTAAGTTTCAGAACTTTCTGTATATTCTGAAAGTTAAAAATAGTATTGTTTCATGATTTATAAAGTTTTTGATCTGTGGGAAATAATTGGGATTATTCCTAGTGTATTGCTAACTATATCTAACCTGAGAAAATGTTTTAATTTCAAAAGATGATGCTATAAATCAGATAATACTGGTTGTAAATTGAATCATAAACAATAGGGTTTAAAATTATTAGACCTACCTTTGATTTCATGAGTTATGACCTGTGTGTAAATATGAATAATATATAATATAACCAAAAAAATGGTATAATCTGGACATTGTATAGAAATTATTAATATTTTTTTTAATTATTTTACTATTTTTGAAAGGAAAATATTGATTTGGATAACAAAATTTATTAATCATACTGATCTAAATTGTATTAGGATGCATTAAGGTGGTTTAATTTGCAGGAATAATAAAAATTAATATTATTGAATTATTTGGTATTAATTATTGGGGGATAGGTGAATTATAAATGCTTGCTAAATTGCCTGAACAGCAAAGGAAATCCAGAAAATCGGATTTAAATAATAATGTAAATACTAAATTAGCGGGATTGACAGTAGTTTTAATTATTATGTTAGGAGCAACTGGCGGATATTTACTGCTTCCATTATTACCAAGCGCACAACCCGCAGATATATCAATGAATTTAGCCACAAATAACACGACTTACACTCCTGCGTCTTCAACACCCACCAATGTACAGGACACTACAAAGTCTGATAAGAATAAAACAAAAACCTCAACACATACAAATACTGCTAAAATCAACAATACCTCTCCAAAGACTGTTAAAACAAACAGTGTAAGTAAATCCAATAACATATGAATAAGAATTAAACTCTAATTTAATAATGACATTCTATTTAATAGATTGAGTTATTTATCTATCTTGTTAGTTTTTAAAAAAAATATAAAATTCCTGAATGGGTCAATTTTTATTTAACATCCAGGTGGACTATATTATTTAATTACAGGTTCAGTTTCTTGGTTACACCAGTTACTAGATCCTTCATGTATATTGAATAATGGTTAGATGAATCAATCTGATTCCATATAATATTTGTACCTGAAATATCTGGGAATACAGATATATTTGGTGTACCAATTTTACTATTTTTTCCACTACCAAGATTTTTATAGTATAATGATGAAGTATATGGTTCAATATTTCCTATAGCCATCCAAACTACTCTTGTACTATCTATTGCAGCTATAAATAATGTATTTGTAGAACTTGCGAGTTTTGATGTGAATCCTGTTGCTAAATTTTTGTAGTAAAGAGTATTGACACCGGACATATCTATCTGCATCCACACAACCCTTGATCCTGAAATAGAAGGGAACATCTGTAGGTTTGTTGATGCTACGAGTTTACCAACATGTCCAGTTAAAAGGTTTTTCATGTAGATTAGTGGTTGACCCGATGAAAGTGTCTGTTCCCATACAACTTTGGTTCCGGAAATACTGGGGGATTCCTGATCATATGATGATGCATATAATTTACCTATAAAAGTTGTTGCAAGATTTCTCTCATAAATAGCATTGTATTCCGGTGCTATGTTCTGCATCCAGACTATTCTAGTACCTGAGATTTTAACTTCACTCTGATTTAATGACGATTGGAATACTCTTCCTCCTGCTCCGGTTGCTAAATTCTTATAGAAAATTGATGATCTGTTGGAGGAATCATACTGTTCCCATACAACTCTAGTACCTGAAATATCAGGGTTATCAAGGATTTGTTTTGAAGAACATACTTTGGATTTAAATCCAGTTGCAAGATTTTTATAATAAATAGAAAACCCTGATGAATCTGTCTGTACCCAGGTTATCCTGCTCCCATCTATGGCTGGATTAAATTGGCCAATATCATCTGCTGATTTAACTATTTTAACCGTGCTAACATGACTTGTTTGGGTTGTTGCTGCTGATGCTGCCCCGCAAAAAATAAATGCAACCCCCAATGTAATCAACAAAATTAATATTTTACTTTTCATTTTCTTTGCTCCAAATAAATTCCCCAAAATTTATTTTAAAGATATATTTTTTATTTTGAAATTCCAAAAAAAATGTTTGAATATTTTTTTAAATTTACTATTCATTGGAGTTTAATTCACTTTAAATGAGATATGAATGTTAATTATATTGTTTTAATCACATTTCATATAATTTTAAAGTACAACTAAATGTAACTTATTGATTTTTTGAAATTTCCCTTTAATCATAATAATATTGATAATACTATTTATATTTTAATCTAAATCCATATTCAAGTTTATATTATTTTGATAAATAATAAATACAATTTAACTTCCACTTAAATAGTGATCCACTAAAAATTCCTGAAAAATTTTAGTATTCTATCTATAATATGTCCAAGAACTTGGAAATTTAGATCTGATATGATGATGAAAAAAATACAACCCACTTATGGGCTATTTAATTTAAGAAATAATGAATTATTTAATTCATATATTAGTTTGGTTTAAAAATAGAACTAATTGAAATTAATTAAGAAAAATAATCCCCAAGGTAGGTTGATAGGAGTTTTAAGCCATATTTCTCAATCTTTTTTTATATTCAATGCAAAAAATAAGATTAAAGGCTGTTTTATTGAATACTCTAATAAAATTTCTGTTTATATCTTCTTGGATATTGTTATTATTGTTTGTGGATTTCGTTGTTAAGGAGTACTTTATCCCTTATTATTTTGATCTCATGGTATGGAATTATTATTTCACCCTTTGAACTTCCAAGGTTGTCAAAGATTCCCGCGTCACCAACAACAAAGGATTCCAATGTTTGGTTTTCAAAATTTACATCCAGATCTTTTACACGGCCAATTACATTACCTGAAATATCCACAACTTCTTTGCCAATAATTTCTTCTTTTACTTTCATGGTATTTTTCCTTTAGGATTTTTTTTATGTATGTTATTATATGATTGATGTTCTAAATGAAATTTTTTAAAAAGAAAATTGATAAAATTTTGAAGTTAGAGATTTATTAAACATTCTTGTTTGGTATGTTTAAAATGGTAGTTCATCATAGTATGCTACCACTAAGTCTTCTCTGTATATGAGGTTTTCCTGTCCAAAAATGATACCATCAGTACTTGCATCGGCATCTACCCAGTTATCATCTATCTTAAATTGTGCTGCTAAGTGGCCATGGGTTACATGTGAATAATAAAAGTAATCATTTGAATGTTTGTACCTTGTTTCAACATCAATGTCCAGGCTTTTTACCATGGCTATTTCGAGTCGGGATAGTTCACAACAGTTCCCAGTCTTATTGTTCAGTACCTCGTTAAGAGAACACTCTGTGTTGTCGTGATCGTGCCATTTGTAATTTGTTTGGACATAACAGAAAATTGCTTGGCATTTATCCCATGATGTTTCTTTATCTTCTGTTATTGATTCAGCAAGTTCAATTATCCTCGGATCTTGGTATGCGTTGTCCCAGTTATATTGATTTTGTTGTTCCTGGACAGGTGTACTTATATTTAAAGATTTTTCAACTGTTTTTGCTTGTACTGAAGATATATTTGAGGAGTTTTCGGTTAATTCTATAGCTTTTCCCGCGTATACTGAATCAAAGAATTTTTTTGTGTATGTTAACTCATTGTATGAATTTTCAAGGTGTATATTCCCATCTGCATCCTTCCCCAAGTACAGTAAAAATGGGGTTTTGTTGTTTTTTATTTGTACAATGTCACCGGGTTCAAGTTTGTTTCTGGTTTTTTTAACTCCCTTAGCAATCAGATTTTCGTTGTAAAAATTGCCTATAAAATCGTTATATTTATCCATATCGGATTTTAAATTTTTTTTATTCTGTTCTTCCTTCATTATATTTCCGAATGCCAATATATACGAAGATGAAATGGGATGGGTGTCTAACAATGCCCCAGAATTACCTGTTTTATGATCAGCAAAATTAGAAGCAGATGCTCCTATTATCATGGTTGTTGAAAACATAATTATGGAAATAATTGATAAGCTTGGTTTTAGAAATTTCATAAATAGTATTACTCCAAAAAAAGTATTGTATACCATTAGTATTATCCCTAATCTAAAAGTTTTAATATTTATATATTTCTATATAAAACTGGTAATTTGTCTTAATAATGATACAAATTTAATTGATCAATATCTCAATCATATAAAAAAATAGAATATTAATTTATTATTTTTTAGGAAATTTTTTTGTGTGATCAAATAGATATATAGAGTTATGAAGGAAATCTATACTGAAATTCAGATAAATGCATCTCCCACTACCGTGTGGAATATACTTACTGATTTTGATGATTTTAGCAGGTGGAATCCTTTTATTAAGGAAATTACAGGTAAAACTCAAGTAGGTTCTCAAATTTATGTGTATATTAAACCTCCAAATTCAAATGCAATGAAATTTAAACCTAAACTATTGAAATATGAACCTGAAAAAGAAATAAGATGGATTGGAAAATTTTACCTCCCCAAATTGGTAGATGGGGAACACAGTCTAAGTATTAAAAAACTGGATAATGAGAATGTTCTGTTCGTTCAAAAAGAAACATTCAGTGGATTGTTGGTACCATTTATATCTGGACTATTAAATGACACGAAAACGGGTTTTGAATCGATGAATAAAGAATTAAAGAGAGAAGCAGAACAAAAAGAAATGTATTAATTTTCAATAAATACGCATTATTTAGTGTTAATTTTAGATTTATTGGTTATGGGTTTATTCTTATTCATTGTTTTCCAGTTTGTCCAGTCTGTCCTCGATTTTTTTGAGTTTTTTGCCGGTGAATCCTCTATATTCATTGAATCTGCTGTCGAGTTCGCCCATATCGCGCGATATTTTTGAGTACCTCTTTTCAATGTCTATAATATCTTCTTTGGTTGCTAGTTCCCAGTCTTTTATTAACTGGTCACTTTTATCGTTTAAAAACAGGTCTATTTTATTTGAAAGTGTGTCTGTAGATTTTGGAACACCTTTAACCGTACCTTTTAGTTTTTCACCTACACCAGATACCTTTTCACTGACATTGTTTATCATACTACTATCAGTTGCACCAGAAATTGTTGTACCTACTTTGTCACCTATACCCATGGATTTTTCAGCACCAGAAGATTTTTCAACCATTACAAACCAACCCCTACTATAATTCATTCAAAATTTACTGGAATTTAATAATGAATTTAATAATGAATTTAATAATGATTTATTATGAACTCCTTATCATTTATCTCCATTAAATTTACTTATTCTCCGTTTAAATTCCTGTTCATCCATTTCAAATTTATCTTCTTTCCTCTCGAATTGCATTTCCCTATTTTCTATTGCACCGAGTGATTTTTGGATTTTTTTGAATCCTGTTGTTGATTCAAAATCCCTTATCTTCTCCCTTATATCGTAACTATAGGATCCTCCCATATCAGATATAGTGGATTTATTTTCTGTTGTTGACCCTGGAAATTCCGGTGGCAACACTAGATCACTCTTTATTCCATGTGATTTAAGATCTCTTCTTACAAGATCTATTTTCCTTTGAGCTGTCTCCTTTGTCAATGAATCCAGATTTTTCTGTGCTTTTCTGATACGTCTAAACTGTAGGAGTGCGAATATCAATCCAACTATAATTATGATTGCTATGATTATGTAAAACATTTTTTGTGAGATTGGTGGAATTTGCGGAATTGCTACCATGATAGTTTACCTCTAAAAAATTTATTATTTTATTTTACAAAAGTTTTTCTAATCTATATATATGAATTACTTCCTACATTAAATTTTTGAAACTTTTTTATGATTACAATCCCATGTTAACTCTCTTGAATGTATTTTATATGCACTATCGTAATAATAAATCCAAAAACAATTGCTTCCAGTTAATCATTCTTAACATTCCTAAATTCATTCTTTAATGGTATGGTGAAATAGAATGTTGAACCTTTTCCTGGTTCTGATTCAACCCAGATTTGTCCACCTTGTTGATGCACAATTTTCTGAGCAATTGCAAGTCCAATTCCAGTTCCTTCATAATCCTCTTGGGTATGAAGTCGTTGAAATATGGTGAATATCTTTTCCAAGTGTTTAGACGACATTCCAATTCCATTATCTTTAATACTAAAGAGATATTGGTTTGTTTCTTTGGTTGCAGAGATATGAATTTTTGGAGGTTTTTCACTGCGGTATTTAATGGCATTTCCTATAATGTTTTGGAACAGCTGAACCTTTAACTGCTCATCTCCATTGATTGTAGGCAATGGATCATGGGTTATAATGGCATTACTTTCTTCTATTTGTACTTTCAAGTTTTCTAAAGCATGTTTTAATACATGTTCAAAATTTACAGGTACGATTTCCTTTTTTTGACTTGATATTTTTGAATATTGTAGAAGATCGTTTGTCATGGCATCCAAACGTTTAGCTCCATCAACAGCAAATCCAATAAACTCATTTGCATCTTGATCTAACTGATCCTGATATCTCCTTTCTAACAACTGTAAAAAGCTTGTTATCATCCTTAATGGTTCCCTCAAGTCATGGGATGTTATATAGGCAAACTGTTCTAGCTCTTTATTAGATTGAGCCAATTTTTTTATGTTCTCATTCAATTTTAATTCTATCTCTTTTCGCTCGGTTATGTCCTGATTAATTCCCACTATTATACCAGGTTTTCCATTTTTATCAAATTCTGCAACTTCAGCTAATGTATTTAAAACTCGTATTGAACCATCATCTAAAACTATTCGAAAATCAAAGTTTTGAGATTTACCTTCAGATAATAATAGATCAACATGTTGGTTTACGTATTTCTCATCATTTGGATGCATATAATCAGCAAATGAACTTAGAGTAGGAGTGAAAGTATTTGGATCTACTCTATATATTGAATATAATTCATTAGACCAGTTTATATCACCAGTTTTGAGATTCCACTCCCAACTTCCAATATGAGCTATATGTTGCGCTTCGGCAAGGCTTCGTTCACTCATTTTTAAAGCTGTTTCAATCTGTTTACGCTCAGTTATATCTGTGATAAATGAATAATAATATTCAGGATTTTCATTCAGATCTAAGACTATGTTGACCAAAAGCTCGATGGGTACTCGCGAACCATCCTTTCGAATATATTCTTTTTCATAAATGACTGGCTGGCCCGTACGATTGAGTTCATTTAATTTTTGCTTTTCTATTTCCCTCCACTCTATGGGTGTGAGGTTAGTTGACCAGTCAATGGTATGAAGTTCTTCTGTTGTGTAGCCAGTGAGTTGCTCAAAGGCATGGTTGTGTAATCCAAGTCTTCCATCGGGGTAACCTACAGCAAAAGGTTGAGATGCATGTTCGAGTATATCGGCTAAAAATTCCTTCTCACGTTGTGTTTCACGCAGGGCTTTTTCCTTGTCATATGCAGCTGCTTTGTTTCGGTTTCTACGATAAAGTTCTGACACGCTACTTATCATTATTCCAATACTTGTAAAAAGTACAACTCCAATCTCTTCTATTGGTGTTTTGAATGTAAATTGTCCCAACGGTGGTAGAATCCAGATTACTGCTATCATTACTGAAACAATTGTAGCAAGTAAACCAGGCCCTAAGCCAGCTAATAGAGCCACTATTATAATTGCCGGATAAAACAAGATGTACGTTGGTAGTCCAGGACCAAACAATGCCGTAAGTGCCAAGTATAGCCAGAATGCCAATATCACCACGAGAATTGCTCCAAAGTAGCGCAACGTCAAATTCAACCATGGACGTTTTTGAATCTGGTGCAGAACTTCATTAGTTCTTGTATCATTGCTTGAAATTTCTAAATCTTCAGCAAATTCTTGTATTCGTTCCGATGTGGGTTTATTCTGATTTTCATCGGCGAATTTTATGTTATCATCATCTCTGACCATTATAATACACCAAAATTTGAATTATCATAATTAAAATATGATAGATATTATATGGACTTATCTTTTAATTAAATTTATTTAATTCCCAAAATTTTTCTAATATTCTAAAATAAGTAAAAATTATTGACTTTAAAAAATATTTTGCTTGTTTAATTAAAAAATTATAAAAATGAACTAAGTCTTAATTAAAAAAATAATTTGAGTAAATTTTTTCAAAATGATAAATACTATTTTCCCTTTAAAAATCGTTTGATCTCATTTGCAATTGGTTCAGGTTTGCCATAGTCCTGTGCTGAGTCATGGTTAAGGCCTTTAAGTTCAACGAGATTAGAACAGGGTAATACATTATAAAGTTTGGTCATGCTGTCTTTTAATAAAGACTGGGTTTTGCTTCCCTCAAGTAGCAGAACCTTTGCAGATACAGCCTTGTATTCATCAATGGTTCCTTCGGTTTTTTCAACAACATGTAACTCCGGACCCAATACAGGGATAAGATCCTGGTAGGGTACTTCATCGCCCTTAACATTTCTTTGGTTGATCCAGAGTATAAGTTTAACAAGAGGTACTAGTACAAGATCAGGTATGGCCCTGACGGGGGCAGCAGAATCTTTTGTAATCTCTACAGTAGCTTTAGCAATATTATTATCGGCTATATTTTTGTCTAAATGTTTTATAGTGACTTTAAATTCATCAAGCCCGGGCTGTCCTGCGAAGATAAGAGGTTCATACGCTATGACCTTATGGATCGAAGGTAAAGAAATTGCAGCATGCAATGCAAATAATGCTCCATCTGCAGTTCCAAATACATAATGCGCTCCTGTTTTATTTAACAGGACATTTAAATCCTCATCTTCTTTTTCGATACTGTAATCACTCCCAAATGGGCCGCTCATGCCACGGCCCCGTCTGTCAGGAATATAGACGGTGAATTCATCAGAGAGTAATTTGCCCATTTTCATAAGATTTTGAGATGCATTCACACCTCCGTGAAGAAGAACAATGCCAGGACCACTGCCCATTTGCCTGTAACCAACGATAGTACCATCTTCAGACGTAACAAAACCTTTAGTATATTTTTGTTTTGAACTCATAATTGTAATATATTGTCCAGTTCACAGAAATAAATTTGGTCATAATTGTATAATTAAGAAAAAAATAATAATTTATATTATTCGCAAATAATGAAACAATGACCTATAGAATATTTTTATCTTTGCAAGTACCTACTTACTATATCATATACTCAGAGCTGCTGTTAATTTAAGACAATATTATTGCATAATATTTCCAAAAATCATCTTATCCATCAATTAACTCACCCTCATATAAAAAAAATTCAAAATTTTTATTTATTATTAATATTTGTTTTTTGTGACCATTCTTCCATTATAACTGGAACTACTCTTAAAGTCTCTTTCATATTCTAACTCATTAAATGTGATTTTAAATTCTGTTCCATTACTCATATCCAGCTTTAATTTCCCATTTAACTGATTAACAAGACTATATACTAATTGCAGGCCAATTGTTTCAGTTATTTTTAGATGAATATTTTTTGGAAGTCCTATCCCGTTATCTGCTACAATGAGTTCTAATTCGTCCTGGAATGATTTTAATTCTATTCTTATTGTTCCTTTGAGTTCAGGGAACGCATGTTTGACACTGTTAGTAACCAGTTCATTAATAATTAGACCACAGGGGATGGCAGTTTCCATGTTCATTTCTATATCTTCAATATCTAATTCTGTTTCAATGGTTCCAGAATTGACTCGATGAGAAGATAATATTTCAAATACAAGTTTCTCCACATAATCTTTGAAATTGAGTTTAGTGAAACTGGATGATTCGTATAGGTTCTTGTGAACCATAGCCATGGTATCCAATCTGCCCTGGGTATCCTTTAAAACCTTTTCGGATTCCTCTTCATGTACATGTTGAATCTGTAGGTTAAGTAAACTGGAAATGATATGCATATTATTCTTAACCCGGTAATGGATTTCTCTTAGGAGATTTTCCTTTTCTACAATGGATTTTTTGATTTCACTTTCGGCCTGTTTTCTTTCGGTGATGTCTCTGATTATCGCTGAGAAATATGTTGTTTTATTAGATTTCCACGCTGAAAGTGACATTTCAAATGGGAATATTTTACCATCTTTTCTTAAACCTGTTGTTTGAACTGTTTTTCCAAGAAGTCTGTGTTTTCCACTTGATTTATAATTTTCCAATTCATTTAGATACCCTTTCCTAAATTTAGCTGGCATTAACATTGTTAGGCTTTTGCCAGATAACTCATCAGTAGAGTAACCAAATATCTGTTTTAAAATTTTATTAAAAAACAAAATATTCCCATTGTCATCTGTTGTAACAATTCCATCAGTTGCAGACTCTGCAAAAGTTCTAAAACGTTCTTCACTTTTTTTAAGAGCAATTTTAGTTTTCTTACATTTCATTATTTCTTTTTTCATTTCAATTATTTCATCACTGAATTGCTCTTCAGTTTCCCTTGACATTTTTGAATAAACCCCCATATACTCTCAAAAACAGTTTAATTTACAAGTTTTACTATTAATATATTTTTATAAAGTAATATAACTTGTTAAAAAAATATATACAAGAACAGAGTTGAAGTATATGCATATAATTCCTTTAAATTGCTCCGAAATTAAATTAAATGTTTTAACATCAAATTCTGGAAAAAAATAAACCCTGAAATCAAACTCTAAGCAAAAAAATATACCACATTTGATGTTTGGATAAAAACTCAACAAATTCGCATCCGATGTGCCTATTGATTCCATCTTAACCATTATAGTCTAAATCTTTGAAAGTGATCTTAAATTCAGTTCCATTATTTCTATCAAGCTTAATTTCACCATCAATTTGGTCGGTTAAACTGTTTACTATTTGTAAACCTAGCGTATCTGTGTTTTTGTAATCTAAATCTTCGGGAAATCCTATTCCATTATCTATTACGGCGAATTCGTAGTGCTCATCTAATGAATTGAAATCTATAACAATTTCTCCATCCATACCATCTGAAAAGGCATATTTTAAACTGTTTGTTATGAGTTCATTCACTATTAATCCTAGTGGTATTGCAGTGTTGATGTCCAGAAAAATATCATCAACATTAATTTTTAGTTCTATTAAGTTTGGATCAGCAATGTAGGTATGGAAAAGTTCATTGGCTAGTGAAGTGATGTAGTCACCAAAATTTATCCTTTTAAGATCAGTTGATTGATACAATCGTTCATGTATAAGTGCCATGGACCGTGCACGGTTTTGACTTTCCTTAAAAATATCCTGGGATTCTTTATCTTTTATATAACTCGACTGCAGATTCAATAGGCTGCTTATGATCATCAAATTATTTTTGACCCTGTGATGGATTTCCTTAAGGAGCATTTCTTTTTCTTCAAGAGAGGTTTTTATCTCCTTTTCCATTGTTTTACGTTCTTCAATTTCCTCATTTAGTAGGACATTAGCATTAGTTAACTCATTTGTTCGTTTTTTTACTGTTATCTCAAGATTATCCAAATTTTCTTTCAGATGTTCTTCGGCCTTATCCCGTTCAAAATCTGTTTTATTCAATTTAATGGCAAACCACAAGAATATTATGGTGTAAACTAATAACGTAGATAAAATAAGTATTGAAAGTCCAAATGAATTATCGTATAATCCTACTTTTCCACCTAAATATGTGATAAACCCTATAATAATTGTAAAAATTATTAGAATTGGAAGAATACGTTGTGCGAAATATGAACCAAGTTGATTACTAGTTAGATTAGAAACAAATCCTTGATCAGGCCGTGCAAATAAAATGCTTAAACTAGCCCATAACAATAATAACACAGCATAAATGGCCACTCCCGTGAAATTAGGAATGTAATATAATTGAGAAGCACCATAAAGAAATCCAATTAAAGGTAAAGCCACAACAAAAACGACAATAAGTGCCATAATTTGAGACCCGTTAACAGTTTTTGGTGTATTTTTACTCAAAAATAGCAAAGAAGGACCTATAAGAATAAAAGCAACAGCAACAGCTAATGCCATCCTATTAGGACTGGATGCGTATAATGCACCAGGAAGCTCTTTAAACAGTATTTGATCAATACCCAAATTTATAGCAAATAAATATTCAATCAGGGTTAAAATTCCTATCAATGTTACTATGATAGCACTTATCTGAGCTATGCTTCGCATACTTCCATTGGTTCTATTGGTTTGCAATAACCACAACGAAACCCCGAAGAAAATCAAGGCCACCGCCGTATTAGTTTTTATAGTGGAAAACCCTGTGCCTGGACTTTTCAGGATTGAAATATCAAAAGCCCAACCCAAAAGAACCAGAAACCCAGCTATCACTATTAAAATACTGGATAATTCAGGAAAATATCTAAACCGTTCAATCAAATCAGAACCACCGACCATTACTACCACCACTTTAAATCCTATCTTTATACGATAACTCTTTAAAAGTGATCTTAAATTCTGTTCCGTGGCTTATGTTGATTGTTATTTCACCATCAATTTGTTCTGTTAAACTATTTACCAGACTAAGACCAAGGGATTCTAAATTGTCAAAGTCAAGTTTCTCTGGTAATCCTATGCCACTATCACTGATGATCAGTTCATATTTATCGTCTTCTGATTTAAGTGACACACGGACTTCTCCTTTCCTTCCATTGGGAAAAGCATATTTTAAACTATTAGATACGAGTTCACTTATTATTAAACCGCAAGGTACTGCAGTTTCCATATTCAAACTTATATCCTCTATTTCGAATATTGGTTCAATTTGGGTGATTTCAACATTATATGAATAAAATAAGTTCAAAACTAGACTTGGAATATAATCAACAAATTGTATATGGGTTAAATCGTCAGACTGGTACAGTTTTTCATGGATCATTGCCATAGATTTAACTCGGTTTTGACTCTCCCTTAAGATATTCACAGATTCTTCCGCATCCACGTATTTAGTTTGCAGATTAAGTAAACTGGATATGATCTGCATGTTATTTTTAACACGGTGATGTATCTCTTGGAGAAGAACTTCCTTTTCTTTAAGAGATGATTTAATTTTTTCTTCCGCTTCTTTACGCTCTGTAATGACGTCGAATACTGCTACAAAAAATTCTTTGCGTGGACTATATACTGAAATAGAGAACCACATTTTGAGGGATTCTACATAGATTTCAAAGGTCTCTGGCTGGCCTGTGAGGGATACTCTCCCATAGATTTCGAGCAATTCTGGATCTGATTCTTGTATTAATGGTATGACTTCGCTTACTTTTTTCCCAGTAACGTCCTTTAGTCCAGTTAATGATTCGAAAGCTTGATTCACGTCAAGATATATAAAGTCTATTGGCCGATCTTCTTTGAAAATCATCTTACAATAAGCGAATCCATTTAACATGTTATCGAAAAGTGATTGATATTGTAATTCTGCATTTTCAGCTTTTTTACGTTCAGTTAGGTCACGAATTATGGATGTGAAATAGGTTTTTCCCTCTGACTTCCAGGCAGAAAGTGACATTTCAAAGGGAAATTCATTTTGGTCTTTTTTTAATCCGGTGGTAGTTACTGTTTTACCCATAAGTCTATGTTGGCCACTTTTTTTGAACTTTTCGAGTTCGTTTAGATAATTTTTTTTGAATCTTTCTGGCATTAGGAGGGTTAGGGGCTTTCCTTTCAGCTGTTCTTTGGTATATCCAAAGATTTTTGTTAAACTGTTGTTAAAGAAGATGATATTTCCATTTGCATCAGTTGTGACAATGGCGTCCACGGCTGATTCTGCAACTGCACGAAACCTCTCTTCACTTCTTTTAAGTGCAGATTCATCCAGTTTATGTTGGGTAATATCACGAATAGACTCAATGGCCCCGTTAATGTTACCGTCACGGTCATATAATGGTACTGCTTTTATCCATAGAATAAAATTTTTATCATTTAATTTTACTTCCGTTTCGGCCAAAAGAGCATTCCCCTCTCTCTTAATAAAACGATAATAATTCTCTATTTCCTTATCAAATTTTAATACTAAGTCAATTAATATAGGTCTCCGTTTTCTATAAAATGGTAATGAATATTCATAATTTTCCTTTCCAATAATATTTTCTGCTTTAAACCCTGTCATTTCTTCCATGGCCCGATTCCAAGCAATAACTTTCCCTTCCACATCAATTGCTAATGTTGCATCAGGTAAGAAATCTATAATCTCAGATAAACGTTGTTGTGATTCAATTAGTGCTTTATCCGCTATTTTACGTTTGGTGATATCGTGAAATATTTCTAGTTTGGATATGGTTCCATCTGGATTTTTAAGTGGTTTGTCCAAAAGTTCATAACTTTTACCGGTTTTAATTGAGTTCCATTCCCATTGAATTGATTTTCCTTGGAAGACTTCCTTATTTTTGCACCAGGGGCAAATTTCATTGCTTTCATGCAAATATTCAAAACATTTTTTCCCTTCCACATGTCCAAAATCCTTTTTAATCACAGGATTAATATATTCAACTTCGTAATCCGAATTAAAAATGCAAACACCATCAGGCATAGCATCCAATATGCTTCTAAACTTATCATCTTCTTCCTGAAATAATTCTTCAACCTTTTTTCGATCAGTAATATCCCTTACAATAGCTTGGAGCAAGTATTGGCCTTTTATTTTTAGTCTGTTTAAAGATATTTCAGTGTAAAAAGGTGTGCCATTATACTTAAGATGTTTCCATTCGAAATGTTGTGGATGGCCATCAAGGGCCTTGTTAATATATTCAATTGCCATATCTTCAGATATTTCCTTATTTGGCTGTACTTTGGGTGAAAATACTGAATAAGGTGTTTTTCCTATTAATTGTTCCCTATTAGTACCATAAATCTCTAAAGCCCTATCATTGCATTCTATGAATTTATCTCCTTCCATTAGGAGTATACCGTCAGAAGCTTGATTAAAAAGAGTACGATACTTAGTTTCACTATCTTTTAATTTATTTTTCAATTTGTTTTTATAAATAGCAAGTTCTATGGCATATTTAAGTTCTATTCGGTCGTATGGTTTGATTATATAACCATAGGGTTCTGTGAGTTTGGCTCTTTCAATTGTGGACTCTTCAGAATGAGCAGTTAAATAAATAACAGGAATATTTAGATCTCTGATCTTAGAAACAGTTTCAATACCATCTATTTCTCCTTTGAGAATTATGTCCATCAAAATAAGATCAGGCATAATAGCTAAAGCTTTCTCTACAGCTTCTTCGCTACTGGATGCGATATATGGAACTTCATAACCAAAGGATTCCAATGTTAGTTTAATATCCATGGCTTCTATGTTCTCATCTTCTACTAATAGAATTTTAACATCTGCCATTGTAAATAACCTATTATATTGTATGTACAATCTCCTATTTGTTATTATAGTGAATTGATAAAATGAAAATTGACTTGTTATATTAATTTTGTATTTGGAAGTATTTTTTTTCTTAGACTAGACATTTCTTTATTATGGAATCATTTACATGCCTGTAGAGTGAACTTTTTGACATTTTGAAATAAAATAAGTATGCAACTGTTGTTAAAAAGATTTTCCAGTAATTTTACAGATTAGTTGGTGACCTAACTGTAAATACTTAAGATATTATGAAGACTATTGACTTCAATGTAATGTGTTGCCTGCATACTAATACTGAATTTTAGTTTATTACAATTTCATTACAATAAAAATCAATTCATGAAATAATGCCTCTATTCATGAATCGGGACACTATAATTTTGTATCTTGAATTTTAATGTTAAACTCATAAAGTTTATTTATTTTGTAGACCTAAGATAAACTATTCATAAAAATATTAATGAAAAAAGTGAGAGAAAGGTATCTTTAAGAATATTACTCCTATGAAAAAAATGGACTGATTTTAAGAAATTTTAGATGCACGAATTTGGATGTTAGTTATAGATTCCTGCAAAAATAGAACATTGGAATAGTTTAGGAGTTTTCTTACTCTTTAATATGTTAATACTAAAATTTTATGCTTTAAATTCATCTATAAAATTAAATTTAATCTTAAAAATATTCATAATAATAATTTTTTAGCTAAAAAATGTATCATTCCATCCTAAAAAAAATTAGGAATTAAATTCAGGGTTTTAGAATCTACTTCTACCCCTACCCCCTATTAAAACTCCTATAACTCCACCTATTGCACCTATAATTGCAAGAATGATTATGTCACTTAAACCTGCTGCAACACCAAATCCAATTAAAGCAAGTATAAATAATACTATTGCTGCAACGATACCAACAAGCGCCCCATGTATAGCTCCATTTACATAGTCCCCGCCTATCATGTAACCAACATATATAGTAGCTATTAAGAATCCTATGAATGCACCAGATGCTGATATCAAACCAAGGACAAAACCAAGAATTATTGCAATTACTACACCAATTATTACAGTATTCCATCTTACATAAACCATCTTCATCCTCCATTATTTTTATTATGATTAAGAAGATAATATATTAATAAAATTTTTAATAAATATTCACTGCGTCTCCTAATTTTATCTTTTATTTTTACCTTCGGCTTCTTTAGCTTTTCCCTTTATTTCTCCTTCCATCTCTTTAGCTTTTCCTTTTATTTCTCCTTTCATTTCTTTAGCTTTTCCTTTTATTTCTCCTTTCATTTCTTTAGCTTTTCCTTTAATTTCACCTGTTTTTTCACTCATAAAAATTCCTCCATAATATGTTTTACATTCCTAATTCCTAATATTATATTTATATTTTCTATTTTGATGATGTGTTGTTGTTTAAGTTTTGATACCAACCTTTACCGGTGCCTCCCATGAGTTTTGGGAGTATAAAACTTCGCATAACTGTTTTGAACATAACCTTGAACATGTGACGATGGTTCATGAGATATCGTGGTCTTGCATAAAATTTTAAATATGCCATGGCCAGTTTTCTTTCCACCATCTTCTTATTTAAACCCATTTCATCATACTTCAAAACTGGTTTAAGTACAGTGTATTCATCCCAGTCATCATTGTCTATTAAATCTTTTTCCTTAAGTTCATTGTAGATAGGTGTTCCAGGGAATGGTGTAAGTATAGAATATTGTGAGTAGTCTGAGTCAAGTTTTGTTGAGAAATCTATGGTCTTATTCATATCTTCTTCGGTTTCTCCAGGATATCCTAGAATGAAAGAGGTTAAAACTTCTAGATCCACATTTTTAGCACTTTTAACTGCATCTTCAGCTTGTTTTAATGTTATACCCTTTTTCATAAGGTCCAGTATACGTTGTGACCCTGATTCTACACCGTAGTAGATTGTTTTTAATCCTGCACTTTTGAGATTTTGAAGTAAATTTTGGTCTACACTGTCAACTCGGGATGATGCAACGAAGCTTAAATCTAGATCTCTGGCTTTGATTTCATTTGCTATATCGTTAGCTCTTCTTTTGTTGAGCATGAATGTGTCGTCCATGAATCTTATATCTCTTATTTGGTATTGGTTTATTAATTCTTCAATTTCGTCCACTACATTGTCTGGACTGCGTGAGCGGAACTTTTTACCCATGATTAATGATGATGAGCAGTAGTTACAGTTGTACACACAACCTCTGCTGGTTATTATTCCACCAGTCTGTTCTTTAGAAGCACCATATGAATCAAAGGGTACAAGATGTCTTGCAGGGAACGGTAATGCGTCAAGATCCTTTATCAAAGGCCGTTTTTGTGTAGTTTTAAAATTTCCATTCTTTAAATCCCTGTAAACAATTCCCTTAATGTCGTCAAGATCTTGGATAGTTTCGGTGGAATGGTTGGCTAAATCTACCATTGTTTCTTCTCCCTCACCTATAACTACTACATCTAGGTTTTCTGAATTTTTTAAGGTTTCATATGGCATGAAAGTAGTGTGGGGTCCACCTATTACAGTTAATGAATTGGGTAGAATGTTTTTGACTAGTTCCACGTATTTCAAGGCGCTTTTTATAGTAGATGTGGTTGCTGTAACACCTACTATTTGTGGATTGAGCTTTTCTGCCAGTTCAGAAACCTTTTCGTAGCCCATCTGGAGAAGATCATCATCTACAATTTTGACTGAGTAAGATTCTTTCTCAAGTGATGATGCCAGGTACATAAGATTTGTGGGTGGGGTTATGAAACCAAGTGAATTTTTTAATGCATTTTCATCGTAAGGATTTATAAGCAGTATATCAATTTTTTTATTCATTTTATACCTTTTTTTAGTTATCAATCAAGAGCCTATCTGAAATTTATAAAACTTTTTTTATCATATCTGAAATTTTCTCTATGTTTATGGCATAAACACAGGGGATAACTCTCGTTATCCCTAAAAAATCCTTAAAAATCTTAGTACAATCCTAATATCTTTAATAAGATTATTACTACTATTATGAATACAATGAGGCCTATCCAACTAGTCTGTCCTTTATTATCCATTATATCACTCCTCTAAATTTTCATTTTTTTAACTTATTTTCACACGTTAGTTATTATCTTAGTCTCTTCTATCCCTATCATCCCTTCTATCCCTATCATCTCTACGATCTCTGTCATCCCTTCTATCATCTCTTCGATCTCTGTCATCCCTTCGATCATCATCTCTTCGATCTCCGTCCCTTCGGCCGCCATAGTTTCTGCGGTTTCTGCGGTTTAATAATAATATTAGAGAGCCGATTAAACCGCCTATTGCGCCTGCGACTATTACAAGAATTAATTCTGGTGCTGAGTTTAATGGGACAAAGGTTGATAATTGTGAAGAGAATGCAGCTATCTGACCTTTGAATAAGCTTAGTATCCATAAGATTATTGCACCTGCAACTCCCATAAGTGCTCCATTAATCACACCATCAATAATATCACCATATGATATGTATCCAACAATTATACCTGCGAGTAGAAAACCAAATATTGCAACTGGCAATCCAATAACTGATCCAACACCCAAAATAGATAAAACAACAGTAATTATAATTGCCAAAATAAAACCTTCAACTATCGCCCCAACACTTACCATCTTTTACATTCCTCCAATAATTAAATATATAGTGTTAACTGAATCTTACACCCTATTGCATTCTACTACATTATATGTTGCTATAATCATATAAAAATTTCTACACTTACTTAAATTGAATATAAAAATAGCTAATTGGAAAATAACCTAAATGAGCTTCTTTACAAGAATTAATGCAACAAAATTTATTTTAATAGTTTCAGATTGGTTTTGTGAAAATAAAAAAAAGAAAATTCTTGAATCAGCTTTGAAGCTATTTAACGAAAAAGGTATAGATAATACCTCAACTTCTCTAATTTCTAAAGAAGCAGGCATTGCAACAGGGACTCTCTATTTACATTTTGAAACTAAGGTAGATTTGATCATTGAATTAGGCACCTCTATACAAGAAGAAAGTTTAGAAAGCTTTCCGGATCTAATAGAATCTTCAGTGGGTTATGAATCTTTAGAAAAGTTCTGGCTCGAAAGAGTAGAGTGGGGAGTGAATAATCCTGATAAATATAAATTCATGAAACAATTCAAATCATCACCATATAATATTAAAAATCCCAAACTTAAAATCCCTGATCATGAAAAAAAATTGTTAAATTTAATAGAAGATGGAATTAAAAATAAAATATTGAAAGATTTACCTCCTAAATACATTTCTAAGTTTTTTTCAGCTCATGTCACATTTACAGTTGAATACATTATTCCGACAAAAACCAAAGAAAGAAAAATATTTTTTGAGACATTTTTTGATGGAATAAAATATACAAATTAAGTAGAAAATAACCATTAAGCGATATCTATAACTTCATTAATGTTTTTTATGATTGATTATGGTATCGCAAGCTGGGGGCTTGTTTATAGATTGTTTCAATTATGAAACGTTTTCTCAGTTACGAATCTCAATAATTACAATGTGCACCATTTTACTAGATTAATATGGTGCTTTGTTTCCTTTTCAAGGATTTAAAGAACAATTAAGCTTTCAATCAAACAATCCATAAAGAGAGTGTTGAATTCACATCAATGTATTATTTAAGTAAAAATGGTTGCATTGGTGTCCATTTATCTTTCCAATCAATGGATAAGAGTTGTTTTGCTACAATCTCTGGAGATCCTTGAGTTAATATTGCTCGATCTTCGGGAGATAAGTTATATAATACAAATGGCATCACCAAGTATGCGGGGCCAGTGTGTTCTTGAAAGAACTTTTTATCCTCTTTTTGTAATCTGATCATCTCTTCCAAATCTATGTTCAAACTTCGTATTCTTTCATATAATTGTTTATTCTCAATCTGTATATGGGGATGCCATATCTGATCTATCTTATCGAAACCTGATTTTAATAGTTTTAGTGAGTCCAATTCGTCGTTTTCTGACGTTAAATGATCAATTCCAGTGTTTATTTCCTGTAATCCGTCATTAAATACTTCGTGTTCTGATATTAATCGTTCATATGGTACTTCAGGTAATTTGTCTTTGAAGTAAGGAAATATCTTCTCATCTTCAGCCTGATGATGTCCATGTAAGACTGATGAAAAGCTCTGAACATATTTAATGAAACCTTCACGATTTAATTTTTCTAATGCTCCTATCTGCAAAAACTCATTAATATTCTGAAGGGACACTGCAAGACCACGAGTCATAACTTTGTGAAAACGGATATAGTCCTCTCCTATGTTGGGCTGATTCTCATTAGACATTTAAAAACCTCTTATGTTAATAATTTGTATCAGTTGTTATAGATCATGATTAACATATATTCCATTATTTATAAACCGATGCGTTTACTCATTATGGTTCATTTATTTATATAATTACTTACTTACGATGTCGATTAACAAGTCTAGAGTAATCTTCATTAAAATTAACTGATTTCTTAGAATCCTTTGGAAAATCATCTTCAGTCAAAAATACCACCTTAAATTCGTTCTTTGTATTCTAGTTCTTTAAACTTAATTTTAAATTCTGTTCCGTGGTTTCTGTCGAGTTCTATTTCACCATCAATTTGACGAACTAAATTTTTCACTAGTTGCAGGCCGAGTGTTTCTGGATTTTCTAGATTGATGTCTTCTGGTATTCCTATTCCATCATCTGCAATGGTGATTTCCATTTTTTCGGGTAAGGATTTGAGTTGTATGGTTATGGTCCCTTTTTTTTGGGGGAAGGCATATTTGACGCTGTTGGTGATTAATTCGTTAATTATGAGTCCTAGTGGTATGGCTGTGTCAATGTTAAGAAGTATGTCTTCAATATCCATTTGTGCTTTGATGGTTCCTTTTTTAATTCCGTAAGTGTATAGTATGTCGTATACTAGTTTTTCGATGTATTTCTTGAAATTGATATCGGTGAAATTGGGTGATTGGTAGAGTTTGTCGTAAACTATGGCCATGCTTTTGACTCGACTTTCACTTTCTTTCAAAATATTCTCCAATTCCCCATCATTTACGGTAGATTCTTGTAGATGGAGCAAACTAGCGATTATCTGGAGATTGTTTTTGACCCTGTGGTGAATCTCTCGGAGAAGAGTTTCTTTTTCATCTAAAGATTTTCTGATTTTTATTTCGCCTTGTTTTAGTTCGGTGACGTCTTCAGACACACCTAAGAGATATTGGGGATTTCCTTCTTTGTCGAGTATGGGAATTTTCTTGGTGTGTAATATTCTTTGACCTAAATCCTTGGTTTCAATGGTTTCTTCAAGTATATCTACTAATTTCTTGTTTTGAAGAACTTCTCTATCTTTTTGTGTGAAAAAATCCGCTTCCTTTTTTGGGAAAAAATCATAGTCTGTTTTGCCAATTAATTCTTCTCGGGAATGTCCCATCAATTCTTCTCCGGCTTTGTTAACCATTTCAAAATTAAGTTTGTCAGCACTTTTAATAAAAATCATGTTTGGAATATTTTCTACAATATTTTTCAAAAAATCTTCACTTTCAAGAAGTTCATTTTTAGCTTTGTTTTGTTCAGTGATGTCCATCATCATTCCAGATATGATGTTATCTTCTAAATGTGCGCTGAGAAGGATGGTAATTGTTTCACCACATTTTGAAACCATTTCAACTTTCTGATGTCTGAACCTGCCAGTTTTTTGTAGTTTTTGAATGAGCTTTTTACGGTCTTTTGGATTTTTATAGATTTGTAGTGCTGTTTTGGTTTTTAATGCTTCAATACTTTCAAAATCAAACAGTTCAACCATAGCATAGTTAGCAAAGAGTATATCTCCCTTTAAATTGGTCTTATAAATAGCAACCATTGAGTTATTAACCAACTCACGATAGTTTTTTTCACTTTCTTTTAAAACTTTTTCCATCTGATTTTTGTAAAGTGCGAGTTCAATAGTATATTTAAGTTCATTAATATTGTAAGGTTTAATTATATATCCATAGGGTTCTGTAAGTTTAACTCTTTCAATTGTAGGCTCTTCAGAATGGGCAGTTAAATATATAAGGGGAATATTAAGCTTTTTAATCTTGGAAGCGGCTTCAATACCATCACTATCTCCTTTAAGAATTATATCCATCAAAACAAGTCCAGGCATAATTTCTAAAGCTTTATTTACAGCTTCTTCAGAATCGGAAGCGATATATGGGACTTCATAACCTAAAAATTCTAATGTACGTTTGAGTTCCATAGCTTCAACGCTTTCATCCTCTACCAGTAAAATTTTAATATCTGACATTGTAATAACCAATCTATTATATGTTAATAACCCTATTTGTTTCTATGTTGAGAAAAGATAAAAAACGAAGATTACTGTAATAAATCACTAGTTATTTTAATTTTGTATTTGGAAGTAACCTTTAACTTAACCTAGACATTTTTGTTGTGGAATCATTAACATTCCTATATAATCAATTGTGTCGTCAATAATTATCAAAAATAATAAATTTCTTAAAATAAATGATGGAAAGTGGATACTAACCAAATCATAAAGGTGTGTTGCCTGCATACTCATTCTATTCTTATTCTGACAAATTTTAATAAAAAAATAATTAGTAATAATTTTATAAATAAAGTTATGTTAAAAATGACTCTAAATATAGTTACTTTTAGTATACATTCATCAAAGTATGTTACGGAATAGGGTAATACAAAAAGTGGTTTAGAGTATTAAAATAGATCGTTTAAGTCTAAAAAATACACCATTTTTTAGTTGAGTTCCCACTTGCGGCAACCTAATATCTTTAATCTATGTGTTTACTCATAGACAGATTCATTTATTCATATAGTTATATGTTGACTATGTTATTTACCCATAGCTGCTGTTAATTTGAGAAGCACAAATAAAGAATCAAAATTAAAGGAAATATATGATGCTTCTATTTTGATTCTCCGTCTCTCGTAGAAGTATCTCTAGGGTTGTCTGTTTGCGAGGTTTTATTCTTTTAACCATTTCCATGCAGCTTCTATATCAATCGGGTCGAAAAACTTGGTTTCTATGGATAAAAAAAGTTCTACAAGATTTGTTAGCCACTTTTCCCAAGTTTTATCCCCAATGATGGCCATTTTATTTATCTTCTTGCGGTATGTACGGCTAAAGTTAAAATCAGCCCCCCATGCATCTATATCTACCCATTTGAATTGTGTCATATCGGAAAGTATGGAAATTGATCCTTCTTTGTCTACTAGTGTTTGCACTTCAAGCACTAATATTTTGTAATCTTCTTTAGTAACGTCACCTATTAGTTTGAAGCCTAATACATTTCCTTTACTTTCACTCATTTTTGTAATCATTTTTTTTCCTCCTTTTATTCTTTGATCAACAGATTCATGGATTTGTCATTAAGTTAGTTCATATCCTGGTTTAAAGCATGGTCAAAATAAATCACATCTATAGTACTATTCTAGATTTTTGATGAATTACAATTTTCGAAGAATTAATAATAACCTATTTTTGAATTTGTTTTTGGGTTCTTATTATTCTTTGTCCATGAAGTATCCGATTACTTTCGTATACAGACGATTACGGCTAGTGTGGTGATTTGAGAGAATTTTGGTTCGGTGATGGTTTTTATAAGGTCTCCTACTATGAAAAATTCTAGTCCCAGGGTAATTTTTGATATAAACCGAATTTCTGCATAATAAAAGTGTTTTCTTCTTATTTCTGATACTAACGTTTGATTGTTGCTAATATGCCACCATATATATTATCGAACCTACTACTGAAAAAACTGTTGTAACCCATGTTATAATCAATTCATATCAATTAATGGTCTCAACCCCCGATTTAAAAATATTAAGAAGTTTATTATCCTGGTTTTGATTCGGCCCATATTTGTCCGCCTTGTTGATGGACTATTTTCGGGCAATTGCAAGTCCTATTCCGTGTTATTATCCTTTTCCCATGGGGTTAAGCGAGGTATCCATCTTGGAACATTATTTTTATACTCAATGTAACTTTGCCAAACCTTTTTGTTAAGCCTGGTTCTTCTGAATAAACAAAATAGATATGATTCACAGTAAAAATCATGAGAAACAATACGAATAACCCAATAGAAGCAAATATCAAAGCTTCACCAAAAATGAGTGTTAAAGCACCGATAATCATTGGATTTCTAACATATCTATACACACCAGCAATTATAAGGTTCTTTGGGAGGTCCAAAGGTACCAATGTGCCTTTGCCTATTTTCAAAAATGATTTATTGGTATAAATTATTAATCCTAATCCTAAAATTATCAATAAAGCCCCTAAAGTTAACATAACTCCGGATAAAACTGAATTAAAAGCCAATAAATGATTATTAGAAATAATTACAATAAGTAATGACACTACTACTGTAACAGTAATTGCGAAAATCACAGTAAATAATGCTTTTAGAAATAACTTCATGAATTAAATCCTCCTAAAAAATGAATACTATTCCATTCTGTAAAGCTTTTTCTTATCTTTATAATGAGATAAATACCACTAGTACCTTCTTATCAGATGTTTGATTGAATGAATTAAATACTACAGCATAACTCTATTGATAGGATACATTGGTCGTTATTATGTAGGATATATTTTGCCCTAGTTCTTATAATTATAAACTAATTCTGTTGGGAAGTATACTGTTGTTAAAAAGATTTTCCAGTAATTTTACAGATTAGTTGGTGACATAATATGATTACTCAGAATATTATATAAATTATTGACTTGTAAATAGTATTTTGCCTGCATACTAGTTATTTATGTAAATATCGTTATTATTTTTTTGTTGGTTTTGCTGTTACTCTTTCATTGATGGTCGTTCCAATGATTCCACCAATTGAACCTAATATAAAAGTATATAACAAATGCTACAATTGATCCTACAATTATAATAGCTACTACAACAATCCTAGAATTACCATTGAGAGCTGTGGTAGCAGAGCATTATTAACAGCAGCAGTTATAGTGCTTCCTGAAGTAAAAACTATAATCATCAGAGTGTATATAAAACCTACAATACCTGCTGAAAGTCCTCCATTAATAATTCCATTTTTATGATTTCCCCCACCACACAACCAGCTATGAGTCCTCCTACTAATGGTGCTAGTGGTATGTCTAAATAGGGTATATAATTTCCCAGATATGCTAAAAACAACGTAACAATAAATCCAAATCCTATTCTTTCCAGTTAATCATTTTTATCTCTATCAGATTTAAGTTATTAATCAAATTGTTACAGGAATTTTTTAATAGATGAGTCATCACCTTTAAAAAGGGAATAATGAACCTATATTACTTTTATATCTCACTTTGAAGTAAATAATTATCATTTTGTATCAAAACAAATAGTATATGGGGATATTTGTATGCAAAATATAAAATTAATAGCCTTAAAGATTCAATTTAACAGATGATATTGCTTCTCTAACCTAAATCTAACTTCATTATATTCAAATATTAAGAGACTTTATATTATAATTAACATTAAGGTGAGAAAATGAATATAATTGGAAACATAAGTGATTCTCTGCAATTTCCCATTAAAAATTGGGTGAAGATGATCATACTAGGAATAATTTTGATAATTCCAATCGTGAATTTTATTGGCCTGGGATATTATTTAAGAATTATAAAATCAACTTTGGCTGGTTTAGATGAACTTCCATATTTTGTAGGTGTAGGAGAACTATTTATTGACGGTATAAAACTTTTAATGGTCGGTATAATTTACGCAATTGTGCCTTTAATCTTCTATGCACTTTCATTTGCCTTTCCAGGCTCGGTATTTCTCATAATGGCTGTTATTTCTGTCATAATAATCAGCATATTTGCATATATGGGCATAGCTAACATGGCTTACTATAACAGTGAAATAAGTGCAGCATTGAGATATCTTGAAATACTGGATAGAATTACAGCAATTGGATGGGGAAAATACATGCTTTGGTGGATTATACTGATGATAATTATAACAGTTGCAGGATCTATCATTGGTATATTAGGCGGAATTCTTTTATTCTTTGTCTGGGGTTTCCTTGTCTTTTTATTGGGATATAGCTACTTAACAATATTCCAAGCAAGATCCATTGCATTGATATTGCATCAAGAGAAAATACAGGATATATGAACAAAAAGAACCAGGCACGGTTGAATAATTAAATCAGTTTTGTAATGATTTCTTATATGGGGGGGTGTTTAAATTAAATATAAATGGATATTATTACTTCTAATAATTACTACGATATTAGGTTTAAATTCGGGATGTGTAGCTGCAACAGCGAATTCAACCACTGCTCAAACTAGTTCAAATTATATCGTGGGTTATTATATTAACCCCAATGTAACACCCATATCAGAAATCGATTTCAACGCCTTAAAAAGCGCAGGAATAACAGATATATACGTTTTAGTAACAAATAAAAATTACTCACCAGTACTATCAGAAGCCCAACAAAAATCTAACGCTGTGGGAATAAGGACGAACGCTTGGGTATATCCAGGGTTCAATTATGCCTCAAAAGTCGCTCAGATGAATATAGGAGTTCAATTAGATGTGGAAACATATAATATGCCCAAATATCTTTTACAAATTCTAGCCATGAGATTGGACACCTATGGAGAAACATTTTCAGTTACTGTTAAACCCGATGGATGGGACGGAACCCAATACTACTATCTAATCGCGCCTTTATGCGACTACATAGTCCCCCAACTCTATGTAGGTGAATACCAAAAGGGAATAACCAATCTAACAAACAGGATTATAATCTACAACCAAATCTACAACATCTACAATATCCTTTTTCCAGGAAAAATTGTTGCAGGACTTGAAACATACCAATCTGATAAAAATGCAACTCCCAAGAATGCAACTACATTATCAGCAGAAATCAAAGCTGTACAACCATATACTCATGGAGTAATCCTATTCCGGTATGGATTATCCAACTTCAATGGTTTAGAATAGATCATACAATTGATTCATCTACCATCATCTTCTATATTAATTATTGAATATAGGAAAATTAATAAAAAATTAATCCTACCAATTACATACAATGTAACTGGTTGATAATGATGGCAGATATTAAAATTCTCCTAATAGAAGATGACAAAATTGAGGCATTGGATATTAAACATATACTGGAATCATTAGATTACGAAGTTTCTATCATTAAATCACATGAAGAAGTAATAGATGAATTCTTCAACATTATACCCAATCTTATTTTGTTGGACACTGTCCAGAATGGAGATAATACTGCAAATAAACTTGCTTCTACGATTAAAAAATTGAATATACCCATTATTTATTTAAATGCTCCTTTTGAAGAATCTAAAACACAAAATATAAAAAATAAAAAACCTCATGGATATGTAAATAACCCGCACGATCCAATTGAACTAAAATGTGCTATTGAACTAACAATTTACAAAAATCAAGTGGAAAACGAATTAAAAGAGAGTGAGGGTAGGTTCAGGAGTCTAGTTGAAAATGTGGAAGATGTTTTTGTTCGTTATGACTTGAATCTCCGCTATCAATATGTGAGCCCCAATATTGAAGAATTTACAGGTATCAAATCAGAAGATTTTATTGGAAAAACACATTTAGAAGCAGGATTTCCACAGGATAAGGCAAAATTTTTTGATAAAAATCTTCTCAATGCCATACATACCAAAAAATCCTTTGATGTCAACTTTTCTATTCCCGGACCTAATGGGCTGATTTATGCTGAAGCTCGCGTATATCCAGAATTTAATCATAATGGTAATGTTGAATCTATTGTAACTGTAACTAGGGATATAACCGAGCATAAAAAAGTTGGAGATGGAATTAGATCTTCAGAATTTAAATATCGTAAGTTGTACGAAAGCATGATGGATGCATTTGCAAGTGTAGATATTGAAGGGAATATTATAGAATTCAACGAAATTTTTAGGCAAATGCTAGGATATGATTCAGATAAACTGCTTAAAATGACCTATAAAGATATAACACCAACAAAATGGCATGATTATGAGGCAGAAATTCTGAAGAATCAAGTATTCATTAGAGGGTTCTCAGATATTTATGAAAAGGAATATCGTAGAAAAGACGGTACCATCTTCCCAGTTGAATTAAGAACATATCTAATTCAAGATGAAAAAGGACAACTAACTGGTCAATGGGCAATAATAAGAGATATTAGTAAGCGTAAAAAAGCAGAAGAACTATTATTGGACAGTGAAAATAAATTCAGAGAAGTATTTGAAAATGCCAACGACATGATTACATTAAATGAATTCAATGAAAATATTTTACCTGGAAAGTTTATTGAAGTGAATCAAGTTGGAATTGAAAGATTGGGATACAGTAGGGATGAATTTTTAAATATGACCCCTAAAGACATTGTTGCTCCTGATAATCATTCAGAAATGATTATTAATGCTACAAAATTTCAAAAATATGGTGATGCTCAATTTGAAATTACCCATTTAACTAAGGAAGGAAAAAGAATAGATGTGGAAGTCAACAACCATCTATTCAAAATGAAAGGTAAAACAGTTGCACTGGCAATTTCCAGAGACATCAGCGAAAGGAAAAAAGTTGAAGAAAACCTTATACAAAGTGAGAAACGATACAGAACACTTTACTCTTCAATGAATGAAGGAGTAGCAATTCACAGAGTTATTTATGATAAGTATGATACACCTGTTGACTATGAAATAGTTGATGTTAATAAGTCATATGAAGAAATTCTAAGAATTAAAAGAGAAGATGTTTTGGGAAAAAAAGCATCTGAAGTGTATGGTGTGGGAAAAGCTCCTTATCTAGAAATTTACTTTGAAATGGCGAAAACTGGTAAATCAAACCATTTTGAAACCTACTTTGAACCTATGGATAAACATTTTAGCATATCAGTATTTTCACCAGGAAAAGGAACCTTTGTCACAATATTTGAGGATATAAGTGGTCGTAAAAAAATAGAAGATGCATTGCGTGAGAGTGAAGAGATATACAGGACTCTGTTTGAATCAGAACCTAATTATACTATTCTCATAAGTTTAGATGGTATTATTTTAGATATTAATACAGCAGCTCTCAATATTATTGGCATATCAAAGGATGAAATTGTAGGGAAAAACTTTGAACAAGTAACTATTTTTCCTAAAGAAGAGATGGAAATTAATCGTGAAATGTTTTCAAAATTACTAAAACAAGAATCTATATCTGAGCATTATGAATCTAAAATATTTGATAAAAATGGTAATATCCGTAGACTCGAGACAGTATTAACTACTATTTTTAAAGGTGATAAACCATCTCATTTCTTAGTTATTTCCATTGATATCACTGAGCGCAAACTATCCGAAGATAAGATCAAATTTTCACTCAAAGAAAAGGATATACTACTTAAAGAAATTCATCACCGTGTAAAAAATAACATGCAGATAATTTCAAGTTTGCTTAACTTACAAACTAATTATATAGACGATGAAATTGCTTTGGATGTTTTAAGGGAGAGCCAAAACCGGGTTAAAACCATGGGAATGATACATGAAAAACTGTACCAATCCAATGATTTTATTAATATTAAGTTTGATGATTACATCTTAAGATTGGTTACAGATTTATTTTATTCATATAACATACAAGAAGATCATATTAAACCAGTAATAGAAGTGGACGATGTTAGACTAAATATTGAAACTGGAGTACCATGCGGCCTTATAATAAGTGAATTAGTATCTAACAGCCTAAAATATGCATTTCCAAAAGGAAAAACTGGCAAATTAAAGGTATCACTTAAAAAATGTTCCAAGAAATACGAGTTAAAAGTCATTGACAATGGAATAGGATTTCCTGAAGACTTAGATTTTAAAAATACAGATTCTCTAGGTCTTCAGCTTGTTAATAATCTGGTTGACCAAATAGACGGTGAAATCACACTTGATACTATTAAAGGAACAAAATTTAAAATTATTTTTAAAGAGTTGGTGTATAAAAAAAGATTTTAGTACGTTTTTATCTCGAACCAATATTTACCTTAACAGGTTTTGCACTCCAAAATAAGCATCACTTGAAACAACTTAATAGTAAAACTATACTTAAATTCAAAGGACCTTAATATATTTTTATTTTTTAAATAAAATATTCTGGTGTTGAAATGAACTTAAACTGGATGGTAATGGGCATTGTATTTGTGGTTACATTAATCATTGTAATGCTTACTGGAACATACCTACCGAATGGTGTTAGTTTTTTTGGACCAATAGCTGGCGGGTTAATTGCAGGTTATTTGGTTGGTGGGAATTATACCGATGGCATTGTTAATGGAGGAATTCCTGTAGGTTTAGCCGGACTCGTATATTCTACTGGAATTTTGGCTATTAATGGAAACACCACAACTTTGAATACTCAAATTTACAATGTATCACATGTAGAACTCTTGATTAGCGCGATATTTGCAGGTTTTCTATTTTATTTTGTAATGGGAGTAATTGGTGGACTTATAGGTTTTGCAATTAAGGAAAGAAAAATTATTTGGGAAATATTGAGTTGATCAAAATTTCGGGTGAGTATTTATTTTTTGTTTTCATCAATTTTTTTCTCGATTTCATCCATTCTCTCCAGGATCTTGTCGAGTTTTTCTTCGTAGTTGTCGAATCTTGTTTTGAATCCCTCGGTATTCTTTCCAACTTTTTCAATGGCCTTTCTGCTTTCCTTTCTAAAGAGATCTATGAATGAATATGCAAGTGTGGCTGTAACAAGACTCACATATGACATTCCAGTTAATATTACTATAACCCCAATTATGTGGCCTATTGCTGTTACTGGAACTATGTCCCCATAGCCTGTGGTGGTCATGGAAACAATTGAATACCATATTGCAGAGTCATAACTTGTGACAGTAGGGTTCACTCCTTTTTCAACTAAGTAAAATATGTAGGAGCCCAGTATCAAGATTAAAAAGAGTATAACTGTTGCATAGTCCAATTTTGTTTTTTGGGGATATCTTCGAACTCCCCTTGATGTTGTTTGAAGGACTTTTATCAGTGCAAAAATCCTTATTATCCCTATCAGTCCAATGATTATGTTAATGTCAAATAACTGTAACAAATTGAAGCTTATGAAATACAATGGAATTCCTGCTATGATGAATGCCCAGTTATTTCTAAGGAAGTTTCCCTTTCCCTGATCCCCTTTGATTATCCTGAAAAACACCAGATCAAAGATGATTAAAATTCCAATTGCAACATCCCAGATACCAAAAGTGTATACAGAAGTACTTGTTATGCCTGCTACAAATCCTATGGATATCAGGATCAGAAATAAAAGTTCCAGCAGTATTAAAATTGATAATATAGCTTCAAATATTATTTTATAGTGTCTATCCATTTTTATTTCACCCTATGAAACCAATCAATAAATTTCATATTTATATGTTTTATCTCTTATTTTGTAACTATTTTATTGTCTTTCTTAACTAGAAGTATCAATATTAATGAAATAACTATAATCCCTGCCCCTACAAGGTATGCAACATGGAAACCGTTTACAATCTGGTCAGGAGGTATGTTGATTTTGTTGATTACTCCCCCAGCATAGAGATAGATTCCAACCACAGCTGCAGTTTGAAGTATGGCCACTCCAAATGCATTGGCTGTCATTCTTGCTGTTGTTACAATACCAGAAGTTACCCCACGCATTTCCTTGGGGCTTTCTCCCATTATGAATTTCATGTTGGGTGGGTTGTAAAGTGCAACAGATGCTCCCAGTATGAAAAGTGTAACTGCTATGTAGGGAAGGCTTGTTGAAACATTCAGTGTTGATAGTAATAAAAGGGATATAACTCCTATTAGGGCACCTAATGCAGATATTCTATTTGGTTGTATCCTGTCAGATAATTTTCCAGCTATAGGTCCTATTATAAGAACTGCAAGGGGTAATATTGCCAAGATTATACCAACCTGACTTACTTGGAATCCTTTAACCAATTCTAAATAGAATGGGAATAAAACAAGCACTCCTGCATTGGGCATGTTGAAAAAGAAATTACTGGCTGTGGGTAGGCTTATATTCCGATTTCGAAGAAGGTTGAGGTTGAGTAAGGGGCTTATATATTTAGATTCTCTCCATATGAACAGTATCCAGCATATCACAGATGCTACAATACTTCCAAGGATCAATACCGATGTCCAGCCCAGTGCAAGTCCACGGTTAAGAGCAAATATTAGAGCTGCCTGTGCAATGAATAATAAAATCACACCCAAATAATCGAATGGATCTTTTATATCTGGATTCTTCAATTCCTCAAGCACTCCCATACCCAGAATTATCCCAATTATCCCTACAGGTACGTTTATAAAGAATATCCAGTGAAAATTAATATATTCCGTTATGAAACCACCAATTACCGGTCCAAATGCAAATCCAAGCGAGGCGAATGTTGCAACATATCCCATGTAAAGACCTCGGTTGTTAGATGGAAGATAATTGGCAACCATTGCTGCGGTTAATGCACTGAACATGGCGGCACCTGTGGCCTGGATAAACCTGAAGAATATTAGTTCGTTAAAATTGGTTGAAAGTCCGCTTAAAAATGATCCTATCACGAATATTAAAAATCCTGTTAAAAATATTTTCTTAAATCCCACTCTTTCAGCCAGGCTTCCAAAGGCTATTAGAAAACTGGCAAGTGCCAGAACATAGATCAGCACAACCCATGTAACAAGACTGATATCAACATTGAAATATGTTGCCATGGTTGGAAGTGAGACATTCACTATTGAAATATCAAAAAAGCCCATGAAAGAGGCAAGACAGATAATTAATATGGTTAATCTTCGATTATTTCGAAATTTTTCAAACAATTACTTATCCTCCGATTCATATATCTTGGTGTAATTTTTATTTGTGTATGACATTTATTTGGTGGGAATCTCTTCTTTGAGAGTTATATTTAGCATTAAATATTTAAATAAATTATTATTATGAATTAACTATCTTTAGAATTATTTATCAAATAACTAAACATTAAATTTCAATTCTTATCATATTACACAGGAATTTTATATAATTCCAGTTTGTAAATCCCTTTAAATTTGATATATGGAAGTTTTTAGATGAATTTGGAATATTATATTAAATATTATATGGTTGGTTTTATGGGTAAAAATTTTAATTTTAAAAATCAGATTATAAGAATAATGGTAATGAATGCATTAACCAGTGACTGGTTGATAAAAATTTTTGGATTAGTATTTTCTAAAACCATAGGGGGGGTATTGTGTTGTCAAAGGTTGTACATTTTGAGATACCTGTAGATGATCCTGCAAGGGCTATTGAATTCTATGAAGATGTTTTTGGCTGGAAAATAGAAAGATGGGGTGATTTGGATTACTGGCTTGTAACAACTGGTGAAGATGATGAGCCTGGTATTAATGGTGCAATCCTTCCAAGGGATATGTATCCAAAAGTCAGAAATGCCATAAGTGTGGATTCATACGATGAAGCAGTTGGGAATATTGAATCATCAGGCGGTAAAATGTTAACAGATAAGATGAATGTACCGGGTATTGGAGACACAGCTGCATTTAAAGATTCTGAGGGAAATGTCTTTCTGATTATAGCACCCGAGAAAAAAGATTAGAAAAAACAATCAATTGAAGCTATGAAAAAAATTTTGAATTATGACTATATCTCTTTTTTTTGATAAACTTGGAATATCGATTCAAAGGGAAATAATGACACAAATATGTAGAATCATTTTCCAATTTCTTTTTTTTATTCAGATTTTTTACAGTAGAAGATTTCCCTTCCAAACTGGTCTTTAAAAGTTTTAGATTCAAATCCAGCATCTTTAATTAGTTCTACCCACTTATCTCGCCCAAACAGGCCTAATATATGTCTTTCATGTTCTGTTTTTATTTTTCCGTTTGCATCTCTGAGTATGTATACATAGTCTGCTGTGTACTGTGTATCTGATTCATCAGGATCCCACTGCCATAACAGGTATCTCACTGCTTTTTCAGGTCCATCACTTCCACCATGTTCTGTGAGACTGTTAAATGTTTCTTTCATAAAGTCAGGACAGATTAATGCAGCTCCACCATGATTTAGATGTACATATGCAGTTTCCAATGCAAGTTTGAGATCTATTTCATTGTTCATGTACATGATTGCATCGTGTATAAAAATGGAATCATATTTCTTATCCAATTGTATTGTACGCATATCACCTAAAATATGACTGCATTCCGGGTTTAATTCCCTGCTTAAGTTGAGCATATTTTCTGACATATCTACTAATGTTAGATCATACCATTTCTTTAGATAAAATGCATTGTGTCCACTGCCACATCCCAATTCCAGCATGGTTTCTGGTTTTAAATTTCTATCAAATATTTTATGGAAAAATTCTGCTTCTTCCCTGTATTCCTCCAGCGGAGTTAACAGCCTGTACCAGTCGTTTGAAAGTTCTTTGTAAAGTTTGTTCATAAAGTCATCTTCGAATGTAAAAAGGGATTATTTAAAGTTTAATAAATTTTATATGATTTAACTCCAATATATAATATAATGAACTTCAGGCGGTTCGATAATAAAAGACCTGATTTTGAAAGACTTGAAGAAATTTTTGCTGTTTTAGCCAAGTATGAATTTATTGATATTGTAAAAAAAACTGGCCTTAAAAATACCTTCGGTCGGATTTTTCGTTCCAGAAAAAATTTTGTAGAAGAGTTAGATGCTTCGGCTCCAGAAAGGATTCTTCTTGTTTTTGAAGAATTGGGAACAACATTCATTAAATTTGGACAGATATTAAGCATGCGTCCTGATATTGTTGGTGTTGACATAGCCAATGAGCTTGCTAAATTACAGGATAAAGTGCCACCAGACTCTTTTAAATCCATTAAAAAGGAAATTGAAAACGAATTAGAAAGACCTCTAGACGAAATATTTCAAAAATTCTACGAGGTTCCCATTGCTTCTGCATCCATTGCTCAGGTACATATGGCCATATTACATGACGGCACCAAGGTTGCAGTTAAAGTTCAAAGACCCAACATCATAGACCACGTAAAAAAAGATCTGATAATAATGCGGTATCTTGGAGGTTTACTCGAGAGAAGAATCTCCAATCTAAGATATTACAATATCAGCGGTGTTATTGATGAATTTGAAAGGGCTCTTATCAAGGAGTTAGACTTTGAACTTGAAGCCCGTAACATGGAAAAATTCGGTTCCTTCTTTGAAAATAACAGCCATATATGTGTTCCTAAAAACTACAAAGATTACTCCACCATTAAGGTTCTTACTATGGAGTATATCAAAGGAGTTAAGATCACTGAAATTGAGGGATCGGATGTTAAGGCCGATGGCCCAACACTTGCCAAATTAGGAGCTGAATGTTATTTCAAACAGATCTTTAAGTATGGATTCTTCCATGGAGACCCACATCCAGGAAATTTACTTGTTAAAGATGGGAATGTTCTGTGTTTCATTGATTTTGGAATTATGGGCCATTTAGATATGGATTTTATTAGTACCATTATGGAATTGTTTGTTTATATTTTTGACAACGATGTTAACGGGATAATTAATCAGCTGCTCTATATGGAAATTATTGATGATACAGTTGACATTCAGAGTTTGAAGTATGATTTAATCGATCTTTTAGACGAATTTTATGGTGCTGAAATTCAGAATATAGGTGGATTTATCAATGAATTTTCCGCTCCAGATCTAATAGAAAAATATAAGATCCAGCTTCCAAAGGACTTTATATTGCTGGGTAAGGTTTTAAACCAGTTGGATGATATTGGTCTCGGTCTGGATCCTAATTTCAACTTGGTAGATGTTGCAAAACCTTTAATTAAAAAGTTATTGGCAAAGCGTTTGAATCCATTGAATATTTTAAATTATAAAACACAGTACCTTTTTGAATTGCAGCATATCAGTAAAGATCTGCCTAGAACAATTAGCCAAACACTTCTTAAGGCTAAAAAGGGTGAAATTGGAATTGAAATGAGGCTTGAAAGCCTGGATAAATTTTCAATAAAACTCGATAAAATGGTTGACAGGATATCAATAGCACTGATTATTTCGTCTTTGATTGTTGGTTCATCGTTAGTTCTCCAGTCTGGAAGGGGTATTCCCATCTCGGCTCTTGGTTTTTCAACAATTGGATCTATAATCTTTATAATCGCCACCATACTAGCTGTGATTCTCGTTGTTAATATCTTAAGAAGATAATAAAAGTAATTACACATTCTACTTCGTTTGCATTCTTTTTGAATATGGGAAATTATTATAAATTTGTAGTTACATAATTAATATTATCTTAAAAATAGAATGATATGGGGTGTAATAAAATGAAAAAAAGAGATCATGTTTTGGAAATGAAAGATTTTATTCAGAAGATGATGGATGATACTGCTGCAACCTTGGAAGGTATGAGAAGTGAAGTTGAAACCAAGATTGTCGACTATACATTTGTACCTGGCAGGGATATTATAGAGACATATGATGAAATTATAGTAAATATTGCACTGCCTGGTATTAAGAAAGAAGATATTGCCCTGGATCTATCAGGAAAATATCTTAAAATTGAAGCAAAATTCGACACTGAACAGAATATACAGGGATCTTATGTTACCTTAACAGATAAAAGGACTGGTGTAGTAAAGAGAAATATAAAATTACCTAAAAAGGTTATTCCAAAGGAATCATCTGCTAAATTTGAAAATGGTGTTCTAAAAGTCGAGGTATCTAAATTAGAAAAGGAAGAAAGACACAGAGTCCATATTGAATAAAAATTATTCCTCCTTTTTTAATAACAACAATTTTCTTTATTCAGTGTTATTAAATTTGATCATTACTTCGCTATTTTGATTAAAAATAAACATTTATATCTAATTTTATATTTATTTACAATTTTATTCATCCCCATAAAAATTAAGGTAATATCAACTTGTTATTTTATAATTAAAGAGAATATTAAACAATTTGTGCATGATTTGGGTGTGATTTGGGAAAATCCACTTAAGTAACAATTGAGTATGTAGATAGTGTTGTGTGTTTTTAAAACCACAACAACCCCCAATATTAAAACCCCGATTTTGTTTCCCCAGGTAAAATCACCTCCTATTTATTTAGTTTTTTGCCTGGGGATAACATTAATCAAGGATAATAATAAATTCTATTTTAGGTGTTTCTCATGCAACAAAATAATTATTACATTTCAAAAAAAACTGAATTGTTAAAAAATTTCAAGGAATTTGCCAAGAGAACTAAGATTTTTTTAACTGCTAAATATGGCATCTTATGTTAAATTTCTTTTATTACTGATAATTCTCCCCTATTTTTCCAGATTTTGGATATTTATGGTTATTTTGGTTAATAGGAGGATATTTTTCTTTTTTATTACTTCTTGGTTGTAATACATAACTTAATATACTTGGTTGAACAGAGATGAATTAGAGTGTAATAGGGTGAATGTGCACTTGTATCAAAATTTGTATTAACTTGTATAGGAGGGAGAAGTCATGAAAAATGGTATGGTTTTAATAATAGTTTTTATTTCACTTATAATTTTATTAGTTGGTTCAGCATCTGCTGCAACTAATGTTAATTCAATTTCTACTCAAAAATTAGTTAAAAATACTGATATTAATGTTTTATCTTCTACACCCGTAACCCACTCTGTAAGCAATGTTAAAAGTACAGTCAAAAAATCTGTTTCAACAACAGCTAAATATCGTCTTATAAATTCTGGAGCCAATAAAGTATATTGGAAAGAACGCGGTGGTATATTCTCATATTCTTGGAAAACATATCAATCAACTTCGGGCAGGGTTATTGTTAAACTTCATTACATGACAAAAACCAATTCATGGAACGGAATATATTCAATTACCAAAGTATCTAAAAACAGACTAAAAATTGTTAACACAAGCCCAGAAGTCAAATTCTATTCAGGACATCCATCAGAAACATCTTATGTAAGTACGAATTTAACACCAGCAAAATACTACTGGAGGATTGCTCTAGGATTAATAAATAATGGAGGATATTTCTAATATCCACCATTTATTCCCTTTTTATTTTAATAGGACTAGAATTGAGGTTATAATATAAATTTTTTATTTAGAATTTTTTATATATTCTAATAATTAGTAATGTATACTAGTGTACCTTTTTTTACAGTCGTTCTTATCAAATGCTCTCTCAGAATAGACCTAATATTTTTATAAAATATAGTGGGTTTGGGAGCTGAAATAATTTATGCAAACAGATGAAGATATACTCGATTACTGGTTTGAAAAAAGAAACCTAAGCACATCAACAAGAGATATCTACAGCCGAGCTCTGCAACAATACACCGAATTTCTAGGAAAAACAATCAAAGAATTATATGATGAAGCAGACAAGGAAGAAGAAACTGCAGTAAAATTAAACAAACGTAAATATTCTTTATATATCACTAAATTTAAAAAAACACTTAACAGAAACAGACAAATCTGAACATACAATTAGAATATATCTAAATGCAGTAAAATCATTTTACCGGGCCATTTTCACAATAATTTCATGAATGTATTTATGGGTGTGATTTAGTATTCCATTTATATAGCTATATAACAATAGTTATTTTTATTTGTATTAAATAGTTGAAAAAGTATTTTTTTAATTTAAATGGAGTTTTTTATAATGAGATCAAGTATTTATGGTTTACATGATGACATTTCTCAAGCCTTTAAAAGAATTGATAGTTTTCTTGAAGATAATTTCGCTGAGTTAAAAGATGATAATCTAATTTTAAATGAAAATAACATTAAAACAATTAAAATTTTATTAAGTGATTTATACTCTTTAGAAGGGTTAATCCCTAACGAATTAAAACAACGAGAACATTTAATGTATAAATTATCATCAATTTTAACAATGCATTATACATTCAAAACAGAAGAAAATGGTTTAAAGATTAAGTTTTTTTTAACTCCTAAAGTGGAAAATCATTAAAAAAAATTTATCCTGGTTTTCCATTTTTTTGTGTTTCGTAGTAGTTTCTGAATAGGTTTATTTTATTCATTATTATTTCAACGGATTTATCAAGTTCTTTAGGCATGATTTTAAAGGGATTATAATAGTAATTCATATTTTATTTCAAGTTTAGTGGAGTAATCGTTATTTGTATAATTTGAATTTGTCTAATTGTTCTTTTAGATAGAGATAAATCTTTGTTAACAATGTTATTTTCGAATTTAAGAAAAATATGTGTAGATGTTTAGTTCTCGTTTGTTTTAATATCGACAATTTTTATCATTGCATAATCTCCCTTGTTGTAAATTGAACTTTAGAAATGGATATATTTATCGAAAATAAGAAAAATCAGAGTTTTAATTAAAAAAATAGTACTGTTCGTTTGATATAAAACAAAAATATTATTTTTTAGGTAAAGATATTTGGAACATTAAAAATAGATAGAGATATGTAAAAATTTCATAACGCAAATGTATTGATTATTTAATGGGGGTCTTTTAAAACGGAAAATTCAAAGATCTTAATAGTTGAAGATGAAATCATAGTAGCCACAGATTTAAAACAACAATTAGAACAGATGGGCTATAAAGTAGTTGGGATAGTAAACAAAGGAAAATACGCCATAAAAAAATGTAAAGAAACAAATCCCGACTTAATACTAATGGACATAATACTAAAAGGAGATATAGACGGAATAGAAACAGTTAAACAAATACAAAGCTTCCAAAATATTCCCATAATATATTTAACAGCCTATAGTGATCAAAAGTTATTCGAACGGGCAAAAGAAACCAATCCAGTTAATTATTTAATCAAACCATATGACGATATAGAATTAAACTCTGCAATAAGAAAGGCAATTAAAACTCCCAAAGTTTCTTAAATAAATAAAAAGTAGGAAATTTTAGAATGCGTAACCTAAACTAACAACTCCAAAAGTGCAGAAGTACTATTACTTGTTAAAATTTTGGCGTTAATATCAAGAATACTAATAGTTAAAGTACCAGTACTATTATCAGACTTTTGAAAACTCAACCCCACACTTCCAGGATTTTGACTTAACTGAAATGATTGTGGACCTTTACCCTATACAGATCTACTGCCCCCACTATCAGCAATACTACCAGTAAATGATCCAGCATAATTCACCTGAACAATATTATTTTTAGAAGAAGACCCACTACCAGCTTGATTAGAATTAACAGGCTGACTTTGAGATGAAGAATTAGACGTTGATGTATTATTAGAACTACTAGTACAGCCCGAAGCAAAAACAACTAAAACCACAATTCCTATAATCCCCAATATACTCAAATTAAATTTTATTATATAATTTTTAATTATCAAATTACTCACATAACAACCTTATATGTCAACTACTACTGTATTTTATAATGTAGTGTATGTATGAGCTAAAAAAGATGCTTGAAATTATTTAAATCGGTATTTAATTGATCTGAGCTTAATAGAACTGTTTTATCATGTTATTTTTAGGAGTGATAATTATTCTATTGTTAACATACTGGTGCTTGTGCTTCCAGAATAAGTTTGATCCTCCTGGAACTTTGCATTAATTGGATATGTTCCACTACTTTGATATATATAATAATATAATAAGGCATATCCACTTGTGCTTGTTACTGTAATGTATATATTCGAATCATCATCAATATTAAATGCTATAATTTTATTAGACAGTGGTTTGCCATGGTTATCTGTGAGATATGCTTTAATAAAAGCATAATGATGAGTTGATCCATGAATATTGTTAACTGTTAGATCTGTGGGTATACCATTAGTTCCGGTTGGTACTGTGCTATATCCTGCTTGCAAGATGTTGTTATTACCCATTGATAATGCCAGAATTATTCCAACAAGGAATACTAAAATAAAAATTTTATTGTTTATTATTTTCATTTAATCACTTCTCCCATGTTTTTGTTTGTCTACCAAATTCAAGTCATGCTTCTTTAATGAATTTGTTCCATTTCCACTCTTCTTATCACCACCAATTTAATTAATAAATTTTGTATATTTATTATTACTTTCTGATTATATTATGAATTTGGGATTAATAAAGTTTGTCACTAAGAAATTTTTTTAATAATTTCGTATTTGTTCCCAAAGTAGTTTCTTTGGATTTGTTTATCATTAGATCACTAATTTTCATGACATCCCTGATTATTTCAAGGCCATTAAACATTAGAATAATATTTTTGTATTTTTCAGAAACCTTTATAAGTGAAAAGTTACCAATGGTAACATGTTACTAAGGGTAACTTAAATTACCATGAGTAACCTATTATAAAATTTAAGGAGGGGGTCTAAATTTCAATTTCACCAAGAAGAAAACGGGACAGAGAAAGAAAGACAAATGAAATAGTTGATGCTGCTGAAAATGAGTTCTTTTCAAATGGATATGAAAAAACTACAATGGAATCTATAGCAGATAAACTCGAATTAACCAAACCTGCTTTGTATAGATATTTTAAAAATAAAAATGACCTTTATTATGCTGTTGTGCTTCGTGGTACAATTATATTAGCAAATATGATGGATAATTATGTTGAATCACAAGATACAGGCATAAAAAAAATTTATGCAACAGGTTTAGCATACTGTAAGTTCTACAGAGAATATCCAGACTACACAAAGGTTTTGCTGGAAGCAAAAGCCGATTTTAGTCCTGTTAAAGATAGTATTAACCTTGAAAAACTGATTGAATACAGCACAAAACATTTAACAATAATGTGCAATGCAATTGAGACAGGAAAGAAAGATGGAACAATAAGGGCAGATATTGATACGTTCATGACCGCTTTATACCTGATAGAATCAACAACCGCCATACTGCAATTATCAGAGAACACTGAATTTGTAATTAAGTCCAGGGGAATAAACAAAGAAGAATTTTTACGCCACTCCTTTAAATTAATGGGCAATTCAATAGAAAATAATGAAAAGGAGAATAATATATGAAAATAGTTGTATTAAATGGAAGTCCTAAGGGGAATGTTAGCGTAACAATGCAGTATGTTAAGTATATACAGGAAACGTTTACAGAACATGAATTGAAAATAATAAACATATCTGAAAGAATAAAAAAAATTGAAAGGAACGAAGCATATTTTAAAGAAATTATAAGTGAAATAGACAGTGCCGATGGAATTTTATGGGCATTTCCACTCTACGTTTTCTTAGTTGCAGCCCAATACAAAAGATTTATAGAAATGATAACAGAAAAGCAAGTACAATATGCTTTTAAAAATAAGTATACTAATGTATTAACAACTTCAATACATTTCTATGACCATACAGCACATAATTACATGAATGCTATATGTGATGACCTTGATATGAAATATCTTGGATATTACTCTGCAGATATGGAAGACTTGTTCAAAGAAAGTGAAAGAAAAAATTTAACAACCTTTGCAAGAAACTTCTTTGAAGATATCAAATCTGGCGTGGTTACATCTAAAAATTATTTACCAATATCTAAAAAAGAATTCCAATACAAACCCAGTTTAAGACCCGAAAAAATAGATAATTATAACAAAAAGGTTGTTGTGATTTCAGATTCAATTAAAGATGATTCTAATTTAAATTCAATGGTTAAAACCTTTAAAAACTCATTAGATAATGTCGCGTACTTCAATTTAAATGATATCGATATTAAAGGCAGTTGTCTAGGATGTTTACAGTGTGGTTATAACAATGTATGTGTATATGAGGGTAAAGATGATTTTATTGACTTTTACAATAAATTAAAGGATTTTGATGCTATTATCTTTGCTGGTTCCATTGAAGATCGTTACTTATCAAGTAAGTGGAAAGAGTTCTTTGACAGGGGATTTTTCAACACTCATATCCCAATTTTTAAAGATAAACAGTTGGGATTCATTATTTCAGGACCATTGAATCAAAATTCAAATCTGCGCGAGATTATGGATGGTTACAGCCAGTGGCAGGAAGCCAATCTTGTGGACTTTGTAACAGACGAATCTGAGGATTCAAATAACATTGACATGGCATTACAAAACCTTGCAAGGCAAGTTATTAGGTCTGCTAGTTCCAATTATGTTAAACCTTCGACTTTCCTTGGTGTGGGTGCGAATGAAAATATTCAGGGATGCTATCTATGGAAGGCTTAGATTTCCATTCCAGGCTGATCACAAGTACTACAGTGAAAATGGATTGTATGATTTTCCCCAAAAAGATATGAAAATAAGAGTCCAAAACATGATACTTATTCTAATATCCAAAATACCCAGTATACGGAAGGATATCTATCAAAAGAAACTTAAACAAGAAATGATTCGGGCATTTGAAAATATATAAAAATAATGCTTTCCTAAAATAATTAAATGAAATATTAAATTTAATGTTATTTTATGAAATGGGATAAGGAGATATTAAATATGGAACAACCAGACTATGGTAATTGGGTGCCTTTAAAATATATTTACATTACAGGATTTATCAGGGTTATTTTATTATTATCCTCATTTTTATTCCTTTTATCCATAATTGGGGCGATTTTCTTCTTTATTTGTACAGTGTACTTAATTTATGCAAGGAATAAATTCTCTCCAAATGGGGGGAATTTACAGTCTAAGATATATGAACTAGTTTTAGATTGTTTAAACTGGGATGGTAACGGTAAATTAATTGATATAGGATGTGGAAATGCTCCGCTTAGTATTAAAGCTGTAAAGAAATATACTAAAGCCCATGTTACAGGTATTGATTATTGGGGTGGAATGTGGGAGTATTCACTAAAAAGTATGTGAAAAAAATGCTAAAATTGAGGGTGTCCAGGACAGAATAACTTTCCAAAAAGCCACAGCATCTGATTTGCCCTTTGAAAATAATTATTTTGATGCTGCAGTCAGTAATCTTGTTTTTCATGAAGTACAAGACACTAAGGATAAGAGAGATGTTATTAAAGAAGCTTTAAGAGTGGTAAAAAAAGGTGGCACATTCGCATTTCAAGATCTTTTCCATGAGAAGAGAATATATGGTGATATTGAGGATCTATTGGAGACAATCAGAAACTGGGGAGTTGAAAGTGTTGAGTTTTCAAGTACCAAAGATTCTAAATTCATTCCTAAAGCTTTGAAATTACCATTTATGGTAGGTACCATTGGAATTATCTATGGTAAAAAATAATCATATCTCAGAATTAATTTTTTTTTAAAAATAACTATATACTCAATTAGGATCTTTTTTATGGTTCTGGTTCTTCTAAACCATTGTAACAACCAATTATATGGAACAAATATAATTTCTTATTTGATTAAAATGTCTAATTTTGCTTTTTAGATAGGAATAGGACATAAGTATAAATATTTAAATACTGAACAATTATTTGTTGTTAATAGGAGGTTATGAAGTATGAATTTTAAAGATGTATTCATAGATTCACTTAGTTATCCATTTACCGATTTAAAAAGATTTATAGTATTATTACTTCTATTTTTGGGATCATTTTTACTTATTCCCGCTTTGATTGGCTATGGATATTTATTAAAAATTATAGATCATACTATGAAAGGCAAGAGCGGCCTACCAGATTATGATAAAGCTGGTGATTTAATAGTGCCCGGTATAAAATATTATGTGATCAATTTAATTTATGGAATTCCATCCCTAATTATTGCTTTTTTACTCTTAAACAGATTAGATCTAACCGCTCTTTCAACAACTCTCACATTAACAAATCCAATAAATATGATCCTACTTATGATAGTTGGATTTTTGGTTAGTATTGTTTTTATCATAGGATTAGCGAATATGGTCTATGAAAAACGTTTTATGGCTGCATTTGATTTTAAAAAAATATTTCAATTAATAAATAAAATTGGATGGAAGAAATACTTAGCATATATATTAGTATACTCTTTAATTGTAAACATAATCAGCCTTTTCACGTTAACGCTGTTAGTGCCAACCATTAATCCGGGATCGTTAGGAAATATCTTTTATTACCTAATTTTTACTGCTATCAACATTATATTAAGTTCTTATAGCCGTATCTTTGGAAGTAGATTTAAAGGGTTAATTTATCCTTTAGAAATTAAAGAATGTGAATAAACAAAAATTTAACCTTTTCAATTTTTTTTTAAACCATTTAATTATTCTTTTTCTTTTTTAGATCCCTTAGCCTTATTAAAATACCAAAGTTATAAAAGATAAAAATACCGAATTAATGTAAGGAGTATTCTTTGCTTATTAAAATTTGAAATATTAATCTTTTTTAGAATTAATAATTTTAATTTATATTAAGTAGCGTTTTGATTGTGTTGCATCACCACCAAGTCTGATGTCATTGGGTTTTGGTGCTGGTTGTTCCTTCATATTTGTTGAAAAGTATGATATTATTGCGATCTAAACTGGTCTTGGTCGTTTTAACAGAGGAAATTCCAGTTTAATCTATACAATAATTAACTAAGTTTCGGTAGTGGCAATCTTTCCTAGATCATGTTGTTTTAAAATAAAACTACTGGGATATATTTTTACAATTTAGATATTCCCCTCCAAACATCTTGATATATTAAATTTTTTATGTTCAAAAACAAATAATATTAGTGGAGCAAGATATATGTACAAAAAAATTTTATTACCCACAGATGGTTCATTAAATGCAGAAAAGGCAGGTAAACATGCTTTATGGTTAGCAAATACCAGTAACGCCGAAATTGTAGTTTTATATGTTTATGAACTTTACAGTCCAAGAATTGGTGTTTTACCTTTATCAATAGTACCTGGTTCAAACGAAACATTATACGAACCCTTGAAGGAAGAAGGAAAAAAATATGCCTATGAGTTTAAAGAAAAATTAGAAGCACTTGAAGCTGAGGAAGGTTATAAAACCATTAAAATAACCGCTGTTATTGAAGAGGGAAGACCTTACAATGCAATACTCAATATGATAGAATCTGAAAACTTTGATCTTGTTGTAATGGGTGCTTCAGGTAAACATGGTCTAGATAGATATACTCTGGGAAGTGTAACTGAAAGGGTTGTTAGGGAAACTAAGAAACCTGTTTTAGTGATTCCATGACTTTAAGATCTTAATAGTTTATTATAATTATAATTAATAATCTTTAATTAAATTTAATTCTTATATATTGTTCTTTGGTTTAAAATAAGTTTATATGTAGGTGTGAGACTTTGAATGGAAATAATAATGGTACAAGTAATGATTCAGTTGGTAAAGGTGGGCGGGGAATAGATTACAAATGGATAGCCCTTTCTAATGTGATTATAGCATCGTTGATGGGAATGATAAATATGAGTATTGTTCTCATTTCGCTTCCTGCTATTTTCAATGGAATTCATATCGATCCTTTAACATCTTTTCAGTACCTTCTTTGGATATTGATGGGATACGGTCTGGTTACAGCTACGCTACTCCTTAGTTTTGGTAGGTTGTCAGATATTTATGGACGAGTTAAGCTATTTAAATTGGGTTTTCTAATATTTACTGTAGGATCTATACTTCTCTATCTTACTCCTTCTACTGGAGATGCTGGTGCACTGGAAATTATCATATTTAGGATTGTGCAGGCTGTTGGAAGTGCTTTATTTATGGCCAACAGTTCGGCAATACTCACCGATGCATTTCCTTCCACTGAAAGGGGTAAAGCTCTTGGGATAAACATGGTTGCATTGATGTCAGGTCAATTTATAGGGCTGATCCTGGGAGGAATACTTGCAATATTCGATTGGAGATTTGTATTCCTTGTGAGTGTGCCATTTGGTATTCTTGGTACTGTTTGGTCCTCATGGAAGCTTAAAGAAACATCTATTAAGGCTCCGAAAACCAAACTTGATATTTGGGGTAATGCAGTATTTGTGTTAGGAATTACATTGCTGCTTGTTGGAGTTACCTACGGTTTAATGCCCTATGGAAATGATCCCATGGGCTGGGCTAATCCATGGGTAATTGCATCCATGGTTGCAGGTCTTGTGTTTCTGGTTATATTTCCTTTCATTGAAAGACGTGTTCCATCTCCAATGTTCCGTTTGGATCTCTTTAAGATCAAGATGTTCACCTATGCCAATGCAGCTGCACTTTTAAATGCCCTAGGAAGAGGCGGTATGATGTTCATGCTTATACTTCTATTGCAGGGTATTTGGCTGCCATTAAATGGGTACAGTTATGCTTCAACACCTTTCTGGGCTGGAATTTACATGCTTCCACTCACTGCAGGTGTGATAATTATGGGCCCAATTTCAGGTTGGCTCTCTGATAAATATGGTCCAAGATGGATTGCAACTATTGGAATGATTATAACCACCCTTTCATTCCTTGTGCTTGCAGATCTTCCTTACAACTTCCAGTATGTGTATTTTGGATTGGCACTCTTTATGATGGGTGTTGGTAATGGTATGTTTGGATCTCCCAACAGTGCTTCTATTATGAACTCTGTACCTGCCCAAGATAGAGGTGTTGCCTCTGGAATGATGACAACTGTTATGAACACCGCTTTTACAGCCAGTATGGCCATGTTCTTCACCATACTCATAGTTGGAATTACCCAACGGTTCCCTGAGGCAATGACAGCTTCTCTGGTTTCAATTGGAGCTGTTAAACTTGCACCAGTCCTGAGTAATATACCACCTACAGGTGCTCTGTTTTCAGCTTTCCTTGGTTACAACCCAGTTGAAAGCATATTGGCAAATCTTCCACCATCAGTTGTGGCTTCAATACCAGCTGCAACTAAGACCACTATTACAGGAACAACGTGGTTCCCATCGACCTTTGCAACTGCATTTATGCCGGCACTTAAACTGTCATTTTATATTGGTGCGGCTTTCTGTGCTGTGGCAGCTTTGTTATCATGGCTTCGTGGAGGAACCTATATTCATGGAATGGAAGATCCTGAAGAAGTTGAAGAATTCAAGGATTCAAAAAAGGTTGGTAAGTAAAATAATAGATGCATTAAAAATAGAAAAATTAGTTAATAAATTAATTTTTTTTTATTTCTTTTTTTTAGTTATCGAGAAGTAATTATTGTATATTGAATTTTTTAGAGTTTTTTGTGCAGTTTTCCATTTTTAGTTTTAGTAGGGAAAAATTGAAACGTCTTAAGATTAGGCTTACTTCTTCTGAGGCCATTAAATTCTTATTTTGACAATAGAAATAAAAAGTAATGGTAGTACTGTTCTAGATTGTCAAATTGTTGCTATAGTTGGGTATATTATTTTTTCCTTTTCCAAACCGATTGTCACATTTAGGACAGTTGCATATTTCTCCACTTGGTAGCATTGAATTAACACAACCCATTAGTCCATTATATCCACATTTTGGACATTTTTTAATTTTTCTCATTATATATTCTCTCCTGTACTTTCAAATTATTTCAAACACCTTAATTTTTTATTTTATTGTATATATATCGATACATATTTATATGCATCTTGTAGTATTCAATTTGAAGATCTTATATTTATATTTTTTTAAAAGAGGATTTATATCACTTAAATTAACATTTTATTATACATTAGTCCGACAAAAAAATTTAAAAAAAATAATTCAATACAAGCTATTTTACAACCCCTATTTGTCTTTGGGTTTTCTAAATCTTCCTAAAAATCCTTTATTTGCAGGTTTGATATTTTCATTGAGGTAGGTGCTGTGTTCGTTCACTGTTTCATCCATTTCATTAATTCTCTGCATCATCTTTTCAAATGATTCCTTGTAATCATCTGCATGGATAATCACAACTACATCATCTGGTTTGAATGATTCCATTGCTTCAATGGTTTTAATTGTGTTTGAATCCACAACTCTTCCTGTTGTTGACCTTAAATTCTTTTTTTTGGAATTCATTATGTTTCACATTCAATGGTTTTTTTAGAGATTTAGAAGTTTGTTCTAGTTTTGTATTAGTTACTGCCTTTTAAACTATTATGTTTCAATCTGGTTGGAATTCTTCTGGGATGACTGCTGCTGCTTCTCCAGCTGAGCATAGAGGTATGGCTTCTATTAAGTTGTTTATCCGTTCGTATGGTATTGATACAAAGGTAATGTCTGTATCGAATTTTTGGTGGTTTCTTGCTGTCCAATCTCCCATGGATACATTGGTATTTCCTGTCATGATGGTGTATGAGATTGCTGTATTGCATAATGCACCGATCAATTGTTGTTTTGGTGATACTCCATCCCAGTATGTGTCTAATGATATGAGTCGACATGCTTGTTCAGGGTTACATTGGAAAAGTATCATATCCGGCCTCATTTCAGCTTTATCTAATGGAGTCATTACAATCCTATCTGCAAGTCCTGTGGGCGGTTCTGTTGTGAGTTTCTGCATTCTCTCAAATGATACTATGGATCCTGTGAGTTTCTCTCCCTTGGTTAAGAATTTTTGCAGTCTCCTTTTCTGGTCATGGGAAGTTACCTCGGTGAATCCACAGTACTTGCTTCCACCGGGACATGTTGAAACATTTTCATCGATTAAAAAACTTTCTCCCTTTGCTGCAAGTTTTAAAGCTCTGCAGATGGATGTTTTTTCATATTTACCACTTGTTACTTCATCATTGGTAAATGATATTGCCAATGGTTCATATTTCAATCCAAAAGTTTGTTTAAAAAGTTTTGATTGTTCTTTGAAATCCATATTTACACCTCATAGAAAAAATAATTAATTTCTTATCTTATTATGTTGACCATGAACAATAAAATTTTTGTAGAAATTGATTTCCTATTTTTGAAGCGATTATCAAATGTAAAAAAAATATTAGTTTAAATTAAAAAAGATATTTGAAGTAAGTTTAAATTTGATTTTTAAAGCTGTCTAATGGTACCTTCTATTAATGCCTTTAGAATAACTCCATTTATGGGCATATTTCTCTGTCTGCCATTTACTGTGAAGGTCAGATTGTTTTTATTGGTGCCTGTAAAATATTCTGCCTTTTGTTTATTTTCCCTTTGCGATTCAATTCCATCGCTGTAGGCTGTGATGGCCATGATTTTTTTAAGGTCTATGTTGGTTGTTCTTTTGGATCCAATAAACACCATTCTTTTATTGGTTAGAATCAGGGACCCTTGATCAATGACCTTTATTTCCTCGTGTGATTCGCTTCTTGCAGATGCTCCACCCATTCTAAAGGAAACTCCTTTGGCAACTCTTATGGTTGGTCCTCCGTAGGCTGCCCTGGTTTGTCTCACGGACCGTGGCTCCTGTAGTGAGATGTTGTTCATGACCATAGATAAATGCTCATTTTTCTTTAAAATTACTGGTGAAGGGTCTTTGATGATATTTATTGATCCATTTTGTAGACCCGTTAAAAACTGGTTAAGATCTGTCTGTTCCTGTGCCTTAATTTTCTGTAATTCTATTGCCCTATTTTTTGCATTTATTTTTTGTTGTTCCTGGTCTGATACACCATCATCTCCTATTCATATCCATTCTCGGTCTGTGAGGGTTTGATGGTTGTATTTGATCCATACTGGTTGGCTGGTATCTGAAATATTTGTTAATTTATATTTTGTACCTTTTTTTTCAAATACTGCACCACAGTTGTTACATTCCAATATGCTTTTGGTTCCAATACCCAACGATCCTTTGTGGGTGGTTGGTATCATTACACCGGTTTTACATATGATGCAGCGATCCTCTGGATTATCTGTTTCAATTTCATTGATGTTTTCTGTATTATCTGAATTCTGTGTTGAATCTTCTATTTCTGGATTTTCTATATTGTTATCTTTGTTATCTTCAGGAATTTCTGATAGTTCCTTTAGAGTTTCTATTAGGTTTATACCACATTCATTGCAAAATTTAGCATTTGATGGGTTTTGTGTTCCACATTCTGGACAGAACATTCAGTTTCTCCGTAAATTATATTTTTATACTCCGTATCTTCGATCGAATTTCTGTCCCTCTTTGAAATCTCTGTTGTATTCCTCACCATCGCCTTCAATTTTCTGGTTGATCATATTTTCAATTTCCTTTGGTTTTGGAGTGTTTTCAAGTAATAGAGATGTTCTGTCATGGCCACTGTAAATTTGTATGTCACCAGAGTTTGAAGCCCTCTGGACAATGCCTTGTGAAACAATTATATCTTGTATTTTATTGTAATGCATGTAAACACTTTGTTTACTTATTACACCACTTTTTATCATTACCCTTTTATCGGTGAGTATGTAGCATGTGAATCTCCATGCTAGGAAACTCCATAGTATGGATAAAAATATTAGTGCTATGATCAAAATCAGACCATATGTAAACCATTCAACAAATGGAATAGTGGTTAAATATGTGATCTTTCCCTGTACAACTGCAGCATATCCAATTAATGTTGTGAAGAAGAAAAGTAAAAGTAGCAGTACAATGAATCTAAATAAAGCAGATTCTAATGCTGAAATAAATCTTGGTCTTGTTTTGAATAAAATTCTTTCTCCAGGATGTCTTGGTTGATTGTTTCTGCTCATACTAAATACATCTCCATTTGAATAACTAAATATTTTACTGAATTGTATCGGTAAAATAATTTTTCATGAATTATATGATAATGATGAATGAATGTGAATGATTGAAAAAATATGTTAGATTGATAGTATATGTTGAATTGAATATCTTGTATTGTAATATCTGTATTATCCTAAAAAAAGTAAGTGATGGGGTTATTTAATTTCCCCTATTTTATTTTAACAATATTTTTTTATTTATGCACTGACAGTTGTTGTTGTGTGTACTGGTTTTAGTGGTTTAATTGGTTTAACTGGTTTTTTGATTGGGTGGTGTTTTTTCGGTGTTGTTACTTTTTTAAGTATTTTCTCTGTTACTGTTACTTTCCATTCGAGTGTTTTGGTTTTGTACTGGAATGCCTTTATTTTCTGGTTAGCATTTGCTGTTGGATTAGCTTTGTAGTTGGTTATTGCTGTGTTTAGTCTTTTTGCCTGTTTTTCAAATTGGTTCAATGATGTTAATAGTCCTTTGGTGTTCTTTTTACCAGTGTATGTTGTTTTCAGTCCTTCAATCTTAGTTATTAGAGCAGTTAATTTTGTTTGTGCAGCAGTTAATTTTGCAAGCTGATCTGTTGTTAAAACTACAGGTGTAGTTGTTGTTGTATCTGCAGCAAATATTGGTGCTGTACTAGCAAATATTGTGAGTACACAAAATACTGCTAAAAGGTTTTTTCGCATGTTAATCTCGCCTCCGTTTCCCAAATTCCAAATATACTTCTGGAACTTGGACACTAATTTGTACCTTCATGATCACTTATAAAGGTTATGGTTTAAAATCGATAAAAACACCCAATATGCGTGTTGTTTTTAATTTAAAGCTCTTTTTAATGGTATGATATTAGCCTATTCAAGAAGAGCCCGATAACTGAGTATTTTCAATAAATTAAACTTATTTAAACCCCTTTACACAAAAAACATCAGTTTCAATCGTATTGACTAAGCCCATTCACACCATTAAAACTATAAAAATGGTAGAAAACACCCCAATAGTAAATAATCCAATTAATCGGGATTGATACAGTTATTATGATTATAATATCCTTTTAATCCTTAAAATATGGATATTTACTCTTTTATTAATAATTGGGGCATTATTATGAACTTTGATATTATTCTCAATATTCTGTATTGGAAATGTCTGTGTAGTGTTTAATCAAAAATAAAAATAATTTAGTCACTCAGTAAAATTTATTCTAATTAGTAAAAAAAATAATTTTTTGTATCAATCTGATAAGAATTATAGATCTTTTCCTATTGAGAAATGAATCTTTTCCAGTTGGATCATTTGCAGAGTGATAATAGAGAGATGTAGGTAGATCAGAGATAATATAATTATGAATTTAGAATAAAATAAAAAAAAGTTTTGTGAAAATTAAATTAAATTAATTTTCAATGCAAAAATTGATAAATTTAAAAAAAGATTTTTGGGGTTTATTCTACTATGTCAGCAAAACCAAAATTCCTTCTTACAGAGTTAACTCTGATTGTAACTTCGTCACCGACTTTAGCGCCTGCAACAAAAACAACAAAACCTTCGATACGTGCAATTCCGTCTCCGTCTCTGCCAGTATCTTCAATTTTAACATCGTATTCTCCGCCTTCCTTAATAGGTGCGTCATTTCCTCTATCATTTCCGTAATTTCCAAACATATTTATACACTTCCAATATATGGCCTTGGGCCCAAAATTCAAATATTTTATTCAAATTATTTTTATTAAATAATTTAATTTTATTCTACTATGTCAGCAAAACCAAAGTTTCTTCTAACAGAGTTAACTCTTACAGTTACTTCGTCACCGACTTTAGCACCAGCAACAAATACAACAAAACCTTCTATACGAGCAATTCCGTCTCCGTCTCTGCCAGTATCTTCGATTTTAACTTCGTATTCTCCGCCTTCCTGAATAGGTGCGTTGTTTCCTTTATCATTCCTGTTATCATTTCCGTAATTTCCAAACATACTCATATTAATTCACTTCCAATTTTTAGCCCGAAGGCCGATTCAATATTTTATTCAATTAATTTATTTAATTCTTTTTATTTATATACCTAATGCTATTATTCTTCAACATCTGACATAATTCCGTATTCAATTTCTATTTCGCAACCTTTCGGGCCACAGCAGAAGTGTTGTAAATCAAATTTTACCATCATTTTTTCACCTCTCAATAACTAATTTTTTTACCAAAGTAAAATTTATTATAGAGTTGAATCATTTTTATATTATTCTTATTAAGATCAGCTTTGTAATTTCCTAACCTGAAAAATTTTAGATGGAATAACATTTTTGAAATTAAAAATTCAAAAAAAGAATCTGTATTTTTAAGAGTAATCCTAAAATAGTAGTAATCCTGCATCAAATCATTCATTTTCAATTTAGTTTTATTGTAAAAGCCAGTAATTTTTCCAACTCTGTATTTATATGTAATTATAATATGTGACTCATAGTATATAAAGTTGTTAATTATAATTTATTTCTTTAAATTATAGAAAGCTTTTTATAGTTGAAAATATTATGGTATATATACAAATCGGTTTTGTATAACTTTTGTATAACAAAAACGATCACTTTATATACTATGTCATACATATATATAGTTTGAAGATGTTAAATATATTATTTAAACTTTTCCCAATAGTTTAATACAGTCTTTTAAGACCTACTATTCTAGGGGTAGTGCAAATATAAGGTTTTCACTGCAAATTCTTTGACACTTCTATTTTTATAGTTGAGGTAGATTATTATGTCTAAAAAGATAGCTGTAGGTTTAAGATTAGATGAAACACAATTAGATCAGCTAAAAAGTTTTTCTAAACGTAAAGGCGGAAGTCCAGTCAGCCATCATATTCGGATTGCAATAGCAGAATATTTAGAAAAATATGATAACTGGGACGAACATATAATACAATGATCATATTAACAGATTTTATTTTAGGTAAATGTCAGATTTAACAACTAATATTTGAATATTTAACTAAATTTTTATTAGTCGATTTTTTTAAAAAGTGATAAATTATGAGCGAATTAATTCATATAGAAGATAGAGGTGTTATGAAACCAACTAAACATAAAGACTCCTTTAGATGCAGTAAATGCGGTTTTATGGTACGTAAAAATCAGATACACCACAAATATCAGGAAGGTATCCTAGAGATACCAATATAATAATATTATTCTAAAAAGTAATATAAAGATAATACATATGAATATTTTAAATTTAAATCTTATTCACAGTTTAAGATGAGGGGATGAAAGGTATGGATAAAACTCATGAACCTGAAGTTTCAGGAAAAGAACAGATGAAACAGGAAGTTTCAGTAAAAGAAGAGATGAAACAAGAAGTTTCTGGAAAAGAGCAGATGAAACAGGAAGTTTCAGAAATCGAAGCAAATGAAACCAAATGCCCCGAATGTGGGTCTGAAAATATTATAAACGACCAGGGTCGTGGTGAAGTTGCTTGTGGAGCATGTGGTCTTGTTATAGACGACAGTATAATGGATATGGGTCCTGAGTGGAGAGCCTTTGATAGTGAACAGCGTGATAAGAGAACCAGAGTTGGTGCTCCTATGACCTATACAATACACGATAAAGGACTTTCAACCATGATCGACTGGAGAAATAAAGATATATACGGTCGTGACATACCTGCCAGAAATCGTGCACAGTGGTACAGGCTCAGAAAATGGCAGAGAAAGATCAGAATATCCGGTGCAACCGAAAGAAACCTTGCATTTGCACTATCCGAACTGGACAGGGATTCTTCAAGACTGGGACTTCCAAGAAGTGTTAGGGAAGCAGCATCAGTAGTTTACAGAAATGCTGTTGAAAACAAGTTAATCCGTGGAAGAAGTATTGAAGGAGTTGTAGCAGCATCGTTATACGCAGCATGCAGAAAATGCGGAGTTCCAAGGACACTGGATGAAATAGCAGAAGTTTCAAGGGTAGGTAAAAAAGAAGTTGGAAGGACTTACAGGTTCCTTACAAGAGAATTGAACATCAAATTACCGCCAACATCACCAGTTGACTATGTTCCAAGATTTGCAAGTGATTTAAACCTTTCAGGTGAAGTACAGTCTAAAGCCATTGAAATTATTGGTATGGCAATGGATAAGGGACTCACATCTGGAAAAGGACCTACAGGAGTTGCAGCAGCAGCACTTTACATAGCATCAGTACTTTTAGGTGAAAGAAAAACACAGAGAGATGTTGCTGAAGTTGCTGGGGTTACAGAAGTAACCATCCGTAACAGGTACAAAGAAATCAGCGAAGAAATTGAAATGGGTTTAACATTATAATCAACCCATTTTAAAATTATTTTGAACTGATGTTTCTAAAATTAATATAAAATCAATTTTTTTTATTTCAATGGACAATAAATCCAATAATTTGATATTTATAACCATTAAAAATTCGAAGATAAATCTTAAAAGGAGAATGTATACTATGAGCAACGAAAAATGTGGGTGTAAAATAGAAGAAATCAAAAAACCAGTCGTAAAAACCGAAGAAAAAGAGGATTGTGGCTGTAATACTGAAAAAAAACCAGAACCTAAAAAGAATGAAGATTGTGGCTGCGGTTGTGGAAATAACTTGAATTAACATTAAAAAAATTTACAAAAATGTTGGAGTAGAAATTAGATGGGAAATACTCCCCCATTAAAATATTCCTTTTTGTTCTTGTATTCCAACTATTAATTATTTTATAATTATTATTTTACATTATTTCATTGCATCTTCAAAGGCATCTTTATGTAATCCTGAGGCCAGTTGTTTTTTACATTCTTCATCTGAGAAAAGCCTTACCTTAGCTGCTCTGCATGGATAGTGTTGTAATTTAAGCCCGGCTTCTTTTGGAAAATCTTCAATATCCGGTGTTTGTCCAATATATTTTTCCTTGAGGTATCCTGCAACAAATGCTGTTGATCCACATGGAGAAGACCTTAAAACTGTTATGTCACTGATCATATCATCATCATATTCTAATACTATTTTGGGTTTCCCTATTTTTGATACAAACTCATCAAATTTAGGGTTACCATTTTCTTCAAGTTCGCACATTATATATGGACATGTAACATTTCCATGGGACATTAACTGATTTTTGAATCCATCACCCTTCCACGATGCAACAATTATCCATTCAACCTGGTTGTGAAACATATCAACCAGTTCTAAAGTTAAATCTGGATGGTTGGTGTATGCTATTAAAATATCAGCACTTTCAATAATTTTCAAATCCCTTTCAGGAATTACAATTTCATCTATGAATATTGCCTCTGGTTTTTCAAGTTCAATAAATGCTGTATCAAACAATTCATTAATTGTTTCAAATGCCCTGTCGCCATATTTGCCGTCTGTAACTATCACTACTTTTAACAACTAATCACCCTTAGAAATTTTTTTTAAATCAAATTTTTTATTTGTATCTCTACCTTAATTTTGAAACATTATCCGTTGTAGAGCATCCAATATCCTCTGTTCTTTTATTCTGTGGTTCACAGCAGTTATCATCATCCGAATCACAACAAATATCTTCATCATCCAGATCACAACAGATATTTCCTTCGCCATTAACTTTTCCATTAATCTGATAGTTAAACAGGTCTTGTATCCAATCCCCTATTTCGTCTCTTATCCCTCTAAAATATTCAATTTTTTCTGTTTCACTTCCCTCAAATATCGATGGATCTTCAAATGGTTTTTTGAAGTATTTTTTTCCTCCAACAAAAAATGGACATGCATTGTAGGGATTTCCACATACAGTGACAACATAATCAAATTCCTGGCCTTCATAGTCTTTTAAACTGTTTGTGGTATGTTTAGAAATATCTATTCCTATTTCATCCATAACCTGAACCGCTGTTTGATTAATTTCTCCCGGATCACTGCCTGCACTGAAAACTTCATAGTCTTCCCCATAGAAATTTCTAAAAAATCCTTCTGCCATCTGAGATCTTGAAGAATTGTGTATACACATGAATAATATTCTTTCCCTTGTCAAAATACTCATCTCCATCTACTTAAAAGTTGAAATTTATTAATACAAATTTATTTTTGTCTTATACTTCCATCGAGATTTACTATTTTATGTTTTAAGATGTTTATTGAATAATTATTGTTTATAAAATCATTTCATGCTTAACTCTATACTTTTGAATAACTTAAGTAGAGAAGACTGAATTCGAAAAAATTCGAATTCAATAATATTATTGACCTATTAAAAATTCAGTTTGTAACCAAAAGATAAATCCAAAATACTTATAATAAAATATACAAAAGTTTTTTTATGGAAAAAAATCGTTGCTGTCCAACAGATACTGAAATGAAATTGATCTGGGAAAGTGAACTTAAAAGGGAATCAGATTTTCTAAAAAATTCTAATATCCAAGAAATAGCATTATTACTCAAAATAATAAGCAATCCCACCAGATTGCAAATAATAATGCATTTACTAAAAAAAGATTACTGCGTATGTGAATTGGTGTACCTGTTGAATGAAAAACAAAATCTGATCTCATACAATCTGGGTCTGCTTAAAAAACATGAAATAGTTGAATCCTACAACCGTTCCAAGGATAAGTACTATAAACTGGGTTCAAATGAAAATGCATTACTACTCCTGAATTTTATTAATGAAAAATTAATTGTTAAATAAATTTTAACGGATGTGTAACCATGAAAATTTTATTTGTTGAGCCCCCTAAGGATTTATGGTTTGTAATGGGAGAATATACTCCCCCACCACTGGGTATTCTCCAGTTAGCTTCATTTCTTGAATCGAGAATGCCAGAAATTGATATTGAAGTTCTTGACTGCCAGGCTGAATCAGTTGGTTGGAATAAATTTGCGAAACGTATAGAAAATTTTGAACCAGATATAGTTGTTTCCAGTGCCCTTGCAACCTGTAACACCTACACCATATTAAGAACCCTTGATACAGTTAAAAAAATTGATCCCAATATTAAAACTGTTGTTGGTGGACAGCACTTCACTGCCCTTGCCCAGGAAAGTCTGGAAGATTATTCTGAAATAGATTTTATAATAAGGGGTGAAGGTGAACTCACACTACTCGATCTAGTTCAAACCCTTAAATATGAGAAAGTACCTCTGAAGGTTCGGGGAATATCATTCAGACACAACGGTAAAGTAATACACAATCCTGATCGTCCTCTTGTTGATAATCTGGATGATCTTCCATTTCCAGGCTACCACTTTGTTGAAGATCATATTGATAAATATCATTTCAAGATGATGGCCGGTCCAAATGCTGGTTACGCCATGGTGGAAGCTTCCCGGGGATGTATACACAAATGTACCTTCTGTTCCCAGTGGCCATACTGGGGTGGTAAATGGAGAAGCAAATCCCCTGAAAGAATTGCAGATGAGATGGCACATATCTACAATGAATACGATATCAGTTTTCTATGGCTCACCGATGATAACCTGGGACTGGGAAAGAAAACAAGTGAAATATGTGATGAATTAATAAAAAAAGATATCACCGATGATTTAACATGGTTTTTCCAGGCCAGAAGCGATGATATTATTAAAAATGCAAAGATTCTACCCAAACTTCGAAAGGCTGGTAACTACTGGATAATGGCTGGACTTGAACGCCATGATGATAACACCCTGAACAAATATCAAAAGGGTATCAAACCTTCAAATTCAAAGCTTTCAATGGATTTATTAAAGGAAAATGGAATATTTTCCCAGGCAACCATGATAATGGGAGATAGAAAAGATTCTCACTCCTCAATGCAGGATTTTAGAGAATATGTTAACTACGTTGATCCTGATCTGGCCATATTCATGGTGTTAACACCGTTTCCAGGTACAGATCTCTATAAAACAGCCAGGGGAAAAGGATGGCTCCAGGAGGATAACTGGGCCAACTACGATATGATACACGCTGTAATGCCCACAGAACACTTAACAATCTCCGAAGTTCAAGAGGAATTGTTTAAATGTTACAGGGATTTCTATGGCAGTATGAAAAGGAGAATAACAGGAATATTTTCTAAAAATATGTTTAAAAGGAAGACATATCGTTACATGGCCAGTCAGGGGCTTTTAGAGTATATGAGGGATCTTGTTGATTTACAACCCTAATAAATTCAACCTTGAAAACCTTTATTTTTCATTTATAGGAATTGCAGGTCTCATCATTCTTGCTGTTTTGGTAATTTATCTGCCACCAACAGGAATTAAGTACAATTTCCAGAAACCATTGATACTCTTGATTTTTATTATTATCTGTATCATGGGAATGGTTGCAGCTATATCACCTACTAATTGCATGGGTCTGCTAAAGATTAAGAAACATATTCAAGTTGACAATTCAGTTGACAAGGAATCTGATGAGAAAGAGTTCAGGGGCCATCATCCAGAATGTGATAATTTTAAGAACCATACCTACACTTTAATGGGTAAAAAATACTGTGCTGGTTGCAGTGGCCTTTTTACAGGTGCATTGATTGCAGTTATAGTTATAATTATATATTATTTCCATGGAATTCCAGTATTCAATCCATATCTAATATTTGTCATAGGATTTCTATTTGTTTTAACATGTTTGCTTCAGAGTTTTCTGTTAAATATCAATTCTAATACAGGAAAATTTATTTTTAACTTGATACTGGTTGTGGGTGCATTTCTGATGCTCATTGGCATTACTGAAATAACTGGCAGCATCTTTGTACAAATATATTTCCTTTTACTGGTTTTTATTTGGATTATGGCCAGGATATCCAATTCTGAAAAAAAACATGGCGATATATGCGAAAAATGTGATAAGAGATCTTACTGTAGCTACAGATAGATCATCAAATAGTTAGATCACTAAACACATTTTAATTTACTTGTTATTATATGGTCATAAACAATTTTCAAATGAATTATATTGGTGGATTCTATCTTCTGCGTGAGTAATTGTATATTGCCCCGGCAACAAATAAAACTCCGATAATAACTATTATTATAGGCCATATATACTGCCAGAAACCAAATCCATAGATAGATGAAATTCCGAACAGTATTAAAAGAATTCCTACTATTAATCCTACTATTAAACCTCCGTGTGGCAGTCCAAAACATTCGCCTCTTGGAGGGTATCCATCATCTCTTCGACGACGATGTCGCCTATCCCTGTAATCATCATCACTGTCCTTAAGTGAAGATCCACATTTGGAGCAGTATTCTGCATCATCCTCATTTTTTGTTCCACATTTATGGCAGTAAACCATTGCAATCACCAATTTAATATTTATATTTATATATTGATAAATCATTTGATTAAAAAAAATTAGATTTTAACCCCTGTTTCACCATATTTATGAAATGAGATTAAATAAAGCTGTTTGTAAAGCAGGTGCACATCTAAATATGGATGGTAACCCCCAATAATCACATTATACTTATAATTAGTTACCCGTGGGGTATATAATAAGCAGTGTGATCAATGTAAAACTATGGAACAAGCGACACCCTTTTAATGGAATGGTATACAAAACGGAATCTTGCAAAAACAACTCGTGATGGATATACAGACTCAATAAATAAATATATAAATTATTTAAATAGAAACGGTGCAGATTACACACTTGAAAAATTATTAAAAGAAGCTGAAGCTGATGAACGCAGTGGGGAGCTGTTAAGATACTGTAAAATAAACAAACATATAATTAGTTTTATAAATCATATGGAAGAGATTGAAAACTCTCCAGGAACTATTAATAATAGGATTGCAGCTATTAAATCATTCTATGAAACTATGGATATTACAATTCCATATATACAGAAGAAAAAAGGGAATACTGTTTTAGAAAAGAATCAAGGTGCTATTCTTACTAGAGAAGAAATTTTAATTAACAGACGTGGCCAGTCTGAGAGATCAGGCTATTATCTATACTATGGCTCTCACTGGGCTTGCGCAAAATGAAATTAGAAATTTATCTATGCGTAAGCTTGCAGATTGTATCGAAAAAAAGATTGAAAGGCCTATCCTGAATTTAGATGAGCTATTTAATAGCGAAAGGGAAATAAAAAGTACTATCCTAACATTGTTTTTAAAACGAGATAAATCTAACCACGCGCATTTTAGTTTTTTACCTCCTGAAGCACATCAAAGAATTTTTGCATATTTAAAAACTAGATTGGAAAGTAGAAATTCTAAAATCCACCCTAGAATGGATGGATTGGTGTTTGTAAATAGATTTGGTGATTTATTAACTACAAGAGGTATCATCAAAATTTTCACAAAATTAGGAGAAACAAACAAGTTCTCTCATGAAGAAGGCAGTTTCAGAAAGCACAGGAGTCATGGACTTAGAAAATATTTCATATCAACAATTTGTAATAGTACCGTGGATAATACTTTAGCAGATTATCTGGTAGGTCACGTTCCAGATGCAGTGTCGAGGGCATATTTAATACCTGATGAAAAAAGCTATTTAAAACGTTATGAACAAGCATATCCTTTTATTTCTTTGGATGGAGTTAAAGTTAAGGATATAACTAGTGAAGAGTTGGTAAAGCTTGAGAAGCAAGTTAGTGAATTAATTCATTTTAAAGAAACTTACGAGAACTTGATGGAAAATGAAGAGTTTCAAAGGGATATAGCTAAATAATCTAACTAATTAAATTTTTTATTTACTTATCCCAACTTTTGTTACATTTAGGGATAGATTATCATGGGGAGGATATTGGGAATCTTCATATTAATAAATATACTTTAAAGCTATTTTTAACATAACTTTACCGAAATAGTTAATAATTCCATTATTTTATTATAGTAAAACTACTTCAATCATCTTTTTATTTTTGAAAATTCTTTATTTGTATAACAATATTTATTAACTGAATATCTTATAATGAAAAATAGGATCTTATCAAATATTTTAAATTTATTATTAATTCAGGTGACAAAATGAGCTCTAATTTAAATAAAATAACATTAGAAAAATGTTCAAGTGGAATACAAGGTTTAGATGAGATTACTGAAGGCGGGTTACCTAAGGGTAGGCCTACTTTGATTTGTGGGTCAGCAGGTTGTGGTAAAACAATGCTAGGAAAAGGTTCAACATTCTACTTCACATACACAATCAGGGATAAGAATTTATTCTGATTATTTTTTTATTTTAATAAAATAGGTGGAAAAAAATAATGTTAAACGATCCAATAGTTCAGGAATTATTAGTAGATGTAACTAGCGATGAAAAAAACAGTACTACAATTATTGAATGTTTATTGGCGGGTAAAACGGTTGATTTAGATATTGTAGAAGAAACTGAACTACCGTTGAATACGGTAAGGAAAGTTCTATATAAATTGAATGATGCTAGTATAATTTCTTACAGGAAAGCCAAAGATCCTGAAACCAACTATGATATTTACATATGGAAATTTGAGCAAGAAAATGTATCCCAAGTTATAACAAAAAAATATGGAAATATCTCAGAAGAAATTAAAAAATCTATCAAATATGAGGAAGAAAACATGTTCTTTTCCTGTAATACTTATGGTCATCGATACATATTTGAAAAAGCATCTGAATACAACTTTGTATGTCCAAAATGCAATAGTACACTTGAATACCAAGACAATACGATAGTAATAGAGAAATTATTAAAAGAAAAAATAGCATGTGACCAAATACTATCAAAGGGAGAATAATATCAAATATTTTTTTTGTTTTTACTAAACATGAGGAATTTGTTAATAGGAAAATAAGAATATGAGAAAACAAATTAGTTTTGAGGAGAAAGGTGAAGCAGAAATTAAAATGATAGGTATGAATTCCCTTTTTACTGAGATCTTAATAAAATTAAATTGTTATTATGACCCTAATACTTCATCATTCACATCTCCAGTTATTAAATTTGAATTTATACACCCTATAAATGAAAAAATTCAGGAAGAATTAAAGAGAAAATGCAGAGATGGAAAACAATTTAAAATAATTATTTCCAAACCAGAGGAATATCCCAAAATACTGGAAGGCTGTATTCTAGACCATAAACATATTCTAAAAGGCTCTGCTAGTTCAATAACCCAAACGAGAATATAAAACTATCAAGAATGGATTAATAATATCTGAATTTATCTGAGATGGGATATGTAATAACACCTTGAAATTTTTTTAAACTTAATTAAATGATAAGTTTTAGTAAAATAAAATAAAAAATATTATTTATAGATTTTTACTTCTCATGGAGGCTATTCTACTTGTAATTATTCTTTTTGCGCTTAAAAGATCTTCATCTTTAACTTCGGATTTTTCAATTTCTATTTCAATTTTGTGTAGTAGGTTATGCAATTCTTCTGGTTTACATTTGTTTACTTCTTTAAAGAGTTCATTTGTAGTATTTTTGTTTTCGGCGGGTTTTCTGAATTTCATGATGTACAATCCCTTTATTTTAATTTAGTAGATATTTTAGTAAATGTGATCTAAGCTCCAAAACTTCATCGGACTTCCACAATAAACTGTTAAATCCTTTAAAAATAGTTTCCATCCATGTCTGTTTTTGATTTTTTATCTTTATTATTTAACTTGTTTTTTTGTTTGTATTTCTTTTTAGGATTCATCCAGTTTTCATATCCAATATTATCAGCAAAGCAATGAATATGACAGTATTTTCCGTTGTGTATCCTGAAATTTTTTTGTATATCGACATTATTATTACAGAATTCACAAACATGTATTTCATCTTTTTCGTTAATTTTTTCAATCATAAAATCTTCCATATTTTTAGATATGTTTTTGAGTTAAACTAAACTTTACTATCAAAAAATATTCCATCTAATAGATTAAGAACATGATCTGCCACTTAATTCGATGAATTTAAATAAAATAGAGTTAATAATTATAATTAGGTGATAAATATGAGTGAAATACCAATAGCTCCAATAGGAAGAATAATAAAAAATGCAGGTGGACAAAGAATCAGTGAAGGTTCAAAAGAAGCTTTAGGAAAAGTTTTAGAACAGTGTGGGGAAGATATCTCCAAACAAGCACTTCTACTTGCAAAACACGCTGGAAGAGTAACTGTAAACGCGTCTGATATTGAACTAGCTGTTAAAGAACTTGAATAATTTATATTATATTCTCTTATTTTTTTTGATTTTTAAATATCTAGCAGGGGTACCCGAGTGGACTAAGGGGATAGGTTCAGGGCCTATTGGTGTAGGCCTTCGCGGGTTCGAATCCCGTCCCCTGCACTCCAGTCTTAAAATAGAATTAAATTAGAATATTCAGATACTAACATACATCTTAAATTAACAGCACCTATGAGTAAATAATATAGTAACTATGTAAACATATAAATAAATGTATGTATATATAAGTAAATGAATTTATTTATTTAAATAAGCCCACATATGTAGTGATTAATCTATAAGCAACAGTAGAGATTCAAATGATTGAGGATAATATGGATAGCTAATGAGGATATTAATAACAACAAATTGGATTATTTAAAAAAACAGGGAGAGGAAACTTTCGGATATTGAATATGTTAGAGATAATCGAATCTTAATCATTTATACCGTAGTTGTCCTCCTATCTTCTTGGATATTTACTTTTCTGATATTTTCAAAGCCAAATTTGGGTTTAAGCCTGTTTGTATTGATAATGTTCTTTCCAGCTATTGTTGCCTTGATATTCAATCGTTTTGTTCATCGAAAATCTATCAAATCAATGTTGGGTTGTGTAGTTAAAAAACCAAATATAAAGTCCATGGTATTCAGTGTAGGATATCCTATAATATTTATAGCTACATGTGGAATAATTGTCTTAATAATTGGTTTTGGTCATCTAAATACTGGAAATTTAACTTTGACCTACATAATAATTTCATCTATTATTCTAATTTTGGTAAACTTGATTCCTGCATTTGGTGAAGAATATGGATGGATAGGTTATCTACTACCAAAGTTAACCAAGGCCAGTGGAAAAACTAGGGGAACCATAATTTTAGGTGCAGTCTGGGCGTTATACCACTTCCCTGTCGTTTTATTTACTTGCAAAGACTACAGGAATTGGCAACCCTTAATTAATAGCCACATTACAAGCTGTTGGTGTTTTCTTCATAACATTTGCATTTTCTTATTCCTAATACTTGTCCCGTGGTAGTTTAATCCCAGTTCTATTTCTCCATTCAACATGGAATGTATTAAATGTCCTAATGTTAGGGGATATTTATACCAATAAATCTGGTATAATAATCGGCAATATCCCTATTATCAATGGAGAAGGTATTTTTGGATTAATTCTGGGGGGGGGGAATTTTAGTACTATGGTTTATTAAACAATTCAACAAAGCAAATAAGTACTCAAACAATATTTAGCCCCAATTTATAGTTTAAATATTGAATGCCCTCATAAATGCGATTGATTTTTCAGGAAGTTTTTATTATATTATACTTAATTAGTAATATTAATAATTTTATTCAACGAAGTTTCTCTATTATAAAATGAAAAGTGGATTGAATGGATTTTTTATCTATTCTGTCTTGCAGAGTTGTATTTCAATGGATGAAACATTGCTGTTTGATCCTTCTCTGCTTGTCATTTCTTCTGTGCTGATAGCTATGGAACCTATTTCTAAATCGGTCATAAATCTGTTCCTTACAATCTCTGCAACATCTACTGCCCTGCTGATTGCTCTTCCTCTTGCTTTCAACATTACTTCGGGGACTCCAGTATTCATCTGAGTTACTACAGCTAATACATAGTTCATTACTGGTTTATTTCCAATGTATACGACATTTTCATCTGACATTCACTTAAACCTCCAAGAAATCCATTACACATAACATTATTTTTATAGTTTTATATCCAATTATCTATTGAATTATCTAACCAGAAAAAACTTATTGCGATCGATGAATCAAATTATAAAAAGGATAAATTAACTAATCATAATGTAATAAAACTTTCAGAAATTCTATCCCGTATTTTTGCACTGGTTTACTATACATGGTATAACTGCTCTCGTACCTTCTTTCCATTTCAAAAGCTTAAAAGCGTTTAATAATGCGAACGATTTGATGAATCTTAGAATAGTATAAAATAATTAAAAAATCAACTGAGTGGATACTTAGCAGATTAGGAATGTATGTTGCCTGTATACTATACTGTTTCTGTACCATTGGAATCTTTCTCTTTTCTCCTGAAATTAAAATCAATGTAATTATGGTGAGTATATAAACAATTATGATGACCATGATAGATACTTATTATCTCTATGAGAAAATATGGTTATAAGTGATATAATTTAATAATTAATAAAACCTGAAAGTTTTATCTGTAAAAAAAATCATTTATTATAGTAATAAAAATGATCAAAAAGAAACATAATGTAAAAAAAAAATTATATAAAAGTAATTTCTTGGAGGTTTTTTTATAAAGGATTCAGAATTTCTCTTAAAAAGACTTGTTTTACCATTAGGAATCTTGGCGATTATTACTCTTATTGTAAGTTTTTTTATTATAAAGCAAAGTTTTTATGTTACATGGAAAAGCTTATTTTTGAATTTGGGAGTCACTTCTATAGGTATTATAATAACACTAAGCTATGTTAACTGGATTTTAAATGAACATGAAAATAAAAAATGGAAAGATGTTCAGATTAGTATCCACAACAGAATTAAAAGATACCTAATTGGCACCATTATAACATTTCGTGTAAGTTTTGGTTTTGATATGGATGTTTATTCTTCAAATTTTATGGAAACATTTGATTTAACAGATACATTTACTGATGTTTCACCCGAATTATGTGAAGAAATCACTAACATTGGAGAAAACGTTTTAAGACCGGTTATAAGTTCAAATATTAATAATATGAACCAAGAAGAATGGTATCAGCTTGCTAAAAATATTGAGGTACTTCAAAAAGAGATAGTAAGAATAGTCGATTTATTTCTATTTGCAAACCAGATTGAACCAAAAATATTTTCTGATTTACTCCAAATAGAAGATGAAATCGAGGCATTTATCAAATTTTATTATGCAATCCCCAATTTCTATGGTGTGCCAGATGAACAAATTACTAATTTAAAAGCATTAAAATACAAAACACATCTTTACAAAAACATGGAAAAATACATCGACAACATAATCATGCTAACCATCGGGTTAATGAAAAAAATGGACTAAACAAAAGTCTGAATTGGAGTATGAAAATAATCGTTTGAAAGAAGGTGAAAAGATGGTAGAAGTGAAATGGAAAACTGTACTAATTGGTCTGGTATTAGGAGTATTACTTAGTGCTACAATTGAAATGTTAATAACATTATTTGCAGGAATGATAGTAGGTTTATTTGGTGGTGCCATAGGTTTCTTAATCGCAACTATTTATGTTGGTTACACTGTAGGTGGAGATTACAAAAATGGGGCTATCCATGGAGCACTTGTAGGCATATTTATGGGAATAGTAGTTGGTATAATCGGTATAATTCTAGGATTAACTTTATCTGGAGCTTCAGGGGCTGCAATCGGTTTATTAGCATTAGTAATAGGCATAATTGTTTATGTAATCATAGGAGTAATCGGTGGGATTATAGGGGTTTTAGTAAAAGCCTGGGGTTAACTTAAACTTAAATTTACTCCATATTTTTTTTCCAAGGAAATTTTATTGTTTTATCATTTTTATTCAATTATTAATTATCCAAATTGTTACATGGAATAAATTCAAAATACAATAAATGTTCTCCTCTCATAGTCCTCCTTAAAAAACGCTCTAAAAGACCCTTTCATCCGTTGAATTCAACTAATAATAACATATCCATATCAAAGAAATAATAGTATTATAACTTCGTCATATGGCACTATGATGAAGTTATTTTTGAAGAATTTTGATTTTTAATGGTATTGTGAAATAGAATTTTGAACCAGAAGGAAGCATTATGAAAGAAAAAAATTTAAGCATGATATTTTAAGTTTTTTTGCAATATAACTACATCATTTGCTAACTCAGGGAAAAGAAAAATTTTAGATTACAAACCACACAGTATTTTGCCCTCATAAAGCTAGTTAATTTTATTTTTTTCAAAGTTAGTATACAGGCCACATACCTTTATAATATGGTAAGTATCCCTTTTTAATCCATAATTTTTTTTATTTTCGTATCTGAATATAATATTCCAGATTCCAAGAAAAGTTTAGTAATAGAACTTAATCATTTTTTATTTATAGAAAATAATTTTCAGGAACAAAGTCATTAAAATTCTGATTTTAGCGAAACCTGTGATTAATGGCCTTATACCTACGTGATGGAAGTTTGCGTTACAGTACAATTGACTGATACTAATTCCAGCTGTGTGAATCCTATGTTCTCTATTAGTTTTATGCTTGGTAGTAATTCTACAGTTAACACTACATCTGTATAATTTTAAATTTCGAGTAAAAAATTCAGTAGGATGGACAATCAGTTAAATGAAAGTCTTTGAGGTGGTATATATATCTAAATTCATTGCAAAAATACATGCACTTTATGATGAAAAAAAGGATCTTAAAAATCCTCCATCATACCTGAAAGACATTGAAGAACTTCTGAAACTTGAAAAACTTCTGTAAATAATAAAGGAAACCGGAATTACTTAAGAGAGCTAAGCAGGAAAGTAGCACATGATATAAATTTTTTTTATAGTATTACTGAAATAGTTCTCCAGATCCTTTCTTAATTGATAATTATATTGGAAGTTATTTAATGGAATTAAACACATTAAAATGCCTAATTAACAATAAACTGTTCTCAGTTCACTAGAATCGTAATGGTAGGACATAAGCGTTACAGGTAGTTATGATGACAGTTGTAACAGGAGTGAGTATATGCTGAACAGAATGACATTTAGAATCGATGAAAATTTGAAGGAGCAATTCAGAACATTCTGTGAAAAGAAAGACATATCGTGTAGTGAAATGCTTAGGCGTCTGATTCTGATGTGGATAGGAAAGGAATCTGAGCATGATTTAATATTAAAAGGAGCGTAAATATATGTATAAATATCCCACCAAGCGTGAATTATTAGAAGCAAGAAAAACTAAACCATTCGGAGAAAGATTGGTAATGGCAGTGGAACATCTTTGTGATATACTTGAAAACAGAGACCGTAAGCAATTAAATGATAGTTGGTGATTTGATTTAGGATAAGTGGGATGAAAATCTCCTTTAATATTTAATTATGGATATTCGTAATGTGGATATACCAAATTAATAAGGTGTGGTTCCTGCATACTATACTATTTCTGAAACTTTTGATCTTTTCCCCATTTCTCCTGAAATAATCATCATTATAATTATGCTTAGCATGTAAACTACAATTATCATGGCCATGACGTCGTATTCTGAGCTAAAGTTTGTTACGGCTACCACAAATGCGGCAGATGAGTTTTTTATGGCAGTGCCCATACCAAGTACCGATTTTGTATTTTTGGAAGGACCTCCTAGTAAATATCCGATTAAAAAGGCAGCTAATATGAATATCATAGAAGCTATCAATGCACCGGTTCCAAATACTGCCAAAAAGTCCTTGTAGTTAAGGCCAAGATAAAGAACTACCACTATAACTATGAATATGTTAGATATCTGGTTAAAAGTTGGTTGAATGGTTTTAGCTATATTACCATACCGTGACTTTACAGAGGTTCCAATAATCAAGGGTAAAAATATCAAAACCAAGAGCGAACTTGCTATAGACATGGGATTCACTGAAACACCCGGTAATAAAATAGAAAGTACCAATGGCATGTAAAATAATGTTACTATGGATAATATTAACATCAATCCTACAGCAAATGCTATATCTGCTTTCATGAATTGAACCAATTTTAGCATGAAGGGTGATCCTGCACCAGCAGCCATTAAAATTAAGCCAATAGCAAGACCTTGTTCTAATGGGATCACTTGCAATATAATGTAAGTTATGATTGGCAATAATATGAAATTTGCAGCTAAAGACTTTAATATGAGACTCTTATCTTTTAATGGTTCTAAAAATTGTTTAGGGAAAAAATTAAGGCCCATAGATAGCATAGTTGTAACAATATATATTAAAATGCTGAGATTAGCAAATTGTTGAAGAATAACTTCCATTTAAATATCTCCCAATACTGTAATATTTGATTATTATGCAGAAAAGGCTATGTAAACCTATCTATGACGACATCCCCGTAAAATCGAGTTGGAAAAAGAAAGATTAAATCTTTCATATTATTTTGTAAATTAATTGGAATTAGAAGTATTTTTTTCAGACTTAGACATTTTTGTTGTGGCATCATTAACATCCCATGATCATTCCAACTTATATTGATTAAAATCATTATTTTCGTACCCAGCATCTTTGATACATACCTATTCTACATTAGTTAAAGAACTGGAGCGGAGCATCCATAATTTGAAAGTAAAGCATCAATATAATCAAGCGTTCTGATTGACCTATAGAATTATGATCATTGCATTGAAAATGAGGCATACTATATACCATAGAAATAATTACTCACACTTCACTATGACATTAGTTAATTATACTAAATTTCTTTTGTTATGCTCTTAGATAAATGATTAAATAGTTAGTATTACTTTTTCGTTATACTTTATGTTTTTTATTATGTATACCCCTAGCGGCATATGATACTTAATCTATTGTAACAATTTTTTTTCCTTGATAATTTGTTCTTGGGTTTAATTCAACAGTCCGATATTATTCTCTATTTTAATTATTACAATACATTTTTTTTAAAAATTATGAAAATTATAACTGCATTAAGGTCCATAATAGTGTAATAAGTATAATTATGGTAATTGATAAAAGAGGTGAAAAAATATGGTCGACTTTAAAGAAATAAAATCTATTGAACTTGTGCCTTTTACATTGATGACATCTACTGTTAGTGCCATTCTGGCCTTCATATATGCAATAATACTGTTGATTACATTTGGAGCATTAGCAGCAGTTATACCAAATGCAGGATTAGTATTTGCCAGTTTTGGTCTTTCAATGATCGTTATTTTCCCGATTGGAAGCTTCCTTGTTTATATTACACTATCATTTGTAACTGCACTCATTTACAACATGTTAGTGCCTAGACTCGGCGGTATAAAGTTAGGTCTTGAAGGCGATGAAGTTAAAAACTTGCCGGTTGTATCCTTTGCATTAATAACATCCGGTGTTGGGGCAGTATGGGCATTTATAATAGGGCTTTTACTTGCAGCTTTTATTGTACCCCTAACAACATTGACAAGCACATTAATTCCGCTCATAGCAAATATAACAGCCAATGCAACAAATATGACCCCTGCAACTCTCCCTACAGGTTCAGCAGTAGGAACTGGAGGAGTAGTTCTTGCTTTATTGTTAATCATAGGCTTACCAATATTTGTATTTGTAGCAGGATTCATTGGTAATGCATTATGGGCAATATTTTACAATTTCTTAATTCCTAGAGTGGGAGGAGTTAGATTATTGTTTGCACCAGCTGGAAACGCACATGAGATAACTTCAATACCAGTAGTAGCAGCTGCACTGGCCCTTGCAGTAGTTGCAACAATATTTGGAATTATTCAAGGATTATTTAGCCTTGTAAATGGCATTATGGCTGGATCCGCTTCAATGGCTGTTGGAGGTTTAATTGGTAATATAATAGGAGCGTTCATAGGGACATTTATTATGGTTGCAATTATAACCATACTCTACAACTTCCTAGCCCCAAGAATAGGTGGAATTCAACTAGAACTTAAATAAAGGTTAATAAACCTTTATTTATTTTTAACATCTGCTTTTGAATGAAAAATAAATTAAGAGGTAATTTATGAAAAATAACAACTCTCAATCAACAAAATCCCGGCCACCAAACAAAGAAGATGGACCTGAACAACACCGTAGTCGCGTATCTCTAACAAGTTCAGAGCGCGTATTGGCGGCATTACTTGCTTTTGGTTTCATTTTAGGCTTTCTTTTGACTCCATTAGGAGTTGAACCTCGTATGCCTGAACTACGGACCCTGGCTTTCGCAGGGTTCTTCATAACCGTGGGGCTATTGCTTCCACTTGCAGGGCTGGTTTCGATATGGCTACGAAGACCTAGACTCGCTGGAGTCTTCGCAGTAATCGATGCTGTGTTCATGTTCATCACACCACCTGCAGATCAGGCACTGTTCTTCTTCACGGTCTCTCCCCCGCCTGCAGTTACCGCTGGTGAGTTCATTCTGATCTTCGTGGGCATAGGATACATGCTTTACGGACCACGTGTCTACGCCAAGAACCAACAACCAGCTGCGAATTTCTCTCAAGAACCAATAAAATAGCGCTGCTTCGATTGGCCAACATGAAATTGTCAAGGCTATTCAAAATAAAAATATAAAAAATTCACTTCAAATATATATTAGAAAAATTTTGAAAAATAAGTTTTAGAAAAATAAGTGATTAAAATTGGTTATTTTATAGAATTTAGTCAATTAATTAGATAATAAATTTTGTTTTATAACCATATTTTAAATATTTTTTTTATTTTATTAAGAATAATTGGAATTTAGAGTTTTTGGATTGGAAACCCTTGGACGGGTTTAATCCTCAAAGTTTTATCTTTTAACTCCTCTTCCCCTTTTACTTCCCGCCTTTTTATAACCCTTCTTTTGTCTGGTTCTCTTGTTAGTTCCTGATATCTTTGCCATTTAATTCAACTCCTATTTGTTAATTTTAATTTTTTAGAAAATTCAGCACTGATACACCTTTGTAACAGTACAAAAAACGCTTTTTTAACCCGAATAAAGTTAATATAGCTTCTTTTTATGGTTTTGATTTATGATCTTAAATAATACTACTAAAGATCTCCTATGTCTATTCTTTAATTTAGTTTCTATAAATACTTTATATATTTGTTTAATTTTGGACCTAAAACTATTTTCATATAAAAAATTTATTATTTCGATATGATACTAAAATTGAATAAAACCATACAAATTCATAGAATTACATTATATATAAAGTTTTTATGAGTTTAAATTCTTGACAATCAAATTTTCGATATTGAATATTCATTCAAACTAATGATCTGACTTTTCCTTCAGTATGCTATCAAAAAAGTTTGCCATTGGAAAGTCTAATACCCATGAGTATATAAAAGAACGAAAACTGCTATCCACTATTATATACTCTTTTTTCATTTGCAATTAGACTTTATTTACCGAATTTCTTTAATTACAACAAAAATTAACATCAATTTTAGATAACAATGCTTTTATAATAAAAAATTGATAATTTTTTAGTGACGTGATTCACTATAATAAAATTGAAAATACATTATTATAAGTTTAGGAGCTGTTAACATTAATCGAAAATTATTTCTTAGTGTGCTGTTGTTATTGGGAATAGCATTGACCTTAAATTTTGGTCTTGTATCCGCAACAGATAGTTCTAATAACACAACACAAAATCTTCAAACTACACAGACTTCAAGTGTTGCCAACTTAGCAACAACTTCAACTAATAAAGTAGCAACAACTACCAAATTAGCAACAACATCAACTACCTCAAAAACTACTAAATATGCAGCAGGTTCCCCAGTCAGTACAACCAGTGCCAAAACCATTCGAGTACTAGTATATAATGGAAATGGTGCCATTACTAGCTGTGTTAATGGTGTTGTTAACGCATTAAAATCAGCCAATAGTAATAATCTTGTCCCAGGATACTATTTCACCTATGGAAAATCAACTTCAATCACTTCGTCCATACTGGCTAATTACGATTTACTTGTAATGCCCGGCGGTACAAGCGGCTACACTTACATTAACAGTAACAGTATAAGCTCTTCTGCCATTAAAAATTTCATTTCCAGTGGTCATGGATTTTTAGGAATTTGTGCAGGGGCATATGCAGGATCTAAATATGTAGGTGGAAGTGGAGTCAGTTACAATGGATGGGGAGTTGCCCCTCATGTTAGTTCAAAGGTATATAACCATGAAGGAAGTCTTAAGGTTTTATTGACCAGTAGCGCCACTCAGCTTTTAGGTTCCAGCGGTACATTGACCCTTGCTCACTACAATGGGCCTGCACTGTATGGTACTAGTTATACAACATTTGCTAGTTACTCAGGTGGTGCATATAATAGTTATGCGGCCATTGTTGGAGACACATATGGAAATGGAAGAACCGTTTTAAGCGGACCACACCCAGAATTAAGTCCAACAAATTATACTTTACTGGATCAACTTATTGTATGGGCAGCTAATGTTAGTACGCCTTCAACTACCTCTGTAACAATAAGCCAGATAAATAAAGCAGCTAAAGATGTTAAAGCCTATGTTGAGAACAACCATAAATTACCAGTTTACATAACTGTTGGTAGTACACTATTCACGAGAGGTCAATTTTTATACTTCTTAACTACAAGTCTTCAGAGAGTTAACAGTGGATCAACATCAGCAGTGACCATTAAGACAGTTGTAAGTCCAGGTACAGCTACAGATACAGTTAAAACCGGAACTATACAGAAATCTGAGTTTTTATCCATTGCAAGTAGAATAACTAGCTTTATTGGTACCAATGGTCGGGCTCCAGCCTTCGTATCAAGTAAACTTGGAAATATTAGATTTGAAAACCTAATCTACATGTATTCAAAGATTATGGCATTCTATTACAACAATGGTAGATTGCCTACCTATGTTTCAATGACAAAATGGACGTATGGATCTTAAAAGATAAAAATTGAAAGTTTGAGAAGTTTTTAAAGTTTAAAAACTTGGAATAAACTTCTTATAATTTATTTTTTTTTAGAAAATTTTCAAAGCATTTTATCTATATAATTCCAGTATCTTTCTTTTGGGCTTTCGCCTGTGTCTTTGTATTTATTTCCATAATATAAATCAGAATTTTGATAAAGCTTTTGGTATTGGTTTGTCATTTATCCATGCTCTTAAAACATTATTAAAAAGTTTTGGTGATTCTAAAGGCCAATTGTGTCCTAAATTAGTTACTTCATAAGCTTTAGAATTTGGAAGACATTTATTCAAATCTATGGCGGATTTATAAGCGATTTTCTGTTCTTTTTTACCAACAGTTATCAGCACAGGGGTTTTAGCTTTGCATAGTACGTCTTGTATTCTGAATAACATATTTTCTTTAATAACATTTCTTAAAGAACTCAAAGTAAGTGTTTTTGTATCTTTTTTAAATTCATCAAAATACTTCATAGGTACTCCATTACTTTTCATATTCAATTTTATCAAAAGATCAATATCTTTGAATGGCATGTAAGCTTTAAACAAAACATTCAGCATTTTTAAAGTTTTAGGGCCGTAAAATTCGCGAGCCAATGCCCCACTGATTAGCGCATGATCCACAGTTTTAGGGGCCTTGGTTAATATTTGGACAGTTATTTGAGCGCCCAGCGATAATCCAATAACATGAGCTTTTCCGTTACATGATCTTTCTTTAATAAGATCAATAATCATTTTTGCTGAACCTTTTATTGTAAATGGTTTCATTTCTATGCTTCGCCCATGTTCAGGAAGGTCAGGAACTAAGCAATGATAATCTTTTAAAGCATCTAATTGTTTATCCCACATCCAGCCAGATATTCCTCCGCCATGAAGAAATATGATAGTTTCATTGTCACAGTTACCTGTCTCTTTGAAATATAAATCCATTGTTAAACTCCTTAAAAGATTCTATAAGTATTCAAAGATCATTAACCAGTTTAAAATTCATTAAATTTACGGTTTATTCTCAATTTAATCATTTTATGTTTTTTTTTTGATATAACTAAATATTAACCATTGATTTGATGAATTGAATTTATTTCAAAGGAATATATAAGTAATGTTTAGACAGTAATATTGTTTAATAAATATCTTAAGAGGATTATTATGATTTTGAATGAAGAAGAATATTCTATTATGCGACCTGGTTGCACACTTAAGTATTGGATCACTGGTAACTCTGAAAAACCTTTAATATTTTTGGCACATGGAGCTCTTGTTGATCATGAACAATTCAATCAACAAATGCTTGTATTAAATGAGGATTATCAGATCATTCGTTGGGATATGCGAGGACATGGTAAATCTAGACCACTGGTTGGACATTTCAGTGTGAAAGATGCTGCAGATGATATGTTAAATATTTTAGAAGTTATTGGTGTTGATAAAGCTATATTAATTGGACAATCTGCGGGAACCTATGTGATTCAAGAGTTTGCATTCATGTATCCAGAAAGGGTAAAAGCTATAATAGTGATTGATGGAACCCGCATCACTGAAAAATTATCATTTATTGAATCTAGATCAGTAAGATTATCTCCGCTCATATTCAAGCTCTGGCCATATGAAAACCTAAAAAAAGCCATGATTAATGCATCTGCTATTAAAAAAGATACAAAACAGTATTTAAAAGAAAAATTTAACGAATTACCCAAAGAAGAATTTTTAAAAATCTGGACGGGTTTATCCAAATGTTTACACTATGAACATGATTATCATGTGCAGACACCTTTATTATTAATATATGGAGTATATGATAAAACAGGAAATATCAAGAAAGCTATGAAAGAATGGTCAAAACGAGACAAACAAAGTAAATACATTGTCATACCTGATGCAGGACATTGTTCAAATCAAGACAATCCTGAATTCTTTAATAAAGTGATGAAGAAGTTTTTAGAAAAACTTGAGAAGTAAATTCTCAATTTTCGTCTTCACCGAAGTTAAAATGAATACCAGTTTCAACTCATAAATTTGTATCCATGGGGAACGGTAAAATGATCTAACTGCGTTAAAATAAGAGTTTTGGGTGTTAGGTGCCCTATTTGTTTCTTCTAATATTTCTTAAATCTAAGTAAAGTATCTGGATTTTTCTATCATCTACCCAAATATTTTCTTGTTCTTCTTTTTTTGCTTCGTTTTTAAGTTCATTTAAACTCAAACCGGTTAATTGAATATAAAACTTAATTGCTTTACGATATAAGAGTTGAGATTTTTCGCTTAGATTTCTTTTTAAAACCAATTTTCGAATAAAATTTCATCATTCTGATCCATTTAAAATTACCCCATACTATAGGACCAGATAGTAATATTATAAAAATTTAATAAAAAAAATATGGGGATAACGCCATTATAAAATGGATTATCCGCTCTTATGCCCGTCTTAAATTATAGTTTAATCACCGAATTTAATCATCTTTTTAGGCTCAAAATTGGTTTTCATTGTCCAGAAATAGGCTTCACCCTTTGCAATTCTGAAAATTATCAATCCCGGATGGTCAAATGTCATTCCAAACTCTTTAAGAAATGGTCTGTCTTCCAGTACCTTCTTTTTAAGTTCAATATCATCTACAAATTCTATTTCACCTGCAACCCTCATCATTGTTCCTGTTTGTTCGTCTGGCTGCCAGAAACATGCTTCAACTTTGGGGTTTGTCTTGAGTTGTCCATACATATCCTTTACATCACCTATTTGAAAGTGAAATCCATTTTTATCAGCAAACCAAAATCCCAGTGCCCTTACTCTAGGTTGGTCTCCGTCTACAGTTGCAAGATAACATACAGGTGTGTCGTTAGCAAATTTTATGCAGTCTTCAAAATTCAATGTATCACTCCCTTTAATTTAAAAGTTCCATTTACTATTATGTTAATTCGCTTTGATGAATATTTTCATCATTACTCTTTGAAATTTTTAAAGATTTTTAGGGATTATTACAATTTGAGCAAATTTTAAATAATTTGCAGTACATATTATATATTTAGGTGATAATATGAATGAAAGCACAATGGGAGCAATTACATTCGTTTTGGGTGTGGTTCTGGCAATTTTAGCCCTTGCAGTACCAGGATTATTCTTTTGGCTATTTTGGATCGTGGTAATTATCTTAATAGTATACGGTCTATATATGTGGCTTATTAAAAAATAATATTAAATTGAACTTATTTTATTTTTTTTCTTATTTATTATTTTAATCTTAACGAGATGGGACATATTAAAAATAAATATGATATTATAATCTCAACTCACTACAATAAATTGAAAATCTACTCATCCTTGTAGCAAATTTGTTTAATAATAAACAAAATGAATAAATCTAATTTTACACTTGCAATATATGACTAGTTTTTCGTGATAATAATCATTGATTGTTCAACTTATATTTTTTAATCTCGTTATTTAATCTAAAACAGGTTCAGTATTTAGAACGTCAAAAACCTGAAATTGAACTCATAGATAATGATAATAATACATATTTATTTTGGCAATCTTTAAAAGTAGATTAAAGAGCATTAAATAATTAAGAGAAGAATTTGGGAACAAATTATTAATACTGTCCTATTCTATTTCCATGAGTGTTTATAGGTGCTTTAATCAAGCATATATCCAAATAGGTCACTATGTTGTTATATTGATGAAAATTATACTAGCTGAAAAAGTTGGAGTTAGAATGGAAACAATTGTTTTCTTGGAGAAAGTAAGTACAATCCTTCCCTAAAAATTAACACATGACATAGCCATGATTCTAGGGGGAAAGATTGATGATATATTTATATTTGAAAATGATAAAAAATAAATGATTTAATCTAATTTTTATTATTCCTCTTAATCATTAAATAAAATGAGTTTAAGACATATTTTTCAAATATTCTATTAATGCACAACCAGTACAGGACATTTAGCTTCTCTAATCACCCGTTCAGTGACACTTCCCAGCATAAATCTATCCAGACCATGTCTGCCGGATGCACCCATAACAACTAGATCTACATCATCCTCATCTATTGATTCAAGTATTTCCAAATGAGCTTTGCCCTCTTTAATTTTTGTGGTTAGTTTAACTGTTTTACAAACACCATTACACTGATTTAATTCTAATTCTTTTCTAAATGATTCAACAGCAGTTTCTCCCTCCATCATTATATCATCGTACAAACCCTCCCTGTAATTGGGTAAGGCAGATATTTGAGGATAATAAAATTCAACCACATTTAAAACTATTATATCGGCTCCGCTTTTATCAGCAATCCATATAGCATGTTTTCCTGCTCTTTTAGAATTTTCAGAACCATCGGTTGGTAACAGTATTTTTTTATACACAGTTATTACCTCCTTGATACTTACTATCTATTTTTTATTGCAGATAAAATTTTATCAGTTCCTTGCTAATGATGCGAATATAGCTCCAAAGCCCATTATAGGTGAAATTGTGAAGATTATTTTAATACTGACTGAGTTCGAGATAGGTTGATGGAGGTGTAACAAACAAAAATGCCCAAGTAAAAAAATTTAAAAATATTGCAATTATCAAGATTCTTCCAAGGAAGTTTATAATTATTAACACCACTACTATTCATTTCATTGCATCCCCTAAACAATTTAAGACAGTCCTTATCCATATTATTTTCATAGGGTAATTGGTTGTAGAAGATAGGATAATTAGTCCGGTATTTTTACTATAAGTTGCAGATATTTCTTATCTGCTGGCTCTTATTTTTCTATCATTAAAAATTATTGAATTTAATTTTGGAAATTTTTATGACCCATAAAAAAATTGAAATAATGGAAAAAAATTGGGGCTTTAATTCTTTTATTAATCAATAAAAGAAGATTAATTTTCCATTTTTACTATTTCAGATGGATTTATAAAAAACAAAGCTATTCCATCAACAATTAACCATACTGCAATTAATATTGCAAGGTAATATGGGTTCCATGCGTATGCAGCTAGTACTATGTAAAGTATACCTAATATCACTCCTACAATACCTGAACCTTTACCAGCAGTTCCTTCTTTAGCAAACAATGACATTATTGCAGAGAATATAAGGAAAAATCCTGCAAGATAGAGCCAAAAGCTGACCAGGAAGCTGAACGCTACTATATTACCAAATAGACCTATTCCAACAATTATACCAAGAATACCAAGTATTAAATAGGCAATACTAACTCCTTTATTACTTTCCCAAACTGCAAAGCTCTGTATTAAAAGCCAAATACCTAAGAATAGTATACTCAGACCTGCTAGTATACTTACAGTGAAAACACTGAATAAAGGGAATATCAGAACTAAAATACCTAAAATTATGGCTAAAATACCTAAAAGTACATTTCCTTCTTTTGCCAAATTTATTCCTCCCAATAGTTTTTTAAAGCCCCAACAAATGAGATTTCATGAAATACATGAAGATATATCTATTTATATTTGACAATAAATTCTTGATAGTAAATGTTTAACTTAATATTATGGAGTTACAAACCACTGCTATGTTTTCTAATTTAACCATTATCTTTGTATTATAATAAGATGACCATTTGTTAATTAAATTTGTTATTATAAATGATTTGAAGATTAATTGTATGTTTGACGAGGGTACGGTTCAGTAAAAATAATAATTTATTTATTAATTATATTTTTATTTTTATTGGATTTGAATTCTTTATTACACCAAAAGATTACACCAAAAGATTAACAGAATCTGTTGATAATAATTAAATTAAGACAAACTATGTTTTCATAATAATCCTGATTAAATTAATGAAAATAGAAAGTAATTTTAATCATTTAAGTGTTGGAAATTGTTTTTTGGGGTTGAAGTTCATGCGATTTAATAAATGGAGTGCAATGAGAATATGTAAATGTTGTTATACTTCATTTACTCCAACTCAAACACAACGAAAGCGTCATGAGACAAGTTACTGTTCAAGCTGTTTTGAAAAAATAGAAAAAGCTAAAGAAAACAGTACAGATAAAAATAAAGAAATAAAGAAATGAATTTTATTGTTTGTTCCTGCTTACAATAAAACCGCCCATTAAACTGAGTATACCTAATAATGCAGGAAGTACAGGAATCCCTGTTTTTTGCATTGGTATTGTATCCTCTTTTACTTGTTCTGGATCGTTTTTAACTGTTTTATTCTGTTCGGTACCATAAGTTTCTCTTACTTCATCAGGATCAAACTGCAATTCTAAGCCATCTAATACTACACCGTCCTCTCCAGATGTCTGATTATCAACTACATCACTAACTGTTGCAGCAGCAGGTGAAACTGTACCATCATTAGTTGCCCCATTATCACCCACATCACTACCTGTTGCAGCAGCAGGTGCAGCTGTACCATCATCAGATGCCGTAGCAAATGAAGTTAATAGAATATCTTTATTCATTGGGTCATCCAGTGATATTTCATCCAAACCAGAATCATCCAAACCAGAATCATCCCAACCAGAATCATCCCAACCAGAATCATCCCAACCAGAATCATCCAAACTTGGATCATTCAGATCAGTTCCAATATTTACATCATTCTGATCAGAACCGTCTCCAGCAGAGATATCTGTTGGATCAGATGCATATGATGCAGATATGAAAACAGACAGAATTATAAAAACACCCATAATTTTGAGTAATTTACCCCTTTCCACGATTTCCCCCTCCCCATTTTAATTCAAATCGTTTACCCAATTCAATTAATATTATAAATTTAATGATATTAATGTTTAGTCTGTGCTACTGCCACCGTAATATTTAGCTGTATTCACACCACTTTTACTGTAATCAATGTTTATGAATCCATTATTGTAGTAATACTGGAGTTCAGATGAATGCATTAATTCAAAATTCCTGTAAGGACTTTCCAGGTATGGGAAAAGCATTCCAGTGAATGTGTATATGTAAGCCGGAATTATTCCATAAGTTTTGGTTAATATTTGGAAGTAGAGTGGGAATCCACAGCCAGGAGCTAATATAGGATTATCAGTTCGCACTGTTCCATGATAAACCATCGGTATGGCGCCTTGTTGGCCGTGTTGTTTGGCCAAACTTATAACATGTTTCATCATATCGTCGTAGGTATTGTATACCACACCATCTGACATATACTTGTATCTGCCATCGGGTACACCGAATAGGGCAACGTTAATCGAATCCCAGATATTGATCTGGCCCAATCCTGTTGAACCTCCTCCCTGGGTGTCAATAAATGCTACTTCTATTATGTACACATTGTCATTTTTCTTATTTCTATCATTTTCTTCTAGGTAACTACTATATGTTGAGCTACCCGCGAAATGTAGAACCAGTGCACATTTAGAGTTCTTTTTATTCGCATATTGGGCTAATAAAGAAGAATGAGGATGACCAGGGAACATATCGGGATTTTCTAGTTTAACAAATGAAAGTCTTCCCAATGGTTCTACGGGACCAATAGCTACCACAATAAAAGAATAACCCACAATTATTACTAAAACAGCTACTAATACAACCGACCATCTCATATTTTTACACCTAAAACATACATAATATCTTCTTAACTTGATATGACTGTTAATATAAATAACTTTTGTCAATTTAAGTAAAAGCTATTGATTTTAAAAAAGTATTATTGATAATTTTTTATGTGGTTCTAATGTATGTTCTTAATTGCTAAATAATTATATTCCAATTTGATCTTTACTAAGACTTTATGTGGTAATATTATACAAATAGTTTGTAATAATTTCTTGTTATTTCTTTTTCTGATATGTTTATTGGTTAGGATAATTTTCTAAAAACCTAAAAAAATTAATATCATCAATACCTATTTTCTAATATGAATCTTAAATTCAAAATCTTGGTTTTAATTATTCTTATAATTTTCGTACCTCTAAGTGTTTATTCTGCAGTTTTAAACAACAATAGCTCAAATATTACTAATTCTACAAATAATGTTTCGATCATGGAAAATAACAATCTATCACAGAACAGCACCAAATTGTTGGATGTTCCTAATGTTAAACAGCCTAATAATTATTCCTCGGGACCTGCATCTCTAGAAGCTGTTTTAGATTACTATGGAACAGATGTAATGGTGGATGAACTGATAAATATAACAAATACCACACCAGAAAACGGGACATTACCCCGCAACATTGCACAAACTGCACAAAGTTTAGGGGTCAATGCAGAAATAAAAGACAATATGACCCTCAAAGATCTGCAACAGAATATGGATCAGGGTATTCCAGTTATAATAAATATACCTGCATTGAATGCAACTAATATCAGCAATCAAAATGGTACAGTAAGTCCATTATACTGGCATTACATGGTTGTAATTGGAATAGATAACGAAAATGTCTACATGGAAGACCCGGCAATTTTGGGAAGCAGAGGCTATCTAACCAATCAAGAATTCCTTGACAGATGGAACTATACCTACCAGGACCCATCTTCAGGTAATAATATTACTGCATACCATTCAGGAATTGTAATAACAGGAGGAACACCTGTTGTTTTTCCATTGATAGTAAAAATTAATTAAAAAAAAATTATGCATAATAATCAAATTCTTATCTAATTATTACATTTAAAGGAGTGTTAAAAATAAAAAAGTTAATTTTATTATTTGTTTCATTGATTTTCCTGCTGACTTTTACTGGTACAGCTTCAGCAAGCAACAGCACCTCTAATTTTTATGTGGATGTAAATCATGGCAATGACCAAAGTGCAGGGTCTTTAACCCATCCATGGAAATCCATTAACCATGCTGCATTAAAGGTAAAACCGGGAAACACAGTACATATCTCAAGCGGAAATTATTTAATCCGCCAGAATATCCACATCACCACAAGTGGAACTAAAACCCTGCCCATAAAATTTATTGGTGCTGGAAACGGTACTATAATCGATTCTTCAGCACTTGATGGTTCAGATAATTTTAGAAGGGATGGAATTTTTATTGAAAATGCAAATTACATACAAATTGAAAATCTGGTGGTGAAAAATGCTTACCGTGCAGGAATCAGGGTAAGTGGATCGGATTATGTTTCAGTAAAGCATGTTAAATCATACCACAACGGTTATTGGGGTATATTTACCGATTTCAGCAATCACCTCCTGATCGAACATAATGACTGTTTCGGTTCAAAAATTCAGCATGGTATCTACATAAGTAACAGCGGAGATTATCCAGTAATCCGTGATAATAAAATCCATGATAATGCTAACTGTGGCCTTCATATGAATGGAGACATTAGTATGGGTGGAGATGGAATAATTAAAGGAGCACTGGTTGAAAACAACATTATATACAATAATGGAGTTAACGGAGGTTCTGGAATTAATTGTGATGGAGTGGAATACTCCACAATTAGAAATAATCTTCTCTACAACAACCATGCAAGTGGCATATCACTCTATCGTATAGATGGTGGGGGAAAATCCAATTATAATAATGTTTACCAAAACACAGTAGTTGTTGCTTCAAATGGAAGATGGGCCCTGAACCTTAAGGATGGTAGCAGCCAGAATTATATTTACAATAATATCCTACTTAACAATAATCCATCACACGGAAGTATCAGTACCGATAGTACCAAAGGACTTCAATCAGACTACAATATAATCACCACAAACTCACACCCTGTCACTCCAGATGATGATACAAGTTATCCCTCATTCAAAGCATGGCAGACAGCAGGATTCGATAAGCATTCAAAAAGAGCATTTTCAAGCCAGATATTTTCAAATCCCTCTGCAAACGATTTCTCCCTTAAAAAAGGCAGCATTGCAATTGACAGTGCAACATCCATTAAAACTTCTGACTACGACATAAAAAGTATTAAAAGACCTCAGGGTAATGGATATGATATTGGGGCGTATGAATATGTATTTAATAATGCCTTACCCAAGGTTACATCAATAACCCCCTCTAAAAATGCTGTAAATATCATAAGAAACCCTATTATTAAGATAACTTTCAATAAATACTTAAAATTTGGGAGCGGATGGATAGAACTTAAAACAGATAATGGAAATTCAGTTAACATTTCAAAATCATTAAAAGGTAATATACTGACAATCATACCCAGAATATTACTATCCAAGACAACTAGATACACGATTATTTTACACAGCGGATGTGTTAAGGACAGTTTAAATCATGGATTATCACTATACACATCTAATTTCAAAACAAGAAACTAATAGATGTTTTTTAAATACTATTTACATTTAATGCCCTCACAAATGGAAATTTCTAAATCTTCGAAATTATCTTGATTTATTCCTAAGATTTTCTAATATTAATTTAAATAAATGATCAACGCAGATATACCCTAATAATTCATTATTGACATCTCGAACAGCTTGTAAATATTTTTAGTCTCGTTAAAGCTAAAATATTGATAAATCAAACTCCAAAGCTTTATAAGATTAATAAATAACTTCAAAATTTGATTTAATTAATTTAGAATATCTTGAGGGGGATGAAAAAAAGGGAAAAATATTTAATAATTTAATTTGAAGGTGCTCCTCCAGCCCCACCTAAATTCTTTCCATTGTGTGCATCAATATATATTTCTCCAACATTTTTCTTTTTATCAATTACAGGAACTATGTAAACTTTTTTACCATCCTGTTTTACTAGTTTAGGAGTGCCTGGTATTGCTCCCGGTTCTTCTATATATTTTTTTGCCAGTATTTTGGCTGCCGTAGGAGATATTATTTCAACCTTAACGTTGGTTACCATGTTATGAACTGGAGCATTATTTGAAGACTCCGGGAATGTACTAGGACTGTTGTTAGAGATCGAAGATAAGGGTGCCGCCACATCAGAGGCTATATTATTATTAGAATTATTATTTCCTGAAATTGCAAAAGCAGCAATTACAAAAACAGAGATAGATACCAAAATTAATAAAGTCACAGTTGCTCTTTTAAACATTGTTTTGCCCCATAAATTATCCAAATCTAATATTACCATCTAATTCATATTTTTAACATCGATATTAAATTACTAAATTATCTAATTACACTCAATTACATACTAATACAACATCATTAATATAATTTCTTATTTGAAACTTGTAAATGTAAACAGTCTTACAAATCCCAAAACAACTTTTAACTAATATGTCCATGATTAATTTGAAATCCAGATACAATTTGATGGAATAGAAAATGGATGGGTTAATTATTTATCAAAGATTTTAGATCAATTATTAATATGTCCAGAGAAAGTATTTACAAGAGGTATGTACCCTCTTTTGCACCTGAAGTTAATGAAGATAGCAATATTTTCTGGTTTGTTTTTAACTCTGATAACTTGCTTATTGATCTTGAAAAAAACTGCAAAATTCCTTTTATAAAAGATCTTAAAGTTTTGAATATTCTCCCTATTAGAACACTGTATATGGGAACCTTTCTAGGACATGCATGTTATTCCGCTGAAGTTGCACCAGAAACAAATGCTCCAGAATCAATGGCTTTCATGGATTTACGGCATTTATATGAAATTTTAGAGGAAGATTTGTTTCTTTTAGCTGGAAGAGCAATTCAAATAGTGAATTGGGATAAAAATCATAGTTTCTGTGGTAAATGTGGTACCCATACTGAAATCATGGACACTGAAATGGCCAAAATTTGTCCAGAATGTGGTTTTATAAGCCATACACGTATTGTTCCTGCAGTGATAACTGCAATTATAAAGGATGAAAAGCTTCTTATGGCCAAACATTCCTATGGTTTGAAAAATATGTACGGCCTAGTTGCCGGATTTATAGAAGCAGGTGAAACCTTAGAAGAAGGTGTTCAACGGGAAATTATGGAAGAAGTGGGTTTGAAAGTTAAAGATATTAAATATTTTGGAAGTCAACCATGGCCATTTCCCAACTCTCTTATGATCGGTTTTACAGCCACATACGAAAGTGGAGAGATAAAAGTGGATGGAAACGAAATTTTAGAAGCAAAATGGTTTGATATTGACGAAGTTCCAAGAACTCATTCTAATATGAGTATTGCAAGCGATTTAATTAACTGGTATATTGGTAATTATTCGAAATGAAGATTATAATCCAAGTATAGATTAAGATAGTTCATCTAAAATTCTTAATTATCAGTTTCTTTGGTTTCCTTACCATTTGATATTTAATCACATACAGAATATATTAAGATGATTTTGAGTTAAATGAATCTGATTCAATAATCGGTTTTAGATTGAAAGGTGAATGAAATGTCCGCTGCTAAAAGGAGAGAATTGGAAAAAGAACGTCGAAGAACCGACATCCTGAACACCGCAGAACAACTTTTCTTCTTAAAAGGATTTGAAAATGTTTCATTGAATGACATTGCTAAAGAATTACAACTGGCAGATCAACACTCTATTTATACTTTGAGAATAAAGAAGAACTATTTTTTGCCATCGTGCTTAGAGGGGCTTTAATGTTACATAAATTGGTTAAAGAAGAATTAAAAGATGTAGATACTGCGATTGAAAAGTTAGCTGCGTTTAGGAAGGCTTACTATTTTTTTGCCAGTGAAGTAATTTTGTTATAGATCAAGGTGAACCACTTCAATTTGGAATTGAAGATGGAAAATTAGAAGAATTCCTTTCAAATAGAGGATTTAAAAATATTCATAATGTAAGCAGTGCTGACTTTAAAAAGCTTTATTGTCAGGTAAAAATGTAAACAGGGAAGTTTGTAATCTTCTATACTTTGCTCATGCAGAGGTTGTATAAAATATTATTAAATCACTAGATTAATCTTTTTTTTATATATAAAAAAATTAGAGCAGTAAATTTCTATGGAAATAGTTATGGATAGATAAAATTGATTTTAAAGAGTAAATAATTGAATTTAATAATTTATCAGAATTTTAAAAGTTATTTATCTAATAAGCTGAAAATAAAGAGTATAAAAATTATATTAAAAAAAATATTGATATCAATGTTTTTAGAATATGAAATAAATTTCACATCCTAAAATTTTAGATATTAACAAATAGAAATTCGAGAAAATTAATAAAATTATAAACTTTGTAAACTTATAAGATTAACAATTTTCAAGAAAACTTTGCTTTAACAATTCAAAATTGAGATTATTCGACTATTTCAGCGAATGCAAAATTTCTTCTTGTTGAATTAATCTTAATTTTTACTTCGTCGCCAACTTTAGCGCCTGAAACAAAAACCACAAAACCTTCTATACGAGCAATTCCGTCTCCGTCTCTGCCAGTATCCTCAATTTTAACATCGTATTCTCCGCCTTCTTGAATAGGAGCATCATTTCTTTTATCATTACCGTAACTATTTCCAAACAAATTTATCACTTCCAATTTTTAGCCTATAAAATAGGCTTATTCACTATTGATTTTAACACCTTATAAAGTAATTGGAAGTTTTCATTCTTTTATTTAATAATTTATTTTGAAATTTGAAAAAATTATTTGGATAAGGCTAAAAAGCTGTAAACTGATCAATTTTTTAGAATAAGGAATTTATTTTCCCTACAAAATTCAGTTTTTCCCAAAAATATTATATCAATACTAATATTTTCAGTTTTTTAATTAAAGATTGTAAATTTTTATATACTTTTATGATTGGTATTTTTTAGAAAAGTTAAAGTGAAAAGCAAACCATAATATTAGATAGATTAAAAAAATGATGTTGGAGGGTGATTATATGGATATAAAAAATGAAAATCTAACTGGTGAACAGTTATTAAAATCAATAAGTGATAAAAGAAAGTTATTCCATAGCAAAGCCCAATTTCCTAACGCCATATTAATAAATCCAAGTTGTTATTCTATTTTAAAGAAAGTTATGAAATCTGAAAATATATCCAGTAAGAAGATTTTTGACCTTGAAATTTTTGTAACAGAAGATACTTCCTCCTATCAGTTAATTAGAATTTATGATCCACACGAATGTTCAATATAACATTTCATATCCAATTGTTATCACATCTTAAAAATAGGACATTATTTTATTTTTTATAACAAAAAATATATTAATCATCAAAAAGATCAATATTATTATAATCGGAGTTAAGAGGAGTTCTAATTATTTAAAATAGAACTAACTTTCAGGTTAAAAATAAACTGTGCTAAAGAATAATATATTTATTTTAATTATTTTTTAATAAATCCCCTAGCCTAATAATTCTCTATTTCTTAAAATCCATTATTTTATTAATAAACTGTCTACTTCGGTTGTTATTGGTCTAAACTCCAACCTGAATTTATCCAGCAGAGTTCTTGACTCTTCCAGTTTCTCAGCCTTTTCTTTCTCATGATCGTCCGAGAATACAACAAAATCATAGTTGGCAGCTATAGATTCTTGTAAAGTTATTAAACTGTGAAGGATCTTTAAATGTAGGGATACACAATTATCTGGAGGACTTAAAACTTCGTATCTGAAAAATGCAGTTTCAACACCTTTCATAATCCCCTTTATTTTTTTGTAAGCTTCCTGATTATCAATTTTTTCCTCTTTTTCAAGGTTAATTAATTCGCTGATTAACAGGGCCTGATTACCTGTTTCATTAATACAAGTTTTACTTCGCTTTAAAAATTGTTTTCTGGTTAAAACCGACATTAAATATTCACCCTATTTTTTTAGAAATGTTATGATAAAGTCCAATGAACATTATTTGAAAATTTTAGTTAATTTATTTTCAATGTATATTTTCCATATTTATTTTTCATGTTATTTCCATGTTATACTATATGGATCTAGATGGAAATTATTTTATCTATTTTTCTTATCCAGTAAAGATTAATTACAGATTGTAACTAAAAGAGTAACATTTTTATATGAAGTTGTTAAACTTTATTATTTCAAGCTTTATTGTAATTCATTATTTATTATACACAAATTTAAGCCTTTAAGGAGAAGGATGGTTTTAATGATAAAGGGAGTAAGAGAAATATTTAGAAATAATGTTAAGGCGGTTATTAAGAATCCTGTTGTTATGTTTGTTTTGATTGTTATTATTTTTATTCCATCGTTGTATGCATTACTAAATATCCAGGCCACATGGGATCCGTATGCTCGAACTTCAAATATTGAAATTGCTGTTGTTAACGAGGATCTGGGTTACTCTACCAATGGGACAAGTTATAATGTGGGAAATATGCTTGTTGATGAGTTGAAGAATAATACAAATTTCAGCTGGAAGTTTGTTGATAGGGATAATGCAATGAATGGTGTTAAAAATGGAGATTATTATGCTGCACTCATAATTCCAAATAATTTCAGCGAGGATCTGCTTTCCATTGAAACATCAACACCCCAACAGGCTAAAATAGTTTATATTGTAAACGATAAAACCAATCCAATTGCACCAAGGATTACAAATGCCGGTGTAGATGCTGTACAGTCACAGGTTAATGATGAAGTTGTTAAAACTGTTGACGGTATAATTTTTGGCAAACTAGGTGATGTGGGGCAGATAGTCAAGGAAAATGAAGCACAATTTTTAAAAACAAGTGCGTTTGTTAACGAACTGAATGGAAAAATAGGGGCAATAGATGCAACACTTGGAGAAGCTAATTCTGATATGGATACTTTAAATGATATCTGGCCTAAAGTCAGTGCAGCCCTGCCAGAAATACAGAAATATTCCAATGAAGTTAGAAACTCCTATGATTCACTGTATAATCAAATAGAATCCGATCCAAAAGGTGCCCTGACAAAGGTTCAGGATATGGAGTTAAAGGTTAACACTTCAATTGTTTCTTTAAAATATATTGATGCTATTTTAACCAGTTTATACGATGCAACTGGTGATGAACAGTTAAAACCTATTATAGCAGAAGTTGAAAATGATATTGGAATGGCAAATAAGGTACTGACTGTCTTGAAGGAGATAGAAGCCGATATAAAGGACGGTACTAATCCAACAGGTAAGTTAAATGAATTAAAAACATTAATTGATCAACTGGACGATGGTGTTAATTCACTTGTAAGTAATAAGGATAATATTAACCAGAAAATTAATGAGGCGTCCTCTAAATTGAGTTTAGCCAATTCTAAATGGCCTCTAATTAAATCTGAAATTCCTGTTGCAGCTGCTAAACTCAACTCAATAAGTGTTGATGATCTGGATAAATTAATTGCATTCTCTTATATGGACCAGGGTGATGTTCAAAATTACTTTAAAACTCCTGTAACACTTGAAAAGCAACACATTTATCCTATTGCTAATTATGGATCTGCACTGGCTCCATTTTATATTTCAATATCGCTATGGATCGGTTGTATTATTGCTGTTGCCATGATCACCATGAGAATTAAAACGCGCAAAATATACAACACAGCAAGTGTTTATATTGGAAGAATGGGATTGTTTTTAATTATAAGTATTTTACAGGCGCTGCTGGTTTCAATTGGTGCATTGTTACTGCATATCCAGGTTACCTCTGCATTGTTGTTCACATTGACCACTGTGTACATTGGTGTGTGTGCAATGATAATTGTGTATTCAATGACATCCACATTTGGGAATGCTGGTAAGGCCTTGGCCATTATTATCCTGGTTTTGCAGATCACTGCTACCGGTGGAACTTTCCCTGTAGAAATTTTGCCACCATTTTTCCAGACAATACATCCATATTTACCATTGTCATATGTATAGGAGCACTGCGTGAGGTAATTGCAGGTGTGATTTGGACCAGCTATTGGTATGATATGGCGATTTTAACTGTATTCCCTATAATAGCATTTGTTTTAACCATGCTCATCAAGGAGAAGATGGATAAAGGTGCACAGATAATTGAAACCAGATTGAAAAAGAGTGGATTATTTTAAGTGGATTGATACCATAGTTGGGTACGATCAAACCCCATATCATTTAAATCCCAAAATATTTTCCATAAATTCTTAATTTTCTGATCTTGCGAGTTGTATTGAATTTGATAAAATTATATTATGAAACCTATTATTTTTATTTAATTATTTTTAAATTTAAATTATATCAAAACTTTAATAAACCTCTGATAACTAAATATAAACATTACAACAGTTTTAAGATTATTTTTATTTATTTTAATTATTCAACAATTAAAACCAATTGAAATCTATTTAATTGGACATCATTGGGGGGGCGTTTTACTATCAAGAAGTATTTAGTTTTAGCTTTATTAATTCTTGGAATAACATTAAGTTTAGGCACATATGGTGTCTCAGCAACTAATGTTGGGACTGGAAGCACGGAAAATATAAGTTTAAGCCATTTTGAAGGATCAAATGCAAAAATTGTTAGTCAGACAAGTTTAAAAAGTACAAGTTCGAAACCAGTTTCTAAAACTGTATCTTCTTCAAGGAAGGTTATTAAAGTAGTTATATACAATGGAAGGGGTGCAATTAGTAGCTGTGTCTCTGGGGTAAAAACTGGTCTTCACACTGCAAACACTAAACATCTATTGAAGGGTTATTGTTTCTCATATTCAACAACAAAAACAATAAATTATTCAATTCTATCCCATTACAATGTACTTGTAATGCCCGGGGGTACAAGTGGTAAAAATTATATAAACGCTGTGAGCAGTAGTGCCATACGAAATTTCGTTAAAAATGGTCATGGCTACCTTGGAATTTGTGCAGGTGCATATTCTGGTTCTAGAAATGTTGATGGGATGTATAGGGCTTGGGGTGTTGCCCCTCATGTTTATTGTAAACATCCTTATCATGAAGGTATTTTAAAGGTAAAAATATTAAATGCTGGAATTAATTTATTTGGATCTGGCGGGACAGTTACCATGGCCCATTACAATGGTCCTGCAATGTATGTTAAAGGTGGTAAAGCTGTTACATTTGCTGTGTATGCAGACAATCAAATTGGGTATAAAAATTATGGAGCCATTGTAGGTGATTATTACTACCATGGAAGATCGATCTTAAGTGGACCTCATCCAGAATTAGACCCACAACATCCAAGTATATTGGCACGTCTTGTTGCCTGGACAGCAAAGGTACCTGTGGTAAATGGTCTTGCAGTTACAATGTCCAATCCAAGTAGTGGTGCTGTGGATGTTTCACCCAACAAAGTTTTAAAGATCACCTTCAGCAAACCTGTAAAATTTGGAAACAAATTGATAACACTTAAAAACAGTTCTGGAAATTCCATAGCAACAACCAAAAGCATCATCAGTAATGTGCTCACTTTAAGACATAAATTACTCAGCAAAGGAGTTAAATATATTATTACATTGGCTTCTGGAAGTGTGACAGACCTATCAGGTAAAGCGATTTCACACTATTCAACCAGTTTTAGGGTTTCTTCTTTGACCATGGCACAGATGAAGGATGGTATTTCCCGAGTTCAGAAATTCTACATTACAAACCATAGACTACCAGCTTATGTTACATTTGGTACCAAAAAAATATTGATAAATAAGTTCAAAGCCATAATAGGAGCATATGGGCTGAAAATAAATTATTAAATTATTTTTTAAGCCCAAAATAAAGTTCAATAAGGGAAAATCTTACATCATTGTCCAAATCTTTAATTAGTTCTGCTGATAAAAAGCATTTTGGAGTTGCTAGTGCTATTTTAAGCGATAAAAAAGCTATAGACCAGGTGTTTTGAATGGGAATAGTCTTCTTAGCCACTTCTAAGTTTTTAGTCCCTATTAATCTTGCATTAGCTAATCATGCAGCATTGCTTATGATTATGAAAGTGTCCCTTATTATATTATCAATTTTATGTACTGTCGGGATTTTACATCATTTTTAAGAAGATAAAAATTTGAATTCAAAAAAGTATGAGTTGTATGAAGATTCAGAAAAAAGTTGATTAAAAATATATTCTTGTTTTTTTCTTGATCTTATTATATTTGATTTGGATGGGTGAGGATCTGCACTTTTAACATGAATAATTATATATTCTGGTGAAGGATATTCCATATATATTATTAAATGAGTTAAAAAAATATTGGGAATTAAATTCTCATATAGCAGATATTTATCCCTAAAAAATATAAAGGTGTGCTGGTTTGGATATAAAAAGGATTTTTAAGATTTTATTAGTAACTGCAGTATCATTGACATTTATTTGCAGCATTTTACCCTATTCAGAGGCCCATATATTAATTATAGGGGATTCTACCAATGATATACCATCAACATACACCGAAGCAAAAAGTATTGCCACTCTACTTAAATCAAAAGGATATTCTGTTTTAGAACTTTATAAAGGAAATGCTACCACCAAGAATATATTAAAGGGTATGTACGGAGCAGATGCAATAATATATGCAGGTCATGGTGGATATCAGTCGGGTAATTACAATTTGAAAGGAGGATCTGCAACTCCTCCCTTTGCATTGGTTGGTTCTAATAATTTTATATGGGGTATTGGAAATAGAATGCGTGAAGGATGGGATGGAAAACTGTTTACAGCCCCAGTAAAAAATAGTATTCCTGTAATCCTGCTAGAATCCTGTTTTTCAACGGGATGGGTGGACAATTACCAAGTTTCAAATCCAACCAGCACAATATACAATTTTGCAAATATGTTTAGAGGTTCTGGAGCTAATTATTATACAAGTGCTTGGACTGGAGAAGGTTTGGATCTTGTCAAGAGTTTTATTAGTGAGGGAACCAAAAATTTTGCAGAATACAATAGTAAAAACGAATATGAAAAGATTGTTAAATCAACATCATACAATAGTACAAAGGTTTGGAGAAATTCCGGAGGATATTCTGCATTTGTTGGTAACTGGCTTGGTACTTTCCCAACACTTCAACAAACAACCAAATACAATGCTAATGCGGCAGAGTTATGGTACAACAGCGACAGATCAAAAAACCCTTATCAATCTGATTTAACTGTATCAGAGGTTATTAATCCAAAGAATGGTATTAAAGGGCATAAAATTAATGTTTTGAGCACTATTAAAAATTTGGTTAATGCTACATCCAGCAGTTTTTACGTGAATTTTTACCTTAAAAAGAATTCAACAAGCAAAAATATCTACATTGGACAGTCTTTCATAACAAGTATTGGTTCACTGTCAACTAAACATTTAAATACAACACTTACATTACCAACAAGCATAGCTACAGCTAATTATAATATTTTAGTCTATGCAGACCCTTATAAAACCAATCCTGAAACAAATAAAAATAACAATTACAAGTTAGGTTCAACCAGGATAACCATTCACAGTGCATACAGGGATCTGGTTGTAACTGGAATTAGTGCCAAAATTAATGGTTACAGTGGAAACAAATTATATGTAACCAACACCATTAAAAATATTGGAACAATCAGCACAAGTAGCTTCTGGGTGCATTATTACCTTAAAAAGAAGGGAAATGCCCAGAATAAATATATAGGCCAGCATTACTTCAATGGGCTAGGTGGAGGTAAAAGTAAAACTTTGAATTCCACAATAAAATTATCTAGTTCTATTGTTGCTAAGAATTATTATATTTCAGCATATGCAGATGCCCATAAAACTGTATCAGAATCCAATGGAAACAACAATTACAAGTTTAGTACAATTAAAAGCGTATGAAATTATGATTTTTACACCAAATCCATATAAATACGATTTGGAAGAGACATAATGGCCCATATAACTATGTAAAAAAGGAATATTACTTTAAATGAGTAATAGAATGGAATTTAATATAAATTTAATTCTTAGTTGTTTATGAATTTTTATTTAAAAAAAGATAATAGTATTATGTAGATGATATTTTGTCCATGTCTGTTTGATTGTCCAGATCTGTTGGTGGTATTTCATCAACTTCTACTGGTAGTATTTTGTCCATGTACTTGGTTGTGAGATCCTCAATATTCATTTTCCCATTTCGCATATCCACAGTTATCTCGTTGAGCATTCCCATTAACTCACCAAATTTTTCATCGCATCGATGATCTAATAGATATGTTTGACCTTCTGCGGTTTTATCCAGTACACTTATTGCCTTTAACATCTCATGAATGTTAATTTCTCCACATTTACCTGCACGAGCCCTCAAAATAAGTTCATTATTTAAACCCTTTAATTCGTTTTTCAATAAGATATAAATCACTCCTTATACTTTGAATTCTGTATTCAGGGTTAATATGAGCTTATTCCCTAGAATATTTAAATAAATTATTTAACAAAAATAAATTTAAAAAAATAATTGATTATGCTTGGTTATTTTTCTTCATAATCTGTTTCAATTCTGCAATTATGGTTTTATTATCCTGAAATTCCAGAGATTCACCACATTTTGGACATGAAAAGTTGTTTTCTGATGCTTCGTCAAATTTGTATCTGTGGCCATTTAAATTACATGCAAAGAACATGTTTTCTTCTTCGAATTCAAGAGATTTTTCAATTTCTTCAGAAAACTTTTCATATTTCTTGCTTATTATTTCAGAAATTTTATCCTGGTCAAATTTCCAACTGTATATGTACCAGTTAGTTTCAGGATCTCTGCTTCTTTTATAGGAGGCTATGCCTGCATCGTAAAGTTTATAGAGTACTTTCCTTACGATGTTCAATCTTATTTCAGTTTCTTCTGCAATTTCTTCGTCGAATGTTTTACCCTTCTGTATACATTCAATTATAGAAACACTGCTTTTTTCATCGTTGGTTATATCCATTAATATTTCCTGGACTATTGGATCGCTTAACATAATTATCCCCCTTTTACATTCAATATTTTTATTTGACAGTTAAAAAATACTGCATATACATTCAATTGCCGTTATATCCTCCAATCAAGTTTTTGAGAATTTTACGAATAATAATTGAATGTGGAATACTTATTTCTTAATAAACTTTTTTAAATTAAATTTCTTTCATCTGAATTATTCTTCAATGCAAATTTATTATACCCAATTCTACCAATGTAAAATAAACAAATTTATTATTTATCTATTTGAATTTCTAAAATTTGAAAACTAAAAAAGGAACAGTCTTCTTTTCTGTACTGTTTTATATATGTTTTTATAGCATATATACTTTGCGGTTTATTTTTGTAATTTACTATAAAAATCTATTTAAATTTATATAAATTTCAAACTATCTAATAAATATATTTGAATTTTAGTTAGTCTATATGTTTCGGTTTAAAAAACATAAAAATCATGGTATGAATTACGATTTTAACTGCCAGAAACTAGAATATTCAAGTAATTATTTTTGTGTGTGTAAATCATTTATTATTCCGTCTATATTTAACAATTTTTCATTCATAAATTCCATTTCTTCTATTTTTAATTCTATAACCTTCCATAAATTCCAAATTTTACAACTCTTTAGAAATTTTTAAATTGGATGATTGAGAAGTGTTTGAATTAATATTATAAGTACCCTGAATCAACCTAAAATATATACATTTAAAAAGTATAAGTTAAACTTTTAAAATTAAAAATAAATATTCTAAAAATGGAATCATTTATATCGGGGTAAAATTTTGAAAAAAAATCTATTAATCATCTTAATGATTTTAATTGTAGTTCCATTAATCATTCAAAGTTCTAGTTCAGCTGCAACCCCTGGAATAAGTTCTATTCATAAAGTGGTTTCACATGTTCCCAATAAAAATTTAATTGTTAACCATTTATCTGTTCCTTTGAAGGGTATTAAAGGTGTAAGATAGTGGTGTCTAACACTATAAAAAATAGGGGAAATATCTCCTATCACAGTATCTGGTTTAATTATTACCTTAAAAATATTCACAGCCACGCAATTACTTATCTAGGGAGCAATCACTCATCAAATTTGGCTGCTGGTGCTTCTAAACATCAATTAACTTCTTTTTACATCAGTCCCAAAATAAATGTGGGTAATTATTATTTATTAACGGTTGTAAGTACTAAAAAAATTGTTTCAAAGTATAATATTGGAAATAATTATAGATACACTAAAAAGAAGATCAAAATTATTGGACCGGAATATATCATATTTAACAGTAAAATTGGTGGAGATGTTACCCGGAACTCTCAGATCGATTCTAATATATCCAAGACAGATTTTGCAAAAACAATTTTTAGTCTGGAGAAAAAGGGATCTGTAATGTTGAAATTTGGAAATGGCCATGGTCCCATACTTCTTATCTCAGCTGGTATTCATGGTAATGAAACAGCAGCAAATATTGGAATTATGAAGTATTTAGAATATATTAAGGACGAAAATATCCATGGAACACTTTATGTTTTACCATTTGCAATTCCATTAGATACTGAACTTAATACCAGATTTTACAAGGGCATTGATCCAAATAGAATTGCAAATGTAAAAGGTTCTCCTGCCTGGAAATTGCTCAATTCGCAAAAAATAAGGGAATAAAATACATTTTAGATATTCATTCAGGCGGAGGGGTGACTCCGGAAGGTTATTTATATTTAAACCCATCAACCACAGGATCAAAGGAAGATAAATTGACTTCTTATATAGCAAATGTTTCTGGTTGTACAAAAAAAGTACAACCGCTTGGAACAGGTATGTTGAGAACAGAAGCTTACAATTTGGGTATTAACACCATTACACTGGAAGTTGAAAGGGATAATACTTACATGTCAATTGCATCTGAAACAGTTTAAAAATGATTATGGCCACATGCAGATACTTTAGATTTCCATAAATCCATTTTTTAATCAATTAAATTCTTATTATATTTAATAGATTTTATGCGATAAAATTCCTGTTGCCCATTCATTGTAAAGTTCGTTTGAAATTTCTTCTATTTCCTGTGAGTCTTTATGTTCTTTAATCCAAAATTTCCACCATACAGGGTTTTTTTCATGTTCAACCATATGTAATGCCTCGTGTATCACATCTAAATATATATTATTAATTTCCAAATCTTCATTTAGCACGTCTATATGTCTTGTTTTTCTCAATAATATCAAATAATCATATCCAGAATTTTCAGTTAACATGGTGTGTAGAAATGTTACATCCTTCTCTGTGCCGTTATTTTCATTTAAAATTTCAATGGCACCATAAACTGGTGTAATGGTATTATACACTTTATTGACATGGATTAAAGCTGCAGAAATATAGGAATCATCTTCACTTTGATAAAAGAATTCGCCATACTCTTTGGTTATCATTTTTAAATATTTTTTGTAGCTGTTATTACCAGATTCATTCTGTTGGGTTATCATGTAATAGAAGCTTCTAACAATATCGAATTCATAATTAAAGACCTCAAATTCAGGGTCAGATAATAAAAATATCCTATAATTTCTGTTATCAACTTGAAATCTGTAGAGTACAAAGTCTATGAGATCATCATATAATTTTATATCTGGATCTTCCATGCTCAAACCTCGATTAATTGGTTAAACTGAAATTAATGATTTTAAGATCAACCTATAATTATTGAATAATAATTTAAACATAATTTATTTTATTATTATCAATTTTAAGCTATATAAAAATAAAAAATCTTTGAAAATTTAGTTTCTAAAAAAAAATGAGATAACTTCTTCAGAAAATTTATGGAAGTTGGGTAAAAAAAAATTAATATAAATAAAAAGGAAGGTGGTGATGTTCTAATTAGAGTATTCCAATTTGATATTAGAATGCTCCTCCTCCACCTCCACCGAATCCTCCGCCCACATCTCCAACTCCTTCAAAATCTCCGCCTGATCCTGCATTTGCTGTTGATATTCCTGTGTCAAATGCATTGGATAAAAGCAAGTATCCTCCATAGTAGTGGAACATGTAGATATCACTGCCCTGTAATTCATCTTTTGGAACATATAATTCCATGGCCTTTCTAACTGCATCGGCAGCACCTAATGCTGTTGCATATACAAGATATTTGTTCCAGATAACAATTGATTCAGGAGGATATTCCTTTATCAAACTGAAATCTTGGATGTACTTCTTGAAGTTATTCCACTTAGCATCGTATTCTTCGCCGTAGGTTGTCCACTGTCCTGCTATCTTTTCTGGTAGGATTAGTGAAATAATTGCCACCACACCCAGGACAATTGACATTACAAGTGCAATATCTGCTGCAGGTAGTGAATCCATCAATGCAAAGATGAAGACTATTATAGAGACTGCTAAACCTAGTCCTCCAAAGATTTTAATGTATGTATCACCTTTCTTGTTGAAGAAGTTGTTGAGTTCGCTGTCATTTAAAAACTGGTTTTTGATGTTATCAACCCAGCCCATATAGGTTTCTCGGAAAGATTTTGCTGATTCACGGTTGGATAAGTCATCAGAGATAGCATCCATTGAAATTACACCATCTTCCTCAAACTGTGTAAGGAAATTCATAACATTCAGTTCAAATCTTTTAAGTTTTGAGGAATCCTGTTCAGGGTTAACCTTCAAAAACATTGAACCATCCGCTCCGTATCCATCCTTATCAGATGGATGGTTTTGGAGGATGAAGTATTTTCTGTTGATTAGATCCATTATGGTTGCTTTGAAACCATCCATATCTGGTACACCCACTTTTTTGGAAAATCCAGGACCACATATGGCATTTACAATTGCAGGAGGATCATCTGTTGGAATGTCCCTCTCATATTCTGCCCTGTAATCTATTTTAGGTTCTCTTCCAAACCGCAGATATATGAAAAACGGTATGAAAAGTGCTAAAAACATTAACACTGCAAGAATCTCGTACATAGCTGTTTTGAAGTTCAGTGAATTCTGGTAATCATTTTGAATCTTCAATATTTCGTTTAAACCGTTCTGGTTTATTATATTGGCGTTAACTGGATTGGCTGCAAATTGATTTTTGGGTATGACCATTCTTACTTCAAAGTACTGTCCAGATGGAACATTGGTACTTGTTACATGTAATGTGTTGTTATCCCATGAAGAACCTGCTGCAAAGTAGGGCGGATTAAGCCAGTACTGCACTCCTGTACTGGAGTTCAAATGTATATTGGCTACAACCTGTCCAATGTCAACAGCCCAGCTGGTACCAACCAGCTGGTACTGTAGTTCGGCTATATCGTTGTAAGATTTTATTCCATGTAGAAAATCGTATTCAACTGTAACATTCACATTCCTATTTGTGATAGGCGTGGTTTTTGCTGCATCAGAATAGAGATATACCTGGATACGTTTAGTTGTTCCCTGATCAATTAATTTATAGCTGGTATATGCTCCATCTGCCGATACTTTTATGTTGGTTAACTGTTGCGGTGATGTTACAGGTATATCCCGGTATATTCCATTGTAGGTCCCACTAAAGGAGTAATGGATTGTTTCAACCACATGTAGTGTTCCATCGCTCTGTACAAATAGATCTTCATTTAAAATAGGGATTGTATAACTTCGATCCGCTGCAAAGGATACTCCTGCACCAGCCATTACCGATAGAGAAAAAAAGATGATTAAAGTTAAATAAACCTTTTTATCCATCTTTTACCACCTAGAATTTAACTTCTGGAACTGCACGATCTGATTCGGCAATTTCGAAATATTCTGCCTCGGTGAAGTGGAATAGTGAGGCCAGTATATTGCTTGGAAACATTTGAACCTTGTTGTTGAACATAAGCACGGTATCATTGTAAAATTGCCGGGAATATGCAATTTTATCCTCTGTTTCTGATAACTGGGCTTGAAGCTGTCTGAAATTTTTACTTGCCTTGAGTTCAGGATAATTTTCAGCAACAGCAAATAAAGATTTCAATGAATCTGTTAGCATGTTGTTAGCTTCTGCATTTTCTTTAACAGTTGTAGCATTCATAAGGCTTGATCGGGCCTTGGTAACATTTTCAAAGACAGTTTTTTCATGTTTTGCATAGCCTTTTACAGTTTCAACGAGGTTTGGAATAAGATCTGCTCTTCTTTTAAGCTGAACATCTATCTGTGACCATGCATTTTTTACCCTGTTTCTAAGCTGTACCAGGCCGTTATACTGGTAGATAATGTAAATAACCAGTATTAGAACTATAATTAATATTATAATTTCTATTATCATTTAATTTCCTCCGTCTAAATCCTTTATAATATTATTATCTAGTATTTATTACTTAGGTATTGGAATCATTATATCTTAAAAAAAGTTTGTGAGAACGGGTATAAATTATGAATTAATGGAAAATAATTGGTTTATTAGGCTTATAAAAATTAATAATTGATCTTAAGGTTTTTATATTCTTTTAAAATTTTTTTTATTCCTATTTATATATAATTTTGGATTGTAAATGGAAATGAGTTTTTGGAATGGGGTACAAAATCGAAAACTTAATTCATATCTAGGATCAATTTATATCGGGGAGAATATTAAGAGGTGACTTGGATGGCAGAGAAAAATGATCTAGTTAGGGATGAAATAAAGAAAAAAACATTGGAAGCAAAAAATAAAGCAGAAGAACTGAAAGAAAAAACTTCAAAAAAGCAGGCAGAAGCTAAAGTGAAAACAGATGAAATGAAGGACAATGTATTGAATAAATCATCTGAAGTTAAAAAAATTGCCTTGGAAAAAAAATCAGATCTCCAAGATAAAGCCCTTGAAGTTAAAAAAGGCGCTTTAGAGAAAACAGCAGATGCAAAGGAAAGTGCTCTTATGAAAACATCCGAAATTAAAGAAAATGCCAGCGAAAAAACCGCCGAAATAAAGGCAGATACATCAGATAAAACTGCAGAATTCCGAGAAAATGCTGAAAAAACCCGAAAACAGGCAGAACGTAAGATAAATGAATTTATAAGTACTCTTAAGGATAAACAGGAAGAATTTGGAAAGACCATATCGGATTATACTTCACAAAAACCTCTTACCGATGTTCTTGAAACAGAAAATTCTTATATAATCAAAGTGGATTTACCACGCATAAAAAAGGAAAATATCAATGTTAACATAACAGAAGATTCTGTTGAGATCCAAGCTAAATTCGATGAAGAGGATGAAACTCTTGAGTTCATTAAAAAGGAAAGGAGCTATGGCGATACCAGTAGAATCATTCCTCTGCCAGAAAAAATCGAAGTTAAAAAGGCTTCTGCAAAATTCGAAGATGCTGTATTAACTGTTGAACTTCCTAAGGTTCAAGAGGAAAAGATAAAAGTTAAAATTGACTAATTTAATTTCTTTTTTTTTCTTTTTGAAATTCTGGTTCACTGAATTCTATTTTAAAAGAAGTTCCATTGGTTCTGGCCAGATGGATTGTTCCATCAATCTGATTTGTAAGGCTGTGTATTAGTTGCAAACCCAGTGAATCTGTATTTTCAATATCTATATCCTCTGGAAAACCTATTCCATCATCCTCAACACTTAATGTATAACCTTTTTCACTCTTATACAAATTTACATCGATATTTCCATTTGTAAAGTTATTTGAAAGCTCTGTTGGAAATGCATATTTCATGCTGTTGGATAGTAGTTCGTTTAATATAAGTCCCAATGGAATGGCGGTATTTACATCCAGCATTACATCTTCAACATTTATATTTAATTTCACCATGTTGGAATTTGGAACATAGGTATGGAACATATCATTTGCAAGGGTTTTAATATAGTCACCAAAATCAATTCTTTTAAGATCTGATGAATCGTATAGTCTTTGATGTATGAGTGCCATGGACTTAGCACGACTTTGACTTTCTTTAAACATCATTAGATCTTCTTTATCTTTTATATATCGTGATTGTAGATTGAGAAGACTGGAAATCACAGTTAAATTATTTTTCACACGATGATGTATCTCTTTTAAAAGAATTTCTTTTTCTTCAAGGGATTTTTTTATCTCGGCTTCTGCATTTTTACTTTCTGTAACATCTAATAGGGAAAGTAAACTATCATTTGAACCTGGTATTATCACTGCTACAACATATATGTTCTTTATATTACCTAATCTATCTTTTAACCTGAATTCATAATTCCTTGAATTGGACTCATTTTCTGAAACTCTTAAATTGTTTTTCTCCACCATTTTATCCAGGTCTTCTTTAACAACAAAATCTGTCCAGGGTTTTATTCCTTCAATTTCCTGTTTAGAGTAGCTTGAAAGTTTTTCAAACTCGCTGTTTGCCAATGTTATTATGTTATTTTCATCTATTATAGCTGTAGCAGTTCCTGTATTTTCGAATATTGTTCTATATGCAGATTCAGAGTCTTTAAGAGATTTTGAAATCTCTTTTCTCAGTGCTATTTCTTCCTGCGCCTTCCAGTAAAGTTTTTTGTTCTCGCTAACCGATATTATTTGACGTGACACAACTAGAAAGATTAGTATGCCCACACCAAATTCTAAAAATATTAAATTGGAATTAAAAGTATTATATGCACATATTAATGATATATAAGCGGCTGTAACTCCTGCTAGTGCTAAATATGGAGTTATGCTATAATTTTTATGCCAGGATAAATATTTATCTATAAAATTGTCCAGATTCAATTTTTGATGGTTATACTGTGATATACCTGCCAGTCCCACTATTAAATATCCTATGATCCATCCAAGGTCCCCTGAACTTCCCTCAACATATGTTCCATGTACTATCTGATATACATAGACTGATTCTGTAATTATCAAAACTAAAATTCCGAGGGCCAATATCAAAAATGGAGCATATCTATCCGCTTTAATTCTGTTGAAAATCAAGTCTATCAGCGAGAGCAGAAGTAAAAACCCTCCAAGAACATAGGTTAATTTAATTATTAGTGAATTGAAGTTTCCATGGAAGTTGTTAAGGGCAGGTGTAATTAGAAATATCCATAATACCAGGCTCACCGAGAACATGATTATGAGTATGTCAAAGAACCTTTTGAATCTCTGTCTTGTAGTTGAGCTTGAAGAAGGAAAAATTATGATTCCAATAAAGAATAAAGGAAAAAATAACAGATAAAATATATCGGCAAGCGAATTTGAAGGACTTTGATTGAAGTAAACAACTAAAATTCCCCCAATAATACTCGCTATAATTGATGTTACCACTGCCAATGATAAAATTGCCCATGCAGTCTCGGTTCTTTTTCCATAAATCTGCGATGCTTTACTTGCCAGGTACAAACTTACGGCAACACCCACATAAAGTATTATCATCATGCTATAACTAAAAATAGCACTGATTTCGGGTTGTTTTGTAAGTAATTTCAATACCAAGAATAAGATAACTAAAAAAGATATTCCAATGACCAAAGCATTACGAAAGGATAATTTTAAAGTCATTTTTAATTGGGGGTCCGGAATCTCATCTTCTATTTTCATTTAATACCATTCTAAATTATTTCATATAACTATTTTACCTTTTAATTCGAATTTTTCCAATAATCCATAACACTGTACCAATTTAATCACGATATATGTTAATTATTATTAATTTGTTCATACTGTCCAAGATTTTGTATATATTCCTAATAGAATTGATAGAAACTTGTAAATCACAACATATTATAATTTACAAACTAATTTGTGAATTTCATCACTTAGAATAAAATTTAACTCCTCTCTCTGTTTATTTGGCTTGTTAAATACATTTAAAGAAATCAATTTTACAAATGTTTTTTTTGTTTTGATGAATAAAAATAAATTATAATTACCACATAATATTAAATCAAGTCCTAAATATCTAATTCATTAAATTTACAGTTATTAATATGTTAAAGAGGCAAATTAGGATTTAATAGATATATGGCTTGATTTATCCCGGATTTTTGTAAGATTTTGGCATGAATTGTGCATAGTTATTATAAAAGGTTTAGAAAGAGGAAGTTATATGTCATTTTTATCGCTGGTGGTGAAAAATCCATTCAGAAACAAAACTAGAAGTTCCCTTGCTATTGTTGGAATAGCAATTGGTATAATGGTCATCGTGGCCCTGGGAATGGTTACAGGAGGCCTTAAAAACTCCACGCAGAGTACTCTTAAGGCGGGTGCGGCAGAAATAACAGTTGTACAGGCTGGTTCAAATGGTTTTGGACAGGGCGGTACACTTAACGATACATTTGTCTCAGATCTGTTAAATATAAGCGGTGTTAAAGATACCACCGGAATTTTAAGGGCCAGTAATACTTCAACAAGTGGTCAACTTTCGAATAGTTCTTCAGAGAGTTTCGGTCCAGGTGGTATTTCAGTAACGGGTATTGATACTGGTAAGTTAAGTCTTATCGGTGTTGACAGTGTGAATGGTACTGTTTTCTCAAATGACAGTGCTGATCAGGTTATATTAGGAAAGACCGTAGCAGAAAGTCTTAATCAAACTGTTGGAGATACCATAAATCTGTATGGTAAAGATTTTACAATAACTGGAACTTACGAAACAGGAAATTTCATTACAGATGCAGGTATCATGATGCCGCTTTCAACATTACAGAATCTAACTAGTAATGAAGGAAAGGTTAGTAACATCCTGGTTAAGGTAACAGACAATGCAAATGTCACCACTGTAAGTAAGTCTATTGAAGATGCTTATCCAAATGAACTCACAACAACCACTGCCGAAGCAACTGCCAGTCGAATCAATCAGGGACTTAGTTTTATTGATACAGCTAGCTGGGCAATTTCGCTCTTGGCAATATTTATTGGTGCAGTTGGTGTTATAAATACCATGATAATGTCTGTCTATGAAAGAACCAGAGAAATAGGGGTTCTTAAAGCTGTGGGATGGACCGACAGAAGAATTCTTGGAATGATTCTTGGTGAATCTGTTGTGCTCACACTCATAGCTTTTGTTGTAGGTACTGTGATAGCTGTTGTAGGAGTGGAACTCCTTTTAACAGTGAGTCCATCTGTGGGTGGAATTATTAATCCTTCCTTTGCACCCGATATATTCTTGAGGGCATTTGTAGTTGCCTTCCTTGTAGGGGTTATTGGAGGATTGTATCCTGCTTACAGGGCAAGTAGACTATCACCAACGGAGGCACTGCGCTATGAATAATAATAACCTTATCATCAAAATAAATGGTCTAAAAAAGAGTTATGATAATGGAAAGATCAAAGCATTGAATGGAATGGACCTGGAAGTTAAGAAGGGGGAGTTTGTATCCATAATGGGACCTTCAGGATCGGGAAAATCAACTCTTCTTAACATGATTGGAGCTCTTGACACTGCAGATGAAGGTTCAATTGAGGTTGCTGGAATAGATCTAATGAAAACCAAGAAACTGAATAAATTCAGATCAAATGAGATTGGATTCGTTTTCCAGATGCATAATTTAATACCTAACCTCAGTGTGATTGAGAATGTTCAGATACCCATGTTTGAAACCAAAGCATCTTCTAAAGAGATGCATGACAGGGCTTTTGATCTGTTAAAATCTGTAGATCTTGAAGATAAAATTGATCAAAAACCAACCAAACTTTCTGGAGGAGAAAGGCAGAGAGTGGCAATTGCCAGGGCATTGGTTAATCACCCCTCAATAATACTAGCAGATGAACCTACAGGCGCTTTAGATTCAAAAACAGGAGCAGTTATACTCAACCTTCTAAAGGATCTTCATTTAAAAGAAAATGTCACTCTTGTAATGGTTACACACGAACCATACGTTGGTAACATGGCCCAAAGGCTCGTAACTGTTCTTGATGGTAAAGTTCAATCAGATAACCCTACACCCATAGATTAATATAAAACTTTATCATTTCTTATTTTTTTTTTAGTTTGCTTAAAAAGGGTTGCTCTTTAGTTTAGTGTATTTATCTGTTAATTTAATCATTGTACTTGTTTTTATCTTCTCTATAAAAATATAGCATGAATATTGTTAACATGATGAGACTGTAACTTGCCCAGAATATGATTGATGGGTATGTGCTGGTGTTTTCTCCATTAATCACCTTGTAGGTACCAACTATGATTGCTATAATTAAAAGGAATATTACTGTTAGTTGTGGTAGAATTTCTTTTAATTGAATTTTGTAAACCTCTTTTTTCGGTGTTACTTTAAATTCTAACTTTTTATTTAGCAGGCCATAAACAAATGCCTTGGTATAAACTGGGAAAAGGCTGAAAAATAATCCCTGTGCCAGTATTAATTCTTTAAGAGGGTATCTTCTTTCCCTGAAACTGGTAAAGGTTTGACTCATTATCATGATGAGGAACAAATAGAATGGAACGTTTAAATAACCTAAAACTAAGGGTTTCATGTTAAATAAAAGCACAGTAATAGGGTAAAGTAGCCAGATAAATATTCCCACCCCAATAAAGTACCAGCTCCCGTTTAATATAAGATATTCCCACCATTGCAAAGACTTCAGGCTTTTAGGTTCTTTGATAAATTTATTTAAGACCTTTTTAGTGTTCTGAAATGTTCCATAGGACCATCTCATTTGCTGTCCATAGTAGGCTGATAAAGAAGGTGGAGCCAGCCCCTCAGCATATACCTTATCAATATAAAGGGATTTATATCCATTACTATGAAAAATAAAGGATGTGGCAATGTCTTCTGTTATACAACTTTCATCCATACCCCCAATTTCATTTAAATGTTCTAATTTAATCAGAACATTGGTTCCACATATATAAGAAGAGCCATTCACACATAGTCCCCTGCAGATATGTTTATAAAAAATATGCTGTTGAAATGAGTAGGCTATTGACAGATGATCATTTGGTTGTTTGTGAAAATATTGTGGTGTCTGAATAAAGGTTAAATCTGGATCGTTTTCCATGATTGGGATCAAATCATGGAGTATTGAACTTTTTAACCTGTGGTCTGAATCTAGAATTAAAATATATTGATAATCATCCTTAAGTTCTTCTATTGCATCATTTATGGAACCTGCTTTGTACCCTCGAAGAGTATCACGATAAATATAGTTAATATCCAATTCATTACACATTGTAGCTGTTTTATTTTGAATATCTCTGTCTGTGGAACTATCTATTAATGTAACCTTAGAATTATCATAGTTAACATTTTTAGCCTTTAAAATAGTTTTTCTGACCATTTCAGGATCTTCATTAAGGGTTGGAATTATAATGGATACAGGAGGAGATTTTGTATTTGTTTTGAGTTTCAATTTAAATATTAAATTATTATTATACAACGTCAATGATTTTATTAGATGATCTAGATAACCTACACAGTGCAGTCCACTGTAGATGAATGATAATAATAGAATAATTGAAATTCCCTTTTCTAATGGATTTAAATTGTTGTTGTTAATTATTGGAGAAAAATTGGATGTAATTAATACAAATATGGTTGTGAACAAAATAATGGAAAAAAAGGTAATTAATGAATTTAAATTATTTTTAAATTTGAATTTATTTGGAAATTTATAATCAGAAAATAGTGATTTCATATATATTATATCTTATTTTTGTTATTATATCTTATTTTTGTAAAATAAATTATTTTCTGTATTTTAAAGATTATTAATTTTTAAATATAATTTTGATATTATAGAACAATCCTTTTAATCACAATATTTTTTTTATTAATTAATTTTACTACTTCAATTCTTAGAAATATTATCAAATATAATTCTATTATCAATAAATTCACAGATTTTTTACTCAACCAACATTTAGCACCTGAAATATTTATTTTGTTGTGATTTACACCATGGAGAACAGATATTAATAATATTATTTTTCCCTTATATTGTAAAAGAAAAGTTTATAAGATGAGAATGACATGAAGAATACAATGTACGTTTATTAAGTTTATTCGAATTTTAAATTTTATTAATAAAATTTCGGGAAAATTTATCACTGTTTCTTAATGTAACTTGGTGATGAATTAGTTTGATAATATGATTGGAGGAAATGTGTTAGATGGAAATTAAATTTAAATATTTAATGGTTGGTTTATGTGTTATTCTTATTGGTGTGGCTTTTACTGCTGTGGTATTCTCAGGAAAGGAAATTAAAACCAGTCACTTCCAGAAGGATGAAATATCATTTGATTATCCTGAAACATGGCTAAATTTAAATCAAACATCGCCTTCTGAAATTATGGCATTCACAGATCCACAGTCAGATTTAAATGTAACAATAAATAGGCAGCTATTAGCGGCAGGTTATAACCCACCAGAGAATTTTTCTACGAATATATCCGATCAAACAGGTATGAAATTTATTTCACATAAAACATTGGATTTTAATGGTACTGCTGTTCATGAAAATGTTTATCAAATGGATATGAATGGAACCACTGTTCAAAGGACAGAGATGTGGATTGGTAAAAATGATGCACTCTATAGCATTATCTACACTACCAGCAACTTGAAATTGGATGAAAAAAGTCCTGAAATTGAGGCTTTAACCAAAAATTTCACTGTTACCAATACAACTGTTCCGAACACCGAAGTATGGGGGAAAGTTTCAATACCTAGTCAGGGTGTAAACTGGGATATTCGTCGAGATACAGTTAATGCCCTGGGATCTGTTTACCATTATTCTGATAGTTTTTATCCCAACCAAAACGGTACAGTTGGACTTCTAGGCCACCATACCCACTTCTCAGCACCATTTGCCAATATAAACCTTCTTAACAATGGTGATCAGGTAATAATAACCGATTATCTTACCCAGAAAAGATATGTTTACCAAGTAACTAGCAATGGAGATATAAAAGGAGATTACAAAACCAATCCTGTTACTTTCTCTGCAGGAACCTTTGAATTGACACTGGTAACATGTTATCCTCCAGGATATATGTCGGCGGCTTATATGACCCATTGTAAATTAATAGCTGTTGAACCTATATAATTTATAAAAATACTTTTTGTAAATTGGGCTTAGTGGAGTTAATTGAGATAATTAAGATAATTGAATTATTTTTTGATTTGAAAATACATTTCTTAAAAATTTAATTATTAGGGCCCAATTTCTAGTGCTGGATGAGTTCGATTTCAACACCGTTTGGATCCGTTAAAAAGGCAAGTTTGGCACCATCACCCACTTCCATTGGTCCTCTTGTGAATTTTGCGCCGTTGGATATGAGTTGTTTAACTGTTGTGTCCATGTCTTCAACTTCCATTCCAACTAAGAATATTCCTTTTTTATCTGGTTCATCTGCATTTTCTACGAGTTCTATCATTGCATCTCCTTCATCCTTTAAGAAAATAATTTTCATACCGGGATAAGGTGTTATTTGATTGTCTATTTCAAACCCCATGACTTCGGTGTAGAATTTAATGGATTCTTCCATATTAGCAACTGCAATTGTAGCGTATTTAACTTTCATAGCTATCTCCTCCTTACCTATTCTTTATACTAATCTTGAATATTTTTATACTTACCCGAGTATAATGAAAAATTATATCCAATTATTTATATCTCTTTTTTTTATCTAAACAGAGTTCTCCAGTACACTTAGGCACCAATATAATAACCATTTTGGGATTTCTTTTTTTTTAGAAGATTTTTTTGAAGGATTTCCAGTGGATATGTAAGTGGAAAATTCCTGTTACAGCTGTTATAATACCTGCTTCAACATGCAATAATATTAGTGTATTGTCTATAGGCAGTATGTTAAAATTTATTAAAATTAACATGGTAATTCCAATTATTCCAACGATCAAAGAACTGGTAATAAGAACAATGATCCAAAGCAGTTTGTAGATTTTGGCGGTGATAGTTTTATCTGTATATAAAAAATAGCTCAAAAGATAGAGGATTATTAGGAATATGGTAATTGGAAGTAGGTTGTATTGAGATATCATGCTTATCGATAGTTATTATTTACTTAACCTGTTTGTAATATTAATTTCTTTAATGAAATCCAGTTAATTTGTAGATGAAAGAATAATATGAAAAAGAAGAATATTCCAAATTCGCTATGCCAGGAAATAAGATTAATGTCTGGTATAGCGGTAATACCTAAATCTGTAAGTGCAGTTAGTAAATAGCCCACACCCATTGCAATTAGAAAAATCAGTAAAAATATAATGTTCCAAATTCTATTATGAACTTTTTTATCCATTATTCCATATCTGTAAAGGGCATAGCTAGAAATGTATGCAATTATCAGGATGGTCCCGATTAAAACAATATCGTTTGACATTATTCATATTATGATTTAGTGAAAATATAAAATTTTGTAGGAAAAATTAAATAAGATTTATCAAAGATTACTAGTGGGAATGTTTATGGAAAAAAAGAAAATAGCTGTTCTGGTTATTCTTAGCATTTTATTTGTTGCTGTAGTGGGTGTGTTATATTTTTCTGAAAAAAGAACTGTTTATACAACTAGAAATGTTATAAGTGTTACAACTCTTCCTTCACCGGTGTTAAATGGTAATGTCTCTGTTGAACAGGCCATTGAAAACAGACGTTCTATTAGGCAATTTTCAAACGATTCAATTACTTTGGATAATTTATCACAAATTTTATGGTCTGCCCAGGGAATTACTGATTCTGAAAAGGGTTTAAGAGCAACACCTTCTGCAGGTCAGGTTTATCCGCTGGAAATTTATGTTTTTGTAGGGACTAATGGGGTTTCTGGACTTCAGGAGGGTGTTTATCATTATGTTCCAGTCAACAACTCCCTTGAAAAAATTATGAATGGTGATCTGCGGGGAGAACTTTCAGGAATTGCCAATAATCAGCCATGGGTTGAACAGGCTCCAGTTGACATTTTGATCACTGGAAATTATCGTAAAATGATCAATAAATATACTGATAAAGAGTTAAGCACCAGATTTGTTGATCTTGAGGCAGGCCATGCAGGTGAAAATATTTATCTCCAGTCTGAGGCTTTAGGTTTGGTTACTGTGTCATTAGGTTCAATGAATGAAGAACAGTTAATACAGAGTTTCAAGCTTCCTGAAAATGAAAATCCAATATATATTTTCCCTATTGGTCATCCCACATAAAATACTTGTAAAAAAAAATTAATGCTGTTTAGAAGGTCTTAAATTTAAACTATACTATGTTTCATTGAAATATATCATATCAAGATAGTTTAAATTCGTTTCAATAAAGGGCTGTGCTTTGGGATCTGCCAAAGTTTTCAACTGTTTTTTATTGGTATTTTTATATACATTTAACAGTATCTCCTGAAGCTCGGGTACTTGCATCTCTATGACTTTTCTTATTTTTAATAGTTCATTGTCAAGTAACTTGCTTTTGTGGTCGAGTATTTGGTTTTCAAATTTTTTAATGACATTTACATTTCTGGATACCATTCTCTTTAGTATGAGGTTTGGAACTTTGGTAAATTGATCCATTATTTCCATAACATCTTCTTCTGTAATATTTACATCTTCCATATCTAGATCCTACCTTTTTCTGTATCTAAACTGTTTTTATTCCAGATTTTTATATTTTATTAAACAGTCTGTATTGAAACATTGTTTTTATTGCATATCTGTATTATATACTGTGATGATAGGAATAAACTTGATGTTGGTGTTGCTGTTTGATTGACTTGTTGCATTGATTCAATACTATAAATTAATATTCCAAGTACACTATTTTGTGAGTCAACTACTGGACCTCCACTGTATCCGTGAGATGCTAAAGCATTTGTTTGATAGTAGATGCTACCGTTGTTTGGTACTTCTGCTGTTAATACTCCTGTGGTTGAGGATGGTTTTATTGTTGTTTGATTGGTATCAGAGTACATTCCCCCATTTAATACCGGATATCCATATATCTGAATATTTTCACCAATAGTAGGTGTTTTTGAGTTTACTGCCAAAGGTGTGAGGGTTTTTAAGAATGGATCGATCTTTATGAGTGCCACATCATCATCTGCACCCGAATTTCCAACATCAACTAAATTGGCATTTACTGCATTTGTACTGGTTGTGCCTGGTAATTTTACTCTGATCTGCTGTTGTGATGATCCAACTGTTATGAGGTTATTTTGATCGAGCATATCTGTTGTGGTGTTAATATCTGGCTGTGCTTGGATTATGGGAGGACTTCCAGTTGAATTAGTGTTCATAAGCTCTGAACCCAATTGAGGGTTGTATTTAGACACATAACCTGCTACAGCTGCTCTTTCAATGTATTTCTTTATATCGGCGCTGTTCATTAATCTAATTACCATCTGATTCTTTAAAGTTTCAGGGTCTCCAACTACATGGAAAGCTGTGATAATATAGCCCTGATTGTTGACAATAAATCCAGATCCTGAATCCAATGGTGCATAGATCACAGTAATATCTGTTGATCTGTTTAGAACTGGATCATTAATTGTAACTACACCTGTTACTCCATTTTCAATGTAAACAACAGAAGCTGCAGTTTGAGAATTTAAACTTGTTGATTGGGAGTAGTAGTTTCCAATAATGTTTTGGCCAACAACCCCAATAATTACCACGAATACGGCTATTATTAGCAGAGATATTTTTTTTCTCATTTCAAAACCTATAATTGTGTTATTAAAAATTGAATCATTTTTATAAACGTTAGTGTATATATTGGAGCAGATTTTAGAAAAACATTTCTATAAAATAAAAAGAATTAATTATTTTTTTCAATACTGGGTTTTATTAAATAGATGGTTTTTTGGCCTGCAATCAATGTCTTACTCGTAAGTTTTGGACTTGGAAAAATCTAAAAAAATATAACACTTGTAGTACAAATTTAAAATGTGAAAATTCTATATGATGGGGAAAAGTCCATGATAGTTGAAAAAATAGAAATAAAAAAATATGAATCTTCGCTAAATGGAGAACTAAGATTTGTTGATGCTGAAATGTCCAAAGATGACTGTGAAGAAATGATAAGTCGTCTGGTTAGCTGGAAATTAGGACGTTTGACACCAACAAGACATTTTGAAATGGTTTACAGTAATGAAAAAAAAGAAGCTGAAATTGATGTTTATGTATCAGTACCCCTTCCAGAATCGTCTAAAAGCCCTGTTGATATTGTTAAGTATGTATTTAACAAATTAATTGAATTTTTAGATCTATATGAAAAGGTTTTTGAGGATATTTATGGAATTAAAAGATAAATTATCTCCCAATTCACTTATCCTTTATTAAATTCCACGTTTGGTAGAAAGTCTTGGACGTTCAGAAGCACCTTTTCCTGCTTTTTTACCGCTTTCATGCTCTTCTTTCTGCTGTTTTTCCACTTCGTTTGCAGTTAAAGGCCTTATAAGTCCACGTTCCATTGAATATCCGCTGGTTAATAGTGAATCCAATACTTTATTAAAATCCTTACGTGTTAAGCCAGGAAAACCTTTTTTTAAGACTGTGTATAATCTTTTATCAAGATAAACACCATTATGGCCCTTCAGTATCTCACCTGCCTTTGATTCTATAGCTGATAATTCATTGTTATCGGTCATACTACATCTCCTCATATTCAATCATTAATTTGGTTTAAATTTTTATAATTCTTAGATTTTTATTTGTTATTCCTAGTCAATATAGGTTTCTCATAATTTAAGGGACATTAAACATCAAGATTCTGTTGATTGATCCATTAATAAAATTATACCACAAGGTATTGATTCTATTTTTAGGACAAATAAACTGTTTTAAAATAATTTATTAATTCCAACCAATAATCATTGGGATTTGTAATAATCCGGGTTTAAATTTAAGTTGTTGTTAAATGGATAATTAAATCAACTATCCATGATATATAATATAAAACAGGAGGGATTGTTTGTGGAAGAATATGGTGATGTTAATGAAGAGGAATTTGTTAATATTGTTGAATCCTGTGAAAAGCTTTTGAAACAAGATCCCGATGATCCTGAATTATGGACTCGTAAAGGAATGGCTTTAATGGGACTTGGAAAAGCTGAAGATGCTGTTAAAAGTTTTGATGAAGCTTTAAAAATAAAATCTGATTTTGTATGGGCTCTTGACAACATGTGTATGGCGTTGTTACTGTGTGAGAGGTATGAAGAATCGTTAGACTGTTTTAATAAAGCACTGGAAATCAATCCAGAAGATGAAGTACTGCTTAATAACAAAGCATTTTTATTGTCATCCATTGGAGAGTTTGAGGAAGCAATTTCAATATTTGATAGTATACTAGATAGAACTGAGAACAAGGTATCGGTGTTAAAAGAAAAATCTAACTGTCTTTTAAACCTTGAAAGATATGCTGAGGCTCTTGTTTGCCTGGAAGAAATTCTTGAAGTTGAAAAGGATGATCCTGATGTGTACTTCAAAAGAGGTAATGCGCTTGGAGGCATAGGAAGAACAGATGAAGCATTAAAATCTTTTGAACGTGCATTGGAAATAGATCCTATGTTTATTGAAGCATGGAATTCTAAAGGAGTTACATATGGTATAATGAAGTGCTATGATGATTCAGTAATATGTTTTGACCATGCAATTGATCTTGACCCGAATGATGATAGAGCATGGTTTTTAAAGGCAAAAACACTTTCTGCTATGGGTGAATTTGCAGATGCCCTGGAATGTTACGATAGATCTCTTGAGATCAATCCACTCATTACCGAAGCATGGTATCGTAGGGGTGTTGTGCTATATGATCTGAAAATTTTCCCTGCATCGATTGAATCCTATGAAAAAGCGATTGAAATCAATGAAAATTATGCTGAGGCATGGAATGGTAAGGCGCTTTCTTTGTATGAAATGGGTGAGCACCATGAAGAGATAGAGTGTTATGATAAAGCCCTTGAAATAAAACCTGATTATTCTGAGGCGTGGACCAATAAAGGTGCAACATTTTTAACTATAGGTATGAATGATAAAGCAATGGAATGTCTTGATAAGGCTTTGGATTTGAATCCTAATGATCATAATGCATTGATGAACAAGGCAACCATACTCATACGTCTTGAAAAATTTGAAAATGCAATAGATTGTTGTGATAAGGCCTTGAAAATAAAACCAATGCTTTTACCTGCCCTTTTTTTGAAAGTAAGAACACTTCAAACAATTGAAAAGTTCGAGGAATCTGTTGGAACCTTGGATTATTTACTTGAAATTGACCCTGAAAATGATGAAGCATGGTTTTTAAGGGGAATATCGATGGAATATCAAAATAAACAGGAAGATGCACTCGAATCTTTTGATAATGCACTGAACATTGACCCCAAAAATATTGGGGCTTGGTACTTCAAAGGCAGATCCTTGATGTTTTTAGGTAAAACTGAAGAAGCAATAAAAAGCTTTGAAATGGTTACAATTATGGATCCAGATAACTTTGAAGCTTTCAATTTAATGGGTAACCTGTTGCTGGAACTTGGAAGATACAAGGAAGCACTTAAAAATTTTGATAGTGCCTTAAATTTAAACCCTGACAGTGAAGAGGCACTCATAAAAAAAGGCCAGTCATTAGGTTTCCTTGAAGAGGCCGATAAGGCATTGGAATGTTTTGAACAGGCTTTAAATATTAATAGCGATAATATGGATGCAATGAACTACAAGGGTATTGCATTGAAACATATGGGGGATTTTGAATCTTCCATTAATGTTTTTAAAACCATAGTTGAAGCCGAACCAGAGAATCCATGGGCATGGCTACAGATTGGTTTGAATTATAAAGAAATTGATAACTATCAAAATGCATTAGAATCTTTTGACAATGCATTGGATATCGATCCAAATTTTGTTCTGGGACTTCTTGAAAAGGGCGTTACCTTGGGGCTAATTAAACAGTATAAAGAAGCACTCGACTGTTTTGATGAGGTATTATTTAAAGATCCAGACAATCCTGATGCACTCCACTTTAAAAAAATCACTCTGGAGTATATTAATCAGGATAAAGAATCAGGTAATTCATAAATAAATATTCAAAGTTGAATCAGGAGAAAACTATGGATTATAAAGAGTTAAAGAGCTATATGGAACTGAGTCCTTTTGAGGTTCAATTTGCACTGACCAATATTGCAGGAAATTTCCGTGATCGCACACTTCTAAATGCGGGTAGAGGTAATCCTAATTGGATTGCCACCACCCCTAGACAGGCATTTTTTACTCTTGGTAATTTTGCGATGGAAGAAACTAAATGCAACTGTAAATATGTACATACTGGTTTTCATGCTGAAAAGGAAGGAATATCAGAGAGATTTCAGGATTATGCTAAGAAAAATCCTGATGCACCGGGTATAAAATTTCTTAAGAGTTCTGTTGATTATGGAATCAACAAAATGGGTTTCGATCCGGATAGCTGGGTGTATGAACTCGTGATCGGTTGTATTGGAGATTTCTATCCGGAACCAGACAGAATGTTACCCCATGCTGAAAAGGTTGTACACTCATTTTTAATTGAATTTCTATGTAAAAACCAATTAAAATCTTGCAAATACGATCTCTTTGCAACTGAAGGAGGTACAGGTGGAATCATATATGTTTTTAACTCGCTAATTGAAAATAAGCTGATTAAAAAAGGGGATAAAATAGCAATTGGATCTCCCATATTCACCCCTTACCTTGAAATACCACATTTAAACGACTATGATCTGGTTGAAGTTGAGATTAAAGCAGATCCGGATGATGATTGGCAGTATCCTGATAGTGAAATAGATAAACTCAAAGATCCATCTATTAAAGCATTTTTTGTTGTTAATCCGGGAAATCCCCAGGCAAGAGCAATCAGAGATGAAACCATCCAAAGAATTGCAAACATAGTAAAAAATGATAACCCCAATCTTATCATCATATCTGATGATGTCTATGCAACCTTTGTTGAAGATTTTAGTTCCATTATGTCGGAAATACCATCAAATACCATCTGTGTTTATTCATTCAGTAAGCATATGGGATGTACAGGATGGAGGTTGGGTGTGGTGGCACTTTATGAAGACAATGCAATAGATAAGATGTTGAGTTCACTTCCTGAAAAAATAAAAAATCAGTTAATAAAAAGGTATGAAAGCATAAGTCTTGATCCCTCTAAAATTAAATTCATAGACCGTATGGTTGCTGACAGCAGATCTGTAGCTCTTAAACATACTGCAGGTTTATCACTACCTCAGCAAACTCAAATGACCCTATTTTCATTGTTCTTTATAATTGAGGATGATATCAATTATATTGAAGGTACTAAAAATGCTCTTAACAAGCGTATACATGTGCTCTATAAGTCTCTGGGTCTGCCTTTAGATTATGATACTACTGCAACCAATTACTATGCAGTAATAGATCTTCTTAAACTTGCAACCGATAGGTATGGCATGTTGTTTGCAGAATGGATGGAAAAATCGTATAATGCACTTTCATTTGTATTTGCACTGGCAGATAAAGAATCTATAGTTATCCTTCCAGGAGCAGGATTTGATGCTCCCAGCTGGTCTGTGAGAGTTTCATTGGCTAATTTAAGATATGAAGCATATGAAGAAATTGGTAATAAAATGTTGGAAACATTAGAAACCGCCTTTGAAGACTACAGTATGACTTTGAATAAAAAATAAGGCAATTTCTAAATGGTAAACAAAATTTTAATAATAGTGAACATGTAGGTGAGTTGGAAAAATGGATCAACGTTTATTAATTCTGTTATTACCCTGTATTTTTGGATTGCTAACATGTGGCATGGTTTCTGCTGCTGATAATAATTCAAATTTAATTACTCAGAAAAATGTTAATTCATCCCATAACAATTTCAAATTCATATCTGAACTCTCCTGTTGTTAAAAGTTCAGATCCCAAAAGAAATTCCTTGAATGTGAAAACTAATAAAGTTATCCATATTAAATTTAATAAACATGTGAAATTCGGGAATAAATGGATAGAACTGCTTGTAAATGGTGTATTAACTCCTTTTAGGAAAACTATCCACGATAATACCTTAATTATTACACCGTCTAAAAAATTAAAAAATGGAACAAAATATACTCTTATTTTACATTACAACAGTATTCAGGATATTTCAGGTAAGGGTGTTGCATATTATTGCTCGAGCTTTACAACTGTTGTGAAGATAGATATTATTAACGGGGCAACAGGTGGGGACATCAAAAAAAATTCTTTACTATACAAATATATTCCCAAGACAGTTCTTAGCGATCAGATAATTTCTAAGGCAAAAACTGGAACTCCCATGGTTACCTTTGGGAACGGTAAGGGGCCTAAAATATTAATTGTTGCTGGTGTGTATGGAAATGAATTACCTGCCCCTGCAGCAGCAATGAAGTTGATAAATTATCTTAATGGTAAAACCATCAAAGGAACAATTTATATTATTCCATTTGCAATTCCCTACTGTACATCACATACTCATAGATACTGGAATCATACCAATCCCAATAGGCTGGCAAATAAAACAGGAAATCCCACCAACATTATAATGAAACTTGCAAAGAGATTGCATGTTGATGCTTTGGGAGATTTCCATTCATCAATGCCAGGAGGTGTTCCAGGCAGGGATAGTGCTCTTTGTACCAGGATACCCATTTTAAAGAGTTGTGAACTACCCCTCCCTTTCGGAAGGAGCTTCTTCCTTCATTAAATCCACTAATGTGGTTTTTTTCAGAGAAGCTTTAATTTCCGTAGTTCCTACGGTACTGATTAGATTAAGTGTAGTATGCTTGGTTATCGCATACGATACTATTAATTATTGTTAAACTATTATTTATATATAGTGGTTAGATTCATCCCCACCCTCACACAGAGGGTATTCTCCATCATTAAGATAACATTGCTGGATACATTGCCAAAAAATCAGGGTCTAAATTAATTGCCGATGATAAAGCAGGAGTAAAATATCCTGGTGCACTGGAAGATGTTTGTAATTTAAATGGTGTGCCTGCAGTTACATGTGAAGTACTTGCACTTCACGGGACCTTAAATAAAAATAGGATTAATAAATCATGTAATCAAATGTTTGCCCTTTTAAAATATTTTAATATTATATAGAAATTTTCAATTTGTTGAAATTTAATTTTGTAATATTGGATTTTTGTGTGATATTTATGATTAAAAATATATGGAAATAATTTGATGAGATTTTTGATGGAGGCATGAATTAGTGAGGAAATAAGAGTTATTTCACTAGGACCATCCCATTGATTGCTTCATCCTCAGTATTAATTAATCTTTTTATTTAGTTCTTATTTTTTACATCCATCCATTGTTTGATACTATTTCGCCCATTGTTTTTCGTGGTCTTGGGTCGGGTTTCTCATCTGAATATCCTATGGTTATCATTCCAACAACTCTGATGTTATCGGGTATGTTCAGTATATTTTTCACGTTGTCTTCGTTGAAGGCACCTAACCAGCAGGTTCCAAGTTCAAGTTCTGTTGCCTGTAGTATCATAAATGATAGTGCAATTGAAAGATCAACTGTATATGCATATTGTCCACAGGGCATTTTCTGATCAGATTCTGTTGAACATGCAGCTATTACTACCGGGGCTTCTCCAACAAATACCTGGCTATGACATGCATCTACAAGTTTTTTTCTTATATCTGAATCTTTTACAACCACAAATTTCCATTGTTGACGGTTGGCTGCTGATGGCGCAATTCTAGCTGATTCCAAAATTTTATCCAACTTATCTTCTTCAATATCAACTTGTTTGTACTTTCTAATGCTTCTTCTAACTTCTATGGCTTTATTTACATCCATGATATAATTTCCCCCATTGTTTTTTAGATTAAAACAATATTTTTAGAATATAATTTTTTAAAAAAATTACTTTAAAATCCTTTTGTTCTGACTACTTCTTCTATTGGGCGTCTTGAGCTTTTATATGTGTTTTGAGGGCTTTTTTCATCTTTATATCCCAGTGCAATTCCAAAGACTATCATGAATTCTTCTGGAATTTCAAGTTCTTTTCTTATGAAATTGGGATATGCAACAAGATTTACTGCTGGTGCAGAGTCTACTCCATGTTCCAGTGCAGCCAGCATTATGCTCTGTGATAATGAACCAAGATCGAAAATTGACCATTCAGTTAGGCTCTCATGCATGCATAGATATACAACTGAGGGTGCATCGAAAAATTTGAAATTTAATCTCCAATTCGCATTTTTAGCTATCTTATCGTCCTTTGAAATTCCCAAATGTTTAAATCGGCCTATTCCAAGTTCTTTTATCCGTTCTTCCATGGTACTTGGCCAGTTTTCAACCCAGGGTATTTCTGGAGTTTTGGGTTCATCATTTGCATAGGACTCCATAAAATTTCTTCGAATCCTTTCTAATGCATCGCCACCCGCTACAAATATTTCCCATGGTTGTGTATTTGCCCATGAAGGGGAATGTGTTGCTTCTTCCATTATTTTAAGAATTGTCTCTTTTGTTACTGGATCCTGTTTAAATGCTCTGCAAGTAAAACGGGAATTTAATGCTTTAACAACATCCATTGATATCCACCTCCAGATTATTTTTTAACAATTCATTCCATTCTTTATATATGAAAAATCTTCAAAAAATGATCTTCTTATTATAGTATTAACCGCTGTTACCAAATAATTTTGCTTAACTTAGGATATCCATTTATTTCAGTGGGGTTAATCTTAAATAGAAATGAATTTAAATTTAATTGGAAATATCTGATTTAATCAGAAGAGTATTATTGATGATAAAATGGTGTGGAGGTTTTATTCAAATGCGTATATTCTATCTTGCAGGTGCTATTATTCTACTTTTACTCGTACCTCTATTACTTTACAGTTCAACCAAATTGATGGAAGGTTCCAGAACATCCACATATATAACTGCTGTATTATGTTTTGTTGTTGGTTTGGGTACTCTGTATATCAGCATAGTATAAACAATTGAATATTATAGATTTAAAAATTTTTTAGGCTTTTTTGATAATTTTAATTAATTTTTAATTATTTCCTAATTTATGCATAAAACATATAATAAGGAACAATTATACTATTTTTGGGGAGGTTTTAGCGATAGCTATTTTTAATTATTATATATTTTTATGATTTTTTGTGATTTTTGAATATTTTTTTATTTAAAATGAAATATATTATTTGATTTTTATTGGAAGAATTTTTTTAGATATCTTTTTTTGGTGCTTATTATTTTTTTTATTAACACCTACTAAGTAATGAGTTTTACAATTTTGTTTAGTTAATCTTGATTTATCATCTGCAGTTCTGAAAAAAAATGATTATTAATGTTAAATTTTAAATACTTGTTCAACTTAAATTAATTTTAAAGTTTAAAAGTAAAGGTTTTAATATTAATACTTTTCTTTAGTAATATCATAAGGGATGCAAATGGAAAGCTTGTTGTGGTGGTTATTCAAAGGAAGTAAAGGCGAGTTTAACAGAGTGAGGATTATGGATTTACTCAAAACGGAATCATATAATGCTTATAACTTATCAGAAATTCTTGAATTAAATTATAAAACCGTTAGGCATCATTTAAAACTTTTGGAAGAACATAATATCATTGCAACACATGTTGATAATAAGTATGGTGCTGTTTATTTTCTTACAGAAGATATGAAGGACCATATTGAATTATTTGAAGAGATCAAAGAAAAATTGAAGGTTAATAGTTAATTTAATGACTAAATAAAATTCATTAAAATGTGGAAATAATTTTTTGTATTTAATAGTTTTACATATTTTTTTTAAGATAAGAAGGGTAATTGAAAATTTTGGTTTAAAACTTTACTTTGACTTCTAATTAGTGGTGGAGTTTAGTTGGCGGGTAGCGGTAATTATAAATTTTTTAAAGTCTAATAGTATAGTGTATTTATTTATTGAATCATAAAAAAATGTTATAGTAGATTATATTCATATTTTATGATGATTGTGGGGGCACATGAAGCTTAGAAAAGATTTTGTTGTACTACCAACTTTACGATCCAATGATGATCAGAGTTTAGAAAAACATTCTGACTGGCTGGAACTACTGTACGATCTGATTTTTGTTGCTGCCATTTCACAGATTGCATTAAATTTAAGTGCTAATTACACACCCATTACTTTTTTAGAATCGATTCCCCTATTTTTTGCTATCTGGTGGGGTTGGTCGGGTCATACATTTTATTTGGACCGTTTTGGAACCGACGACATATTAAATAGGGCCTTGACAATGTTGCAGATGGTTGTTGTTGCTTCTTTGGCGGTTAACGTTAGAAATGCTTTGACAACCACAGGTGAGGGTTTTGCTATTTCTTATGCTGTGTTGAGATTTATTTTAGTTGCTCAGTATATTAGGGTTGGAAGAAATCTACCGGATGCACGTCCATTAACCCGCCGTTACAGTATTGGTTTTGGTATTGCAGCAACTATATGGTTGATATCTGCATTTATACCTGCTCCTTATCGTTTTGTGCTCTGGGGAGTTGCGTTGTTTGTTGATTTCCTTACACCTTTTAGAGCTGGGGATCTTCATATAAATTTTCCAACACATCCAACTCATCTACCTGAAAGATTTGGTCTTTTCACCATAATTATTATTGGAGAGGCAATTGTGAGTGTTGTTGTGGCTATTAGCAATGTAGGATTCAATCTTTACACCGCACTTATAGGGTTAATGGGTCTTTTAATATCATTCAGCATATGGTGGGGGTACTTTGAAGAGGCAGGAGGGGCTGAAGCCAGAGTACAAGATCGTGGAGATCAAATTGCCAAATATCAGCTTTGGATATACTCCCATTTTCCATTACTTCTTGGAATTGTTGGAGCTGCGGCAGGTATAAAACATGTTTTAATGCTACCGTATGGAAGTGAACTTTCAAGCACTGATACATGGATTATGTGCATATCACTAGCTGTTGCACTTTTATCACTGAGCCTTATATTCATTTCCTCATTTAGATGGGATGACTGTAAAAGCCGTTTACTTCTGGTATTTAGAATTCCATATTATCTAATAATAATTTTGGTTTTATTAACCGGCTTTTTAGGTACAATTTTACCAGGATTCCTGGTGCTGGTGATTTTAACTGTTCTGTGCATTGCAAAAGATCTGATTTCACTTAGAGAAATTCCCGATGAGATCTGCAATTTGTAAAACAAATTGTTTGAATTTTTATAGTCTTGAAACTGTTTAAAAAAAATATTTAATAAAATTATTTAATTACTTTTTCCAAAAAACCCATTTCAATGTTATCTCCAACATTTAAGAAGAATTTACCTTTATCTGTTAATTCAAGATAAGAACCCTCATATTCGGATTTATATTCTGTTTTTAGAAACCCTTTTTCAATAATAGAATCAATAATAATTCTTAATTGTTCTTCTGTATAGTTAAAAAGCATTCCATAGGTTTTAAGTTTGTACAGCTTGTATTTTGTAATGAATGGAGATTCTTTTCCATTTAAAATTAGCATGAAACGTTTTATTCCCAGTTCAATTGGAATTTCCAACATACATTGGAGTATTATCCTTGAGATTGCCGATTCATAATCTATTACCAGTCTTTCAATTACTGGAATAGAGTTTCCATTGGTTTTGCGTTCTTTTGAATTAAGAAAATCCTCAAGTTTTTCGTAATACTTCATTTTAGAGCCGCATTGACATGTTTTTAAATCTTTCTCTGCATTCTCATCGGCTATTTCATAGTAAACATCGCATTTTTTGCATATCATATATGGCATTTGTACACCGTTGTAATTTTAATTATAATCCCGTGTTTGATCGTAAATCTTTCTGAAATTAATTTTAATTTTGATTTCTATTCACAGTCTAAAAAATAATTAAGAAGTTTTATGTGATGATCATCACCAAAAATTATCGATTGACAAGATTAAGTTTCATATCTCTAACTAAAAATAATAATTTATATCTACTTTCATATAGAAAACAGATTAATGATACATACTATGTAAGATCGAATTTGTGATGGTAAAAAATGACTGTGAACCAAGAATACAACGACAGAATATCTTTTAACAGGATATGTCCAGAGTGTGGTGTTGGAAACCCGGAAGAAGCAGATAGTTGTATTGTATGTGATAAGGATCTTAGTGAAACTTTACTCTTTTTTGAAGATGAATTTTATGATATGGAGTTAACCAGTGAGTTGCTGATTGAATACAGGAAAAATTTTTACAGAACTAGAAGAACGGGTAAAGTTAAAAAGTACTTTATAGCAGAAATAAAGGATATTAAATTTGGACATCCTATAAAAAGATTCAGCTTTACATGTAATGAGAAGAAGGAAGTATATGCCCTTAAAGAGGATAATTATAATTGTTTAAAGGAACTTTTTAAAAAAAATGGCATTATTTATGAGTTAGAAGTGGAGTAAATCTTCTAAATAAATGATGTGAAGCTGATTTGTAATATGAAGGTTCAATGAGATATGAAGTTTTATGATGGATCATTGTTTTAATATTTTCTAGTTTTTAAACTTCTGAGTCTGTTGAGTGCAGCTGTAAGTTCAAATATTCTTGGTTTTACAATATTATTAGGATTCTTTCGACCCTTTGGTGCCAGTATGTCAAGTCCTTTTGTTTCAATATCGTGTTCTACCATCTTAACTATTTCTTTCATGTTGGTTTTACCATCCATATGGTTTTGGGCAGCATAGGCTATTGCATAGGCTATTGCACGCGTCTGGCTGGTGTCGATTAACTGTTCAACCTGTGAAAGGTCTATGGTTTCCAGGCCCAGTAGTATGGTTGATTTTCCACGTATATCGAGTTTTATTTTCCGACCTTTATATGTTTTAATGCTTTCAGGAAGTGGGTATCTTTCCTTGAATCGAAATTTGAATTCTACTTCTTGCATTCTGTTTATTGGAAGCTCTTCTTTTATCTTCTTTGCATCCTTTGTAACGTCTTCTGGTATGTAGTTGTCCATCATTATAACTGTGTCTGCGACTTCAAAGTAGTCCCCTGATCCTCCCATTACCATGATGGTGGATATGTTATGGTCTTCGTACAGTTCTCGGACCCGGTCTATAAATGGTGTTATTGGTTCTTTCTCATTTGAAACCAGTCTCTGCATTCTTTCATCGCGTATCATGAAGTTGGTTGCTGATGTGTCTTCGTCGAATAGTATTAGATGTGTCCCTGCTTCAACTGCCTCTACAATATTTGCTGCCTGGGATGTTGAACCCGATGCATTTTCTGTTGAGAATTCTTCGGTGTTTTTATTTAAAGGTGGGTTGTGTATAAATGAACTTATGTCAACATTCTCTATTCTTCTGCCATCTTCTGCTCTGATCTTGACAGCTGTTGGATCTGTTACAACCCATTCTCTTCCATCTCCATATATGTGATTGTAAACACCCCTCTCTATTGCCTGTAGCAGTGTTGATTTACCATGATAGCCTCCACCAACTATCAAGTTAACGCCCTTAGGGATACCCATACCCTTTACAGATCCATGGTTAGGTGTTTCAAACATAACTTCCATGGATTTTGGTGTTTTAAATTGAACTGCATTTTTCAATGGTTTGTCTGTTACACCGCTTCCCCTTGGAAGTATTGAACCATCCCTTACAAATGCAACCAGACCTCTGCTTTTTAGCTGGTTCCGTATAAAATTTGCATCTTCAAAAAGTTCCACTTCTTCTGTTAGATGATCTGAATCTATATTTTTATAGAAACATGAATCATTAACAATTACTGGAAGTACATCCATCAATATTCTGGAAGCTTCTCTACCTATTATCCTTCTTCCCCGTGCCGGAAGGCCTAAAGAAAATCTAACCTCCAAATTACCTGGCCGAATATTAACACAGCTCCTTTCTAATATCTCCTGATCTCCACTGTCTATTGTTATAATCCCACTTTTTCCACTTCCACTTCTTCCTGCTGTATGTTTTTTTATTGATCCATTTAATGCTCTTGCAATAAAGTCGGATACTGCATCCCTTTTTTCATGGTTGTCAATTAATTCTCTTGGAAATGATGCGCCCTGCACCTCAACTCTTAAAAGTGATGGACCTGCAAAGGGGTCCCTCTGAACATGGTCTATATGTAAAATAAAAAAATCAAAATTATAAATGCCTTTAATATCATTATATGCCTTGTAACCCTTTCCATCTATTCTTTTGAGTATTTTTTGAAGTTCTTTTTTATCTTTCATATTATTTCCTATAAATTTATTTATAAATTGTAGTTAAGTGGAAATGTTTAATTTAGATTGTTGTAGGTGGAAATCTTTTAAGTTATATTTGAATTGATTATTTTAACTGAACTAATTTTATTCATTATTTTTTTTTATATTTTCTTTGCAATTATGATGTATCCTTTGGTTTGGTTACCTTGAAATGTTGTGAAGACTGTTTCATGTACTATTTCTACCTTGAATTTTTTAACCTGCTCAAATAATACCATTAATTCTTCCTTTGTATAGTGGTGTGCTTTGAAAAGTTCTTTGCCCTGGGGTTTTCCTTTTTTGGTCACGATAAAGGTTCCCATTTCACCAGTTTTCACAAAATCACGTTCATATCTCTGGCTGTAGTAGGGATTTTCCCAGTTTTGGCCAAAATCTGCCAGATATATAATTCCTTCATCTTTTAGTACTCTGTTTGCCTCTTTTAATATCAGGGTTCTGTGTTCTGGTTTGATTATGGTTGTAAGGAATGCCTGTAAAATACATGCATCAAAGGACTTGTCAGGGTATGGTAATTCCATTGCATTTGCTGTATGGAATTGCACCTGGAAAATATTTTTCTTGTTGGTTTTCTCTGCTTCTTTTAATGCTGTTTCAACTGCATTTTGGTTTAGATCGAAGCCTGTTACATTGTAACCTCTTTTTTGAAGGTGGAATGCTATTCTGCCCCATGCACAACCAAAATCCAGTATTTCAGAACCTTTAGGAATATTGTTAAAGAAGAGTTCGTTGATCTCAACGGAAGATGGTGTTTCCTTTCCCTTGAACTGTTTCCAGGTTTTTTCATTTTCCATGATCATATTTTTTGGTTTTAACATGTAAAATTCTTTTGAAAGTATGTGAATATATTGTTGAGGAATAAAACTATTTATAATCAGAAACAGATGGTTTAAAAAACATTTGAGGATACAAAATGGAAATACAGTACACTGCTTACTCTGGAATTTTAATTATCAGTTCATTAATAAGTCTCCTTTTATCTTGGAGGGCTTGGAAAAGACGGGGAGTTAGCGGTGCATTGTATCTTTCATTATTATTTTTATTTGTAGCTGAATGGTCGTTAACCAGTGCTATGGAGCTTGCTTCTGCAGATTTGGCTTCAAAAATTTTATGGGCTAAACTCAGTTATATTGGGATCAGTGCTGCAGCACCGTTTTGGTTTCTTTTTACATTAGATTACACTCAGAATCAAGAGGTTATAAAAAGACCCAGAGTTATATTTCTTTTTTTAATTCCTGTTGCAACTATCTACTTGACATTTACAAATGAATTGCACGGACTTGTATGGCCTCTTATCATTCCTGTGATGACATCTGAAGGTTTAATGGTATTATACGCTCATGGACCAGCAGCTATAACCTCAGCTATTTATTCATATATACTCTTACTGGCAGGATTGGTCTTAATTGGACAGAATTTATTTAGAACATCTCGCATCTACCAACGTCAGGCAATGATGGTTTTTCTAGCAGCATTAATACCGTTATTAAGCAATTCTTTTTATTCTGCAGGTCTTATCCCATTCTTCTTTGATCCCACACCTCTGGCTCTCACAGCCTCAGGAATTCTTATATTATGGAGTATTGTTGGTTATAAACTCCTGGATATTATGCCTCCAGCATATAAAAGCCTCTTTGACAGTATGAAAAATGGGGTTTTGGTGTTAGATACACAGGAGAGGATTATGGATATTAATCCCCAGGCAGAGAAACTTCTTAAATTGGATAATACATGTGTTGGTCAAAGTGCAGGTCAAAAACTTGAAATATGGAATGAAATCTCACCAAAGGGGAAAGCTGAGGGTAATATTAATTTAAAAATTGAAAAATCTGATGTTAAATGGATTGAAATTCAATTTGCCCCTGTTTATAATGGGGGGCTTTTTACAGGTTGGATATATATTTTTGAAGATATAACTAGTCGTAAAAATGCTGAGGAACATATAAAAAAGTCTGAGAAGAAGTACAGAGATCTGGCAGATCTTCTTCCCCAAACAGTTTTTGAAACAGATTTAAATGGTAATCTTACATTTATGAATAAGTATGCCTTTATAATGTTTGGTTATTCCCAGGCGGATCTGGATAATGGTTTAAATATTTTAGAACTGTTAATTGAGGAAGATAGACCGTTATCAAAGGCAAGAATTCAAAATGTTCTTGAAGGGCAGGTTACTGGAGATGAATATACTGCCCTGCGTACAGACATGACTAAATTTCCCATAATACTCTATTCTAACCCTATAACCCACAATGGTGTTCCTGAAGGTTTCAGGGGGATAATTATTGACATTTCTGAGTTAAAAAATGTTGAAGATAAACTCGTTGCATCTTTAAATGAAAAGGACGTGCTTTTACAGGAAATTCATCATAGGGTTAAAAATAACATGCAGATTATTTCAAGTCTTTTATCTCTTCAAGCTAAAAATACTGAGAATGAAGAGGCTTCTGAAGTTCTTAAAGAAAGCAGAGGCCGTGTTAAATCCATGGCTATGATCCATGAAAAGCTTTACCATAGACACAACATGAGTAAGCTCAATATGTATGAATACCTAGATAGTCTTGTTCGTGATATTATAACTTCATATTCACGTGTTTCAAGTAATATTAAAACAGAAGTGGATGCAGATGAAATTTATTTAAATATTGATACTGCCCTCCCAATGGGTTTAATTGTTAATGAAATGGTTTCAAATTCTATTAAACACGCATTTCCTGATGAAAATGGTAATATTAATGTGAAGCTCGAGTTTGATAGTGGAGAATATATTTTAACAGTTTTTGATGATGGTATTGGAATTCCAAGTAATATTGATCCATTTGAAGCATCTTCTTTAGGGCTCAAACTTGTAGCTAGTCTTTCAATACAACTTGAAGCCCTTCTTGAGGTTCATAGTAACAATGGTACCACTTTTAAATTGACTTTTAAAGAGATTAATGATGAAGATGATGGAGATTAAGATTAATGCATTTTTTTAATGCATATTTTGTTTTTAATAAAAAAAATAGATAATTTAGATTAAAAAAAATAGTAAAAAAACTTTTTTAGGTTTTACCTAGCGGGCTCATCTTTCTTAAATTGGTTACAACTTCTATTAACGCATCGGTAATTGCATCTACATCTTCCATTTTGTTGAAACGTCCCAATGTTACTCTGAGCGATCCATGTGCTCTTTCAGGGTCTCCCCCTATTCCCAGTATTACATGGCTTGCCTGTAGGGATCTGCTGAAACATGCAGAGCCTGTGCTTACAGCGAAACCGCGCATGTCTAGGTGTAGTGTTACTGATTCTCCTTCCACATATTGAAATGTTATATTGGCATTTTGAGGTGTTCTAAGTAATGGATGACCATTCAGTATTGTTTGAGGTATTTCTGACAGTACTCTTTCAATCAGATGGTCACGCATGTCCTGTATCTTCGTATTTTCCTCATTGGTTACGAGTTCAACTGCTTTTGCAAAGCCAATTGCACCCGGAATATTTTCAAGACCGCCTCGTTTGTTGAACTCCTGAAATCCACCGTCAAGCCATTTCATCATGGGTGTTCCTTTTTTGATATAGAGTGCCCCAATTCCGTTGGGTCCATGTATTGTATGTGCTGAGATTGTTACAAGATCAACCGGCAGTACACTCACATCTAAAGGTACCTTGGTGAATGTGTGAGTGGCGTCTGTGTGGAATATTACTCCTTTTTCTCTGCAGATTTCACCTATTGCTTTTATGTCCTGTACGCTTCCAATTTCCTGGTTTGCATGTTGAATAGATACCAGTATTGTATCGTCTCTAATGGAATTTTTTAAAACTTGAGGATCAACTATTCCATATTTGTCAACTTCGAGGTAGGTTACGTCAAATCCATATTTTTCCAGGGCTTTCGCACTGTTTAATACTGGAAAATCTTCTATGGCCGATACTATGATATGTTTACCTTTCTTGTTTATCAATGCCATTGCAACACCCTTAACAGCAGTGTTACTTGATTCTGAACTGCCAGATGTGAATATGAGTTCGTTTTCATTAGCACCCAGTGCTGTGGCTATTCTTCCTCTGCTTTTTTCAAGGGCTTCTCTTGCTTCGATACCCATTGAATATCCTGTTTCTGATGTTGGTATTGCGTAGGATTCGAAAAAATAAGGGTTCATTACTTCCAATACTCTTTCATCCATTCTTGTAACCGATGCATTGTCAAGATAGATATACTTATTTGACATATTGATTATTCCTCCTTATTTAAAGAAATTCTAGTACTATAAATTAAATGAAGAGGGTTATTTTTGAATCTCTTGCTTCGTTGATATAGGTTCCCACTGCACCGTATTCATCTATCAAATTTTGATCCAGGTCTTCCTTGCTCACTCCCATGATCTCCATGGTCATCTCGCATGCTATTACTTTACCACCTAATTCCTTGAAATCCTTAAATAGATGTTCAAGGGAGACTACATTGGCTTTTTTCATCCTGCTTTTTATCATGGATTTTCCAAGTCCTAGGAAGTGCATTTTTGATAGAGGTCCCTTTTCAAGTCCGCCTTTTTGAAGTCGTTGCAGTCCCCAAAACGTGAAATATAGTGATGCTTCCATTCCCATTGATAGGGCTCCATTGGCAACTATGAGTGCGCTGTATATTTTATCCATGTCTCCGCTGTGCACAATAATGGTTGCCTTATCTGGTTTATTTTCTTCAACCATTTTTTTTTACTCCTCAATTTTTTTTATTTGCGAATTTTGATGGTCCATATTCCATCCTTTTCTTGGATATCAACCAATTCTAATCCCAGAGCTTCAACTGCCATGGGTATTTCTTTTTTGGATGCGGGATGGGTACCCGTTACTTCAATAATTTCTCCGGGTGATGCCTTTCTTACTGCCTTTCTCATTTCAACTAGTGGTACTGGACATGTTTCCCCTTTAACATCAACTTTCACTTCTGCCATTGAATCCACCTCTTATTAATATTTTAAAAAAATTATTAATTATTAATATATCATATGTTGTTCAGGAATGATAAAATTTTTTGTAGTAGTTTCTGCGTCATTATATAATTAATTTCTATTTCTAAACCTGAAATTTGTCCTGTAATTTGCTTTACTCCCCCTCCACCCTATATAACAATTGTTATATAAACTTTATATAGTTTTCTCTAAACCTAAAACAGGATTAAATGAACAGCTATTACTAAATGAAACATGTTTTTTCATTTTAATAGTGTTGGACATCCTAAAGCTGGTTATTTTCTAATATTATAATAGTCCAGAATTTTTATGGATATTATTAATAGTTACAAGTTCGGCATCTTTTTTAAAAGCTTATAACAGAGTCATTTAACATGAAAAAGGATCATTAAAGCAAGAACCTATTGTTTATTCTGATAATTACTTTAAAAAAAGGTTTTAGATAAATTTTACTATAAAAAAACTTATTAAGCTTATTTTAGAAAGAAATAATTGGAGGATCTATATGAAAACTGTACTACTTTCATACTATATTGATAACAATTCAGCTTACTACGTTGGAACAACCAAACCGGTTATAAAACCCAACAATCAGATAACCTGGGGTGAAGATTACAACACATACATTATTCAAGTGGGTAATCACTGTGGAACTCATGTGGATGCTCCAAGACATTTCATATCCTCTGGTAAATCCATATCTGATTATGATATAATGGAACTTACATTCCAAGATCCTTTTCTGTTAGATTGTGAAAAGGGTCCAGGGGAATTTATCACCATTGATGATCTTTCTGAAATTGATCTTAGTGGATATGATTGTTTGTTGATCAAGACTGGTTTTGGTAGGAATAGGGATGATGATCTTAACCTATATTTAACTGATTATCCTTGTATAACTCCTGAATTAGTTCGATGGATCAGGAAAACCTATAAAAATATAAAATGTATTGGTATTGATATAATCTCCATAACTAGATATGGTGATGCCGAAATGCTTAAAGAGGCCCATGTTAATGCTTTTATTGAAGATGAAAATTATGGGGATCCTCTTTTACTCATTGAAGATATGAACTTTGAATTGCTAGAGGTGGAGGACCATCTCATAAGAGTTGTTATTGTGCCATGGCAGGTGAAAGGAATTGATAGTGCACCATGTACCGTTATTGCAGATTTAGAATAGTGTATCAATAGTTTAGAATTAAAATTTTTATGGTTTTAAAAAATTTTAATGGATTATTAAAAGTTAAAATAGAAAAAGTTTTGATGCTCCGGCCGGGATTCGAACCCGAGTCTTCGCCTCGAGAGGGCGAAATGATTGGCCGGACTACACTACCGGAGCAAGTGAATATTAAATGATCTAATTTCATACTTATAAATCTTGCTAATATAATTCTTGTTTAAGTTAACACCATTTCTTTTTTCAAATTTGTATACAAAATTTATTTATCAATATACAAAATGAAGTAAAGTCTATGAATTTGGAAATTGTATTTTTTTTTAGAAATATTTAACTTCTAAATGTATCATATAAAATCTGAAAAAAGAATTTCCTGAAAATATTTTTCATTGATTGGACTTCGTTCTGTTTTTTAAAGTTTAAAGGTTAATAAATATGAACAATAAAGATATTTCCCCAATAAATAATGCTAACAAAGCCCATTTCCGAAATGTGGAGGGTCCAATATTCATTGGAAGAACATGGACAGAGTATATTAAGATGTTCAATCTTGATCCAGAAAATATTGCAGATGAAAAAATACTTGACTGTGCTGCTGGTGCCAGTTCATTTACAGCCATGATGTCAAAAAAAGGATTTGATATTAAAGCTGTTGATATAATCTATAATGAAACTCCAGAAGCTCTTTCAGCTAAATGTAAAGAACATTTGGAACTGCTTATTGAGGGTTTGAAATCAGTTGATCATTTTGTTTGGGGTTTTTTTAGTAATATTGAAGATCTGAAAAAACAAAGAAATAAAGCTTGTAGAGAATTTATTGATGATTACAGGAAATATAAAGGGCAAAGGTATATTGGTGCGGATTTAAAGAGTCTTCCATTTAAGAATAATAGTTTCTCAATTGTTCTGTGCTCACATTTACTTTTTATCTATGATCATAGATTGGATTATAATTTTCATTTAAATGCCATAAAAGAAATGCTTAGAGTGTCTTCCAACGAACTTAGGATTTATCCTCTTGTAAAAAATAGGGGCAAAAAATCTGAATTTGTTAAAAAGATAATTAATGACCTCACTGATGTTGATGTGGAAATTGTGAAGGTTGATTATGAGTTTAGAAAGGGTGGCAATGAAATGCTCAGGATAGTAAAATAGTTTAAATCATATGGATTTTTATCAGTTATTATACGATAATTATATGAAGAGTTGTAAATAGATACTTTTAGTGAAAATAATATTACATTTAAACAAAATAGTTGTTTTTATAAAAAATATTGATTTTCATTTTTTATTTGCTTGGGTGATGTTGTGGAAAATGCAGTGTGTTTGTTTGAAATTTCCCAATTCATCGTATCCAATTTTACCTTCGTATGAAACAAGGATATTTGAACCATCTTTACGTTTCATTTCAAATTCGACTTCATGTATTTCTCCAGCATTCTTAAAATGTGGGAAATTCTTTTTAAAATGTTCTGTATATCCTGGTGCTAAGAAATCGGCAAAGTTTTTGCCAATAACTTCATCTTTGGAGTATCCTAACATACCAAGCCAAGCAGGGTTAATATCTAATAAAAATCCATTTTCATCTAAAGATTGATATGGGAGTGGACTATTTTCAAAAAGCAGATAAAACTTTTTTTCACTTTCTTTTAATTCTTTTTCCATCTGGTTTTTGTAGATTGCGAGTTCTATTGTATATTTAAGTTCTGTACGGTCGTAGGATTTTATTATATATCCATAGGGTTCTGTGAGTTTGGCTCTTTCAATTGTGGACTCTTCAGAATGAGCAGTTAAATAAATAACAGGAATATTTAAGTCTTTAATCTTAGAAACAGTTTCAATACCATCTAATTCTCCTTTGAGAATTATGTCCATCAAAATAAGATCTGGCATTATCTCTAAAGTTTTCTCTACAGCTTCTTCGCTACTGGATGCGACATATGGAACTTCATAACCAAAAGATTCCAATGTTCGCTTAATATCCAAGGCTTCTATGCTTTCATCTACTAATAGTATTTTAACATCTACCATTATGAATAACCAATAATATTATATGTTAATAACCCTATTTGTTTTTTTGGGATTGTAAATCAGTTGATGTGAAAAAAGTTACAAAATCCTTGTTTTTATTTAAAACCCCTTCGTATTGTAGTTGTATATAACAAAATATTTTTGGAAAAATTTTTTAGGACATTAATTACTTGATTTGGATAACAGGAGAATATTTTTTACAAACATTCATTTTTGTTAGTGAATCATTAACATGCCTATAGAGTTAAATTTGTGATTTTTATAATAAAATAAGTATTTAATGTTGTTAAAAAGATTTTCAAGTAATTTAAAAGATTAGTTGGTGACTTAAGCTATTATTACGAAAGATATTATATAAACTATTGACTTTAAAATAGTATCTTGCCTGCATACTTACTTTCTCAATGCATTTGTATCAGTTAGATCTTACTCTACATAAATGACTTTATATATAAAGTTATGCGTTTAATCATTTATAGCTTCACTCATTCATATAGTTATAGAGTTACTATGTCATTTAAGATAGGTGCAGTTAATTTAAGATGTATACTTTAAGTGTAATATTTATTAAACTAATCAAAAACTTGAAAAAATTATTAAATTTAAGGAAAAAAATTCTAGATTATTTTTAGAAATCATTTATTTACTTTTCTTTTAGGTTACCAAATGTAAATTTACAATTAGGACACTTACAGTTCATTTCAGTGCATCCCATTGCTCCCCAGCATCCCATTAGGCCTTCAAACCACAATTAGGACATTTTTTCGATTCTTTCAATTATTATTGACTCCTATCCTTTTTTTTTATATATTGAATCATTTATTAAATTCAATTAATATAACAATTGATATATTAATTTTTCATACTAAAATATTTTTATAGTAAATAAATAATTGTTGTTCTTTCTACTGAACAACCCTTTATAAGCTATTGTTCTTTCAAATGAACAAAAAATTTCTTTGTAAAATCAGAATACAAAAATAATTTTTTAGGATCCTAACTTAATTTTTTAGGTCCTAATTTTTTTCATTTATAGAATTAATCCTCATTTTCTCCTAAAAGGATTTCTAATTTTTCACGCAGATTCGTTGCCCAGATTCTTAATGATTGATTAGAGACGTCTTTGAGTTCTTCTTCAATTTCCATTAAAGATTTTTTATCAATATCAAACATTTTAATATTGTTTTTACCAATCGATCTACCATTTCTAATTGATCTATTAGCAACTGCTATTCTTCCATTTATTTCCCATATTAAGAGCATGGTCGGATCTTTTATTTTTTTAATTGTTTCTTCACTCATTTTATCACCATTAATACTTTATTTTCTTACTAAATATTTTTATGTAAAATTAACAAATTGTATTCTATAATCTATCAGTCTATATTGTTTATAGTCTATTTGCTGCTGCATTGAATTATAAAATCTACTGAATTCGGCCCTTGTAAATACAGTGACTTATTCATGTTCCTTAAACATTTCAGGGTTATACATTTCTACAATTCTTCCTTTAGGTACTCCTTCACTTACTCTCATATACTCATTAATCCTTCATTCTATTGGAAGTAAACTATGAAAACCAGAGTATATCCCTATTGAGATAGAGCTTATGAGAACAAAATTAAATATAATTTTAAAAACTAGAAATAATTCAAAAGTTATTCATTGATCGGTATTGTAAAGTAGAATGTTGTTCCTTTTCCGAGTTGGGATTCTACCCATATTCGTCCATTGTGTCTTTCTATGATTTTTTGAGCTATGGATAGTCCTATTCCTGTTCCTTCATACTCATCATTTCCGTGCAGACGTTGGAAGATTGTAAAGATGCGTTCTAGGTGTTTTGGGTCTATTCCAATTCCGTTATCCTTTACTGAGAAAATGTATTGATTTTGTTCTTTTTTGGAGGATATATGGATTTGGGGAGTCTCATGACTGCGATATTTAATGGCGTTATATATAAGGTTTTGGAACAGCTCAACCATTAAATTCTCGTCACCATAAATAGTTGGTAAAGGATCATGAGTGATAACCGCATTATTTTCAGCTATAGAGACTTTCAAGTTTATTAATGTCTCTTCTAAAATTTTTTCAAAATTTATGGGACTAAATTCTCCCCAAATTATTAAAGATGTTTATTCAGTAAGTTCCACAGATGATGAAATTAGTTTTGGTGAAATTAAGTATCAATTTGATACAAATCCAAAGACCATTAAGGAATTACTTGATTTTATAAGAGATAAATGCCCATAATTTAAAAAAAATTAGGTTATTCTTCTTCAAGAATGTTAAGAATATAATTTATTTTATTTATTAAGTATTTAATTGAGATATAATTTGGGCTGTTTCTTATAGTTAATGAGTTTAGTGTTTCTTTATAGATTTTTAATTCCTCTATATCCATTTCGTTAATTTTCCAACGATATCTGAGAATATTTTCTTAAATGCTTTTTCAACTTGCTCTTTCATATCTAATAGAATAATATCATTCACATTTTCTATTTCGAATTTATATTTTACATGGCTCATTATATCCCTCCATTATTATTAATAATAATTTATTATTATTTCATATAAAATTTTGGAAGACAAAACCGCATACACAGTAAGTTAACAGAACCTGTTTAGATTAGAGTGCATATGAGAATAAAATTAATAGAAATTTTTAAGTATATAGATTTACATAATATAATACGGTGAATTAGACCCAATTTAGATGAAATTGAGATTTTAAATATTGTTTTGGAGAGTGTAAAAAATTGAAAATATCTGATGAATTGATTGGTAAGGATGTTATTGACGAATCTGGAGACCAGATAGGTATCGTAAATGATGTTGAGTGGGATTTTGAAGCGAACAGAGTAATATCTATTCATTTGAAGGAAGCAGGAATATCCGCAAAAATAGGTCTAGGCGATAAAAAGATAGTACCTTATGAAAAGATTGAAGCCATCGGTGACACTGTTCTAATTAAAGGCAGAATTTTCAAGAACGAATAAAGGGGCATATTTTATTTAAGTCCTTTTAACACCTTATTTTTTTGTACTAAATTTAAGTCGAATTACAACGAGTTGAAAAAATATTTGACAAATTATTTGGTATTCAAAGTGTTAATTAAGGAATATTAGATGGAATTAGGATATGGTATTAAATTTTGATTAATATATTATTTAGATAAACTGGTGATATAAGATGGCAATGGAAGAAAATATGGATACGATGCATGAAAGAGATTTAGATAAAAAATGGATGGGACTCTGGGAAGAACATGTTGCCTGGACCAGACTAACTATAATAAGTTTAGTGGACATCAAAGACCCAACAGAGACTATCGCAACTGAAAATCGGTTGTTAAGAAACACCAAAGACATGGCCGAAGTGTGTAGAATGTTTTATGGTAAAGAAGCTGCAACTAAATTCGATGAATTAATGACCGAACACCTTACAACAGCTGCAGAGCTGGTGCAAGCAGCAGTCGCAGAGGATAATACACAAGCCGATGATGCTGAAAAAAGATGGTACAAAAATGCAGATGAAATTGCAGCCACTTTAAACATGCTAAACCCCTACTGGGAAGAAAAAGAAATGAAAAATATGTTATACGACCATTTAAGACTAACCAAAGCAGAAGCAGTGGCCAGAATAACCAAAGATTATACATCAGACATATCTACTTATGATGAAATAGAAAAGCAAGCAAGAATGATGGCCGATGGATTTTCCCATGGAATAATCATGCAATTCCCTGACAAATTCCATATGAAGAAAGAACATTTCTGGCAACGAACGTAAACATAATTACATTCTTAAAATCTTTTTTTTAAATTTTTATTTCTTTCTAGTTTACTATTTTACAAAACTGAATAATAATGTTCGATATCTATAAAAGTGTCATTTTAATCCATAAAAAAAGTATTAAAGATTAAATTCAGGTTTAAAATCTGCCCCTACCCCTACCTCCAATTAAAACTCCTATTACTCCACCTATGGCACCGATAATTCCAGCAATGATTATGGTCGTGATTAGTACAGCTACCCCTGCTGCAACTCCAAATCCAATTAAAGCAAGTATACCTAGTATTATTGCTGCAACGACACCAACGAGCGCTCCATGAATAGCTCCATTGATGTAGTCTCCGCCAACCATGTAACCAACATATATAGTTGCGATCAAGAATCCTATGAATGCGCCCGAAGGTGTTATTAATCCAAGGACAAACCCAAGTATTATTGCAATTACTAAACCAATTATTACAGTATTCCATCTTACATATACCATATTAACCTAACCTCCAAATTGATATATACTCTAATTTTAATCTAATCTATTTTTTACCTGGAAATTTTACCTTTTATTTTTCCTTCGGCTTCTTTAGCTTTACCTTTTAATTCTCCTTTCATTTCTTTAGCTTTTCCTTTAATTTCACCTGTTTTTTCACTCATAAAAATCCCTCCAAATTGTTTTTTTAAATGTCATAATATTCATATTGTCTACTTTGATGAATTGTCTAGGTTTTGGTACCAACCTTTACCAGTACCGCCCATTAGTTTTGGAAGTATAAAACTTCGCATAACTGTTTTAAACATAACCTTGAACATGTGACGATGGTTCATGAGATAACTGGGTCTTGCATAATATTTCAAATATGCTATAGCCAGTTTTCTTTCAACCATCTTCTTATTTAAACCCATTTCATCGTACTTCAAAACTGGTTTAAGTACAGTGTATTCATCCCAGTCATCATTGTCTATTAAATCTTTTTCCTTGAGTTCATTGTAGATAGGTGTTCCCGGGAATGGTGTAAGTATAGAATATTGTGAGTAGTCTGAATCTAGTTTTGTAGAGAAATCTATGGTTTTATTCATATCTTCTTCGGTTTCTCCAGGATATCCTAATATAAATGAAGTTAAAACATCTAGACCCACATTTTTTGCACTTTTAACTGCATCTTCTGCTTGTTTTAATGTTATGCCTTTTTTCATAACGTCTAATATACGTTGTGACCCTGATTCTACACCGTAGTAGATTGTTTTTAATCCTGCACTTTTCATATTTTGAAGTAAATTCTGGTCTACACTGTCAACCCTAGATGATGCAACGAAACTTAAATCTAAATCTCTGGCTTTGATTTCATCGGCAATATCATTTGCTCTTCTCTTATTAAGCATGAATGTGTCATCCATGAATCCTATATCCTTTATATGGTATTGGTCTATTAATTCCTCTATTTCATCCACTACATTGTCTGGACTGCGGGAGCGGAACTTTTTGCCCATGATTAGTGATGATGAGCAGTAGTTACAGTTGTACACACAACCTCTGCTGGTTATTATTCCGCCAGTTTGTTCTTTAGAGGCACCATATGAATCAAAGGGTACAAGATGTCTTGCAGGGAAAGGTAATGTGTCAAGATCCTCTATCAAAGGACGTTTTTGTGTTGTTTTTAAATTTCCATTCTTTAAATCCCTGTAAACAATTCCTTTAACCTCATCAAGATCTTGGATAGTTTCTGTGGAATGGTTGGCCAAATCCACCATTGTTTCTTCTCCCTCACCTATAACTACTACGTCCAGATTTTTTGAACTTTTTAAGGTTTCAGATGGCATGAAAGTCGTATGGGGTCCACCAATTACAGTTAATGAATTGGGTAGAATGTTTTTGACTAGTTCCACGTATTTCAACGCGCTTTTTATAGTAGATGTGGTAGCGGTAACACCTACTATTTGTGGATTGAGTTTTTCTGCCAGTTCAGAAACCTTTTCGTAGCCCATTTGAAGTAGATCATCATCTACAATTTTGACTGAGTAAGATTCTTTCTCAAGTGATGATGCCAGGTACATAAGATTTGTGGGCGGGGTTATGAAACCAAGTGCATTTTTTAATGCATTCTCATCGTAAGGATTTATAAGCAGTATATCAATTTTTTTATTCATTTTATACCTTTTTTAGTTATCAATCAAGAGCTTATCTGAAATTTATTAAACTTTTTTTCATCATATCTGAAATTTTCTCTATGTTTATGGCATAAAAACAAGGGATAACTCTCGTTATCCCTAAAATATCCTTAAAAATCTTAATACAACCCTAATATCTTTAATAAGATCACTATTACTATTATGAATACAATGAGACCTATCCAACTACTCTGTCCTTTATTATCCATTATATCACTCCTCTAAATTTCATCTTTTTAACTTATTTCACACATTAGTTACTATTTTAGTCTCTTCTATCCCTATCATCCCTTCTATCCCTATCATCCCTTCTATCCCTATCATCCCTTCTATCCCTATCATCCCTTCTATCCCTATCATCCCTTCTATCATCATCCCTTCTATCATCTCTTCGATCTCCGTCCCTTCGGCCGCCATAGTTTCTGCGATTTCTGCGGTTTAATAATAATATTAGAGCGCCGATTAAACCGCCTATTGCGCCTGCGACTATTACAAGAATTAATTCTGGTGCTGAGTTTAATGGGACAAAGGTTGATAACTGTGAAGAGAATGCAGCTATCTGACCTTTAAATAAGCTTAGTATCCATAAGATTATTGCACCAGCAACACCCATAAGTGCCCCATTAATCACACCATCAATAATATCACCATAAGATATGTATCCAACAATTATACCTGCGATTAGAAAACCAAATATTGCAACTGGCAATCCAATAACTGATCCAACACCCAAAATTGACAAAACAACAGTAATTATAATTGCCAAAATAAAACCTTCAACTATAGCTCCAACACTTACCATTCTATCCCCTTCAAAATTTTTTATTAATAAAAAAAAAAAATAATATATTAAATTTTCAGAACTGAAATTATATGGATTATTCGGTCTTGAAAATTTTGCCTTTAATTAGAACACTATCTCCTATTTCTTCAATTTTTTCATAGGGTACTATTTTTTTATCGCCTAGACCTATTTTTGCGGATATTCCTGCTTCCTTCAAATGAATAGATATTACTCTGTTCGCTTCAAAATCCCACTCAACATCATTTACGATACCTATCTGGTCTCCAGATTCGTCAATAACATCCTTACCAATCAATTCATCAGATATTTTCATACTTTTCCACTCTCCAAATTCACTTATCTAGATAATCCAATTATTTCTCTATAATTGATTTAAGTCCGTATTATCAGTTTAGAATATTCCTAATAATCTTAAAAGGATAATTAACACAATTATAACTACTATAATATATAACAGACTGGGTCTGCCTCCATTCATATTTTCACCTCTACGGTTGGTACATTAATCACAATCTAATAACTAAAACAAATCTAAATTTAATTTAATTTAATTTAATTTAATTTAATTTAATTTAAATGTATTTCACTGTATAATATTCTATTTCAATCGTTATTATTATAGATTTCTATATTTTCAGCAAATTATTGCTATGTTGTTATCATTTAAAAAGTCCCAAGTGAAATTGTTTTCAATAGTTAATTTAAAAGAAGTATTAAACGGTTGTTTAAAATATTTTCAAGTGATTTTATAGGGAGTTGGTTACTTACTCAATAGTTACTTAGAAATATTATGAAAATTATTGACTTGATCTTGATTATGGATACTGACCAAATCATGAAAGTTTATTGCATACTAAACTGAATTTTTGTTTATAACAAATTTCAGGACAAAAAATCAATTCATGAAATAATGCCTCTATTCATGAATCGGGACACTATAATTTTGTATCTAGAATTTTAATGTTAAACTCATAAAGTTTATTTATTTTGTAGACCTAAGATAAACTAATCATAAAAATGTTAATGAAAAAAGTGAGAGAAAGGTATCTTTAAGAATATTACTCCTATTGCGAAAATGGAGCAGCTAAATAGCATCTAATTCCTGGTGATTTTTATTGATGTTTGATAATATGAGAGTACCTAATACCACGAAAACAGTGAAAAATGTCAATGTCCCGAATGTCCTATCTACAATACATGTATGGAAGAAAATAATGAACATTTATTTTGTTCTAGAGGATTGAGTGAATGTGATTTTAAAAAAACTGGATGTAATTGTCCTACTTGTCCCATATGGATAAAATATGAATTAATTAGTCTTTTCTATTGTGAAAAAGGAGCAGAAAAATAATCATGTTAAGCAGTATAGCATATTTCCAAATTCTTGGAAAGCCATTAATCCTTTATCTGGGGGTAATCACCTTTTTATCATTCATGACCACTGCAACACTTGGTCTATTGATTTATAGAGGAAAAAACATCCCATTTAAAATACATCCCACAATGGCAGGAATATCAATATTACTCGGAATAACACATGGAACTCTCGCATTATCCATCTATTTCCAGTACTAAATACAAAAAACATGCAAAAATTATTTTTAATAAAAAGATAGAGGTGATATAAATTGAATAGAAATTTTTTAGTTTTGGGGATTTTAGTTGTTTTAGGGGTTGTAGCAATATCAGGATGTACTTCATCCAGCGGAACTACTGTTACTATACAAAATATGGCTTTTAACCCATCAACACTAAATGTTCAAGTTGGTACACAGTCACATGGATAAACAAAGACACAGTCACCCCTGATGTTGTTAGTGACTCAGGAGTATTTAATAGTGGTAATTTAACTAATGGAATGAGTTACAACTACACTTTCAACCAGACAGGATCTTTCCCTTACCATTGTGCAATACACCCTTCAATGACGGGTACGATAGTAGTTTCGACGAGTGCACCAGCCCAATCTAGCAACAACCAATCTACATCAACTGGATCTGGAATAAAATACTGATATAGAATATAAAATGGTTTATTTGGATGAGATTAAATTTCTGATCCAATTATTTTATTTTTAAATTTATAATTATTTTTACTTTAAGATATAAATTAAATAGCTGTTAATCAAGATTATGAAAATAGAAAATGATATAAGATTATAATTCACCCATTTAATGGCATTTGTCCTGTTAATCATTTTTTTTGTGGCTATTATTATTCCAATACTTAAAGGAATTAAGGAGAATATGGCAATCACTAACCAATTGATATCTGATGGGTATAGATTAGTTTGAGAAATGAAAATATAGGATAAAGTAGCCATTACTGCGGCTATTACTCCCACAATAAATCCTATTCTACGTCCATAAGCAACCACTATAGTTTTTTTGCCACCTATACTGTCTGCTTCCATATCTGGTATTTCCACATTTATAATAAATAATAACTCGTATAACATCAAGGGTATGGTAAAAATAAGGAAAGGTAGGTCTATTCTTCCCATCAAAATTACATAACCTATCCCGGGTATTATAAAACCTGTTAAAACCGTTGCAAATTCGCTTAATCCTCTATAAGATAATTTAATTGGAGGAGCAGAGTAGTACCATCCAAGGATATTTCCAGATAGTATCAAGAGGAAGAAGATAATTGGTAAGTGGAATATTAGTGTGGTGATAGTGGCTAGTATTATAGATACTCCTATAAGGGCCAATGCGAAGTTTTTAGAAAATTTTCGAAGTTCGGGATTGGTAATGAGGACACCACTACCACCAGAAAATCGGGTTGGTTTCTGAAATTTATCAGCCTCAACATCGAAGTAATCATTACTATAGGAAACTGATAAATGTGCAGCCAATAATGCTGTATAACCTAGTACAAATTTTGTCAGACTAAATTCAGCATTTAATAGTAGAGCAAGCAATGCTCCAGCACAGAAATATAAGAATCCTCCAATAATAAATTGGAAGCGCCCTAATCTAACTATTTTTGTGAGAGTGTCAAATTTCATTCTAATCAGAAGAATATTATTAAGTCAAATACTAGTCTAATGTTATTATATTAGTTTTTTATGATTAAATATTTTGTCATGTTTTTTGGATAAAAATGCCTAATAAAAGTGTTATAAGATGTGGATTGTTCTTTAGAAATTTAAGTATTGATAGTTTTGAAATTGAGTTTGGATCATTATTTTTTAAAAATTCTGCTAGAATATTAAAATCATTATCTGTGAGTTTATCAAAAATTTTCCTATATCTCAGCGAATTTTCAATATTATTACCTATGGCTAACCTCCACAGATCTTCATATCTTTTAAGAAAACTACTTGATGTATCTCCATTTTCAATAGAGTCTACAGCAACTTCTCCAGCAATTCTAGCACATGTAACCGTATTTTCTATACCTGCCCCTGTTATTGGGTCTGTTTGTCCTGCTGCATCTCCAACTACCATAATTCCGGATGAAAAGGTTTTGTCTATAGGTCCTGAAATTGGTACTCCTCCAATATTAAGTTCAACAGGTGTTGCTTTCAATTTTTTTATGAATGTATTTAGGTAATGATATGCTGTTTCCTTTGTGTTCCTGACACCTAAACCCACATTTGCAACTCCATTGCCCTTAGGAAATATCCATAAAAATCCTCCCGGAGCAATATGCTTGCCGAAATGTAATTGCATATAGTTTGGATCTGTATCAATACCAACCATCTCATACTGGGCACAAGATCCTATATCTCCAACTTTATTAACATTTTTAAGTCCTGCAATTCTTGCTGTAGTGGATTCAAGACCATCGGCCGCTATCACAATATCTGCTTTTATTTCGAATGTTTTTCCTAGATGCTTTGCAACAACTCCACAAACTTGCCCATCCCTTTTTATAAGATCTTTAACCGTAGTTTTAACCATTATGTCTGTTCCAGCTTTAGCTGATTCTATTGCAAGCTCTTTATCGAAAATTTTCCTTTCTAATACATAACCTTCTTTGAATTTGTATACATTTTCTCCACTAACTCGGAAGTGAGTATCATTTGGGGCGTAAATATCTGCACCCTTTAATTCTGTGCACAAGTATTTCTCGGAAGGTTTCATTTCAAGGGTTTTAAATGTATCAGTCGTTGTAGCTTCACCGCATTGGACTGGAGTTCCAATTTATTGTCTTTTTTCAATCATTAATACATCTAAACCACCTTTAGATGCAAAAAGAGACGAAGTAGATCCAGCTACTCGACCACCTACTACAACTACATCATACTTCATTTCTATCTCCAACAGTTATTGTAAACAAATATTCTTAATATCTTTTATTATTATGCAAAATAAGTTTAGAGGGAATATCCTTTTTAACACTGATACTTTGTTTTGAATCATTGAATATTCAATTGGAATACTATGCAAGAATTATTATTAAAAAATAGTAAAATTCTTAGAAATAAAAAAAATGAATAAGTGGATACTGACCAGATTTATAAGGTGTGTTGCCTGCATACTAACCATGGATTCTAATTGAAATAACTAAATTTTTGAATTTTCAAATAAATAGTAATACTAAAATATTAAAATTGATATAAAAAATGCGGGGTTTAGGATAGGGATTGGGTTAATTCCACTTCTTAGGACATAAAAACGAATTTTAAGGATATCATAATTTCTATACCCTTTCTTTGTATTTTAATTCTTTAAATTTGATTTTAAATTCTGTTCCGTGCCTCTGTTCTAGTTTGATTGTGCCTTCAATTTGTTCTACTAGGTTGTTTACTAGTATTAATCCCAGTTTTTTCGGGTTTTCAATATTAAAGTCTTCGGGTAATCCCACACCATTATCCTTGAATATTAGTTCAAGTTCTTCACCTTTAACATGTACAGTTATTGATATTTCACCTTTAGAATCTGGAAAGGCGTGTTTAAGACTGTTGGTAACTAGTTCATTTATGATCAGACCTAAGGGTATGGCTGTTTCTATATTGAGTGAAATATCCACAATATTGGTTACCAAATTGATGTTAGAATTGACTGCGTATGTTGCTATAAGTTCAGATATTAAAGTATTTGAATAATCGTTAAAATTGATACTTGATAAATCTTTAGATTGATATAAATTTCCGTGAATAAGGCCCATTGATTTAACCCTGTCCTGAACTACAGTGAAAAGGTCAGTATCTCTTTTATCAAAAACTTGGGAAGATTGGAGATTTAATAGGCTGGAAATAATTTGCATATTATTTTTAACCCGATGATGTATTTCCCTTAATAAAAGCTCTTTTTCTTTTACAGTTGCTAACAATTGGGTCTCAGTTTCTTTACGTTCTGTAATATCACTAATAACTCCTAAAATTCGGATGGGTACGCCTTCATCATCCTTATAAACATTTCCATATGCTTCAATCCACCTTATTTCTTTATCAGCTCTGATGATTCTGCATTGGAAATATAATTTGTTAGTTTCATAAGATTTTTCAAATCTTCCATGGACATATTCAAGATCATCAGGTAAAACATGCTCAAAAAATATTTTTAAACCCCATTCTGGTAAAAGCGAATTATAACCAAATATTATATCATGATCCAATGTTCTGATTGAAGTATCGTTCAATATATCCAAATCTAAAGCACCCATATCAGCCGATTCTAAAGCAAGATTCATTCTTAAAACATTATCACGAATAATTTGCTCCATTCTTTTACGTTCTTTAATTTCCGCTTTAAGAACAATATTAGCAGCCACCACTTCTGCCGCTTGTTTTTTAACAGATATATAAGCATTTTCAAGTAATTGTCCGGTTTTCTTACGTTCGGTAATATCTCGAGAGATTGCAAGTGCAACTTTATTTCCTTTAATTTCAAAAAGATGATTACTAATTTCAACAGGTATTTTTTTCCCATCTTTGGTTTGGTGAATTATCTCAAATTCAGCATGCCCTTTTTCAGAGAGTTTTAATGCATTTTTTGGGAGTTCAGATTGTTTTTCAGGGGATACTATATCTGCAGGAGTCATGGTCAAAAATTCATTATGAGAGTAACCTAACCTTTCTATGCCAATCTGATTTATATCGATGAATTTTCCGGGAAGACCGTTATCTTTTATTAGATTTAGGCTTATCATGTCATTTGCATTGTTGAATATCTCTTTGTACTTTAGTTCACTTTCTTTTAGGTTTCTTCGGCTTTTAAACGATCTGAAATATCACTTATCACCATAATTGTTTTTTCAATTCCATCCTTTTCTCGGAATATGTTTGATGATATTTCAGCAGGGAATTTTGACCCATCTTTTTTTACAAAGATGAGTTCACCTTTTGTTTTCCCTTTATGTTCTATTTCTTCTATCAATCCGGGTAATCTAGGATCATCAGAATCAATAATTCCTTGTCTACCCAATTCAATCATTTCCTTTTTGGAGTATCCAAATAATTTTTCACTTGCAGGATTAACATCCAAAATAGTACCATTAGGTTTTGTAAGTAAAACAGCGTCCATACTATTTTCAAAGAAATAGACCGATATTTCTCTTCACTTTCTTTTAAAGCTAACTCTGATTTCTTTTGCTTGGTGATATCTCTTGCGATTGTTGAGATTCCAATCAGATTTTTAGAGTTATCAAAAATTGGAGATAAACTAATTGAAACATTTACTTTTTTAGAGTCTTTAGTAATTCTGAAAGTATCATAATGATAAACTTTTTTTCCATCTTTAATTTTATTAATTAATTGATTTACTTCATCTTTAAGTTGAGGCGGCGCCAATATAGATATATTTTTTCCTATAATTTCCTCAGCTGAATATCCATATATGTGTTCTGCCCCTTTGTTCCAAGAAGTTATAATACCATCAAGAGATTTACTAATAATCGCATCATCTGAAGATTCCACAACATTAGCCAACAATTGAATTTCTTCATCCATCCAATCCACACCTAAAAAAAATAAAAACCAATTATTTATATTAATAACTTTGTTAGTGAACATTAATATAAATTGTTAAATAAAAAAAATGATAAAAATAGTGGATACTGACCAGATCATAATAGTGTGTTGCCTGCATATCTATATATTTAAAAATGAATCTAAATATCTAATTTTTCAGATTTTGTATTAAAGTTGCAACTTTTTTAATAATATTAAAAAATATTATTAAATGAATTTATGTAAAATAAAAATAAAGGTTATCCTTAAGAAATACCTTCTCACCTTTAAAACCAGTTATAGATTGCAAGTGTAAACAAAAAATATCAACCCATATAATAATTATACAGATTTCATCGTTTCATTTATCCCAAAAACTAAAAATAATAATCCAATCCCCATTATTGAATAATAAACCTGATTATGATTTGTATAGACAAGTATTGCTCCAATTAAAATTGATATAATACCGATGAAATAATATCTTAAAGAAATTTAGTATACTTTGTATGTTTCATTAAAAAGCTGTTAATTTATTTTAATACCGTTTACGTTCTTTTCCAGGCTTAGTAAGGAAAACATTCAGCAAAGGAGGATCTCCATCTAAACACATTTCAAATTCCAATAGTGTTCCATCTGTGAATAATATTTTAGCATTATCATTTTCATAATCGCATTCTTGAATTGTTTTACCTTCAACTTTTTTTAACTTCATGATTATTTGTTTTAAAAATCCATTAATATATATACTTTTTATTAAAATTAAGTGATAATATCACCAAAAAACTTGTTATTAAGTGCAAGTGTAAAAATGAGAAAAAAATAAAAAATAAGAAATTTTTATGGTCTTATTTTGTTTGCTACTAAACCGCCCATTATACATAGTATACCTACTAATCCGGGTAGAATAGGTGATCCAGTTTTTTGCATAGGTATTGTATCTGTTACTTGTTGTGGGTCTGTTGAGTTGTTTTGTGCGGAACTTATTCCTGTTTCCTTCTGTAAGTTAGTTTTGTATTGTTTACTATCTCCAGATGTTAAAGTGTAAACACCATCATTTACATCAGAGCTATCATCAACACTAGACCCAGAATCTGTAACTCCATCATCGTTTGCTGCGTCAAGATTTCCTGTTGTTTCAATACTCATTGTATAATACAGAGGGTCGGTGCCATCGTTTATAGGGTCAACTATATTGTTTCCGTCATCTACTCCAGTACCGTCATCTACTCCAGTACCGTCATCTACTCCAGTACCGTCATCTACTCCAGTACCGTCATCTACTCCAGTACCGTCATCTACTCCAGTACCGTCATCTACTCCAGTACCGTCATCTACTCCAGTACCGTCATCTACTCCAGTACCGTCATCTACTCCAGTACCGTCATCTACTCCAGTACCGTCATCTACTCCAGTACCGTCATCTACTCCAGTACCGTCATCTACTCCAGTACCGTCATCTACTCCAGTACCGTCATCTACTCCAGTACCGTCATCTACTCCAGTACCGTCATTTAATCCGGAATCTGTCTGATCAATTGTTCCCTGTGCTGGAGTGTTTGTGGTGGATAAATCTGTTGGATCCGCGGCATATGATGCAGAGATAAAAATCAACAGAGTCACCAACACCCCCAGACTTTTGATTATGTTACCGCCATTCACGATTTAATGCCTCCTATCTAAAATTTTATGTCATATAGTACATTTATAAGAGATTTAATATATAAACGTTTTGGATTTATTTTAAGAAAATAGACAATAAAAAAGCTTTTATTAAGATTTTAAACTCTTAAAATTGGTTTTCAAATACGAAACTTGAAGGAATTACCATTATTTTCATATCGATACTTTCAAAAGTTTAAAAACCTCGTTCCAATTATATAACATAACTATCTAATACAATAGAAGTTTTTAAATTATATAAATGGGGTAAAAAAATGTTAATTGAACTTAAAAAAGAATTTGACATTAAATTCAATGAGATTATGTTAATTAAAGATGATCCTTCAAGCCAGAAATATGATGAACTTTACAATGAAATGTTGGAACTCAATTCTAAAATGATGAAGCAACTGATTAAAATGAGAAATGAATATTATCTCATGCCAGAACCAAGAATATAGGATAGACAGGTTTTTTTCCATTCAAAAAAAAATGTTATCGTTAAGATGAAACCTCTGTCTAAAAACTATCAATCTAACAAATAGAAATATTCATGAAATTATGTCAAAAGGTTATCGTTAAGAATAACCCTCTCACCTTTAGGGTACATTGTAACAGTTGCCCCGTAAACCTGTATAAAGAGTTCAACCACCTTGGCAAGTACAGGATAGGCTTTTTTACTATTTTTTGTACACAAATAGGTTTTTTTAATACCAACATCTAGAGTAAAATCTTCTAGTTCTTCAATTGTTCTGGTTCCAATTATTGATTCTTTTATGTATTTTTCCTTCTCTTCAAGAAATTTATCCACTTCTTTGGATATGCCCTCGAGATCAAGCCCTTGGTCGGATGGATCTTTATAGTTATCATTTACCATATTATCACCTTTCATCCTCAAATAACTGGTCTTCGTCCAGAAGTTTAATTCTCTCTCTTTGACACCAGTCAAATATTGCTTCCGTGGCACCTCGAGATATTTTACCCTGTTTTTCCCCATATTTTAATCTTACAAGTCGTCTAAATGCAATTTCAAGTTCGTCTGATATACAGATAGTAACGCAGCCCATAGAATACCTCTTTTTAATTCTTAATTTAATTACAATTCTCAATATGAAATCCTTTGTTTATAATGTTAATGTAAAATTTTTAATTTGAAAAGGAAAAATATAATATTATCAAAAATTTAAAGGAATTAGTTGAAAATTAGTCTTAAAAAACATTTTAAATATATTTAAACCGAACATATGTTTTTTTTTATTCGGATTTGTTGAAAAGTGCAATTGGATCTGTAATCTTAATTGTTTTCTCCATTTCTTTGATTTTGGTTATGTCTTGGATAACTCCATCATAATACTTTATATTTCCAAAATCATCTTTAATAACAAAAGCAGATACCGATGCTGTGAATGGTGTGCCATCGTGCTTCTTAAATCTAAGTTCTTCATTTTTAACATGTCCAAATTTCATTATTTTATAATCGAATTTAATTTTGTCTTCACTGTCCTGGAAAAGATATGAAGCTTTGATTGCAAGGATCTCTGTTTTTTTATATCCGAACATGTCAAGAAGTGCGGGATTTGCATCTACAAACTTACTATGGGGCCCTACTGTACATCTGTAAACACCAACACTAATGTTATCAAAAAGGTTTCTATACTTCTCTTCTGCCTTTTTTCGTTGTGTTATATCAACTGCAACACCTGCAATACGTTGAATTTTAGGGTCCTCTTTTCTGAGTGTAAAAGCCTTTCCCCATATCCACCGAATACTGCCATCTGGCCGTCTTATCCTATATTCTATCCCATTTTTTTTCTCTGTTTTTATATCATGTGATGTTCTGAATATGGTATCTATTACCTCTTTTCTATCCTCAGGATGTATTGATTCGATCCATGATCTTGGATTATCGAAAAGACTTTCCCTGCTACATCCCCAAACCTTCTGATAAGCCGGGCTTATATAGAGTAATTGACTCATTTTTGGATCTATTATCCAGAAAACCTCTTCAATATTTTCTGTCATCTGTCTGAACTTTTCTTCACTGCTTTTAAGTTCATATTCAACTAGTTTGCGCTCTGTTATATCCCTGATTATGGATGTTGTAAACCTTTCACCATCAACATCCCATGCTGTTATAGATATCTCAATTGGAAATTCACTTCCATCCTTTCTGTGACCGTAAGACTCGAATAATTTTCCAGATAGCATATGTTTACCTGTTAACTTGAATTTTTCCTGTCTTCTTACGAACTCTTCTTTGTAACGACCGGGAATAAGCATGTCCACAGATTCTCCTAAAATATCATGTTCATGGTAACCGAATATTCTCTGAAGACTGTCGTTGCAAAATACTATTCTACCTTCTAGATCTGTAATTATTATGGCATCAACTGCAGAACTAGCAACGGTTCTGAATCTTTCTTCGCTCTGTTGGAGTGCATTTTCTGCAATTTGTCTTTCGGTTATATCGTCAACAGTCATTAAATATTCATTGTTTTCAAGCAAAACTGGTACAAAGTCCACTATTTTCTTTTCTCCATTTTTACAATAAACTTCATAGGTCCTTGGCCGTTTTTCTCCGGGTTCAGCGCCTTTAAAATCATTTTTCCATGTTAAAATTGCATCTCTCCTCTTTTCAACATCAGGAAATGCTCGCTTAAACCATTCTTTACCATTAGGAATTTCATTTAGATCATAGCCAAACAAGTCTATGAATTTAGGATTTATATATTTGTAAACACCATTTTCATCTATTAACACCATACCAAATGGTGCATTTTCGGTAAGACTCATAAATCTGTTTTTTTCTGCACTAAGAGCTTTTTTAGCTTTTTTAATATTACTTATATCCCTTCCTTCTGGAACCAAATATTTAACTTTCCCATTTGAATCATAAATAGGGTGCATGCTGTAATCTATCCAGATCATCCTGTTTAAGGAGTTCACTTGGATTTCATGTCCAATTGTCTTTCCCATAGCACAAAGTTCAATGTCTTGTTTTATTGATGATTTAACTTCTTCAGAATAATCCCACCAAGGTGTTTCATAAAACAATAGCCCCTCAACATCACTAAATTTTTTTCCTATAATTTCCAATGGAGTATTATTTACAAAAATAACTTCTCCTGTTGGTTTTAAAACAGCTACAAATGTTTGCATATCATTTAGTGTTCCAGAAAAAAAGTTTTCCCTGTCAATAAGATCTTTTTCAATTTTCTTTTGAAGGGTAATATCATGTGCAATAATTTGAATACTCGATATTGAACCATCAGGATCTTTTATTGGCTGTATTTTTGAACTAAACCATTTATCCCTGTTATTTATTTTGGTTTTTTCATTAGTTAAAATACCCTTACCCGACTCAATTACATTTTCTATTGATTTCATCTGGGAATCAGCATATTGTTTTGGGAAAATATCCCACATATTTTTACCTTTCAAATCTTCAGGAATTCCCCCAAAGTATCGTGCTGCACTAGGGTTAACTAAAACAAATTCACCATCTTTACTTATAATTGCTATAGGATCATCTGCATTTTCGACTAGGAGCTTGTATTTCTTCTCGCTTTGATGAAGTGCCCTTTCCATTTTGCTTTTGTATAACTCCATTTCCATTGTTAATTTCAGTTCTTTTGAATTAACCGGTTTTCTAATACATGACAAACTTTTGGGTAAATTCAATAATTTTTCATCTGTAGGGGAGGTAAAATAAATAACAGGAACTTTAATATTTTGTTTAATAATTTCAAGGACTTCCCTTCCAATATTTTCATCCTCAATAGTTATATCAACTAAAATTAAGTCATTATTTAATAAATCATCACTGAAAAATTGGTTATTTGAAAATCTTGTTGTTTTTACATTATAATCCCATGAATCAAGCCATCTTGTAATTTTACTGGCCTCTATAACATCGTCTGTTATTAATAGGGTTTCAAGATTATACATGTTTTTACCATATCGATATGTAATAAGAATAGACTTATTATTTGCTATTCAAGCCAAATAGAAAATCTTATACAACTAAATTTTTAATGCAAAAATTCATTTAAAATAATAATTTATTGTACTTTGTAAATATTTTAAATAAAAAAAAATTAATATTATATGGGGATAAATCTAATTTTAAAATGATATCCGTTTTTTTAATGGAAATTTCTATTATAATAAATTAATTTGGGGCATAAAAATAATCTGGAGTGAAGAATAATTGATAATGATCGATTAAATGAACTAGATGATACAACCAAAGGCAATATTGCACTGGTTCTGTGGATGAGTAAATTTGATGCTGATAAAATTCCTGAAGATGTACTTAAATGTATTCTAAGCGAAAAAACCAGTCCTAAAATGTTTGCAAATAGAATGAAGTACCGTCTTGAAGATTTGCTTAAAAATCCAGATTCATTTACTCCAAGTTATAAAAATCGTTATAATAAATTTATTGAAAATTCTCAATCACTACACCCCTTGGAAGCTTATGCAATGACACATCTACTAGGTTAGAAAACCATCTGCATCTGCAATTCTTAAAATTAAAAGCATGTTAAAGCTTTTAACACCATCAAACAGGGCTAAGCTTAAAAAAATATTGGACAACTGTAGGGAAGAGGGTTTACCTAAAACTATGATAGAATAATCTTTTTAATCGAAAATATATGAATTACCTTAAATATGTTAAATATTATTCCTATATATCTTCCCCTATTTCTTTTATTATGGCCTGATGCATCCTTCTTATGAATTCTATACGTTCTTCATATTTTAACACATCCAGATAGCTCTGTGCAACCAGGTTAAATGCAAATGGTGAGGGTATTTTAGTATCAATTTTGGTTATGTTCATCCGGCCATCTTGGATCATCTTAAGTACTTTTTTTGCATTTTTCACATCCATATAATCCTCAATTACTTCACGCCTAGCTTCTTTAAGTATTGAAAAGTTATCGTCAAGATCTTTAACAAACTTAAGAAGTATTTTACCCTTTATCTGTTGTCTTGAAACACTCTTTTCATTTCCTTTATACTTTCTAAGTATCATAAGAGATCTTCCAGCACAGTGACGGAATCTTGCAGCTAATGTTTCTGTCTTATCAATTGCTTTTATTAAAATTTCCTCAATATTTTCAGGTTGGAGTTCATTAAATACATCTAATCCACCTACCTTACCATCAGAGCTCAGATAAAAACCATTATCTGAAACAGATATCATTACATCGCGTTTATATTTTTCTGCTATTAAATATGCTACAGCCCTCGAAAGTGCATCGTTTACTCTTCTACCAAATAATGCATGGAAAATAACAAATTTTCTTCCCCCATATCCCTTGTAAAATTCTATGAGTAAATTTCTGGCACTTGGTATCTGTGCAAACATGTATTGTTCCCTGAAATAGCTATAAATTGAATTAGCGGCATTGTAATCTACGTAGAGAAATTCATGGATAAACTTGATTATTTCATCCTTATCCTTCTTGCTTTTAAACTTCACATCCATTATGGCCCTGAAGTTCTGGATAGACATTGCCAAGTCAAATGAAAGTGGCAGCTGCTCCGAGAACCATGAAGGAATTGTTGGTGGCCCTGATGAAGGAGTTACATTAACTGTCATTCCCCTAGCATAGTTGAATCTGTATATTTTTCCCCCAAGCACAAATGTATCACCTTTCCTGAGTTTTTCCATGAAGTCCTCTTCTATACGGCCGATAACTTCTCCATTGCACTTGACTCTGGCTGCAGATCTGTCAGGGATTGTGCCTATATTAGTTGAATACAACATCCTTGCAAGTTTTCCACGTTTCCCAAACTGTTTCTCCTTGTAGTCAACCCATATCTTTGCATAAACATATCTGTCCTCTAAACTGGTATAATCACCGGCCAGATAACTTAAAACACTTATAAAATCGTTTTGGGTAAGGTTTCTGTAGTTGTAGCTTCCCCTAATAACATTGTATGCATTATCTATGTCCCATTTTCCTTCAATAGCCATTCCATATATCTGCTGGGATAAAACATCGAGACAATTTTGAGGTATATGTATCTCATCAATTTTACCTTCAATAGCATTTTTTAGAATGAGTGAACATTCAACAAGATCATCTCTCTCAACAACAATAATCCTTCCCTTGGACTTATCATGAAGTTTATGACCGCTTCTACCAATACGTTGAAGAGCTCTTGAAACAGATTTAGGTGAACTTACAAGAACTACCAGATCAATGTACCCTATGTCTATACCAAGTTCCAGTGATGTTGATGATACAACAACCTTTAATTCTCCATCCTTTAATTTATTCTCCGCTTCTAATCTAAGCTCCTTTGATAGGGATGAATGGTGTGCCATTATGTTTTCATGGCTGTAAAAATCTGGAAATTTCTTTTTAAGGTTAAAAACAACACTCTCTGTTCCGCTCCGTGTATTGGTGAAGATAAGTGTGGTTTTATGTTCATTTACAAGATCGTGCAAGAGGTTGTAGAGTGCTGTATTCACATCTTCAGGATCAGACATCACAATATCCTCAACCGGGCATAATACTTTCATGTCGAGCTGTTTTATATAATTGACATCAACTACTTTACAATTTCTAACAAGACCATTTTCATATCCCACAAGGAAACTGGCTATCTTTCCCAGAGGATGTACTGTAGCACTCAGACCTATCCTTGTGAATCCCCCTGTAAGGCTCTGCAAGCGTTCAAGTGTGAGACTCATGTGAACACCACGTTTGTTGTCAGCAAGTGAATGAATTTCATCAACAATTAAGTATTTAATATCCTTGAGTTTGTCACGGAATTTAGGTGCGCATAAAAGTATTGAAAGTGTTTCTGGTGTGGTTATGAGAATGTGTGGAGGAGTTTTAAGCATTTTAGAACGTTGATACTGGCTTGTATCTCCTGTTCTGACAGCTTTTCTGATTCCCAATTTTTTTCCTGCTATTGCCTCTATCTCGGTCAATGGTTCTTCCAGGTTCTTTTCAATATCATTGTCAAGAGCCTTTAATGGGGATATGTAAAGACAGTAAACCCTATCTTCGAGTTCATCTCGTTCTGCCAGATGTGTTAATTCGCTGATTATTGATAGAAATGCTGTTAAAGTTTTTCCAGAACCAGTTGGAGAGGAAACCAGTACATTTTCACCAATATGAATATCCATTATAGCGTAATGTTGTGCTTCAGAAAATGTTTCAAATTTTTCTTTAAACCATTTTTTAACCCACGGATGGAGTATCTTATATATTTCTCCGTCTTTATAGGCTTTTTCCTGTTTTTCTATCATATATTTCCCTAAATTAAAATGTAAGTAAATTTTTTTATATAATTTCTGATTTGATTATTATTTTTAGTAAAATTTATCTTTAACCGCCAGAATATCCTTAATTTTTCCAAAATATAACACTTCAAAGTTTTCTACACCATATACTTCAAATTCTTCTTTTGATCTATTCTTTAGAAAGGGGGATAACGGTTTTTCATGCAGTATGTCTGATCCTTCTGTTACGAAATTGAATGAAGGCATTACAATGAGATTTTTCTCTTTGTAAGTTCCCTTAAGGAAACATTTAATTTTCTCGAGTCTTTCACCGTTTCTAATACCTATACATGGGTGTTCATGTCCTATTATTATTGTTGAATTATCTTTGGTCATTATATCATCAGTAATCTTGTCCCCATGCATTATAATGTAATTACCGAGTGAATATGTTTCGTATACTGCTAGATCTGATTTTTCAGCAATGAACTTGGTGAAGTTATCATGATTACCTTTTATAAGAATGACTTCGTCAAAATTCTCCTGTAGAAATTCTATGAAGTTTTTGGCTTCCATCCATTCTTGCCGGGTTATTCTTCCAAATTCATGTTTAAGATCTCCGTTTACAATAACCCTTGTCACGTTGTACCTTTTGAGTATTTCATGTAACCGTTTTAGGATCATTTTATACTGAAATCTTGGAACCATAATACCCTCCCGGTTAAGGGATTGTTCATATCCAATATGAAGGTCAGATATGATCAAAGTATTATCTATGAAAAGCCCGAGATCAGCAATTTCAGCGTTATAAATTAATTTTTCTTCCATTTTATCGTCTAAATATTAAACTAAGTAACAAATTCGTTTAAGATAATTAATTGAATTATAAATTTTCTTGATTTTCTATTTCAATATTTTTTTTGTATATGAAAATAAGTAGCAATCAATGAAAATACAGTGTATTAATTTGAATATTTCTAATGTTACTAAAGAGTATCGCCGTATATATAAAGCTGATCAAAAATATGAAAATCATGTATAAAAACTGATATTCAATCAATTATTAGTTAAATATGGTTATTATTTCAATTTAAGAGTTCTGTACCTGATATTAAGTGTGCACAAATAAGTCCTTATATTTTTTTATTACTTATTAATTCAAAGATTTCCAAAAAGTATTTATATAAGAATCGTTATAATATCGAATAATCGATATCGGATATTTGATATTGATTTATGATTAAATCTTTAATATTTAATATAGGGGAGTTATTGTCCCTTATTCAATATCTACTAACAGATATTATTTCGATAAATCGATAAGGAGGAATGGATACAATTGTGGGACTCATTTAAAAATCTTCATGAAAAATTTCATGAAAGAATAGAAGAAATGCAAAGACTTGGTGGTTTAAGAATCTGGATAATTCATGTTCTAGATGAAGGGTCCAAAAATGGGGTTGAAATAATGGACTCCATTGAAGAGCACCATAATGCTATCAAAATGCGTCATATGAAAGAAAATTATGAGATCGATCGACGCATACTGCATAAAATGAAACACCAAACTCAACGTCCTTCACCCGGCTCAATCTATCCTATGCTTAAAAAGATGGTTGATGAAAATTTGATCTTAAAGAAGGAAGATGGCAAATATGAATTAACAGGCAAAGGACAGGAAATTGCCCGTAAAGTATTTGGACACTATCAACTTCATGGAAAACAAATGGATCGTAGTGCATATGCAGTTGAACATGCAATAGCAGAAATTGACAGTTACATATCTTATTTAGAGGATATAAAAAAGGATAAATTAAGTTCATACGAAGAAATGTTGAATGATTTAAGTGTAAGACTCAAAAATTTAAAAGAATCATTAAATGACGATTAATTGGAGGAATATATGACTGAACAAGCTATTAAATTAAATAATCTCACTAAAAAGTTTGGTGATTTCACAGCTGTGGATACTTTATCCCTTCATGTTGAAGAGGGTGAGATCTTCGGTTTTTTAGGCCCAAATGGTGCAGGTAAAAGCACTACAATAAGGATGCTTTGTACCCTTGCTCAACCAACATCAGGGTCTGCACTTGTTTCAGGTTATGATCTTGTTGAAGATTCAGCGAAAGTCCGTAAGGAAATTGGACTAGTTGCAGAGAAGATGATAATGTACGACACACTTACTGCGGCTGAAAACCTTAGATTCTTCGGAAAACTTTACGATATGCCGAAAGAAAAAATTGAATTACGTATTGATGAATTACTCGAACTTGTTGATATGCAGGAATGGAAAAACACACAGATCAACAAGTTTTCAACAGGTATGAAACAGCGTATAAATGTAATCAGAGCACTCTTACCCGAGCCTAAAATACTTTTCATGGATGAACCAACACTCGGACTTGACCCTCAGACAACTTTTTCCATTCGGGAAATTATCAGAAACATCAACAACAACGGAGTAACAGTGATACTCACAACACATGCTATGACAGAGGCAGAAGCGCTGAGTGATCGTGTTGCAATTATTGACCATGGTAAAATAGCAGCTTTAGACACTCCTGAGAACTTGAAAAATATGTTGGTAAACAGTGAAACAACCATATTCACAATGAAGATAATGAATTTATCATCTAAACTGATTGAACAGTTGAAAACATTGAAAATTGTAACTGCTATTGCACAGCAGGATGATCACCATATTAAAATCAGTGCTAAGGGTAAAGATGCTCTTAATCAGATTATTGACAAGATCAGATTAGAAGGCGGCGATATCTTTTCAATTGTTAACAGTAACGAATCAACACTTGAAGATGTTTTCCTGACTGTAACAGGTAAGGAAATGCGTGACCAGGCTACTGAAAAACCAGCCCCTGTACAGCATGGACATGCACCAAAGGCTAGGGTGAGATGAGTATTATGGATATAATAAAAATATTAAAAGATAGCTATCATATAATGGCCAAGGACCTTCTTGCGCTTAAAAGAAATCGCATGTCACTCGCAGCTTTAGTTATAATGCCCATAGCTTTCCTTGTTATGTTTGGTTTCATTTTCCCAAGTGGTAACACACAACAAAACATGCCAGTTGGGATTGTCAACCTTGATCAAGGACCAAGTGCAACAGCATTTACAACACAGCTTAATACTCTGAATAAAAACGCCAGTTATATGAGCTTTGAAAATTTTTCTACTCTTGACGACGCCAAAACACAGATCAACAGAGGAAAGCTCTATGGGACATTCATTATACCGTCCGGGTTTTCATATAATATGACACATGGACAATCTGCCAATGTAATTGTATATGTGGATAACAGCAATCCACAGGTTGCTACACAGATCCAAAGTGTTGCAACAAGTACAATAACTGGATTGAATGGTATGCAAGCAGAAAATAACGTTATGGAAATGGGCAAATCAACAAACCAAACTGTAAATGCGCAGGCAGTTGTGTTCCCATACACACCAAATGTTAAAACCACAATACCAGGTCAAACAAATTATTTCAACTTCCTGGCACCCGGACTGATGATCATGATCGTTATGATGACGGTTATGACTGGAATTCCAGAGGCCATCTCAAAAGAGAAGGAAATGGGAACTTTTGATGGAATGTTGTCTGCACCAATAAATCAGGTTTCCATTATTCTAGGCAAAACAACAGCATTATGTGTCAGAGGATTTGCTCAGTGTATTCTGATATTAGTGCTGGCCATGCTATTCTTTGGAGTTACAATCCAGGGAAGTATTATGCTAGCATTTGTCATGCTAATACTGGGAATATTCAGTTTTGTGGGAATTGGAATTGTAGCAGTTTCAATGTCTGAAGATCAAGCATCAAGCACCATGCTTGTGAACCTTTTAATGTTCCCAATGATGTTTTTGGGAGGTGTTTTCTACCCGATCCAACAGATGCCATGGTTCATGCAGACAATCTCACAGTTCATACCATTGACATATGCTGCTGATGCAATGCGTAAAATAATGCTATTAAATGCAGGTATTGGGGATGTATTCTACCAGATCTTAATACTTGTGGCATTTGGTATTGTTACAATGGCAATTGCAGTACCGCTCTTCAGAAAGTCAATGACTAGGTAAATAGTGTTTTATTGAAAAAATAAAATATTTTAGATAAATAGTGGATTTAATTCCACTAGTTATCATTTTCTTAAATAAAATGTTTGTAAAATAAAAAAAATGAAATGAGGAAGTAAATATATGGAATTTGAAGATAAAGCAAGGATGATTATTGAAAAGGAATGTGAAGACTATCTCTTTGGCATTGCTAATTTATCTCACGTACAAAATTCAATTATAGAACAATATAGTGCGCTGTTTGATGAATATCCAAAAGCCATCTCAATAGGGATTACTCTACCTTTAACCAAAGATGGATTGATGAGTGATAATAAAAAAGTTTATAACTTTACAGATCGGAAATTAAACAAGATTACAGAACATATAAGTAATTTATTAGAAGCTGAAGGCTATAATGCATTTCCTTTTCCTAAATCAGAAAAAACAAAAGACAACACATTTATATCTTTGAATTTAATTGCAGCAAATCAGGCCAATCTTGGACAGATTGAAAAAAACGGTTTGCTCACAACACCAGAAGTAGGTTCAGCAGTTAATTGGGAACAGTACTTACTGATGCACCAATTAAAATAAAATAACACCAAACTACTTACTTTTTATACGCTCATATAATCTTTTTTTTAAGGATATTCAAATATTCATAGTCAATTTATTATTTCCGCTATTATAAAATGATAAATATTTCTTAAATTTATTTTAAGATATATTTTTATAGTTATTTAGTGTGAAATTATACTAACAAAGTAAACATTCAAGATATTGAAAAATTAAAATATGAAATAGACTTCATTTGAATATTAACTTGGAGTTAAATTTAATAAATTGTGATTATGGTGTTATAAATGGATGAAACTAAACAATCAGCTGAAATTGAAACTTTAATTGAAAAATTATTAGACTCAGATCCCGAGGTAAGAACAGATGCAGCATTAGAACTAGGAACCTCCGGCCAGAAATCTGCTGTTGAACCTTTAATCCTGGCTCTTAACGATGAAAATCCTGATGTAAGATTTCAAGCATCAAAATCACTGGCAGAAATAGGAAAACCTGCGGTTGAACCCCTTGTAAAAGCATTAAAAGGTGAGGAAGGCAATACAAAAAGGTATGCCACATTTGCCCTAAAAAATATGGGTGATGATAATGTAGTTGAACACTTGATAGTGGCATTGAAGGATGAAGACTGGAGTGTCAGGAAAACATCTGCAAAGTCTTTAGGTGAAATGGGCAGTAAGAAAGCTGTAGAACCCCTTATAGATGCACTGCAAGATGATGATTGGGGTGTCAGATGTTCAGTTGCCAAAGCATTGGGAGACATAGGTGATGAAAAAGCAATAGACCCTGTTAAAAAAGCCCGAAGAGCTGCAAAAGGAGATAAAGAATTTAAAAAAGTTGCTACCAAGGCACTTAAGAAAATAGGATAAAAACTATCCACCTTCATAATTTCCTATCTCATTTTTTATTAATTGTCCCGGAGATGTTTAAATGAGTTGTTACATCAGGCAAATGAAAGATTTTCTTTCAGACCTAAATATTGAACCTGAAACTAAAGAAGAACGCAAAGAAGTAGATTTGGCCATTAGGAATGCTATAGGTAAAAAAAGTACAGATAAATGTAACGAGGTATGGAAAGAGGTAAAAATCTGGCTTAATGATAATCAAAAGAAGCAAGAACTTCAATCAAATTTAATGAACTTCTGATATTATATCATGAATAATATTTATTGAAATTTGATCGATATGTGTCATTCATATCAAATTAGAGACATCTAAAAGTGTCTTAAAATTAACTAAATTAGTAATTAAAACTCAATACAAAATAATATGACAATAATGTATACTCGTACATATCACGAATTAAGCGGAAAAAATTCTCTAGAATCACTTATTTAATGTAATCAGGAAAATTGTAGTTATACAAAGATTTATTTTTTTTATTTATTTTTAATAATTTCAATTAAATCATAAATGTCAGTACGTCTATTTTTTAAAAGTGGCAGTTCTTTACGTACTTTGTAGATATAATCTTTATCTATGGTTGCGTAAATTATCTCTTCATCTTCATCTGCTTGTGCAATGATATTCCCCCAGGGATCCACCACCATTGAATGACCGTATGCTATATATGCCATGTCAATATTTTGGGATGGTGACGCAACAGCCATATATGTCTGGTTGTCTATTGCCCTAGCACGTATTGTAGTTTCCCAGTGGGCTGGTCCTGTTGTCTTGTTAAATGCTCCCGGTACAACTACTAATTCTGCTCCTTTTAAAGTCATCAATCTGAAAAGTTCTGGAAACCTCATATCGTAACATATTGCCACTCCAATTTTGGCTAAATCCGTTTCTAAAACGGTTATATTATTTCCGGCTGTTATTACTTCAGATTCTTTAAATGTTATCTCATTTGGAACGTTTATATCAAAGAGATGCATTTTCCGGTGTTTATTAATAACTTTACCCTTCTTGTCAAAGATGAAACTCGAGTTGTACAGTTTTCCATCGAGTAATTCGGGTATAGATCCCGCCACTAAATAAACACCATTATCTGCTGCAGCATTAGAAACTGATTTCAATGATATACTATTATCCATAGATTCAGCATAGGCTAGAAATTTGTTGGTATCATAGGGACAGTTAAACATTTCGGGTAATACAACCATTTCTGCCCCATTTTTAGAAGCTTCACAGATCATTTTAGTTGCCTTATCCAGATTAAGCTGTTTATCATCCGCAACATTCATCTGACATACAGCAATCCTAAAATTATTTTTCATATTTATTTCCATTTTTTTTTATTAAAATCCTTAACCTCGAAAACAATAAATTAATGCTTAAATAATCATTTAATCAATATAATTTTTTAGAGATTTACAAGTTTGTATAATTAACAAAATTATAAATAATTCAACACTTGCCCCATGGATAGCATTTATTCTAATTTCAATATTATTGCACAAACAAATAAAGCAGAAATTAAATGAAAGGATATTATAGTCTTGATTTATAGAATAAACATTCAAAAAAATATGTTAATATAAACACATTATATAAAACAATTTAAAATAACATTTTCTGGATTGGAATGTTTTAAACTTGATTTTATAAATAACTGCATATAAATAAGTATTTTTGATTAATTAATAAATTTTCAACTAATTATCGTAAATACAAAATAAAAATACTTAAATATTCTTAATAGTGATGTTAAAATGTTTATTTTGAAATTTTCTTTTCAAATGATGCTCAAAAGAAATCCAAATATAGAATTTATAACAAAGTAATCAGTGATATAGGTGATAAGACATGCTTGATATGTTTAATGCTAAATCAGTTGCAGTAATAGGTGCATCTGAGACGAAAGGTAAAATCGGATACGATTTAATGACATCTCTTTTAAATAATTATAAGGGAAAAATTATCCCAATCAACCCTAAAGTCGGCAAAGTATTAGGGATTCCTGCTTTTAGTTCAATAAAGGAATATGGTCGCGTAGATCTTGCAGTAATAGTTATACCTGCATCTTTAGTTCCATTAACCGTTGAAGAATGTGGAGAAACCGGAATCAAAAATATTGTTGTTATCTCAGCAGGATTTAAAGAAGTTGATAAGGAAGGTTTCAAACTTGAGAAAAAACTGGTTGAAATATGCGAAAATTATGATATTAAACTTGTTGGTCCAAATTGTTTGGGAATAATGGATACATACAATGATATGAACGCATCATTTGCATCTGATATTGCACATAAAGGCAAAATAGCTTTTATGAGTCAGTCAGGAGCTATAATGGCAGCAATACTTGACTATGCTGATAAAAAGAATATAGGTTTTTCTCGGATCATTAGCCTCGGAAATAAAGCCGGTATCAATGAAAATGATTGTATCGAAGATTTTATGGAAAATGAAAATACTGAAGTTATAACTGGATATCTTGAAGGCATTGTGGATGGTCAAGGATTTATAAAAGCAAGTAGAAAAGCATCCCAGAAAAAACCAATCCTACTTATAAAATCTGGAACAACAGCCAAGGGATCTGAAGCTGTTTCTTCCCATACAGGCACAATTGCAGGTTCTGATTCAGCATACGATGCAGCATTCTCACAAAGTGGAATTATACGTGTAACTTCTCTTGATGAAATGATGGATTATAGTAGTGCTTTTGCATTATCACCACTTCCAAAGGGGAATAGAATAGCTATAATAACAAATGCTGGCGGTCCTGCAATTATGACAACAGACGCTGCGATTAAGGCCGGTCTTGAACTTTCAAAGCTTACATGTGATACCCAAGAAAAGTTAAAAGCAGGATTACCTTCTACAGCTAATGTTAAAAATCCTGTGGATGTGTTGGGTGATGCAAGTCCAGATAGGTTTAGATTTGCACTTGAAATTGTTTTAAAAGATCCAAACGTTGATGGAGTAATTTATCTGGTAACACCCCAGTCAGTAACAGATCCTGAAGGAACAGCTAATGTAGCAATTGAACTGGCAACAAAATCTGAAAAACCCGTTTTATGTAGTTTCTTTGGTGGAACACGTTTTGAAGGTGCTGAAAGACTTCTTGCAGAAAAAAGGGTTCCAAATTATTTGTATCCTAAAAGAGCTGTTAAAAGCATGAAAAGATTGTATGATTATTCCATTATAAAAAATCAGGAATATCCAAAACATCTTAAATTTGATGTTGATAAAGATGCAGTTAGGAATATAATCAATCATGCAAAGAAAAAGGGTGTTAACACATTTGGTCTTGAATCATTTGATATACTAAAGGCATATGGAATTCCAACCGTAGGTACTGCTATTACCACAACAGTTGAGGAAACTGTGAAAGCTGCTGAAGAAATTGGATATCCTTTGGTTATGAAAATAGTTTCTCCACAAATTTCCCATAAATCTGATGTTGGTGGAATAAAACTTTATTTGAATAATGCAGAAGAAATCAGAACAGCCTACGAAGACATGATGGAAAACATACCTAAAAAGGAACCAGAAGCACAACTTGAAGGTGTGCAATTACAACAAATGTTGTCTGGAGGTAAAGAAGTAATCATAGGTATGATCCAAGATCCTACTTTTGGACCTATGCTGATGTTTGGACTTGGTGGTATTTACGTTGAAATAGTAAAGGACGTTAAATTTGCAATAGCACCTGTAAGTGAAATTGAAGCAAATAATATGATAACTGGAATTAAAACCCATAAACTGCTTGAAGGAACAAGAGGAGATAAAGCAAGCGATATCGATTCTATTTCAGATATAATATTGAGGATTTCACAGCTGGTAACAGACTTCCCTGAGATCAATGAATTTGAAATCAATCCATTGATGGTTTTTGAGGAAGGAAAAGGAGCATTAGCCGTCGATATGAGGTTAATACTGAAGGAAGATTAAACTCCTTTAATAATTTTTTTTTAAAATTTTCGATATATCCTAAATGGAAAATATGTATTTATTGGGTTAAATAAGATAAATTGAGATAAATAATGTATGTAAAAAAAGTCTACAGTATAATTAAAGATAATTTCATTTGATTGAATCCACAAAGTAATCTATTATAAGTAAATAATATTTATCTTAGGATGATCAAAAATCTTCATTTTTTTTCTTTAAATGTTAGGAGGTCTGTTTATGGATGAAGAAAAAAGTAAACTACTTGAAGCTGCAGAAAAGGGAGTAACTAAAAATTATTTACTGTCCAAGGCTCTTTTAAAAAAATATTTTAGAACACTATATGAAAATAATGGAATGGAATGGACACAAGCAAATAATAATGAAATTGAATTTATTGTTGAAGCAATTAAAAATAAGGCAGTATTCCAGTCTATAAAAACAGTGAATGATTCATTAGACAATAGAACATCTGAATAATGCTAACTACCATTTGGATAAAAAATATTTTAAAGAAATGAATAAATATTTGTAATTAGTATGGTGTTTTTTCAATCTCTTCTAAATAAAAAACAGCGGGTTTACCAACTACACCTGCTTTTAACATTGTATTTTTCAAATCATCAGATTCAGTAAAATCTTTGGCTTTTTCCAAATTTTCCCATTCGGTTATTACTACTAAATGATTGGGATCTTTTGTATTTCTAAGAACAGAAGCACCTTTAGAACCTTTGGCTTTTCGTGTAGCACCATCTTCATCATATACTGGTTTCCATTTAGTATAATCCTCTACTCTGTGTATCACCAAAACAAATGTCATATTCTATCAACTCCTATTTCATTGGATTCTAAAATATCTATTTTATATTTCTGTTCTAGGTGTCATTTTAATTTTTATAGAAATATATAGGAAATAAATAGACTTTATAAAAAAAATTTCATTTTGTTATTTCTGAAAAATCTATATAGAAAAATCAATATAATAACCATATGACAAAAAATGTGGATGAGAAACAACATTTAAAATTTAAGGTGGTTGTTAAAAGGGACAAGTGTACATCATGTGGTTCATGTGAGGATTTATGTCCAGAACTTTTTGAATTAGATGAAGGTGGCATAGCACATATCATTGGTTCAGAAAGGGTAGAAAATAATGATGAACTTGAAATGGAAGAAGAAAACTGTAGTGTTGATGCAGCAGAAAGCTGTCCAGTTATGATCATCCATGTATACGAAGATGATGTGGAACTCCTATAAAATATATAGTAATTATTGAAAAAATAGGGAAGTAAAAATAATGGAAAATGAATCAATAACTTATAATTTATTTTTAAGTCAACTAGAAGAATCAACTTATGAATATGATAAATTAATTGGTAAACTGGAATCTGTTAATGATTTTCAATACATCAATCATAGTATTGCAGATAAAACAGATAAAGAAGATTTAAAAGAACAGATGAAATCTGTTGATGTTGTTGTAATATTATCTGGCCTATATTCAGCGGATAAAGATTTGATTCAACGTGAAATAGACGTTGCTGTGGAACTTGGCAAACCCATTGTTATGATAAGACCATATGGTTTAGAAACAGTTCCAGGAAACATTGAAAAAAAAGCATCAGAAGTTATTGGTTGGAATGCTGGATGTATTGTTGATTCAATACATGAAAGTTTAGATGAAGAAGGATATGATGATTAAAATTATCCTAAGTAAATACCTGAATGTTTTAACTCAAATCACATATTCTGTATTGACATATCTAGAAGTTCTAAAGTTTTATTATAAGCTTCATTATAACCTGATAATCCGGGCATTTCATAAACAATTGCCCTATATCCCTTTTTTACAAGTGGATCTGTGAAATGGATATTAGAAGTACCTTTCTCAGAGTTATTATTATTTTTGTAGTAGTTAAAATCTGGAATTTTCTGTTTCAATGATTCAGCAAATTGTACAGAGTTAGCATCCATTTCAGGGGTTGCAAAATAAAATCCTTGCCCATATCCTGGCTCATGGTCATGACATACTATTACCATTTTATAATTTGATTTAGTTATGTCGGGGAGTATATATGTGGCTGCAAGGGTTTCACCATTATTTCTTCCAAATGTAAAATCATCAGGCTCAGCAACAACGTTGATATCATATTGAACAATTTCAATACCTGGTGGCACATTATAATTCTTCAATAGATCGGTCCAAACAGTCTTTGAAAGATGTTCCCTGGGATGTATTCCTGTAACAATAGCTATTTTATTTGAAGTTTTGTTTGATTCAGAAGATTGATAAATGTATTTGGTTACATAACCCTTTGTATCGTGTCCAAGTGTGGATTGATTGGAAATGCTGTTGTTGTCTGTAGCAATAAAACTGCTGAATGATGCTGCTGCAACTAACGAAATCATGAAAATGAATAATACTAAAAATGTGAATTTATATCCTCTAATCGGATTTTTATCTTTCAATGCGTTTTCAGAAGAATGTCTTAAATCTACTTCATTATCATTGATAATATCATTGGATAATGCCATTGTTGATTGTTTCTTAGCATTATCTCCAAGTTCATTGAAAAATGTTAAATTTCCACCACATTGACACTCTTGAAAATCTTCCTTTGATTCTCCTTCCTGGAGCTCATAATAGCCATTACATCTGTCACATATCAAATATGGCATTTAATCCACTATCTATTAATTGTATTTACTCATTTAAAATATTTTTTTATAATTATAATTAAAATGTTCATATAGATATAATTCCTCATATTTGGGAAAATTTATAAATTTCGTTTGGACAATACAGATACTTATGAAAGATAGTGAAATTACTATGGAATCACTTAAAAATAACTTAATTAAAAACCATTATATACCTGATAATAGTACGGTTACTACGATTTATCTAGCTTTTAAATTAAAAAAACCTGTTCTTGTAGAAGGTCCTCCGGGTGTAGGTAAAACAGAACTTTCAAAAGCTGTTAGCAGGTCATTTGGAATGGATTTTTTCAGAGTACAATGCTATGAGGGTATAACATTCGAACAGATAGTCGGTGAGTGGAATTATCAAAAACAACTACTTCACCTGGAAATGTCACGGATAAAAGAAATTGATCAAGACATATTCAACGAAGAGTTTTTTATTAAAAGACCGCTTTTACAGGGATTTATGAATAAAAATCCATCAGTAATTTTAATAGACGAAATAGATAAGGCTGATGAGGAAGTTGAAAGTTTTTTACTCCAAGCTTTGGGAGAGGGACAGATCACAGTTAACGACCTTGGAACATTTGACATTCAAAATGATTTGATGGTTATAATGACATCAAATTCCCAGAGATCCCTTTTAGATGAAACTAAAGATCGTTGTTTATTCCTTTACATTGATTATCCTTCTTTTGATAGAGAAGTGGAGATCGTAAGTGCAAATGTACCTGCAGCTTCCAATGAACTAGTTGAAAGTGTAGTTACTATGATCAATAATTTAAGGGAAATGAATCTCCTTAAAAAACCATCAATTAGAGCTACTGTTGATTGGGTTAAAACACTACTGGAATTTAATTCTGAAAAACTGGACGATGAAACTTTCAAAAAAACAGTTTCAGTGGTTTTAAAAAACGAATCAGATAAAAAAAAGGTTTTGAAAAAATTTTCTAAGTGAAGGATAGCCGAGTGAATTAATATGGAAAAGATAGTTAAGTTTTCAAGGCTTCTACGGGAAAATAATATACCTGCCAGTTTAAGAAGCACCCAAACAGCTCATGAAACAATGCAAATGTTCAAAGACAATGAAGAAATTTTGAATGATGCTCTAGCTTCGGTGTACATAAAAAATAATCAGCAGCGTGCTAAATTTGATAAAGTTTTTAGATCGGTATTTGGTGATGGAAATGAAAGTGATGAATCTGATGGATCAGATGGTTCTTCTAAATCAAAAACATCTAATAATAAAAATCTTTTAAAGGGTTACAACTATTCTTTCAAAATTTTAGACCCTTCTAAAACCAAAATACATGTATCTGAATCTGATATTACAAGTTACAGACCTCCACTTGATGATTTAAACAGAAATATGGATGAATCTGAACTCCTTAGAAAAGATATTAACCATTTAACAACATTTGAACCCGAACTATTGGATCTCTGCCAGAAGCTCGGGAATAAAATTGCAAATAAAAGGGTTAGAAGACGTAAACAATCCAAAAATATGCGTCCAGATATAAGAAAAACACTTAGAAAGAATCTTAAATATGGTAACACTTTGATTGAGATTATTAAAACAAAACCTAGAATGAAAAAAAACAGACACTTCTTTCTTAACGATGTTAGTGGATCCTGTGATTGGATAAGTAACTGGTTTTTCTTAATGGTTTATGCAGCACAAAATTCATTTAAAAAGGCAAAAACTTTCGAATTTGATAATAAAACAGTAGAAACAACATCTGCCCTTGAAGAACCAAATCTTTTAGATGCTTTTATTAGGGTCAGGGATATTCGTCAAAAAAATCAGATGATACATGGAACTTCAAACATGCACAGTGCTTTTGAAAGTTTCAAAGAACAGGCTGATCTTAACAATAAATCTTATGTTTTGATTTTAAGTGACTGTCGTGACTGGGCAGGCCCTAAATCCGGTAAAAGACCATTAAGTTCTGATAGTATGGAGTATATAGTAGATAAATCCAAAAAAGTGATTATTCTAAATCCTGAGCCGCTAAACAAATGGAATGTTGTTGATAGCTGTGTTTCATATTATGAAGACTCTGGTGCGGAATTCTTCGAAGTAAGAAACCTCGAACAACTTGCAGAACTTATCTCAACAATATAATGGTGCATTAATAATTGTTTTTGATAAACAACGGATTAAAATTATTTCAATTAAAAAATCTATTTTTTTAAATTAACGATAATTTCTATTGAAATCTGCTTGTCAAATATTAACAGATGCATATATATTACGGACGAAAACAACTTTTCTATCTATTTAAATTATTATGTGCCCAATAATATCAAGTGTTCTCATCAAACAAGTTTTTAAGATATTGATAGATACCTCAATTCACAATAATATCAATACTTTATCATATAATGATTTAAATTAAAAAATTAATGAATAAATATATTAAATTAAATCAATTTTTCTCTTTTTTATGCCCAGAATTTCCATAAAATGTTTTAATATGAATAATGAATTATTAAGGCATAAAACAATTTATTCTCTCTTAAATCCGTATTAATAATCTCTATAAAATATAATGGTAAACATTTTTAGGATATAAAACTTTCTATGATTTACATAATAGTAAAACCTATTATAAACAACCCAGATAAATATTTTTAGATATTAAAATTAGAAAAAACATTATATTTCTAAACAAAGTATCGGAGAGAAATGTTTAAAATGATTATAAATAAAATTATGGCCATTATACTTTCAATAACTGCAATTATAATAATTGCGACTTTAATATTTTTCAGTTTTAATAATATTTTTCAAGGAATTCAGAAAATGTCTGTTGACCTTATTTTGGCAATTATAATGGCAGCTATTGCAGGATTAATTATAGATCAATTGTATAAGAAATATTCACCACAATCAAAGATTTTAAAAACAACTGTCACCCACAATCCACACAATAACGTGTCATTTGCAAAACTTATTCTACCCAATAACAACAATATCATTGTTAATGGTGCAGAAAAAACAATTGGAAGAGAAGATTTTGTAGGTGTTGTGTCAACAGACAAACTTCTTTTTATAGGTAAAGATCATTTTAGAATCACTAAAGAACCAGATGGATTTTATATTGAAGATCTAAAGACAAAAAATGGCACTCAGTTGAATGGTCAAGAGGTTGCTAACAAAAAATTACTATTAAATACTGATGATGAATTACTTATTGGAAAGACTCTTAAAATTAAATACACTGAAAAAAACAATTGATTAAAATAAGGGAATTGAATAAAATTAACTAAACCAATTGAGTTTTTTTACCATATCCTGAATATCTTCGGCATTATTTATCTTTTTTTCAAGATCCAATAGCACATAAGCTTTTTTACCTTTTGTATAACTTGATGAAACAATGAGCTGTTTGGAACCAATTAATTTGGTACCATTTACAGGGGTGTGTCCTACTATCATTGCGTTGCAACCAACTGCTCTAAGGAAAGACTGAAGATCATTTTCAGTGTAATCACCTTCCCTGTTCCATAGAATCTGGTAGAGTTTATCATTTGAAATATATCCCTCATCTGCAATGTTGATTATTTCATTCAGATTATTAATATCTTTTGGTGGCCCACCATGACTTATGAAAACTTTATTATCAGTTTTAACCGCTATTGGAAGTTTTTTGAAGAATTTTTTATATTCTTCTAGTTTATTCTTCCATCCTTTGTCAAATCGTTCCTTTAATAGGGCTTCAAAATTAAGAGACTGGTTTACTCCTCTTTTGTACACTGATGTTCTAGATATGGTTGACCATTCATGGTTACCTAATAGTGGATGGAAATTTTCATTAATTTCACATTTTTGTTTGATAGATTCTAAAATATCTATAGATCTATCATTCTTTCTCCCCATAGCATGTATAAAATCACCTGTAAGGATAAAATGAATATTTTCCTCCTCATATTTCTCCCATATATCTAAATATTTCTTGTAGTCTTTTAAATTTCCATGAAGATCAGTTACAACAATGGCCTTGCCCTCATTTGGAAGTTCAACAAGTTTTCCATTGTAAATATTCATAGTATTAATTATCAATTTTTTAGTATATAACCTATGAATAATAAACAATGATCGAAACAAAATTATTGAAAAAGAATATTGATTTTAAGAAAAAAAATTAATTTACAACCATTAAACCATCTTTATCTATCAAATTTAACTACAATAAAATATTGATGTTCATAATAACATAATGAATTGAAAAAGGATATATATTAATCTAAACCTACTATTATAATTAGCTAGTTTGACCCCTAAAATACATTATCTCATTATTTATAATGGAAGAATCTTATGTACAAGTATATACCTATTAAAAAGACCAATAGAAATTTGGTAGCATTCATAATGTCTTTTGGGGTCTTTATATGGTCTTTTAGTGCAGGTATTGTTACTATAGCACTTCCAACAATTTCCCAATATCTTGACGTTAGCACTTCGCTTGTTTCTTGGGTTGTTGTGGCACATCTTCTGGTTTTGACAAGTTTTCTCTTGATATTTGGAAAAATAGGAGATTATGTGGGATATAAGAAGATTTTTTTAGGAGGATTATTCTTATTTACCGTTGGATCATTTTTATTCCCCAATTATAATACTCACATTATATTTTATTCTCTTATTGTATTAATTTTTTTCTATGTTAATTTGTTCTTAGATACTATTCCTTCAAATGGAGGTCTCTTTATTTCATACTACTATTTTTTTGATAGGGATATGTTAAAATTGGTTGAGTTTGAAAGGATGAAAATGTCTTTTAGAGTGTTATTATGTTTAGTTGATATAGACCAAACATATGACATATGATTTTACTTATAAATCTTAGCGTTTACTCATAGATACATGCATCTATTCATATAGTTTAATATTGACTATGTCAGTTAGTCGTAGGTGCTGTTGATTTGAGGCCCATACCTTTTTGTAAGTATTTTATTTATAAAATCTAATTGAAAATCAAAAGTTTCAAAGTCTAAAATTTGTATTTAAGTTGTATTCTTAGGTGGTTGGTATTTCTTCATTGTAATCGAAATATCTGCTGAATTCTTCAAAGCTACACTGAACCCTGGTTCTGCTCCAATAATAATAGTTTTTTTACCGTGTTCTTTGGCAATGTTTATCAATGGGAAAAAGTCAACATCACGGGTCATTAGCGCAATTATGTCAATGTTAGGGTTGTGAATAAGTTCATATGCATCTATAGCCATCTGGACATCCGTCTCTCCGGCAACTATCATGGGTGAGAATCCTTGGTTTACGACAGCTTCTATAAGCTTGTCTGAAGCGTACTGGTTAAGGAAAACTTTACCTATCTTTACATTTCCATGTTCTGCTAGTAAATCTTTTACTGTATCTAAATTGTAGCCAAATTCCTTCCGAAGCATATTTGGACCATCTACAAGTAAGCCGATATTTTTCCCGGGGGAATTTTCCCTTATAAGGGGAATATAATTTTTAACTGATGTTAATTTGTCTAAACGATGCATTTTATCTCCAAATGGGCTAAAAAAAATAATTTTAGCTTTTGATTGTATATTAGCATTTTAGTTGTGTAATAATAATTGATTTTGATATGTTTTTTGAGAGTTTAATTTTATACTAAATCAATCATGATTGTATCACCATCTAACATTAGATCATATGTTTTTAGATTTCTTGGGGACTTCAATACTTTGCCTAATGATAATTTGATTCCGGACCAGTCTGTCCATCGTATTACGTGTCCATTTGTGATGTCGAATTGACTGTGATGTCTTGGACATGTAACAACGTTTCCATCTAATTTGCCATTGGATAAATTTCCTCCCATATGTGGACAACGATTATCAGATGCGTAGTAGTTATCTCCTACTCGGGCAATCATATATTCGTGATCGTTTATTTCTTTCATTTTCATTTCACCATCATTTAACTCATCCTTTTTGAAAATTTCGTAAAAACTCATTTTTTCTACCTCTTATTACTTCAAATTTTCCTGAAATTAACTCTAATTCTATTTAAATTACAAATAGGGATATATAGGTCTAAGTTTAGCTTAAATTTTGTAGATATTATCCTAGTTTATTATATTATGTCAAAGGGTTTATCATTTATGGTAAACATAATGTTATAAGGTGATACAAGATGGCAATGGAAGAAAATATGGATACGATGCATGAAGGAGATTTCGATAAAAAATGGATGGGACTCTGGGAAGAACATGTTGCCTGGACCAGACTAACTATCATAAGTTTAGTGGACATCAAAGACGCAACAGAGACTATTGCCACTGAAAATCGGTTATTAAGAAACACCAAAGACATGGCAGAAGTGTGTAGAATGTTTTATGGTGAACAAGCTGCAACTAAATTCGATGAATTAATGACCGAACACCTTACAACAGCTGCAGAGCTTGTGCAAGCAGCAGTCGCAGAGGATAATACAAAAGAGGATGATTCTGAAAAAAGATGGTACAAAAATGCAGATGAAATTGCAGCCACTTTAAACATGCTAAACCCCAACTGGGAAGAAAAAGAAATGAAAAATATGTTATACGACCATCTAAGACTAACCAAAGAAGAAACAATGGCCAGAATAACCAAAGACTATACAAAAGACATATCTACCTACGATGAAATAGAAAAGCAAGCAAGAATGATGGCCGATGGATTTTCCCACGGAATAATCATGCAATTCCCTGAAAAATTCGAAATGAAGAAAAAACACTTCTGGCAACGAATGTAAACATAATTACTATTCTTAAAATCTTTTTTTTAAATTTCTATTTCTTTCTAGTTTACTATTTTACAAAACTGAATAATAATGTTCGATATCTATAAAAAGTGTCATTTTCATTCTATAAAAAAAGTATTAAAGATTAAATTCAAGTTTAGAATCTACCCCTACCCCTTCCTCCAATTAAAACGCCTATTACTCCACCTATTGCACCGATAATTGCAAGAATTATGATGTCAGTTAATCCTGCTCCAACTCCAAATCCAATTAAAGCCAGTATAAATAATACTATCGCTGCAATTATACCAACAAGCGCCCCATGGATAGCACCATTTACGTAGTCCCCTCCTATCATGTAACCAACATATATAGTGGCTATTAAGAATCCGATGATTGCTCCCGATGGTGATACTAACCCTAGTATAAAACCAAGAACTATTGCAATTACAACACCAATTAATACAGTATTCCATCTTACATATACCATCTTACGAAACCTCCAAATTGATATATACTCTTAATCCAATATCTTAATCTATTTTTTACTTGAAATTTTTCCTTTTATTTTTCCTTCGGCTTCTTTAGTCTTCCCTTTTATTTCTCCTTCCATTTCTTTAGCTTTTCCTTTTATTTCTCCTTTCATTTCCTTTGCTTTTCCTTTAATTTCACCTGTTTTTTCACTCATAAAAATTCCTCCATAATATGTTTTACATTCCTAATTCCTAATATTATATTTATATTTTCTATTTTGATGATGTGTTGTTGTCTAGGTTTTGATACCAACCTTTACCGGTGCCTCCCATGAGTTTTGGGAGTATAAAACTTCGCATAACTGTTTTGAACATAACCTTGAACATGTGACGATGGTTCATGAGATATCGTGGTCTTGCATAAAATTTTAAATATGCCATGGCCAGTTTTCTTTCCACCATCTTCTTGTTTAAACCCATTTCATCATATTTCAAAACTGGTTTGAGTACTGTGTATTCATCCCAGTCATCATTGTCTATTAAATTTTTTTCTTTGAGTTCATTGTAGATAGGTGTTCCAGGGAATGGTGTAAGTATAGAATATTGTGAGTAGTCTGAGTCAAGTTTTGTTGAGAAATCTATGGTCTTATTCATATCTTCTTCGGTTTCTCCAGGATATCCTAGAATGAAAGAGGTTAAAACTTCTAGATCCACATTTTTAGCACTTTTAACAGCGTCTTCAGCTTGTTTTAATGTTATACCCTTTTTCATAAGGTCTAATATACGTTGTGACCCTGATTCTACACCGTAGTAGATTGTTTTTAATCCTGCACTTTTCATATTTTGAAGTAAATTCTGGTCTACACTGTCAACTCGGGATGATGCAACGAAGCTTAAATCTAGATCTCTGGCTTTGATTTCATTTGCTATATCGTTAGCTCTTCTTTTATTGAGCATGAATGTGTCGTCCATGAATCCTATATCTCTTATTTGATATTGGTTTATTAATTCTTCAATTTCGTCCACTACATTGTCTGGACTGCGTGAGCGGAACTTTTTACCCATGATTAATGATGATGAGCAGTAGTTACAGTTGTACACACAACCTCTGCTGGTTATTATTCCACCAGTCTGTTCTTTAGAAGCACCATATGAATCAAAAGGTACAAGATGTCTTGCAGGGAACGGTAATGCGTCAAGATCCTTTATCAAAGGCCGTTTTTGTGTAGTTTTAAAATTTCCATTCTTTAAATCCCTGTAAACAATTCCCTTAATGTCGTCAAGATCTTGGATAGTTTCGGTGGAATGGTTGGCTAAATCTACCATTGTTTCTTCTCCCTCACCTATAACTACTACATCTAGGTTTTCTGAATTTTTTAAGGTTTCATATGGCATGAAAGTAGTGTGGGGTCCACCTATTACAGTTAATGAATTGGGTAGAATGTTTTTGACTAGTTCCACGTATTTCAAGGCGCTTTTTATAGTAGATGTGGTTGCTGTAACACCTACTATTTGTGGATTGAGCTTTTCTGCCAGTTCAGAAACCTTTTCGTAGCCCATCTGAAGAAGATCATCATCTACAATTTTGACTGAGTAAGATTCTTTCTCAAGTGATGATGCCAAGTACATAAGATTTGTAGGAGGGGTAATGAAACCAAGAGCATTCTTCAATGCATTCTCATCATATGGATTTATAAGCAGTATATCAATTTTTTTATTCATTTTATACCTTTTTTTAGTTATCAATCAAGAGCCTATCTGAAATTTATAAAACTTTTTTTATCATATCTGAAATTTTCTCTATGTTTATGGCATAAACACAGGGGATAACTCTCGTTATCCCTAAAAAATCCTTAAAAATCTTAGTACAACCCTAATATCTTTAATAAGATTATTACTACTATTATGAATACAATGAGGCATATCCAACTAGTCTGTCCTTTATTATCCATTATATCACTCCTCTAAATTTTCATTTTTTTAACTTATTTTCACACGTTAGTTATTATCTTAGTCTCTTCTATCCCTATCATCCCTTCTATCCCTATCATCTCTACGATCTCTGTCATCCCTTCTATCCCTATCATCTCTACGATCTCTGTCATCCCTTCGATCATCATCTCTTCGATCTCCGTCCCTTCGGCCGCCATAGTTTCTGCGGTTTCTGCGGTTTAATAATAATATTAGAGAGCCGATTAAACCACCTATTGCGCCTGCGACTATTACAAGAATTAATTCTGGTGCTGAGTTTAATGGGACAAAGGTTGATAATTGTGAAGAGAATGCAGCTATCTGACCTTTGAATAAGCTTAGTATCCATAAGATTATTGCACCTGCAACTCCCATAAGTGCTCCATTAATCACACCATCAATAATATCACCATATGATATGTATCCAACAATTATACCTGCGATTAGAAAACCAAATATTGCAACTGGCAATCCAATAACTGATCCAACACCCAAAATAGATAAAACAACAGTAATTATAATTGCCAAAATAAAACCTTCAACTATAGCTCCAACACTTACCATCTTAAACTCCTCCAAAATTTTATTATTTATAAAAAAAAAATTAAAGTAGATTTCAAACATCGTATAGTTTTTTAATCTTCGATCTTTACTTTAATTATATCTTTTACTTTTTTAGGTAGCGTAATGGTCAGTGTACAAGCTTTGTATTTAGCTTTAGCTTCTTTAACTTTTATTTCTGTAGATAGTGGTATTGTACGATGTGTTTTACCATAGCTTCTTTCTTTCTGGGTGAACTTTGCATCTTCAAGTTCGGGTTCTTCTTTGTACATGGTTGTGATTTCTACACTGTTTTTTGATATTCCAATGTCTATATCATCTTTTTTGACACCTGAAATATCTGCTATTAATGTTATAGTATCGTTGGTTTCCAGAACATCAACTAATGGTTTTAACGCCATCTTTGGTTTTTTTGAAGTTTCAGGTTCAGTTGTATAATCTGTTATGGCTTCGTTAATTTGCCCTGTTCCTTGTTGGAATTTTTTTACAAGGTCATTTAATATTTTTTCTGCAGGGGTCATTCCTTCTTTTTTACTATCTTTTTCGAGCTTTTCTTTTTTTTCTTCAACTTCTTTTTTCACTTTATCAACATTTTCTTCAATATCTTCTTTTTTCTCTGAAGCGCCTTCCTTAATTTCATTTATTTGATTGCTAATATCTTCTTTTTTCTCTGAAGCGCCTTTTTTAACATCTTCCATCTTGCTGCTCATTTCTTTTTTAGTTCCCATTTATATCACCAATTTATATGATAATATTATTAAAATTTAATACCAAAATTTTTTATTTCATCTGAATATTCCTTAATTAAAACTTTGAATACCAATAATTTGTCAAATATTTTCAACTCGTTTGTAATTCGACTTAAATTTAGTTCGAAAAAATAAGGGGTTAAAAAGGACTTAAATTAAAATGCCCCTTTATTCGTTCTTGAATATTTTGCCTTTAATTAGAACACTGTCACCTATTGCTTCAATTTTTTCATAGGGTACTATTTTTTTATCGCCTAGGCCAATTTTTGCGGATATTCCTGCTTCCTTCAAATGAATAGATATTACTCTGTTCTCTTCAAAATCCCATTCCACATCGTTTACTATACCAATTTGGTCTCCAGATTCGTCAATAACATCCTTACCAATCAATTCATCAGATATTTTCATACTTTTCCATTCCCCCAATTTTTTTATTTGTAATCCAATTTTCTCTATAATTGATTTAAGTCAGTATTTATCAGTTTAGAATATTCCTAATAATCTTAAAAGGATAATTAACACAATTATAACTACTATAATATATAACAGACTGGGTCTGCCTCCATTCATATTTTCACCTCTACGGTTGGTACATTAATCACAATCTAATAACTAAAACAAATCTAAATTCAATTTCATTTAATTGAAATGTATTTCACTGTATAACATTATATGTCAATCGTTATTATTATAGATTTCTATATTTTCAGCAAATTATTGCTTTGTTTCGATATTATCAATTAAAAAGCCCCAAATGAAAATGTTTTCAATAGTTAATTTAAAAGAAGTATTAAACGGTTGTTTAAATTAGTTTCAAGTAATTTTACAGAGTAATTGGTGACCTAATTTATAATTATTTAATATTCGGCCATTATTGTAAAAATCATCATTTAGTAGTTTCAGTTTTAGGATTAAAGTAAAAAAATATTAATTAGATACACCAATTGTAATATATAAAGTATCGGAGGTGGAAAAAAAATGGCAAACCCTATATTGGCCCTGATTATATCTTTCTTTTTACCGGGTATTGGTACGGTGTACGCTGGAAATATAATGAAGGGAATAATAATCTTCATCGTAGCAGTGATATTAGGAGCCTTAGCAACAATCTTTTTATTGGGAATCATTGCGTATATACTCTACATCATTGTTTGGCTTTACGGTATGTACGATGCTTACACAACTGCTAGTGCTACATAAGTTAAATATTTATTTTTTTCTTTTTATTTATGAATCTTGAATTTTTTTTTATATATGAATGAGATTTTCTTATTAAAAAAAAAATTAGTATTTAATTGGCTGGATTTAAATCGTTCCATGCGATTTTCAGTGTGATCCTAACTTAATTTTTTGGGTTCTAATCTTTTTCATTTATAGAATTAATCCTCATTTTCTCCTAAAAGGATTTCTAATTTTTCACGCAGATTCGTTGCCCAGATTCTTAATGATTGATTAGAGACGTCTTTGAGTTCTTCTTCAATTTCCATTAAAGATTTTTTATCAATATCAAACATTTTAATATTGTTTTTACCAATCGATCTACCATTTCTAATTGATCTATTAGCAACTGCTATTCTTCCATTTATTTCCCATATTAAGAGCATGGTCGGATCTTTTATTTTTTTAATTGTTTCTTCACTCATTTTATCACCATTAATACTTTATTTTCTTACTAAATATTTTTATGTAAAATTAACAAATTGTATTCTATAATCTATCAGTCTATATTGTTTATAGTCTATTTGCTGCTGCATTGAATTATAAAATCTACTGAATTCGGCCCTTGTAAATACAGTGACTTATTCATGTTCCTTAAACATTTCAGGGTTATACATTTCTACAATTCTTCCTTTAGGTACTCCTTCACTTACTCTCATATAACATCAACTCCTGTATTGTTGAAATAAATGTATGAAAATCAGAAGTATATCCCTATTGAGATAGAGCTTATGAGAACAAAATTAAATATAATTTTAAAAACTAGAAATAATTCAAAGGTTATTCATTGATTGGTATTGTAAAATAGAATGTTGAGCCTTTCCCTGGTTCTGATTCGACCCAGATTTTTCCGTGGTGTTGATAAATAATGTTTTGTGCTATTGCAAGTCCTATTCCTGTTCCTGTATATTCATCATTGCTATGGAGGCGTTGGAATATTGTAAAGATTCGTTCTGTTTGTTTTGGATCGATTCCTATTCCATTATCCTTTACTGAGATAACGTGTTGATCTTTCTCTTTTTTGGCAGATATGTGGATTTTGGGGGTTTTTTGACTGCGGTATTTGATGGCGTTTCCTATGAGGTTTTGGTACAGCTGAACTAATAATTTTTCATCCCCATTAACGGTAGGTAATGGATCATACGTTATCACTGCATTATTCTCTTCTGTTTGAACTACTAAATTTTGTAATGACTGTTCCAAAACGTTTTCGAGTGTAACTGGGTTTAAATCTATTTCTTTGTGGGTTACATGGGCGTATTCCAATAGATCATTTATCATATCGTCTAATAGTTTTGCTCCTTCAACAGCAAATCCAATGAATTCATTAGCATCTTCATCAAGCTGGTCTTTATATCTTCGTTCTAGTAACTGTAAAAAGCTGCTGATCATCCTTAATGGTTCACGCAAGTCATGAGATGCTACATAAGCGAAATGTTCAAGGTCAGCGTTAGATTTTGCAAGCTCATCTGTACGTTTTTTAACTGTTTCTTCAATTTTTTTTTGTGTTGTTATATCATGGGCTATGTGAATGCTTCCAAGTATGTTACCATCGACGTCTTTGATTGGTGATGCCGTTACAACAAAGTATCCTCCAAGATTTTTCTCATCCACCTCTGAGGTATGTTCTAACCCGTCTTTTAAGAGTTTTGCATGCGGACAGTTTTTTGGTGGGGTTTCTGTTTGGTGCACTACTTGGTAACATTTTGTACCAATGCAAGCGTCAGGTAATGTGTTTAATTTTCTTGCCATCGCCTTGTTAACCTTAACCACTTGGTGATCAGTATCGAGTATGGCAATTAAATCCGGGATCGCGTCAACTGTAAGCTCCCACCCTTTTTCAGATCCTAAGAGTGTTTTCTTTATTTTTTTAGAATCTTTTTGATAATCTTGAGCAATATTTACTTGCATAAAAAATTCACCTTTGAAGTATCTTGACTGACATAATACTTAAAGTAGTGTGTGTATGATCCCTATTCACAGACAAAAATTTTTATTTATCCGCTATTCCATTTCCCCTATAGTAATAAAGGAAACTACAAAGACTCAATGTTTGCCTTTGTTCGATTAAATTCGTTTTATGATTCCTTTGAATCGAATTTTGAAAACATTAAAGATTTAAATTAAGCGAGTAATCTATAAAAAGGTGTTGGAATCAAATAAAAATTAAATATATGATCGATAAGTGGATACTAACCAGATCATAAAGGTGTGTTGCCTGCACACTAACTTAATATATATTTTTTTACAATTTCGAAGATTAATTTAAACAATTAATTTTTATTAATTGTAATAATACTATGTTGATGGTAAATATGAATAATCTATAGCTGAATGTAACATATTTGTATCATTACTCTTTATATAACCCAACTTTTTTTGAACATCAATTAATTTAAGTATGTTAGCATCAAATTCAGGTGTAGGTATTGCTATAAATTCAACATGTTTTAATGCTTCCTGTTCTACATTGATGTTTGTACCTAATTTTTTTGATAAAATTGCTGCTGTTTCATTTCTATGGGTGTTAACATAATCAGTTGCTTCTACATGTATCTTAAGGAATTTTCTAAGTTGATCTGGCTTTTGTTTCATAAATTTATTTGTTGTAATAACAACACAACATGGATGATTTGGCCAAATATCCTTAGAATACATGAAAACATCTTCATTTCCTATGAAATCGGCTTGAGATACGTATGGTTCCCAAGCAATGTATCCATCAACCTTTCCAGCAGCCAGTGCATTCTGCATAAGAGGAGTTTCAAGTTCTGTTATGTTAATGCTTGATTAACTTATATTATTGTTCATAAGTAGATATCTAAAAAGAACATCCTGCATTCCTCCCTCCTGGGGTATTAAAAATTTTTTATCAACAAATTGGCTAACATTGGTTATATTACTATTTTCAGAAACAACAATTCCACTACCTTCCTGATTTATAGCTGCAACAATTTTTACAGTTGAATTTTGATCTATTGCACTAGTTACAGGAGTGATTCCACAGTATCCAACATCAATCATGTTTTGATTGGCTGCAGTGGTTATCTCAGAGCCTGTCCTGAAAGGAACCAATAGAACCTTAAGACCCTCCTTTTTATACATTCCCAAAGCGTCCGCAACAAATAAAGCAGAGTCATGGTTACTTGGTAGGTATCCCACAACAATAGTATCCTGTGTAACTGTATAATAATTGTATGTTCCAAATACCAATAATATTACTAAAATAACCATTCCCACAGCAGCTAACAATTTTTTTTTTCATTTGTTCCCCTTAAAAAATTCTTAATTCAACATTGATAAATAATTATAACATACTAAACTCAATAGTTTTTTAAATCAGCATGATTGAAAAAATCTAATGTTAAATTTTTATCATTTCCAAATTCCCTTGGCGGTTCCAAAGATTTATATTCCAGTTTATATTCCTCAAGAAGTTCTTCGGCATCCCCAGTGATGCTTGGAGCTACTAGAATACCTCTAACAAATTCTTTATGATCAGAAAAACAGTCCAAATACTTTTTGAGTTGTTTAACAGCATTAATACCTGCACGTCTACTTTTCAATTCAATAACCATCAAATTTCCGTTTTTGTCCTTACCCAAAACATCAATAAATCCATTAGGTGTTGAATATTCTCTATTTGATGGTCTGAAACCTTCTTCTATTATTTCCGGGTTTTCAAATACCAGTTCTCTCATATTTTCTTCGTAACCCGTTAACTCTAGGTCCTTAGAATCTTCTCCATTAAAGTAGGATGCAATATACGTGTTGTGTATTTCAACTTCAAGCCTTTCAGGAGGGTTTCGTCGCTTTCCTTCAATATACATAATTCCTTTTTTTAAACTAGCTTTGCACTGTGATTTTGGTGGCTGCCAGTTAACTGGTTCAAGGTTTCTATCTTGATGGATCATGAACGAACCATCTGATTTTATAATAATCATTCTGTCGCCAGAAGCTAGCTTGCTCCTCGCTCTTCCTTCATAAATAACTCTACAGCATACCATTAACACAATCACTGCTTTCTTGGATAATCCTTCATTTATTATCTCAAATGTGCGTTGTTGATCTGGATTCTTTTCAGATAAAAATTTCATAAATATCTGTTTAAACGAACTATAACAAATATTTCACCCATACATTGTATTCATTAAATTTTAGAAGACTAAATTTGTTCTTGACATTATAATTTAAAAAAGTATACTTACTCTTAAAATAATAATTTGGAATTAAATTAAAATAATATTAAAGAATATTTAATATTTTCAAAAACCATATAGTTTTAGGAAATAAAAAATGCAAAGGTAAACTTATATCCTCCAATACAATATCATAATATTATGAACCTAGGTATTTAACTGATTAAAGGGGTTTAATTGATGAATAAAGATGCGTATTTACTTGCTAAAGAAATTGTAACTAAACAATTTAAATCTCAGGGTGAATTCAACAATTATTATGGAGAATCTGAATTTAAAAAGTACATTGAAGATACTGAATATAGTCTATCATATCTTTTTGAGGCAATTGATGCTTCAAGTCCTGATTTATTTGCAGATTACATATCCTGGGAAAGAATCTTCCTTGTTAATTTAGGCTTTCCGGAAGAACGTCTAAAAGAGAGATTGGAAATTATGGAAGATGTGATTATTAAAAATTTACCTCCCAAAAAGAGCAGTGTTGCAGTTAAGTATATTGAGGAAAGTATTGATAATTTAGCCATACCCTCAAATTACGCATCCTTTGTGAATGCAGATAAACCACTTGTAAAACTTCTTGAACAGTATTTAAAATTACTACTTGATGGTGATCGCCATTCCGCAGGAAAAATGATTACAGAAGCTGTTGATAATGGAATAAGTGTTAAAGATATTTATCTTCATGTTTTTCAAAGTTCACTCTATGAAATTGGTAGGTTATGGCAGGAGAATAAGATTACAGTAGGTCAAGAACATTACTTTACAGCAGCTACTCAGCTAATAATGTCTCAACTTTATCCCTATATATCAATGAACGAAAAAACAGGCAAAGTTCTTGTTGCCATGAGTGTGAGTAGAGAACTTCATGAAATAGGTGTGAGGATGGTTGCAGATTTCTTTGAAATGGATGGTTGGAATACATTTTATTTAGGAGCTAACACTCCAAAAGATAGTATTATACAGACCATAATAAGTAAAAAGGCCGATCTGGTCTTGATATCTGCTACCATTGGTTCGCATATTGGTGAGGTAATTGATCTTATAAGATCTGTTCGTGGATGTAGTGAATGTAGTGATCCCAAGATAATTGTTGGAGGATATCCTTTTAGAATAGATATGGATCTTTGGAAAAAAGTTGGTGCTGATGGACAGGCAGAAGATGCTGAAACTGCAGTTGAAATGGGTGAAAAACTCGTAATGGAAAATTATAATGAATTTTAAAATAAAATATAAATTTTGGTAAATAATATATACAAAAAAAGTCAGTGCGATTTCATAAGATAAACATTTTATTTTTCTGATTCTTTTGATTGAATATCCTTAACAGCTTCTTCTATTTGAAGCCTAACATACCATTTTTCATTTTTCTGAGCATCCAAAAGTGGTTTTATAGCTTTTTCATCTCCGATTTTTCCAAGTGCTCCTGCAGCATGTCTTTTTACACTCACATCATTATCATTCAAAAGTTTGATCAATGGTTCTACTGCACTAACATCTCCTATAATACCCAATGCTTCCTCTGCAGCTGTTCTATAAGTGAAATCATCTACTTTAAGAGCATTTATTAGATATTTCACGGCTCTGTCATCACCCAACTTTCCTAAAGCTAATGCCGCGTGGTTTCTAACTTTTTCAGAATTTAATTCTCCAATTAGGGGTTCAACAGCACTAATATCACCTAACATACCCAGTGAATCAGCTGCATGAACCTTTACATACCATTTATCATGTTTAAGTGTATTTATTAAAGGTTTTACTGCTCTTTTATCCCTAATCCTGCCAAGCGCACTAGCAGAATTCCATCTTACATCCCCACTTTCATCTTTCAAAGATTCTAATAGGCCAGTAACTGCTTTTTTATCCTTAAGTCTCCCAAGAGCTCTTGCAGCATCACATCTAGTGTTTTCATCTCCATTTTTAAGAATCTTAAGAATAACGTTTATATTTCGATCCTTTTCAAGTTTTTCAAGATCTTTATTCCTAATACCGTCCAAAAAACCCATGCTTACACCTTTAAACCTTTAATATATTTTTTTATAAATTAATTTTTATAAAATAGTTTCACAAAATTATTTACGTAGTTTCTATTGTTTTATTAAGTATATTTTGGTTTTAAACCAATAAAAATTCTTGGATTTCTTTAGATTGATAATTGGATGTGATCTATAAAAATTTTGAGAGATATGTTAAATGGTTTTTATGGTGGTAGTTTCCCATTTTTCCCATGATATTTAAATGAATATAAGAATTCATCTGTATTTGGCCAAATTTCAGTAAATTCTGCGAACTTTTTTAATTTTTTTATTGTTGAAACGTCTAGAACATGTTCCATGGAAGCATCTTCATCTGCTGTTGCCATATCTACACCAATGATATGCAAAAAATTTTTAAGAATTTTATGTTTGTATATCATATCTTCAGCTATTTCAACGCCTTTTTTTTCAAATGGATGTCATTATATGGTTCATAAGATATAATATCACGTTCAGCTAACTTTTTTAAAGCCTCAACCACACTGGGAGGTTTAACATTCATTTTATGTGCAATATCTTTGATTTTTATATTTCCTTTTTCTTTTTCAAGATTATACATAACCTCAAGGTAATCTTCAACACTTTCGGTTAGTTTTAAGGAATTTTCCATAATATCATCTCTTCAAAGATTTGGATATAAACAATTTAATTTCAATAATTATATAACATTTATTTTTTTATTATATTCCTCTATAAAATTATATTAACCAACTTAGACGAACCTGTTATACAATCCAAAAATTCAAATTCCATTTACCATTTTAATTATTAAAACCTACATAAATCTGTTTTATTTGTATTTGGCAAATAATGAACTCTAAAAATAATAATAATGTAATTTTTAAAAAATATTAACGATTAAGAAGTTTAATAATCAATAGAGTTAAATTCAATAAAAATATTTTAGTAACATTTAACTGTAATCAAAAATGATAACTATCCGTAGAAATAATTTTATGTCATAATGTTCACACTTTAATAAGTATTACTATATTTATTTTGGGAGTATCAAATGCCAAATTTCAATATTGAAACTGCAATAATTATTAGCTTCATATTAGGTATTATCCTACCTTTAGTTGGTATTGGAGGGGTTATCTCTCTAATAATTATGGGATTTATTGCTACTTATCTTACTCGACCTGAAGATACAAATTATAAGGTTGGAGGTATTGCAACGGGCATTTTCTGCATATTCTTTTTCTTTTTCGGATTTATAACCCCACCAACATTACCATATGTTCTTCCAAATCCACTTTCACTCGGTATTTTAGTTGCATTCAGCGGCATATTAAATCTTATACTCGGTTTAATTGTTTCGCTAATAATATATGGAGGATTTGGTTTATTGGGAGGATTTTTAGCAGTTAGATTCTTCATGGAAAAAAAAGAGAAAAAACAGGAATTTAAGCCAAGCCAACCTCGTAGAACACTGAAAAGAGCTTAATTTTAATCTAAATTTGTTGTTGATGATTTTATGAAAAAATTTATTATCGTTGGATCGGGCGCAGGTGGCGCAACAGTTGCTAGGGAACTAGCAAAAAAAGGAAAAAATGTTACCATAATAGAAAAGGGACCGTATACCAAAATTAAAGATGCTTTTAAACACTATGAAAATGCTGAAGTTGGTGTTGAGCTATTAAAAACTAGTTGCATCGGTGGAACAACACTGGTAACTGCAGGAAATGCTGTTCGAACATGTCAAGAACAGTTAAAAAATATTGGTATTGATCTAGAAGATCACTTCAAAGAAATTGAAATTGAAATGGGTATATCAACACTTCCAGATTCACATTTTGGACCTGGCACAAAACTTATAATGGATAAGGCAGAATCACTTGGTTTTAAAACACAAAAAATGCCCAAATTTATTAATCATGAAACTTGCAAACCCTGTGGTAAATGTGCTTTTGGATGTCCAAGGGATTCTAAATGGACAAGCAGAAAATATGTGGATGAAGCAGTAGATTTTGGTGCAAAAGTTATTGATAACACAGCTATCACGGAAATTATCATTAAAAATGGTGAATTAAAGGGCGTAAAAAGTAAAGACAAAGAATTTTTAGCTGATTGTGTTGTGTTGTCTGCAGGTGGTATTGAAACTTCTAGAATATTAAACAGATCAGGCATAGATGCTGGTAACAATCTTTTTGTTGACACATTTGTAACTGTAGGTGGGATACTAGGGAAAATAAATTTTAACACCGAAGTAACAATGAATGCTCTAATTACATTAGATGACGTTATTTTATCTCCACACTACTCCGGCATACTCAATAATAAACTCATGAAGTTCAACGTCAGTGAAGGAGATATAATAGGATTAATGATTAAAATAGCTGATGAACCAAGTGGAAATGTTCTTGAGAATAGTGTTAAAAAGTATAGTACATCCAATGATGTAAGTCTTCTTGCCAAAGGATCTGCTGTCGCAGGAGCCATATTAACAGAGGCAGGCGTTGATCCTACCACTTTAACATCTACCCCTGCTAGAGGAGCCCATCCCGGAGGAACTGCTGCAATTGGGCAAGTAATTGATAAAAATCTTGAAACTGAATTGTCCAATCTATTTGTTGCAGATGCCAGCGTTTTCCCAAAGGCTCCAGGAGCACCTCCTGTTCTTACAATTGTTGCTCTAGCAAGGAGACTTGGTAAATATCTTGGAAACGAATTTTAAGGGAAAAATTAAATAAATTTTCTTTTTTATGGAATATATCTTTTAAATAGAGTTATTAAAATTAATATTGAAATATTTTTTTTGTTTAATCATTTATGAAACGTTTCACATCTATTATTGATACTTTAAACTCTTTAAATTTCTCTTCTTTATCATATACTGGGTTGGTTTCAATATAAGATTTGAATGAATCTCCTTCGGCCCTTACAATTTCGAGTTCGTATCCCATTTTTTGTCTGTTTTCAATTGCAGTTTTATTATTTTGATTAAATTTTATCCTTGAATCTGGTTTAAGGAAACTGATGAAGGAAGTTTTAATTAATCCCATTTTTGAAATGCCTAAAATTGATGCTCCAGTATTATTTACATCGAGTATTAATCCATTTTTTAGTATTGTGAAGTATCCTATCGGGGCGGAATTGTAAAGGTCCAAATACTTTTTCTTAGTATCAATGATCTCTTTTCTTAATCGTTTTAATTCTTCCTTCTGCATATCATTTTCAATCTGTTGTACCTGAAGATCCTGTATCAATTCTCTTAAATCTTTGGGCATATCTCCCCAATTATCAATATTATTACTGAACAGTTCTTTGGCGTGTCTTCTGAGTTCTCTTGATTGATATGCAGTCACAATTGTTTCTTTAATTCCTGCCCTTGTTTCATATTTCAATTCTTCGAATAATACACTGAATTTAGTGCCATTTTTAACATCCAAATCAATTTTTCCATCGAGCTGATTTGTTAGATTGTTTATTAGTCTGAATCCAAGTGATTGGGTGTTTTTGAAGTCTATATCTGTTGGTAATCCAATACCATTATCTTTGATAGTTAATAAATATTTGTTGTCATTGTTATGCATTAAACTTACATAAATTTCGCCTTGACCATTGGGAAATGCATATTTTAGAGCATTTGAAACTAGTTCATTGATGATCAATCCACATGGAATTGCTGTTTCCATGTTGAATGAAATATTTTCTATGTCTGCCTTTAGTCTGATACCTGGCGGGGCCCTATGGGAACTGAAAAGATCGTTTAAAAGACTCATCCCATATTCTGCAAATTGGACGCTTGAAAGATCATTTGACTGATATAATCGTTCATGTATCTTTGACATTGATTTAACTCGATTTTGACTGTCTATAAAAAGATCTAAATCTCTTTTATCCTTTACCTGTGTTGATTGAAGAGACAAGAGGCTTGATATAATCTGCATGTTGTTGTTGACTCTGTGATGTATCTCTCTAAGTAGTGTTTCTTGTTCCTTTAATGATTTTTTCAGGAATTCATTTTTAGCTGTTACTTCTGTTAATTTTATTCTCTCTTTTTCTGCTTTGTGTCTGTTGAGTACTATCTCAACATTTGTACGAAGTTCCCTTTCTTCGAATGGTTTGACTATGTAAGCATATGGTTCGGTTAATTTTGCTCGTTCAAGAATTTCTTCATTTCTATATGCTGTCAGGTAAATAATTGGTATGCCAAGATCGTTATTGATATGATGAGCAGCTTCTATTCCATCTATGTCGCCTTCTAACATAATATCCATTAGAACTAGATCTGCATGTGCTTCTCTTGCAAGAGAAATGGCTTCTTCACCTGAAGGTACAAGGTCAACAACTTCGTATCCCAGATCTTCCAGGAGTATTTTTATGTCTTGGCCTATGAGTTCTTCATCTTCAACAACTAATATTTTTTCATTAACCATTTGAATTTACCCTATCTTTATATTTCAATTCGTTGAATTTAAGCTGATATTTTGTTCCATTGTTGTTGTCCAGTTCTATTGTACCCTTTAATTGTTTGGTAAGATATTTAATGAGTTGCATTCCAAATGTTTCAGCTTTTTCTGGATCAATTTCTTTAGGAATACCCACTCCATTATCGCCGACTGTTAAGTTAAATTGATCTTCATTATTTGAATGGAGTTCAATTTTTATTTCTCCATTTTTTTGATTTGGGAATGCATATTTTAATGAGTTAGCTACCATCTCATTTATCAAAAGTCCACAGGGAATTGCTGTTTCAATATTAAGTGATACATCATCAATATCTAGAATCATGTTTATGTTGCTTTCTTCTAGTTCATAAAAGTACATCAAGTCTTCTGCTAGGATCTTCACATATTCATCAATTTTAATTTTTGCAAGGTTGTCTGACTGGTAGAGTTTTTCATGTAGGATTGCTATGCTTCTAACTCTGTTTTGAGTTTCTTTGAAAATGTCAATTGAGTTTTGATCTTTAATGAATCTTGACTGGAGACGTAGAAGACTTGAAATTACTTGTAAATTGTTTTTTACCCTGTGGTGTATCTCTTGTAACAGCATTTCCTTTTCTTTTAATGATGATTTAATTTTTTCCTCTGCAATCTTATGTTCGGTTATATCTTGTTCAGTTCCTACTATTCTTAGAGGTTTTCCATTTGGATCTGTAATTACTTCACCTTTAGATGAAAGTATCCTAACAGTTCCATCCGGCCTTATTAATCTGTAGTCATTTGAAAAGGGCTTCTGTTCATTTACGGCACCCATTATACTTTTTTTAACACTTTGTCTATCTTCGGGATGTATTATGTCCATCATTGCTTTGTAACTTTTTCCAAATTCTGTTGGTTCTAAACTCATTATATTATAAAATTCATCGGAACAATTCAATTCACGGGCTTTTAAATCCCATTCCCAACTACCAATATGTCCAATTTTCTGTGCTTCCTTCAGCTGTCTTAGACTATTTCTTAATGCCTCTTCAGCCATTTTACGTTTTGAATGTTCTTTAACTTCCTCTAGTGCACGATTTACTGCATGTACTATCTTGGATAGGCTGCCTTTAAGAACATAATCTGTTGCACCGCATTTTAAGGCTTCTATGGCAAAGTCTTCTCCCATCTTACCGCTAACAAAAATAAAAGGTACGTCTGGACATTTATTTTTCGCTATACGCAGAGCAGAAATACCATCAAAATGAGGAAGTGAATGATCTGCTAGAATTATATCGGGTTTAAACTCATTTAATTCATTTAAATATTCTTTTTCTTCTTCTACCCTTCTAGAAGAAAATTTCATTCCACTTCTTTCCAATTCTCTATTTATGAGCTCAGCATCGAAAGGAACATCTTCAAGTATTAATATTTTGAGGTCTTCTACCATGTTAAACCTTCATTCAGTTTCTTAAACTATTTGATAGCGTTTATCAATAAAATGGACAATATACTACTAATTTATAGAAATTTAATTTATATTTCCGTTTATGTAAAGATTGTTTAAAGCAGATATTTTTATATTTGATTAATTCATTTAATTGTTTAATTATCAATATAACTCATTAATTTAATATTAATAACATTATTCTATCTATTATTTAAAATAAATATAGTATTTATATGTTCCATTTGGTTTTTATGTAAAAAAAGAGTTGAAGCTATCCTCAGTAAGATATAATACTAAAGTTTAGTTATTATATCCAAAATTTCATTGGATAACTATTACTTAAATAGCTAGTAAGGAGGCGATAACTATTTAAATAATTTTTAATGGTTATTATACAAGCAGAACATCTCTTTTGTAGGTTTCATTTATTACAAATGCAAGACCAACATACACAGCAGATAATCCTGTGAATATTCCCTCATATCCTGCTATTTGTGTTATAGTTGAGTTGCCAGTTAATTCTCCTGCAGTTAAGAGGAAGAATAAAATTGCCAGACTCATGAATACTACCTGTAAACCTCTGTTGTGTTTCAATGTTGCAAAGAACATAACAAATGTGAATATTCCCCACATGAATAGATATGCTGCTAGAGAAACTGGATCTGGTGCTGTTGCAAGACCCATCTTTGGAAGTATGAGCAGAAATACAAAGCTCCACCAGAACAATCCGTATGATCCAAATGCAACCATTCCAAATGTATTGCCCTTTTTATATTCCATCCAACATGCAAGTATCTGGGCAATTCCACCATATGCCAAGCCCATAGCAAGTATCATACTATTCATAGGATAAAAACCTGCATTATGTATATTTAACAGCACAGTTGTTAATCCAAATCCCAAAAGTCCTAAAGGTGCAGGATTTGCTGTTAAATCTTTTAATACAACTTCATTTTCAGTTTCTTCTACCATTTTTATACTCCCTTTATGGTTTTAATAATTTTTCTCCTATCTTTTATTCTTCGAGCGTTGATGTATCTCCTACATCTTCACCCCTTTCTCTTGCCCTAAGTATTCTTCTCATAATTTTTCCGCTTCTAGTTTTTGGAAGAGATTCAACCTGTTCAATATCTCCTATAACTGCTACAGGCCCTAATTCGTATCTTACATGCTTGTTGAGTTCTTCAATGAGTTTGGTTTTGAGTTTATATCCTTCTCTGAGTATTACAAATGCCTTAATAACTTGGCCTTTAATTGGGTCGTGTTTTCCAATTACAGCCGCCTCTACAACTGCAGGATGGCTAACAAATGCCGATTCAACTTCAGATGTACCTACCCTGTGCCCTGCTATTTTTAAAACATCATCAGATCTGCCTTGTATCCAAAAGTAACCATCTTCGTCTTTTCTGGCCAAATCTCCTGCTTTGTAATATCCGGGTATCTGATTCCAGTAAACATCTTTGTATCTTTCTTCGTCTTCGTAAAGTGTTCTGAACATTGCGGGCCATGGTTTTTTAATTACCAGATATCCTCCCTTTCCCAGAGGTACAGGGTTACCATTTTCATCCACTACGTCAGCATCTACACCAGGTACCGCTTTGGTTGCTGATCCTGGTTTCAGGTAAGCCGAAGGTAAAGGAGATATTAGGTGCATTCCAGTTTCTGTTTGCCACCATGTATCCATTATTGGGGCTTTTTCCTTTCCAACATTTTTATAGTACCACATCCATGCCTCTGGATTTATGGGTTCCCCAACTGTTCCAAGTATTTTAAGTGAGGAAAGATTGTATAGGTTGGGGTATTTGTTACCGAATCTCATTAGATGTCTGATTGCTGTTGGTGCTGTATAAAACTTGGTTACACCATATTTTTCAACTATGTTCCACCATGCACCGGGGTCGGGATAGTCAGGTGCTCCCTCGTAGACTACTGTGGTAGTTCCTAAAAGTAGAGGTCCATATATAACATAACTATGACCTGTGATCCATCCTATGTCCCCTGTACACCACCACATATCATTTTCATGGATATCAAAAATGTTTTTGAGTGTTGTTGACACACCCACCATATACCCACCTGTTGTGTGGAGAACTCCCTTGGGTTTTCCAGTACTTCCAGAGGTGTATAATATAAAAAGTGGATCTTCTGAGTCCATAGGTTCACATTCACATTCTGCTGGTTCCCCTTCAATTAGTCGTTCATAGAATATTTCCCTTCCACTCAAGTCAGAAATGTCTATTTTACTTCCTGTGTGTTTTACAACTATAACAGTTTCTATGGTGGGACATTGGAGCATTGCTTCGTCTGATATTTTTTTCAGATCGATTATCTTTCCTCTTCTGTATGTTCCATCGGCAGTAATTAGGATCTTGACCTTTGCATCGTTCATCCTTTCAACAAATGCTCCTACACTTAATCCGGAGTATACAACACTGTGAACTGCACCAATTTTGTTACATGCTAGCATTGAAATAAGTAGCTCGGGACACATTGGAAGATACATTGAGACGGTATCTCCTTTTTTTACTCCTAGGTTTTTTAGACCGTTGGCCATTTTGTTGACCTCACGGTAGAGTTCGTAGTAGGTTAATTTTTTCTCATCCCCTCTTTCATTTACATAGAGGATTGCTACTTGGTTTCTTTTTTCGGTATCGATCCACCGATCAACTGCGTTGTAGGCCAGGTTTATCTTTCCGTTTACAAACCATTTGAAGAATGGTTTGTTACTTTCGTCAAGTACTTGGTCCCATCTTTCGAACCAGTCAAGATCTTCTGCCTTCTCTTCCCAGTATTTCTCAAAGTTCTTTCCCTTCTCAATTTCAGTTTCCCAATTTTTAACATGGGCTCTTTCCACCGTTTCAACATTCGGCTTGAAAATCCTTTTTTCATCTAGTAAAACGGTTGTATCGCGTTTCATTTCTTTCCCACCACTTTTTTTATCCTCTTTTTTACGCTTAGTCTTATAATACATATTAAGTTGAATTTGGTATATATATTTATCTATTATTAATCATTATAAATATTGATTAATCATGATAAATATGTGATAATTAAAAAAAGTTAATAAGAATAATATCGAGTAATAATTAGGTAGTTAATAAATAAATCTTAAATTAATATTAACCTAATCTTTATGACTTGTTTTAACTTATTCTTGGACAAACTCTTGGATAAACTTTTTATAAAATTTTCTGGCTTCTTCATAACCCTGATTGTATCCTCGACAATGTCCATGTTGATAGAAATCTAGATATTCCTTTTCTATTAATTCCTCTAAACATTTTTTTCCGCCATCTACTACTCCATTATCATAAGAATTTTTTTCCTTTGGTTTAGATAACAGAAAATTAATGAAATATGAATTTATTATTTGCTGTTTTAATTCATTATCAGTCGTTTCAGAAAAAATTTCTGGCTTATATTGCATTTCTAGGCTATTAGATTTTAAAATGGTTCCAATTTGAGCTTTCATTAATTCATCAGAGTCACTTATAGAAACAACTTCCACAAAAGATTTATTACCTTTATAAGTTCGACTATTAGGTTTCGAACAATCATTAAATGTTCTATTAATGGTTATTCCAGGGAAAGGATCACCATCATCACCACCTGCACCTTTAGGTGGTTTATCACCTATTTTTGCTCTTTTAATAATCTCTTTTCTATTCTCTGCTAAATCATTCTTTCCGTTAGACTGTTTAAGGGTCATGAAAAAATGTTTTGGGTCAAAATTTGGATTCTGTTTTATACACGCTGTTTCATCAACATGCCAGATTAACAATCCATTGCTTGGTAAATATTCATCAAATCCTTTCTGCTGACGGTTTTCCAAAAGAAAATATTCATTTCCATCAGAACCTTCCACATTTACTTTATAGATGGTTTTATCATCAATAACAGCAGGTATATTTTGAAATTGAGGTATATTATCTAATAATTTAGGTTCAGTCCAACCTAAATGTAATTTACACCATGCACTGGGATGTGCAGGTGTCCTGCCTTCATTATTCCAGCAACCTACACCCATTAAACACCAGCTTCCAACTATTGGCCCATAATTGTCCAAATATAGATCTGGAAGTCCCAAAATATGTCCTATTTCATGACAAATACATCCAACATCATAAATTGGAAGTTCAGGAATTATCTACAAAGATTCCTTCTTGAACTTCCAATGGTTCAAGTAAATGATAATGATGTGGTCGAATGTAGTTTATATTAAGTTTTGTATCCTGTCCTATACCTGAATAAACTATAACAAGAATTTCAATCTTACCATTTTTAGCATAGGTACTAAAATCAATATTCCCACTATCTTTTGCCATCTCAATTGTTTCTATAACTAATTTTTGGGCTTTAGGATAATGAAAATTGGTCGGATCATCCAAATAATCGGCCCTATTATCATTTAAAGTGTACCATTTCTCATTTACATCACCATTTATATCTAGTTGATTCCAGGAAGCTTCTAAATAATAATTTCTTAAACTTTGCTTATTATCTTTATTAAAAAATAGATCATTAAATGCATTTGCTTCGTTTGAATGTTTTACATCTTTAAATTCAGCTAAAAGTACAATTGCATTTTTAGTGCCAATTACAGGGTCTATTCTCTGGCATGGTCCAACAGATTTAGGGGCATTTTTTAAAGATCCATAAAATGATTTAATTTCTTGTTTATATCCCATTAAATTTTGTAGATGTACTTCACCTCTACGTTGTAGGGCTTCGTAAGTTTCAAAATCTAATCCTCCTTTAGATTCTAGATCTTTTTTATCTGTGTTTTGTTCAAGTAGAGCTTCTGTTAATTCCATTTTTTCATAAATGGATGGATGAAGGTGTCTTTCCTTGCAATTTTTTTCCAAGCTTTTTAATATCAATCATTAAACCCCCCTTGGATAATATTTCTATCTGTTAAAATATTATATCTGGTTAATATTTAAGTCTTTTTTTAAATTTCTCCAAAAGAATATCTTTAAAAATCTCATCTTAAGAATCATACCAAAAAATTTATCAATAATAAGTTAATACATTATAGATCATAAAAATAGGGAGATTTCAAGGGAGGGGATATTATGGTAGAAAAGAGTACTATAAAAACATATGATGATGGAGTAAAAGACGGTAAAGCAGAGTGTAAAAAACAAATGAAAAATCCTGAATGCTTAGAAATGTATTCAGAAGGGTATAAATCCGGTTTTCAGGATGGTTATAACTCAGCAAGGGAAGAAATTAAGGAAATAATGCTTACCCAAATGCCTCCAGAAATTAAAAAGCAAATTGAAGAGGGTGCTCAACCTGCAGGATGGGGACCATGGTGGTAATTTTATAATTAAAAAATTTTTATTAAGAGGAAACATATTAGATTTCGCATTTTATTAACTTAATAATCTAAGTTATGACTTTTTGGGGGCATGAAGGTGAATAAAGAATGAGTCGTAATCTAAAATTTAATTTTGCGGCCAAAAAATATAAAATATTACTTATTCTTTTTTTAGTAATTCCAATATTATTTTTCTCATCTTTACATATTGCCTCAGCACAACCTAATAACAATAAAATTCTATTTGATGAATCTAGCTCTAATTGGGGAAAATTCAATAACATTCATAGCATAGGTACTTACGGATCATCGGGATTTGCTAACTTATTACAGAATTATGGTTATAGCACTACAGTATATAAAGATAAACCCATTACACCCGAATTACTTAAAGATTACGGCGTTCTAGTAATTATGGATCAAACTCGTAATTACACCGATGATGAAATTAACGCAATAAAAGACTTTGTTAACAACGGTGGTGGATTATTTATAATTGGTAGCACTTGGGGAAATACTGATGGAGATCAAAACTATTCATATAATAAAATAGCTAGAAGTTTTGGAGTATCATATGCCAATAACGAAATATTAGTTAATGATAAAGATTACGTTTTTTTCTCTCCCATGATAGAAATAAAAGATATAAGACCCAGTCCAATCACTAACAATGTTACAAATTTTATTTATATGATGGGAACTTACCTAAAAGACCCTGGGTCTTCTACTGTTGTAGCATATACAGATTCTTATACTTGGGCTGACAAGGGTCATCCTGCAGCCGATGGAACAACTACTAGTAATTATCAAAAAGATACAGATGAAACAAGTGGCCCATTTCCAGTAGTTTCCCAGATGCAATATGGAAACGGAAAAGTTGTTTTTATGGCAGCAGCTTATACATACATTAATGCAGTAATATATCGATCAGATGAATGGAAATTAGGATTAAACTCAGTAAACTGGTTAGCTAACAATCCTAACCCCACTACATATAAGCCTTCAGGATAATATCTTTTAATCTTATAGGAACTGAAATCATAGCAATGCTTATATTCAGTGCACTTGTATTTTCAGGATTACTCTATACGTCTAGAAGAGAAAAAAATAGGAAAATAAAACCCATAAAAACTATTAAAAATTGGAAATATAAAGGTTTAATAGGAATAAATGGATTTTTCGCAATTTTAGCAGCAGCAATATTTATACCTATTAATTTTTATCTCTATGACTTTAGTCAATATACAATATATGATCCCAACTTAGGATACACATTATTAATAACTGGAACATTTTTCCTTTTCTTTATGATAGTAATATTATTCAATCTCATTACCAGGCAGAGATTATTAGCAACTTATTCATACTTTAATATGGCCATAGCTCTTCTATTTATCGGTGCAACAGTAATTTTAGAAGATATATTTGGCTTTCCCACAATGCAAATATTTACTTTAGCCGGTCTAATTCTTCTAATTCCTCTTGCAACTAATTTATGGATCCGTAGAGGTTATGGTCAAGATCTAATTATTGAAGGTAAAGAATTTAATCGTCTAAAAAAAGTATCTTCCAACGCATTACCTTTTGAATTGCAGCCATTTTATACTGATGCTTCTTATATTGGAGAAGGTGGATTTGGAATAGTTTTTAAAGCTATCAATATGAAAGGTAATGAAGTGGCCATTAAGATACCAAAAAGTTTTGATAAAAGAGCTGAGAGGAGTTTTATTACTGAAGTTTCCAATTGGAGCCATTTAGATCATCCCCACATTGTGAAACTTAAGGGATATAAGATTCTTCCAATCCCATACATTGAAACTGAGTTTTGTGAGGGGGTACTTGAAAAGGGAATGAGAACTCTAGATGAAGCTGTTTCAATAATTTATGATATTGCTAAGGCTTTAGAATATTCTCATAATAAAAATATCATTCATGGAGATGTTAAATTATCTAATATACTCATAAAAAATGGAGTTTACAAAATTTCTGATTGGGGTTTAAGCAAGCTGAAAATTGAGGAATCAGTTACACTATCAGGGGCTACACCTTCATATTGTGCTCCAGAACAAATATCAATGGAATATGGTAAAGCAGATGAAAGAACTGATATATATCAATTGGGTAATGTATTTTATGAACTTTTAACAGGCAGATTACCATTTGAAGGAAATCTTTCACAGATTTACAGTTCCATATTAACAACTCAGCCAGTGAGTCCTGCAGAAATAAATTCAAATGCCAAACCAGTAAATGATATTGTTATGAAATGTTTAGCTAAGAATAAGGATCATAGATACTCTACTATGAGTGAATTGATTAAAGAATTAGAAAAATTTAGATCCCCAGATGAAACAATACGTTTTGAAAACCACTAGGAGGAACTATTAATTGGAAATAAGGCGAAATATGGGACTAATTCTTGGAATTAGCGGTGGACTAATTGTCTTTATTATCGCTCTAATTTTTATTATTTATAATAATTCTGATTTTGATCAACAATTAATAAATCAAGTTGATAGTGGAGTTCCTGCTGATAAATTGATTCCCCAAATTGATAAAGATACTGAAAAAATGAAATTAAATGCTCAAAGACGTTTAGAATCTCAGACGGTAGCTAAAAATATTAATAAGAGTGACTCTGCACCTTTTGTTCAAAGTTATAATGATGAAATGAGAATGATAGCCCAATATGATGATGCTCATAAAAAATTTGCAAATAGAGATATTAATAAAGAACAGTTTTTAAGTGAAATTCAAAAACCCAAAGACTTTTTGAAAATGTATTATGGCAATAATCCATAAATGGCTATTTAAATACTGAAATAATAAAAAAAAGAGCTTTTTTAGGAAAATATGTGATTTTTATGGAAATATTTACCGATGTTGGCGGAAGAACAGGTATTGATTGTGGTGGTTATTGTGAATTCTGTTTTTATAAAAATGTTAATTTTAATAATTTAGAACCAATAGGATGTATGAAATGTCCTCCAAACCAAATTGGCTGTAATTATTGCCAAAATTTTATTGATAGAGTATCCACAAAATTTAAACCTCTTTCTCAAGTCTTAGAAGATATAAGAATAAAATTTTATGAAAATATTACGGACTCATTTGATAAATATAATTTTAGGATTATTGTTGGTGGGGGAGCAGATATATTTAGTTATCCCTATTTGTATGAGCTTATTTCAATTTTAAAGCAATCTTCATTAATATTAAATTTAGGTTATACCAGTGGTAAACCTATTAAAGATGAATATTTGCCAAAGAAATTAATTTCTCTGGGAGTAGATGAAGTGGGCTTTTCAGTATTTTCTACCAATCTTGAGATAAGAAAAAGATGGATGAATGATCAAAATCCTGATGCGTCAATTAAGGGATTAAAAATGTTTTGTGAAAATATTGATCTTCATGCTTCAGCTGTAATAATTCCTGGAATTAATGATATGGATGAGATTTTTGAAACATGTATTGATCTGGAAAAATGGGGTGTAAAATCTTTAGCTTTGAGAAGATTCGCTAATTTTAAAAATCAAGGGTTGATATTAAACAATAATCCCGTAATAGAGGGTATAAACCCTCATTCCTATGAGGAATTCAAGGATATAGTTAAAAAAATAAATAATGAATTTTCTTTTAATGTGATAGGATATCCTTTCTATGACCCTGAAAATGATAGCCCTTTTACAATTTCAAAAAAAGATAATCTACATTATCTTAAAGATTTAAAGAGAATTGAATCGGAAGCCACCATCATAACAAGTAAATTAACAGAACCGTTTTTAAAGAAAATATTTGGAATAATTGACAAAGCTAATTTTGTTAATATAATTGGTGTGGATAAAGAAATCGCTGATTTAATCACTCATGAAGATTTAAATTCTATAAATCTCAATAAATTGAAAAGCAAAGTTATTATCCCTGGAGGAGCTTTTGTACATAATAATTATTCTAAAAAAATTTTAACTAAAGATGGTAAAAATAGATCAATTATAAGGGGTCCCTATGTACTTACTTATCCTTATTATGAGGGCGTACATCTTACTGATAAAGAGGAATTAATTAAATTTGAATTAAACTCATTTAATGCTTTAATTGATACAATTAATTCTTAAATTAAAAAAATGTTGAGTATAATAAAAAGTTTATATAAATGGGATTTTTTTTATGGAAATAAAAGCATACGTTGGGGGAACTCCGGGAAAAGATTGTGGCGGCTTCTGTAAATTCTGTTATTCAGGAAATTAGAAGAGTTAACATGTAGATATTGTCCTCCAAATCAAAAAGGTTGTAATTACTGCAATTAATTAAAAGATGTTATAAGTGATTTTAAACATCCTCAAAATGTTATTATGGATTTTAATAAAGAATTGTTATGGAATAATTTATTCGGAAAACTAAATTACTATGATCTTAAAATTAACCTATTTAGTGTTGGCGATATAACATTTTATCCCTATCTTGAAGAACTTATTGGAAAATTAAAAGAATATGGTCTTCCTATAATTCTAAACTACACCAGTGGCAAAGGTATAAAGAACTTCAAGATGATAGAAAATATCTTAAATTTGGGAGTAGATGAGATGAATGTTTCTATTTTCTCTAGTAATCCTGAACTTCGAAGAAAATGGATGGGTGATAAATCTCCAGAGATGTCTTTAAAGGCTTTTGAGATATTTTCACAAAATATTGATGTTAATGCATCATCTGTGGTTATTCCAGGTGTTACTGATCTTGAAGATCTATATAATACTGGAAACACTCTGGAAGAATGGGGTGTAAAAACATTTCATTTACTTAGATTTGGTAATTTCCAAAATCAGGGTAATATATTTAATAATAGACCTGTTATTGATGATATAATTCCACATTCGTTTGAAGAATTTCAAGAAATTGTCCAAGCTCTTCATAAAGAATTTAATTTTACTGTAATAGGAATACCTACATTTTATCCTGAAAATGATATTCCATATATTCTCTCCAATAGTAATTACAGTTCATATCTTAAATTTTTGCCTGAAATAACTTCAAAAGCAACCATAATAACTAGTAAATTATCAAAAAAATATCTTCAAAAAATTTTTAGTAATATCGATAAAAATGGTTTGGTCAATATAATTAGCGTTGATAAGGAATTAGGAGATTTAATAAGGCCTGAGGATTTTTCTACAGTTAACTTAGATGATTTGAAAAATAAAATTATAATTCCTGGTAATGCATTAATGCGTGATGATGAAGCAGGAAAATTATTAAGTAAGGATGGTAGATTAAAAAGAATTATTCGAGGACCTAATGCCTTAACTCCAATAAATGAAGAAAATACAATTATAAAAGAAAGAGCAGTTGATTTTGAATTAAATGCTTTTACTAATTTAATAAATTTAATAAATTCTTAAACAAATTTTAATTTTTAAATAAAAAAAAAATAAAATAAAAAGATGTAAATTTAATTTACATCATTGGGGGCATTCCGCCAGGCATTCCGCCCATTCCTTCCATTCCACCCATATCAGGTTCCCTTGGTGTAGTTGATGCTATTACATCATCAATCCTAAGGATCATTTCAGCTGCTTCAGCTGCTGACTGGATAGCTTGTTTTTTTACCCTGTGTGGTTCAATTACTCCAGCTTTGTACATGTCGCGTACTTCGCCTTTGAATACATCGAGCCCCATGTAAAGGGATTTTTCGTGTGCTGCTCTTAGGTCAACAAGTGAGTCTATGCTGTCGAGTCCTGCGTTTTCAGCAAGTGTTTTTGGTACAACTTCTAGTGCTTCTGCAAATGCAGCTACTGCTAATTGTTCCCTTCCACTTATGGTGTCTGCGTACTCTTTTAAGCCTCTGGCTATTGATATTTCTGCTGCTCCACCACCAGCTACTACTTTACCGTCTTCAATTGTTGCTGCAACTACTCCTATTGCATCGTCAACTGCTCTTTCGATTTCATCGACAACATGGTCTGTTGAACCTCTTACAAGTAAGGTTACAGATTTAGGATCTTTACATCCTTCAACAAAGATCATTTCTTCGCCAGATATTCTTTTCTCTGCAACAGATCCTGCATCTCCAAGATCATCAAAGCTCATGTCTTCAATATTTGAAACTACTTTTGCTCCAGTTGCTCTTGAGAGTTTTTCCATATCGGATTTTTTAACTCTACGGACAGCCATTATACCAGCTTTAGCTAGGTAGTGCTGTGCAAGATCATCTATACCTTTCTGACAGAAGAGAACGTTTGCACCTGCGTCTTCTATCTTGGTGATCATGTCCTTTATCATCTGCTCTTCTTGTTCGATAAAGGCCTGCATCTGAGCTGGGTCTGTGATTCTTATTTCAGCATCAACTTCTGTTTCTTTCACTTCAATAGCACTGTTTAAAAGAGCTATTTTAGCGTCTTCTACTTTTTTAGGCATTCCGGGATGTACTCTTTCTTTATCTATGATTACACCCTGAACTAGAGTTGATTCGTCGACAATTGCGCCGTCTTTTTTCTCTATTTTGATATGGTCAATATCAATTTCACCATTTTCTTCAACCTGTTTCACAGCAGCTACAATAAGCTCTGCTAAAGGTTCTCTGGCTTTTTCTGTTCCTTTGCCTGTCATTGCTGTCATTGCAACTTTCAAAAGAGTGTCCCTGTCGTCTGCATCTATTGATATGACGTTGAGGATTTCCTGTGCTTTTTCAGCTGCTTGTCTGTATCCCATTGCAATGATTGTTGGGTGTATATCCTGGTCGAGCAGTCCTTCTGCTTTTTTCAGTAATTCGCCTGCAATAATAACTGCTGTGGTTGTTCCATCCCCTACTTCATCTTCCTGGGTTTTTGCAACTTCTACTAACATTTTTGCTGCTGGGTGTTCAATATCCATCTCTTTGAGTATGGTTACACCATCATTAGTCACAACAATATCTCCTAATGAATCAACAAGCATCTTATCCATTCCCTTAGGACCTAGGGTTGTTCTAACTGTTTCTGCAAGTACTTTACCTGCCATTATGTTCATTCTTTGAGCATCTCTTCCTAAAAACCTGTTGGTACCTTCAGGTAAAATTAAAACTTGTTGGCCTTGGCCGCCTAATTGTGCCACAGTATCACCTCTTTTTTATATGTAATTCATTAGTGGGTTAGAGGTTCTATAAATAGTTTTTGATCGTGTTTTATTAAACTGTTTTCAATGATTTCCTCTAAATTATTTGGTAAGTACAAAATAAATAATATTAATGAATTAAATCAGGTGTTTAACTAATTTTTTTATTAAATCCTAGTTAATTAGAACTAATCATTTCTATCCAATTTCTTCCATAAGTTTATTTTACCATTATTTCTTGATTGGAAATATCCCTTTCTTTCAAGATTTCTTAGAGCGTGTTCAAAATTCTCATTTGAAAGTTCACTGAAACCCATTGTTTTCAGTTGTAAATAGAGATTTTCTGATGAATCTTCTTTGTAAGGTAATAACTCATAGATCTGGGATTGAAATGAAGTAAGATCCTTTTTAGGCCGGGATATAATAGCATCAAAATAAACTTTAATCTTTTCTAACTCAATAATTTCTTCTTCTTTACCATTAATAATTGTTTTTAATCTGGCTATTTCTTCGTCTCTTCCCCTTATCTTATTCTGCAGTTCATCTTTAACTGCTTTTATATGAATGCTCTCAGTATCTGTTGATTTGGAAGATTCCTTCTGGCATTTTTTAAGTTCTATCTTCAACTTGCTGATCTCTAATAGGCATGCTTTTACAAGTTGCCTCAATTGTTCCCTCTCTGTGTCCTTTAACAACGGCATTCTTATCACTACAATTATCTATGTACTAACCTGTTTTTAAGCTTTAAGATATCATCTTCAAAATGGAGGACTATTATGCTAATTCCAATACCAAGTAACGCACCAGCAATAACATCGCTAGGATAGTGAACACCAAGATATACTCTTGAAAATGATACTACAATTGCAAGTAAAAGAAACAATAAAATGTACCCATACTTTCTGCCAAGGATTACACATGCTATGAATACTTGTGTTGCATGGCCTGATGGAAATGAAGGACTATTAAGGGCTGCTAATTGGTGCACACCTGTTAAAACCTGATATGGTCTTGGTCTCATGAAAATATATTTTAAAGCTTCTGAAAGAATATAACCCATAACAATAGCTATTAAAAGAATTAATGCCACATTTCTACCTTTATCTCCACCAAAGATTGCAAGTATTGCACATACGCCCAACCAGAATAAATAAAGTCCTGCATTTGTAATTAATGGCATTATAAAATTGAAATATGAATTCTGGAGATTTGAATTGATAAAGTAAAATATAATCAAATCAACATTGCTAGCCGCACCAATTAAATCCAACATTTTGTCTTATCCTTCAACTTCTTAAAAATAAAAAAAGTAATTAGTTTACATTATCTCATTTATCAATTCCGCGTTAAGAATAGACGCTCCCGCAGCGCCTCTAATGGTGTTATGACCCACTAATATGTACTTTAAACCTTTGTCAAAAACATCGTCTTTACGAATCCTTCCTACAGATACAGCCATCCCATTACCTTCCATTCTATCCATACGTGGCTGTGGCCTGTTTTCTTCTTCCCGAATAACTACAGGATTCTTTGGAGCGGAATGAAGATTTAATTTTTGTGGCAGACCCTTGAAGTCTGAAAATGATTGTCTTACATCAACAACTTCAAAGTCGTCTTGCATTTCTATGAAAACCGCTTCTGTATGCCCATCAAGAACTGCAACTCTATGACAAGATGTACTTACACCAAAGTTCGCATCTGTAACTGATTCCCCATCAAAGTCTCCTAAGAGATGGAGTGTTTCTGTTTCCATTTTCTCTTCTTCTTCACCTATGAATGGTACAAGATTATCAACTATGGCCATGGATGGTACTCCATTGTAACCTGCTCCTGAGACTGCTTGCATGGTGGATACATATACTCTTTTTATATTGAACTGGTCATAAAGTGGTTTTAATGTCATTACCAGGGCAATGGTAGAGCAATTTGGATTTGTGACTATAAATCCATCCCATCTTCTTTTTTTTTGCTGAATTTCTATGAGATCCAAATGTTCAGGGTTTACTTCTGGAACTACTAATGGCACATCTGGTTCCATTCGCATTGCACTTGCATTGGATGCAACTTTCATGCCTGCCTTTGCAAATTTAGGTTCAGCCACTGCTGCATTTTCTGAGGGTAAGGCTGAAAATACTATTTCAACATCTTTTACTTGCTGGGGGTCTGTTTCAACCACTGTAATATCTTTTATTGATTCTGGTATTTTACTTTCAAGATTCCATGTTACTGCATCTTCGTATCTTTTTCCAGCAGATCTTGTGGAAGCTGTTAGTGCAGTTACCTCAAAATCAGGATGATTTGCCAACAATTCAATGAATCGTTGCCCAACCATTCCAGTTGCTCCTAGTATTCCTACATTTACCATTTTAACCACCTTTAATTATATTATTAACCTTTCAATAATTTATTTCAATCCCAAAACATCGCCCATATCGGATATGTTACCTTTATCGGTATTTATAACATATCTAATTCCTTTTATTACGCCATTTACAAATGCTTGTCTGCTGTTGGCTCTGTGAATTATTTCAAGACGTTCACCCTCACCTGCAAAGAGAACCATATGATCCCCAACAATATCGCCCCCTCTTACAGCGTGAACTCCTATTTCTTCAGCTGTTCTTTCACCAACAATACCTTTTCGCCCATAAACACCTACTTCATCCATATTGCGGTTGAGTTCTGTTGCAATGATCTCCGCAGCTTTAACTGCTGTGCCGGATGGTGCATCCTTCTTGTGTCTATGATGGGCTTCAATAATTTCCACATCGTAGTCTCCTAGAATATTTGCAAGATCTTTTAAGACCTTGAAAAATACATTTACTCCTACAGCCATGTTAGGAGCTATAACTGCGCTTACTTGGGATTTTTTAATTGAGTCTAATATTTCGGACATTTGTTCGTCTGAAAATCCCGTTGTTCCTACTACAAGGTTCACACCACATTCAGAAGAAGTTTTTATGGTATCCACTGCAGCATTGGCTATGGTAAAGTCAACCAATACATCTGGTTTTTTACTTTTAAGGACGCCTTGAAGTTTTTCTGCCCCGTTAACTTCAACACCTATTTCTCCTATTCCAATTACTTCTCCAACATCTTTACCTTCTAGAGGAGTGTTGGGAACTTCTATTGCTGCCACAACATCCATGTCTTCCTGTTCAAGTATCGTTTTTATTATCTTTGAACCCATTCTTCCGCATGCACCTGTCACAGCCACATTTATCATTTTATTCATCTCCTAATGATTGAAACAATAAAAAAATTGATATTCCAATTGGAATCCCATTTTATAAGCTTAAAAATTAGTTTTATGAGTTTAAGAGGGATAAATCTAAAAAAGTTGAGTTTAGTTAGATTTAAATCCTTAAACTAAATCTAGGTCCTTTAAGACCTGTTTTAACTTTGAAATACTTTCGTCCATCATTGGAGCGAGTGGCATTCTAACATGTCCTGAGGGCCGTCCCATCATATTTAAGGATTCTTTTGCAGGTACAGGATTTGATTCTATGAAAAGAACCTTCATTAAGTCATAAAGTTCATAATGGAGTTTTCCAGCTTTTTCAAAGTCTCCTTTGAGCGCTGCGTTAACCATTTGACTCATTCTTAATGGATCAACATTTGCAACAACGCTAATAACACCCATTGCACCTTGTGAGATCATTGGTAGTGTGAGGTCGTCGTTTCCAGATAGAACCATGAAGTTTTCTATGTTTTGATCTTGAATCCCTTTTATTATTGCTGAAACCTTGTCCAGATTAGGGTTTGCCTCTTTTATGGCTACGATTTTATCTAGTTTGGCAACATTTATAATGGTTTCAACATCTATGTCTGTGCCTGTTCTTGAAGGTACATTATAAACTATTATAGGGATATTTGTTGATTCTTCGAGCATTTTATAATGTTCATAAAGTCCATGTTGCTGAGGTTTGTTGTAGTATGGTGTTATTACCAGGGCAGCATCTGCACCTGCATTTTCAGCGTACTGAACAAGTCCTAGGGCTTCCTTTGATGAGTTACTTCCAGCACCGGCAATGGTATTTACCTTTCCATTAACCTCGTCAATTAGGATGTCGATCATTTTTCTTTGTTCGTCGTGGGTTATTGTGGCAGATTCACCGGTTGTACCTGCGGCCAATAATCCATCAACTCCTCTATCAATTAGATAGTTTATGTTTTCACGCATTCCTGCCTCATCAACCCCATCTTCTTTAGTAAATGGGGTTATCATGGCAACTGTTGTACCTTTCAAATTCATTCTAAGACGCTCCTTACAAGTTCATAAGCTCTTTTACCATCATTCCATTCTACAAAAATTACTACAGAAGTTTGACTTGAAGAGATTTCAACGATATTTATCTTATTTTTACGTAAAGGTTCAGTTATCCTTGTAATTATTCCAGGAGTATCTATAAAGTCCTGACTCGCTACTGTTATCATTGCTATGTCTGTTCCAACCGATAATGAACTTAGATCATTGCATTGTACCACTACATCGTGTAGTATTTCATGTGCTTTGTCAACTAATGATTTGTCAATGAATAGGGTTACAGAGTTTTGACCCGTTGATATACCATAGATATTAATTTTGTTCTCTGCGAGTGCATCGGTGAGTGCTGAAAGTACTCCAATTTTGGTTAGTATCTCTTCTCCAACTACTGCTATAACAGATATAGGTTCCACATTTAGTGCTGTGGTTTTCAACATGTGGTTACCTGCTGGCCCTATGATTTCGGTTCCAATTGCAGATAGATCGCCGTGTTCAAATCCTATAATCTTGGCGTTTATGAGCGGATCCTTGTATCTTAAAGCATGGGGATGTAAAACCTTTGCACCATGTGTTGCAAGGTCTCTCATCTCTTCAACTGATATTTTATCCAGTTTTTTTGCAGACTGGAGTTTGTTTGGATCCGTTGACATTACACCGCCAACATCTGTTACAATAACAACCTCTTCTGCCTTGAGACAATGTCCAAGTAAAAAGGCAGTAATATCACTTCCACCGCGTCCTAGGGTGGTTAATGTACCATCCTCATCTTTACCAAGGAAACCGCACAGAACAGGAATTATACCCTGATCTAGTATCTTTATAAGTTCCTTTGTTTTAGCTTCTGTTATTTCAAAGTTAATATTAGCATTTAAATAATTGCTATCGGTAATAATAGGCCAGTTATCCATATAAGGATCCAAGTATTCGGATTTAACACCAAGAGACTCTATTGTTGATGAGAATACTCTCACACTTGTAATTTCACCCATTGAAACTATGTCTGCAAGTTGTTTCTCTGTAATGGATTCTCCAATTGCATCGTCAACTGTCTTAAGAATCTCATCTGTTGTTTTGTTTATTGCTGATACAACAACAACTACCTTTTTTCCCTTCATATATTCTTTAACAACAGATTCTGCAGCTTTTTTTATTCTATCTCCATTACCTATAGAAGTTCCACCGAATTTGGCCACTATTATTTCCATTAAAATACACACCTTTAAATTCAACCCTAATTATTGTGAGAATTAAGAATTTTTGGAAAAAAAATAAGAAATTCTTGTTTAAGGTTGCTTAAGACTTTGCTTAAGATTGATTCCTTACTAATCTTGTTACATATCCAGCTATTTTATTTCTTAAATGTTTGGTGCTGACTGTAGTGAATTCTTCAACTAATTTTTTGTTCTCATCAAAATCTGTTGTGAATTTACCCTCGTAAGTTTCAATTAATTCTTTGGATGTTCTTTTAACAAATGATGTTCTAATATTTCCCATAATTTTACCTCCTTAAAATTTTCTTTTGTTCTTCTTTACTCATATCAGTTAATATTTTTATTATACGGGTAAGACTGACCTCATCAATATTCTTTTCTCTTGCTATTTCTTTAATTTTAGTATGGATATATTCTTCCCGTTTTTTATCTTCAATTTCTATGTCAAGTACTAACTTGGCATTAAGAATATCACGGGCAAGTAATGTTCTTTTCTCTATGAGATCAATTAACAATTCATCCATTTCATCTATCTTATTTCTTGATGTTTGAAGTAATCTTAAAGCTTCTTCCCTATCCACTGTCAATCACCCTGGTACCTTCATTATCAACTTCTGTACAAAAGATCTGTCCTGGTAGGGAACTCCATGCTTCCTTAACCTTATCAACATTTTCATTTGATGCCATTGCAACAAATGCAGGCCCAGTTCCTGAAAGTCCGGCTGCAGTTGCTCCAGCGTCCAAAGCATCAAGGGCTATATTTGGGTCAAATGCCAACGAAGCACAGTACAATATTCCATTTAAAGTCATTGCATTGCATATATTTCCATGCAGAGCCTCATTAAAAGCCAGTTTAACTTGTGGGGCAATGAGTTTCATACGCCTCACATCTGATTGTGCAGTGGGTGAAATTCTATTAGGCATATACACTAATATATTTTGTTGCTCCATATCATGCATCTTTAGGATCTCTCTAGTGTTGTTATTTGTAACAGTCAGACCCCCATAAAATGATGCGCTTGCATCATCAAATGCACCTGTAATGGTAACTCCTGCTTCTAAAGATGCATCAACCCCAATATTCAAGAGTTCAAGATCATTAAAAGCAATTTTATCGGATTTTATATCATATTCCTTCATTAAAGCCTTTGCTGTTGCCATTACAATAGAATTTGATGTTGCACTGCTGCTTGAAAGGCCAGATGAAACAGGAAGTGTTGAACTTGTTTTTACTGAAAATCCTGTATCAACTTCAATATCACTATAATTTTCTTTAAATTTGTTAATCACCATTTTCACACAGATCTCCATTAGAGACATGTCAACGTCCCTATCAGCACTGCAAATTATTGATGAATCTGGTCCTTTTAATTGAACTTCAGCAGTAACATAACGTTTTATACCAAATGCAGAACCATATCCTGTTGCTATTGCATTTATGATTGTGGCAGAACCCGGAGATTTTACAATGGTTTTCATTATTTCACCGTATCTTAAGAATTATTTATAATTTTAACCAAAAATAATGTTGACAAATACACTAAAATCTTAATTTAAGAAATAAATAGTGGAATGCTTATTATTTTTATTAAGTTTTGATAACTATGGTAATTATAGATTTTTAAGTATTTATAAAATTGTGAATTGTTCAATTTATTTCACTTGTATTATTGATTAAATTTTACATGTAAAAGTTTAAATATTTAAATAATTAATACTCATATCATTGATTAGATAAAATAAAGTGATAAATAATCCTTGATATTCCATAAATCAAAGGAATTAAGGATAAAAAAAATGAAAAAATCAATACCAACAATGATATTGGGAATAATTCTTATTTCATTGGCATTTTTAACTTATAAAACATATCTAAGTTTTTATTTAGGTATTTATGGTTTTATGGCCATATTAGATACAACATTCTTTTTAAAGGAATATTACAACAAAACTACCTATATAATAATAGTAACTGTAGTTGTGTTAGGAATGTCAATTCTGTATTTTTCTCCGTTATTTCCCCATAACATGGTTATACACTCCAATTACATTGTAAATGGGTTAAGTACACTTTCAATAAATACATTGGTTATAGGAACTTTGCTTTTAATTTTACTGATGATAGGATCAATTTTAAAATTAGAAAAATATAAAAAAGCATTGGATTTATACAATAAATCCCTTAAATTGGACTCTGAAAATCCTAAAGTACTATACAGTAAAGGACTTGCATTATTAGAATTGGAAGAATATAATAAAGCAATTAAAATATTTAGCAAAATATTAAAATCATATCCTGAAAATACAAAGATTCTTTACAGTAAAGGATTTGCACTGGCAGAAATTGAAGAATATTACAAATCATTGGAAATATTTAACAGGCTATTGAAATTAGATCCAGAAAATATCAATGCAATATATTGTAAATTATTTATCCTTAAAATCTTGAACAGAAATGAAGAAGCTTTAAGATGTCGTGATGAAGCAGTTGCATTGGATGAGAAGATTTTGGAATACGGTCTAGAAGAAAACCCATTTAAATCCTGGAAAGAAAATAAAAATGATACAAAGAATTATATTTGTAATCGAAACAAAAACAGTCAAAAATAATCCATAATTAAAAATAAAATACATATTAATCTATTTTAAATTTGTAAACGAATATTGAACTTATAATAACCTTATAACTCCATATATGATTACATATGCCATAATAAGGAGATATGAACTACCATGGGAAAAGGTTTAAAATTCATAATCTATTTTATAATAGGAGGTTCTATACTAACACTTGTCACTTATTACGGGACTCGTGATAAGGGAATACTAGCTGCATTCATTGCAATGTTTCCAATTGTTACCGCCATGAGTATTATAACCATCTATAGCCAAACAGGAAGTTTACCTGTATTAAATTATGTTAAAGGGCTTCTGATTTTAACACCAGTATGGATCTTATTCCTATTTTGCTTAGTTTATTTACTTCCCAGACTCGGATTATTTGCAGCTTTAGGAATTGGTATAATAATCTATCTAATATTATCCATTTACATAATCTATTATCTTTAAACTATTCCTAAGTTATTTGACAAAATATTTACATATTTGAAGTAGATTTCAAATATGATATTAAAGGATTTCATATTTCAAAGATATTAAAAAATTAATGTAAAACGGCATTATTAGGTTGATGTTTATTTAAAATTAATATCTAATAAATATTTTCAGGATATAAAATTAAATAAATTATTTAATCATGTAGTTTTTTACTTAGGTTTAGTAAATAACCTTATTTAATGATGGAATAAATAAGTTGATTATAAAAATTATAATATTATACCAATTTTGAAGTTATGATTAAACAATACAAATTCCAACTTAAATGGCTTAATAAACTTGAATGTATGATTTTTGTGACATGTGAGGGCATTCTATAAGATGTATTAAGATTTTTTCAAAGAGATTAGATATATATGGTTTTATTAACAGAATATTGATGGTATATCAAATAAAAATTCTTAGTTCAATATTATAACAAATTTGGTGAAATATAATTTATGAATAAAATATTTAAATTTATAATACACCTTTAAAATTTATTCATTAATTGAGTGATATTGATGAAAAGAGACAGCAAAATCGTTTTATCTATAGTTTTTGGAGGATTATTTTTTATAATAATCTTAATATTAGGAATTTCAGCTTTAATTGGAAGTTCTAACAGTACGATAAATATGAGTCCAAATGGGGATACAGTTGCAATTATACCTTTACAAGGAGAGATTGGATATGGATCATCCGTTATTAATGGAGGAAGTGTTATCACTCCAGAAACAGTGCAAGATGCAATTTCAAAGGCCGAAGCAGATAGCAGTGTTAGTTCAATACTTCTAGATGTTAATAGTCCCGGAGGATCTCCTGTTGCTAGTGAAGAAATAATGGAAATTATTAAAGATAGTAAAAAACCAGTAGTTGTATGGATTAGTGACGTTGGGGCTTCTGGAGCGTATCTAGCAGCTTCTTCGGCAGATAAGATAGTTGCAAGTCCATCATCCATGGTGGGTAGTATAGGTGTAATAATGGAACTAACAGATCTGTCCAAATATTACCAGATGAATGGTATAAACAAATATTCCATTAAAGCAGGCCAGTACAAAGATATGGGTGCGGACTATAGAAATTTAACCACCAATGAAAAGAATATGCTTCAAGGAATGGTTGATCAAGATTATGATCATTTTATTACAATTGTTTCAGATAATAGACATCTAGACAAAAATTATACAAGCAGTATTGCAGAGGGTAAAATATATACAGGAACACAAGCTAAAGATTTAAAACTGGTAGATGACACTGGTGGAAAAACTCATGCACTAGATATAGCTGCAAAACTCGGCGGTATAAAAGGAAGTTATAATACCGTTACAATATCAACAACATCCGGGCTTTTAGACCTGCTCAATAGTTTGTCATCAAAAATTGCATATTCAATTGGATTGGGTATTGGAAACAATTTAAAGAACGGTACCGAAAACAATGTTAATATGCCTTCAATTTATTGAATAATTAAGTAACAGAAAAGCTAGATTTTAATATTCCGAGGTGAAAAATATGGTAGTTAAAATTGAAGTGTTTACATCCCCATCTTGTCCATACTGCCCTATGGCTGTTCAACTGGTGGAAGATGTTAAAAAAGACATGCCGAATGATATAGAAGTTGAAAAAATAGACATAATGGTTGATCAAGAAAAAGCCAGAGAATACGGCCTAATGGCTGTTCCTGCTGTTGCACTAAACGGTGTTGTTAGATTTGTTGGTGCTCCCGGTAAAGAAGAACTTTTAGAAGCTATCAAAGAAGAGATGGCAGGAAAAAAAGCTTAAAAGATGTTTAATAAAAATGGCTAAAGGGGCAGTTTCAGGCAGATTTCACTTAAAAGAGTCTGAATATGGGATAACCACAGGGAGTGCAGCTACTGCAGCTGCACTTGCAGCCCTTCTCTCTATAAAGGGAAGCATAACTCAAGTTGAAATAAAAACACCCCTTGGAGATCTGAATGTTCTTGTTGAACATTCTGAAAGATTAAATACTTATTCTGGAAGAGCTTCTGTAATTAAATTTCCATATAATGATCCCGATGTTACAAAGAACATTGAAATTTTTGCTGATCTAATTATAACTGATACTTCTGGTGTAATCATTAAAGGTGGAAATGGGGTTGGAACAGTTACAAAGCCAGGTTTACAAATTCCAGTTGGAGAACCTGCAATAAATCCTACTCCCCGGGAAATGATAATATCAAACCTTCTAAAGAATTTACCAGAAGGTAAAGGTGCAGAAGTAATTATTACAGTGCCTGGAGGAATAGAACTCGCAAAAAAAACTCTTAATCCCCGACTGGGTATTGTGGATGGTATTTCCATACTTGGCACAACTGGTTTTGCTCGTTCAATGAACTTGAAAAGTTATAAAACATCCTACAGATGTCAAATTGATGTTGCTGTGGCTGAAGGGTATAAAGATCTTGTTTTTGTACCTGGAAATATTGGTGAGAAAATTGCTAAAAGAATATTAGATGTTAATAGCGATCAGATAATCCAAATGGGAAACTTTGTTGGATACATGCTTGAAGAAGCATCAAAAGAGGGAGTAAATAGAATAACATTATTAGGTCATGCTGGAAAGCTCATAAAAATCTCTGCAAGTATTTTTAATACTAAACATTCCATAGCTGATGGGAGAAGGGAAGTAATATCGGTTCATTCTGCTCTTTCAGGTGCAAATAAAGAATTTATTAAGAAAATTTATGAATCCAACACAACAGAAGAAATGATAAGTCTCCTAGAAAAACAGAACTTGGTTATACCTGTATTTAACAGCATTGCCGAAAGCATTAAACATATTTGTTCTGAAAGATTTAAAATGGAATTTGACTGCATGATAGTTAACATGAATGGTGATGTTCTAAACAACAACCATGCAACAAGATCATAATTATTAAAATATTCAAAGTGATTCAAACGTTACAAAGAAAATCTTATTTTAAAATTGCTAAGAATAATTTCATCTTTTCACTTTATTTATATATATCTAGATCAAAATTTTTAGATATTTTAGAAAACTTAAGAATATTAATTAACTTAAATACCATATTTACATAATGTTCAGAAATAATATAGAAAATTCCAATTTAAATTAACATAACCTGGAGAAGAGTATTATGGCTAAAGAATTCACACACCTCTCAAATACAGGAGTAAAGATGGTAGAGGTTGGTAATAAGGCCGTTGTAAAAAGAACTGCAACTGCACAAGGTAAAATACATTTACAAAAATTTACAATTGATTTGATTAAACGAGAAGAAATTAAGAAGGGAAATGTTCTCACAACTGCCCAGATAGCAGCAATAAGTGCTGTCAAATCAACCCATCATCTAATCCCTCTGTGTCATTCTCTCACAATAACAGGAGTGGATGTTGATTTTGAGTTTGGAGATGATTTTATTGAAACAAATGTTACAGTTCGATGCAATGGAAAAACAGGTGTTGAAATGGAAGCACTAACCGGAGTTAGTGTGGCTCTTTTAACTGTGTGGGATATGGTAAAAAGTGTTGAAAAAGACGAAAATGGACAATATCCATCAACAAGAATATCTGATATTGTTGTTTCTGAGAAGAGGAAAGAATAATTATTTTAAATAATAAAAGATTATTGTGTATAGATTAAAGAGGTAAACTGATTTTTATGGATTCTAAAGATTCTGAGATTAAGGAAATTGTAAAGGAAAGTTATCCAAATATTAAAGAATTTAATCCTGCCCAGAAAGCAGTTATAGATTCAGGATTTTTGGAAGACAAAAACAATTACATAATTGCAATACCAACAGCCAGTGGAAAAACAGTTCTTGGAGTTATGGCAGCATTAAATGCTATTTTAAATGGAGGTAAAGCTGTTTATGCGGTTCCACTCATTTCTATACAGAATGAAAAGGTTAAGGAATTTAAAAAGTTTGAGAAATTTGGGATAAAAGTTGGAAAGCATCCTTCATCCTCTGATCTAGCAGTTATGGTATTTGAATCCTTTGATGCAATCACCAGGTTTTCATGGAATACCCTCAGAGACATTGATCTACTAATTGTTGATGAGTTCCATATGATTGGGGAATACTCAAGGGGTCCAACCATGGAATGTGCAATAACGCGTTCCAGAATATTGAATCCTAGTATGAGGATCATAGCACTTTCAGCAACTCTAAAAAATATGAATGAAATTTCTTCATGGTTAGATGCTCATGTTGTTCAACATGATTATCGTCCAGTCCCACTTTATAAAGATGTGCTGGCAACTGAAGAAATGGAAATAAAGAACAAAAATGATGTTATTGTGAAAATTCTCAACACTTCTATAAAAGAATCATCACAAGCTCTTGTTTTTGTATCGACAAGAAGGTTTACAGAATCACTTGCAAATTACACATCAGGAAAGATCAAAAGGAAAATTACCAGTGAACAAAAAACTAGATTCCATGAGGTAAGCCAGAAAATACTTGATGTTCCAAAAAAACGTGGGTCTCTACCAACAGCTGTATGTCTAAAACTTGCTGAATGCATTGAAAATGGAGTTGCATTCCATCATGCAGGTCTATTCGACAAACAAAAAGAGATAATCGAAGATGAATTTAGGGCAGGGAACCTTTTAATGATTACATCAACCCCAAGCCTCATGTATGGTGTTAATCTTCCATCAAAAAATGTTGTAATTAGAGATTACACCCGATGGACCAGTCAAGGACCTCAGCCAATACCTGTATTTGATTACGAGCAGATGTCTGGTCGTGCTGGCAGACCTGGATATGATACAGAAGGATATTCCTACCTTATTGCAAAGAGTATCGATGAAGCTTACAACCTTAAAGATCATTATATTTATGGAGAAATAGAATCAACCAATTCTAAACTCATAGAAAATAAAGATGCAGTATACAAACAGATAATAACACAAATTGCATCCACCCTTGCAAAAAAACCAGCAGATATACTTGAATTTTTTTCTGAAACATTTTATGGTTGGCAAATGGCTAACAATGAATATTTAAATTCATATTGTGCAGATTCAATGGAGTATGAGGTGAATAATGCACTTGAATTCCTTATAAAAAATGGTATTATCAAACCAACACCAGATGGGCTTAAAACCACTGAATTTGGAATGCTCATTGCAAAGAGTAACTATGCTGTAGAAACTGCTGTTAGACTAAGAGAGTTTGCAAGTAGATCCAATGAAATTGATCCAAACCAGCTGATCTACGAATTAACTAAAACACCAGATATGCCACGAATAAGTTTCAAAGGTCGGAAAAGTAAAGAACCTGTTAGGGATAAATTAAACAAAGCAGGAGTTTTTGTTGTAGATATAGGTAATAATGAGGCAACAGCTGCAACATTAATGGAATGGATGGATGAAAGGAATGAATATGAAATTGAAAATGCATTTAATGTCTATGCCGCTGCAACACGAAGGTCTGCATACGAGGCATCACTGCTTGTAAAATTTTACAAAAACATATGTAATATTATGAACTTCTATTCAGGATTAGACCTACTCGACATGTTATCTGCGCGTCTTTATTATGGTGTAAAACCTGATATTGTTCCATTAGTTGTGAGTATAAAAAGATTAGGAAGAAAACGGGCCAGATCTCTTGTAAAAGTTTTTGGAGAAGATTTGAGATACATAACCCGCGATGAACTTTTGAAAATAGATGGAATTGGCCCTAAGACAGCAGAAGCCATATTAAATAAATATTTTGGCGATTAATGTAATTAATAAATATTAAAGAATATGATAAAAATGATCTTGAACAGAGATAAGCTAGAAGATAATATTGACATAACCAGACGGGAACTACTAAGATTACTGAAATCTGAGGCAGTTAAAATTCATATAACACATATTATGAAAGCTTGTAACTATCTTATTGAAGAAGGTAAATATGTTCAACCAGGTTACAGGAAAAAATTCTATGATGCTTACATAAAAAGTTTTATTTTAAGAATAAAGGAAATTAAAGAAGATAAAAATATTTATTCAGATACAGTGGATATGGATGAACTCAAAGAGTCATTCACACTACTTGAAGAACAAGAAAAAATAATGATGGAAATTTATCCTAAAGATCCCTATTTCCCAATAATATACCAAATTATATCTATTTACACCAGTTTTGTATTGGATGAACCTATACATGTTGTGGGAACAGAGTTTCCAGGCGGTTTTAAAGTCAAATTTGATGGAGAGAAATATTTGTGCCCTGTCAAAGAAAAACAAAAAACAAATCCCAATGCTGTATGTGGTTTCTGCATTGCAGAACAAGACCCTGAACTATTTGAGGACATAACTCAATCTGAAAATTGATTTTTTTATATCAATTTTGTATTTGGAGCTTTAAAATGCTAGAAAAATTTGAGATACTTGATCTAGAAAAATTATCAAGAAACCAGCTCAGGGATATAGTAAAAGCTGAAGCAAAAAATATTCATATGAAAGATATAATGCTTGCAGCAGCATTTCTTAGGGAAGATGCAAAGTACATGCCAAAGTCTTACAGAGAAGATTATATTGAAAGATTTTCCAAGGCTTTTTTCTTGAGGATAAAGGAATTAAAAGAGGATAAAAATGATTATTGTGGATATGTTGATGTAGAAAAGCTTCAAGAATTTTTAAAAGTATTAAATCAACAGAATATTGATGCTGAAGGAAATAATGAAAGATGTTTTGTTAGAATAGCTAGGATAATAGCTACCTATACAACATTTGTGCGTGAAGAACCTATACATCCCATTGGAACACGATTTCCTGGAGGATTTGTATTACATAGTGAGAATGGAATATATTTCTGCCCAGTAAAAAAACGTCAATTAAAAAATCCAAATGCACTATGCAGATTCTGTGTATCTGAACAACAATTACTTCACTGACACACTTTTTGAAAGTTAATATCAAATTTTTTTATAATTTAAATTAGGATATTCAATTTTTACTGAAACCTATAATTTAACAATTACAAAAAATAATTATTATAATCATGAAGTTAACAAAAGTTGAAGGTAACACAATTCAAGAATGTGATTTTGAAAATGATAATGCTAAAATATTATTCACAGATGGAACACTATTGGAATTTGAAATGTGTTTAGATGGAGATCCTCCTTTGCTGAATGTTTTCCTCACTAAGCATGGAAAAGAACGTAAACGTTATTAAAAATAAATTTAACAGCCTTTTATGAAACGCACAAAATATACTACAAATTCTTTAAGATATTATTTCATAGGGATCATATTAATTTTAATTGGAGCAATACTTGTCTATACCACTCATAATCAGGTATATTATTCAATAATGGGGATTGGATTATTATTTTTAGTTTTTGGGATGAACGAAACCATGAAATCTATATAATAATTAAACTGATTGATATTTTTTTGTTACACTTGCACTCTATGACTGGTTTTTAGTGATAAACATCACAAACTCCCTGTTTTTTAATAAGATATATCTATTATCAAATTCATAATAATATAACAGGGGCTTTAATTTTGTTAAAATTTCTTGATATTAAAATGAATGAAATTAAGCCTGGTTGTACTAGGATATTGCTTAAATTTAAAGATAGTGAAGTTAGCCCTGAAAAATACTTATTTTTAAAAGATCGATTGGAAAATCTAGAATGTTATATGAATAATGAGTATTCCATTAAACTTGGAATGGATTATAATGAACATTATGAGCAATTGACAATCGAAGTTACCATCTTGACTCCAGAACACCTTATGCCTAAAGACATTGAGAGTGCCATGAAGATATTCATGGACCATCTGGGAACGATTGAAAATTTTTATGAAGCACAATGCTCAATATTTGATAAGTCATGCTCAAAGGCTTTAAGATGTTAATTAATTTTTTTTAATATAATATAAATAGTAACTATTAAATCATAGTTCCAATTACTTAATTTTGAAGTAAAATGGCTGAAAATATCAAATGTCCCCGTTGTGGATTTGAAGGTCAAAAAAACCGTTACATCCATCCAGTACATTCAAAAGACAAAGATTCAGAATCAAAGGGTAATAAGTATCTTACTATCATTGTTACTGAGTACTATTGTCCTGAATGTAAAAAGTGGTTTAAAATTTAATTTTGGAATTTAATTTGAACCATATGACTGGTTTTTGTGATATATGTCACTATAATATACTATTTTCATTAGATTTATCTATAATGAATGTTAATTATAAATTGGTGATATATATTTTAGAATTTATCAAATTTGAAATGTTAGATCGAACAAAACCTTTTGCAACTGATATATTGCTGAAATTTGAGGATAATAAAGTTAACAAAGCACACTGTGCCTTTATTGAGGATCGTTTGGGTAATTATAATTTACATTTTGATCGTGGATGTACCATGACATATGATTCACTATATGATGAATCTGATGAACAATTGTCTATTGATCTTATAATATCAATTCCAGATCGTCTTAAACCTCAAGACCAAGATGAATTTACACAATTATGTAAGGGTTTAATAGAAGGATTTCAGAAATATTATGAACGAAGCATTCAATTTTTAAATAATAAAAATAGAAAAGGATCAGATTTAAACCCTTCTTACATATTATCCTGAACATTCACAATTCATGAGAAGGTTTAACGTCTTCAGTTGAACTACATTTGGACAGAACTCAAATACTTCTGTATTGTAGATTTCACCACATTTACTGCATGTTACTATTGATTGAGGGGTGCACATTGTAAACACCTCCTTTATGGCATATAGGCCATCATTGCAAGTTGTATTCCTATTTTTCTCCCATGTCCTGCTAATTCACTTTCAGGTACACGGATACCAAAGAGTTCATATAATGATTGTTGGCTGAGTTACATGCACAATAGTATTATGGTGTTCTGTTTTAGGTCGTTATCTTCTAACCATCTTGGTGATGTCATACATGCGGGTTTAGGTAAAGAACTTCCAGCTATTAATCCCAATGCCCTTAATGTTATTAGACCTGCAATTCCATCAACATATAATCCTAAAGCTTTTTGTTTTGCTTTTACTGTGTCTCTTGTTACTGGACAGTAAAATCCATCTATTTTTATTCCTATTTTCTTTTGTAATATTTTTTATGTCCTTGGTTTCTGTACTTCCTATTTTAAGACTGTTTTTTCTGTTATTGCCATAATTTATACCTCCATTGTTTACACTAACTAAAAATAAAAAGTTATTAATCACTTCAAATTCAAAAAAGTAAATTGGATATGGGGATCTTCTTCCGATTTTCTCTACTAGATATTATTCACCAAATCGTATCACAGAAAAAAGGAAATGGAAAACCCAAACATTGTCCACTTCAAAATAAAACAAAATTTCAAGTACAACATTCACCCAATATAATAAATAGGGTAGGGGTTGTATACCTCAGTTTTTTGCTCAAAAAAACTCTATCTCTTTAATTTTTTTGTGTCTATGAAATTTGATAAAAATCACATCCCTGCCCGCCTCATAATTATAAAATAAAATAAACCAAATTATCAAATAGGACAGTACCCATAATATAATATGGGCAGGGAATAAGCGCCTTTCAACACTTATTTTTTAGTTTTCTAAAATTTATCCCTGCCCGCATGATAATTATATAATAAACCAAATTATCAAATAGAACATTCACCCTATTTAATAAATAGGAGTATGGGATGGTGTTTTCTTCTCTAATTTTTTACCAATTCCTCCACGAATTGGTCCCCCAAATATGTGGAAAATACCTCCCTGCTCCTCATAACAAAAAAAAGGGTTTAATTCATTATTTCTCTACTTAGACTGTTAAATCGTACTAGATTTAGAGGTAGAATATGCCTCCAATTATTTATGCGAAGAATTTACTCAATAATATAAAGTACCAAGATGTATATGTTGCTACTATAATTTCATCTTCTACATTAAGATCTTCGAATTTTCCGTTCTATAGACCCCCATTAAATAATCAATAATTCGTTATGATATTGTTTACATATCCCTTTCTATTTTTAATGTTCCAAATATCTTACTTAAAAAATAATATTTTTGTTTTATATCAAACGAACAGTACTATTTTTTTAATTAAAACTCTGATTTTTCTTATTTTCGATAAATATATCCATTTCTAAGTTCAATATATAACTAGGGAGATTATGTAATGATACAAATTGTCGATATTAAAACAAATGAGAACCAAACATCTACCCATATTTTTCTTAAATTCGAAGATAACACTGTAAACAAAGAATTATACACCTATCTAAAAGAACAATTAGACAAATTCAAATTATATACAAATAACGATTACTCCACGAAACTTGAAATAAAATATAATAATCATATTGAAACATTAACAATCGAAATCACTATTATAATCCCAGTTAAAATCATGCCAAAAGAACTAGATAAATCCGTAGAGATAATCATGAATAAAATAAACCTATTTAGAAACTACTATGAATCACAAACTGAAATATTTAAAAGAACAAAATATATCACTGATTAATCCAAACTTTTAAGTTATAAAAAAGTAGGTATAAGTGGTTTTATAAACCTACTCTATCTACTATTACCTTTGCTACTTCTTGGGATGATTTAAATGGGAAGTCATTTGGTTTAATAATTTTACTAGCATCTTGTACGGTTAATACAACATCGCCAGATCTACATGTGGTTTGCCCACCATCTGGAAAGGATCCTAAAAGTTTTTCAGGTGTGTCTATTGGAAACTTGGCATGCTTAAGTTCCCTAATTATCTGCGTTCGTATATCTTCTTTAACGCTCATTTTATTATAATCCCTCCTAAATTTAAAAAACAAATCCCTTACATAATTATTTGTTTATCAAAGATGATATAATTGACTGTAATTAATGATTTTTTATGAAAAATTAAATAAGCCACAATACATATAAATATTATTTAGAGGTAGGTCAGTCATGTTACACTATAAAGGATTGATACATCCAGAACCTTGGATAACAATCAAACCATTAAAAGATACTGATATGAATACAACAGAAACATTAGGCTTTTATGATGATGAACTTCCTGAAAACTCTTGTAACAGGATAAGAGAAGAATTACAAGAACATTATGGTGGAGATGCTTTAATACATGTCTACTATGAAAAAGATAAAAACTATGCAATAATTGAAATAACTAAATATTTCAACAAAAAAGACGATATACCCAAACTAGTTTCTAAATTCAAGTCCTCATTCGAAGAATATTATAATGAAACATTTTATGAATACAGGATTTAAATTTATTCAAATGTCATGTAGTGAATATATAAAATAAAAAAGAAAGGAAAAAATAGTATTTATGTTCCTGTTTTGAATTTGAAGGTGTATGTTGCTTTTAGGTTGTTGCTTGCGTTGTCTTTAATTGCTGCTTTTGGTATAGTTACTGTGTACCATGTGTTTGCTGTTCTTTTAGTGGTTTTGATATAGATTGTGTTTCCTTTATTATTTTATTGCTTATTTTTAATATTTTATGTGTGGTAGTGTTTTTGATAGTTATTTTCTTGAAATAAGTACTTGCTTTGATGTTTTCAAAGAATTTAATATAATTGTGGATATCTAATAAAAATAGTTCATTAATTTTTGTATTAATTTTTTTTAATAAAAAGGAGTAGTTTTTCCATTATTTTTAAAATTGAATAGATATTATTCAGCAAAAGTTTTCTTAAACACAGCAATCCATGTTACTTTGAGTTTTTCCTTTTTTTTGACCATTATACTATCCATGAGTTCTAATTTATCCTCAAATTCATCCCCATATTTATCTTTGAATTCAATCCATTTATCATTATCATTAAAAGACAATTCCCTAGTTTTACTGCCAATATCATCCAGCCAAGTATCTAATATTAATTGTTCCATCTTATTCTGTGATGGATATATTTTATCTTCAAGGATTTTGGCACCTTCTTCTTTATCAAGAATCTGACTTGCCTTTTTTATTTTAATCATATTATAACCAAAGAAATTTTAGTTTCTATTATTATTCTTGCACCCTTCAGCAGTTGTTAACTTGTTTTTGATGATTTTTCTAGCAATTCTAAAAGAACAACTGCATTATTATGCTTTTCATCCTTTGCAGAGTAAATCATAGTCACTATCTTGTTAATTTTTTCCATATCGCACAGTTGGTTAATTAATTCCTTCTTTTCTGCAAGCTCATCAATATATTTATTTTTGAATTCTCCCCATTTTTCAGGTTCATGTCCAAACCATTTTCTTAGTTCATTGCTAGGCGCAATCTCTTTCATCCATAAATCAAATTTGGCCTTTTCTTTTGAAACTCCCCGAGGCCATAACCTATCAACTAAAATTCTATATCCATCTTCATCTTCTGGATCTTGGTAAGCTCTTTTGATTTTAAACATATTAACCAATATTAATATCTTTGTTATAGTTTATTATTTTATTGGTGTATTATCCATAATATTAGAGAATTAGTAGTTATATAGAGAATTTATTCCTATTTATCCACATTTATGTTACATCATTGGAATATTGTCTGATCCAACATTTGATTATTTAATTTGAATTTGATCGTACCTTATTTTGATTAGATTTTTTTCATAAGTTGAGTAAATTAAATTGTATATTAAATTTTTATCTATATTAAATCCTTTTTTCCTGTTTTAACTCTTTATTCTTATCAAATACTATCAGTCTTATTTTTGACAAAGTCATTCACTTTAACGGCACTGTAAGTATTTCCTTTATATGTTAGTATTGATTTTATTGCATGTCGTGGACACATTGAAACACATCGCATACAGTATTCACATTTATTCTGTGTTACAGGGTATTTATCTAAGACAATATTATTTAAAGGACAGATATTGATGCATATCCCACAATTATTGCATTTGGACTTGTCTGTTTTAAATTTAAAGTATTTTTGGTGCATATCAATTGCCGAAAGTTTAAATCCTCCAATTGAAATTAAATACATAATATCTGAAAAAAATGGAACTCTACCCCAATTTGTTGTTCCTTCAATTAATGCTTCTGCATATTTTTCTGCTTTTTCAAGTCCTTTTCTAATCTTAAGATCATTTGTTTTTTTATCTTGTATATAAAAGATGTTAATAGGCATTATGATTTCACAAGCCCCTATAGGTTTGTATCCTTTCTTTTCCAAGATATTCCGAAGAGGACCAACCAACCCTCCGGAATAGCCCCCAATGTATCGACCATGAATATTTCAGTTCCTTGTACATTGGGTAAACTTTTTATAAATTCCCATACTAGAGTGTAGGTGGATAGTATTGCCACTGGAAATCCCAATCCAATTGTATTTTCAATATCTATTTCTGTACCATTTGATAATTCCATTCTTTTCAAATTAACATGGCATCCATTTTTGATAAATGTATCAGTCATTTTACGGGCAACTAACATTGTGTTACCAGTTCCAGAAAAGTAATAGAAATCTATGTTATTATTCATGGTTTACAACTCATACCTCTTCTAATTAATATTTGAATTCTCTTCAACTAATTTATTTATTTTTCTATAGCATTCACAAACAATTAAAACATAAATTCGGTTTTTTTTAAGATTCTGCCTAAAAATTGGTTACAACATTAATATTGTAAAGTTTTATAATCTTTTTGTATATAATTATTTAATAAGTAATATTTAAATATAAGATAATATAAATAGCCTAAGCCCAAAATTAGTATATAAATTAATTATTTGAATGTAAAAACATGTTTTCATCGTTATAAGTTGCTATCCGTTCTTTAAATCAATTATATAATTTTTTTTACCAAAGTATATACCATAGTAAGAACAATAGGAACTTGAAGTTAAAATTTTAGAGAAATTATTCATAGGAAATAATAATAAAAGTCTCAATTTTAAATTTCTATTTCTAAATGGACATAGTCCATTTTTTTAAATGATATATATTGGAGAGGATAATATAAGCGATATAAACGATTTTTTAGAGGCTTCGGGCAAAATTAAAGAAATAAACAATTTTGACGAAAAAATTATCAATTATGAAAATGAATTGAATACTCTAGAATCAGAAAGAATTAATTCTCAGCTTAAAGTATCTGAAGCCGAGGATAAACTCCAGGAACTCAAAGATAAACTTAAAGGTTCCAATAATGGTGTTGAAGGTATAATCGAAAAGGAAAATAAAGATCTCAAACAACTTTTAGTCTCAATATCCGAACTAGAAATTAGTATCTCTGAAAAAACCAGCGAAAAGGATGAATTGCAAACTGAAAGAGATGAACTAGTTAAAAAAAGTTTGATGATATTACATTCAACAATGAAAAAGGAACATCAAAAAGCAGATAAAGAACATGCTCGTTATGTTGAGTTATACACCCAAGAAAGGGCAAAAAAACATGATTTAGAGCGTAAAATGATGAACCTTAAGATGATGGTATATAAAAATTATGGTTTAAGGTTAATTTAACCATTATCTAATTATTACTAGAGATTTATTTTTCCTATTTTTATTCTGTTTTTGACTCCTTAGGGATTTTATAGAGTATTTCCATAAGTTTTATTATTTAAATAATTTTAATATGTTTATTTTAAAAGGAATATAAGACTCTTGATAACGAATATACAGAACATATGTTTTTAGTTTTTATTATGAATTCTGAATTAATTGCTTTTTTATTTTAGTATCCCAATAACCTCCTCTTTACATAGTTATGCTTTATTATGAAATTCTCTTTTTATCAATATAATCATATGAATAACAACAATAATTATTGGTTTTTTTTAATCCTATGGTATATTTATCGTTTTATTGTGCGAAAAGAAAATTAAGATAATAAAATTAATCCTATGTTAACAAAAAAAAGTTAATGACTTTAAAAATTTAAACAATGTGTTATGTTAATAAATTTCAATTGCAAGCAATAATTTGAATAATAATCAATAATAGAATTAAACTATATTTGGGATTGTTGAACAATAACATTGGGGTGATTTGATGGTTTCGAATGATGAGATAAAGAAGAAATTATCCGATAAAAGGGAAGGAAAAAAACAAATAAAAAAGAATTTAGCAGGAGATAGGACTCCATCAAGTGAAGAAATCAAAAGGAAATTTAAGCAAAAAAAAGAAGTCCCAAGTGAAAATAGAGGATATTTATTTTGTAAAACTTGTAACGGATATTATGAACTCCAACCGGGGGAATCTGCTTCTAATTTCGAGAGTTGTCAATGTGGAGGGGAATTAAAACATATAGATACTCTAGATTCATTAAATTTGAGCTCCAAACCAAATAAAATAAATGAATAAGAACTTATTAGAAACAAAATATGATAATTGAGATGAATGGGAATTTGGTTAGAATGTTTCGATCCTACTGTTAGAATAAGACTTTGTATTTTTCCTTTTTCTAGTAAATTTGATATTAAAATCCAATGCACATATAGATTTACAATATTTCAATGAAATATACGTATTTTATTAATATAATTATTAGCCTAATAAGATTAAAATTTATAAAAAATTAAATATTAATCTTCAAGTGCCCTCATATAATCAAATAATTCAGGATATTTTGATCTAAATATTCTTGGATCTAATTCGATTTGTTTATTTATTATTTGCATAGATTCGTTAGAAAGAGTTTGTTGAATTCCTTTTGCCACTGCATTCTGTTCATCTCTTACCATATCATGAACACTTTTAAATCCTTTAATCTCTTCCATAGGATCTAAATCTGCTCTCATTTGAACCTCTGAAGCTTTTTTCATTTCCTCTAAAAGTTCAATGATATCTGGGTCAACATTTTCTTGTGTTTTTAAAATATCAATTCGCATTTGTATATCTTTAATTTTTGGAAATGAATATTTCTCTTTTTCCATTTTTTTGTATATATCTGGCAATCCTATTCCTAATGGAGCACAACTATCATCCAGATATACAGGTTCTTTTATTAAAGAATTTTTAGTTTTTAATATACTAAATTCTTTTGGAAATCTTTTTTTAGTTTCTTCATCCATTTTAATCACTACAAAGTATTAGGTTCAGTTTATTTTAACTTGATCAACCTACTGGATTAACTCTTCCATTTCATCAGGACTTAAAATTTAAATTATTTAAATTCATTATAAACTACCATCAGAGATACAATGTACCCCGAGATTTATTCAAAAAGTTAAGATAATAAAAATCCCCTATTAAATTGACATAAGGGTGTATTTTTGCAAAAAACATTAAATTAAATTGGTTTTGTTTGGTTCGTTATATCTTTTTTCTTTCCACATTTAGAGATAATCCTAAGTAAAAATTTGGGCTTATTTTTTGTCTCCTAAAAGAACATAGAATACTAAATCAACAAATTAATAGATTGTAATGTTAATTAACCTCCGCCATCACATAATTCGTTGCTCATGTCAACATCTTCAAATTTACCTTTAGATCTTTTGATTTTTCCTTTGATGTCTTCTTTCTCATCAACATCTTGTTTTTCTTTTATTTGATAATTGGATTGTTTATTTAGTTTTTCGTGTTCTGATTCGCCCATAACTTCAAGTGATTCGCTATTATACCATAAATCAGTTGTATTCACTAATACCCATGTTCCATTATCATCAGATTTAAAATCAACTGCCTCCCCTGCACTTCCAGTACCAGCATATCTTACTTGAAAACCTTTTAAAATAGGTTTTCCCCTTACATCTTTTACTTGCAAAAGATCACCTCATATTTTGTTAAAAAATTATGATCTTAATTATTTACAATTTATCAACATCTATATTTGATTTCTCAATATTTAGGAGAAGATAATCGCCAAGTACAGCTATTTCATTGGGTTTAATCTCAATATCTTTTTTTCTTATGCCAAATTCACCAGCCGATATGATTATAATATTTATTTGACCCGCTAGAGGATCCACAATCATATCAGAAACTTTACCTATTTCTACAGCGTTTTTATCTAAAACCTTTGTTTCTAGAAATTCACTAACCTTCATTAAAACACCTTTATTTATTATCTATTTTTTGTTTTATTTAATTTTTTAAGGAAATTCTTAAAAAGTTAATTGATGATGTTCCTAATATTAATAGTTTAACTTTACAAATAATAATATCAGTCTTAAAGTTTTGGATCGTGAAAAATGAAGTACTCATTTAAGATATTTAGTATATTTGGAATACCCGTGGAACTTCACATATCATTCCTAGTCCTCATGTTGTTAATTTACATTATAGCTCTTTTTAATCTAATTCCTTCTGTAAATATTTTAACCGCTGTATTAATAACTTTAATTTTTGCTACAGTAGTAATACATGAGTTGAGCCATTCTTATATTGCAAAACGTTATGGTATTAAAATTCAAAGGATAGTTTTGCTTCCAATTGGTGGTATCTCTGAAATGGAAGAAATACCTAAAGAACCTGCAAAAGAATTGAGAATTGCCCTGGCAGGTCCTGTTTCTAATTTAATTATTGCTGTAATTACATTTGCTATCCTCATAATATTTGGAACCTTTCTTTCAACTATACTTTCAGGAGCATTGTACTATTTCACAGTTGTCAACTTACTTCTAGGTTTGTTTAATCTTCTTCCTGCATTTCCAATGGATGGTGGAAGGATTTTAAGAACATTTTTAGCTGAAAGAATGGATTTCATAAAAGCAACAAAACTTGCTGCAACTATTGGTAAACAATTTGCCATAATAATGGCGGTTATTGGAGTTTTTTTTAATTTTCTATTAATACTGGTAGCTATATTTGTTTATCTAGGTGCTGAAGGAGAGTATAGATCGGTTGTGGTTTCTACACTTTTGGGAGATGAAAAGGTAAAAGACATAATGACATCAGATGTCCATACATTAAATCCAGATAATTCTGTACAAGAAACTTTGAAAATAATGTTCCGTGAAAAACATATGGGATATCCAATAACAGAGGATGGAAAGTTAATTGGAATTATAACATTTCATGATGTATCAAAGATACCAGAAAATAATCGGGACATGCTGATCAAAGAAATAATGAGCACCGAACTGATAATATCTGATCCAAATGAAAATCTTGTTGAAACAATTGGAAAACTAAATAGAAATAATATTGGACGTTTGCCTGTAATTGAAAATGGCGAGCTTGTAGGAATAATATCAAAAACTGATATAACAAAAATACTCGATAAGAAAGAACCTAAATTAGATTAATACTTAATCTAAATTTATTTTTAAATAATAATCTGAATCCAAATTTCTTTAACTAAATAAAAAATTTATTGATAATAGATGAATAGAAAAATAGTTAATTAAATACTTACCATTATTATAATCTAATTTAAACCATACTAAATAAGGAGATTTTTATATGAAAGATGCTTGTAGGTTCATAATCAACGAAATAATGGAGGGGAGAGTTAAAACTAAAAAAGACCTAGAAAAGCTTAAGTTGAAGGCTTGTCGAGATTTTAAACTAATGGAATTTATGAGCAACTCTTTAATACTTGAAAATGCTACCCCTGCTGAAAGAACGGCAATATCTCCTATTATTCGTAAAAAGCCAACTAGAACAATTTCGGGAGTTGCAGTAGTTGCAGTAATGTGTAAACCACATAAATGTCCCCATGGAAGATGTACATACTGTCCTGAAAGTGATATTGCCCCTCCAAGTTATACTGGAGAAGAACCTGCCGCACTTAGAGCTCGTATGTATGATTTCGACCCCTACAAACAGACTTACAATAGACTGTCACAACTTGAAAGTATTGGACATCCACTGGATAAGATCGAACTCATAATCATGGGTGGAACATTCCCCTCCTATTTCCTATGCTACCAGGAATGGTTTGTAACACGTTGTATTGAAGCAATGAACGATTTTGGAATTGAAAATCTAGATAGACATATTGAAATTCGTAAGAATGGAGATTTAAAGATCCCCTCAAAATTCAAATACTTGGAAGAAGCACAAATCACCAATGAACAGTCTCCTGTAAGATGTGTGGGTATGACATTTGAAACCCGTCCAGATTATGCTAAAATTGAAGATGTTGATCGAATGCTCCAGATGGGAGTTACAAGGGTAGAACTTGGTGTCCAAACCATCTATAACTTTATTTACAAACGTATCGAACGAGGACATAGGATTAATGATGTTATTGAATCTTCTAGAATATTAAGAGATTCTGGAATTAAAGTTGCAATGCACTTAATGCCCGGATTATACTCAGACCCTGAAAGAGACCTGAGGATATTTCGTAGGATATTCAAAGATGAGAACTTCAAACCGGATATGTTAAAAATATATCCGTGTCTCGTTACCCAAGGATCTAAAATCCATGAATTATGGCAGAAAGGTGATTACACACCATACACAACTGAGGAAGCTGTTGATCTAATTGTTAATGTTAAAAAAATGCTTCCAAAATGGGTTAGAACTATGAGGATTCAGCGCGACATACCTTCACAATTAATTGAGGCGGGTGTTAAAAAATCTAATCTTGGTGAACTTGTTTACCAAAAACTAGCCCTAGAAAATGTAAAATGTCAGTGCATAAGATGCAGGGAAGTGGGTCATCAAGATATTCTAGGTATTAATCCCGACTTTGGAAAAATAAAACTTATGAAAGAGGAATATAATGCTGGTGAGGGTCTTGAAATTTTCTTATCCAAGGAAGATCCTAAAAATGACATATTAATTGGATTTCTAAGGTTGAGAATACCTTCTCTTAAAGCCCATAGAATGGAAGTAACCTCGAAAACGGCCATTATTAGAGAACTTCATGTTTACGGTCAAATGGCTGAATTAGGTCAGAAAAAAAATGAACTATGGCAACATATGGGATATGGAGAAGAATTACTATTTGAAGCTGAAAAAATAGCTTCAGAAAATTATGATAAGAATAAAATGCTCATAATAAGTGGTGTTGGGGCCCGTAACTATTACAGAAAATTTGGTTACGAAAGGGAAGGCCCTTACATGTCCAAAATAATTAAGTAATATAATTCTCTTATAAACCAAAATTAAGGAGTTGATCTATTTGATATCCCCTGAAAAATTGGCTTCAATGATAGACCATACAAATATAAAACCAGATGCAAGTGTAAAAGATATAAATAACCTTTGTAATGATGCTATGGAATACAATTTCTCATCTGCATGTGTTACACCAACAAATGTGGCATTAGCCCATGAAATTCTGGAATCAACTGATGTAAATGTCTGTTCCGTAATTGGATTTCCATTTGGAGCAAATAAATCTGAAATAAAAGCATTCGAAGCCCTTGTAGCCGTAGAAGATGGCGCAGTAGAACTGGACATGGTCATGAATATTGGGGCATTGAAATCATGTGCAGATTCACTTGTTAAAAGAGATATCGAAGGTGTTGTCGAATCAGCAGATGGGATGGTTGTGAAAGTTATATTAGAAACAGCATTATTAACAAATAGTGAAAAAATAAGGGCTTGTAACATTTCAAAAGAAGCTGGAGCAGATTATATTAAAACATCTACAGGGATTGGATATCCTGGAGCAAATATCCAAGATATATCACTTATAAGAGAAACAGTAGGGCAGGATATGGGCGTTAAAGCATCAGGAGGGATTAGAAACCTTAATACTGTACTTGATATGATTAATGCAGGAGCATCAAAAATTGGGACTTCCACTGGACCAGCAATAATGAAAGAACTGGAAAAGAATATACATAAATAATTTCTAAATTATTATTACAGAAATTATATGGGAGGAATACAATGGAAATAGAAATAGAAGTGATTGGAAAAGGAAAAGTTAAAGCTATTCTTGATAACAGAAACCCATATACTGCAAGAATGATCTATGAAAACCTCCCTCTTGAAGGGGAAGCTAATCTATGGCTCCATGAAATATATTTCGATGTTCCATTAAAATTGGACTATGAAAATCCTAGTTCAACAACTGAAAAGGGAGATCTATCCTATTGGCCTCCAGGATCTGCGTTTTGTATATTTTATGGTGGATCACAACCTGCATCAGATGTAAATAACATAGGAAAGATAACAGATAATCTTGAACTCTTTTTTGATGTTGAAAATGATGATAAAATTGTTATAAGAAAATTTTAATTATTTAAATACTTTATACAATTTTTTTGTCCATTATTATCCTATTATTATTGGTCTTAAATCCTTTTTTAGATAAAACTCTTTTGCAGGTAAATCTATATTGGTCAACAGGATTAAACGATTGCAATCATCGGTTGCTCGGTTGCATTCAATATAATCAAGTAATTTAGTTCCAATTCCGTTTCCTTGCATTTCGTTCGCAACAAATAATTCGTCTATAAAAAAATCATTTCCAGTCCACCATGAACGTTTATGACCAAAACATGCTCCAACCAATCTGGATTTTTCATAGGCAACAAAACCCTCAAAGACAGGATTTTCAATTAGTTCAATAAAATAAGTTCTTACTTGATCAATGGATATCCAATCATCATTCCAGGGATCTGAAGAGAATACATCTTTGTATAATTCAACACATTCCTCGATATCCCCTAGTGTGAATTTCTTTATTTCAGCAGTTCCATAATACGTTGAACCAGTATTTGTTGAACTTTTATCTAAAAAAATTGTTCCATGTTTCTTAAAATGTTCAGATATTGGTCCATGTGTAAAATGTTCTATAACAATAGATTTAACAGACATAGTATAACCTCATAAAGTTTAGTAGCTAAACTATGTTATAATAATTCATGTTTTAAAAAAGTATCGATGAATTCTTCAATCTTACCCATAATTTCAATGAATGATTCTAATTTTTCTTCTTCAATACCCTCCATATAACCGAAAAATCCCTCTTCCATTTGTTTATGTACTTCATCCATAATGTAAAATGCTTTCTCACCTTTTTCAGTGAGTGACAGAACAATTTCCTTAGCATTACCGTGTTTTTTATCTTTTTTAAGAAATCCTTTATCAAAAAGTTTGTTTACAACTTGTGAAACTGCTCCTTTGGTAATACCAAATTTTTTACTCATTTCTGTTACACTATTACCATAGTTATTTGCAACAGAATCTATAACATGCAATTCAGAAGGATAAAGTTTCTCATCTGAACCAATATCAATGGACATTTTTTCTAATTCATTGAATTTTTTTGTAATTCGCAAAATAAGAATCATAATTTTAAATGTAACTTCATGATTGATCTGTGTGTTTTCCATTTTAACCACTGAAATTATACAACATGAATATTTTTGTACAAAGTATCCCTTTCTGCAGGTATTCTTCCCATATTCCGGATTACCCTTTGAAAATTGGCAGGATTTGTTCTCACCCCATGCTGGGCCCCGGCAGATTTGGATATACTTTCCTCACCTAATGTACCTCCTAGATCATTTGCACCGGCACCTAAACAAACTTGTGCAAATTTAAACCCTAGTTTAACCCATGAAACTTGAATATTGGGCAGAATATTTCCAAACATTAATCTTGAAACTGCATATACCTTTAGATCCTCAATTCCGGTTGATCCTGGTGCAGCTTTTCCATCTTTGTAAATTTGTGTATTTTTATGCATAAATGTTAATGGCACAAATTCTGTGAATCCACCAGTTCTCTTCTGTATACTTCTTAGGATGTCTATATGTTCAACTCTATGTTTTATTTCTTCAATATGTCCATACATCATGGTACAAGTTGTTGGTATCCCAGTTTTATGCGCTGTTTCAACAATTTCAATCCATTTGGCAGTGTTCATCTTACTTGGACACAGAATTTTCCTGATATCATCGTTTAATATCTCAGCTGCATTTCCGGGGATTGAATCTAACCCTGCTTTCTTTAACATTTTTAATTCTTCTGAAATGGATATATCTGATTTTTCTGCCCCATATAAAATTTCCATTGGAGAAAATGCATGTATGTATATGTCAGGAAGTTTTGATCTCAATTTTTGTAAAAGTTCTTCATAGTAGTATGCATCAACTTTGGGGTGAAGTCCACCTTGTATACATACTTCAATTGCACCATTATTCCAAGCGGTTTCAGCTCTTTTAACAATTTCATCGGTACTTAAAAAATATGATTCACTGTTTTTTTCTTCCCTTTTAAATGCACAGAAACCACAGGTTCCTGTACATATATTGGTGAAATTAATGTTCCAGTTCTGGATGTAAGTAATTTTATCACCTACAATCTCTTCGCGTCGTGCATCTGCAGCAATTAAAAGAGCTTGAAATTCTCTTCCAGTGGTATTCATGAGTATAAGTGCATCTTCATTAGATATCGGGGTTTCTAAAGATTTTTCTAGTATCTCTTCTATATGGGTGTCAATTTTTAACAGCTCAAACATGGAATTTGATATTTTACTTAGTAACCTTATAAGTTTTGGTTACATAATGATCTCATCGAATGATTGATTATTGTATAAGTCATGGCTAAAAATCCGAGTAAAACCGATAAATTTAAATATTAATTATCCCTAGGTTAAATAGGAGGTGAAATTATGGCCGAATTACCAATTGCTCCAGTTGGAAGGATCATAAAAAACGCTGGTGCTCAAAGAATAAGTGATGATGCAAAAGAGGCTTTAGCCAAATCACTCGAAGAAAAAGGTGAAGAAATAGCTAAAAAAGCCGTAGAGCTTGCAAAACACGCTGGAAGAAAAACTGTCAAAGCAGATGATATAGACATGGCTGTTAAAACAGCCTAATTTTCTTCCTTTTTTATTTGTTTTTATTTTTAATTACCAAATCTTAATGTACTAGTATGAAATTAATTATTAAAATTAAACCACATAATATTGAATTATATCTATTTTTAAGGGAAATTAATCTTTAAACAACACTTATAAAATATTTTTAGAAATTATAACCGATATTCTGTTACAAAACAAATTTTAGTAATGGAGTTATAATAGATTTATAAGATTTTATGTTGATAAATTTGTGAGGGTAACAATATGAGTTCAAAAGAAAATTTAATGGAAGCATTTGCAGGTGAATCACAGGCAAACAGAAAATATTTAGCATTTGCTAAAAAAGCAGACAAAGAAGGATTTAAACAAGTTGCAAAATTGTTTAGGGCAGCTGCTGAAGCAGAAACAGTACATGCACATAACCATCTTGAAATAGCAGGTGGAATAAACGAAACAAAAGAAAATCTCCTTGAAGCCATAGCAGGCGAGACCGAAGAATTCACTGAAATGTATCCTAATTTTATTGCTGAAGCAAAAGCAGAGAAAGATGACGCAGCTAGATGGACATTTGAAGTTGCTAACAAAGTAGAACAAATACATGCCGTGTTATATCAAAAGGCCCTTGAAAATCTTGATGACACTCCTGAAGTAGATTATTATGTCTGTGCCCTTTGCGGAAATACAGTTGAAGACAATGCCCCTGAAAAATGTCCAATATGTGGAGCATCCAATTCAGAATTTATGAAAATTGACTAAAAATATTTTATTTCTATTTTTTTTTAATCACATGGAGTGTTTCAATTTCACTCAATTTATGCTGGTCATGATGCCATCTAATACTAATACTACAAATCAAGTAAACATTTACTTATTCTTCCTGTGCATCTCTTTAAACAACAATAGTTTTTCAACTAAAATTGCTACCATGAGCCCTATGTAGATGTAAACATATATCTAAATAATATAAATTTTTAATTAATAAGATATACAAAATGTGTCTACTATTAAAAATGCTAACACTTACAAGAATAATGTTAATTTTAATACAAATGCAAAAAATTTGTTAAAATTTATTTCCACTTAAGATTCTATTTTGATAAAGGTCAATAATCTCTTCTGAATTAACTTTTTCTTCTGTCAATGGTAAAATATATTTTATTGAGGGTTCAATAACCAATAAAGCAATTGGAGAAATCTGTTCTGAAAAAGAACTATCCATTTCTATGGTTGAAATTTCTACCACAGGATAAAATGTTCTTTCTCCTATTTTAAACTCCTTTCCAATTTCTTTGACATTCTTATTTTTAAAATTCATTGTATTGCCCTAAAATATATGTAATATAGTAGATATTGAATACTTTTTTTATTGGATAACTAAAATATTTTAAAAATTAAATTATCATGCTCTGATTTCATTTATAAAGTTTCTCACAGGCCTTTTAGTAATTGCTTTTAATGATTCAATAACTATCCATAAAAGCTTTAATTTCAATTCAAGTTCTATATCTCCCTCTAATGTGGTTTTCATAAATTCTGGTTGAATATACAATGAAACATTTGGATATAGATTCACCCATGAAGATATTGACCAGAATATACCAGCAATTTGAGCAGTATCCACCGGACTATCCATTCCCATTTTAATATGAATAATCAATTTTTCCAGAGTAAACGAATTGATAACAGCATAGAAAACCTTTTGAAAATGTGGAAAAGCTTCCAAAAAAAGATTGAAAACCTTTTGGACCCTTTCAATAGTCCATTTAGATTTTTCTTTTTTCTTTTCTTCCTTTTTCTCTTCTTCCTCTTCTTTGGAGGGTATATCCCGTTTAAATAACCTGATCCTCATCCATGTTACTTTAAAATATCCCTTAAATTCTAAACCACTGTTACTCAATATTAGGGAAATATGAAAAGGGATCATCATAATACTTACAAAAAAAAGTATTATAAGTAGTACTATGATGATTAGAATGTTGATCAACTAGGGTCTCCCAAAATTTTATTATTTAAAAGAGTGTTATTATTTGTCTTTCACATCTAAACTGACTTCATCCTTTGTATCTTTGAATTTAGCCTCTTTATTCTTACCTTCATATTTTACTTCTTTCTTTTTATGACCCTTTTCCTTCATCATTTTACTTCCCTGCCCCATAATCTCAACGGCAGCATTACCAATTTCACTTATGGCCCTTGATAAATGATCTGGATTCTTTAAAGACATTACTTTTACACCCTCTGGGCCTTTTACTCCTTTATGTACAACTACCATTGCTATAGGTTCTATACCTGCAGCACCACCAGCTCCAGCCCCTGTTCCTGATCCCATATCTTTAGAACCTTTACCTTCACCCATTCCTGCTCCAAATCCCATACCCATTCTTGTAACAGGAATCAATAAAAATTCATCTGTTTCTATAGTCTCACCAATCACATTCTCAATATTCAAAACTTTACGAATTTCTTCTACTGTAGTTTTAATCGGATCTCCAATATTCAAATTAATTCCCCCTTTAGGATTTTCTACAATCATATTTATGTATGCGAAAGCATATATAATTTATTACAAATAATTTATAAAGAACTTAAATCATTTTTATCATTATTTAAAAGGGTTTTTAGCGCAATATACAATTATTTTATCTTTAAAAGATATATTAAAATAGATTATAAAGTATTTTTAATAAATTTACGAATTTAAATGGTTTTTTCATATAACCCTCATTTTTTATTAAATATTATCAAAATAAGATGATTATATACAGATTTTCAATACCATAGTGGAAAAGGTTATATATGAATAGCTTCATTCACAGATGGACTTATCACTTTTTCTCTATTTTGAATGAGATCTTCATAGCATAAACTAATTTTGATTAATCTTTATTTGAAATAACAATATTTAAATACTAATTTTAAAGTAGGTATGATTAGTGATTATCTTGACGGAACACATTAAATGTCCAAAGTGTGGCTTTAATGGTTCTATGAATAATTATCGCCAATATAAACGTATTAATTCTAAACTTGTATTAAATATTGAATATTATTGTTCTAAATGTTAAACCTGGGTAAAAGTTGAGGATTAACCCAAATCTCTTTTTCAAAAATGATAGCAAGTTTTTTAATTTTTTGTTATAACTTTCCTACCGAAAATTATATAGTTTTAGAATGTAATATATTGTAATATATATAGTTAAGCTGAATTTGTAATATATTTGTTATTTTTTGCAAAAATTTTACTTTACAAAAAATTGGAATTTTTTTAGTTATTTATTTGGTGAAAAGGAGTTGATCTAAAATGGATGAAAAGAAAAAGAAGAAAATGAGTAAGGAAGAAATGGGCGAGGACATGTGGTCTTCAGCAGAAGAAGACATGAAGGAAAGGGCACCACCTGATCTCCTTAAAAAAGAAGATCCAGAACTTTATAAAAAAGAATATGGTGAGGCTAAAGTTAACCCTCAGGATTCAGGTGGGCAAAAACTAAAGAGCAAAAAGAAAAAATAAAATTTTATAATATTTTATTTTTTTTAAATAATATAATTGGATTGCAATAATGGATTAAATATAACATTATTTAGGAAAAAATAGATGTTACATTATAAAGGATAAATAGCTGAACAACCCGGAATTAAAGCTAAACCGATAAGAGATAATGATAAAGACATAATAGAAACATTAATGTTTTATGATGACGAATTTCCAACAGTTTTAAAACGTTCTTCACTTTTTATAAAGGCTTTTTTACATTTTAATATTTCTTTTTTCATTTCAACTATTTCATTCCTAAGATGGTCTTCAGTTTCCCTTGACATTTACCTTTGACTCCCAAATTATATCCTCTAAAAAATGAATTACCATTATTATATAACTATATTCTCTTTCTAACGTAATATAACTTCTTAAAAAAATAGTTAGTTTTTATGAAGTCCAAATAATTATGGTTAATTTTCCATAAAAAATATTTGTGATGAAGATTTAAGATATGAATTGGTTATATCAAAATGATATACATGAAAAAAATTTACAATGCCTGGTGTGAATGATCTAATATATTTTGAGGTTGAAAAGAAGAGGTAAAACATAGAAATAGATTCTCTTAAAAAGAATAATTGAAATTAATTATGAAAATAAGAGAAGAATAAAACTAATCCCATTCAAAGGATCTATTGATCTAACATTTTTTGAATAATTAAATTGGATTTTTTTATATGAAATTAACTAAAAATTATATAAGATATTATTTCATAGGGCTCCTATTAATTTTAATTGGAGTAATACTTGTCTATACCACTCATAATCAGGTATATTATTCAATAATGGGTATTGGATTGTTATTTTTAGTTTTTGGGGTAAATGAAACCATGAAATCTATATAATAATTAAATAGATAGATATTTTTTGTTTACACTTGCAATCTACGACTGGTTTTTAGTGATACAAGTCACAAACTCCCTGCTTTTTTCAATAAAATATATCCATTATCAAAATCATAATACTACAACAGAGGCGATAAATTGTTAAAATTCTTAGATGTTAAAATGAATGAAATTAAGCCCGGTTGTACCAAGATATTGCTGAAATTTAAAGATAACGAAGTTATCAAGGAAAAATACTCATTTTTAGAAGGTAGATTGGAAAATCTTAACTGTTATATGCATAATGATTATTCTATCAGACTTAGACTTCAATATGATGAATATTATGAACAAATGATAATTGAAGTCACTATTTTAACTCCAGAACACCTTATGCCTAAAGACTTTGAGAGTGCCATAAAGATATTTATGGACCATCTGGGAACATTTGAAAATTTTTATGAAGCACAATGTTTAATATTTGATAAGTCATTGTCAAAAGCTTCAGGATGTTAATTTACTTTTTTTTAAATATAATAATAAAATAGTAACTATTAAATCATAGTTCCAATTACTTAATTTTGAAGCAAAATGGCTGAAAATATCAAATGTCCCGTTGCGGATTTAAAGGACAAATGAACCGATTTATTCGTCCTCTAAGTTCCAAAGATGAAAATTCAGAACCAAAGCAAAGTAAATAAACTATTCTAGTTACCGAGTACTATTGTCCTAAATGTAAAAAATGGTTTAAAATTTAATTTTGAATATTTAATTCCTTATTTTCAATACACAAAATAATAGTACCTTTATTCGAATAATGGAAAGGTATTTTAAAATTAAAAAAAAGTATAAATTATTTTATTTCATCTTCTTGAGAATAAGTATAACTAATTATATTTGCCATAGGGTAACTTACAATTGTTTTATTAGCTACTGATACTTTGATAAGATTGTTTTTTTCATTTATTTCAAGACCAGTAATTTGACTATCTTCAAATTCCCCACTTCTTTTTAATAGTAATTCCGATCTATCTACAAATGTCATTAAAATCCAATCTACCAGCATTTATATCAACTCCCCAAGTTTAATCAATGAGTCTAAGATTTTAATAATTTCGATTTGGTAGGCTGAAGTAAAATGTGGTTCCTTTTCCAAGTTCAGATTCTACCCAAATTTTTCCATGGTGTTTTTGTAATATTCTTTTTGAAATAGCTAAACCGATACCTGTTCCATCATATTCCTCACGTGAGTGTAGTCTCTGGAAAATAGTGAATATTCTATCCAAATGCTTTCGATCAATTCCAATTCCATTATCTCTAACTGAAAAAACATATTCATCATCAACAATATTTATTGAGATGTGGATCTCAGGGGTTTCTTTACTATGGTATTTGATAGCATTGCCAATCAGATTCTGGAATAATTGAATCATCATTTGTTTATTAGCATAGATTAATGGAAGAGGGTCATTTGTTATAATGGCTTCATGATCCTCTATTAATTGTTTTAAATTACTTTGTACAATTTCTACAATTCCTTCACTCTCTAAGTACTCAAATTTCCTTTCAGTACTCCCTATTCTTGAATATTCTAGAAGGTCATTTATCATATCATTCATACGTTTTGCTCCGTCTACAGCAAAGTTTATGAACTCATTTGCATCTTCATCAAGATCAGCCGAGTACCTCTTCTGTAAAAGTTGAAGAAAACTTGTGATCATTCGTAATGGTTCCTTAAGATCATGAGAGGATATATAAGCAAATTGTTCAAGTTCTATATTAGAACTTTTATATTGCTCAATTAATTTCTCTAATTTGATTTCTGCCTTTTCCAGATCATTAATTTCAACATTTAACAGTTTGTTAATATTTAAATTATATTTCTGTAATTTGATTTCGACTTCTTTTTGAACAGTAATATCTGTTATAGCGATTCTAAATTCTTTTAAATTCCCATATTTATCCTTGACATTAATAGAATCAAAATGTACATAAGAATATTCAGCATCCTTTTTTAGGAGTTTTAATTCAACTGATTCTTTAGTTTCTGTTTCCGGGACTTTTTTAATATGATTATGAAACAGGTTTCGATAATCTGGATCAATATATTGAATAAAAGCAGTATTAATGAGATTTAGTCTACCAATATCTAAAAGTGTTGCTCCTGCAAGATTAATATTTAAAATAAGTCCATTTGTATCTAAGGTAATGTATCCTACTGGTGCAAAGTTGTAAAGTTCAAAATATTTATGCTGAGATTCTAATAATCTTGTATGAGCTTCCCTGAGTTCATCATTCTGCATCTCTAATTCAATCTGATGAGTTCTCAACTCTTGAATCAATTCATCTTTAGATTTATCTTCTATAGGATCAATATCATTTTGAAGTGATTCTTCAGCTTTTTTATATTTATTATCTTTTATTTTTTCAGAATCCATCAGTTCCCTACTCCAAACTGAAAAAAAAAATAATCTGAAACTTTTTTTTGTATACTCTAGGTTTTAGTATAAAGATATAAATATTTAGGTATTTACAAAATAATCGTTCGATTTATATTTTCATGAAAAAAGTACCCTCCTAATTAATGAGAAGGTTTACTGTCTTCTGTTGAGCTACAGGTTGGACAGAATTCAAATATTTCTGTATTGTAGATTTCACCACATTTGCTACAGGTTACTATAGATTGGGGAGTGCACGTTTTAACATCCTCCTTTATGGCATATATGCCATCATTGCAAGTTGTCTTCCAATTTTTCTAGGGTCTGTTGTACTTGAAACATTGAATCCTCCATTTTGTACCATGTATCGTATAGGCTGATTTAATCCTTTGAAGGATGCTGGGCTGAAATTATCATCTTTTGCTCTTGGTAAATAGTCAACATTAAAGGCATAATCCTCAGTTCCTGTTTTAAAGTTCCATAAGAATTTCTGATTTGCCCTTAATATTTTATAGGACTTAGTACACACATCGACAATCGTACCTGCACACATAAGACTATTATGTAGAATAACCGCATCAGCTGGAGCTTTTTTTAGTATAACATAGTGAGGGCTTGTTTCATAAGGAAATGCTTTATATGGTACTCCATAAAAGTCTAAGGTTTTTCCAATTGATTGTAAGAAATTTAAATCAGTTACTTTGTCTTTTATCAAATCACTGTTCATATATACTGTTCTTGGCATATTTGTACACCTCAAAAAAGAAATAAGAATATTTATATTTACAGATCCTCTGAAAGAATCCATGCAGGATTCACAGTTTTAGCACCACTACACCAATGGCTATTTAATTTATAGTTATTTTTTGCAGCTGCAGCAACATCGGCAGAAGTCCAATCATTAAATTCATTCCCTATTAATTCAATATAGGCATGGTTTATTTTATCAACAGGACAAAATATTCCTATAAAACGGACAAGATACCCTTTCATCTCATGCCCTAGTGCATGTAGTAATTGTGCCAGGTCTACACAATTTTTAGGTGTTTTAGGGTCTATTTCCTGTTGTAAAGTTAATTGACCATTGAAATAGTAACCATATCTATAATAGTTATAGATTTTATTATAGAACCCTGTAAATGTGGTAAATACTCCCACAACAGCCATAAGTTTAGTTTGTAATGGACCGGCAGTGATTGTTGGTGCTTTTAACAATCCCAAAGCTCTTAATGTAACTAGACCTGCAATTCCATCAACATATAACCCTAAAGCTTTTTGTTTTGCTTTTACAGTGTCTCGTGTTACAGGACCGTAAAATCCATCTGTTTTTATTCCTAATTTCTTTTGTAATGTTTTTATGTTCTCGGTTTCTGTACTTCCTATTTTTAAGACTGTTTTATCTGTTATTGACATGTTTTTTCCTCCTTGTAATAAACTAAGACAAAAATTTAAATAAAAAAAAATAAGCCCTAAATATAAGCAACTGAAATACAATAAAACCCATATTTAAAAAGCGAATTTTCACGTAATATTAAAACCTCCCATTATTAAGAAGTTAATAAATAAATCAGCCGTATAACTTCTAAATAAAAACACCTCCTAAAAAGAGAATTGATAGGGGTTCATATGAACATCCAATAAATATAATAAATAGCGGTGGGGGAATGTACACTTCATTTTTTTTAACATATTGCCTCCCCCAAAGTAATTGTTCAAAAATAAGAATTACATCCCCTATCCCTTATTTTAATTAAAATAATAAACAAAATTTCAAGTACAACATTCACCCAATATAATAAATAGGGTGGGGATTGTCTACCTCAGTTTTTTACCAAAAAAAATTATCTCTTTATTTTTGGGTGCCATGGAAATTTGGTTAATCCGTCCCTGCCTTCTAATTATAAAAAATTTATAAATAAAATAAACCAAATTATCAAATAGAACATCCACTCTATCTAATAAATAGGAGTATGGGATGGTGTTTTCTTCTCTAATTTTTTACCAATTCCCCCCACGGAATTGGACCCCCAAAACATGTGGAAAATACCTCCCTGCTTCTGCCTTTATTTTTATAAAAATAATTAACAATAGGGATTTTGATGGTTATAAAAGGTATTTATTTAGATTCAAACCTATCTATTAACTCAATTATTTTTTTTGAATGATAATATAAATCATCAAACATCTTTCTACTTAGTACATTAGAATGAGCAATATTATTACGTGGTGTTTCAAGGAATTCTAAAGAGGGAATTATTGTATCCTGTTTAATAAAAACTTTTTCGAAATATTTCCAATTATTTTTTATTATATATTTTAGATCATCATAATTTGTGTATTGGATATCTATTTTTGGCAATTCAGTATGTAAATTTTTAAGTTTCTTTTTTTTCTTATCATTTACATGTTTTTTAATTTCTTTTGTTGTACTGGGAACAAATGGGGCTTGCTGCTTATCAAGAAATGAAAGTAAGTGGTGTTTTTGGTGGAGGATCCGTAATGCTGTCTAATGAAGCTCAACTAAATAATATGTGGGCACAGATGGATTCAGATCAAAATCAAATAATTAATCTTGTAAACAATGATACTAGCCTTAAACAAAGAAGAATTAGTGTTCTTGGACAAGAAATTGCTAATAAGGGGATACAACCTCCATCAACTGATCATCCAATCCCATATATGTAAAGAAGTGTTGAATTAAAATTGATCAAACATTTATTTTTTTGTTTTTCCTGGATTTTGGTGTTTGTAATGCTGCCATTTGTATGGCTGTGTGTATTCCTATATGGTCATATGGTTTTGTTATGTAACCTGCGGGGTAGGTTTTTGCTGCTCTTTCTAAGATTTTATCGTCATAGTTGGAGGTTAAATATATAACGGGGATGTTGTAGAGGTTTCGTATTTGTTGTGTTGTTTCTATTCCATCTATTTCTCCTTTTAGTACTATGTCCATTAAAATTATATCTGGTTTGGTTTCTCCTGTTTTTTTTATTGCATCTTCCCCGTTCCCGGTTATACCTACTACTTCATAGCCTATTTCTTCTAATTGTTGTTTTAAATCGTTAGCCATGATGATTTCATCTTCTACAATTAAAATTTTTATGTTTAGCATTATTACAGCCCCCAAAATTGTATGGTAAAATTTTACTGCATAATATCCATTAACAAGTCTTAATACAGTATATTAAGAACTTATAATTTAAACTTATAGGATCCAAAAAAAAGAGAATTAATTCTATTACTAGCAAGAGGTTTGTTATAATGTTCTACAGGTTAAATAGTTATTTTATTGAAAATTATTAAAAGTATCAAATAACATATTAATAATATAAAAACTTTTCATAATAAAAAAATCATATAAATTTATTTTTTATTGTTTGGTGAGTTGAAATGGGTGAAGGTTTAAAATTCATACTATATTTTATCATAGGGGGTTCGATCCTAACCCTAATCACTTACTTTGGCAGTAAGGATAAAGGGATATTAGCAGCTTTCATAGCATTATTTCCAATGGTAAGCATTATGAGCATTTTAACCATCTACAGCGAAGCTGGTAGTTTACCTGTATTAGATTATGTCAAAGGACTCATGATATTAACTCCAGTATGGATAATCTTTCTACTTTGTATTGCATATCTACTGCCAAAGCAAGGATTATTAGTTGCTATAGTCATTGGTGTGGCAGTTTATGTTGCAATATCATTTTATATAATTAATTATCTACAATTTTTATAAAAATTAATAAACTCTTATACAGATATAATTTATTTGGGATATAGTGCTTGTTGTATGGCTTTGGTTATTTCTGTTTCGTCAAATGGTTTGTTGATGTAGTCTGATGGTAGGCTTGTTTTTGATCTTTCCCATGTTGTATTGTCCTGGTGGCCTGTTAGGTATATATGGGGAATTTTGTAGAGTTTGGTTATTATTTTTGCTGTTTCTATTCCATCTAGATCTCCTTTTAGCATTATATCCATGAATATTAAGTCGGGATTTGTTTTTCTTTACATTTTTTTATGGCATCTTTTCCGTTGTTTGCTATCCCACCTACTTTGTGGCCTATTTGTTCTATTTGTTGTTTTAAATCTGTTGCTACTATACTTTCATCTTCTACGATTAAGATCTTCGAATTTTCCGTTCTAAAAGACCCCCATTAATAATTATATCCATTTCGTTATGATCATTCTTACATATCCCAATCTATTTATAATGTTCCAAATATTTTTTCCATGAAAATCTAAATAGCAAATAATAAATTCTAGTTTCAATTGATTAAGTTTAGGGGAGTTTACTATATTTCAATGTAATAGCAATTCTCAATTTGTTTTAAATAAGGAGGAGTAATATGAGTTCTATTATTTTAGAACTTCAAAAAGAAGCTATTGATTCAGATATCGATATTTCAAACTTACTTAGAAAAGCATATTTAGTAGCTAAAAAATTGAAAATTAAAGACTTTGAAGAATGGGTTAAACTAGAACTAAATGGTTATGGCACAATAGACAATAAACCCGAATATAGAAAAGTTAATGGGAGTTTAAAGTTTTTTAATCCATTAATTCTGAGTATTGTTTCATTGCAAGAGTATATAGTTCTCTTGAATTTTTACTTAAATTTTTCTTTTCAAACCAATAGTCAAGTATATCCTCATCTGATTGCATACTATTTTACATCTCCATGTTGATCTACATTTCTTTTGGGAAATATAGGACTAATGTGAGAGCAGATGATAAGTTCACCCATGCAAAGTGTTATATATGAATAGAGTTATATTCAAGATGGACTCATTTTGGGCCGGTGGTCTAGGGGTATGATACCTCCCTGACACGGAGGTGATCACGAGTTCGAATCTCGTCCGGCCCATTTGCCGTGGTAGTTCAGTTGGGAGAACGCCAGACTGAAGATCTGGATGTCGCTGGTTCAAGTCCGGCCCACGGCACTTAATTTTAATATTTTCATTTATTAATGTATTATAATTTTTTTTTGAAGTTCTTTTAAGTATTATCTGGGTAATTTAAGATTATACAAGTAATTTAAAAGTTATAAGTCCATAAAATAAACTAAAAAAATAGAGTATAATAAATTCATTAAGTTTTCAGAAGTTATCTAAATACAATACAAAATTTGAAAACATTTTTTTTAAAAATAGATGTTAAAGACATAACCATAAATATCAAATTTACTAAATTAATATTACATATTAAATTTGTAATATTATAATATTTAAAGGAGAATAATTAAAATGACAAAAACTAGTTCATGCCCCAGATGTGGTTCAAAAAAAATGAAAATACACAATCCACAGGCACCCGTATGGGAATGTTCAAAATGTGGATATAGTGGTTCGGTTGTTGTGGAAGATGGTAATCTTGAAAAACAGATTAAAAGCCTCAAAAAAATGGATAAATTGAGTAAAAAACTTATCAGAGGTAGATAATAGCTTAAAATTTGGGATGTTTTTGAGCCTTCTTTAAAAACATTCGTAGAATATTCTTTATACATGATATTAACTGATTTTTGTAAAAAATATTGAAAGCACTAATTCCATTGTAATTCCAATTAAAACACCTAAAATAATCCCAAAAAAATAAATTCGAATTTTTAAACATATTTTATGGAGATATGGTCAAAATGGCGATTCATGCCCCAAATGTGGTTCAAACCAAATGAAAATATACAATCCTCAGGCAAAATTATGGGAATGTTCAAAAATGCGGATATACTGGGTATATAGCGATTGAAGACGATAACTTGGAAAAACCGATCAAACAAGCTAAAAAAATGGAAAAATTAAGTAAAAAGATTATGAAAGGGAAATAATTCATATTTTTATTATAATTTTTTTCTCTTTAAAAGTGTTCCAAATATTCCCCCAACAACAGATAATGAACCAAATATTGCTATAACTCCAAAGAAAGCCAGACTTCCACTTGTAATTCCAACCATAATCCCTAAAATAACTCCAACAAGACCCCCATTTATAATTCCATTTTTGAAGTTGATACTTCCACCTATGTACGAAGAAATCAACCCTGAAATTATTGCCACACACATAGCCAATATTCCAAAGGCGATTAAAAAATTTTGGGGAATATCTTCAGTTTTCTGAGGAATATTAGTTCCGAATATTGCTAGTACAGATAATACAATTGCAATGATTAAAAATCCAAATCCTACTGCAACACCAAGTATACTTATACTTACATTTGGAGATTTTTTTGATACATTTATTAATTCTCTGCCACAACCCGAACATATAACCGAATTTTCGGAATTTACAACTCCACAGGTTGAACAGGTGATTTTTTGATCATTAGAAGGTATGTAATTTTTTTTAGATCCATTTAATGTAGATGAATAATTTAATTTTCCACCACACTCGCATTTGGCATAACTGAAGGAAGATTTACCCTCATTTAGTTCATAGTATTTCCCACATTCTTCACAGATTAAATAAGACATAAAATCACCACTTATTTGGTTAAATTCATAAATTTAAGAGTAATAACCAATTTTTTAGACATAGATGAATTATTTCATTAAGATTTATTATTTGGATAAATAAAATTTCTGTAATTTTTTTAGTATATGTTGTCTGCAATTATATTAAAAGTTAGGATTATCTAAAAAAAAGGATAAATAAATCATTTACAATAAATGTAGATATTATACCTTCAATTAATTAAGTATCTAAAAATCTAGCTTCCTTTTTTTTTAATTGGGATTATATTTTTCTATTTTATCATTAATCTCTTTTTTTCTTAATATTCTATTGGTTTAGTGAGTAAATATAGATTAAAATTTTTTTTGGAACAAGTTTATAAATATCATCATAAAGTTTATATATGGTCATATGTACATTTAACCATATGAAGAATAATGATCTCTGTGAAATTCAATCTAGTAACAATGAAGCAGTTAAAGAAGTCAAATCAAATATGCTCGATGATTCTATCCTATTAGATGTATCAGAGAACTTTAAGATATTTGGTGATCTAACAAGAATCAAGATACTACATGCATTGTATCAAAAAGAACTTTGTGTCTGTGATATATCTGCTGTTCTTGGTGCAAACCAATCAACTATATCCCATCAGTTACGAATTTTAAGGGGAAAAAATCTAGTTAATTTTAGAAAAGATGGCAAAATGGCCTATTATTCACTAGCAGACGAACATGTTGTAAAAATAATAGAAATGGGAGTAGAACATGCCACTGAGTGATATGGACAAAAGCAAAGTAGAATCAGTTGAATCCTGTAAATATTGTTCAGCAAACATATTCGAAGAAAAAGAACCCGAAAACAAATTTAAAGCCATATATATCATTGGAATATCCGCTATAATCTTGATATTAGGTTTATATTTAAACTTCTTTACTGATCAAAAAACTTTTGCATTAATCCTATTTTTAACGGTTGCAATAATTTCAGGATATGAAATAATTCCCAATGGAATTAAAGCACTTATTAAAGGGAAATTCAGTATTAGTTTGTTAATTACAATAGCTGCTATAGGGGCATTTTTAATTGGGGAAGGAGCCGAAGGAGCATCTGTAATATTCTTATTCTATATAGCAGAATACCTAGAAGACTACGCTGGAGAAAGAGCTAGAAAATCCATTGGATCCCTTATAAAACTTGCTCCACAAACAGCCATTGTCAAAAGAGGAGAAAAAAATTTTAAATTACACGCCCATGCAGTAGAAATAAACGAAGTGGTAGTTGTTAAACCTGGAGATAAGATTCCCTTAGATGGTATTGTTATTAATGGTATTTCCACAGTTAATCAATCAGCAATAACTGGTGAAAGTTTACCTGTAATTAAAAAAGAGGGGAATAATGTTTTTGCAGGTACAATAAATGAAGAGGGATATTTAGAAGTAAAAGTAACAAAAACCTCTGATGAAACAGTAATATCAAAAATTATAGAACTGGTTAAAGCTTCACAACAAAAAAAATCAAAAACAGAAGCATTTATAGACAAATTTTCCAATTACTACACACCAGGAGTATTGGGACTTGCAGTATTGGTTACAACCATACCTCCATTTATTTTTGGATTAAATTTTGACACCTGGTTTTACAGAGCCTTAGTATTACTTGTAGTATCCTGCCCATGTGCATTGGCAATATCAACCCCAGTTTCAATGGTTTCTGGGATAACTGCAGGTACAAAAAATGGGGTGTTGATAAAAGGAGGAGAATATATTGAAGAAATGCAGAATATCAAAACTATGGTGTTCGACAAAACAGGAACACTTACAGAAGGTAAGTTAGAGTTAACAGACATAATAGAATTAAATAACTACTCAAAAAATGAATTACTTCAAATTGCAAGTTCATTGGAAGCCAAATCTAAACATCCACTGGCGGAAGCTATAATTAGTTACAGTGAAAAAGAAATTGATTTGAAATTTAAGAAAGTTTACGACTTTGAATCTGTTACAGGAATGGGCATTAAAGGTAATATCGATAATAAAGTGTTTTATATAGGAAAAAAAGGTTTATTTAAAAATAATCCAGAATTTCCTGATAAAATAATAAATAAAATTGAGAACGAAGGCAAAACAACTGTTATGATTGGTGATGACAAACATATTATTGGGTTAATAGGATTAATGGACAAAATTAGACCCCTTTCTAAAAAAACCATTACCATACTTAAAGAAAAGAATATAAGAACCATAATGCTTACTGGAGATAATAAAGGAACAGCTAGAGCAGTATCTTCTGAAATAGGTATAAATGATTATTATTCTGGATTATTACCCAAAGATAAAGTTGAAATTATCAACAAACTAATTGATAAAGATAAACACGTTGCAATGGTTGGTGATGGTGTAAATGATGCACCTGCACTAGCCATATCAAATGTAGGTATTGCAATGGGGACTGCGGGTTCAGATGTAGCTATAGAAACTGCAGATATTGCTTTAATGCACGATGACTTCTCAAAAATTAATTATTTAATAGACTTAAGTAGAAGAACAATGTCCATTGTTAAACAAAACGTTTCTTTATCAATTATTGTTAAGGGGTCATTCGCTATTTTTGCTGTACTTGGATTCGTATCATTGTGGATGGCAGTAGCATTTGGAGACATGGGACTAACCCTGGCTGTTATTTTAAATGCAATAAGAATCGGAACAAACTAAAACAAAAAATTATATAATCTACTAATATTTTTTTTGAATAACTTCAATAAAATTAGAACGAATACACAGGAATAAACAAAGTAGAAATTTTATTTTTTTTTATTGCGTTATTCTCAGTTAAAAATATTGCATTTAATCTAATTTTGATCCAATTAAATACGTGGGCTTTGCATCAGTTATAACAACATCTAAAAATGTTCCAATAATAGCATTTTCAATAATAACTGTTTTATATGAGTTTGTACGTGCAACATATCCACCTTTACTACCTTTATTTGTTACTAAAACCTTCTGTGTTGTTCCAATCAATTCCATATTATTTTCAATTGCAATTTTTTCTTTCAAGTATTTAAGTGCCTTGGAACGTTTCTTCATGGCATTATATCCTATTTCTTTAAGATCAGAAGAGGTTGTACCTGGCCTGTGCATATATTTAGAAATATGTAGAAAATCAGGTTTTATTTCTTGAATTAATTCCATAGTATCTAAAAATGCATCATCATCTTCTGTTGGATATCCCACTATGATATCAGTTGAAATTGAAATATCTGGTATTTCTTCTTTAAACTTTGTTACTATAGCTTTGAATTCTTCTACACTATGGCAACGATTCATATCACTAAGTATTTTATTATTTCCACTTTGAATAGGAATATGCAGAAACTTATAGAATTTATCTCGTTTAAATGCATCAATTATCCCTTCAACATCACCCATCATACTTTTTGGATGCATCATACCCACTCTAATCTTAAAATCACCTTCAATATCTGCAATATGTTTCATCAAATTAGAAAGTGATTCTCCACTATCTTTACCGAATGCTGCTGAGTCCTGTGCAGTTAGTTGTATTTCTTTACATCCTTCAGATACTGCCTGTTCAGCTTCTCTTTTAATCATTTCAATGGAGTAACTCTGAAGACTTCCTCTGGCAAATCTTGTGCAACAGTAACTACACACACCATCACAGCCCTCACATATCTGGATAATATGTATTAAAGGGTTTGAACGTATTTTTGGAAGACAAACCTTTGATTTATTAGAATAACCTGTAGCTCTAACAATATTTCCATCCATAACTGATTTAACTATTTCTGGTGCATTTTGGATTTTATGAGGCCCAATCCAGCTAGCTTCTGGAGCGGCTTTTTCAAGTTTTTCAGGATCTATTTCAACCATACACCCTGAAATTATCAATTTTTTATCTGGAAACCTATTCTTTAACCTTTGAATCTTGGTTATAACCTTCTGTTCAGTAGGATGCTTTACATAACATGTGTTTATAATGATTACATCAGCATCGTCAATAGAACTTGTTAAACTTCCATTATTCTCATTCAATAATCCCGCCATTATTTGAGAATCTGCTTGATTAAATGTACATCCAAATGTATCAATGTATATCTTCATTTTCTTCTTCCTTTTAACTATAGGTCAATTTAACATATGTTATTTAATCGATCAATGAATTATCTAAATATTTTGAGTTAAATTTAAATTAGAAATTTTATTTGGTTTGATTTAATTGAATAATGAAATAAATTAACCTAAACTTTTATATAAAAAATAGGAATACTACCAAGCAATAATTTAGGTTTAATTTACTCTGGCCAACCATGTTCCCCTATCATTGGAACAAAAACAACACCACCAAGATTATGGGACTTGTATTCATTCTCATTGATCCTTGTTAAACAAAGTAACTCTTGAACTGATGTATCCCGACCAATTGGAGTTATCAATCGTCCCCCAATTTTTAACTGTTTTTTTAAAGGCTCTGGTATCTTTGGTGCACTTGCAGTGGCGTATATTCGATCGTAAGGGGCCTGTTCGTTGTATCCGTTGGTACCATCACCCAATATTACAGTAACATTTTTAGAATAACCTGTACGATTTAAATTCTGTTCAGCAGTATTTTTTAAAGTTTCAATTCGTTCAATAGTATAAACATGTCCTTCGGGGCCAATTATCTCTGCCACCACAGCAGCATTATACCCAAAACCGGTCCCTATCTCTAAAACCTTCATACCTTTTTGAAGGCCAAGTTTTTCGCATATAATAGCAACCATATGAGGTGCAGATATTGTTTGACCATTTTTTAAAGGTATTGGCCTATCAAGATATGCATAACTCTTTGTTTCAGGAGTCATGAATTCTTCACGTGGAACCTTTATCATGGCATCTTTGACTATTTCGGAATTTATATATCCCCTATCTGAAAGGTTGGAAACTAATTGTTCTCTATTTTTCCTCATCTGTTTCAACACCATCCAACTTAAATATTTTAGAAGTTAAATCATATTGGTAACGCTTTAAATCATCTCCTGGCCGACCATATACTCTTTTAATCACAAATGCCTTAGCAAAACCCTTTCTCATCTTTCTATCCTGGGTTTTCATGGCTCTTATCTTAAAAAGTACATCTCCTAATTTAACAACATCCCCAATTGTGAATTCAAATTCCCTATCAACTTGAACCTTTCTAGATAGTATTCTTCCACCATAATCGACTGAGATTCCGACACGAGCGGGAGTATCTATATATGTGGCCCATATAGTGTCAATCTCTGAAACAGGACTCACCATTACCCTACCACCTCTCTTATTTTCAATGGAGGTTATCTGAGCCGGACGTCCATCAAGATCTAGAACACCTTCAAACTCCAAAAATTCATCGGGATACAACTTCACCAATGTTTTATGGGATGATTCATATTCACTTACAACAACACGAACATCAACGGGTTTTTCAACTTCTACAGTTTCTCTGAAAATGTTTCCACATTTATTACATTTCAATAAAAGTTCTTTGGAGGTTTTACCCTTGGATTTTAATATTTCGCAGGATTCAGATCCGCAAACAGTACATTTCATTTTCTACTTCCTCAAAATTTGAATAAATTTAAAATATATTATTATTAATTAAATTTTACATATGAATATGATATGTAATAACTCCCATATTAATTTCATTAAACTAAAAACTTTACAAAAAAAATAAAAATTTCCATAAAAATAGTCTAATTTTTTTGATTTATCTTATTTCCAAACTCAGAAAATATTTGTAAATAAACTAATTATAAATATGAATATTAATTAATTATTCTTCGTTAGCTTTAAGGTAATGTTTTACAAGTCCTCCGTTGTTCAAGATGTCCAGCATAAATTGATCAAAAGGTTTTATTATAAATTCTTTACCAGAGGTCTTATTCAATATTATCCCATTTTCAAGGTCTATACACATAATATCTTCACTTTCTGCTTCAACATCGGCTGTTATTACAGGAAGCCCTATATTTATTGCATTTCGATAAAATATCCTTGCAAAAGATTTTGCAATTATTGCGGATATACCTGCATGTTTAAGGGCAACAGGAGCCTGTTCCCTTGACGATCCACATCCAAAATTCCAACCAGCAACAATTATATCTCCTCTTTGAACCTTTTCTGCAAATTCAGGATCTTCTGCTTCCATTACATGCGATGCAAGATCATCAAGACTGAATGTTCTAAGATATCTGCCAGCAATTATAACATCTGTATCAATACTATCCCTAAATTTCCAAACCTTCCCTTCTATCTTTTCCATGACATATCCCTTCATAAAATTTATTCAATTAGTTTTGCACCCTTATTCCTTGCACGAGTATTGATAATTTCTCCACCAACATTTTCAATTGCATCATTTGCTGCACTTACTATATCTTGTTCATTTGTATCTGTAACTGCATAAACAGTTGGACCAAAACTACTCATACCTGCTCCTGCAGCACCGGCATCCCTTAAATTCTTCATTATTTGACCAATACATGGATTTTGGAGTTTATTTTCGATTTTCTTAAAGCCTATATCCTGTATATTATTTATAGATTTTCCAAATGAATCCAAGTCAGATTCTAAAACTGAAGGCATAAGTTTCATTAAAAGTAGATGGGATAATTTTTCAACTTCATGCAATTGTATTGGACAATGGTTTTTAAATGCATCTATTTCCTTTGCACCTGAAACACCTCTCTCCACATCGGGTATCACAAGAATTATTTTCCAATCCATTGGAAAATCATACCTTGCTATTATTGGAGGCGGCGAAGCATTAGAAGCAGATGATGGAAGGAAACTAGGTTTTTCAACACTTTCATGACCGCCATCTACTATGAAACCACCATTTTCAAATGATTCCACACCTATCCCTGATGTGCCCCCTCTTCCTACAATTTTAGCCAGATCGAAAGCCTTTATATCCTTATTATTCATCTTGGAAACAAGTTTAGCAGCAGCAAGGGATAATTGAGTACCTGAACCCAAACCTGAATGGGGAGGATATGCTTCATCTATTGTAAATTTGTATCCACCTTCAATTTCAAGTGCATTCATAATCTTAAGTGTTGATTGTTGAATTTTTAGTGTATAATCCTCAATTATATCTGAGGTCTTATTACTAGATTTAGAAAATAACACTTCAATTCCATCATCTGTTGGTTCAGCTTCAAGATTGAGGCATGGTTTTTCTATAGTGATTCCTACTCCACCGTCTATCCTACCATAGATACCGTTAAGATCTATTAGGGTTAAGTGGAGCCGGGATGGAGTTTCAATTATCAATTAAACAACCAAAAATTTTGTAATTAAATTATTTAGATACTGGTTTAAAAGGTTTAGAAAATTTCTTCTCGATATCTTTTCTGTATATTGCATTCATTGAACAGAAAGGAATTATCCTACCATCAGGTACAGCATAATGAATAACACATCTTCTAACCCTATCTTGGTCGAAATTAAATGGATCCATGAAGTGCATGCACGATACAAGGAGAGTTTTATGATGGAAATCTCCAAGAGATTTGTATGATCTATCTCTGAAAACTGCTGTGAGTATACTTCTTAGATCAATGGAATCTGGTGATTTTGACATGTCAACTGTTTTTGGAAGCGCAACAGTAGCCCTAGCAACAATCTTAGCCTTTGCAACCAATCCACCTTCTTCCATATTTTCGGTACTGTTACTTAAAAGATTAAAAAACCTATCAACATCAATAAACTGAGTAATTGGAATCATTCCACTATCATCAACAAAAACATAGGTAGCAGTACCACAGTGTGGATGGCAAGTAAATGTAACCTGAGCATCCTTCCCATCTATAGCCTCAATAAACTCTGAAACCGGTGTAACACAGCTTGCAGGATAAAAGTCTTCTACTTTTATCTGAGCATCTGTTTGTTCTTCCACCATTCTCTCAAAGTCAGGTACTGTTACACGTTGAGCTTCAACCTCTTCTGCTGGGGTTCTACCTGCAAATGATACTGGCTGGAAGTTTACACCCCTAACAATATCGATATTCTTAGCTGCAAAACGAAGTATATCCCCAATTTGGTCGTGATTAACGCCTTTCAAAATTGTTGGCACTAATACGATTCCCAGATTGGCTTTACGACAGTTTTCAATTGCTGTAAGCTTGATATCTAACATATTTCTATTTCTTAATTTGAGGTAGGGTTCCTCTGTTATTCCATCAAATTGAAGGTAAACCGTATTTAATCCTGCTTCCTTAAGATCTACTGCAAGTGAAGGAAGTCTGGCAAGTCTCATACCATTTGTGGCTATTTGTGTGTGCCTAAATCCTTCTTCCTTAGCAAGTTTTATTAATTCTACAATGTCTTTACGAACTGTCGGCTCACCACCAGCATATTGAATTGCAGGAGTTTGAACTGGTTTGTTATTCCTTAAATTTTGAAGCATTGTTCTTATTTCTTCATAAGACGGCTCATATAATGTTTTTGAAACAGCTGCATTTGCAAAACAAACTGGGCACTTCAAGTTACATCGATTGGTAACATCAATCAATCCTAGAACAGTGTGACTCTCGTGTTCGTCACATAACCCACAGTTTTGAGGGCATTCAGAATCAGCAATTGTCTGAGGATTTTCAATCCCCATACCGACTTTTCCATATTTTTTTGCTTTTTTATAAATATCTGAACTGCTCCAGTATGTATTATTAAATTCACCGTGCTCTTTGCACGTTTTCTTTATCATTATTTTGTCGTTGTCCTCATATACTTCAGCATCTAATACTGTAAGACATTCTGGACACAGACTCTTGGTATTTTTTATAACCATTATCTCACCCATAACGTTATTTAGTAGCTAACATAATTATTATCTTGTTTTAAATTGGAGGTAAACTATGGACTCAAGTGTAGTCAGTGTAATAAATTTATCAGCATATGCTATATACTTTATGTTACCAGCGTACCTTGCCAACGTTACAGCTTTAGCATTTGGCGGTGGAAAACCGCTGGATTTTAATCATGAATTTCGTGACGGTCGAAGAATACTTGGTGATGGAGTAACATGGAGAGGAACATTAATTGGAACATTAATTGGAACCACTGTAGGACTTATTCAAGGGATAATAACTGGAAATGTAATACAAGGAATTTTATTAGGACTTTGTCTTGGTGGAGGAGCGTTAATAGGTGATGCTTGTGGAAGTTTCATTAAACGACGTTTAAAACTTCAAAGAGGGAAACCGGCCCCAATTTTAGACCAACTCGACTTTGTTGTAGGAGCATTAGTATTTGCATCCTTAATAATACCTATACCATTTGAAATGATTGTTATTATATTGGTGATCAGTGTATTTTTACATCTTGGAGCTAACATAATTGCCTATCTTTTGGGCTTGAAAAATGTATGGTACTGATAAAAATATTGATAAAAATTATTAAATTCTTATAATGATTTTAATTATAATAAAAATTATAACGAGTTGTTCTCAAATAACCACATACTTTCAATTTTCAATTGAATAAATGAATATTATTATAATATTTATTATTTTAAAAAGAATTGTCGGGTAATATATTTTTATTAACTTTATTTTTTTCCTTTTTTTGATTCAAAATAATAAAAGCAAATCAATTGCAAATATTATTTGCTCTGAATTACCTTTACAGATGTGTCTAAAAGGGAGTATGTATTCCAAAATGCGTCCCAATAACCATACCATTCAGGAATTTCATATACAAAAACTCCCGCTCCTGTAGATGCTATCGGTATATCAACCTGATTTATTGATGAACTTTGAGCCTTTTCATCTGTTGATCTTTGGTAGTAGTTGAAATTTGTCAGCAATGAGTGAACTGCAGTTCCAAAGGTAACAGATTTAGAATCCATACTAGGAGTTGCAATGTAAAATCCATCACCATATCCCTGTTCATGGTCATGACATATGATTACTAGACTTTCATTGGATTGCTTAATGTCCGGTGTAATGTACTTTGCAACTAAAGCTTGGCCATTTGCACGTCCAATATCAAAATCTGTAGGATTATCCTGTACAGCAACTTGGTAGTTGGTGATCTCCACATTGTGGGTTAATGCATAGAACTTAATAACATATGGAACTACAGTGGATGATAATGTCTCTCGTGGATGCATACCTGTTATCACTGCAATTTTAGTATTAGATTGACCATAATGCGAGTAAACATCCTTAGTTACATAACCTTTACTATCTGAACCAATCGAGGAATGTGAACTTAAATTAACAAATATAATAACTCCAACAATTAATAAGAGTATTATTACCAGAAAATATCTTTTTTTAAGATTCATTTTAATCGTTTCATGTAAAATTTGAATTGTAATTGGATTATGCTTTGTTTATATACTGTTCCATTAATATTGCGGTTCCCACTGCCGGGGCAACTACACAATCTTCCTTTTTTAGTATTTTATCCATTCCAGTGTGTTTGAGCCCTGCTTTTTCACATGCCTTCGCCCCGATAATATCCATTCCAAGACCTGTTGTTACAACATTTGAAAGGTTATTTTGTTTTGATACTTCCAATAATGCTTCAGAAATCCTATTAATCTGTACAGAGTATATATATTCAGCAATAGCCATTATTTCATCGAATTTCAGGATATCTAAATCACCACACACAACTCTTGAAATTCTTCGCATAGACTCTTTAATGGATTTTCCGGCTCCATCCATGGTACTGCACGAATATTCATATTCAGTAATATTTCCAAGTACCATTTGGACATCTGCAGTTATTGCAAATAGTTCAGATGCCACCCTTATCATTGTTCCATCAAGGGGGACTTTTTCAACCAGAGCAGCTACATTTGTTCGTAAAGTTCCGCTATAAACCAGTTCCCCAGTTTTCAGTCTTTCCAGATCCGATCTTCCCGTTGCATGTTCTTGACCGTGTTTAATTGGTATTATATCTGTTGTGGTACTTCCAGTATCTATTAATATACAGTCTGGATCAATTTTAGCTGCAAGAGTTGCTGTTGCAATCCAGTTGGCTGCTGCAACTTTCATTGGATCTTTAATAACATTTGACATTTCTATTATTCCGTTGAGTCCTACAAAACCAACTGGAACATTGAATGTATCAACTGATTTCTGTGCAATATCCAGAACTCCTTCTTTTTTTGTTTTGTATGCATCAACTAGTTCAGCTGTCATGGATACTCCAACTGCATTAATTTCATTGTCCCCTATGAGATCATCCAAAGCTTCTTTTAGCTCGTCCTTCTTCATCCACATTGGTAAATACATAAAATCTGTTTCTATGGAGATAATATTACCAGATTCATCAAAATCAACAATGGCAATATCGGTATTTGCCCCTCCAATATCAAATCCTGCAATTTTCATTTTAAAACACTAACCCTGAGGGTTTTACCCTCCTTATAAAAGTGTACTTGTCCATTTAACTCAATTTCAGTAGGAAGTTCTCCATGAACAGAATTTATTATAGCCTCACCTAAGTTGAAGTTTAATAACTTTCTAAGTGCAACATATGGAGTTGTAACTCTAGAGTTAATCTCAACAACATATACATTATTCTTTTCATCATCAAGTATCATGTCGACACCAACATAACCTCTAAGACCATCAATCGATTCAACTGCATTTTTTGCAGTTTCCATGACAATATCTGATAGCCTATGTTCAAAAGGTACCTTTCCACCATGGTATTTAATTTCACCAGATTCCAAACTTACATCCTGAAGATTTAAGCTCAACGGAATAGCAGTTTCACCATTACTTAACAAACTGACGCTTACATTAACTCCGGAGATATAATCCTGCAAAATAAAATAGGGAAGTTGAGTGTGCATCTTTATTTGATCTTTTGCTGCTATAAATTCATTGAAGGAATTTATAACATTTACACCAGAACATGAAACACCATCAGCTGGTTTTAATACTTTAGATTGTTTATCTGAACCTGTATTGAATTTATCTATTTGTTCTTTGAATTTTTTAATGCTGTCCTCGAAGTAAACCTTTTCAGTTTTTATGATGGAAACTTTATTCTTCAATGCATTGTACGTATCACATTTATTCGTTGTTTTCTTAACAGCATCTGACTTGGAACCAATAACTTCAACATCCTGTTCTTCAATGATTCGTGTGAGATCGTAAAGTAAATTATTTTCTTCAGGTGCTATTGGTATACATGCATCGAATTGTTTAATATTACTACGAATCCAGTCCTTTAAATCTCCAGTAATAGAGATTGACTTGGATTTGAAGGATTTAATGGCTTCAGATCCATTTGGAATCAGGTTATATGTTTTAAATTCATCAAGATCTTCGAGAAGCGCTTGAAGCATTGCACTGCCTTCAGCTGTAATGGATGAATCTTCTAGTTTGTTTAATGTGGCAAATTCAAAAACAAGTATTTTCATTGATTCATTCTCCAATAAAGATAATTAAATTTCCATTTATTCTTTTGTTCTTCATTGGGATAGGAATAAGATAAACTTTTGTATATAAATATTTTGGTTAATTGCAAATAAACAATTAATTATCATTCAATCCTGAATTTGTTTACAATTATTACTTTATTTTTCAAATTGAGTTCAGAATGAGGAAATCCTGGATTATTATCTGCAAATACCATACAAATTTTTGAACCAGGATTATTTTCTTCATATTGAGATACAGATATGTCGTTATCAATCTTTAAAAGTTCCCTACCATCATAATCTACTATTTTTTCTGGAATACTAATTTTTAATTTATCTGATTTTTTAGCAACTAATATTGATTTTAAAATATTATCCGAAGAGTTACCGTCACCAAATGGGTTTTTAGCATTCTTCATTTTATTGTAGATTCCAAGGTCATTACATATTTTATTGAATGCATCCAATATTTTTTCTTTTTCTGCACCAACTAATATGTTCCCGCCAGCCGTTACTGTTTCTGGACGCTCAGTATTGTATCTTAAGGTTATACATGGCACATTGAGTGTTATAGCCTCTTCCTGTAATCCTCCAGAGTCTGTTATTACTATTTTGGACTTTGAGAGAAGTAACAGAAAGTCCAAGTATCCGATGGGTTTAATGAGTTTGATATGGGAAACACTTTCGAGTTTGTTGTATAATCTAAATTTTTTTAGATTCTTTAAAGTTCTTGGATGTACAGGGAAAATCACTGTAATGTTTTTTAAATGCAAAAGTGCATCTACAATATTTTTGAGTCTTTCTGGATCATCCACATTCTCTGCTCTGTGCATTGTAAGAGTTAATAAATCTCCTGTTATTCCCAGTTTGGATAGTATGTTAGATTTTCTTTCAGCAATTTTCAGATGTCTAATACAAGCATCAACTATTGTATTTCCTGTAATGAAAATTTTATGTGGATCAATATTTTCAAATAGCAAGTTGATAGCTGATTCTTCTGTTGGTACAAAGAACATTGCTGAACAAACATCTGCTATCTGTCTGTTTATCTCTTCAGGCATGGTTTTATCATATGATCTTAACCCTGCTTCCACATGGCCTACTGGTATATGCATCTTGGATGCTGTAATGGCACCTGCAAGCACTGCATTGGTATCTCCTTGAACAAGTACTATATCTGGTTTTTCAATCTCTAAAATATCTTCAATTTTTTCAATCATTGCAGCAGTTTGTTTACCATGAGAATTTGAACCAACTTCAATATTGTATTCTGGTTTCTTGAGTTCTAAATCTAAAAAAAATTGTTGCGACATCTCATAATCGTAGTGTTGCCCTGTATTGATTAAAATATTATCAATATTATTCTTTTCCATTTGAGCCAATACTGGAGCCATTTTAATTATTTCAGGTCTGGTGCCTACTATAGTAACAATTTTCATATTTGATAATCCTTATTATTTTAAATCTAGTTAATTCTATTTGGATGTTGATTTTTTTAATATTAATAATATTAGTATTCTATCTTTTAAATTTATTTTAAATTCAAATTATTGATCAGATGATCTCCTTCTCTGGGCCCGATACTCCTCAACAAGATTCATTAATTTTTTTTCATCCTCAGTTTTCCTCTGGTCCCTTACATTTTCGTTCCATTTATCTATCTCCCTTTTTAGGGATTTAGAATTTATTGTAGCAAATCCATTCATGGAATTGATTTTAAGATCACTAGCTGGAATCAATGGAATCAAATTTTTTTTGAATATATTTTCTGCAGGATCAGAAATTTTATCCATTGTTATAACTGCTTTAACATCAAGCTGCACAATCATCAAAGCAGTTTGTGATCCGCCGCCTTCCGAATTTTTAAGCAGGACAACATCATCCCTTTTAATTTTCCAACGATCAAAAGCTTCTCTTATCCCCTCCTTAGTAAAAGATTCTATGATCTTCACAGGTACTACATTTTCAGATAGTTCCAGTGCACTAATATCTTTTCTTGATTCCAATTTTTTCTCAAGTTCGATTCTTTTGGCTTTTTCATTAGAATTCTGTTCTTGGAGTCTTTTTATCATAGCTATTTTTGATGATAGTTCTTTCTTCTGTAGAATTTTTTTTGTATATTCCCTGTGGAGTTTGTTGATTTTTGATCGGAGTTTTGAGATTTCAGATTGATTCTCAATAATTTCATCTTCAAGTAGGGTATTTTTCAACTTTAAATTTTTGATATATTTCTGTTGAGATTTTAATTTATTATTCAATTTAGAAATCGAAGCATTATCATTTAGATTCGAATTAATTATCCTGTTTGGATCATTTGAAAGCTTTCCATCTAATTTTCCTTCATCTAACTGGATATCCCTCTCAGATTCAGAGTTTCCATAAGTTATTATATCTTTTGATTCTTTATTTAATTTATTTGAATCATTTTTTTTAATTTCTCCATCAATAACTATCTGATCTATAGCCGTGCTAATTGAGGTACCATTTATTACCATTGTTTTGACACTATCAATTTCATTATAAGATAAATCCGTCTTTTCCGCACGTTTCTCTATCTGTTGAAATTTTTTAAGATAATCTCTGTAGGTTTTTACTGCTGCCGCAAGTGCATCCCTCTCATGTGCATTTTGAGGTAAGTTAAATGAGTTTTTATCGGTGAAAATACTTTGTAAATAAGAATCAACAATGTAGATTTTCGATTCTACAGACATACTTCTATAAGGAGACCATATTTTAGAATTTAACGTAGATGCAATTTTTTTGACATTTTTTGGTGCTGGAAAAACATCAGTAGCTATTAAAACAGCCCTTCCATAGTTTATAATGTGACTAACTATTTCTGACCTTCTGATCTCTTTAAAACTAGCAAGTGAAATTAAATTTCCTTTAAGGTCTAGTATGGCTATCCCAACTGTCAGTCCAGGATCATATCCTACTATAACTGCCCTATGGGATCCTTCGATTTTCAAAAATAAATCTGAATCTTTCATACCATATGAACTATCATTCCTATATACCAGGTGATTTCCTCCATTGGATGACTATGGGGATCTATTGTGCACATAATATTTATGGTTATCTGGGATTTCTACGGGGCTTTTAAAACCTTCATCATCTCTTCTTCAGCTGCAGCAATTGTCCTTCTATGAATATATTCTTCCTTAAGTGTTTTAAAGAAGTTATTTCTTGCATATTTATCGTATGTAAAGTCTATGTCCTTGTACTTAATATCCATCAGTATCAGACCTTCAGGAGGTACTGGGGTAATTGGGGCATGATTATCTGGATTTAACAAGAGATTTATTTCATTGTCTTCCATTTTTCCATTTCCTACCATGGTTATTACTTGTACCATTTTACGGACCATATTCCAGAGGAAACTTTCTCCAATTACATCTATAACTATTAATTGCCCAATTTGGTTAACATTTAACTCTTTAACATTTCTTATTGGGGATCTTTCACTTCTCTTGGAAAAATTATGAAAATTGTGTGTGCCCTCCAATATCTTTGCAGCATTTTTCATCAGTTCTAAATTCAAAATTTTTTCACTATATGGATCCGTGAAGAATATATATTTGTAATGTCGGTATTCTGCAAACCTCGGTTTAAATCCATGTGGAACTTCTGCTTTACCAATAATTTGAATATTGGCTGGCAGATAATAGTTGATTTGATTTATAGTTGCATTTGAATCTGCATGGAGAGATATAACATTGCCAAGTGAATGTACTCCTCTATCTGTCCTTCCTGCTATTGAATAATTTGATTTATGGGGATCATCCATAACACCGGCCTTTTTAAATCCCCTTAGAAGTTCACCTTCTACTGTGGGTAGATCAGGCTGCCTCTGGAACCCATAGAAATCGGTCCCAATGTAAGCTATTTTAAATGCAGTTTTAACCATTGAATAACCTCAAATTTCTAACAAATATTTTTATTGTTTTTGATTATTTATGTTGTTGATATTAAGTCCCTATTTAAAGATATTAAAAAATTAGAGGGAAATCTAATTAATTGGAATATTTAATACAGATTTTGTGAATTATTAATTAATCTAAAAAACTGAAATTAAACCCGGATTGTTTCCTGTAATACATTCTCCACCATTAGAAGTGACTATGAATGTGTTTTCAATTCCAACCATTCCAACATCTTTAATTCCCTTTTTAGGTTCCAATGCCAATACCATTCCTTTTTGTAAAGGTTCGTTGAAACCACTTGCAATTACAGGGGTTTCATCTATTAATAATCCAATTCCATGACCTAGGAAATTTACTCTACGATTTCTAAACCCCATGAAGTTTTGGAGAAAGTCCTTTTCAAGAGAATTTATTATTGTATTGTAAATTTCTGAAGGTATAGCACCTGGTTTTAACATTTCTGCAATTTCATTTTGAATAGAAACGCATTTACTATGGATCTCTAAAACATATTTTGGTAAAGGTTTGCCATACATGTATGTCATTGTTTTATCTGTATTGTAGCCTTCTACACCACATCCAACGTCAATAAATACAAGATCTCCACTTTTCAATTTCCTATCACGACATCCAATGACAGGAACTGCTGGACTCATCCCATAATTTCCACCAGGTCCATTAAAATAATTTGGATATATTGAACTCTCACCAAAACCTATCTGACCTAAAACTATTTCGGTGTCAAACATACCAAAACGGGTAACACCATGATGTCCTTCGTTAATCATTACCCTAAAAAGTTCTGCAGCAAGATCTGTTTCACTCATTTTCTCTTTTAACATCTCTGGCACCATGTCTTCCAATACATGTTGATGAATTTGGCCTGCTTTCCTCATGAAAGCTAATTCATATTCACTTTTAATTGCCCTAACTGTGGAAATAACATTATCAAGGGGTTTAAAATTGTTGAATGGGAAATGTTTCTGAAATCGTTTGTAAAATGCAAGTGGAACAACTTCAGTTTCCAGATGAACAGTATCTGGAAGACTTTGAAAACTTTTAACAGCATCTCGGAAACTATTCATTGACTCTATTTTTTGAAATAATGATTCATTAAGTGCTCTTTCATAGCTCCGTCTAACCCAAAAAGTAGCCTCTTTATTCCTTGGTATGATTAGCATGCCATCCTGCATTGTTCCTGTAAAGTAATAGAGGTTTATCTTGCTAAATATAACTGCTATTTCCCATTCAGGATTAAATTCATCCATAAGAGTTCTAAAACGTTCCATACGATTTTCTAATTCTTTTACAGGAGTTTTTATCATAATTTGACCACTTTAGGATTTTAATTCATTTTTATAGAGGTTTAATAAAAGAATTTATTCAATGAGGTATTAAATTTTATTGAGATAATATAATACTAATATTTAATTAATTTTTATAATAATGCTAATAAACTTCTTTTATAAACGTGGGTCAAGTAATATTACCTATTTAAGATAATTTTCTTTGAATAGATTTTTAATATGGGGAATATACCTTTTATAAGAATGTTGTAAAGTCCAGGAGTTAATAGAAAACTTGTTTATATGGTTTAAAATTATAAAAAATTCATTAGGAGGAATACTCAATGTTTATAATACCTGCTGTGGATATAAAAAACGGTAAATGTGTGCAGTTAGTCCAGGGAATACCTGGCACCGAACAAGTGGTCATTGAAAATCCAGAAATTGTTGCAAAAGACTGGGAAAATAAAGGTGCATCGATCTTACACGTTATTAATCTTGATGGTGCCTTTGGAAACAAATCAAAAAACTTGGAAGTTGTGGAAAAGATTCTTGATACTGTGTCAATACCTGTTCAACTAGGAGGAGGAATCCGTACAGTTCAAGATGCTATGGATCTATTAGATATTGGTGTTGAAAAGGTTATTTTAGGCACCATGGCAGTCGAAAATCCCGAAACAGTAAAGGAGCTATCAAATAAATATGGAAGCAATAGAATCCTTGTGGCACTGGATAGTAAGGATTCAAAGGTTGTAATCAAAGGATGGATGGAAAAAACTGAAAAAAATGCATCTGAACTCGGTGTTTCCCTCCAAAAAAAAGGTGCTGGAGGTATACTTTTCACTAATGTTGATGTTGAAGGAATGATGAGTGGATTTGACATGGATCCTCTTTTAGAACTTTTAAATGCTGTTGATATTCCAGTTATTTACTCTGGAGGGGTGACATCTATTATGGATATTGAAAATCTGAGTAAAACAAAAACATTTGGTGTTGTAATTGGTTCTGCTCTTTACAAAGGAAAAATAGATTTTATAGACGCCCTCAAATATCAAAAAATATTGTAACAGGATTATTAGTTGAGAATTTTACTGGAATTTCTTAAAATAATTTCATTTTCTTTTCTATCAACAAACTTCCTCATCTTAAGTATTTGATGGGGATTGGTTGATATAGAACATATTCCATAGTCAACCAATTTATCAACAATCCGTGTATCCGATTTAGCATGCTTTCATATATGTTTATCCTCAATTTCAATAAATCCCATATAAATATTACCTGTATTTCCATCAACAGTTACCACCATTCCCTCTTCAAGGATATGTGTTGCATTTTCTGTGCCAACGACACATGGGATGCGCATCTCTCGTAAAATTATAGCCACATAACTGCTTATTCCACCATAATCTGTTACAACACCCGCCACATTATGTAAATGTGAAAGCATATCATATGATGCCTCTAGAAACAACAACAATTTTTCTTTTCAAATCACTTAAATCGTAATTATCAAGAGTTTTAACTTGGCCTACCCCCATATAATACTCGAACTTATCCCTTTAAGAATTATCATGCATTTATTACTTTATTTTTTGTACTAGAAATATTTTGGGTTTTTTAAGTAGTCTTTAGAAGAGTTTAAATACCTCTTAATCACACGTTACAGATCATGGGACTATATGGAAAAATTAGATGCAAAACCGCCAGAATATCGGGAAAATTTGCAAAAAACGTAGTTAAATTAGGTAAAGGTATGGGAAAAAGCTTTCCAGGTTATCTATTCTTAAACATAGGATCAGATGATTGTTTAATGGAGTTAGCCAAGCAGCCACGTATTGGAAATATCATAATAACTGGCACTAATGGAAAAACTACCACTACCAAGTTAATTAGTTTATTTTTAGCAAACGACACATCAATATCCTATAATTATGATAGTAACACATTAAATGCTATTGCAACAGGATTACTTAGCGATAATATTGATTTAGGTGTTTTTGAGTATGGTATACGCGATATTATGCATGCTATTCCAGATGAAGTATGTAAGCTAGTGCAACCTATAGGGGTTGTTTACACCAATGTTTCAAGGGAACATTCCCTCGTAGCTGGAGTTTCAAATCCATTCAATAGTTATTTAAAAGCTAAAGAACTTTTAAGTGCACCTATGAAAAGGGGAATTGTTATATGTAACTCTGATGATCCAAGAACTGCTTATATTGGGAAAAGAAAAGAAGCAGATACTCATGTGACATATTATGGTCTGGAAATTACCATGAATGATGAATCTTCAAATACTGATATTTATTGCCCATTATGTGGAGAAGTCCTTAATTATACCATTAAATATTCAAATCACAGAGGAGTATTCAGTTGTAGTTGTGGTTTTGAGAGACCCAAACCAGATATGATGCTAACTGAACTTTCAAAAGATTTTGATCAATGGACTGTAAAAATTGAAGGTAATTTATTCAATTACCCAACCGATGAAACTGTTCCTCTCAACTTAACTATAAAAACTCCTGCTTTTGGGCTTTACAATCTCTACAATTTATTATGTGCAGTTACTACCTACGCATCGTTTACACCAACACCTGAAAATGTTGAAAATACAGTTAAAAAAGTATCAAAATCTTTTGATTTATCCATTTTACCTCCTGGAAGGTTTGAAATAATGAAAATAGAGGATAAACTTGTCGGAATGGGTCAAGGAGATAATGGAGATGCACTGAAGGCAAATGTCCAATTTATGGAAGATTATGTTAAAGGTGATCTTGGATTTATTTATACCACTCCTGATACTGGAGAAGATGATATCTTTGAAGATCATTTGAATACATTGATCTCAGCAAAACCTAAAATGGTTTATGTTGTTCCAGGTAGAAGTTCTATTGAAGCAGCTAGGGAATATTATGACAAAATCAGCAAAGTACTTGATGCTGAGTTTTATCCTTTAGCATATGAAGATATGCCCAAAAGAAGAGAGAAAATAATTGAAATAATCTACAAATCTCAATACAAGTATATGATTGTAACAGGTTGTGGTCCCGAGCATTATATGTGGGCTGAACTTAAATCTGAACTTAAATCAAACAGCGAATCTTTCTAAAATACCTATTAATTTTTTATATATACCCGAAAATGGCCCTAATTTATTACCGAGTTTGTGCATTATTCTTACATCTTCTAATTTTAATCCCCCAATCACTGCTAGAACTCCGAAATATATGAATGGAGATATTATTAAAGCCAGGAAAAAGAATGATTTAGTTTGTGGAAATGGAATGAAAACAATACCCATGATTATGGAAGCTATAGTAATTTTAGCAAAATCCATTATAGGTAAACTGATTCTTGCTAGTTGAAGTGTTTTCCATACTAGTGTCGACATAATAAATAGAGATGTGATGGTTGTGGCTATTGCAGCACCATTAATTCCATATGGCGGTACGAGAACTATGCTTAATATTATATCTATAGTTGTTCCAATTATCAGTACGTACATAGGTAATCTTGGATGTCCTAATCCTTGTGCTATGCTTGATGAAACAGTATAGATTGTGAAAAAAAGCATTCCTGCTGCTAATATCTGGAGAGCAGCAGATCCCGGTATGTATGCCTGTCCAAATAGTATTGATATGATAGGTGTAGCAAATACAATTGTTCCAATACAGAGTGGTACAACAAATAGTGATACATAACGGTAAGATTGTAAAACATATGTTTTAAGAAGTTCCTTATTATTAAGACTCATAGCTTCTGCTGTTGCTGGAAGCACGGAAGTAGCAACTGCCATAGATATTATGAGCGGCAATCTTGCAACAGGACTTGCTGCATTGTAATATCCAACAAATTCACTGGCCATGTAATGACCAATAACTAATGTCCCCATATCATATAGTGCCAGTTCTGCTAAACCCGTTATAACTACAGGTATTGAAAAGAAAAGTAACATTTTCGCTATTTTTAGCTCATCATTAAAAGTCAAAGTTTTTGATGCTCTTGAAAGTAATTTTTTTGGTTGGGATATTTTTCCTTTCACATCTCTCTGGAAGAGATAAACTGCAACTGCTAATGCTGCCATAAATCCCACCGCAGTACCTATAACTGCACCTGCAACATAAAACCCTGCAAAAACCAATCCCACTGCAAATATAACCATGAAAATAAGTTCAAATGCTCTTGTTATCAGTATATTTGTCATCTGATAGAATCCTTGGAATGTTCCTCTTATCGCCCCTACAATTACACTGAATGGTGTTATTAAAGCGATTAACTGAAATGGTAATATTGCTTCGGGTTTGCCGAATAATCCCATTGCAAGAGGTTCAGCTAAAAAGAATATAATAACACTGAAGATGAGTCCAAGTGCAATCATCAACTTAGTGGATATGTTTATAACCGCTTTAACCATTTCAGTATCATTTTTTGCGTAATATTCAGACACATGCTTGGCAATGGCAGGGGGAAGTCCTGCTCCTGCAATTATTATTAAAAAACCCTGAAATGGGAGTGTAAGGCCAAGAATACCATATCCTGCAGGCCCTAATAAATTAGCCATAAGAAATCTGTAAATGTAACCCCCTATACGGAATAGGAATGATCCCATTAGTATTACAATACTTCCTTGGGCTATTTTTGAACTCATAACTGTTACCACATTAGAGTATAAATGAAAAATATTCTAATTATTTATTTGATGTAATTCTGTTAATAATTTATTTCTTTATTCCTTGTTTTAGATAATGGAATACTGATAGGAGATTAATATTATTTTGGAGAATTAAGATTTTATAGAATCTTATTAAAATAATAATACCATTAATGTGCATATGCACGAGATAGTTTTTATTGTCTTGACAAGTATAAATACATGAACAATATAAAAAATTAACTTAAATGTATTGAAAGATTAATTTTTCATTTATTCACTAAAATAGTATTTAATAGGGGTGTAAACATTAAAATAGTTATGGCAACAGGAACATTTGACATAATACATCCAGGTCATGGATATTACCTTGAAGAATCAAAAAAAGTTGGAGGGAAAGATTCCAAACTTGTGGTAGTAGTTGCAAGGGATTCAACTGTAAGATCAAAGAAAAGGGTACCAGTAGTTGATGAAAAACAGAGATTAGAAGTTGTTAAAATGATAAAATTTGTTAATGAAGCCTATCTTGGAAATGAAAATGATATGTTCAAGATTGTGAAAGAAATTAAACCTGATATAATTACTATAGGTTCAGATCAGAACTATGATATAACCAATCTAAAAAAAGAACTAACAGATAGAGGGATAAATTCTGAAGTTGTAAGGATTGAAGGATATAAAAAAGGACAGCTCGATAGTACTTGTAAAATAATAAAGAAAATTAAAGGAATGGAATTTAATGAAAACATTTTTAAAAAATGTTAATTTAAACCAGCAGCAATATTAAAATCTATTTAAGATAAATATCATATTGTTATACAGTTAATGTGCTGTTTCTGGAATTTTCAAATTATAAAATGTATGTTTCCAATCCTGTTACATGTCCTTAGGGGCAAGAATATAATATGTCATTTATTCTAAGAGAATCAAAAAAAAATAATTTATTTTAATATAAACACTAAAAAACCAATATCTTATATCTGATCATGTGAAGATATTGTGCTATGGAAGATATCATGGAGAAAGAAAAGGTTCAAAAGGCCGTTAAAATACTGGAAAACTCTTCAGAATTTGCTGAACTAATTCCTGAGGTTCGCAGCAATATAGTAATGGCAATTGAGGATGCTAAAACAATTGACCAAATCGTAGGCATTCCCGGAAGGATTACAATTGTTAATGGTATGCCTAAAGCCGTAATGCCTCCTGATTTTATGAGTTCGTCCCATATGGCTAGATTAGTACTTACTATCATTAAACACGACCCTTCCAAGAGAAGTGCAATAAACTTGAAGTACAACCCAATGATACTTGATATATGCAGAAAACTTGGATTGGAAGTATCATCCTATAACCGGACTCAAGAACCTGATAAAGTTAAAGAAATTGAAGGCAGTACAATTCCATGGGGAGTTGAAACTGCAATCGAAAAATCAGGAACAGTTCCAGATGTGATATATCATAAGGGTGCTTGGGGAAAGGAACCAATGATATGTCTAATAGGTTTAGATGCTTGCGAAGTTGCTGAGATGGCTGTTTGTATTGCAAAATTATTTGAAATCCGTAAAAATGAAGTTGTTAAATCAACTGAAAAGATTGAAGAATCACTTAATAACTGTCATGATGTTATTTTTGCCCCATCAAGAAGATCCTGGAAGAATAAAAAACATGATGTACCTTGTGTATTTTGTGCAATAGCAGAGGGCAATCCAGATATAAAAGAAATGGTCTTATACAATGATAAAGAAAATATGGTTCTAATGAATATATTTCCATACAGTAGAGGCCATCTAGAGGTTGTACCTGTTAAGCACTTTACAGACTTAAATGAGCTGAATTCAGAAGAATTGGAAAAATTGTTCTGTCTTGTTCAAAGATCAATATCACTTATCAGGAAAGTTATTAAACCTGACGGAATCAATGTTGGATTAAACCTTGGAAAAACTGCAGGAGCAAGTATAGAACATCTCCACATTCACATAGTGCCAAGATTTAAAGTTGAATCTGGTTTCATGGAGACAACTGCAGATACTAGGGTAATTGATGAAGATATTAATGTTACCTATAAGAAATTCGCTGAAAAGCTTGATATTTTTGAGGGATGAATCTATGAAGTATGATATGTACAATGAAGTTTTGGAACAGCCTAAATCACTGAAAAAGACTTTAAATGAAGAAGAATCTCATATGAAAGAGATTGCAGAGAAAATAAATGGCATGGATAGAATTTATTTGGTTGGTTGCGGGAGTTCACTTTCCACTTGTTACTCTGCTAGGGATGCAATTGGTTTTTTATCAGACATGAATGTTGAAGTTCATACTGGCTATGAATTTGTGCATCATAAAAACCTTCAAAAATCAAATTCAGTATTAATATTAACATCACAATCAGGTGAAACTGCAGATACTTTAGCAGCACTCAGGAAAGCACAAGAAAATGGTATTTATACTATTTCAATTACAAACGAACCTGAAAGCAGTATGATTAAAGAATCTGATGATTCAGTCCTGACTCGTTGTGGGAGAGAAACCGCAATATTAGGTACAAAAACCTATATGACACAACTTCTATGCCTATATGAAATTCTGTTTTCAATTGAAGGATCAGTAGAAGCTGAAAAGATTTTAAACGATCTAAAACAAATTCCATCCATTATAGAAGAATTGCTCAAGAGTACAGAAGAAGAAAATAGAATTTTAGCCAAAGAATATAAAGATGAAGATATCTTTTATTGTATGGGTAGTGGTCCAAACTTTGGTTTGGCCTACAAGGTTGCTATGACCATGTTAATGGAGGGAGCACTAAAACATGCCTGTCCACTTTACTCAGGAGAGTTTAGACATGGTTTAATAGAAAGGGCAGAGAAAAATGTTCCAATAATATTTTTAGATGCAGGTTTCCCTGGTGATGAGCTAACCAGTAAATCAATAGAATTTTCAAATGAAATAGGTGCAAAAACTATCACATTCAATATGAACGATTATTCCAACATACATCCCCTCCTAGCACCATTCATACTGATAATTCCGATTGAATGGTTTATTTACTATTTGTCCCTCTACAATGGAGAAGATCCAGGAAGTACAAGGCACATAGGGAAAGTAAGATACTAATTTTCATATTGTTTAATTAAATATTAAAAAGAATGAAATACTAAAATTGAATTGGGTATAATATTTCTTGATATTAAAAATCTTAATTCCTTGAAGCTCAATCAACTTTAACTTCAAATGTTTCTTTCTTTTCTAATTTAGGTAAAATAACCGTTAGAACGCCATTTTCTAATTTAGCTGATGATTCTGTGCTTCTTACTTTTAAGGGAAGATTTATAATTCTATTTACTTTCACATGATTTCTTTCCTTTTTCAGGAAATTTTTTCCTTCAGCTTCAGTATCTTCATCGAACTGAGCTGTAATTTCAATTGTATCCTCTGTTATGTCTATTGTAATGTCTTGTCTTTTAAAACCAGGTAAATCTGTCATGACAGTTAACTGTTCTTCATCTTCAACAATGTCCATATTGGGCTTTAGAGGCGAATTTGATGTATATTCATTGAGTGTTCTCCCTAAATCGTTTTGTTTTTCTTTAATTGTATAAATAACATCTTTAAACATTTCTTCAGCTGAGTTTCTTCTTTTCATTGTCAAATTCCTCCATTTTAGCTATTATTTCAGTAACACCAATCCCCTCGGATGCTGAGAGCATAAGAGGACTTTGCAATTGATTAATATAACCATTTACATATTCAATATTTTCTACAAGGTCCATTTTGTTAAAAATACATTGAATTGGAGTTTTGAAAACATGTTTTATTTCATTGTAAAGGTTTAATTGACTTTCTAATGGATATCCTGATGTTTCAGATGCATCGAATATGTAAAAAACAATATCTGCAAGATGTTCAAGTGCAACCATTGCATTTAATTCTATTTCGTTCATATCCTGTACTGGCCTATCAAGAAGTCCTGGTGTGTCTATAAACTGGAAATGTGTCCATTTATGTTCAAGATGACCAATTTGAATCCCTGTAGTTGTGAATGGATAATCAGCTACTTTTGGCTCTGCTGTTGTTAACTGGCGAAGTAGAGTTGATTTTCCCACATTGGGGAATCCTGCAATAACCGCGGTTGTTGCCTTGAAATCAATAGTTGGCATGTTCCTTAACTTCTGCTTTGCAAAATCCAGAAAATTTAGTTCATCCTCAATACGATATACAACCGATGCTAATCTTCCAAATGCTTCCTTCCTAACCTTAGAAGCATCTTCCGAGCTTGATCTGCGTATTTTGAAAACATATTGATTTTCAAATTTTGATATTAAATCTACTGCCCATTTAAGAGCCCCAAGGGATTTTTTAAATTGATCAACCCCTACCACAACATCTATGTAGTCCTGGTAAAACATATTCAAGGTTGAGATCTTTGGAATCTTTTCAAGTATGCTATTGAATGTTTCTTCAGTTACTTGACAAGCAGTTTTGATCCTTGCCTCTTCTGTCTTCTTTGATTTTTGATGACGAGGAATTTTTGAACTTCTGACTTTATTAGCCGCCTTTTTAGCCCTGCTAAAACTTTTGTCCAGAACCTCTTCTGGTGTTGGAATAGTTGGTATAAACATTTGATCACTTTTTTATAAATTTAATTTGTTATCCTATTTTTTTTAATATATATCAGATAATATGACGATATGAACTGATATAACGAGTTTTAATGATTGAAACTTTAGTGAAATTTAATTGCACAATTAGAAACTCAGATAGTGTATTAAGGTAAGTATGTTCTATGATATTTAACCTTCGTTTAAATCATATTGTAATAAAAAAAATTAATTATTGTATTTAAATTCTTTATTCCTCAAATATTTGGGATGAAAATTTATAAATTTTTACATCATTGAGTTGCCAGCAATCCGATGAAAGTCCAGCTTTCATACAAGTATTTGAAAGTAGTTCTTCCACATTCCATCCCCAGTCTGTAGCAACTTGAGGCAATAATAATCCTCTGTATGGTCCTCTTTCAACAATAAGCCCGTCCTGACCAATATTTATCTTTTCAATATATTCTGTGGGATTTTTCACATCAATAAGGACAGGTTTAGTTAGAACACTTACTTCTACATTTATCTGATCAAGTTCACCAGGAGTTACTGGATTAAATCTTGGATCCCTTGTTGCAGCAGATATTGCAGCATCAACTACAGCATTTATAAGAGGCATTACTGGTTCGGGGTAACCAATACATCCTCTGAGTTGATTTTCACGGTTTAATGTTACAAAAACCCCCATATTGTCCCTTAATTTGGGATCGGCATCTTCAGGAATTTTTATTATTTCTTTATCAACCAAATATGTAACAATTGCCTTTCTTGCAAGTTGAACAAGAAATTTTCCATCTTCTGAAGTTAACATAGGTTTCCTCCTAAATTTTATTTCATGATTCTTTGTATAAGAATTATTATGTTGCTCCACCCACAGTAGCCTTGGAAACTCTCACGTGAGGTCCTCCGTCTCCAACAGGGACTGTTTGTCCGGATTTTCCACAGAACCCAACACCCATTTTAAAGTCTGATCCGAGTGCATCCACATTATTAAGAATTTCCATAATGCTGCCTGAAAGTGAAACATCCCTGAGAGGATCTTTTATCTCCCCATCCTTTATTATAAAAGATTCAGCTGCATTGAATTGGAATACACCCTTTCCAGTATCTACTTGTCCTCCTCTTGATCCTTTGAGATATATTCCGTCCTTCATACCTTCCAATAATTCTTCAAACGATTGATCACCCGGTTTTAAATATGTATTACTCATTCTGACAATTGGTTGTTCACCAACCGAAGATCTAGCATTTCCAGAGGAATTAATTCCAAGTTTTGATGCTGTTTCCCTTGAGCTTAGAAGTGATGTAAGAACACCATTCTTTACCAGAATGTTTTCTGATGTTTTAACACCCTCCGCATCATATGGATAATATCCGAATGCATTCATGCTTGCATCATCAATTATAGTTACTAGATTTGAACCTATCTGGGTTCCGAGCTTATTTTTTAATATCGAATCGTTCTGAAGTATTAGATCTGCTTCAGAGGCATGTCCAAGTGCTTCATGAATAAAAACACCTGTTAATTCTGGATCAAGGACTACTGGAAAACTTCCAGATGGTGGTGATTTTGCATTAAGGAGCCTTACTGCTTTTAATGCAGCAGTTCTACCAAAATTCTCGATATCATGATCTTTAATAACCTCAAAACCTCTTGAACCGCCAATACTTTTATGTCCAAACTGTATACCTTCTTCAGATGCTGCAACTGCATTTATAAACATTGCCACCCTTGATTCTTCCATTGTGAGTGAAGTACCTTCAGAGTTTAAGTACAGAGTAGTACCTTCCCCATCAACATAATTTACAGTTGTGCTAACAATTTGTTCGATCTTGGCTGCTGCATCTGCATCGTGTACAATTTCCTTCTTTTCTTCTAAAGATACTTTAGAAGGTAAAAGTTTGGCCTTGAATTTAACATTATCTTTGTAGGAATTTACTTCGTTTAATTCTACATCACTTTTTGTTGATTTTGCAAGTTTCAATGCAGATTCAGCTATTTCATTTAGTTTGGATAGCTGAGTGGTATATGCAAACCCCCAAGAACCATTCTTGAGAACCCTTACTGATCCACCGAAATCTGATCCAGAACGTATTTCCTGTATTTTACCATCTTTCATAACAATAACAGTATTTTTACTTTCATTAACTCTTAAATCTACATAATCTGCCATCTTATCGATGGAATCAATAGTTTTTTTAAATACATCGGGATCTAACTTATTTTTAATTGAAGATGACATGTTTAGCACTCCTTTAACTAAATACCAAATTAATGTAATATTTTTATGAAGAGTAATCTTTTCTATTATTTATATTATTTTTGCGTACGAAAAGAAATATTTTGTTATAATAAGCTGTTAATTATTTTTTCCAAAAATAATTTCTATCTTAAAATACTAAGTTTTTATGATAATCATATTTCAGTAAATACAAATTTACATAATAAAACATAATATTACATAGAAAAACTAGTTAATCAATAAAGGTATAGTTATATAGTTCAAGAAAATCAACCTAGTTGAAAAAGTCCAATCTAAATTCGATCTGCAACACTTCTTTTGTTGACCCCAAAGGTTGTGAATTAGAAATTATTTACAGTTAAATGGTAAATGCAGAGGGTTAATTTAATTCCTGTTCAAATTTCAACTTTTATTTTCTTTTTCTATATTTTTTTGTTAATTGAATAATTATTATAATGGTACGGACGTGACTCATAATGAAGACCATTGAAGAAATAAATGAACGAATCAAAAACGGAGATGCAGTTGTTGTTACTGCTGTTGAAATGACCCAAATTGTTAGGGAAAATGGGGCTGAAAAAGCAGCAGAGGATATTGATGTTGTTACAACTGGTACTTTTGGTGCCATGTGTTCTTCAGGAGCTTTTTTGAACTTCGGTCATACCGATCCTCCAATAAAAATGACCAAAACTTATCTTAATGGAGTTGAAGCTTATTCCGGACTTGCCGCAGTTGATACTTATATTGGTGCCACCCAGCCAAGCAGAAATCCTGAGATTGGAATTGATTATGGTGGGGCCCATGTAATTGAGGATCTTATTATGGGCAAAGATGTTGAATTGATTGCAAGTTCCTATGGAACAGATTGTTACCCTTTAACAGACATTAAAACACATGTTAATATTGAAAATCTCAACGATGCCATAATGGTAAATCCACGTAATTCTTATCAGAACTATGCTGCTGCTGTGAACTCCACTGATGAAACAATTTACACTTATATGGGCACTCTCTTACCCAACATGGGTAACGTAAGCTTTTCAAGTGCGGGTGGATTGAGTCCCCTTTTAAACGACCCATACTTCCAAACAATAGGTATGGGTACCAAGATATTCCTTTGTGGTGCAGAGGGATATGTAATAGGAGAAGGTACCCAACATAACACCGAAGTTCAAAGAAAAAATGGTGTTCCAACCGATGGAGCAGGTACGCTTATGTTGAAGGGAGATATGAAAGAGATGGATCATGAATATGTTCGTGGTGCAACTATGCCTAAATACGGTTCAACTCTCTATGTTGGTATAGGTATACCGATACCTATTTTAAATAGTGATATAGCTCAAAGAACAGCCATTAGTGACGAAGATGTCGTTTGTCATGTTCTAGATTATGGTGTTGCTAAACGTAGCAAGCCAATTATATTAGAAACCAATTATAAAGAGCTTAGAAGTGGTAGTATTGAAATTAATGGAGTTGATATTGAATCTTCACCATTATCCTCCTATAAAAAGGCCTTGAAAATTGCTGAAGAGCTTAAATCTTGGATGGATAATGGAGATTTCTTGCTTACAAATCCTGTTAAATTGTTAGCTTCTGAGGGTCGAAGCCCTAGACCTCTTAATATAAGAAGACAAACGGTTCTGGTAAATGAAATCAAAGGAAAACCATTGATAATAGCAAGCCCTAACGATGATATAACTGATGTTGCTAAAAGACTGGTTCAAAATAATGTCAACCATCTACCTGTAGTTGATTCAGATAATAAGTTATTGGGAATTGTAACCTCATGGGATATTGCCAATGCAGTTGCAAAGGGTGAAAATAGATTAAAGGATGTTATGACCAAAAAAGTCGTAATTGCAAGGGAAGATGAACCTGTTGATGTTATTGCAAGACGTATTGACAAGCATGAAATATCTGGCCTTCCAATAATAGACAAAAATAATCGAGTGAAGGGTATGATAACTGCAGAAGATATTTCAAGGCTTATGTGTGTAAGGAATGTAGAGGAAGGTGTTTAATATGAAAGCCTGGCTTAAATTTTCTCCTAAAATGGTGAACCAAGCTGTAATCACCCATATGATAAAAAAATTTGATGTGAGTTTCAATATTCTCCGTGCAGATATCAATCCAAAGGGCGGTAAGATGCTTATAGAGATATCTGGTCCTGATGCTAAAGAGGGTATTGAATACATAAAAAAAGCAGGAATTGATGTAAGCCCTGTAAAGCGAGTTGTGAAAAAAGATGAAGAACTTTGCATCGATTGTGGAGCTTGCATTTCATTATGCCCTGTTAAGGCCATAGAAATAGAAAAAGACTGGACAGTTGATGTTAAAGATAAAGAGTGTATTGGTTGTAAATTGTGCACCTTTTCTTGTCCAACAAAGGCCATAAAAGTAGTAGAGTAAGATTAAATTAATATGGCATGAAAATCTGCCATTCATTATTCTTTTTCAATTATATTCCATGTTTATTCACCATTATTCCGTGGTAACCATGAAATTAAACGGGACAAAGGACTTTTTTCTTCATAAACTGCTTTTTCTGGACACATTTCCATACAACAGAGACAATTTATGCATTCACCGTATTCAAACTCTGGAATTGGGGTGTTTTCTATTAGTGCATCAACTGGACAACTTTTCACACAGGTTTTACAGTTAGTGCAATATTGAGAGTCTATTGCTGGTCTTGACCAAAACATTTTCATCAATCCTCTGGCAATTGATGGAGGTACCCTATCTAGGGACCCGGAAATATTAGGAGGCCATTTAAAATCCTCCAATATAGGAGTCTCTCCAATAACTTTAATTTTGTTTAGGTCACCTTCTCCAAGACCTTGTTCAATTGCAATTCTGTTGATAGGTACTTTTAAAGGGTCTTTACCAAGCATATCACATAGTAATATATCAACTGCAACACCATCACTGGATGAAAGTATCATATTCAATTTTTTAGGATTCCCTGCAGAAGGACCTGATCCATCCATTCCCACTATCCCATCAACTATGTTCAATTGTGGTTTGGATAATGCATATATATCCACAACAAATTCTGCAAATTTAGATGGATTGGGTGCCATTTTATGATATTCAGTTTTAATTAAACCCGGTACTACTCCGTACATGTTTTTTATGGCACAGGTAAATATTGTGAGTCCATGGGTTTTTATTTTGGGCACGTTGATAATTATATCAGCGTCTATAACCTTTTTTGCTATACGATATTCAATGTTGTTTCTGGTTTCCTTATATGAACCAGTCTTTTCAAAATTCACAAGCTTTGCACCTGTCCGCTCTGCTACATCAGAAAATCCAGTTATATCCCAAAAACTTTCCATACCCCTAGCAGGACCACCCGGACTGTCACCGATAAAAGGAAATGCCCCTACATCCTTGACCATGTTTACAATAGCTTCCACAACAGCAGGATGAGTTGTTATGGCCTCTTCAGGTGATTTTCCCTGGAGCATGTTTGGTTTGATAAGTACCTTATCACCGGGCTTTATAAAGGAAGATATTCCACCAATTGAATCCATACATTTAGCTACCGCTTTTTGAACTTCTTCAAGCTGATATGATGTACATTTTGATATTGAAACACAAGTCTTTACCATTTTATCAACTACAATGATTTAACTATGTTAAACTTTCATTGGGTCTTATTTAAATAAAAAAATTATTAATAAAAAAATTATTAATAAAAAAATTATATTTGATTATTCATCAAATTCTTTTAATATTCGTTTTCTTGCCCCACCGATTGTTAGAGGATATGGTTTATCAAATGGGAGTTTATCTTCCTTCTCAAGTATTTCCATTAGATGTGCTATTCTTGGTAATCTTAAATTAGCTCCTCTGATTGTTTTAACATCTTCAAACACTTCAGATGCAGTTCCCTGTTTGATTATCTTACCTTCGCTTATTATATAAACCTTTGAAGCGTAAATTGGTACAAGATCAACATCGTGTGTTGATATTACAATAGTCATTCCTTCTGTGTTAAGTTGGTATAAAAGTCTGAGTATCTGTGATGCTCCTTTAGGATCTAAACCACTTGTTGGTTCATCCAGAACCATGATTTTAGGTTTCATTGCAAGAATTCCTGCAATTGCAACACGTTTTTTCTGCCCACCACTTAGATGGTGAGGAGGTTTTTTCTCAAATCCCTCCATCCCAACACGGGATAAAGCTTCTTGTACTCGTGATTCAACGTCATCTTTAGAAAGGCCCATGTTCATTGGCCCAAATGCTACATCTTCAACAACTGTTGGTGCAAATAATTGATCATCAGGGTTTTGGAAAACTATTCCAACCTTCTGTCTTATTTTCATCAATTCTTTTTTGTTGTAGTTAACATTTTCCCCATCTATAACAACATTTCCGGAGGAAGGTCTAAGAATACCATTGAAATGGAGGAAAAGCGTTGATTTTCCTGCACCGTTAGGTCCTAAAAGCGCAACTATTTTACCCTCTTCAGCCATGAAGTTTACCTTTTCAAGGGCTTTTGTACCATCAGGATATTCGTATGTAATGTCCTTAGTTTCAATGACTTTCATTTAAAAACATCTCTTAAGTGTATTAATTAAAATTAAAACTATTATTATAAATTGTTTATAATATTTTAAAGCCAGCTGTCAAATATGTCCCGATTATAAGTAAAAACTCAAACGAAACAAGCAATGCCATGTTTTTGGTGCTTATAGAATTTTGAGTCTTAAAAGTTTTAATGGACCCATCATAACATCTTGATTCCATGGATATATAAACTTGTTCTCCCCTCATCCAAGTCCTTATAAATAAATTACTAGCCAATATACCAAGGGATTTGAAACTTCCTTTGAAGCTTAAATATCCGAGACGTGTTTTTTGTGATTGATACATGTTGGTTGCCTCTTCAAGGAATACAAATATATAACGGTACATCATCATTGCAATTTCTAGTATCACCAATGGTATTTTAAATCCTTCAAGTAACGAAAATATCTCGGTCATGGGAGTTGTAAGGGCTAGAAAACCAAGACAAGAAAATCCACCCAGTATCCTAGCAAAAACCAGGGCTCCTAAATTGAAACCGTCTTTATAAACAATTACATTAATTAAATTTATTTTAAACCAGGGATCTACCATACCAAAAAATAATGCCATGAATAAAAAGGTCATAATACCAAAAAATAATGGAATTGATATAAATTTCAAATAGAATTTAAATGGTATTTTGGCCCAGAATATAATTAAGAACATCATCAAAAATGTAATAATGAGAGGAATGACTGGTGATGTGGATATAACACATATTATCATGGTCAAAAGTGCAAATAATACTTTAAATGAGGGATTAGTATTTTTAAGACCGTTTGAATGGGCGTAATCATCGAGTGTTCTTTCCATTTTCAATCCTCTAAATGCATAATATCATTGTGTTTTAATAAAATGCAAACACACTTCACTTTCCTTGAATTTTTCTCTTTCCCGTGTAGTATCCCAGGAAGTAACCTATAATAAGTGCACCTATCGCAGCTTGCAGTGCAAAAAGTAGGCTTTCAATTTCACTACTCGGTTCCCATATGGATGAAAACCATGGATGATAACCTGTTTCTTCTATGGCTAAGCTTCCTTTATCATCTGATCCACTGAAGTAGCTCTCACCTTTACCACTATAAAGGAAAAATGGAATTGCAACTATTAAAAGTGCAATCAATAACATTATAACGTGCTTTTTTTCCATTTATACTGTCTCCTCAACTTTTTTAGGCCCTATAATCTTCAGTGATCTAAGTATGTCTGGTCTGAGTTTCAAAATATATTCAAATATTACGACTGTAAGAATTGCCTCTGCAATTGAAAGTGGTATTTGGGTATATGCAAACACAATCATAAACTTGAAGAATGCAGCACCAAAACTTGGAATTGGAAATGCTAAGGAAAGCTGTGAAGCTGTTGTAATATATGTGAATATATCCCCTGCAAAAGCTGCAAAAAATACTGCTATTGATGATGACAAACCTGTTTTCATGATTGATTTATACATTAACCATGCTGCTAGTGGCCCAATAATTCCCATTGAAAAAATATTTGCACCCAATGTTGTGATACCTCCATGGGCCAGAAGAAGTGCCTGAAAAACCAATACAATAGCTGCTAATACGCATGTTACTGCAGGTCCAAAGAGTACTGCACTTAAACCATTACCTGTTGGGTGTGATGAACTACCTGTTACTGAAGGTAGTTTTAAAGAGGAGAGCACAAATATGAATGCTCCTGATACTGCCAGTAGTGGTTTTGATTCGGGATTTTTATCTGTGATTTCTTTGATCTGTTTTATACCGTAGGCAACTACAGGAGCTGCCAGCAGATACCAAAAAAGACACCATTGCCCGGGTAAAAATCCTTCCATTATATGCATTTAAAGTCTCCTTGATCATTATGTATACCCTAATATTCTCCTTTAAAGTATTATTGACATATCTATGCTGTGATCAATATTATCTTATTAAAGGATTGTTAATAGGGGATTATTGTCTATAAATTAGGTTACTGTAATCAAGTTTATATATATTTCCATTTTGGTTGAGAAAAAATAAAATAAAGTTGATTTAATTTTGTGGTTAGATCATTTTAAAACTTATTTTTATAAGAGAATAATTTATTGAGGTATAAATTTCATATCATTATAATATAATTTGAGGAGTAGTTTGTTTGAAAGATAATATTGTTTAAGGTAAATGGTGAATTAACATGAAAAAAGATGATTATTATCCAATTATTTTTAAAAGAAAGTCCATTAGAAATTATGATCTCAATCCACTTGACAATAATAATTTAAAAGAGATTTCTGAAGAAGTTGATAATTTAATTCCCCTTTTCAGTAACATAAAAACTGAAATAAAGATCATTTCCACAGAGGATGTTAAACAGAGATTTATGAAAAAAGCACCACATTATCTTGCTGTATTTTCAGACACCTCCGAAGGATACTTAACTAATGTTGGTTTTATGCTTCAACAGATGGATCTTTTTTTCTCGTCAAATGGAATTGGATCTTGCTGGCAGGGAATTCCAATACCCAAGGCAGAAATATTAAACGGTTCAAATCTTAAATTCATAATATTAATGGCCTTTGGAAAACCTCTAGATCCATTATACAGAGACAGTGTGAATGAATTTAAGAGAAAGCCCATTGAAAAGATAAGTAAAGTAAATGGGGCGGATAACTTGTTGGAAGCAACAAGACTTGCGCCTTCAGCTACAAATAGTCAACCATGGTTTTTTACAGGAAATGATACTGCAATTAGTGTTTATTCTATAAAACCAAACTTTTTAAAGGCCATGGTTGTAAATAAATATATTCCCATTGACGTAGGGATTTCAATTTATCATCTGAAGGTTGCTGCAGAACATTTCGGGAAAAAAATCCAAATAATATTTGATAAAGATGAAAAAAAGGATTCTCCCAAGGGTTATACTTACTATGCCACATTAAAGTTTTCTATGGAATAGAATAATCAAACAAGATACAAATTCTAATAAGATTAAGGATTTTATAGTATTATGGACTTTGTTTATAATATATCGTTATAAAAACCCAATTAATAAGGAAGGTGAGTTAATGACCGATGTAATTAAAAGGAAAGGTACAAAAGAACCATTTAATCCAGATAAAATTAAAGGTTCTCTTCAAAAGGCAACTATTAATGCAGGTTACAGTTTAGAAGAAAAAAATGAAATTATCAATGAAGTGTTTTCCAATATCAATAAAAAATTAGACGATAAACAAGAGATCAATACTGAAACCATTAGAATGTGTCTTTTAACAGAGTTAGACAAATGCGAGCCTTACATAGCCAAGTCAGTTCGAAGATTTGATAGTAAATACAAGTCAAGATAATTGGTTATTAAAAATTTTACTGTTTTCAATGATAATTCAAAATAAATAAAAAAATTATTTTTTTTCTTCTTCCCCTTCACCGTATAGCCATGATGATTTATCATCCCCTTGAACATATGTGTAAACATATGAAGCAGCAACTATACCAATTAAAAATCCAATCGCTGCAAGAAACTGGTGTTTTAACATATCAGTTCCTGGTGGGTATCCCTTGAGGTAGTACATTGCTTGAACAGCAAGAAGCCCTACAACTATAAATGTTAGAATAGCTGCTACTATGCCCTTTAATTTTTCCTGGTTCATCTCATCGTCCTTTAATTTTATGATTTTATTAAATTGAAATTTAGAATATGTTTATTTTATTTATTTGAATTTTTTATTGGTATTTGTCTTTTATTATTTAACTTATTTAATATATGTCAAATCTGACAATTTAACATCAATATTTATGATTGATTCAAAAACCATTTAAACAAATTCAACTTATTATTATTCATGGAAATAAAAAATCGGATAATACTTGCACTGGATCTTCAAACAATTGAAGAAGCAATGAAAGTTGCAGGATGTGTAAGAGAACATATTGACACCATAAAGATCGGTTATCCTCTTGTACTGGCAGAGGGCTTAGAATCAATATCTATTGTCAAAGAAGAATTTGATTGCAAAGTAATAGCAGATTTTAAAGTTGCAGATATCCCTGAAACTAACACTAAAATTGCAGATCTAACGTTTAAAGCTGGAGCAGATGCAATAATTGTCCATGGCTTTGTTGGCGAAGATAGTGTAAAGGCCTGTGTTGATTCTGCACAAAAATTTAGTAGAGAAATATTTCTATTAACAGAAATGTCCCATCCTGGAGCATCTAGGTTCCTTCAGATTGCATCAGAGGAAATTGCTTCTATGGGTGTGGATATGGGTTTGAAAAATTATGTTGCACCGTCAACCAAACTCAATAGATTAAAGAAAATAAGATCTGTTGTTGGAGAAGATTCTTTCATAATATCTCCAGGTGTTGGTGTACAAGGTGGCGATCCAAATCAAACATTAAAATTTGCAGATGCTATAATAGTTGGACGTTCAATCTACTCTTCGGATAACCCTGAAAAAGCTATTAAGTCCATTATAAATGATATCAAATTTTAAACCTGCTAGTTCATAAAACAGATCAAATAATATGAAATAAATAAATGTTTGAAATAAAAAATATTGAACACCTGGAATTCTTAGTGCTGGAAACATGTTTTGAAGAAGTCCTAAAAAAGCAAATATCATTACTGTGATCTTAAGGCTAAATCTATATTTAAAAAATTTCTTTATTTTCTTCTTATTTTTGATCCATTTATTATCGTTTCCTATTTCATCTAGGAATGCTGCAACAGAACAAAACAAAAGTGTTACTATCCCTATAGTTGGAATTCCAATGTAAACGATTATTAAAACAAATAATAACAAGGCTGCAATATGGTTTAAACTATCAACCTTCAATGATAGTAGTGTACCAATAAGGATTGCTATGAATATACACGCTGCATCTGCACTTGTAACTGCCAAATAGCCAATGAATAAACCACAGAATATCCCTGCAAAAACTGCAATTGTTATATTCTTTTTCTTATCATAAGCATCATCAGAAAGTTTCATTAAAAATCCTGATAGTGGATAAAGTATTGGTTCAATGTTCATTTTTTAAATCCCATAATAATATCTTAAAAAAAGATAATTAGTATTGTAATGGTTTATTGTTGACCCATAAGATTTTTTTGGGTCAAAATTTTTAGCCAATTATTTTTTGTTCATCTCCAGTGCACCCGCCAGCATCAATGGGAATATTATTGTTGCATCGCCGATAACAGTTACAAGATTTGAACCGGCCTTAGCCTTGGACCATGACTTGGCTTCTTCAAGTGGCGCTCCACTTAAACTTCCTGTTTCTCCTCTGTCCATTGTGATTTGTATGGCTGCATCAACACCACCCTTTAAAAGATTTGATGCCAACGCATAATGTTTTGGAAGTCCACCACCAAGTATAATTGTTGCAACTTTTTTTGTACTAAAAACTATGTCAGATAATTCACTCATATCTCCTGATGCATCCAGATGAAGTTTATTATCTTGTGTAAACATCCATAACTGCAGTCCAAGCATACTATCAATTAATCCTGGAGCATAAATTGGAATATTTCTTTTTGAAGCTGTCCTGAGTATTGAATTTTCATCTGTAATGGAACTTCCAATTTTGGTTAAGAATTCCCTTATGCTAAGATATTTATCTTTTTCTGTTATTTTTGCCAAGATTTCGGTGATTTCGTGTTCAAACACTTCGAAATCTTCAGATTTTGTATAAATATCTCCGATCCGACCGATCCCTTGTTGACATAGTGTTTCATCGTCCTCTTTCATGCCCTTGTAATGTCTTCCTCCAAAAGCTTCAAGCAGATCGTGGGTTATGTTTGCACCACTTGTTATTAGAACATCGATCATTCCATTATTAATCATGTCTCTTATAACTTTTCTAAGTCCTCCAGGCACCATGGGTCCTGCAACGCTCATGAAAACAGCGGTATCCTCATCCTCAAGAACTTCTGAAAGGAGTTTTGTTGCTTGATACATTCTTCCAGCACCAAGAACTCCAGATCCTCCCATCTGTTCAATGAGTTCTAATACACTCATTTTCTCCTTTACTTCCATTTGCTCTATTTTCAGTTTTTCACAACCTTAATTTTATGTGATTATATGGAATATTTTCGTTTTTCATCCATATTATTAATCTAAATATCGTTAATTTAAAAATTCTAACTTGATTGAATAATAAAATAAGAATATAATTTAAAATTAATTTTATTAAAATGGATTGATAAGAGTATTTTGATACATAGAGTATTTAAAATTAATATTTTCAGATGTATCAGTAATTTAGAAATTGTACTATAACAATTATTAAGTATCCTTATCTGAGTCCCGCTATTTGATCAAGTAAATCTGTTCTTGTAACTATACCAATTGGATTCACATCTTCGTCTACAACAATTAGTCTTCCTATTTTATTTTTATTCATCATTTCAATAGCATCTGCAATCATAACATCCTTTTCAACTGTTATGATATGTTTGGACATTACATTAGAAACAGTGCGATTTTCTTTACTTTCTGCAATACCTCTGGTTATATCGGATAGTGTTAAAATTCCAATAACATGTCCATCTTCAATCACAGGCGCACCCTCAATATCTTTATCCGTTAATATCTTTGCAGCCTTTTTTATACTGTCAGATCCATCAAGTTTGATTAGATCTATGGTAGCAACTTCAAGAACTGTCTTTTTTGGTATGCTTCTTATTGCAGTAGTATCTAAAAGAAGAATATTATCCATATCATCCCTTCCAACAACAACACCATCCACAACAAGTTTGTTGACAGGTGTTGGACCTATCCTGATTTCATCCCCAAGATCAAGGTATTTAATGTTTCCTACAGCTTTTATTGCTGCTTCACATTCTCCCGGGTGAGTTATACTTGTAAATTCAATTTGGGAGACAGTTATATCTTTAACCTTTTTTCCATCTCTATAAATTGGAACTAATGTTTGATTATCAGATGCTTGGATATTCAAGGTGTGATATGCTTTAATAGTAGGCTTATAACCTCCCCTAGGGCCCGGAACACCTTTTACAAGACCTAAACTTCTTAAAGACTGCATCTGATTTCTTATTGTGCCAGGATTACGGTTCATAATCTCTGCAATTTCTTCTCCCTTAATGGAGGCATCTGCATTCCTGTACAAATTTATCAAGCTCTGTAATATTTCCTTCTGGACGGATGTGAGCATTCAAATCACCTTTAATAATTTATTATTATTTATAATTATAATTATTTATTTGTTATGTTTATTCATGATATATAGGTTTTACTTTTTAATCTGCAATTATTACTGTGCATTACTGATAACCATGGTCCAACAACCCTCAAAAATACAACTTGCAAAAATTAACATTAATCCAAAGCATTATTCTCAATAAATTTTATTATTATACATTTAAATAATTACAATACCTCCAAAAATAATTCAAAGTGTAAATTGACTACTTTTAGTTAATATACTATTCATAAAATAAATATTAATCCATATTTAAAGTTTAAAATATAAAAACATATGTAAATGGAATTATTTGCTTTTTTAATTACATTTATGGTTTTAAAGGATTAGTAGTTATTATTTTGAACATTATTATTATTAATTTATAAATTAATATGTAAAAGTTTATATATTTATATATATCTATAATCATTGTATAATTAGACTATTAAAGGGGGAATTATAACATGGAAGATGCAATTGGAATGGGTAATTCACTAAATTTAAAAAGCGGTAGTAACTCATTAGGATGTAAAATGTCTGCACAATCTGCCGGTACTGTAAATGGATGGGCATGCGACAGAGTTAACTGCTCAAGCTACGGTAAATGGTGGTGTCCATTTAGTTGGTAGATTTAATTTTATTAGATTTTTGTCAAATATGATTAATTTAAATTGAATTTAATTCTATCTCTTTATATTTTCATATTACTGAAATTAACATTCAATTTTTTCTTATTTTCATAGATGAATAAAAAAAGTATAATTGATGTCTGTACAAGTGAAAATTATGTTCAAAGATAGTTTCAAATTTTTCTTCAGTAAATTTATGAAACCACATATTTTAACTTTAGTACTCATATTTGCTCTAGGCTTTTCAACATTATTATTCTCATTTATTAGTCCTTTACTGATAAGAGCCCTTGTTGATCAAGTATTTATTGCACGAATGCTCGATCTATTCATCTACATTATTATTGGAATCATTGGAATGTATATTATATCAGCAATTTCAAGTTATTTTAACAGTTATGTATCTGGAAAATTAAGTTTAGTGTTGTTAAAGGAAGTATCTGAAAATGCATTTAATGTCGTTCAATTCGCATCACTAAAAAGTACCCAAAACATCAAAGTAGGAGATATGATAACCCGTATAATGGGTAACACACAGATTGCAATAAATATCCCTGTTAGAATACTACCACAGTTTTTTATGAGCATAGTTAGTATAATTGTTCCTTTTGTGATAATGCTAACACTCAGCTATCAGTTAGCCCTTATTGTTATGAGTCCGGTTGCATTATTTTTACTATCATCAACTATATTTGGAAATAAAATGGAAGCTATACAAAAAGCTTTTTTGGAAATTAATGCTTCAATCTATTCCTTTTTAAAGGAAAATCTTTCGATAATACCTCTTGTAAAAGTATTTAATCTGGAAAAATGGTCCCAAAATAGATTAACTAATCAAATGGATAATTATTATGGAATTTCTATAAATTATACCAAAACTTCCTCGTTAAATTCTTCATTAAGTTCATTAATACTGGGAGTCCCAATAGTTTTACTAATTACCTTTGGTGGTTACATGGTACTAGACGGGTCTATTAGCCTTGGAACATTCACAGCTTTCCTTTCATACACTTCAATATTTTTCTCACCAATTTCCCAGTTATCTGGTATATGGACTTCCTATAAAAGTTCATTACCTGCCTTTGATAGGATTAAAGAAGTTATGGATATGGAACCTGAAAAAGGTTTGGATAGAGAGATTACTATTACCAATGGAGAAATAAAATTTGACGATGTCTGGTTTTCATATGATAACAGATACATTCTAAAAGGGTTTAATGCAACATTTAAAAATGGTTTAAATTATATTGTAGGAGACAATGGCTCAGGAAAGAGTACAATACTCAAACTAATCTGCTTACTTTATCCTATTGAAAAAGGTAGCATTAAAGTAGATGGACAAGATATTGTAGAAATTAAAAGAGATGGATTAATAAAAAATATCTCCATGATCTTTTCAGATCCATACATGTTTGATGGTTCCATATATGAAAACATTAAAATTGGTAATTTAGATGCAGGAAAGGAAGAAATCATAAGGGTTTCAAAACTAGTTAAAATACATGAATTCATTGAAAGTACACCAAATAAATATGATACTGAAGTGGGAGAAGATGGATTAATGCTTTCAAGTGGTGAAAAGCAGGAAATAGCACTTGCAAGGGCCGTCTTGAAAAATTCGCCAATTATACTTTTAGATGAAGTAACAAAATCCATAGATAAAGATTCGAGGGAATCTATCAACCAGGTAATTGATGAACTTAAAACTGACAAGACCATTATAATAGTTACCCATAACAGCAATGAAATAGATTTTGAAAGTAACATAATCTATTTAGAACCCGAAGAGGAATTGGATGATCCATTGAATACATTGAATTCACCATCTGCAGATATTTCTCCAAAAAATTAACAATCCCGTTCCATTATAGTAAGCTCTTAATAAAAAAAATATTTATTTTAAAAATTAGTATTACATTATCAAAAGTTTTAATTCGCTCAATTTATTGATGATTAACCTGTTTTTTATATTATTTCTCCATTTATGGAAATTGTGTAATCCTTAATAATTATATTTTTCTGAGCTTTTTTAAGTGCCCTTTGCACAATTACTTCAATACCAGAACAGCATGGTACTTCCATATGTACAATAGATATGGATTTTATATTTTGTTTACTAAAAATTTCTGCTAACTTATCAACATACTGTTCTATTGTCTTATCCAGTTTGGGGCATAGTATGATCAAAATTTTATCTTTCAAAAATTTCTGATGGAAATTTGCATAAGCAAAGGGTGCACAGTCTGCTGCAATTAAAAGATTAGAATTTTTTAAATAAGGAGCGTTAGGATTTATAAGCTGCAGTTGTACTGGCCAGTTTCGAAGTTCTCCTCTAAGGTTAACACGTTTATCATTTTGAGCTTGATTATTAGTTAAATCTGTTTCCATCGAACCTGGACAACCACAAGTAAATGTTTTTTCACTTTCATAGTCGGGAATTTCAATATTTTTATCTTTTAAAAAATTAATGGCCTGATTAAGATAATCAATTTGATTATGATCGTTAAGGTGCTTTAAATGAGCCTTTATTACATTAGGCCCCTCTTTGATAACATTATTCATTACATTACGTTCAACGTATGGCTCAGCTTCTCTCTGCTCAATTTCTATGGCATCTTGTGGACATGTTCCAATACATGCTCCTAAACCATCACAGAATAAATCACTAACCAGTTTTGCCTTTCCATCAATAATTTGTAAAGCACCCTCAGGACAGCCAGGAATACAGTCCCCACAACCAATGCACTTCTCTTCATTGATCTTTATAATATCTCTTTTCATAAAATTTCCTCCACTAAATGGATGATAAAATATAAACAAACTGGTAATTATGAAATTTAGATCTAACCATATCCAATTTAGAATAATGGATAGTATGAATAATTTATATTATATTGAAAGGAATTGATATAATTTACTTAAAGTTTAAAAATCATTATATAATATTTTATTTACCCTCAAAGCTAATTTTAAAGTTTACAATTAATAAAATATATTTCATAACAAGATATATAATTGTATCATGATTATTCTGCCCTTAAAATCATCTAATTTTGTTAGAAAGTTATAATAATAATAAAAATGAAAATCCTATTCAGAAAAAGATATTGGAGATTTTAATTGAAGAAAAAAGGATTTTGGAATAGATTTAAAAGACTTTCAAAACCAAAAGGCAGACCTCAATGGGGACAAGCCTTCAGGGCTATTTTTTTAATGATCATTGCAGCCATAGTTGCCAAATTTATGGGTTTGGATAATGGAATAATGGCCATAATGTTTGTAACTCTTATAGCTACAATAATAATTGAAACTTCACTCCCACTTAGAAAAGTCGCTATTTTAACATTTTTAGGGTTTTTTATGACTGTGCTGGCTTTTGTTAGTGCATCGTTATCTCTTTCAAATATTGGAATATTTATATTCTTTACTGTTATTTGGGCCTTTTTCGGTATTTCACTCTACATTTTTGGAAGCGTTGAAGGCTCTTTGGGTTTTACATTCTTTTTAATATATTTTTTAGCAGTATTATTGGTTAATAATCAATCTAATACTTTCGATTGGACAATATATGCATTATTATCCTATTTAGTTGCATCTGTGCTTTTTATTCCTAAGATATGGTTTGAAAAGAAGAAAATTCGTAAAATGGTAACAATAGGATTCAATCCTGAGACAAATATTCAAAATATTTTTTCTGTAAAAAATATTTTATCTGATATTCCGCTTCGTATGGATTATATTAATATTTTTAAATTTGGAAGTTACTTTAAAATTTTAAGGAAATACAGCAATCTTATTGTTGCAAGATTAACTCCTAAACAACATAAATACTTCAATAACTTTTTAAATCATTCAGATGAATTTGCTTTTAAAATTGGAGATCATTTCAATAATGATAAAGGTCCAGTCAATTTGAGTGCTATAGATACCGAACTTTTAACTCTTGAATCACAATTTGTAAAAAATAGTGACAATAGTGAAACTGTAATGGATATTTCTCATGGTATCCGGGATATCCTTTTTGAAAGCAATACAATACTATCTGGGGACTGGGGAAGGGAGAAGAAAGTAATAAAAGCATATAAAAAATCTCTTAGAGAAGTTTTGGATGCTAATTTTCATTTAAACAATCTATATATTCGCCATGCAATCCGGTTTACTATAGCAATTACTATTTCACTAATTTTTGTATATTTAACCCGAGAAAGAAGCGCAGTTTGGATAACAATGGGCGTTTTGATCATTTTAAAACCCGATATCTCGAGTACAGTTGATAATTTAATTTCAAGGGTTGGATTTAATTTATTTGCCATAATATTGGCTATAATTTTTTCATTCATATTTCCACATAATTTATTAATTTGGCTAGCTTTTATTATGCTATTTTTATTTAGAGCTTTCTATCCTAATTATATGGGATTTTCTGTGATGGCGATTACTGTGTTCATAGTTTTAATATGGCCAACTGGAACTGTATTCGATAATGCAATATCAAGATTAGTAGATATTGCTTTAGGCGGGATTATTGCATTTATATGTGCATACATTATTTTACCCAGCAGAGTTAATGTAAATCTACCAAATCAATTGTTTCGTACAATTCAGTTCAATATAAATACTGCTAATCAAATTTTAATGGCATTTAAAAAGAAAATTAATAATAAGAAAGTCTCTAAATGCTTTAATAATTATATGAAAGAGGAAAATAATTTAGAAGCAGCAGTTAAAAAATTAGAAGATTCCTATAAAGATATAAACGACGATCTAGAGTTATATCAGGAGATTATAGCTTCAAATAATAAATTGGCTGCAGATTTACTTGCTTTATCTGCAATATTTAATAAAAATGAGGATGTATCAGCAAATTTTGAATCTAAGTTTGTTGAAATAAAAAATATGCTCCATAACATTGAAAATTTTTTAAATGGCGATTTAAAACCTTTAAAGATATCTTTAAATAATTTTTCAAAGGGATATGGCAATATTGAAGTTACTGACCTAGATCAAATTATTAACTGGATAATATCTGATCTACAGTTAATACAAAAGGGATTAGAAATAGCTAATGAAACAGGAGCACTCCAAAGATATCGTAAATTAACCTAATATTTAAATGTTTTATATCTAACTAAAAATATATTAAATTAATACTTTAACTATAAACAAATTCTTAACATCATCAAATGGAGTATACAATGAAAAAAATTTATCCACTATTTGGAATTATTGGACCGTTAGTGTATATAATAGCAGTTTTTATTGGTGGGGCAATTAGACATGATTATAGTGCCCTTTATAATGCTATAAGCGAACTTACAATGGCCAATGCTCCAAATAAAATTTTACTAGACATTCTCTTTGGCTTTTATAACATATCTCTCTTAATCTTTGGTTCAGGAGCATATCTTGATAGCAACATTAATAGTAAAAAATATAATAGTGCCACAATCATGCTGGTCATTATAGGAATTCTTGGGTTATTGGTACTTGTTTTTACACAAGATCCGAGAGGTACTCCCGCTACATTATATGGTACTCTTCACATACTATTATCGGGAATAACAGCTGCATTAACAATAATATCAATATTACTTATTGGATTAAGTTTTAAAAAATATTCTAAAATGAAAATATTTACCTGGTATTCTTATGCAACATCTATATTGATTTTACTTTCAGGAGGAGCTGGTGCTATTTCACTTGCAAGTAATAATGGCTTTGGAGGGTTATTTGAGAGAATTACCATCTTTTTATTCATGATATGGGTTATAACACTATCATATATCCTTTATAATAACAAAATCATATTAGATGGTGTTAAAATTCAATGATTTTTTTTTATATTCTTGATTTATATTTTAGTTCGTTGAAAACTATTTTGAATTCTGTTCCGTTTCTGTTATCTAACTCAATTTCTCCATCAATTTGACCTACTAGATTATTCACTAGTTGCAAGCCTAAAGAATCTGTTTTTTTAAAATCAATGTTTGAAGGAAACCCAATCCCATTATCTCCAATAATTAACTCATATTTATCATCAATGAACTTTAATGAAATGTAGACTTCTTCATTCTCCCCATTGGAAAATCCATGTTTAAGACTATTTGATACAAGTTCATTTATTATGAGACCACATGGTACTGCTGTTTCAATATTTAACCTTACATTATCTACATTAATAATTGAGGATATTTCTTCTTGGTCAATAGAATATGAATAAAACAATCCTTTAACCAAACTTTCAATATATTCTGTTAGATTAATCCTTGTAAAATCATTTGACTGATAGAGTTTTTCATGTATCATGGCCATTGATTTAACTCTATTCTGACTTTCTTTAAGCACATCTATAGCTTCATCATCTTTAATATATTTAATCTGAAGATTCAAAAGACTAGATATGATCTGCATATTATTTTTTACTCTATGATGTATTTCTTGAAGTAGAATGTCTTTCTCTTTAATAGATGTTTTCAATTTATTTGTTGCAATTGTTTTTTCTGTTATATCCCTAGCGATTCCCTGAAATCCTTTAATCTTTCCATTATCATCTGTAACTTTTGCAGAATGGATTTCTATAACAATATGTCTACCGTTTCTATGTTCTGCAGGAACTTCAAGTACATTAAATTTCTTTGTCCCTTCAATATGGGTCTGGAATGACTTTTTGATTTTTTGTATATGTTCCTGTCTTATCATTGAAAAAATACTTTTTCCAATAACCTGCTGTGGTGACCATCCTAAAATAGAATTAGATTGAGGACTTATGTATGTGAAGATCCCTTGTGTATCAATTTCCCATATCATATCGGGAGTTGTCTCAACCAGGTTTCAGAATTTAGATTCACTTTCCTTTAAAGATTTTTCAGCTAGTTTGCGTTCAGTAATATCTTGAGTTGTTCCAAACATTGATATAGGCTTGCCCTCAAGGTTACGGATAATTTCTCCTTCGTCATGAATATAAATTAATGTTCCATCTTTCTTGTTTATTTTGAATCAATACTGTATGGTGAGTTTTTATTTATTGCAGCATCTACAGCTTGTTGGAAACGTTTAAATTCCTTTGTAGGGAATAATTTAGTAACATCAACTAAATTTACAGGTGTATTCGGTTCAAAACCCATGATTCTATACATTTCTTCAGACCATAGAAGATCATTGGTTGATAAATCATTTTCCCAAATACCAATTTTAGCAACTCTTTGAGCACGGAGAAGTTTCTTGTTTTCGATGTTAAAATCCATTTCTCTCTTTTTTAAACCTTCCTCTATTTCTTTTCGTTTAGTAATGTCTGTTACAGTTCCCTCAATGGCTATAGGGTTACCTTCATTATCTGTTATAATAGTGTTACGTTGGTTTAACCATTTTTCTTTGCCAGATTTGGTAACTATTTTATATTCATATGCAGACTGTGTTTCGCCATTTAAGAGTTTTTTCCATGTTTTCTTGTAGTAATTTTTATGATCAGGATGAATATAACTCTTTAATAGCCGAGTTGATTTATAAAATTCTTCAGGAGAGAATTCTGTTATTTTTTCAACGGCTGGATTTACATACTGATAATTTCCATCGGGTATCGACATTACGTAAATCATATCCTTTGAATTTTCAGCTAGCCTTCTATATTTTTCTTCGCTGATCTTCAATTCCATTTCCATTTTATTCTTGTAGATTGCCAGTTCAATCGTATATTTAAGTTCGTTTCGATCGAAGGGTTTTATAATATATCCATAAGGCTCGGTAAGGAGGGCCCTATTAACTTTAGATTCTTCAGAATATGCTGTCAAGTAAATTACAGGGATATTTAATTCTTTAATCTTGGCTGCAGCAGCTATGCCATCGGTATTTCCTTTCAATATTATGTCCATTAAAATCAGATCTGGCTTAATATCCAATGCTAGTTCTACAGCATCTTCGCCACTGGTTGCTATATTGGGAACTTCGTATCCAAATGATTCTAAAGCATGCTTAATATCTAATGCTTCTATGCTCTCATCTTCAACAATTAGAATTTTTCCTTTGGACATAACTATTCACATTAATTATTATGTAATTTAATCTATTAATTTTTATTTTTACAAAACAATAATTCAGTGTCCAAAAAAATAATATTTCCCAATGTAGATATAACTTTAAAAGCATCCAATTCTTAAATTAGCTCATAATAAATATTTCATTGGTATTGTTATTTGATTTAATGTATAAAAAAACTCTAAAAAAAAATAAAAAGGAGAATAAGTAAACTTATTCTTCAGCATCTATCATTTCACCGTAAACAATTTCTAGTTCGCACCCTTTAGGACCGCAACAGAAATGTTGTAAATCGAATTTTGCAAGCATTTTTTTTCACTCTCGTATATTTAATTTAAACTAAATTTATTTGGTATTTAACAATTTTGATGTTAATTGAAGTAATACGATCAAATATACTCCTAAACATCAAATTTATCATATGTATTTTATCCCGTATAAATGTTCGGTTATTACCAACCTTTATTTGATCCGAACTATTTTTATAAATGATTGATTTGGCTCTTTAAAATTTCTATTACCTCATCTTCACTTACATCATACCAGTTTTGGTAAGCTTCTGCTACAGCAAAACCCCACCCTCCACGAATATTGGGACAGTAAACTAAATCAACCATTTCTGAAACCTTTTTTAATGATTTTAAATGTGCGGTAGGTACAGCAATTATTATTTTATTTGCACCTGTTTTTTTGAGAGCCTCTACAGCCACGAGCATTGTGAAACCTGAAGCAATTCCATCATCAACTAGTATTACTGTATGATTTTCAGTCTCAGGAAAGTGTTTTAGACCTCTGAATGTTTTAATACGTCTCTCAATCTTATGAGATGTTTTTACAATTCCTGCATTGATTTGATCTTTATTGAGTCCTATCTGTGATAGTATATCATGATTTAATTCCACTGTACCATCAAATGCAACTGCCCCATAACCTGCCTCTGTATTCCATGGTAGTGTAATTTTACTTACTACAGCTACATCTAAATTAAGATTCAATTTTGATGCTATTGGCGCGGCAACAGGCACCCCGCCAGCCGGAATTCCAAATATAATCGATTCTGTGTCCTTGTAATCGATCATCATATCCGCGAGAACATTTCCAGCGTGTTTTCTATCCTTGAATATTCCCGTAACATCTCTGAATTCCGGAATTTCAACGACATTATTTAATTCATCCATTTTAATCACACTATAATCTTTGTTCATTTTGATATTTAATTTTTTTTTAAAAAGTATTTAAAATTAAGATAAAATGAATGTTTGATAATGGATCATCAGAAACAACAACAATAAATGCTGTTACTCTCCTATAATCCGTCCTTTAATCTAAGGATATAACTCTTAATTTATATTCTTTTAGAAATCCATTGTAACATATTTGTTAGAAGTTTAGGGTTTTGAGAATCTGTTTCAGGATGTGGGCCACTTAGTATAACCCTTCCAGATCCAAATGTATCGGCTACAATAGCTGCATAATTTTGGTAACCCGTATTATTATCTGCAAAAGTAGCCATTATGACTTGAGTATTGTTCGTATACATTGCAGGACCATTCTGCATATGGATGTTTGTTATAGATCCGTTCATAAGCTTAGATCCAGCTGATGTTGTTGATATCTGTAATGAACCCTCATAATTTTCATTTTTTGTGTTTACATCGGGTGTAATACCCCATCCCTGATAATATCCATCCACATAATTGGATGCAGCATATGCCCCTGCACAGATTCCCAAGTAGCCCTTACCTCCTTGGACAAACAATTTTATTGAATTGCCATCAATATCATCATTTTCAAGATAGGTAAGAGAATTACCACCCGGCATTATTAACACATCATAGCCTGACAATGTATTAGAATTGATCTCACTAGTAGTTGAATATTCAAATTTGTTGTTAGGAGTTAGATTCTCATAATTACTTGTATTAAGACACTCTTCAATATCTTCTACACTACTTTCCATGACTCCGTCACCATCATAGATTAGAACATTGGTTGTAACTAAGCTAGTATTTGAATTGTTATTAGAATACAAAATATTAGCTATATTTGAATTTAACATTGCAATTAATGTTATAGAATACACTAATATAATCACAATTTTATATCTATCTAAAATTATAGACCCCCCACCAGAACCTATATTTGATAAAATGCCCGTGAAAACGATTTCAAGTGTTCATAAATAGATCAATGATCTGATCATTATTTTTGAGTAGTTTAATATATTATTTGTCGTTTTTCACTTTTTATTTTTCGTATTGTTATAAATTAAATTGATCTATTCTGATTTTTTTATATTTTTTTGGATTTTTCAGGCCAAATATTTTTTACCAACTCTTTTTTTTCCTCCAATTGTTGTTCTTTAATATCCTTCCCAGATTTACGGGCTTCCTTCACTGTAATTATCTCATAACATCTCAAAGCTTTAAGAAATTTGTAATATTGATTAAAACGTTGATTTAGTTGCTTTTCTTCGTGTATAAATATCGCTTTTTTATCATGAAAAAAAACTCTTTTAAACCAGAAATGATACTGAGAACGCATTTTAAAAATCTTCATAGCCATAAGTTTTAAATCCAAAATAATTACCTTCCTAATTTGAATGCCATATTTAAAATAGATTAAATTGATAAATTGCAAATAATTGATCTTTTTATTTAAATTACAAGATATTCTGCTAATATTTAAATTTTAATTTGTTTTTAACCTGTTAAAATTTGATATCATACATTGCTAGAAACTAAATATTTAAAGAAGGCAGTTATTGGTAATTTTTGTTTTATAAATGTTTTATGCAACATGAAATTCTCCTTTAAGGTTTTTTTTGGTTAAGAAATCTTATTTAAATTCGCTTTTATATATAAAAAGTTGATTTGAATTGAATATAACCCTTTTCCCAAATTACACCCAAATGATACCCTAAATTCCCTAATTTTAATAATTAATTTGGTTTAAAGCAAATTATTCCCTATAAAACAATATTTACTATTTAAATTTATCAAAATCCATTTTTAACACATTGTACAAGATATTTCTATAAAATATATATTTGAAATAAAACCGTGTTAATGGAGTTATTAAATGGTACACAGTGTTTATGATTAAATTGAACTGTAAAAAGAAAATTACGAATTCATTTACTCCAACTAAATGAAAATCAAGAATAAATATTTAATGGGTATGATAGATTTAAGAGATAAATAATCATTAAATCTTTTATAATCATTAAAAATATTATATAAAATCAAAAAAAATGAAGGTTATAATTTTAAAATAATATTTTACATGATTTAATCCTAGTATATTATATTCAGTTAATTTAAAAATGAATAAAAAAAATTAATTAAATTGTTTTTTTTAATTAATTTCTCATTGTTTATTCAATCGTAGTTCAAATCTCCTTGTGTATAGAGGTTTTGTAGTTCTGTAGCATGTTGTATTTCATAAAATGCAGTTGGATTGTTGAAATATGGGAAAAACATACCAGTTATCGTATAAAAATAGGCAGGTATAATTCCATAGGTCTTCTCCAATATGTCGAAGTAAAGCGGGAATCCACATCCTTGCACCAGTATTGGATTTCCACTTCTTGCAGTTCCATGCCATACCATGGGTATTGGCCCTGTTTGTCCATGAGCTTTTGCAAGTGTGTTTATATGGTTCATTGCGTCATCATAGGTATTAAATATCATTCCATCGGATTTAAACTTGTATCTACCGTCAGGTATACCAAATATTGCAACTTTAAGAGAATCTAGGTAGTCTGTCTGACCAGCAGCACCTGTTCCTTGAGTATCGATAAAGGCCATCTCTATTATATAGACATCTCCTTCCTGATAGCTACGATAGTTAGAACTTCCACCAAAATGAACAACCAAAGCAGTTTTAGATCCCCTTTCATCTGCATATTTGGCTAGAAGTTTTGAATGAGGATGTCCCGGATACATATCAGGATTTAAAAATTTTACAAACCCATCCCTTCCTAATGGCGCTATAGGGCCGTTTGCTGTAGTAATGTAGGAGTAACCTACTAATAATGCTATAATAGCAATTATGACCAATATCCATCTCATATTTTCACCTAAACTAATAATTATCAAATTATATTTGTATTAATGCTTTTTTTTATTGTTTAATGATTTTGACATGATAGATTGTTCATTATTCCATATAAATACAATGCATAAATTAAAAGTCTACTGCAATTAGAAGAATACAAAAACATACTACATCATTTTAGACTTATTCATGACCGCATTAAAGAATTTTGAATTATACTAGTTAGATCAATGTCATGAATCAAGTAAAACATATATTCTGAAAGTAATTCTCTCTCGCTCATAGTTTCAAAGATTTTTAATATCCTAAATTTTCATGAATACCATGAAATAGTAGTAAATAACATTTAATATGGACATTATCTATGTTTAAATACAAAATTATGGTTTCAAGTAAATTTATTCAACCATAAAGGTTGTTATTGTATATAATTTCATCTAAAATGATCCTTATAAATAAAACAAGGTAAATAATTAATAATAAATTCAGGTAAAGATATCATGATAAACCACGTTTATGGGCTTGCTGTGAGAGTGCTTCTCACAGATCAAAATGGCAAAATTCTAATACTAAAAAGATCATCAGATTCTAAAACCAATCCCGGAAAGTGGGAACTTCCAGGTGGGAAGGTTAATCAGGAAGAATCATTCGACCACGCATTGATAAGAGAAGTTTATGAGGAAACTAACTTAAAAATTGAATTGGAACATGTGGTAGGTGCTTCTGAACAGAATTTGCATATTATACGTGCAGTGCATATAATTATGTCTGGAAAGATAATTGAAGGAAAACTTACCTTAAGCCGTGAACACGAAGGTTATGCTTGGGTTTTGATGGAGACACTTTCTGATTATGAACTTGCTGATTGGCTTGAAGATTATGTTAATCAAAGGAATATAATTGGAAACCCCAATAATATTGAAGACAAGGAAAATTCTGAAAATACCATAACTCCTTGGATAAAATCAATTAAAAGTACTGTAGACAAGATGTCTGGCAAAAAATAATCGTCGGTGATTATATGGAAAGTAATGAATTAATAAGGAATTTGAAGATAATTGTTGTGCTCGCCGTAATAATAGGATTGATTGTAGCAGTATTTTATCTTATTTATGGTTTTGCTTTGTTCTGGCAGGCAATGGCAGCTACAATAATCATAGGATTCTTATCTATCTTAGTAATTATTTTTATAGCGCTTTCAATATATTTTTGGACAAAAAATTTACTCTTGAAAAGAGAGGTCAAAAAATATCAAATAGAATTAAATTACTGTAGAGCTGAAATGAATAAAATTAAAGAAAATTCCAATAAGGTTACTGAATCTAATAAAACTAAAGATTAAAATAAATAATTGTTAATTGAACTGATTTTTTCACAAAGAATAAATATTTATTTTGTTTCATTTTCGCTAATAAGATTTTGAACCAAGGCAGAATCAACATAAGCACGTACTTCTACAATAATATCGTTTTCAAACTTGCAAATCCAACAATAAGTATTATTAAATGGCTTGTTATTTAAAGCAGTTGAAAGCGATTCCATTTCAACCACAGCTGTGTCATCCTTAATTATAATGTTATTTACCTTTAAAACCACTCCTTCCATTAAAAGTTTATTCAATCGTACAAAAGTATTCAATATGAAATCTTCCTTACTTTTATAGACACCTGCCAGCGGATGTGTACCCATGACAGTCCATGTAACATCATCTGCAACATTTTCAAAAAATTTGTTATTATCACCCATATGCAGGTAATTGAATAGATTCTCAATTTGTGGTATTGTAATTGACATTAGTTTACCTCCAATGATTTATTTAAAGGATATCTATAAAAATAATGAAATAATATTCCAATTTATGATTAATTCATATATACTAATATTTGGTGAACAAAAATAGTTTATATTAACAAAGGAGTGAACATGCCAAAAAAATCCATCCATATTTTAATTCCTTCGGGGATCACTTCTATCAGGATTATTTTGGCTCCTATACTATTTTTCACCGTAATAAATAATTTTATATTGTATTCCATATGCATATTTGTTTTGGCAGTTGCAACTGATGCCATCGATGGTTATGTTTCCAGAAAATTGGACATATCAACTTCTAAGGGAGCATATTTTGATGTTGTAGCCGATTTTATTTTGATTCTATCTGCTTTTTCCGGGCTTGTAATCACTGGTTTGTATCCCTTCTGGCTAATTATAATCATAGTTTTCATGTTTCTACAGTTTATAATCACATCCAAATTCCGAATTCCTGTTTATGACCCCATAGGCAAATATTATGGTTCTTTCCTTTTCATAGTTATATTCATCAGCTTAATAGTAATAAATCCCATTTTATACTTCTTATTAACAATATTAATTGTTATATATACAGTTATATCCATTACAAGTCGTTTTTTGTTTATGTTAAAGAATAAAGATGATAAATTCGAATAAAAAGAACAGATAGAGAATGAAACATTGAATTCTTTAAATATTAAGAATAAAAAATTTTTATAATCTTTGATCCATTTCACTACCCCTAAGACAGAACGTGTTATTTAATAAACCGACATCAAGCGATAGTGCTAATGAACATGTAGGACACTCACATCCTTTAGGTTTAGTAATACATTCCACACTTTTTCCAGTTACACAAAAAAGTTTTTCATTGGCATATGCAGCACATTGATCATATGTTGCACAAGTATGACAGATACATGAACCTTTATAATGCTCTATAGCATTATTCCTGTCCCTATCTGACATTTTCATTATTTCTTGAATCTTTTGTTCAAATTTATCCATACTTTCACTTTTTTTTATACAGATAATTATATACTCATTATTTTATTAATTTTTTGAAAATTAAAAATTCATCATTAAAAACTGTGAAATCAAAATAAAGGATTCAATGTATTAAACAGTTTTTGTTCCATTGAACTGATAAAGAGGAAAGAACTCTAAAATAATAGTAATTAAGTAAGTTATGGATTATTGAAAAAAATAAAAAAAATAAAAAGTGGATTAAATGGATTCTATCTAATTTGTCTTGCAAAGCTGTATTTCTATGGCTGAAACATTACTATTTGATCCTTCTCTACTAGTCATTTCTTCTGTGCAGATATCTATGGAACCTACTTCTAAATCTGTCATAAATCTATTCCTTACGATTTCTGCTACATCCACTGCCCTGCTTATTGCTCTTCCTCTTGCCTTCAACATAACTTCGGGAACTCCACTATTCATCTGAGTTACTACAGCTAATACATAGTTCATTACTGGTTTGTTTCCAATGTATACGACATTTTCCTCTGACATCACTTTAACCTCCAAGAAATCCATTACTTAAATATTATTTTTGATAAAGTATTATATCCAATTATCCATTTGAGTTTTGATCTATCAATCGAATTGACTAAAAAAAGATTAAATGATGATTACTCCATACAAAATATCTCACAGAGGGATCCCTAAAAAGGCTAAAATAGCCTTTATCCCACTTAACCCTAGAAATGCTATTAAAAAGAAGTATATCACAGTAATGGTTGCCATGGAATATCCCGCAAAAATAAGATATCCATCACGTTCAATTGAACCAAGAGCCAAAAAAAGAATGCTATATGCGGGTATAAAATCTGTTAGTGGCACAGGTAATGGAAGCATTAATAAAAATGAACATAGTATCATTATTGAACTATTTAAGTGGCCCATCAAAGGTCCATCTATCATCAAAGTTAAACGCTGCTTTGTAATCTTATCTAACCTTGATAAAATACTACTCATCCCATTTAATATCTTTAACATATTATTTTGAGATATTTTGTAATCCATAATTCTTCTAGGAATTAATGGATGTCTTTTAGAAATTATCCCTACATTGATCAATAAAATTGCCAATCCAAAGGGTATACTACTTCCAGGAAATGAAACTGGAAATAAAAATGGAGCAACAAGTATTATACATGATAATAATCCTCCTTGTTCCCCTATTAATTCCAAAAAATCTTTAAACGTAATACCTTCATTTGGTATTTCAGAAGATAATCTAGAAACAGTGGCTGAAGCTCTATCGGTCCGGTATTCTGTCATATGATAAACCTATTTAATTAATAAATTAATTTCTTGTTCAATAAATACGAGATTTCTGAGGATTCATAGTTTTAATAAATGTTATTGAAACTTTAAATATAACTATTGAAATTAAGTTTTTTTATAATCCTTTGAAAATTTTTAATAAAAAGTTGCAACATACATACTAATATAGAAATTGTCGATTTGTTATTAATATAAATGGGGTTTCATATGCAAGAAAATGAGAACATTGCTGGTGGAATGTCTTATAGAACTATGAAAGGAATTAATTTCAATCAAATAGAGAAATACTTAGAGGGTAAGGATAATATTTCTTCAATCGAAATATTAGAAAAAAACAAGAATTATTACATTGCAAGTGCCAACAAAACCATAGCTCGAATAAAACTTGCTAAAAAAAGATCAGAATATGGATTGAATAATAATGACCATGTTAGATTGATCAATTTGAAGATTTCCGCTTCTTTAAGATGGCTCGAGAAATTAAAAAAAGATATAAAAAAATCTGATACAAACTCTGAATTTCTGAATGTAAAACAGTACAAAAAATGGCATGCTGTTAAATTATTACCCTCTGCCATAGAAGGCATCATAATAACAAGCAAAATAAAATATAAACTGTTAAATATTGATTCCGGTTACAGTGGATCAAGTAAACAAAATATTGAAAAAGCTAAAAAATGTATAGAAAACGCGGAAATTAAATTTTTAAGGCTATTAAATTTAAATGAAAACTCTGATTTTAAACAAGCCGAAAGTATTCGCATATTGGCTTATAATGAATCTATTCTAGCAGATAAAAAGTTAGAATCATTTTAAAAAAAAATGTAAATCAGAAATTTAACTTCAGTTAAATTTGGTATTTGTTTTTTTATTGTTTTTTTATCTTTTTTCCAATATTGAATGCAGGACCAAGATTATTTCCTATACCATAGTAAGCCATACCCGCAGGATCAAATGTGAATGGCTTAATTTTTGTGATATCTGGAAGCCCATTTGTGTTAGTTGCTTTTTCGTCAACCTTAACATCCATTATTTCACCTGTAAACTGAGTATGCATGCCCAAATCAACTGTGTGAACCAACTTACACTCGAGTATAAGCGGAAATTCTTTGACATATGGTGCATCCACAATTTTAGATTTCACATGTGTAAGTCCACTTTCTAAGAATTTATCTTCATCCTTACCTGAAACGATTCCAAAATAATCTGATTCAGTTACATATTCTTCGGATGGAATACTTATTGTAAATGCCTCTCTCTCAACAATGTTTTTAAGGGTGTATCTCTGTTTTTGAAGTGAAATTGAAACACATGGAGGTTGTGAACATGAAATACCTCCCCATGCAGCTGCCATTACATCTGGTTTTTCATTCATATCATATGTTCCCACTATAAAAACAGGGGTTGGATATACAATTGTTTTTGCTCCTAAGGATTTTTTCATAGCTAGTTCCTCCTTAATTTTTTTTAAACAAATTTATTTTCATCTATCACCCATCCAAATTGTAACATCTTTGACTTCTGGACGATTTACAGATGGTGTTCCAATTGCAGGATAACCCACAGCACATCCATTAATACTGTACTTACCTGCAGGTATGTTAAGAAGTGTGAGAAACTCTTTATCCTCCGCCATTTGTGATGTTAAAGATACTAGATGAAATCCAAGTTTTAAGGCTGTTGCTTTAAGCCACATATTTTCAAGACAATGTGCAATAGATTCCTGTTCAACAGGCGGAATTCCTCTTACTTCAGCAACAACTATAAAATACGGTGCTGTTCCCACACCAAGAACACCATTATCTACAGTCATCTGAAGTTTATCCAATGAATGGTTGGACTCTTGGTTTTAAAAAAGGTTTTTCTTTAAGTATATTCTTAAAATGATTTAACCCTTCCACCGCTTTATTTTTCATGAGTTTTTCTGCGATTTCGATACTGGGGGTGTCATTTTCAAATACAAAAAAGCGTCTGAAATCTTTCATTTCTCCAACAGCTTGTGCAGCAAATGGGGCCAACATTCCTGCATTTAAAATATCTTCAATATTCTCCTTTGGAGGTGATTGTTTCTTAAAAGATCTAACTGAACGTCTTGATTTTATAACTTCATCCAATAATTCATTAGTTTGTTTATCGATATTAATGTCCATATTAATGCTCCAAATTTTTTTTAACTTGATATTTTAATGTAAAATAATCTTATTATGTTTTAGTTTTGTTAATTCTCTTAATTAGTTTTTTCTTAACAAAATAAATATTCATAAATTTATAATATCCAAATGTTTATATAATTTAAATTTTACATGAAACATTAATTGGAATATAACTCATTTTTTTATGAATTAATTATAGAAGTGGATTACAATGTACGATGAAAAATTCTTGGATCTTTTAGAAAGGGAGCTAGTTGTTGCATTAGGATGCACAGAACCTAATTCTATTGCATATGCAGCAGCTCTTGCTAAAAAATATGCAGAAGGAAATAAGATAATTAAAGTTGAAGTAATTGCATCTCGTAATGTTATTAAAAATGCTATGTCTGTTGGAATCCCTGGAACAGATAGTTGTGGTATAAATCTAGCAGCAGCATTGGGTATTTTTGCTGAGTATCTAGACAAAAATCTAGAGGTACTTGCTAATCTCAAAGATCATGACATTGAAAATGCCCAAAAAATGATCGAAATGGGCTTGGTTACTGTTAAGTTAGCCAATTCTCCTAAAAAGTTATATGTAGAAGTAATTGTTGAAACTGAGGACTTTAATTCCCGGGTAATTATTGAAGATATACATAACAATGTTGTTTTGCTAGAAGTTAACGGGAAAAATATTGTTGATATTCAAAAGAGTACTGATAAGCAAATATTCAATTATGACATGACCGAAGAAAATCTGGATTTTCTGAGTGTTGATTCAATATGGAAATTTGTTAATAATGTTGACATAAAAAAACTTGATTTAATTAGAGAAAGCATTAAACTGAATATGGAAATTTGTTTAGAAGGCTTGGATAAACCTTATGGTCTTCATGTTGGTAGGAGTATCAAATCAAATATGGAAAATGGATTTATTGCAGATGATGCGGCAAATTACGCAACAGCATTAACAGCAGCAGGATCTGATGCCCGTATGGCTGGTAGTATTTTACCGGTTATGAGTAATTCTGGAAGTGGAAATCAAGGAATTTCTGCCACAATTCCTGTTGTTGCATTTGCAGAGAAATTGGATTCTAATGAAGATACATTAATACGAGGAGTAGTACTCAGTAACCTAATAACTATCTACATTAAATCAATTTTAGGACGTTTATCCTCTTTGTGCGGTGCAACTATATCTGCTACAGGTGCATGTTGTGGAATCACTTACATGATGGGTGGTGGTGAAGGGGAAATAAAATCATCAATACAGAACATATTGGGCAATATAACAGGAATGATCTGTGATGGTGCAAAAGCAGGATGTGCCCTTAAAGTAGCAACTTGCACTACAGCAGCCATACAATCCACCATTGTTACATTAGAAGGGAATTCAATAAAATCAACAGATGGTATAATTGAAAAAAATCCTGACGACACTATAAAAAATTTTTGCAGAGTAGGAAATGATGGTATGAAAGATGCTGACAAAATAATACTGGATATAATGCTTCAAAAAAGTAACACCAACTCTTAAACAATACTTTGAACCCTCTAAGTTTATAGAAAATTGATGTTTATTTTTTAATCCGAATATTTAATTTTTTAAGGAATTTTTAGAATTGGAATAACGACTGTATGTTAATCCAAATTAAAGTTTAGGCTTTGATTTTTTGTAAAGTAGCCAGAATTTTATTGTAATGTATGTGATCATTATTATTATACCTAACAAAGCAACTATTACTCCAATACTCATAAAACACCGCCCATAAAAGTTAACATATTATATTTATAGTTTTAAATTATAACTTAATAAAGTTTCAAGAATTCAAAAAGTTGGGAATGTTTAATATGAGAAAACTGATTTGGTGGGTATTTGCTGGAACAGCAGGAGGGCCTAATCGAGCTAGAATTATTATGGCTTTGAAAGAAAGACCTTATAACGCCCATCAGCTCGCGGAAAAACTTGAACTCAACTATAAAACAGTGCGACATCATTTGAAAATATTAGACGAAAACAATATGATAACTTCTACAGGTAAAAATAAGTATGGGGAATTGTATTTCCTTTCACCAAAAATGGAAGAAAATTATGATATTTTCAGAGACATTTGGAAGGAATTGGTTTAAAAATTATATATCAAGTTATTTGGGACAAAAGAATTTGTAAGAGGATATAAAAATGGTAACCGAAGTAATAGGGCCTACAATATTAATAGTAATTTATCTTGCAGTGGCAATTGGAATTGCAAACGTTTGTTTGTTAGTAGGATTGCTGTATACTTATTGGAAAACATATAAAGAAGTAAAATCTAAATTCACAATAGGCCTTTTGTATTTTGCAACCTTCCTTCTTATCCAGAATATATTAGTAACTATGGCACTTATCATTCCATTAATACTTCCAGTTATACCATCTGAAATATCTCATTCTGATTTTGGAAGGCCACATATTGCGTTGTTCTTCATCAATTTGATTCAATTGGTTGCTCTATCAATATTATATAAAATAACCAAGGAATAATAAATATAACATCTTATTATTCTTTTATCATGCAACCAAGATTTATTTCTTTTTCATTTCTTTAAAACGTATTTTGTTAAAATAATTTATTGAAATATTATAGATTTAAGTGTAAATATGGAAAACTACTCTGTTATTTTGCAGACAATTAGCACATATCTGAACTAAAGTTTACAAAAAATTTGTTGTTATTCTATATGGCAATAATAATACGAATACATGAAAATGGATCGATAAGTATATTTTTGCTAGTTATAAAACTAAAATATGATACTATAATAACTTCATAACCTATTTGGTGATGCCCATGAAGAAAATACTTTGGTGGCTTATTGCTGGTACAAAAGGAGGAGTTAATAGGGCCAGGATAATACACCTACTAAATCAAAGGCCTTATAACGCCCACCAGCTTGCTGAAAAATTAGAACTAGATTATAAAACAGTTAGGCATCACATCAAGGTTTTAGAGGATAATAACATAATAACAGCATCTGGAGAAAAATATGGAACCATGTATTTTCTTTCATCCTCGATGGAAGAAAATTATGAACTTTTCCAGCAGATATGGAAGGAAATTAGTGAAAATTAGAAGGTGATCATGTGAGTGATGAATTAGTTCCTGGAACAGAAGGTTTTAATGGGAATAAATTAGAAAGGGGACCCCCACTAGACGATCCTAATTTGGCTATTATTGCTGCCCTAGTTTGTGCTGCCAATATTTTATTGCTTCTAATACTTTTATTCACATATGTTGGAAGTTACAGGAAACTTAGATCCCAGTTCAGTCTAGGGTTGGCCATATTTGCAACATTATTAATAGTCCAAAACATCATGTTCCTAATTTTTCTACTTGCTGCAAAAGGGTTTCATGGTCCTGGAATGGGATTTCCTGTATTAAGCTTGAGTATTATTGAATTTGGTGCTCTTTTAGTACTTTTAAAGATTACATGGATATGAATCATGCCCTCAGATAAAAATAAAAACATGTTATCTTGATAAAAAATATGTTAACAAAAAAAATTAAAAAAAATCTATTATTGAACTCTTTTACCTGTAACTGCATTGATATATATATTGTCAACAGGTTTATTCAATCCGCTGGTTGAAACAGGCACTTTCCATACCTTAACACCTTTAAATGTTGTTAATGTAGGAGTTCCTAAAGTGACACCAATTCCTGTATATTGTGTTGCGAGTTCTTTGGCTTTAACAGCACTAATATCTGTTGTTGTATTCACGTTATCTGTGTTATTCTTTTCAGTGATATTAGTTGTGTTGTTGGTTGTATTGTTCGATATACTTGTACATCCGCTTACTGTAATTAATATTGCCATTATAAAAAATACAGCAATCACATTCTTAAACTCTAATTCCATTAATAAACCCCCTTCATTTTCCAAATATAATATTTAAAGAATATAATAGGGTTTTTATAATTAAATTTGATTTAAATTTTAACAACTAATAATATCTGAATCAAACAAATCCAATGTTTTTATCTTACTTGACTATAATATCGATGAATCAACAATTAATATTATCTATGAAAAACAATTACAATAAAAAAATCTACGCCGGGACTGGGATTTGAACCCAGGACGAGCATAGCTCAACAGGATTTCGAATCCTGCGCCTTACCTGGCTAGACTATCCCGGCAATTATGAATTAGTATAATTCATTATCTCTATAGTAAATTTGTAATGGAATATAATTATTGGTTTTATCAACAAAAAATGTTGGTTCTGTAGAAAAATTCAATAGTTTGATACTCTATAATTATTCTTGTTAATATTGAATAGAGGAGGATAACATGGAAAATATAGAGTTCAGCATGGAAAACATTAAAAAATGTCTTTGCATGCAGTGTGCTGTCCAGATTGAAAGTCAGTGCGTGAAAGATAAACAACAAATCATGTTATTAATAAAAAATCAGGATTTAGATAGTCCTATGATGATGGGTCCAGATAGAGTGCCAGGACTATACTGTTCTACTGGTAAAGCTATTTGCAAAGATATAGATACCAAAAAAGTTTGTAAATGTAATGAATGTTTAATTTGGAACCAAAAATCCCTTAAAAGTAGTATACCTGGCCGTTATTTCTGTAAAGATGGGAAGGCCCATTAAAATGAATTAAATTACAAAAATTGATTGCTTATATAGATCTTTATTAATTAGTAAATAATAATACCTCAATTAAATATGATTCTATAGCATGAACTATAGTAATTATAATAAGTCCATATATCCTTTTAAACAGATTTAAATATACTTAATGTAAGTATTTTCAAGAAACTTTTAAAAAATTTTAATATTTATTGAAATATCTTTTTCCCTTGCAGGTCATGAATTTTATTTAAAATAATTTTGTTAATTATTAGTTTGGGTATTAAAAAACAATCCAGAAGAGCAGATTTAATCTAAATGGAAAAAATGTGCTTATTTAATGTTTTTGGTTTACTTTTTGATCATAATATTTTTATGTTATCCACTGAAATGTTATGCTAGAGTGTCTGAAAGGAGGCGGTTATTACAGTGTTAATACCTTTCTATATCTCTATTTACAGGGGTTTGATGGTCATTTAACCAAATAATATCCCCTGTAATACTTTAATTTTATATTTTATCATTATAAATTGTTTATTAATTATATTTTAAACAGTTCTTTTATAAATAAGCTGAAATTACTAAATTTATAAAGGTGATCTTATTGACGGAAAACATACCTGAAAAGGGAGCTTCACTTCAAAAAGACATGAAAACTTATGCAATCATTCCTTACATAGCTGGAGGTATAATAGATCCATATGAATTAAGAAAGATTGCAGATATAGCAGATAAATATCATGTCAAAACATTGAAAATGACTTCAAGTCAAAGAATAGTAATGATTGGAATAAAACCTGAAGATATTGACAACATATGGGATGATCTAGATATGAAACCCGGAGGTTTTACTGGCGCTAGGGTGAGACCATCCAAATTATGTCCCGGATCATTGTACTGTAAAAAAGGTGTGCAAGACACCATTGAAATGGGCATGAAAATTGATGATATTTATTGTGGACTTAAAACACCTAAAAAATTAAAAATTGGAGTTTCAGGTTGTGTAAATTCATGTGCTGAACCTGCTATTAAAGATATTGGATTAATAGGAACTCCAAAAGGATGGAAACTATTAGTCGGAGGGAATGCAGGAATAAAACCTAGAATAGGTAGTTTAATGGCTAAAAATTTATCAGATGAAAATGCTTTAAATCTAATAGGCAGGATTATAGATTATTATAAAGCCAACTCTAATGAAAAACGTTTAAGTTCATTTATAGCAGAAATAAACTTTGATAATTTCATGAATGACATATTAAATAACCATAACTCTTCATAACTTATATGTTTAAGTTCAAGTAAAACATTTATAATATTAAATAAATTTGGGGCTGATCCCATTTTAGAACAAAAAAAGGATGAAATAATTAATAAACTTGAAAGCGATTTGAAAACATTAGAAACCAAAAATCTTGAGTTAAAGTTCACAAACAAGAATCTAATTTCCACACTTTCAGAACAAAAAGGAATGTTGAAGACACTTAAAACTAAAATCAGCACACTTGAGTCTTCAAAAGATGCATTAAATGACTATGAACAGTTAAATCTAAAGTATGAAAAACTGGTTGATGAACATAAGGAACTTATGATCAAATACAACAAATCTCTGGAAGAAATATCCAAGTTAAAAGAGTTGATTCCTAAATCTAAATCAGATAATAGTTTGTTTGGAAGGTTTTTGAAAAGAAAGAATTTGGATGATAATAAAACAGTTGATGATCCTAGAGAAGATAAACAAAAGAAATAATTTTTGAAGTAATTAACATATCACATAAATAAACCTTGATTAAATGATTTATAACTAAAAAATGGTGTTTTAATGGTTTTTCATGTTATGCTAGTCCCTACACTTGGTTGTCCCTCTAACTGCAGTTATTGCTGGAGTTCCGAGGTAGATTCAGATCTGATGAGCATTGAAACTGTGGAAGAAGTTGTTAAATGGCTTAAAAACTTCAGAGATGACACAGTTACATTCACTTTTCATGGTGGTGAACCTTTACTTGCTGGTTTTGATTTTTATAAAAAAGCTCTTCCACTAATAAAAAAAGGTTTAGAACATTTAAAACCTGCTCTTGCTCTTCAAACCAATTTATGGAATCTTACCCCTGAAATGGCAGAATTATTTAGTGAATATAATATTCCAATAGGTTCGAGTATTGATGGTCCAGAAGAACTGAACAACTACCAAAGGGGTGAAGGATACTATAAAAAGACTATGAAAGGTTATGAAATAGCAAAATCCCATAATCTGAAAGTTAGTTTTATATGTACATTTACTTCACATTCAATTAATTATAAAGAAGATATCCTAAATTACTTCATTGATAACGGATTAACACTTAAATTACATCCTTCACTGCCTTCCATGAGAGATGAAAATCCTGAGGAATGGGCTCTTTCACCAGAAGAATATGGGGAACTTTTGGTTTACCTACTTGATCAATACTTGGAACATATGGATGAAATTGAAATCATGAACATCGATAACCTTGCTAAAAGTGTTTTCCGGCGCAAAGGTACTGTTTGTACCTTCGTTGATTGTATGGGAGACACATTTGCCATAGGACCAGATGGTAGTATATATCCATGCTATCGTTTCGTTGGTATGCCAGAATATGTAATGGGCAATGTTTATGACCATCCTACCATAGATGATCTGGCCAAATCTCAACCATGGAAACTTCTACAAAAATTCAAGGAATATGTAGATGTTGAATGTAAAAAATGTACTTATGTCAAGTTTTGCAGGGGCGGATGTCCATATAATGCATTGGCAATTACAGATGCGCAAGTGGAAGGTGTAGATCCTCATTGCACAGCATATAAACGTATTTTTAAGGAGATTACTGACAGGGCAACAGTGGAAATGCTCTCTGGATCTGGTATGGTTGGTAATTCTAAAAGAAATAAAAATAGTATAATGTCTTTAATGCTCAAAGGTTCTTAAATTTTACCTAAAGATATTGTTATATTTATTTTTTTGATTTCACTAAATATATTAAAAACATTTTTTTAATGTTAACATCATAGAATAATCAATGTAGTATTATACTTGGAGGATTGATTGTGAACCTGGGTAAATTAGATGAAAAATGTCCTAAATGTGGTTGCAAGGATAAAATTCTCAAAAGAGATATTGAATCCGAACATCGTGCACATGCCAAAACAGGAGCACTTCTGTGCAGTGAATGTGGATATGTATTTAAAAGTAGAGAAGATGAAGAAAAAGAGAAAGAATAATCTATCATTTAATAAAACTAAATTTCATACTTTTTTTAAATTTCATGAACAATTTGAATCTTTGATCTACTATCAACCCATAGCCCTATCACATTGCAATTTAAATTTAATTTTTTAATACGATAAACCGATTCAATTATCTGTTTTTTATGTACATCACTAGTTACAGGATTTGCTAAACAGTCATGATGCCCAACAATGAATATTTGATTCGTTGAATGAACCTTTTTTGAAATACTTATCTTTTCAAGAATATCCTTAATATTATTGCCCCTATCTGCCATTAGACCGTCTATTCCAGGAGCAGTTATCATGTCTACATATTCCACCCCATAATTCTCCATGATCCATTTGATAACTGGTAGTTGAACCCTTCCATCAATACAGGTTTAGGCAAGTAACAAATTGTGTTTTCATATTTTTCCTCCAGAGTCTATCCTGTTTAACATTAATTTACAAGTTTAACAGGAACTTATTATGAACAACTTGATAAGAAATAGAACATTTTCCTTTTATTCCAATAGTAAAAATCAATATTTAAATGTTCCTCCTCCATTTCATCCAATCTAATTTAATGGACCCTTGGTTAAAATATTATTTGAAAAATAAAAATAAAATAGGAGATTCTCCTTAATAAAAATAAAAATTTATGAGTTTTTTAGAATGTAATTTTTATTCTATTCCATGCATCATAGTTTCTAATCTTTTCCTCATTAGGAATAATATCAAAGCCGCTATAATCGACATCACAACAAATATCATGAAAAATGATGTAAAGCTGTTAATTGGTATTCCAAGAATATATGGTGTTGGTTGTGTAGGATCTGGATAGAGTGCACTTAACTGTCCAGCAAGTATATTAGCAAAGGCGTTTGTCAAAAACCAAATCCCCATTAGCAGACATGTGAATCTTGCAGGTGAAAGTTTAGATACCATTGATAATCCAATTGGAGATATACATAGTTCACCAAATGTGAAAAGTACGTAGGCGACAATAAGCCACAGTGGACTGATACTGGCACCATCATCCAGTGTTTTTGAAGCAAAAACTAGGATCATGAAACCTACGGATAGCATTAATAAACCACCTGACATTTTAAGAGGGATTGATGGTTTTTTTCCCTTATCTTTTAATTTTAACCATAGTGCTGCAAAAAATGGTGCAAATAAAAGGATTGCAAGGGGATTTACAGACTGGAACCATGGAGCCGGTATTGTAAAGTTAATTGCAGTTATAACCCTATCAACATGTTGTTCGGCCAGGAAAGTTAAAGATACTCCTGCTTGTTCAAACGCAGCCCAGAAGAATATTCCAAAGAATGCCAGTATAACAATTACCATTATTCTCTGCTTTTCTACCCAAGTTAAAGTTTGATCATTACAGTTATCCGGGTCATACTGATGATTTGGAACATCCCCCACAGCACCACCCTCTGGATCTACCAAATACTTATTCTTACCCAATATGAAGATAACAAGTCCTAGCAACATTCCAATTCCAGCAGCTAAAAATCCATACATGTAATAAGCAGGGTTATTTTCACCTACTAATAATCCAATGATAATTGGAGAAATCAATGCCCTAAATTTATGCCCATATAAAATATTGTAAATGCTGAATCTCTTCGTCCATCATTATCTGAATATAAAAATCCGACCATCGATGATATGTTGGGTTTAAAAAATCCATTTCCCAATACAAGCAAAAATAACCCTAACAAGAAAAATACTGTCTGATTATTGAACACAAAAAATGAATTCGTTATAGCTACAGATTGGGGAGAATATAAATAACTGCTTGTTGCAAGTGAAAACTGCCCCAATGCCATCAATAAACCTCCGAAGATAATGGATTTTCTATTACCCCAATATCTATCGGCAATATAGCCACCAATTAGTGGTGTTAAATATACCATGCCGGTGTAATAACCGTAAATACTTGATGTAAAGGCAGTACTGAAAAACATAGCTTTAATCATATAAAGCGATAAAATAGCTCTCATACCATAGTAACTGAAACGTTCCCACATTTCTGTTGTGAAAAGTAGATATAATCCTTTAGGATGTTGTTTAAGCATATTAGACTCCATTAATCATAATAATTTATAGAACCAATTAAAAATCATTAAGAATATATTATATTAAAGTATAATGGAAAAATTAACATATATAAACTTATTTATTATCAATCAATAACTTCATATTAATTTAATAGCGATTTTGGAATAATATTTTTGAATTAACAGTGAAAATATTGTTTCAAATATTATTGTCTTAAACTCTCAATACTATTTTAGATGAGATTTATCTGGAGAATCTTAACAATTTTACTTGAAAATCACTAAATATTTATAAAATTTATTAAAAAATTAGTCATTTAATTATAAAAAATGATTCTACCATTCATTTAATCAAATGGTATTATATTTATCTGCTATGAATCTATAAATAGTAAGAAAGTTTAAAGAACTTAATCTGAATTAAAAATAATTTGTAGGTTGGTAAAATATGATAGTTAATGAATGGTGCATGTACTGCGGGGAATGTGCAGGTGTTTGCCCTCGCTGTTTAATCGAAGTCCGCGAGACAAGTTTAATTTTCAACGAAGAAGGATGTAAAGACTGCAGGATATGTGTTCAAGTATGTCCTGTCAATGCTTTAGCCAAAGAGGAATAAAAGGGAGATGTGGTTATGAAGTTAATAGAGACAGATGTGCTTGTAATAGGAGCAGGTCCTGCTGGATCATCCACTGCAAAACATGCTGCTTTAAACGGGGCAGATGTTATTCTGATGGATAAAAAATCTGAAATAGGTGCACCTAAAAGATGTGCTGAAGGTGTTTCGAAAGATGGCCTTAAAAAACTTGGAATTGAACCAAGTAGTAGATGGGTTACTAAAGAACTTAGTGGAGTAAGATTAGTTTCTCCAAATGGTACTGACGTCTGGATGAGGGAAGACCAAGTGAAACTTCCTGAGGCAGGTTACATACTTGAGAGGAAAGTCTTTGACAAGTTCATGGCAATGGACGCTGCAAGAGCAGGTGCAACCATCATGATTAAAACCCTTGCAAGGGGTATGAGAAAGGACTTTGATAGCTATGTTGTGAGCTGCGAGAGTATGGGAGAGGACTTTGAGATCAAGGCTAAGATAGTTGTAGGTGCAGACGGGCCAGAATCCCGGGTTGGAAGATGGGGCGGTCTAAAAACTGCTGTTAAACCTAAAAATATGGAATCCGGAATTCAATTTGAAATGGTTGGTCTTGAAATGGAAGATCCTAACTGTATCGAATTCTACTTTGGAAGTGTTGCACCCGGTGGATACGCTTGGATCTTTCCAAAGGGCGATGACATAGCAAATGTTGGTCTTGGAATTGTATCAACAGAAACAAATAAAAGCGCCTACGAACATCTACTAGAATTTGTTGCTAATTGTCCCGCAACCAAGAATGCACAACCGGTTGAACTTAACATTGGCGGAGATCCAGTGGGCGGAATGCTGAAAACACTGGTTTCAGATAATGTAATTATAGTAGGAGATGCTGCAGGACATGTTAACCCACTAACAGGTGGAGGAATCATTACTGCACTTGAAGCAGGTATGTACGCAGGAGAAGTAGCTGCAGCTGCTGTTAAAGAAGGAGATTATTCTGAAAAAAGATTAAAGGAATACCAGGATAAATGCAAAAAAGAAATTGGAGACTCCTTTGAGAAATACTTGAAAACAAAGGATTATATGCTAAGCCTTTCAGATTCTGATCTTGATTCAATAGCAGAAGCATTTAAAGATACAGAATTTGAGAATATAAGCACCACTGAACTAGTAAAATTACTTATAAAAGTATCTCCAAAGGCTCTTCTAAAATTAGGAAAACTTTTCTAGATACTTACTTATTTTATTTTTACATTTTATTTTTTTGAAAAGTTTTTGTAGTATTAAAAGCTTTAATTATTAGTTTAGTTTCCTTAATTTCAAGTAAAAAAATTTATTTTATATTCTATTTATTTATAATGGAATGTTGTGGAAGAAAAGTATGTAAATTATACTGATCAAGAAAAACAGCATTGCTATTTGATGATAGAGAATATCTGCTATATCAAACATCTTATCCTTCTGTGTGAAAAGAGAAAGATAAAGTGGTATGGTTGCCAAAAATGCGGGTAAAACTGCTACAGCAAATTGTATTAGATTCATATCTCCTACTAAAAATGCATAAACCAATATGATTCCTGAAATAAGTGTAAGGGCACTTGCTGCAGTTTGTTTAGATTTGTACATAATATAAGTGCCCATGCTTGCTGTATACATAAAAATGTAAACACTCAATGGAACAATGAAAATATTTCCTAACAGCACTGCACAAGAAGCCATTCTGAGTATAGAATTGGTTGCAGTACTCGAAAAAGGAGCAAATATTGTATCTTTAAGTCTTATTGGTGGAACAGTATAAATTAATTGATTCAGTAGCATTAACCCTAATATAATTGTAAATGAAAATCTGAGAGTTGTCACAGCAATAACAAATACAGAGGATATAATAATTGTACAGAATAGTATTATCCATTTTTTTTCAACATGTTCCTGAATAAATGGTCTTTTCTGCTTTTTTTTATCCTTTCTGTCATATTCCAAGTCAGTGAGATCATTTAGACTGTATAAAGCTCCCCAAAGTGCAGATACTAGTATAAGACCTTCGAGTATTTCAAATGGATTGTTTATAAATATATCTGCAAAATAAGCATAGGTAAGAACCAAAAGATACATATTAATGTTTTTAGCAGCCCATGATATTCTTGTGGACTTTATTAAAGTTTTTATCATTTTTCCCCTTTGATAATTCTTTACAACTCATTAATGAACTTTTTTAGAAATATTGTTCTGCATTAATATTCAGTATCATTATTGGTACATTACCTTAAAATAAACCTATCTAATCATTAAAGTGCTATTCATTATTTTCCAATGCCTGACAAATGAATCTGGGTTTAGATCCATATTTATGAATATATTGCTCAATGAGCTTTTCATCAACATCAAAATATTCTTTTACTATTTTAAGTGTTTCTTGTGAGGAGTAGGATATTTCTACCACTTCAAATAATATTTTCATAAAAGCAACAATGATACGTGACAGAATTCCTAGGTCGGTGAAAATATCGTATTTTTTCCCCAGGAAATAAACCCTCCATGCAGTTTGCAATACTATGTTAATTTCTTTAAAAGATTTTCTTTCGTTAATATATTCCCATATACAATAAAGATAGAATTTTATTGAATTGAATCCTGCATGTGCAGTCCATACACTAAAACCTACATTATTGTTATCCAGTAAATGGGAATCATGAAACCTGTCTGCGAAAAGTACAACATCAAACTTTGATAAATTTTTATATACTTCTTCCTTAGATTTTGCATTTCTGTCCTTCTTTAAAAAGTTGTAGATCTCTTTGAAAACTTCTTCTGAATTAGAATCAACATCTTTGATGGTGAATTCTACATCATAAACATTTAACCCCAATTCATCCATTGCAGCATATATGTTTGCAGATTTACCAGTACCAGGAGCCCCAATCACGTGAATTATTCTTCCCCTACTATTTTTAAGGCTTTTGAATTTGTTGTACAAATTTTTATAGGATTCTGTAATAACAAATACACCATTGTCTGAGATAGAGTTAATCTTATACTTTCCCATAGCTATTGATTAGACTTTTAAATATAATAATTAAACCAAATTCTATTACAGTATAATCCTAAATTTCTATTTTTAAATTAGAAAAGTACTGTGCTTACAAATTTGATACATTGATTTATTAACTTTAAATACCATAAATAACGAATATCGAAGTTTAAACAATTACAAGTAGGTGTTTAAATGGCTAAATATAGGTGTACTGTCTGTAATTATTTATATGATGAAGATGAAGAGGGTAAAAAATTTAAAGAACTGCCTGATGATTGGAGGTGTCCAGTTTGTAACTCTCCTAAGAGTGTTTTTATTTTGCTTACAGAAGAAATTGAAGAATATGAAAAGGGTGATACAACAGTTTCTGATATTCTTGTACAACAGATGGTTGAATTGGGCCTCAAACATGTATTTGGTATTCCAGGAACCTCAATTTTAGGAGTGGTTGATGCAATCAAAAAGAATGATAAACTTGAATTTATTCAAGTGAGGCATGAACAGACAGCTGCGTTTATGGCATCAGCATATGGTAAGCTTACAGGAAATGTTGCAGCTTGTTTAAGTGTTGCTGGGCCGGGGTCAACCAACCTTGCCACAGGACTATACGATGCAAAGCTCGATAATTCTCCTGTAGTTGCATTAACAGGTATGGTTCAAAGGCAGCTGATTGGGCCGGGTTCGTTCCAGGAAATTGATCAGTACTCGTTTTTCGAGCCACTCACCGTTTTTAATAAGATTCTCATGTCAAAGGAACAGACAACAACTCTTTCTACACTGGCAATTAAACATGCAATTGTTGAACATGGTGTTTCACATATTGGAATTCCCAATGATGTACAAAAACAATATTATTCTTCAAAAATTGTGCCATTCCGGGGAAATTTTCCAAGTAGAGCAACTAAACCAGCAGAATTTATGATCAACAAAGCAGGAAGAGTAATTGATCATTCCAGTAGACCCGTGATTATTGCGGGTTTAGGTGCCATTGATCAGGGCGAAATTTTATTAGAATTTGCAAATAAAATAAATGCTCCTATTACAACAACTTTCAAGGGAAAGGGAGTTGTTGATGAAGATGAACCTCTTTATGTTGGAAGTCACGGAGGTATAGGTTCAACTGCTTCAACTATACTTGTTGATAAAGCAGATCTAATTATTGTAGTGGGATCTTCATTTTCTGATATGACTCAAATACCCGAAAAGAAAACGATTCAGATAGACTTCAATCCAATGATGATAGCACGAAGGTTTCCAGTAGAAGTGGGATTGGTTGGAAACAGCTCTGAAATTCTCCCGGCATTGAATGATGTTGTCCAGAAAAAGGAAAGGAGAGAATATCTCATTGAAATTAAAAGTTTAAAGGATGAGTGGGTACAACTTCTAAATGAGGAAATTGATGATATAAAAGCTCCTTTAAGGGCACCTTACATTATTAATGTTCTAAACAACATGATAGCTAAAGATGCCATTGTAACTTTAGACGTTGGAGAACACTGTTGGTGGTTTGGAAGGAATTTTTGGATGAAAAAATCACAGAAGATTTTAATGTCTGGTAGCCTTGCTACAATGGGTTTTGGACTTCCAGCAGCCCTTGCATCACAGATTATGTATCCTGATAGACAAGTTATCTGTATAACTGGTGATGGTGGCTTTTCAATGGTAATGGCAGATTTTTTAACCGCAGTTAAATACAATCTTCCCATTAAGGTATTTATTTTTAATAACCAACAGTTAGGTATGATAATGCAGGAACAAAAAATGGAAGGATATCCAAATTGGCAGACAGAACTCCAAAACATGGACTATGCAGCATTTGCCAGGGAATGTGGAGGAGTAGGAATAACTGTCAAAAATCCAGATGAACTCCCAGATGCAGTATCTAAGGCTCTTTCATCTGATAAACCAGTAATTGTAGATATTGATACAGATCCTGTGCGATTTGTTTGATAAGTTGTTAGTAAAGGATAATAATTGAATTGGAGAAATAAAATGGTTCAGGATTCTGAAGAAAAATTAATCAGCATTAAAAACACCCCTGAAAATCGTGACAAATGCCACTGTAAGGTGTGTCCAAGTTATCCCTATAAATGTAGTGGAGAGTCTCTTTACTGTAGTAAAGGACCCAGTAAATGTGATATTGATCCCGAAGTCTGTATATGCAATACATGCCCAATTTTCTTTGAATATAAACTGAAGGGTATTTACTTCTGTAACAAAGAGATGATTGGTGAAAGCAGAAGCTTCATGCGTAAAAAGAAAACAAATGAAAATGATTCAATATACCAGACAATTGTGGATATTAAAGATTCTAGTGCCATGGATAAGAGTGTTATAGGATCTATGGGTTCCCTTAAGGAATTGCCATTCTCACTTGAAGATCTTTACTTTGTGCCTGCGCAAGTAAAGCATATTCCACTAAATCTGGAGGATCATGTTAATACTGAAATTTCTATTGGTGTTGAAGCAACTAAACCATTGAAGATAAAAAGCCCTATTATGATTTCAGGCCTTAGCTATGGCGCCGTATCTAAAATAACCAGGTTAGTAATATCAGAAACCGCTTCAAAATTGAAAATTGGGTTTAATTCAGGTGAAGGAGGAGTTTTGACCGAAGAAATTGAAGATAATACGGAAAATATTATTGTACAATATTCGACAGGACGCTTTGGTGTAGATGAAAAAATACTGAAAAATGCTGGTGCAATTGAAATAAGATTTGGACAAGGTGCATATCCTGGTAAAGGCAGTTACCTGCCAGCTGAAAAGATGACAACAGAAATTGCAGAGAAGAGAGGTCTTGAAAAAGGTGAAGCATCCTACTCCCCTGCCCACCATCCAGACATTCTTAATCCTGATGATCTTAAAAATAAAGTATCTTGGCTTAAGAAAATCAGTTCAGGAGTACCAGTAGGGGCTAAAATTGGTTGCGGGAATGTAGAAGAAGATGTTAAAATATTAGTGGAATCAGGGGTAGATTTTATAGCCTTAGACGGTTTTGGTGGAGGAACAGGGGCCACAGATAAATATGTAAGGGAAAATGTAGGAATCCCCATATTCACCGCCATTCCAAGAGCATTTAAACTGCTTAAAGACCTTGGAGTAAAGAAGAGTGTTTCACTCATTGCAGGAGGAAGGTTGCGTAGTTCAGCAGACTTTGCTAAATGTCTTGCATTAGGTGCTGATGCTGTTTATATTGGAACAGCTGCTTTAATAGCAATTAACTGTGAACAGTACCGTATTTGTAATACAGGAAGATGTCCAACTGGAATTACAACCCAGAATCCACAGCTTGTTAAACAAGTTGATCTCGAAGAAAGTATTAAAAAACTAAGCAATTTCATTGGAATATCAACCAAAGAAATTGCTAACTTAACAAGGATTGTTGGTAAAAATGATGTGTCCAAGCTGGATAAAGAAGACATTGTCAGTATCAACAGAGATCTTGCTCGGGCAACCGGTGTAAAATGGGTTAATGGTGAGTACTTGTAAAAATATTTATAAACCCTTTTTCTAAATCTTTAATTGAAAATGATACACTAACAAATATTTTTCAAATCAAAAAGGAGATTACATGAATAGAGAAAGGAATTTAATGATAGAAAAAAGCATTTTAGGTTCAGAAAAAGGATGGGAACTCATATTTGATTCAATTCCTGATTTAATTGCCATACTCGATACAGATCACAGGATTGTCAAAGTTAACAGGGCCATGGCAGATAAGGTTAATAAATCCCCCAATACGCTAATGGGCGCCATATGTTACCATGCATTACATAACTCTGAAAAACCACCTGATAACTGTCCACATGCACAGCTCCTAAAAGATGGGTTGGAACATTCCTCGGAAATTTATGAGGAAAATCTTGGAGGATACTTCATTGTAACTGCATCTCCAATTAGTGACAATGGTGGTAAATTAATTGGAAGTATTCACATTGCACATGATATCACCAAACGAAAAGAAATAGAAGAAAAACTTGAAAAAACACTTCAGGAAAAGGATATCCTGATGAAAGAAATATACCACAGGGTAAAAAATAATCTTATGGTAATATCAAGCCTTCTAAGCCTTCAATCTAGATATATTAAAGATAAAGACACCAAGGAAATTTTCAGGGAAAGTCAAAACAGGGCCAAATCAATGGCATTGATACATGAAAAGCTCTATAAATCAGAGGACCTTAAACATATAAATTTCACTGAGTACCTTCAAAAACTTTCAAATGACCTGTATAACACATACACCACCGATAAAAATATTGTGAAACTTGTTTTAGATGTGGATAATATCATATTTGATGTTGAGATCTCCATTCCCCTCGGATTAATCCTAAATGAATTACTAACCAACTCCTTGAAGCATGCATTTCCAGATGGTAGAAATGGCGAAATAAAGGTAGAACTGCACTTGGAAGAGGATAGTCGATATTATCTTTCTGTAGCGGATAATGGAATTGGTCTTCCTAAAGATCTGAATCTCCAAAAAACAGGAACACTGGGAATGCAAATAATAAACAGTTTAACTGAGCAGATAAATGGGAAACTAGTCCTCGACTCAAATATGGGCACTAAATTTACCATATTTTTCAATGATCAAGAAGAAATTGATTAATTGGAATAATACAAATTCTTATTCCAATTTTTTATCTCAAAAATAGATTTTTTTTATGAATTCTTTGTTGATTAATATTGTTTTTGATCATTACAAAATTCAGTCTTTTTCCAATATTATTCCATATATTCAAATAAAATATATTAGACTTCTCCATTTTGAAATATTGATATATTTAACTTTAGAACAATTACAAATTGGATAGAATATGAGATAATTAATAGAAAAACTTATTCAATATGAGAGCAAGATACTTTTTTAAGAATATTATATCATCAAATGTGTTTTTGAGGTATCAAAATGGAAGAATCTGCAAATGTGAACATAGAGGTTAAGATAGGGGCACTTAGAAAAAATTTGTTAGATTTGACCATGAGAAACAAGCTTCTTAACTTCAAACCTCAAGCCAGATCAATAAGGGTTGTTGATGAAATTCCAACAGAGATATACCAGTTAATGGTTTTAGAAGACAAAAAATTACGATTCATGCCCAGAAAGGCCAATGAATCCAATAAAAAAACAATTGCCAAAAATCTTGAGGAAAAAAATAACATTGATCAAAATGCAATAGATGAAAATAATGTTGATATCGAAAGCACCGATGAAACTCCAATAAAATTAGACGCTGAAAGAATTGACAAAGAAGAATTAAAACTTAAAAAATTGGATATCAGTGATAAAGAAGCTTCATTATTATGGAAATTACCACTACCCAATCAGAAGGTAGGAAAAAAACATAGAAATCTACTTTTACAAACCAATCATGAAGCTGAAGAACTTCAAAAACGTCTTTTTTACATCAATCAACAGTCAAAATCTATGCTTGAAGAACAGGGATATAATATACTGTATCTGGCATTAGGATTTCTTGAATGGAATGAAAATAATGAACCTGATGTTATGAGGAGAGCACCTTTGATCCTCATACCTGTAACACTTGAGCGTAAAAAAGTAAGGGGCTCTTTCAAATTAGTTTGGACTGGTGAAGATATCATACCAAACATTTCTCTCCAGGAAAAATTACTTGAACACGGAATAGAATTGCCTGATTTTGAAATGCCCGAACAAAAAGAAGGGATATATCATTACTTTGAATCAGTTGTTGAAGCTATAGAACCAATGAAAAACTGGAAGATTATTTATGATATTTACTTGAACTTCTTCAGTTTCACTAAGTTCGTTATGTTCAAGGATCTTGACCCTGAAAGCTGGTATGGGTTGTCAATTACAGAAAATAGTATTATTAGGGCTTTATTTGATCATCCTGAAGATTTGAATGGATCAGAGTTCCTTGAAGAGGATGTGGATAAAAGACTTAGATCAGATAAAATTTATCATGTAGTTGATGCGGATTCTTCTCAGATAGCTGTTATAGAAGAGTCAAAATCTGGAAAAAACATGGTTGTAGAGGGGCCTCCAGGCACAGGAAAATCCCAGACAATTGTGAATCTTATTTCCGAGTTAATAGCCAATGACAAGACAGTTCTATTTGTTAGTGAAAAAATGGCTGCTTTAGAAGTGGTTAAAAATCGTTTAGACAGTATTGGATTGGGAGAGTTTTGTCTTGAACTTCATAGCCATAAATCCAACAAGAAAAATGTTTTAAAAGGACTTGAAAGAAGCATTTATAGTCATCAGGAGCCTCTTCGTTCACTTGACGAAGAATTTGACGAACTTGAGAGACTGAAAATGGAACTGAATCAGTACAATCATGTACTGCATACACCTCTTGGAAAATCTGGTTTTTCACCTTTCAATCTATTTGGTATGAAGGAAGAAGCAATTCAACACTTCAAAAAGGTTAAAAGGAATATTTCAAGGGCACATATCGTAAACCCTGAACAGCACAGCTCCAAAGAATGGAAAAGTGCAATTTCAACTCTTAAAAATGTATCAGAAGTTATTAAACCCCTTAAACCCATTTCAAAAAATCCTTGGTACAATACGGAACCAGGAACCATTCTTCCAACAGATAAGGAAGATATTATAGAACTTCTAAAAAATTGTGTTTCAACACTGAACGATGTTGAAGCTGATCTATATGAACTGGTGGAATTGACAGGTATCAGAAAACCATTAAATAAAAGCGAAATGGATAATTCAATTAAAATAGCTGTTTTAATTGCTTCACCTGTCACAACAGACCCAGAAGTACTAAACAATCCCCTCTGGGAAATTGGAAGAAGCGACATTATCAAGATTATAGATCTCTTAGGGGTTTTTAACTCCAACAATGAAAAACTTAAAAAAAGGTTTAAAAAAGGAGTTTTAAATACAGATATCCAACATTTGATTGATGAATACATGGAAACCTCTACAAAATTCCTAAAAACATTTAGAGGCAGATATAAAAAATCCAAAGACAAAATTGCACAACTTTACAATGATACTGTTCCTGAAGAAGACCATGTTATAATTAGCGATCTGGAATCGTTGAAAGAATGCCAGCAAATCCTTAAAAAGATAGATGAACTGGATTCTGAAGCTAGAGAAGTGTTTGGAAAGGAATGGAAGGGACATAAAACAGATCTTGAAAAAATAAAAGAACTTGCTGAATGGGTATTGACTCTTAAAAAACTATTAAAAACGGGTAAAATAACAGAAAGAACCTTTGATATAATTATAAATGAACCAGATTCAGCTAAGATCAATGGTTCTATTCAGAAACTTTCCAAGGACTATAATAAATTTCTAAATGTTTACAACGGCATTAAAAAGTATATTAAAATAGATGAAGAACTGGTGTTTGGACGCAAATCAAGATTGGTCCAATTCCATGCATTAGAATCTAAAATGGAAGATTACCAAAAAGGAATGCCACTTCTACAAAAGTGGTCTCAGTTAACAGCAATTTTAGCTGAAAAACCTAGTGAGATTGTTAATCCCATAATAGAATTGATAAAAGCAGATAAAATTGAAATTGAAGATATAATTCCCTGTTTAAAGGCCAACTTTGCAGACGATCTTCTGAGAAATGCTTTCCTAAACAATCCTGTTCTAGCCAATTTCATTGGGGAAATTCATGAGCGCAAGATCAGCAGGTTCATTGATCTTGACAGGAATGTTATTTCCCTTAACCGAAGAAGAATAGCCAATATAATATCTGGACATAGACCTCAAATAAATAGTGTTGCTTCTCGTAATTCTGAATTAGGAATTCTTTTAAGTGAATTCAACAGGAAAAGAGGGCACATGCCTATTAGGAAACTTTTATCCAATGCGGGTGGACTAATACAGAGGATTAAACCATGTTTTATGATGAGTCCGCTTTCTGTAGCACAGTTCATTGATCCAAAGAATTCGCAGGATCTGCGCTTCGATGTGGTGATTTTTGATGAAGCAAGCCAGGTAAAACCCGAAGATGCTCTTGGAGCATTTTTAAGAGCCAATCAAGCCGTTGTAATGGGTGATACTCGTCAGCTGCCACCAACATCATTTTTTGATATAATGTTAGAGACAGATGAAAATGAAGATTATGAAATTGCATCGCTTTCAGATATGGAAAGTATACTCCATCTCTGTAAAGGAAGATTTCCCACCAAAATGCTGAGGTGGCACTACAGAAGCAGACACGAATCACTCATAGCTTTATCAAATCAGGAATTCTATGATAATAATTTATTGATTTATCCTTCACCATGTCATGAAACAACTACCCTTGGTTTGAAGTTTGAGTATATGGAAGATACAGTATATGATCGGGGGAGAAGTTCATCTAACAGACAAGAAGCACGAAGGGTTGTTGAAGCTGCAGGTGATCACTACAAAAAGTATGGTGAAAGTAAGAGCCTAGGTATAGGAACTTTCAATATTAAACAGCAGCAAGCAATTCTTGAAGAAGTTGAACTTTACCTTAGAAAACATCCTAAACTCGAAAAGTACTTTTCAAGTGATATGGACGAGCATTTCTTTGTTAAAAATCTTGAAACAATTCAAGGTGATGAAAGAGATGTAATATTTATTAGTGTAGGATATGGGAAAGATGAAAATGGACATTTGAGTTTAAACTTCGGCCCTTTAAATAGAGAGGGCGGTGAAAGACGTTTAAATGTTTTAATTACACGTGCACGGGAAAAATGTATTGTATTCTCAAATTTCAGATACTCAGAAATGAATTTGAATGAAAATGCTGCCTTTGGACTCAGGGCACTGAAATCTTTCCTTAAATATTCAGAAACTAAAAGACTGGAAAGCACTTATCAATCAGGGGAAGATACTGAAACTGCATTTGAAGATTCACTCTTCCAGTTTTTAAAAGCACACAAATATGATGTTCATAAACAGGTTGGTTGTGCAGGTTTCAGAATAGATCTTGCAGTTTTAGATCCTTCTGATAATGGGAGATATTTACTTGGAATTGAATGTGATGGAGAAAGTTATCATAGTTCACCAGTTTCAAGGGATAGGGACAGACTCCGCCAGCAGATACTTGAGGGATTAGGATGGCATATATACAGAGTATGGTCAACAGATTGGTACAGAAATCGTGCTGAATCAGGAAAAAGACTTTTAAAAGCTGTTGAGAATGCTAAGAATCTGAAACCCATTGTGAGTAATGTTGATGAAAAATCCGAGGTCTCGCTTGAAGATAGATTATCAGAAGAATATGAACCAGCATATGAAAAGAATATTCCTGATCAAAAGAAACCAGCAACAATAATCAATCAGCTATCCAATGAATTACCAGTTTTTGATGAAACCTACAACAGAGTAAATGAAATATCAGAAGACACATTAAATGAAAATCGAGAAGTAGCTGAAAACCTAATTGATAATAATGATTCCATGGAAGACCCTGATCCTGTTAAGGATTATACTACTTGTGTAGAACTGGGAATCCCTATAAGTGGCCAGATACATGAAAAATCAACTTCTGAACTTGCAAATGTGGTGTGTCAAATTGTTGATGTTGAAGGACCAGTTCATATAAGCGAAGTTGTAAGACGTATAAGGATAGCATGGGGGCTTAAAAGAGCAGGAAAAAGAATTCAAGATGCCCTAATGGAAGGCATATTGCAAGCACAGGAAAATGGAGTTGTGACTGTTAAAGATGAATTTTTATACCCTAATAATCGTGCCATAATTGTACGTCGCCGCTCTGGAGATCCACCTGCAAAAATAAATCTGATATGTGATGATGAAATTGCTGAAGCAGCAAAAATTGTTATCAAAACTCAATATGCATCACCAATGGACGAAATAGTAAGACAAACCTCCAGACTATTTGGAATCAAAGTAACTCGAGGAGCAACAGCACAGCGTATTGAAATAGTGGTTCAAAAACTTATTGATGAAGGTGAACTGGAAATTCAATCTAATAATATGGTAAATCTTTCAAAATCATAAAATATAAGCTCATTTCTTAATATTTTAATTAATTTTTTTTATTCCAGAATTATAATATATCGTAAAAATAATAGAATTGATTTATAATGAAAATTAAAAGTAACAACATAATTAAGTTATATTTATTCTAAAAATATTTCTTTAAAATTGAGGAAATCTTATGAAAATACCATGTATTACAGATGAATCACTTTATAGGCCAGAAGCAGTTAGATGGAGAGAAAGAATGAACTTGCTCCAACCAGTTGGAGATGTAGTTGTTGTGTTACCATGCAGTATGCGAAAACCCTATTCTTCGTCTAAATCCCACACTATTTTTATGAGAGCAACAAAAAATATTCAGGAAGCTATTTTAACATCTCCGTTTGGTGTTTGTCCCCGTGAAATGGAACGTACATATCCTATACAATCATATGATACATCAACAACAGGAGACTGGTCAAAGGAAGAAATAGACGTAACAGGAGAATGTTTAAAAAATTATGTAGCAGGAAAAAATGTTATAGCCCATGTTTCTGGTGGTTACAGAGAAGTGTGCGAAGCATATTTGGATGATGCAGTATACACCTGCAATGATGGGAGAACAACATCATGGGATTCTATGGATAATCTTAAAATGGAAGTTAAAAAATATCCCCGGGTTAAAACCAAGGAAAAACGATTAAAAGGATTCAGATCCATTGCAAGATACCAGTTTAGAACCCCCAAAGCAGATTTATTAATTCCAGAAGGAACCAAAGCTGTTGGAAGATTCACCAGGAGAATGTTATATGAAAAAGAACAAATAGCCACATTGTCCTTTGAAACCGGTTTATATTCGCTTAATTTAAAAGGCGGTGAGAAATTAAAGGAAATTGGTGTAAACTGGGTGGAAATTGATTTTGATATGAAAACCAATACACTCTTCAATCCAGGAGTAATTAATGCAGACCCCAATATAATACCCAAAGATGAAGTTGTAATCTTAAGAAACAACGAAGTAGTGGGAGTTGGTAAAGCTGTATTAAGTGGTGAAGAAATGATAAAATCAACCAAAGGTGTTGGTGTCCGTGTTAGGCACAGAGTTAAATAGTTAGATCTATAACCATTAATTTTATAAATTTTATAACATATGGATTGTACAAGTATAAATAGCATAAATGTGAAAAAATAGAAATACTTTATTTTATGTTGAATAAATGTGTAACAAAAATATATATTTATATGTACGTTTATTCTGGTAATAAATCATTGAAATTGAATGTTAAAAGTATAAATAAATTTTCGAGGGATAAAATGTCAGAAGAACTAGTAGAAAAATTAAGAACAGCACTTTCATCAGTGGCAGATCCCCACATGGGAGTCAGCATTGTTGAAATGGGACTTGTAACAGGAATTGAAGTTGATGAAGAAGCAAAAACAGCTAAGATTACAATTACACCTACTAACCCCGGATGCATGAGCGCAGCAAACATGGCCATGCAGGCTAGAACCGCTGCAGAAGGTCTTGATGAAATAGATAAGGCAGAAATTATTGTCGAAGGACACATGATGGCTGATGCAATCTGCGACATGGTAAATAAATAAAAATGATCCATTGGAACATCGCAGCCCTTGTTGGTGTTCCCGGTGTTGGTAAAACTTCGCTCTGCATAAGCGCAGCAGGGGTTCTTGGATACAGATATGTGAACTATGGAGAGTTAATGCTGGATGTGGCCAAGTCTCGAAATCTTGCTACAAACCGGGATGAAATGTTCAATCTGAGTATTGAAGTCCAAGAATACCTCTGGAAAACTGCAGCAATCAAAATTAAGGACATGCAAGTATCTTCCAATAAGATACTTGTAGATCTCCATGGTGTAGACCGATCTAATATTGGTTATATCATATCTCTTCCAATTGGAATAATTTCTCCAGATATAATAATTGTAGTTGAATCATCTTATGAGAATATCATTCAAAGACGAAAATCTGATAAATTTAGAGAACGTAAATTGGATAATTTGGAAAGCATCACTGAATATATGAATATACTAAGAATGTCCATGGTAGCATATTCAGTAATCTACGGATCTCACTTAACTTTACTTGAAAATGATGATTTCGAAAAATGTTTGAATGAACTGATTAAAGTTCTCAGTGAATCTTATTAATAATGATAGGATTAATGCTTCATAAATTCCTTGAAAATTAAATTTAGAGAAAAGGATATATATGATGAAGTTTAAATCTTGAATCTATCCGCATATTCCTTTGGACTATTTTGATTATAGTACAAAAACCCCTTTTTATAATAGAGGGGCCCGTGGCTCAGGCGGTAGAGCGCACGGCTGATAACCGTGAGGTCCTGGGTTCGAATCCCAGCGGGCCCATTAAAATTTTAATACTAATTTTTGATCACAAATCAAAGAATATCTTTGTAAAAATTGTAAACCTAAAAACTATCTAATTTATTTCAAAAAATTTATATTTGAGTAAAAAAAATAGTTGAATTGGAGCAATTGTTAGAATTAGGTAAATAGGTAAGTATTAATTACCACATTCTTTTACCTTATTTTCCCTTATTTTTTTATTTGTAAATCAAAATACAAATATTTTAACTTTCAATATAACATAAATTTTTATTTAGACTTATTAAGACAAATTCAATCTTAAATTGAAATATATAGCTTTCTTTCTAATACTATTGTATTTTGATTGATACTTAAATTCAAGAGTTACTTACATCAATCAATTTTAATAGTTTTTCTAATGCCATTCCAGATTCAATAGAATTCATTGCTATTTTAACCCCTTCTTCGAGGTTTTTGGCTTTTCCAGCTAAAAATAAAATGGCTGCCGTATTAACAAGACAAATTTCAAGCCGTGCATTATCTTCATTTGAACTATTTTTGCCATTCAAAACTGATTTAACAACTTCTAGATTTTCTTCAATTGTTTCCGGAGCTTTAATAAATTTAGGGTTGCATCTTTTTAAACCAAAGTCTTCGGGATAAATTTCTTCAACTTTTATATGGCCTTTTTCTAGAAAGGCAACTCTAGTCTTTCCAATTGTCGAAATTTCATCCATCGCAGGCTCATCATTTTCATCATAACCATGCACAACCATGGCACGCTTCACACCAAGATTTTTAAGTACCTGTGCAATGATATCAACGTATTCAGGGTCAAATACTCCTAACAACTGTATATCTGCATTTGCAGGCGATGTTAAAGGACCTAAAATATTAAAAACAGTTCTAATACCAAGCTTCTTTCTAATTGGCATCATTTTTTTCATTGCAGGATGGAAGTTAGGAGCAAACATGAACCCCATTCCGGCATTTTCAAGGCACAGTTCAACTTCTGCAACATTACAATTAATGTTAACTCCCAGAGCTTCGAGAATATCTGCTCCGCCACATTTACTTGTTATGCTTCTGTTTCCATGTTTTGCAATTGCAACACCTGCAGAAGCCGCAATTATAGCAGATATAGTGCTAACATTGAAGGTTTTAAATATGTCTCCACCAGTTCCACATGTGTCTACCAGTGGACAATCTAAGCTAGGCGATATTTCTATGCAAACACTTCTCATGGCCTTGACAAAACCTGTAATTTCTTCTACAGATTCTCCCTTTATTGATATTGCTGTTAAAAAAGCAGCTGATTGTATTTCTTCAGCTTCTCCACTCACCATTTCTAACATACAATTATACGCTTCACACTCGCCCAAATTGGTGTTTGACACGACTTTAGTAATACATTTCTCAATCATCTATTCCACTATCCTTCAATAAGATTTTATGCAGAATTTTTATTTAATAGTTGATTCCTTTAATTCGCGACAGAATTTACCTATCTTATCTTTGGCAAGATCCATATTATCCTGATTTTCGGTTATAATATCAATTATAGCACTTGCAACAATTGCCCCATCTGAACCCGATTTTATCACATCTTTAACATGTTCAGGCTTTGAAATTCCAAATCCTACCGCCAATGGAATATCTGTATGGTTCCTAACACGTTTAATAAGGTCTACAGTACTTTTTTTAATATCTGATCTTGCACCGGTAACTCCCATAACTGCTACAACGTACAAAAATCCAGAACATAATTTAACTATTTCAGCTAATCTTTCATTGCTAGTTGTTTGGGCAACCATGAATATCTGATCAATATTATTTTTATGTGCCGCTACAATAACTTCTTCAGCCTCTTCAGGAGGTAAATCCGCTGCTAAAATACCATTAACACCACTTATACTGGCATTTTTATAGAATTCTTCTATTCCCATTTTGTAGATGAGATTGTAGTATACCAATAAACCTATTGGAATGTCTGTAAATTTCCTGATTCGTCTAATAAATTCAAAACATTTTTTAGTTGTCATTCCAGAATTCAAAGCCCTTATATCCGCTGCCTGAACACTTGGTCCATCTGCAACAGGATCGCTGAATGGAAATCCTATTTCAAGTGCATCTGCTCCGTTATCAACGTACTTTTTAACAATTTCAATGGATGAATCAAAGTCAGGATCACCTGCAACTGCAAATGGTATGAATGCACCCTCTCCCTTATTTTTCAGTTCATGGAACATGTCTGAATAACTCTGTACATTATTGTTACAGTCACACTCATTTTTATTAGATTTCATATTTCCACTCCCATTTCCTTAGCAACTAGGAACATATCCTTGTCACCCCTGCCTGAAAGATTTATAATAATAGTTTTTCCCTTGTTTTCTTCGATTTTAGCATATTTTTCAGCGTATGCTACTGCATGGGAACTTTCTAGTGCAGGTATTATTCCTTCGTATCTTGAAAGCAGTTCAAATCCTCTTAAAGCTTCTTCATTTGTTACTGCTACATAGTCAGCGCGTCCAGTTACTTTGAGATGTGCATGCTCTGGACCAACTCCCGGATAATCAAGTCCTGCAGAAACTGAATGTGCTTCTGATATTTGGCCATCATTATTCTGTAGCACGAAGGATAATGAACCATGGAGTACTCCTTCTGTACCTTTGCATAGTGTTGCTCCTGTTCTTTTTGTTTCTACACCGTCGCCGCCACCTTCAACACCTATGAGAGCAACATTTTCATCATCCACGAAACCTGAAAATATGCCCATTGCATTGCTTCCGCCACCTACACATGCAATAACTGCATCAGGGAGTTTTTCTTCTTTTTCAAGGATTTGTTTTCTTGCTTCTTTACCAATCACACTCTGGAAATGTTTAACCATTGTTGGGTAAGGATGCGGTCCCATTGTTGAGCCAATGAGGTAATGGGTTGTTTCAATATTTGTGATCCAATCTCTGAAAGCTTCATTTATAGCATCTTTAAGAGTTTTTGAACCTGATTCAACTGGTATAACATTGCCTCCAGATAATTCCATTCTGAAAACATTGAGTTTCTGTCTTTCAATATCTTCGCTTCCCATGTAAATTTCACTTGGAATAGATAGCATTGCTCCAACAACTGCAGTTGCAATTCCATGTTGACCGGCACCAGTTTCTGCTATCAAACGCTTTTTACCCATATATTTAGCTAAAAGCCCCTGTCCTAGAGTATTGTTTATTTTATGGGCCCCTGTATGGAGCATGTCCTCTCTCTTCAAATATATTTTACATCCAAACTTTTTTGATAGGTTTTTTGCTAAATATAGAGAAGTGGGTCTTCCTGCAAATTCTTTGAGATAAAATTCAAGTTCCTTTTTGAATTTTTCATCGTCCTTGTACCTTAAAAAAGCCTGTTCCAGTTCTTCAAGTGCTGGAATTATGAGTTCTGGCACAAATGTTCCACCGTATTTCCCAAATTTACCATTTGTTATCATAGAAATCACATCCTTATACTGTATTCTTAAATTATAAATTAGATTTGTTAATCAAATTTTAGCTCTTATTTCCATTAATTCATCCACAAGTTCTGGATTTTTAATTCCAGGTTTATCTTCAACCCCGGAATTTACATCAAAATAATCCAAAACATTTTCGTGTAATTCTATATCATTTTTAATTCTTTCTGAGTTTATTCCACCAGCTAAGAATATTTTTATATCATGATTGACATTTTTAGCAATTTTAACAACTTCTAATACCATATTTGTAGGAATTTGGAGTCCTGTACCTCCGCTTTTCCCTTTAACTTGGTAATCAAAAAGTAATGCATCGCATATTTTCGCAAAGTTTTCTATCTCTTTTACTTTAGAACTGGAAAATTTGAGCTCATCATCCTTCATTTCCAGTGATTCATTGGATATTCCAATAGCCCGTATAACAATGATATTTCTTTCAAGGAGTGTTCTTTGAAAACCTTCTATCCATTTTAAATATTTTATTTGGTTTTTTGAAAGAGAATGTAGCTGAACAATTCTTATCCCTGTTTTTTTCATTTTCATTACAACTTCTTCAGGATTATCGGGTTCCAATACAAGAACTGCCCTATTTTTATCCTTCATACTGGAAACCAAAGTTTTGATCTCTTGTAGCGTTACAAATCTCTTGGATCTTTTAATGTTAATAAATCCAATAAGATTGGCTCCAGATTCTTCACACTTAGAAACATCTTCAAACCGAGTTATACCACAGATTTTAATCTTCATTTCTAACAATCCTTGATCCTTTCACAGAACTTATTATATTGGTTGCTGCGTTTAACATGCCATCATATCCCTTGACACCCATTATAGATGTCCCTATAAGAAGCGCATCAACCCCAAAACTTGATAGATAATTAGCATCTTCAGGACCTTTAATTCCGCTTTCTGATACTAAAATAACCTCTGAAGGCACATATTTGGCAAGTTTCGCAGTTGTTTTCAAGTTGACATTGAAATCATCAAAGTTTCTGTTGTTTATACCAATAATATCTGCACCCACCTTCAAAGAATGAGATATTTCCTCTTTGTTTTTACATTCAACAAGAGGGTTCATATCAAGTTCCCTACAAATAGTAATTCCTTCCTCAAGATCTGGATAAATATTATTCATCAACAGTACTGAACTTGCACCTTCAATTTTTGCCTGATATATCTGATATTCATTTATTAAGAAGTCCTTTCTAATAATTGGAAGTTTTGTTAAGTTATAAGCTGATCTAAGATTATCTAAACTTCCCTTGAAGTGCCTATTTTCTGTTAGAATTGATACTGCAGATGCACCCGATTTTTCAAATATTTCCAGTGCATTCTCAAGATTAGAATTGGATATATCTCCCATTGATGGTGAAGCTGGTTTAAATTCACATATAACAGCAACATCGTTACCTTGATCCAGCGATTGTTTGAGATCTTTAACATCTGCTTGAGTATTTGAATCAGGATTTGTGTTCTTAGATAATCTGTAAGATTCAATTTCATCTTTAAGTATATTTAATGGTTTTAATTCCATTTCTCTTTGAAGATCTTGCCTTCTATATTTTATTATGTCCTCAAATTGTACCCCGTTATTTTGAGTGGTCATACAAGGATCTCCACAAAGTTTTCTAGTAATTTCATACCTTGTGATGTCCCAACGGATTCCGGGTGGAATTGAAGACCAAAAATAGGTTTATCTCGGTGTTTAATTCCCATTATCATGCCATCGTTGGTTCTTGCAATAATTTCCATGCATTCTGGTTTTGTTTCATCTTTGCAGAATAATGAATGGTACCTTGCAGCAGGAAGTGGATTTTCAACTCCTTTGAAAATCCCATCTTCAGTATGGAATATATTACTCTGTTTACCGTGAACAGGTTCATTTCGTGTGATTTCACCACCAAATGCCACAAATATCCCCTGATGTCCCAGGCATACTCCCAAGATTGGTATTTCAGATCCCAGTTCTTTAATTACATTCATTGATATTCCAAAGTCCCTGCTGTTTTCAGGAGTGCCTGGACCAGGTGAAATTATTATTCCCTGAGGTTTAAGGATTTTTATCTGTTCTACTGTTATTTCATCGTTTCTTTTAACTACTATATCACTATAAATTTCTCCAACCATCTGGAATAGGTTATAGGTAAATGAATCGTAGTTGTCAATGATCAATATCATTCAATTTGCCTCCTTTTGCTAGAGGTGTTTTTTGAATCTAAATTTTTATGACCTGCATTATTAAGTGCACTTATTAAAGCTCCTGCTTTGTTTTCACATTCAATGTATTCCTCTTTAGGTATGGAATCATGTACTATTCCTGCACCTGCCTGTATTTTGGCATTGTTTCCTTCACATACCATTGTCCTTATGGTTATTGCAAAATCTGCATTCCCGTTTAAAGAGAAGTATCCTACTGCTCCTGCGTATGGACCCCGGGGTAAGTTTTCCATTTCATCAATAATTTCCATAGCCCTTATTTTAGGGGCACCGCTGAGTGTTCCAGCCGGAAACATTGCTTCAAAAGCATCTACGGCTGTTTTATCTCTTCTAAGCTTTCCCTGAACACGCGATACAATATGCTGTACATGGGAGAATTTTTTCACACCCTTATACTCTGGTACCATTACAGTTCCAAATTCACTTACCTTCCCTACATCATTTCTAGCAAGATCAACCAGCATGAGATGTTCTGCTCTTTCTTTATCATCTTCAAGGAGTTCTTTTTTAAGTTTCTCATCTTCAGTTAATGTTTTTCCCCTCTTTCTGGTTCCAGCTATTGGAAAGGTCTCAACCATTCTATTCTCCACTCTCACCAGCATTTCAGGACTTGAGCCAATTATTTCGTTTTCTCCAAGTTTTAGATGGTACATGTATGGTGATGGATTTATTCTTCTGAGGCTGTCATAGAAAGATAATTTATTCCCTTTTAATTCATATTCCCGTGCATTTGATATTACACCCTGGAATATTTCACCTGCTTTTATTCTTTCTTTTACTTCTAAAACCATCGATTCAAATTCCTGCCTTGAGAAGTGATGATTTTTTTCCCTGTATTGTAAACCCTCTATTTCGTATTCTTGCTTTGAAATATTTTCAATTTCTTCTAATCTGTTTTCACCCAGAGTTACGTATTCACATTTATTTCGAATTCTGTCGAATATTATCCCATCCAAAAACAGCCCAAACTCAAAATCTGGTTTTTCACCTTGCTGTAGCTGGATCGGTTGGAAGTGTCTTGCAGCCTCGTAGGAAACATATCCTACCAAACCTCCTCTAAATCCTTTTTTACCTGTCGCATTGGAGGTAAGTTTTCTTATTTCATCAAAGGGATTTCCAATCTCTATTTCGTCTATTTCTCCATCCTTTTCTATTTCAAGGATGTTTCCCCGTGCCCTTAATATGGCTGATGGTTTAAATCCTAAAACTGAAAATCTTGCAAGTCCACTATCACTTTCCATTGATTCCAATAGAAATGTACTGGAATAATTTGAGTATAAATTCTTGAATAATTCAAAAGGAGAATCAAAATTAAGATCCATACTTTTAGGTTCGTTTATTTTTATATTATATTCGCCAAAAACATTCACTGCCTTTCATAGTTTCACCTTATATTACTATAAATAGCTATACAACAAAGTACTATTTAAAGCTTTAGAGTACAAATATGTACATATATTTATATAGGTTTAATTACTATACTAATTAATTGTGAGACAATGTGGGACAGAATAAAACATAACTTCGATAAATTCCCTGCACGTATGGCTGTAGCAAGGAAAATAGTTGAACTAGGATTAAGAGTTGGAGATAACGGTAAAATATATTGTGGAGACGTGGAAATAAGTGATGTTGCCCTTGCTAGATCAGTTAATGTTGATAGAAGAGCCATAAAGTCAACTGTTGATGTAATACTTGCAGATCCGCAGTTAGCTGGAATATTTCAGAATATATTTCCCGCAGGAACTTTGTTGAAAAACATTGCAAAGAATCTTGGATTTGGTGTTGTGGAAATTGAAGCAGAAGCTGGAAATTCCGGAATACTTGCTAGATCAACCGAACTCATATCAAGAGAAGGAATCAGTATAAGGCAAGCACACGCTGGAGACCCCGAACTTGAAGAAAACCCCCGATTAACAATAATAACAGAAAAACCTATTCAAGGAGAACTTATAAATGAGTTTTTGAATATTTCTGGTGTTAAAAAAGTATCAATCTACTGAGCATCTCTTTATTTAACTTATAATTAATTTTAAATATACCAGAACTATATCTGGAATTATTAATTTTTTTGTTAATAGGGAATATGAAATTTAGTTATTTAAGAAAATTTATAGAATAAAAAAAAAATAATATTTAGTATACCACTTTTAAAATAAAAAGAATAGAACTAAGGAATCAAAATTGATTAAGTTCCTTTTGCTAACTCTTTATCTTCTTCATCTAGAACTTTTAAGAGTTCATCCCATGCTTCGAGTGATTCTTTAGCTTCTTGATCTGATAAAACTTCTATAGCATATCCTGAATGTACCAAGACATATCTACCTATATCTAAGTCTCCAACTAAGTCTAATTTGGCCTGTTGCCTTACTCCGCCAAAGTCAACTGTTGCCACGTTATCTGTGATATCAACTATTTGTGCTGGTGCTGCAATACACATATCAATCTCCTCTGTTAATTTGATCTACAATAATCCCGTTTCTAAATCTTAATTTAAGCAAATTAATTTAGAATACTGAATAAAATTTAAATATTCTATTTAAATTTAATAGTTTTATTATGTGCTTTAACCATATAAACAATATGTTCTGGAGGGAGAATATGAATGTGGTAATAGTTGGCGGAGGATCAGCAGGTAGAACAGCTGCCATTGAAGCAGCTACAATAGGTGAAAACGTCACCCTAATAGAAATGGATAAAATTGGGGGAAAATGCCTTAACACCGGATGTATGGTGGTATGCGGCCTTAATGATGTTGCTAGATTTATAAAAAATGCCCAGAAATTTAATCAAATGGGGATCACAAATTCAAACTTCAAAATAGACTTTGAAAAGGTAGCAGAAGGAATAATAAATACTACAGGGAAAATAAGGGGAGTTATTACTTCTGAAACAAAAAAAGCAGGAGTTAATATTGTTTATGGTAATGCTGATATAAATGAAGGATTAGTATCTGTTGATGGTAAAGAATATCCCTACGATAAATTGATCATCGCTACGGGTTCATATGCATTTATTCCACCAATAAAGGGAGTAGAATATGCCAGAATATATAAAGATGTGTTAGATTACAAAGATGTTCCAGGAAAATTGATCATTATTGGAAGCGGGACTATAGCAACAGAATTTGCAGGTATATTCTCTGCAATGGGCTCTGAGGTCCACATATTATCCCGTGGGAGTTTCTTGAAACAAGTTGACCAAGATATTAAAGATTATATTGTTAAAAAACTCCTTAAAGGAGTAGAAATACATGAAAATCTTACTGCAACTGAAATTTATCCCGATGGTGTTTTAACAAAATCAGGACGCATGGATGGAGATGTTCTTCTGGCCGTGGGTATGATCCCAAACTCTGAACTTGTAAAAGAACTGGTTGAAACAGGAAAAAAGGGAGAAATAATTGTAAATAAAAGGATGGAAACAAGTCACCCCAATATTTATGCTGCAGGGGATGTTGTTGGAGGTATAGGAACTACTCCTGTGGCTAGAATGGAGGGTGTTATTGCTGCCCGTAATGCATGTGGAATTGCTGCTCAAGTAGATTACAGATTTATTCCTTCTTCAATATCATTATACTATGATGTGAGTTATATAAATTCAAACGAAAATGGTGTTGAGGGCCATATACCCGGATCAGCTGGTCCTGGAGCCTTTTGGAATGTTCTTGATAGAGAAACAGGAATAACAAAGGCTGTTGTCGATGTTGAAAAGGGAGATATTAAAGGTGTTTCTTCTATATCCCCATCTGCCCGTACTGTGTTGGCTTACACGTCCAAATTTATGAGGGATGGTAAAAAAACGTATGATTTCGATGATTTTGTTGAAGCTCATCCATCAACAGATGCTGTATACAAATTAATGAGATTCTTCTCCAAGTTTGGATAAAATATTATTTTGAATTAGATACCAAGGTGATCAAATGTCTGAAAATGATTCTTTTAAAAATAATGAAAATAGAATAGCTTTAAAACCATTCAGTGAAGTTACAGAGTTCCATGGCCATGTTTGTCCAGGTTCTGCCATTGGATATAAAGCTTCTGAAGCAGGGTTAAATGAACTTAAATCTAATATATCACAAGACGAAGAGATTATTGCCATTGTTGAAAATGACAGTTGTGCAGTTGATGCTGTACAGGTAATCACAGGTTGCACATTTGGTAAAGGTAACTTAATATTTATGGACCATGGTAAACAGGTTTATACATTCATTAACAGGACCACCAATGATGCCGTGAGAGTATCTTTAATGGATTCATTCAGTGTAGATACTCTGGCTCCCGAACTTGGTAAATTAAGATTCAAAGTAAATTCTGGAATTGCAAACGAACTTGAAAAGGCAGATTTAAAGGAAATGATCAATGAAGTTTCCAATGAGATTCTTGAAATTCCATACAATGAAATGTTCCATGTTGAGCATGTTAAAGTGGACATACCCAAAAAAGCAAGAATTTTCACATCTCTCAAATGTTCGCAATGTGGTGAAATGGTTTCAGAACACCGATCCAGAGTAAAAAATGGACAAATTATTTGTATACCATGTTTTAAAGAGTGAACTACCCCTCCCTTTCGGAAGGAGCTTCTTCCTTCATTAAATTCCACTAATGTGGTTTTTTTCAGAGAAGCTTTTAATTTCCGTAGTTCCTACGGTACTGATTAGATTAAGTGTAGTATGCTTGGTTATCGCATACGATACTATTAATTATTGTTAAACTATTATTTATATGTAGTGGTTGGATTCATCCCACCCTCACGGATGGGGTCTTCTCCAACATTAAGATAAAATAATCATATCCCATAAAAAAAATATAAATCCTTTATTTATTTTTAAAAAGAAATAATTTAAGAATTAAATTTAATAAAAAAAAATAGATTAATATTTTTTTATTTTTTATTCATCCTTTTCAGCAAGAAAAATGCTATGACTGCAATAACAATTATTACAACTATTACAAGGGCCAATATTCCAAAAAGTCCTATTAATCCAAGTTTTCCCAAAAATCCTATTTTTCCTATGGCCAGTCCTTTTAATATGGGTACGCTAAACATGAAAACACCTCAATTTTTATTTTTACCATTTTATTATATTTCATTGAGTATATAAATTATAATTACTTGAGGAAAAAGTGGTTATTTCTTTTTTGCACGAGCACATATTATTCTGGCAATCTTGTCAGATGATTTTAGAACTTCTTCACCATATTTTACAGCATTATCCTTCATCTTGTCCATGTTTGCAAATGCCTCGCCAAGAACTTCTTCCAAATTTTCTAGTTCACTTTCAAGTACTGCTCCTTCAAAAACTGCTGCGAGATTATGATAACGACCATATTTCACTTTAAGGAGGGCTATAACAGGTATGCCCCATGTCATGGCCTCATGTATCATCATACCATCGTCAGTAAACACTGCAATATCAACGATCTTATAAAGATCGTTTATCCAGTTAATGTATCCTAGATAGATAAGTTTGTTGTTATCAATTTTGTTATCAAAATACTTTTTATACTCTTCTTCAAGAGGTTCACCAACCAGTATTATGTTCGCTTTTATCCCACTTTTACCAATGTTTGAAGCTGCAACTGCCATTTTTTCAAAGATTGTTGATCCCGATGATAGGAGTATGGTTGGTAAGTTTTCATCAAAGGCATCAGGCATATTTTTCAATGCATTTTCTCTATTTCCAACTATTATTTCTGGATCTACAGGAGAATATGCTTTATTTATATTTTTATTTTGCAATTCAGTTTGAAAGAGATTGGATTCTGGAAGTGCTACTGTAGTGGTTATTTTTGTGCAGACTTTTGCATCTGTAGGTGTATTCAGAATACCGATGGAGGGTATGTTGGTAAGTTTGGCTGTTAAACATCCTACAACCGCACCTCCCCCTATAACTCCCACAACTATGTCTGGATTTATTTTCCTGAACATTTTCGCAGTTTCAATCACAGCCTTCCCTGTCTTAAATCCTGCATTTACAAGTGTTTTTTTGGTTGCGGCATGTCCTCCTGCTTGTGGAATGCTGGTTTTATGCCATTCAATTCCTTTCTTTTTAAAGAGTAAACCTGGTGCAGTGTGGTCGAGTGCAAATTCACTTTGGAAATCATACTTTGATAAAGCCTTTGCAATGTTGATGGCTATAACAGCATCTCCGCCTATTCCTCTACCTGTAACTACGAATAATGCCTTCATATTAAATCACCTATTATAAATAATCTTAAAACTTCGTTACGAATTCATTAGAATTTGATGAAATATATATTAGAATTTTATTTTAATGAAAATAGGGCTATCAACAAACTTTATAATTACCTCTAGATAATCAATTACTTTTTATTGTTATATTTAAGTTTTCTTAAAATATTTTGCATTTTCCAATCACGTCAATATAATGGCTTGAAAATCTAATATTTGAACTTAAAAATATAATCTTTAACTAATACATATCTGACATCTTATTGTTTAGATAAAAAGATAGATCATTAATTATCCCATGTTGAGGTCATGAATTAATTGTTTTATGGTGTTTAACTTAGTTTAAATTGGGCATTAATATGATTAAATTGTGTTGTAACTATAGAATTAAAAATGATTTTCTGATAATACTAAAACATAGAAAAATTTAGACGGAATATGGATTGTACACGAGTCTTCTAAATCCTATATGTATTAAAAACCTATTTTTTATAGTTATAACTCTTTTTTTCAGGATAAGTCTGCGTAGAAGATCACCTAATCCTCCTCCAGTTAAAATATCCATGAAATAATCCCCATAATTGGGATTTTTTATATTTAAATTCTTTTTTAAGAATTGATTCAGATTTTTTCTGCGTATAAATGCAATTAACATCACTGTAACTAAAATTAAAATGATGGTGATGATAAGTGTCCCATATACTCCTGTTCCAGTTGAATTCCCAATAATGCTACCTAAAAATGCAAAAGATATACCTAAACCCACTGCAAATGAATGATTACCTATTTCACCCATCATAATCTTTCCTTTATAATCCAATGGTGCGTAACCAATACATACTGCAAGCAAAAGGAGCACAGGATAATAGATGGTTGATGTAAGTGCGAAAATTGCAATGAGGACAGTTAAACACATTAATATAATTGTTGAACAAGCTGAGCCCGGTTGCATGTCTGCTATGTTTAAAGGTTGTATCATAAGAGCTATGAGTATTGATACGGGGCCGAAATAGAAATAACCTATAATCATTACCATTAACATTCCCATGCCCCTTGAAAGTTGACCAATTTCTATTTTTAATTCTTTAATCCGTTTTCTGCCAATAAGATCATCGATAAATGCAAATATTCCTATCGTTGCTATTAGATAGTTGCCTGGAACCGGGAAAAATAGAATCAGAATTAAAAATGGTGCAATTCCAACAGCTCTTGGGGTTCCTCCCCTAATAGATGTGTATAGGTTTCTCCCGTACCTTGTAAACAGTTCTTTAAAAATTATGGTGAGAACCGCTGAAAGTAAGAAAAGTATCAGTATGTCAATCATAGTAATATCCAAATTTACACCTTTCCTTCATCGATAGTGAATTAATTTAAGCTATATCTCAATAATGCTGCTATACCACCAAGTGCTGAGAGCTGTTTCCCACCGTCGTGTTCACTACTTATTATCATTACTTTACCACCCATGTTTTCAACTTGATCCATGAGATTCTCAATATTCCTTTCACGTACCATCTCATCAATAACAAGCAGAGTTTCTATAGCTCCGGATTGTGCTGCTTTTTTGACCTCTTTTTTACCGTATGTAACTGTCTTAGAGGATTTGCCTATTTCTTCTAACACATCTTCAACTAATCTAATTTCATGTGCTATCCTTCCCTCTGTTGCCATTTTTTCAATTAAACCCTTTTTCAGTACTTCAGCTATCCCTGCTCTTCCTCCAGCTCCTGTACTTTCAAGAAGGGATATTTTGGCAAGATCAGAATATTTCTGGTTTAAAAATTCAAAAAATTCACCCCTTGAAAATCCGGGTCCTGCAAGTACAATGACCTGCACATCATTGAATCCTTTAATTGTCTCTGCTAACTCTGTAAAAAAGTCAGTTATTGCCTGTTTACGGTTTTTTTGGACAATTCTCTTCCCGGACACACTCCCCATTATAGGGCCCACATAATCTATCCCATACTGCCTTATAATACCAATGTCTGCAATATCATCTTCAATCGCAACAATAAGTGCAGATGGTTTTTTAGATGCCTTCATAGCATCTTTTAGTCGTTTAATATTCCATTTAGACCATCTTTCTTTTTTTATCTTTACAGAATTTTTAAGTTTCAAATCTAGTGTATGATGTGATCCCAATGGAACCAGATCTTCGGGTCCCTGTTCTATAGTGCCTGTGGCCCTGAGTTTTCCTGTGTACTTATGAAAACTTATTTCTTCAACCCTGACACCCATGAAAAATGTTTTTTTAATTCCCCTATCACTTCTTAATCGCTCACCAGTTGAATCTTGAATCCTTCTGCTAGTTAATGATGAAACTAAGTCTCCTTCCTTTATTATATGTGATAAGTGCCATAAATCATCCAGTGTTTCTGGAACAACTTCAATAACGCCTTTTTTAGTATCCTGATAAACAATACGCACTTTAAACACCACAGTTAAATTTGAATGAGTAGTAATTTTAATTTCTTTTATTACACACAGTTATTTTTATTGTAAAATTTCTATTTATCTACTAAATTTTAAAAACACCATATTTAATATATTTCATTTGAAATGTCCTAACTTTTTTTTATTTCTTTTTATTAAATAACTAATGTATTACTAATTTATTAAAAATGATTAATTTTTATAATACTTCAAACATAAGAATTAATTGGAGGAGATAAAAAATGGTTAATGAAATAGAAGTAAGGATAAAAAAAGCTTTAAATGGAGTAAAAGCATGGCAAAGGGTTCCTACATCAGTTAATGGGATTTTTTTGGTTAAAACTCCCGAAAAAGCTGGTAAAGAAACTTTTCTGGTTGAAATAAATCCAGAAGATGAACATGGCAATTTAATTAAAAGAAGAGGTTTGTTCTTAAAAAGTCTTTTAGAACTTGAACAATTCAATAATGCAATGGAAAATGGGAAATTAAAAGAAGTATTAGGAGCACTTGAAAATATATCTGAAGTAAATGAAGAAGAAAAGATAGAACCAGTAAATTTATAAAAAACTTGATATTCCATTATATACTTAACATAATCTGTATCCACATTCTAATTTATTATGTATTTGATTAGAAGATATGAAATTCTAGGTAATAACCGTATTTTTTTATATCTTGATGTTAATAGACATATCAAGAATTATGGGATTAAGTAAATTGTAACATTCTTAAAATTAATTTAATGGGGAACATTCTTTTGAAAATAGCCGTAATTGGAGGCACTAGAGGCCTTGGAAAGTGGATAGCTACGTTTTTAAGTAGAAAAGGTTTAGATATAGTTGTTACTGGAAGAAACGAAATTACTGGCGAATCAGTGTCTAAGAAATTAGGTGTAGAGTATATTCAAGATAATATTAAGGCAGCATCCAATGCAGATATTGTTATTATATCCGTACCCATTGATGCTACACCAGACACCATTAGAGAGATTGGACCTGTAATGAAAGAAGGATCCTTAATTATGGATGTCACGTCTGTAAAAAAGGAACCTTCAGAAATAATGCAGGAATATGCAGCTAAAGGTGTTGAAGTTCTCCCTTGCCATCCCATGTTCGGTCCTAGAATTAGAACTCTTGATGGGCAGGTAATTGTGCTGACACCTATTAAAACGGGGAAATGGTATAATAAAGTATTTCAATTTCTTGAATCAGAAAATGCTAGGATTATCGTCACAACTCCAGATATACATGATAGGATGATGAGTATAGTACAAGGGCTCACTCATTTTACATATATTAGTATTGCAAGGACAATTGAAAAACTAGATATAGATATTAAAGAATCTAGAAAATTCGCAAGCCCAATTTACAATTTAATGTTAGATACAATTGCTAGAATAACTGCACAAAATCCTTATTTAGTGTATTCTATACAGACTAAGAACAGTTATATCAAAGAAACACATGAAACTTTCCTAAACACATTCACCGAACTTAAAGATCTGATCGCTACTGAAAATCAGGAAGAGTTTGTTAGTTCAATGAGTTCTGCAGCAAAACATCTTGATGATCTTGAATCTGCTCTGGGAAGATCAGATAAAGCTATATCTGTTCTTACTGAAGAGGTGAGTACCCTCAAAAAACAGGTGGGCCGAGAAGTGGGTTTGAGACACATCTACTCAGGAAAAGTACACATAGGGATTTTAGATAAACTTACACCAGATTTTTTAACATTAACAAAAAACAAATCCTCTACTCGTCTTAAATTATCTAATGTAGAAGTTTTAAACAATGAGGAACTCCTCCAATGGAAGTTGGAAAATTACACAAAAAAAAGTTACGATATTTCTGGGATTTTTCCAAAAGGATGCAATCCAGATATTATAGCCAATACAGTCAACAATTTACAAGACGTAGTTGAGGCCAAAGTAATAGACACTTACCAAGGCAATCAGATTCCCCAGGGAAATGTAAGCGTTACAATAAGATATTCTATAATAAATGAAAATGCATCCATTGCAGTAGAAAAATTGTTAAGGGGATTTGGAAGCCAAATACGCTAGATTTTAACCCATTCCAAGACCATTCATTATAATTTTAGTTATTTTTAGTTAATTTTGGATTTACTAAGTTTATGTTAATTTTTTGTACTATAAAACTATTAGAATGTTAATTTTTTTTTATTATTACTAATTATTAACATTCGACAAATTTTTTAACACTAAAACACAATATATATATGTTAGAAAAAACAAGGTTATAGTAACATAAGTTAACTAAAATATAAATAGAAGTTAAAATCTTTTTTATACGATTATAATTATTCAACCTGACATACGGATAGTAAATGGAGGGGTTTTAAATGGAAAATAAAGAAATGAAATTAAAAGTAGCAGAAGCCTTTTCACAGGCAGATGTTGGAAGGTCAATTGCAAGAATTGATCCTGCATGTATGCAGAAACTCGATCTCCTTGATGGAGATATCATTGAAATAGAAGGTAAAAAATTAACCGCCACCAGAGTCGCATCTTCACAATCAGATATAGGCCTGGGAATTATAAGAATAGACGGGTACATAAGAAAAAATTCTGGTACCTCAATAGGCGAAGAAGTAATTGTTAGACGTGCAGATTATAAAGAAGCCAAAAAAGTTGTATTAGCACCAGTCGAACAACAGATCATGATAAGAGGAGAAGTAAAACCAGCATTTCTAGGAAGAGTGCTCACAATGGGAGACATGATCATAACAGGTGTGAGACAACAACAACAGCAAACAATGAGGACAGGAGGACTGTTCGATGAATTCTTCAGAGATGTAGCACCTATGGGTGAGATAAAACTCGCAGTTGTTTCAACAAAACCAGCTGGTGTAGTCCAAATAACAGATTTAACCGATGTAGAGATTCAAACCGAACCAGTTGACGTTTCAAAGCTTGAAGGAGTAAAAAATGTAGTTGATGTAACCTATGAAGATATAGGTGGCCTCAAAGAGGAAGTTAAAAAAGTAAGAGAAATGATAGAAATTCCTCTAAAAAGACCAGAACTCTTTGAAAGATTGGGAATTTCCCCACCTAAAGGCGTTTTAATGCATGGACCACCAGGAACAGGAAAAACACTCCTTGCAAAGGCAGTAGCAAACGAAAGCGATGCACATTTCATAACCATTAACGGGCCAGAAATAATGAGCAAGTATGTTGGAGGATCCGAAGAGAGGTTAAGGGAATTATTTGAAGAAGCTGAAGAAAATGCCCCATCAATCATATTCATAGATGAAATCGATGCTATCGCTCCTAAAAGAGAGGAAGTATCCGGAGAAGTTGAAAGAAGAACAGTTGCACAGCTACTCACACTTATGGATGGTCTTAAATCAAGAGGACAAGTAGTTGTAATAGGTGCAACCAACAGACCAGATGCACTTGACCAAGCAATAAGAAGGGGCGGAAGATTCGACAGAGAGATCGAAATCGGAGTTCCAGATAAGGATGGACGTGGCGAAGTTTTACAGATACACACAAGAGGAATGCCACTTGATGATAAAGTTGACCTCGAGGAAATGGCAGACACAACCCACGGATTTGTAGGAGCAGATCTTGAATCACTGTGTAAAGAAGCTGCAATGAGAGTTCTAAGAAGGGTAATGCCCGATATAAAGGGAGATGAAGAAATATCTTCTGAAACTCTTAAGAAAATTATTGTAACCAAATCTGATTTCAAAGAAGCTCTTAAAGAAGTACAGCCATCTGCCCTGCGTGAAGTACTTGTACAGGTCCCTGATATAAAATGGGATGATATAGGAGGACTTGAAAGTGCAAAACAGGAGCTTCAAGAAGCTGTTGAATGGCCTCTCAAATATCCTGAGAGTTTTGAGAAGTTTGGTGTAAGACCTCCAAGGGGAGTTTTGATCTATGGACCACCAGGAACAGGAAAAACACTCCTTGCAAAGGCAGTAGCAAACGAAAGTGATGCCAATTTCATAGCAGTAAAAGGGCCTGAATTACTTTCAAAATGGGTTGGAGAATCTGAAAAGGGTATTCGCGAAGTATTCAGAAAGGCTCGACAGACAGCACCAACAGTTATATTCTTTGATGAAATAGATTCAATAGCATCCACTAGGGGAGGATCCAGCACAGATTCAGGTGTTACACAGCGTGTTGTAAATCAACTATTAACAGAAATAGATGGACTCGAAGAGCTTCAAGATGTTTCTGTTATAGCCGCAACCAACCGTGTGGATATACTTGATCCCGCATTAACTAGACCTGGCAGATTTGACAGACATGTTAAAGTTGATGATCCAGATGAAAATGCTAGAATAGCCATATTCAAAGTACACACCGCTAAAATGCCATTAGCAGATGATGTTGAACTTGAGGTTTTAGCAAAAAGAACAGATGGATTTGTAGGGGCAGATATAGAAGCGGTTTGTCGTGAAGCTGTAATGCTTACCCTTAGGGATAACCTTGAATCTGAAAATGTAAATATGAAACATTTCCAGGATGCAATGAAAAAGGTTAAACCCAAAAACGAAGCAGATCTCAGCCATTATAGATAAACATCTAAATAAATTATTCAACAAAATCAATTGAATTAGGGGGAATTCCCCTAATATTTCTATTTTTAATCATATATTTCTAATTTAGAGTTCGTTCCAAATTTAATAAATATTTTTTATGCTTAATTTAAAAAGTTTAAATATACACAGATCATATATTAAATTTAATTGAAAAAAAATTACTATCCATTTTTAAACTCATTTAGATATTTTATTTACTTGAATAACAATTTTGAAGGATGAAACCATGAGTTACAATGTAAAGGATATATCATTAGCACCGGAAGGTAAAAGGAAGATTGAATGGGTTCAAAGACACATGCCAGTTCTTGAACATATAAAAAAAGAATTTCAGGAAGAAAAACCATTTGAAGGCATTACAATTGCATCTTGCTTACACTTAGAACCAAAAACAATTAATCTAGGTCTAACTCTCCATGAAGGAGGTGCTGAAGTTGCAATGACCGGTTGTAACCCGCTTTCAACTCAAGACGATGCAACTGCAGCTGGTGCTGCATTAGGACTTCATATGTATGGTTGGAGAGGCGAAACAAATGAAGAATATTATGAAAACATAAACAAGGTACTTGATCACGAACCAGACATCTTGATTGATGATGGTGCAGATATGATATTCCTTGTCCATAGAGAAAGGAAAGAACTGATGGATAAGATAATTGGAGCTTGTGAGGAAACAACAACCGGAATATACAGACTGAAATCAATGCACCAAGATAAAGCATTAAAATTCCCTGTAATGGCTGTAAATGATTCATATATGAAGTACCTCTTTGACAATCGTTATGGTACAGGACAATCTACTTTTGACTCCATAATGGGTTCAACCAATGTATTGATCGCAGGAAAGACCATCGTGGTTTGTGGATATGGATGGTGTGGTCGTGGCGTGTCCATGAGAGCAGATGGTTTAGGTGCCAACGTTATAGTAACAGAAATAGATCCAATAAGAGCACTTGAAGCTAGGATGGACGGTTACAGAGTTATGACAATTAGAGAAGCTGTTAAAGAAGCAGATATGCTTATAACAGTTACTGGAAATGTTGATGTTGTATCTGGAGATGATTTCAAATATATGAAAGATGGTTGCATATTAGCCAACTCAGGACACTTCAATGTAGAGATCAACAAAGAAGACCTAGAAAAGATGTCTAAATCAACTAAAATGATGAAACCAGATATAAAAGAATTTGTAATGGAAGATAACAGGAAAATATACCTCTTAGCCGATGGAAGGTTAGTTAACCTTGCAGGCGAACATGGACAGGGGCATCCAGCAGAAATAATGGACATGAGCTTTGCAATGCAAACCCTCGCAGCCAAATATCTCTTAAACAACAAACTTGAAGTAGGAGTCTACAAAACCCTAGATGAAACAGATATTCATGTAGCAAAACTTAAATTAAAAGCCATGGATATTAAAATAGATAGTTTAACCACTGAACAGGTTGCTTATCTCAAAAATTGGGAAGAAGGAACATAATAAAAAGGATTTACCCTAAAATTAAGAATTCGGGATATTATGTTCTCAAAGGTAATTGATAAAGGATCAGGACCTACACGTGTCTTCATAGGAGGAGTTCATGGAAAAGAGGGTTTAACAACCCTAAATCTAATTCAACTTCTTGATGAAAACGATGTTAAAGATGGAAAACTCCTTCTTTACAATTGTACTGAAAGCAAATATATTAGCACCTTAAACCCCCTCTATTATCATTCTCCAATGGGTGAAAAGATATTAAAACTTATAAAAACCCATAAACCTGAGATATACGTTGAATTACACTGTTATAAACCTGAGAGTTACCTTAAACTCATAGACATAGAAAGGAAAAAAAAGGTAGGTGTACCTCCTTTAATAGAACTGGAGCATAATGTTCTAATAAGTTCTGTGGCACCATACTTAAGAACCAATTTTTTTAAAAGGAATGATGTATGTATTACTCTTGAAATGCCTTGCAGACCAACAGAAAATTCAACAAATGTTTATCTTGAAGTGATGAAGGCAATAGCAGGTTCAAGGAATAGATCAGAATTTGAAGATAAACTTAAAATTAAATATCCTTCACAAGTAATAAGAGCCCAGAGATATGCTGCAGAGTTTTTTGGAGAATATCCTGCTTTTTAACTATTTTAATTAAAAAAAATAAAAATTATAAATTTTATCCAAACCAGTCCTTAAGACTCTTCTGTTTGTTGTCTATTTTTTTGAATTTATCAAGAGCACTCAAAACCCTGGCCTCTGAAAAGTCATGATCACCACATAAAAAGCGAACAACTCCCCCAGTATCCGGGGATTTCCATTTTAAACTATAATTTGGTTCAACCTCATGTTTAAGGAATATATTCCTTAAAATTTCTGGTTCAACTTCCATTTCAATGTCAAGCTCATTTATTACATTAAAAATATTTTCATGTTCTTTGATAAGTTTTAATCCTGTTTTTGCACCAATTCCTTTAACTCCCAGATTAAAATCTGTTCCAACAAGTATTGCAACATCAACGAGTTGTTCCCTAGTTATTCCAAGATTTTCTAATACCTTTTTTAAGTCAATTAATTCAAGATTTGACTTTCCACCAGTTATAGTTAGGTTTCTAACCATTTTTGTGGCACCGAAGAGTATACAATCGTAATCCTGTGATCCAACACACCAAGCATCCCCATTTTCAACCATATACGATGCTTGAGCTTCACCTTCACCTCTAGCTTGTATATATGGAACTCCTAATAATTCTAGAAGTTTTTTAGACCCTTCAACAATTTTTGGAGACATCCTTGAAGTTCTAACAGCATATTTTCTTGCATCTTCTATTCTGCCCTCTTCAAGAGCCTTTTCCATTTTTTTCTGAGATTCTTCCTTTACTTCTCTTCGTTTATCCTGAGTACCCTTTTTCAATATATCTGAAGTACCATCAAAGATATATACCGGCCTGATACCCTTTTCAATGAGTGATGAAGTTCTGTAAAGTATTCCACTAAAATGTGATGTGATGTTACCATTTTGATCCATTAATGGTGTTCCATCAACCTGTCTTATACTCGAAAGAAATTGATAGATTATATTTGCTGCATCTAATGCAACAATTTTAGATTCTAATTGTTCAAATTTTATACTTTCAGGGGATATTATATCTCTGAATTTTACGCCCATTTTAACCACTTGTATCCAGTTTAATTTCTAGAATAAACTTTATCAAAATTAAATCTATAATTCAATCTCTGAAATGTTTATATGGAAATGTCTCTTTCAACCAAATCAAAATTTCATTGTTATGAATTATGTTGTAGGTCCTAGTAAGCATTGTAGAATCTTCTTTGAATATCTTTTTAAGCTCAGGTTCTTGTGCCTCATAATAAACAGATTTAATTTCTCTACGAGATTCAATATTGTGTTTCCGGAGTATCCTACCAATTGGCATGTCTGCCCTTATTAAATCCTCTTTAAATTCATTTTCAAGTCTGTCAACAGCTATAAGTGAAATTGCATAGATTAATGGCTCTTGAGTTTCGATAACAACAACCCTATAATTTACTGTGTCTCCAACTTCAATATTTAGTAATTGAGCCATTTTAGAATCTGCTTCTATAAATTTCTGTTCCAGTGTTTCTATCCTAACATGGCCCCGTATTACATCGAGTATGGTTGTTACAGAACCATCTGTGGTTAAAAGTATTTTCTGGGCGTTTGAAAGTTTTCCCACTTCTTTTTCAATTTTTAGGATACCATCAAGAATATTTTGTTCCATTTTAACCTCTAGGATCTTTAATTTCGCCGTAAATTGCTGAAGCAGCCACAACAGCAGGATTTGCTAAGAAAACTTCAGATTCAGGGTCACCCATTCTTCCTAAGAAGTTTCTATTGGTAGTTGCTATACATACTTCCTTCGATCCAAGAACACCCATATGACCTCCAAGACACGGCCCGCATCCAGGGTTACATATTATTGCTCCAGAATCCATAAAAGTATCTATGAGACCATTATGAAGAGCTTGTCTGTAGATTTCAGCTGATGCAGGTATTATAATAAGTCTTACATCTTCATGTACCTTTTTTCCCTTAAGTACTTCTCCAGCTTGTACCAAATCTTCTAAACGACCATTTGTACATGAGCCTATAAACGCCTGATTAATTGTTTTGCCCTCAACTTTGGAAATATTGTCAACATTGTCAACATTGTGTGGACAGGCGATTTGTGGTTCCATATCGTCTACTTGAAATTCATATTCTTTTTCGTAGACATAGTCCTTATCAGATTTTACTACATCAAATGATTTAACGTTTCTATCCTGTAAATACTGTAGAGTCGCTTTGTTAGGCTCCATTATACCATTCTTTGCGCCGCTCTCAATTGCCATGTTGCATATGGTCATTCTACCAGATACATCCATTTGTTCGATTGTACTTCCCTGAAATTCTAGTGTCTTGTAAGTTGCACCAAATGTGCCTATTTCCCCGATTATATTGAGTATAACATCTTTAGCTGTGACATATTTGCCTAATTTACCTTCAACATTGATTTTAAAAGCTTCAGGTACTCGAAACCATGTTTTACCCGTTGCAAAAACAAATGCCATATCAGTTGCACCCATTCCAGTTGCAAATGCTCCAAAAGCACCGTGTGTACATGTGTGTGAATCAGCACCCACAACTATGGAACCTGGTTTTATAAATCCAAATTCTGGAAGTACTTGATGGCATATCCCTTCCCCATGATTAAAATATTTTTTTATACCCTGTTCTCTGGCAAACTTTCTTGTGACTTTATGAAATTCTGCTGATCCAATAGTATTTGGAGGTACAGTATGATCGCAGATTATAACAATTTTGTTAGGATCCCACACTTTATCGGAAATTTTTTTGAAAGTGTTAATGGTGGGTGGAGATGTTCCATCGTGTGACATTGCCAGATCAACCTCAACCTCAATTATTTCACCAGGATTGACTGTTTTCTTATTTGCTCCCTTTGCAAGAATTTTTTCGGTTATGTTCATAGTGATTAATCCTTTAGAAGTTTTTAAAACATTATTGAAAAATATGTATATTAAGATTATTTTTGATAAGAATGTTTAATAACCTCTTATAATTTAATTAAAGTTCAAAAGGCCCCCTAACTGACCGAACAATGGTGTTAAATATTTCATCATTGATGTATTTACCTTCTTCCCTCTTATTTTTAACTTGTTCAACAATTTTACAAAGTTCATCCTTAGTAACATCTATCCCACACTCATTAAGCTTCGCTCTGACAGCTCTGCAGCCTGAATGTTTTCCAAGAACAATTCTACGTTGATGTCCTATTAATTCTGGTAAAAATGGTTCATAGGTTAAAGGTTCTTCAATAACAGCATCAACATGTATTCCTGACTCGTGGCGGAATATATTTTTGCCAACTATGGGTTTGTTGTATGGTATCTTCATATGGGTTAGTGATTCAACGAGTTTTGAAAGTTCATAGAATTTGCTAATATCAAAATCCAAATCAACACCATATATGATTTTTAAAGACATGATCAATTCTTCTAATGAAGTATTCCCTGCCCTCTCACCAATTCCGTTTACAGTTGTTGAAACTGCATTTGCACCTGCCAGTAACCCTGCTATTGAATTAGAAAGAGCCATTCCAAAGTCGTTATGACAATGAAGTGCAATATCCGCTTTGATTGTAGACCTTACTTCCTTTACAAGATAATCCATCCCATATGGACTAATGGCTCCTACAGTATCTGCAATATGAACTCTATCTACACCAAAATCATCTGCTCGTTTGTATATTTTTTTCAAAAAATCAAGATCTGTTCTGGTTGCATCTTCAGCAGAGAAAGCAACAAATAATCCATGATCCTTAGCATGTTCAATTGAATTCATACAAACATTCAGTATTTCTTCCCGACTCATCTTTATTTTGTGTTTCAAATGTAGATCCGATGTTCCCATGAAGGTTATAACACCATCGACATCGCAGTCAATAGCAGTGTCAATGTCTGATTTTTTAGTACGTGACAGACAAAGTATCTTTGCGTTTAAACCTTCTTTAACAATAGCTTGAACAGATCTCTTTTCTTCATTGGATACCACAGGAAATCCTGCTTCAATTTGATGTATTCCAACTTCATCAAGCTTCTTAGCAATTTTAAGCTTTTCTGGAGTTCTTAAACACACACCAGGAGTTTGTTCACCATCTCTTAATGTTGTATCATATACGGTTATCTCTTCTGGAAACTTTATTTTTGCTTCTTTATTGAACGGGCTTACCAAGTATTTCACAAATTCCCACCTTACTCTGTTTAATTATTTAAAAGAAAACATTGTCTCTAATTGATTTTAGGGAAATATTCGATGGTATCAAGTTTCATCAGATTTATACCCATATAACAAAATTAATATTTATTCCCTATTGTTGAAGAGTATTTTCTTCTATTAATCTTTATCATTATTTTAACATTGATTATTTGTTAAATGTTTTTAGATCATTAAGCTTAAATAGATTTACTTTTCCGTTAATCATAACTTAATAATATAAAAATAAGTTAATCATAAAAAAGAGTTTTATTCTGTTCGTATTCAATAAATATTATATGTTTTTTAGTTTAAAAGAAAATATTGTAAAATAAGTTATTGATGGTTTAAGAATTGTTTATTATCATTTTTGAAAATTTATAGTTCCATAAGTTCTAGATATGATCTTCTCTCAAATCCCTCTTCTATGCCTAGTTTTTTATATGTTTCAAATATTTTCTTAAGTGGAATACTTGTATCCTCATTTTCTTGGGCTTCAATTTCGATTTCAATAAATGTCCCAACTTTGTATACTGTGTCTAGTGTAATTATAAACTCATCCAAATGGTAAATATCTCTATCTTTTTTTACTGTTGCAGCACTTCTAAAATCAAGATTTTCTAGTATCAAACCCATATTTTCAGCATCAAATACTTCAACTTCAATTTCTTTACGAGTTTTACTCACATCATCCATTTTAGCGCCTTTATATGTAAGTATAACCTTATTTTCTCCATTTTCAGGAATTTCTCTAATTCTCAATGCTTCATCAGTTTCAACGAAGTCTTTATGTGGAGCATTATAATAAACATCTCTTTGATGCTCATTTTTTATTTTGATAGCACCGATTTTAATTAAATTCTTTTTAACATCTATAAAATCCTTAACACTTGCCTTGACTTCTACTTCTATCAAAATTAATACCTCCAAAAGGGAATAATATCTTGTAACAAACAGTATTTATTTAACCCACCCTTCGCTGTATTGAATTCTTTATATAATATCTTGAATTTTCTATCTGATCAAGATAGTCGTCTATAGTATTTTCAACAACATCATAAGTAGCAATTGTAAGGTTTCTCTCCTTTGTCAGCATCTTTTTTTCTTGAACTATTTTAGAAACTGATTTCTTCCGGCCAAAAAGTCCAGATTTTTTATTGGCAGATTTATCAACTTCTTGCAATTTAGCCATATAATCTAGTCTGATTCTTCGTATATCTGTACGAACATTGTATCTGATCTTTTTTAGAATCTTTTCAATCTCATTTAATTTATTTAAAGTATCCATTGCATTGTCAATGGTTGAAACATCAATTTCCATGCCTTCGATGCCTAAATCTAATAATTGTTTACGGTATTTTTTAGGGCCTATCATAATTTCACACCATTAAACCAAAAAAACCTTTAAAACTTATGCAATAGTGTTAAAAATTGCAATAAATATATTTTAGTATACTAATTTTTTATTTGAATGTTATTTTATATATACATATAATTTTTTTTTCTGCACTTTACAGGCTTTATTGAACTTATATTCTTACTATTCATTATATTATTCAACTTTTTAATGTTCAATTTGTTCTATATAGTAATTTTTACCAGATTAACAATAACTTTCATTTTCAAACAATTTAATAATAACCAATTTAATAATAAATATTAATTGTTATTTTCTAAGAATAAAAACTAATAGATCATTATATTCAAAATTTCTGACTTTAATCAAATTTCATAAATATGCTTAGTTATGATTATTCAAATGAACAATAATGGGAATGATATACAAAAAAATCTCACAGTCCAAAATTCTTGGAATTTATACTCGAGGCTATATTTCCTATGAAAGATCACATATTAATTTAAAGAAATCTATTTGAGATCAAAAATTTCATTTAAAAGTATTGAAAAACAATATATAAGTACTGAAATTGTGGCAAAAAAAGCATCTTTATATAAGTTGAATTATTAATTAACAATTTATAGAATATTAAACTAAATTCTGATTATAAATTAAATACATCTGGAGGAAATTTAATGACAACTGTAGAAATTAAAGTTGAAAACATCGTGGCGTCTGCCGCGCTTGGAAAGTCGCTAGACCTTCCACAAGTTGCTCCTGCCCTGGAAGGAGTCGAATATAACTCAGAACAATTTCCAGGATTGGTTTACAAACTAAAGGAACCAAAAACAGCAGCACTCATATTCGGATCAGGTAAACTGGTTTGTACAGGTGCGAAATCAATAGAAGACTCAAAAAAAGCTATACACATAGCTGTTGATAAAATGAGAGCTCTTGATACAGAAATCCCCCATGAATTTGAAATTAAAGTCCAAAATATAGTTGCTTCAGCAAACCTCGGAAAAACATTAAACTTGGAATCAGTTGCTCTGGATCTTGAAAACACTGAATACGAACCAGAACAATTCCCAGGATTGGTTTACAGACTTGACGACCCAAAAGTTGTTTTACTTTTATTCGGCTCAGGGAAAGTAGTCTGTACCGGCGCAAAAACTAATGCAGATGCTCAACTCGGTGTAGAGAAAACAAAAGAACGACTAGCTGAACTGGATTTGATATAATTTTAACCTTTACTCGATTTAACTCGGTGATCTTTTGATTAAACTCATAGCATTCGATCTTGATAACGTTCTTATTGATGGGGAAGCCATAGATGAAATAGGCAAATTAATGGACGTTGAAGCAGAAATCTCAGAGATAACTAAAAAAGCAATGGAAGGCGATCTAGATTTTGAAACTGCTCTCAAAGAGAGAGTTGCACTATTAAAAGGTGCTTCAGTTGAAGATATTAAAGATGTCGTTTCAAAAATTCCCTTCATGGAAGGGGCAGAAGAAACTATTGCAGAACTCAAAAAAAGAGGATATAAAATCGCAACCATAACCGGTAGTTTTGAAATCATCGCCAATCGGATGAAAGATGACCTAGGTTTGGATTACGCATTTTCAAATGTTCTCCATGAAAAAGAGGGAAAATTAACAGGAGAAGTCAGCGGCCCACTAGTAAAAGGCTCAAAGGCAGAAGTCCTGAAGGAGATAATGGAAATGGAAAAAATAAAAGCAGAAGAATCTGCAGCAGTAGGAGACGGTGCAAACGATGTGTCAATGCTTGAAGAAGCAGGTTTAGGAATAGCATTCAATGCAAAACCAGTTTTAAAAGAAAAAGCAGATGTTGTTGTTGAAAAAAGAGATTTAAGAGAAGTTCTTGAAGTATTCAATAAAGAAGAAAAAGAAAACGAAACCTCAGATGAAACAACCCTAGATGAAAAGGCTGAAGACACAGCACCAGAAGAAACAATAGCAGAAACTAAAAAAGAAGAAACCACAATAGAAAAAGTTGAAGAACCTGCAAAGGAAGAAACACCAGCAGAAACCAAAGAACCTGCAAAGGAAGAAACACCAGCAGAAACCAAAGAACCTGCAAAGGAAGAAACACCAGCAGAAACCAAAGAACCTGTTGAGGAAGAAGCAGAGAGCACAGAAAAAACAACCAAAGAACCATCAGAAGCATCTAAAAAGGAATCACCAGCCAAAAAATCATCTCCAGATGTAAAAGCTGAAGTGAAATCTGAACCTAATCCTGATGCCGGGAAAAGCTTTGGTGAACTACTCTCAAACAAAAAAGATCTCGAAAAGAGACTTAAAGTGCTTACAAAAGAACGTGACGACTTAAATGAAAATGCACGTGAATTCAAAAAGGTAAGAGACGAATTAAACGCCAGTATTAAAGAAAATCTGGACAAAGCTCTCAAATACAGGGATGAACGTGACAAGATCAACCAAGAAGTCCGTAAGTATAAGAAACTTCGGGACGAAACCAATCAGGAACTGAAAAAGATGGAATATGCCTCTGGAAGAAGGGACATACTTAAAATTCAGGGTGAGATTGATAAACTAGAGAAAACAATAGAAACCAAAGTTCTTGACATGAGAAAAGAGAACGAACTAGTTAAAAAGGTTCAAGATCTAAGTAAAACTCTTTCAGAGATGAAAGAAGATGAAAAGGTTCAGACCGAAGCAGTTGCACTTAAAGAGGTTTCAGAAGCTCATCATGCTAAGGTTGTTGAATTTTCTGACAAAGCTCAGGAAACACATGAAAGCATGCTTGAATACTTCAAAAACATTGATGAAGTAAGAGCAAAGGCAGATCTTGCACATAATCAGTTCATAGAAACTCGTGAAACAGCCTCCGCAAAACATGAAGAGGTAAAAGCTGTTCTTAATGAAATTAGAAGGAAAAATAAAGGTCTTGACAAAGTCAAAGCCAAAGAACGGAATATGGAAAGCGAGAAAAGTAAAAAGAAAAACATGGCTGAAAAGGAAATTGCAAGGGACATATACGAGAAATTCAAAGAGGGTAAAAAACTCTCAACTGAAGAACTCAGGCTCCTACAGAAGCATAATATTGTTTGATCATTCAATCAAACACTTCTAAATTTTTTTTATATTACTTTTTTGAATTTTTTTAATCTTGTATTCATTTAATGGACAAAATTCAAAGTTATTAATATTTGATTATTTAAAGAGGTAACTGAATTCACTTTGCTGGAGAAAATTATTCATGGAACAAGCACAGACAGCCAGTTCAATTAGGATTGCAGCATTGTTAGTGGCAACTTTAGCCAACTTTTTAACACCATTTATGAGTTCAGCAGTTAACATTGCCCTTCCAGCTATAGGGTCAGAATTTGCTACAAGTGCAATCCTATTAAGTTGGGTTCCAACTTCATTTTTATTAGCAGCAGCCATGTTTGCCGTTCCATTCGGCAGAATATCAGACATTTATGGCATGAAAAAAATATTCAGCTATGGAATAATCATATTCACCGTAGCTTCGTTTCTGTCTGCGGTTGCACCATCAACTGAATCTCTGATCATATTCAGGATACTTCAGGGAATTGGTGGAGCTATGATATTTGTTACAGGTCTTGCAATCATAACTTCGGTCTATCCCCCACAGGAAAGAGGTAAAGCCATAGGAATAAACATAGCAACTGTTTATATAGCCCTATCCCTTGGACCAGTTCTAGGAGGGATAATGACCCAATATTTTGGATGGAGAAGTTTATTCTATGCAATGATCCCGCTCGGTATTTTGATTCTCATTTTGACTTATTGGAAATTAAATGATGAATGGGCAGAATGTAAAGGAGAAAAATTCGATATTAAAGGTTCTATATTTTATAGTATAGTGCTTGTAATGGTTATGTACGGATTTTCAACACTCCCCCATATAACAGGAATTATACTGGTTATAGGTGGAATTATAGGATTTATTGGATTTTTAATGTATGAGTTGAAGCTTGAGAGCCCAGTACTTAATGTTAAATTGTTTAAGAATAGAACATTTGCATTTTCAAATCTAGCTGCTCTAATTAACTACAGTGCAACCTTTGCAGTAACATTTCTTTTAAGCCTGTACTTACAGTACATTAAGGCATTGGATCCATTATCTGCAGGTTTAATATTAGTTGCACAGCCAGTTATGATGGCAATATTTGCACCTATAGCTGGAAGACTTTCGGACAAGTTCGTTCCACAAAAATTAGCCGCTTTAGGGATGGTATTATCAACTATTGGTCTTTTCTTGTTTGCTTTTATCAATGCACAAACAAGTATAGCATTTATTACTGTTGGTCTGATAATTATTGGAACGGGATTTGGATTTTTCTCATCACCAAACACCAATGCAATTATGGGTTCTGTTGAAAGAAAGTTTTATGGAGTTGCATCTGCCATGGTAAGTACAATGCGACTTTTAGGTCAAACATTCAGTATGGGACTTGCACTAATGGTGTTTGCAATATTCATTGGAAATGTTCAAATCACAACTTTACAGTATCCTGCACTGCTTAATAGTATACATATAGTCTTCTTAATCTGTACTGTTTTATGTTTTATTGGTATTTTTGCAGCTCTAATAAAACAAAAAACTAAATAATCCATTTAAATAATGTTCTATCCAAATACAGTGAACTACCCCTCCCTTTCGGAAGGAGCTTCTTCCTTCATTAAATCCACTAATGTGGTTTTTTTCAGAGAAGCTTTAATTTCCGTAGTTCCTACGATACTGATTAGATTAAGTGTAGTATGCTTGGTTATCGCATACGATACTATTAATTATTGTTAAACTATTATTTATATATAGGGTTGGATTCATCCCCACCCTCACACAGGGGGTATTCTCCAACATTAAGATAAAATTATTGAATAAAAAAAAAATTATTGCAAGAATTCATTTATATTAATTTTTACCTTTAGTAAATCAAATTGAATATTTTAGTTATTGTAAGGAATTGTGAAGTGCATAATAGTACCTTCTCCAGGTTCAGATTCTGCCCATATCTGTCCTCCATGCTGTTGAACAATTTTTTGTGCAATTGCAAGTCCAATTCCTGTTCCTTCATATTCTTCTCTGGTATGGAGTCGTTGAAAAATAGTAAAGATTCGTTCCAAATGTTTCGTAGAGATTCCAATACCATTATCCTTAAATGAGAATATGAACTGATTCATCTCATTATTAACTGATATTTGAATTACAGGATTTTCTTTACTTCGATACTTAATGGAATTACTAATAAGGTTTTGGAACAGTTGAACCAGTAATTGTTCATCACCGGATAAAGTAGGTAATTTATTAGCAATTATTTCCGCATTACTATCGTCAATGGCTAATTTTAAATTTAAATTAGTCCGTTCTAACACTTCATTAAGATCTACATCGTTAAATTTTCTCTTTTTATTGGCCACTCTAGAATACTCTAAAAGATCTTTAATCATTGAATCTAAACGTTTAGCTCCATCAACAGCAAATTCTATGAATTCATTAGCATCTGCATCTAACTGTTCATTGTACCTTCTTTCCAGTAGTTGAAGGAAACTTGAAATCATACGCAGAGGTTCTCTAAGATCATGGGAGGCTACATATGCAAACTGTTGTAACTCTTTATTAGATTGTTCTAGTTCTTTTGTTCGTTCTTTAACTTTATCTTCAAGATTTGACTTATAATTTTGAAGTTCACTTTCAATTTTTTTACGTTCAATAGAATACCTTATAGAACGTTTTAAAAGCTTGTTATCTATTTCTTTTTTAATTAAGTAATCTTGAGCACCAATTTTAACCGCAAATATACCTATTTCTTCATTGTTTAACCCAGTTAATACGATTATAGGAGTTTTTGTGGAAATTTTATGAACATCTATTAATGTATCAATTCCATCACTATCTGGTAATCCCAAGTCCAAAAGAATAACATCAAAGAAATGATCTTTTAGAAGAACCAGACCTTCTTTAAGAGTTTCAACTACTTCTAAAAGGTATACTCCTTCAGACTCTTCTAACATTTCCTCTATTAAACCCGCATCTCCTAGATTATCCTCAAAAAGCAATATTTCAATTGGTTTATTATTGGAGTTATACATGAATTTACCCTTTAATATTCTTTAGAATTTGGTAGTTTAACAACTTCCAACCAAAAGTCTTCAATAGATTTAACTACTTTTATAAACTGGTCAAAGTCAACTGGTTTAGTTATGTATGAATTGGCATGAAGATCATAGGATTTGATAATATCTTCCTCTGCCTTTGATGTTGTTAAAACAACGACTGGAATCGATTTAAGTTTGTTGTTTGTTTTTATTTCTTCAAGTACTTCTCGACCATCTTTTCCCGGCAAGTTTAGATCCAAGAGGATTAAATCGGGTGTAGGGGCATTAACAAATTTTTTTTCTTTATTTAAAAACTGCATTGCCTCTTCACCATCTTCTGCAACATGGATAATATTTCTAATTCTTGCATCTTCAAATACTTCTTCAACTAATCCTACATCTCCTTCATTATCTTCAACTAAAAGAATTTCTATCGGGTTTGTATCCATATCATCATACTCCTTTCATTAATCATCCCAATTATTTACTGTAAAATAAAAAATGGAACCTTTACCTGGCTCAGATTCTACCCATATTTGGCCTCCATGTCTTTCAATAATCTTTTTACATATGGAAAGACCTATTCCAATACCAGGGTAATCCTTTTTTTTGTGAAGTCTTTTGAAAACATCAAAGATTCTGTCTGAATGTTTAGGGTCAATTCCAATTCCATTATCCTTCACTCCAAATAACCAGTCATTTTTTCTTTTTTCAACAGATATTTTAATATCTGGTTGAGATTCACTTCTGAATTTCAATGCATTACTGATTAAATTTTGAAATACTTGAGTTATTTGTGTTTTATCTGCCATAATGGTGGGTAAAGGATCGTGCGATATCAATGCATTATTCTCTTTAATTGAGACTTCTAGATTGGACTGTACCTGTGTGAATATTGATTCAAGATCTGTTGGTTTAAATTCTTGTGCATGTGTTGTTACGCGTGAAAACTCTAAAAGATCATCTATTAGTTTTTGCATACACGTTGCACCATCAACTGAAAATCGTATATATTTATCTGCTTTTGAATCCAGATTACCTTTATATTTCCGTTCTAAAAGTTGTAAGTAACTCGCTATCATTCTCAAAGGTTCTTGTAGATCATGAGAAGATACATAAGCAAACTGTTCCAGTTCAGCATTTGAACGAGTTAACTCATCTAATTTTAATTTCAATATTTTTTCAGCTTCTTTAAGTTCAGTTATGTCACGTGCAGATGCAAAAACATCAATAACATTATTAGAATCGTCCCTATATACAGATGCATTATAAAGAACTGGTGTGATATGTCCATTTTTGTGTTTGATTTCTAATGCATAATCTCGGACACTACCTTCTTTGAACACCTTTTGGTATCCTTCCCTTGCCTTTTTAGGTTCAGTGAAATAATCCAAGAAGTCTGTGCCAATAAGTTCATGTCTTGAATAACCTGTAACTTTCTCTGTAGCCCTATTAACATCGGTAATATTACCCTCAGCCCCAATTGTAACTAATGGATCCAAACTGGCCTCAATTAAACTACGATTATATAGGCTGGCAAATCTGAGTTCATCTTGAACTTTTTTAAGTTTGGAGATGTCACGTGCCGCTGCGAAAACTCCAATAACATCCCCTGATTCATCCCTGTATACCGATGCATTGTAAAGTACAGGTATGATATTTCCATCTTTATTATGGACCTCTAGAGGATAGTCCCTAACAAAACCATCACGAAATACTTGCAGATAACCTTTTTTTGCCTTTTCAGGTTCAGTAAAATAATCAGAAAAATCAGTACCTATAAGATCCTGCCTCAAATAACCTGTAACTTTCTCTGTAGCATTATTAACATCAGTAATCTTCCCTTCTCTACCAATTGTTACTAATGGATCCAAACTAGCCTCAATTAAACTACGATTATAAACATTGGATTTTTTCAATTATTTCCCCCACCAATCTTTATGCAAATTAGTGATAATCAATAATATATTGATTTTTGGACTTCTACTCAATAAAAAAATTAAAAAAAATTTGGAGTAAGAGTAACAAAGTATAATGGTAATATTGGATTAAGCACATAAAAATTTATTTATTTAAAATATGGACTAAAGTATTAAGTCAAAAACGAATTGAATAAAAATAAAATTTGTAAAGAGATATATATGTGGGCATTTTCATAAATTTGGACTTTAAATATCAGTTCAGTTTTGAATTTGTTTTATATCCAATTTTATCTTGGGATTAACTTATATTTCAAATATTAATAGGAAATTTCATTAATTATGATTAATATCTGTTTTTAGAACTAAAAAGCCTAATACTATTTGGATATTGGATTATTAAAAAAAGATGATGAATAAAAATAATTAATAATTTTTAATTGCCCTATAAAATTGGAATTAAGTATAAGCCGGAAAATATTAGAAATCAGATACTTTTGATTCGCCATCTTCTTTAATTACCCTTAAAATATTGTCTGCAGCATCTTCCAAGTCTGAATCATGAGTTACAATTATCATTTGAGGAATTATGGACATTCTCTTCAATAAATCTATTAGCTCTTGACGTCTGTATGCATCTAGATGTATGGTGGGCTCATCAAGCATAATCAACTCTAGATTACCTCCAGATAGTGTTTGGGTAATTCCAAGCCTTAATGCTAGGGCAACAGCAATTTTTTCACCGCCACTTATCATGTCTAAATTACTTTCTCCTGCAGGGCCATACACAGTTACATCATAATCATTGTCAAGTTTTATATCAGAATATTCAAAGTTGAACTTTTCAAAGAACTCCCTTGTATTCTGTTCAATGAGAGGTCTTGAAATATTTCTGAGATCTTTTTGAACTCCATCTTTACTGTAAATGTCGCGTATATAATTTAAAAGTTTGATAAAGTCTTTAAGTTTTTTAACTTCATTTTGATAGCTTTTGTATGACACTAATTTATTTTGAAGGTCTGTTAATACAGTTACTATCCCACTTTCCTTTCCAATTAACTCCTGTTTTTTGCCTTTTAAATCTATTAATTCTTGATTTTTAGACTCCTTATCCTGAATTAATTTATTATAGAATAACTTATCAAATGATATCTTTTCTATTTGTAGTTTAAGATCTTGGATTTGTAATTCAAGTTCATTTACACTATTTTGAACTTGTTTCATTCTGTTTAATGAAGATTCTTTCAATGCTACTGCACCTAAAAGATGTTGATATTTATCTTTTGTTCCTTCTAGTTCTTTTATTTCATCTTCCAGATTTTCTATGCTTTCTCCAGTAACTTCAATTAAATTGCTGATCTGCTCTTTAATGGAGAATATATTCTCTTGTATCTCTTTCAGATCATTTTTTTGTATTTCATAATCCCCCAAGGATTTCAATGAACCATTTGCACTTAAATATTCTTCATATTTAGGTTTCAACTCTTTTAAAGCTTCTTTTTTCTCATGAATTTTTTCATCTATCTGATTTAACGTTAAAACTTGAATTTCCAATTCTTTTATGTTATCATTTAACAATTTTATATCGTGTTGACCTTCTTCTAAAGTTCCAAGCTGTTCTTTTAATACATCTATATTAATTAAAGAGATATCAGAATATTTATTCGCCATAACTAGCTTATCTTTTGATAAAACTTCAACTGCACTGTTTAAACGGGATATTTTATTTTTATTTGATTCTATTTTTGAAGAGTAATCTTGAATTAATTCATCTCGTTTAACAGAGTCAATTGGTGACTTACAAATCGGACATTTTTCTTTTACGTATTCTAATTCAGAAATTGGTTTTTTAAGGTCTTGATTTTGAGTTTTTAGATTAGATATTTCCTCTTTAAATTTGTTTATTTTAATGTCAAGCTCTTCAATTAGTTTCTCAATAACAGGTTTTTCAGATTTAATATACGATTCAAATTCTTCAATTAAACTAAAATTTGTTCCAAGGGTTTTGTTGCTTTCTTTTAAAATTTTTACTATTTTATCATGGGATCTTCCCATTTTTTCAATAGTTTGTTGCTTCCTATTCAAGTTCTGTTCAAGCAAAGCCCTTGATCCTTCAAAACTTGTTCTTTCTTTTTCTATTTTGTTAATTTGATCCTCTAAATCAGAATAATCTAAATAATATTTCTCATTTTTTTCTATTTGATCTTTGAAAAAGTGGATCTTTTCAAGTATGTTATTTATTTGAGTTTCATCTCTCTGAGTTCTTCTTAAATCTTCCAATGCATCTCTAAGCTTTATTAATAGTTCAAGTTTTGGTAATTTAGGTAGTATGGCTTCAATTTCATTTTCATTATTTTTAATATCATTTAATTGTATTTTAAGATGAGATTCATCTTCCTTTAAATTTTCTAAAATCTGTTTTTTTGATTCCAAAGTAGATTTTGTAGCATCAAATACTGTTTTATCATTATCCAGTTTTTCTTTCTCTTTAGTGATTAAATCCAATTGAGATTGGGATTCTTCTATTTTGGAGGATAGTTCATGAATGTCTTTATTTATTTGTAATTTTTCAGCATTTTTGAGGTTTATTTCATTTTTTAAACCATCTAATGTTTCCAATTTACCTTCTAATTTTATTTTTTTCATTTCATAGTTATTAACTAAAGGCAGCATATTTTTCCATGCTTTTTCTAGAGATTCTAGACCTAAAAGTTTTCCAATGACTTGTTTCTTTTCAGCAGGAGTTTTATCCACAAGATTAGCAATTTCTCCCTGTCTAACGTAGACAGCATTAAGAAATAAATCGCCATCCATCTCAAGAATGCTTTGAATCTCTCTTGTAACCTGGTTATCGCCAGAAGCCAGTTGATGAAAACTTTGACCTTCTTTGATCATTATATTGGCTTTTGAGGAGGTTTTACTGCGTTCTCTAGTAACACTGTATTTTCTACCATTTGATGTGAATTCAAGTTTCACAAACATCTTGTTCTTATTGTTGCCAATTGTAATGAGCTGGTCTATTTTTTTACTTGAATGCTGTTTGAAAAGTGCAAAGCTTACAGCTTCGAGAATACTGGATTTTCCTGCTCCATTTCCTCCCATTATTATGGAAATTCCTGTGTTAAAATCTATTTGGGTGTCTGTATGTGATTTGAAATTCTTCATGTGTATACTTTCAATTATCATTGAGTCCCTCGTAGAAATTTTTGGTCATGTCCTTTGCTTTGTCAAAGTCTCCCTCTGACATTTCTTTAAGTAATCCTGTTGCTAGATCAGATACTTTTTCATCGTTAAAATCTTTTAAATGTTCTTTTATCATTCTTTTTATGTTTAGGGCATCCTTCTCCATATTGGCAATATTCAAATTTTCGTCAAGTATATCTGGGACGTATTTCGACCTCACTGAAAGGCATTTGTTTGAAAACGCTTGGTTGATAATTTCATAGACTTCAGATCTGCTGAAGTTTCCACCTGTAACTATTATATTTAGTACTGGTTTTTCTTTTAATTTCCTTATAATCTCATTGATACGGGCTATTTCTTCTCGTAGCTGAGTGTATTGTATTGTTTCTTTTAGAAACTCACGTGACAATTTAATGTCTATCTTTTCAATTTCAGGTAAATCTCCACCAATATCTACCAAATAAAAACCTTTACCATTCTTTTTATATCCCTCAACTTCATTTGATCGCCATATTTCAGTTGAACCGGGATATGCGAGTTTTCCTTCACCAAAATCATCAACTATTCTCTCGTGAATATGTCCAAAGGCACAGTAGTTGAAGCCCTGTGGAACTTCTCCTATTTTAATTTCATATTCATAAGGCATGTAACGGTCTATTCCCTGATGGAGTACCAGTATAGTTTTTTTAAAGTCACAGGATGCTTTTTCAATAGTTTGAAGCCGTTCAACTAGATGTTTTGAAGTATATTTAGATGAGTAGGGCGCCCCTCCTATAAACACATCTTTTTCTATAAAAAATGGATTTTTTGGACTGATTATCTTTAAGCCAAAATCTTTGAATAATATTTGGGGAGGAATAGCATTTTTTTTCATTACAACATCATGATTACCTGCTATTGCATACATTGGAATTTTTTCATTTTTTAACCTTGAAATACCATTTTGTGCAGTTAACAATGCTTTGGTTGGAGGTCTTGAATATTCGAAGAGATCCCCTGAATGTATAATAAAGTCGGGTCTTTCATTTACAACCTCATCGATTGCATGATTAAATACATTAAGAAAATCATTTTCACGTTCTGATAATCCGTACTGTCTGTAACCAAGATGAGTATCCGCCATATGAACGAACTGCATCAATAATCTCCCCCTAGTTCTTCATATTCCTGTTTTTGCTGTTTCAGGGTTTTTTTTTCTTTTTTTGCAGATTTTGACCATTCCTCTACTATGTTGAGATCTCCGCCGGTTATTTTTCCCTTGAATTCATCTATCTTTACTAATGTGGGTATTTTAGTCATGAGCCCTAAAACTATGGCTTCTCCAATGTTCAATGAAGGTAACTGTGCTATGAGGTCATCACTTAGATTTTCACTGGCCCGTTGAACATGGTTTTGATCTGTGGGCTCAACTAACCTAAGTATTATCATATTATTTGCCTGTGATAGAGCATCTGAATCCAAGGACTTTGGACTCTGACTTACCATACACAGTCCAACAGAAAATTTACGTCCCTCTCTTGCAATTCTACTTATCCAAAGTTTTGATTCTGTGGTCCTGTTTTGGGGGGCTAAAATATGTGCTTCTTCCAATATAAGGAAGATTGGAAAACCTAATCCAGTTCCTGTTCTCAAAAATTCTTTTCTGCTCTTTAAAACTGTTCTTAATATGTGACTTACAACTACATCCGATGCAAATTCATCAACTGAACCAAGATCCAGTATGTTTGCTTTACCCACCTTTAAATTATCAATAATATCGCTGGCTTCTAAGCTTAATATGTTACCATATTTATCCTGCATATGCTCAACTTTGTTTAAAACATCTGTTATTGATTTTCTATCAGATGCATTGGATGATTTACCTTCAGATTCATCTGATTCTTCTAAAAGCCATGATTCAAGTCTATTGATAATAAGTCCTATAAAATCCTTCCCATATACCGAACCTTTGGAAAGATCCTTCTGAGCAAGTCTATAAGCCTTTCTAAAGTATCTTTCTTGTACATAGGCATTTGAAGGTATGTTTGAAAGTTTTTTTATCTCTCCAAATGACATGTAAATCGGATTTATTAATGGCTTTATTATATTAACTCTACCTTCTCCAAACTCTGTATTCACATATTCGGAGTGCATGTCAAAAATTAAAACGCTTCCATTAACCTTTAAAAGACCATCAACAAGCACTGATACGGTGTTAGATTTACCTGCTCCCGTCATTGCCAGAACTGCAAGATGTCGGGAAACCATTTTGTTTATATCAATCTCAACTGATACTTGATCCTGTGTAATAAGATTTCCAAGCTTTAAACCATAATTTCCCACCTGGAATATTTCACTTAAAACCGCAGAATCTGCTGCTTTTATTTCTGTTCCAGGTGGTGCAGGTGTTCTTGGAATTCTAAGATCGTTGTCAATATCTCCCAGTATTCTAACCTTACCCTTTATGTAATGGTCGTCACCCTCGATCATTCTTATTTTTTCTATGGTTTTAGGGTCATATATCTCATTATTTATTGATACGCTCCCTCTTACAAGGGCTTCTATCATTCCCAGTACATTTTTTCCGTCGTATTCCAACGAAACATACTCCCCCACTTTGGGCATTTCTTTGGAGATGAAACTCACATCAACTAGGGATGTTTCTCCTATACACCTTCCTATAACTCCATCAGTATCATCATTCATAACATCTCCCTCCCGCTTTTCTCCATGAATCCTATGATTTTTGAAAGCCTCTCCAGATCAACTTTTCTTATGACAACATCATTATGAGCCTTTTTAAGAAGCAAAGGATATCCTTCTGCACTCTTACTTTTAATAATCTTTAGAATATCTTTTATTTTATCTTCAGTTGCATAATATGGAAGTTCAAATTTCAGAATATTTTTATGATCCTCAAGTCTTGCATAGAATATTGTAAAGGTTAAACTTCGGAAGAAATCATTTTTAATGGGAAATTCTCTTTTAACCTGTGTAGAAATACTGATATGTTTAGGTGTAGAATATCCCTCTTTTCTACTGTATCTGTCAAATATTGCCATATCTGGTATCTCAGATTCGAAATATTCATTACTGGTTGAAGTTTTGGATATCGCAACTACCGACCCTTCATTTTTTATTAGTTCGCTTATCACTGTTAGATTTTCAAGATTCTCCAGATAGATCATTGCTTCTGTTTTTTTCTCAAAATCTCCAATTATTTCATCAAATTTAGAAGAAGTTATTCCAACTATTGAATGTTCTGATTCCTTTTTCAACTCTTTTTCGAGTCCAGGTAGACATCTAATTTTAATTTCTTCTTTTACATCATTAGTAATTTTTTTTTCCAATGGAAATGGTCTTATTAGGTTTCCGAGAATAGATCCATCAAAAAGAAAAACATCAATATCATGTTTTTCAAATGCATTCAAAGCATTTTTAATCTCAAATATACCCATATAACTCCTCAAACGATCATCAACATAATGATGGTGTGGTATTATATCTATTTCAGAACTTTCAATAATCTGAAGCTTTTTGTTGTATATCAAACATTCGGCATCGATTACATAAAAAATAAAGCCCATAAAATTCTTTTTGTTGATACTCCCATCACCAGCACATATTGTTACTACCCTGTTATCTTCCTTTAATCGATAGTTTCTCCAGAATTCCGATGGATCAAATTTAGGATCATCAAAATCACTTTTGATACGTGCGTTTATGTTATTTTTCTTTACAAGAGCCTTTTCATAGAGAGAATCTATCATTATGAGAACCATCCATCATTTTAATTCTAAAGTAAAACATTATCAATACTACATAAGTTTTAGGGATATTTATTTTTATTAGAGACAATTCAATTTAAAAAAAAAGTGATATGTTGAAAGAAATTATGAGTTTTCATTTTTTTCAAGAATTCTTCAAATGAACCTTAAAGATCAACAAATCATTCTGTCTTGTAATAATATCTAATTTTAATACATATCTAACTGAGGTAGTGGTTTTTTACTTATCTGGAAGTTTTACTTGCAGATATACTTAAGATTTTTTTTATCAATACAAATCATATGTATATAATTTGAACATTAGGGTGTTAAATCTATGGAATTCACAAAAAATCCCACATCGGAAACTCTTTAATATATTGTTACCATACCATTCTTAGTATGCTTCACATAACACGTAAGGAAAATATAGTTTTAAACCAGATAAAATACTATCAGAATGAATACAAGAATGGTATTCCATATAGGATACTTAAATTAGAACTTGATTTATCTGAAATGGATCTTAAAGATATCTTGATGATGCTGGATAGTAAGAATATCATATCTTACCAGGATGGAACAGTTAAACTTCTTGAAACAGGCAACATTAATGTATGGGAATCAAAAGAAGCTGTTAAGAAAGAAGAACTTAATCAGACAGAAGAAAAAGCATTTGAAATCATCAAAGAAGTGGCAGGAGAATCTGGGCTGATATCAAAAACTCTTCTTGAGGGCCATATGCTCTATGGTGGACTAAAACTCACAAGCCTAAAAACCTACAGCCTTATCATAGCATTGGAAAATAAAGGGCTGATAAAGAAAATACAACTTCATGATGGCGAGTATTACACACTAAACTTTTAATATTCTCCATTTTATTATTTTAAAAACGTATAAATATTTAATATCATAAAAACGAATTTTATAATTTTTATTTGAATCAAAATATGTCAATATAAGTGTTTTCATCTGATTGTAGTTGTGTTATATAGGGTTTTATATCTTTGATTGTTGAGTTCGTATAAGTGCCATCATAAAGTTAAGCTTTGCTCAATTATACATGAAGTTAATGTAATTACATTTAAAATTACATGAGCTATTTTGATTTAAATTGGTACCTATTCATAATGAGATTTCTAGTGGAAATATTCATGAATTGAAAATTTTATTAGAATAACTAATTTTAAGGGAAGTTAATAATGGGAATTTATTAAATTGGGGCTTATACATATAAAAAAATTTTAAATATGTTTACTTTGGTGCACCATCAATACAGAAATATTCTATTGGTTCGGTATTAGCTAAATTATTGTCCAACCACACATTGCATTGTGTACATTTACACAATTCCATGCTTGAAAGGTCGGTACATGTAGCCTTTCCAAATGAACAGTAAACAAGTGAAAGTTCTTCTTCTGGTTTAATAATATCTTTAATATCACCTTCTTGCTTCAATTTCTCATTTATAATATCCAGTTTATCCTTAGAACATTTGCTGTCAGTTTGAACTGGACATGTTTTGCACAGACATTTGCTAATGTTTTCTTCGTTTATTTCAACTTTTCCCAATTTTTCATCCCCCTGAATTAATATTATTATGTCCAAATTTCTATATAAAATTATTGAAAAGGCAATATAAAGGTTAAAAATCTAAAATTAATTAAAAAACTTGTTATAACCGACTTAAGTGTATATATATCCACATCAAGAGTTATAGGAGCATTTAAATATTGTTAAATCAAATAATAAAATTCGAAATCTATTTGAATTATTGAATTCAATATATAATCAAGAAAAAATTTTAAGCAAAAAAAATTAATTTAAAAGAAATGTAATTTTGGTGATGTAATTTGATTATTAAAATACGCCCCCAATCTCCATATAACTTTGAATTAAGCGCAATTATATTTTCTGATGGAGATCCTCAAATTCAGAAATATGAAAACGGGATTTATTGGCAGGTAATCAATATAAATGAGCATTTATTCCTGATCGAGGTACAATCATTGGGATCTGTTGATGAACCAGAATTATCTGTAAATATAAAACCGGATAATGAACTGAGTAAAGGAGATATGGAACTTGTTAGAGATGAAGTAATCTCGATTTTCAATCTAGACTCCAACCTCAAAGATTTTTATGATTATATAAAGAATGAAAATGTATTGTCAAAGCTTATTTTAAAGCTTAAAGGTCTCAACAGCCCTACCACACCCACATTCTTTGAGGCCATTGTTACATCAATAATCGAACAGCAGATATCATTAAAGGCAGCACGCAGTATCGAAACAAAGATGGTAAAAAAATATGGAGAAAAACTAAAAATAGAAACCAAAACTTACTACTTATTTCCAACGCCTGAAACAATTTCTAAATTAAAAAAAGAAGATCTAAGAGACGTAGGCTTGAGTTTCAGAAAGGCAGAATATGTAATTGGATTATCAAAGAATATTAAAGAAGGTAAAATAGATTTAAATAGTTTAAAAACTCAAGAAACTTCAGAAATTATCCAACAACTCATGAAAATACGCGGAATTGGAGTCTGGACAGCAGAACTTGCTGTAATTAGGGGATTGCATAGAATGGTTGCGCTGCCTGCTGATGATATCGGACTTAGAAGGGTTGTATCACATTATTATACAGATGGAAAACCAATTACAAGCCATCAACTAAGAACAATTGCTAAAAATTGGGGTAACTGGAGTGGTCTTGTAGTTTTCTATTTGATAATTGCAGATTTAATGTCAATTAAAATATAATTTGGATAGATACTTTTTTTTATAGGGATTACCCATACTTTCAAATATGATTCTTATAGTTGGTGGCGCCGGATATATAGGTGCACACATTAACAAACAGCTTAATAATAATGGATATGAAACCATTGTTTTCGATAATTTGAGTTATGGTCATGAAGATTTTGTTAAATGGGGAATATTTGAACGTGGAGATCTTGGAAATATCAATGAAATACGGAAGATATTCCAAAAATATCCAATAACTGCTGTAATGCAGTTTGCTGCATTCACCTATGTTGGTGAATCAGTTGAAGACCCCCAGAAATATTATATAAACAATGTTTGCAATACTCTAAACCTAATTAAGGTAATGCTAGAATTTGATGTAAAAACACTGGTGTTTTCATCTACCTGTGCAACCTATGGAAATCCCATTGAAATTCCAATCACAGAAACTCATCCACAAAATCCTATAAGTCCATATGGATATGGAAAATTGATGGTTGAAACTATTTTATCAGATTATAGCAATGCATACAATTTAAGATATGTTTCTTTGAGATATTTCAATGCTGCAGGTGCAGATCCTGATTCTGAGATAGGTGAACTTCATAATCCTGAAACCCATCTGATACCGTTGATATTAGATGCAGCAAGTGGAAAAAGGAGTGATATTAAGATATTTGGTACAGATTATGATACTCCTGATGGTACATGTGTAAGAGATTACATACACGTGACAGATTTAGCTGATGCCCATTTAAAAGCTCTCCAGTACCTCGAGAATGGAGGTAAAAGTGATTATTTTAATCTTGGAAATGGTAATGGATTTTCTGTATTGGAAGTCATAGAAAAAGCTAGGGAAATTACAGGAAAAGAAATAATTGCAGTTGAAGATAAAAGAAGGCATGGAGATCCACCAATTCTTATTGGAAGCTCGGATAAAGTTCGCAATATATTAAAATGGGAACCAAAATACCATGATCTTTCCCAGATTGTAGAAACTGCATGGAAATGGCATGAAAAAATATCAAATAAATTTTAACTAGAATTTTTTAACCAATCTTAACTAATTTTTATTGCATAATCTACCAAGATTAAGTCCAATAATAGTAAAAAAAGAAAAAATGAGATTATGCTTCTTTTATATCAATTTATTAGTATAAATAGTCAAATGGAAAGATTTTAAGGTAGTTATTTCACAATTTCCGTCATATAACTCCTTAAATCTTCTCCTACCTCTGGATCCTCCAATGCAAATTCAATTGAGCTCTTAAGCCATTCAACTGTATTTCCAATATCATATATTTTACCATCAAATACATGGCCATATATCTTCTCAAGTGATTTCATTGCATCAGTGAGTTGTATTTCTCCTCCAACACCAGGAGTTAGATTTTCTATATGATCGAATATTTCTGATGTCAAAATATATCTACCTGTAATTGCAAGATTTGAGGGAGCATCACGCAGTTTTGGCTTCTCAACTAGATCTTCTATTTCATATAAAGATTCAGAAACTTTATTTCCTTTAATTATTCCATATCTTTCTATCTTTTCATCCGGAACCTTCTCTATGGCTATTGTAGATGATCCATACTGGTTATAGATGTCCATAAGCTGCTTTGTACATGGTACACTTGATCTTCCTATAGTATCACCTAATAAAACAGCAAATGCATCACCATCAACATGTTTTTTTGCACATAAAATGGCATCTCCAAGTCCCCTTTGTTTTTTCTGTCTAACATAATAAATATCTGCCATTTCTGATATGGTTTCTATTTCATGGAGATAGTCCATTTTACCACAGTTTCTAAGGAAATATTCAAGTTCAAAAGATTTATCAAAGTGATCTTCGATTGATCTCTTTCCTTTACCAGTTACTATTAAAATATCGTCAATGCCCGAAGCAACTGCTTCTTCAACAACATACTGAATGGTTGGTTTATTGAAGACAGGTAACATCTCCTTAGGTTGTGCTTTAGTGGCCGGTAAAAATCTCGTACCGAGCCCTGCAGCAGGTATTACAGCTTTCATATTGAATCACCACTAATTTTTGATTTAAGTTATATTAAAACATCATTATAAAGACCTATTTATTCTATATATTAATTAATAATTAAATTAAGCAGATCAATGGTATAATTTAATAGGAATGGAATATATAAAATTTTTGAGAATTTAATGGTTTTGGAATGATAGAATGATTAAAAACCAAAATCTATTGGTGATCCCCTACTAGAGAAGCCTGGTTGTTGGAAATATTAAGGCACGACAAAGATCTTTTTATAAAATTTGACCAGACAAACTTTACAACCGCTATCATGTCTCAAATGCATTGTATTGTAATATATACATATAAATCTTCAACTTACGGTCCAAATAAATGAATTTTTATTTAAGATAAAATTCATGCAAATCAAATCATTATGTATCAGAAATAAACATTGGTATCGATACTGCTTTGCGTTAACGTGCCAACTAACTTAAAACTATGATAACCTGATATTAAATATCCGAGATTGGTACTTATAAAATACTCCAAGATGGGATATTTAAGGAAAAATACTTATGATTTACACTTAAAAAATTTGAATAATAAACAAAATATTGGTGAAAAAAATGAAAATGCTTATTACAGGAGGAGCAGGCTTTATAGGCTGTAACTTCGTGCATCAAATGGTTGAGAAACAAGATCACGAGATAGTAATATTTGACAAACTAACTTATGCAGCCAATCCAGATTATCTCAATGATATAAAAAGTAAAATAGAATTCATTAAAGGAGATATTGGAGACTCGGAAGCAGTTAAAAATGTGATGAAAGATTGTGATATGGTTGTGAACTTCGCTGCTGAAACACATGTAGACAGGTCAATTGAAGATCCAGGGGTATTTGTTAAAACAGATGTCATTGGTACATACAATCTTCTTGAAAATGTTAGAAAATATGATGTTGAAAAATATCTACAGATATCTACAGACGAAGTTTATGGAAGTATAGATAATGGATCTTTTACTGAAAAAAGTAATATTGATCCTTCAAGCCCATACTCTGCAAGTAAAGCCGGAGCTGATGTACTTGTAAGTGCTTATCATAAAACATACGGCGCTCCTGTAATAATTACAAGAAGCAGTAATAATTTTGGCCCATATCAGTTTCCTGAAAAACTCATTCCCCTGTTCATATTAAATGCAATACAAAATAAGGAATTACCCGTATATGGTGATGGTAAAAATGTTCGAGATTGGATATATGCACCGGACAACTGTACAGGAGTTTACACCGCCCTAATGAAAGGAAAGTTAGGAGAAGTTTATAATATAGGTGGTGGAAATGAGAAAAATAATCTTGAAATAACACACATGATACTGGATACTCTTGGAAAACCAGATAACCTCATAAAGTTTGTTGAAGATCGTCTCGGTCATGACAGAAGATATTCCCTTGATTCAACTAAAATAATGAAACTTGGATGGAAACCAGAACATAAATTTGAGGATGCTATTAAACAAACCATAAACTGGTATAAAGATAATATAACTCTTTTTTCAAAGTTTTAAATTAGATTTACCTTTTTTTTATTTTTTATTTAATTAATTAGAAATAATGTTTTAAAATATTTAGAAGTTCTTTTTCATCCATATCATATATTTTCAAGGTCTTATGATGACTTTTATGTCCAGATAGAATTTCAACATGATGTTGTGTAATTTTTGAAAATTCGTTAATTATTTCCTTGTTAGCTTTACCTTTCTGTGGAACTGACTTTATTTTAACTTCCAATGCTTTTCTCCATTCATTATATCCAGATATTCTAAATTTGTCAGATTTTGGTGAGACCTCTACTTCAAGAAGTATTCCATCCTTTGTAGGTGTTATAGCATCCAAACAAATCATAAAATATCTATCCTTTAATTTAAGAGATTAGTTGATAACATGGTTAAATAGTTCTTATTTTGTATCACATCTTTATTAAGTTAATATTGAGTTTTTAGAGTCCAGTTAAAACAAGGAAAACATTTAAATAGTGAGAGTTAAAGAAGTTGGTATGCTCAAATGTTTATAAATATTTGATCACGCAGGGGTGGTCGAGCGGTCAAAGGCGCTAGGTTGAGGGCCTAGTGGGGTAGCCCTTCGCGGGTTCGAATCCCGTCCCCTGCACTTAAATTATTTACTTAAAATATTTTAATATTTTTTTTGAATCTATTCAGATAACAACTATTTTAACTGGCTATTTTTAACAATAAAAAATATTCTTCATATAACTAATACAAATACGTTACATTGGTGAACTACCCCTCCCTTTCGGAAGGAGCTTCTTCCTTCATTAAATCCACTAATGTGGTTTTTTTCAGAGAAGCTTTAATTTCCGTAGTTCCTACGGTACCTGATTAGATTAAGTGTAGTATGCTTGGTTATCGCATACGATACTATTAATTATTGTTAAACTATTATTTATATTATTGGTTGGATTCATCCCCACCCTCACACATGGGGTATTCTCCAACATTAAGATAAAAAATTAAACAATAATTGTAACTTTTAAAGGTTTAGATTTCTTTAAATCATCAATTAATTCGTTATTAAGATCATATGCAGCTTTATCTGCATTTATCATAAGCGTTCTGCTACATTTAAAACTACTTTTTCTTGTAACTATGTCTGTTGGATGATCTAGGGTTAACTCAGGATGTCCATAACCTTTTATCTCATCAGTAGCATTTTCGGTTTCAAGACGTAAAATTATAAGAGTATCTTCATTCTTAATTGCATCTAATATTCTATTGGGAATATCCCCCATTGATACTTTAGATTTAACCCCTATTATACAATCAGCTGTTTTTCCTATTTCGGTATCCTTTGTTACCTCTAGTGTTGTTTTATGTTTTGATGTTACATTAGGATGTCCTGTTACAATAAATGTGTATTCCATTTTTTTTAACCTTCTAAACTTAATTACTACAAATTTCTTTCATTATGTGTCGTTCATAAATATTGTTATTAATAAAATATGAACTGATTAAACTTATTTTAACTATCTAAATAGATATATATCTACATTTGATTTTCATGGAGAAACAAAAATGAAATTAATTTGTGTCAATGATAATACAGCAAAATTTTCGTCTGAATTTTATGCAGAGCACGGTCTCTCAATTCTAATTGAAAATGGAGATTCTAAAGTTCTTTTTGATACGGGAAGATCTCCAGAAGTTCTGAAACATAATATGGAACAATTAAATGGTTTTAAAAATTTGAAACATGTTGTTTTAAGTCATGGCCATGAAGATCATACAGGGGGATTGTTTCAAGTTCTAAATAACAGTTCACCAAATATTTATTTACATAAAACAGCCATTTTACCCAAATATATCATGAGAAATGGCAATATGGAGTTTATTGGAATATCTAAGATCTCTTATGCTGATACAAAGGATAAAGAAAAGAAATTACAACCTAAATTGAAATTAATTTCTAAAACAATAGAAATTGAACCAAATATTTTTATATTTGCTGAAATTTCATTTTTCAATGATTTTGAAGAGTTAGACCCTTCATTTTTTATTGAGAAGAATGATAATTTCTTACACGACAACTTTGAAGATGAACTTGTTCTTGTAATAAAAACTCAAGAAGGACTTGTGATTTTATCTGGCTGTGGACATAAGGGTATTGTAAACACAGTTTCATCTGTTGCAAAATATTTTAATGAAAATGTTTACGCTGTGATTGGCGGCACACATCTAATAACTGCTAATGAAGATCGTATTGACAGTACAATAACTGAACTTGAAAAGTTTGATCCTAAATATTTGATATTTGGTCATTGCACTGGTTTTGATGCATTGTGCAAATTTAAAAATAGATTTAAAAATAAATTTCAAATACTTGAATCGGGTAAAGAACTTATTTTGCCGTAATTTTTTTAGATTATCCCCTATTTTATCTGTTTAAAACTATTAATCTCCAAATAAAAATAAAAAAAATAAAGTAGGTATAAATGACAAAAAAAATTATATTAAAAGGTACTTATTGCATTATAATCCAATTAAAAGATGATACAGTTATTGAAGTTGGTAAAAAAGGTCCTATTAATTTCAAAATGGGTTATTATGTGTATGTTGGTTCGGCTCTTAACTCACTTGAAACACGTTTAAAAAGACATTTAAGCAACAACAAAAAACTTTTTTGGCATGTAGATTATCTCTTAAACAGCTCTAATGCTGAGATAAAGGAGATAGTATTTGCAGTCAATGAAAATAAATGGGAATGTATGCTTGCTTCAAAAATATCATGCCATGGTACTGAAATCCACGGTTTCGGTTGTTCTGACTGTAAATGTGATTCACATCTTTTCAGATTTGATGAAATTGAAGTATCCATAAAAACATGCCGTGATGCATTTAAAACACTTGAACTTGAGCCAAAAATGTTAGATGATTTAATTAATAAAAATTGAAATTATACTATATAAATCAGATTTTACTCACTGAAATTTCCTGAAAAATTCATCAAATACCTCAACATCCATTGGTTCCGGAATAACAAATTCATTATTCAAATTTATTGAATTTGCAAGTTTTCTGTAAATTTCTGCTTGTTTTGAATCAGGAAATTTTTCTAGAACTGTTTTTGCATCTATTTCACTTTTCTGTACAATTTCATTTCTAGGTACTACTCCAATAACCCTGCTATTAACCCTTTCAGCGAATTCATGTACAATTTCAAGTTCATTATCAATTCCTCGACAGTTACATATAATGCCGCCAAATTTACCTTTTAGTTTTTTAATACCTTTACATATGTTGTTGGCTGCATAAAGGGCCATATATTCTCCAGATGTGACTATGTAAACTTCGTCTGCAAAATTCTCACGCAGTGGAACTGCAAAACCTCCACATACAACATCACCTAATACATCATAGATAATTAAATCCAGATTTTCAGAAAAAATTCCCAGACGCTCCAGCAGATTCATTGCAACAATAACTCCCCTACCTGCACAACCTACTCCCGGTTCGGGCCCTCCAGATTCAACACAACTAACATCGTTATATCCCACATAGAGAATATCCTCTGTAACTGCATTTTTTTTGATTTTTAAAGTATCTAATACAGTAGGTATTCTCTCACCCACTAGTGTACGTGTTGTATCTGCTTTAGGATCGCAACCAATTACAAGTACTTCTTTATCCTTTGAATTTGCTGCTGCAATGTTCGAGACAATGGTGGATTTTCCTATTCCTCCCTTTCCATAAATTGCAATTTTTTTAGTTTTACTCATCCCCTCTCACCATTGCCCCTATGATATCCCCCCTAGTAATTATACCTATTAATTTACCTTCATTGTCAACTACTGGAAGTCTTTTAACCTTATGAGAATCCATTAACTCTGCAGCATCCGATATTGAAGCATCTGGCCCTATCTTTATGATCTTTCTAGTCATGATCTGATCTATAACCGTTGACCCTGCTTTCTCCATGTCTTCTGCAATTTCATTCAATTCATGCTTCATTCTTATAGGTAGTTCAATTAAATCTAATGGAGCTGGAAGTATGAGATTTATTTTTGGTGAGTGGACTTCAATAAGCCTCATTATATCACCTTCACTGATAACTCCAACTACCTTGTTTTCATCATCAACAACAGGAGCTCCGCTTATTTTATTTTCTCTGAAACTCTGTGCAACATCAACTATTTTATCCAGTTCATGGAATTTTATAACATCTTTCTGCATAGCATCTTCAATATTCATTAAAATCGACTCCTTTTTATTGATATTTGACATCCAAAAATGTCTTAATACAAAGTGATATCTTTTAATAGTAAAATTTTAGTTTAAGTTTAGTTTTACTACTACTTTTAGTTTTGTTGTTTGAAATTTTATTAACAAGAAAATATGGTTCATTTTTTTAATAATTAATTTTAATCTGGAAACTCCAGAATATTAGATTCTTGAGATTAAAAAATGATTCCAAAACTTTTTTTAAATTTCTTAACCCTTTTTATTTTTAAAATCTAAAAAAACTTGGTTATACGAATTATTCATCCTTTTTAAGTCTTTTATAAACGTTATCGTTTGGACGAACTTTTTCTTCAACAAAGATAGCTACATTTTGACCTTTAGATGCTTTAAGAATATTTTCACCATTCACTTGCATAGAACCAACTTTCAATGTGATCGAACCTGTTGTTTTACCTTGAATTATTATTTCATCCCCAACTTCAAGATCTTCCCACAATCTGATCTCTGCTGCATTAACTTTCTGATAATAATTAACAACCATTCCTGAATCTTTTTTGATATATGTTGCTTGGTTGGAGCTACTGGTTTCATTTGGGATCTTAAAGAAAAATCCCGTATCAAATCCCCTATTGAAAACTTTTTTAAGCTCTAATTTCCATTTATGAGTTTTTATTTGCCGTTCTTCAGAGTTCCAATTTCCAGATTCATTTATGTTAATTGCATCCTTGTAAACCCTTGTTACTGTGCTAACGTAATCAGCAGGTTTGGCTCTTCCTTCTATCTTAAAAGCTTCCACTCCTGCATCAATAAGTTCGGGTATGTGATCCACCATGCATAGATCCTTAGTACTTAATATATGGGTTTTTTCATTTTTAAAATCTTCAGAAGTATGTTCGTATTCGGATTTCTGTTCTTGAAAATTGGATTCGAGCTCATTATCAATTATAAATTCTTCCCCATCTTCAGAAACAATTTTCCAGTCCTTTCTGCATGGCTGAAGACATTTTCCACAATTTGCACTTTTATTGTAGAGATGAGAACTTAAAAAACATCTACCTGAAATTGCAACGCACATTGATCCGTGCACAAAGACTTCTATATCCATTTTTGTATTATCTGCAATTTCTTTAATCTCTTTAAGGGTCATTTCCCTTGAAAGTACAACACGCGATACACCTAGTTCTTGAAGCACATTTAATGCTTCGCTGTTTGACAGATTTGCCTGTACACTCATGTGGACATTTAAATTATTTTCTCTTGCAATATTCAAAGCACCCAGATCTGATACTATCACTGCATCTACACCTGAAGATTTAATTAATGGCATTAAATTTCTCAGTTCTATTAAATCCCTTTCTTTCATGATTGTGTTGGTACATACATAGAGTTTAACTCCAGAATCATGGCATTGTTTTACAGCATATTTCAGATCTTGAATTGAAAAGTTTGACACTGTAGCTCTCATATTGTATCCTTGGATACCTATGTAAACAGAGTCTGCCCCATTTTTAATTGCAGAATTCAATGCTGTTATGTCTCCTGCAGGTGAGAGTAGTTCAACGATTTTTATCACCAGTATTAATCAATAAAAAAAAATAATGAATTTTACGACATAAATTTAATTTAACAGCGATTTGCCTCATACTCTGCTATATCCTCAGGTAGAGAAGTTGGATATTCTCCATTAAGACATCCGACACATAAGTTGCCATTTTCTATCCCAATACACTCAATAAGAGACTCCAAACTGAGATAACCTAATGAATCAACACCTAATATTTTTCTTATCTCTTCAACTTCTTTATCAGAAGCTATGAGCTCTTTTTTTGTTGCCATTGCTATTCCATAATAACATGGATACATAATTGGAGGACAACCCACACGCAGATGTATTTCTTTAGCACCCGCTTCTCTTAACACTTTAACAAGGGATTTTGAGGTTGTTCCCCTAACTATACTATCATCAACGAGTACTATACTTTTACCTTCAAGTTCAGACTTTATAGGATTCATTTTAAGTCTAACAGAAGTTTCACGTTCTTCCTGAGTCGGCATGATAAATGTTCTTCCAACATAACGGTTTTTAATAAGTCCTTCACCGTAACCAAGTCCTGATTCTCGAGAGTAACCAATTGCAGCAGTTATTGCAGAGTCAGGTACAGGCATTACAACATCTGCATCAGCAGGGAACTCATGTGAAAGTGCCTTTCCAATATTTAATCTAACGTTATAAACAGATCTTCCGTCCAATATGCTGTCAGGACGTGCAAAATAAACATATTCAAACATACAGTGCGCCCTTCGAGGTTTCTGATCATCAGGCAACTTATAACTTTTTAATTCTTCACCAATATGAAGTATTTCACCAGGTTCAATATCACGAACATATTTGGCCCCTACAACATCAAAAGCAACAGTTTCTGAAGCAACCAAAGTTAAATCTTCTATCTTACCCATGGAAAGAGGTTTTATCCCGCTTGGATCTCTAACAACAAACAGATCATTATTTACAAGTATTACAAGAGAATAAGAACCAATAAGAATTTTTGTAACGTTTCTTATCGCCTCAACCATTTCAGAAGTTTTAGAATATTCCTCTGTTAAGAGATGACATATTACTTCAGAATCTGTTGATGATTCAAAAGCATATCCCAATTTTTCCAATTCACCTTTCAGTTTCATTGAATTGATTATATCCCCATTGTGGGCAATTGCAATTGTTCCTGAATCAAATTCAGTGAAAAATGGTTGAGAATTTTCTATTTTTGATTTGCCCGTAGTTGAATATCTAACATGTCCTATACCAACATGACCGTCTATTCCTTCCATGTTTCCATTGTTGAAAACATCACATACCAAGCCCATTCCACGAAATGTGGATATTTCCTCGCCATTATAAGTAGATATGCCTGCTGATTCTTGTCCTCTATGCTGCAAAGCATAAAGTCCATAATATATCTGGCGTGAAACATTAACAGACGGTTTACAAGAATATACCCCTACAATACCACATTTATCCCTCAATTGAAAATCTCCCTGATATTATAAGATAATAATTTCTAAGATATCTTAATAAATCATTTATAAATATTTTTAAGCTGAAAATCAGATTTATAGACATTTCGTTAATATTTAATTATTCCTTTAGCAAGTTTGGATTAAATTTTTCATCTGTGAATTCTTCTTTAAGATCTTCGATCTTAGAATCGTAAAAAATTAGAACCGCCCTTATTATCTTTAACCATTCTTTAGCATCCTCTTTAGTAGCGGCTGCTATGTAATCTTGACCTATAATTATATTTTCAGGTTTAAATTCATTAGAAATAAAATAAATTTGTTCTTTATCATTAAGTTCCTCATCAAACGATTCTTTCCAAAGTTCACTAAGTGAAAATCTTTCAAATAGCTGTTTGGACTTTATGAACTGATATTTGTTTTTAATATCAGCATGCCTATTTTTGGCATTTCTTAAATCATCTTGAACTATGTTAAGTTTATCAGCCAGCTTTTCATTTGAATCTGATAATTCTTTATTTAAGGAGCCTAGATTCTGGTTTTCAATTTCCAGATCCTTTTTTTCCTTAGTTAATTCTACTAAATTCTCCCTTGATTCTACTAATAGATCCTCAAGTTCTCTGAATTTATGTATATTAGCAATTGATGTGAGACCTGTCCTGATGATGGCATTTTTTATCTCCTTCCTTATGATTGAAGGATCCATGTACTCCACATCATGACCAAAGGGAAATTTCATACGTTCAACATGTCCAACTTGATCTTTGAGACATTTTTTGAACTTTTCTGCTAATTCCCTTCCTGGTGCATCAACATCAGTAGCAATTAATACAATATCCGCACCCTGAACTGCCTTTTTTGCTATTTCAGGGTTGGTTGTTGGAATTATGGATGAAATGGTGATATGGTATTCAGCACCAAGGGCTATGTTCTGCATTGCCCTGGAAACTATCTCCACATCTGAAGCACCTTCCACAATTATCCTAACATCAATGGGATTTATCGCATCCATTTACGTCAACCTTAAACCGTTAAGCTTCTTATTCTGCCAGTTGTAAGTTCTGATCTTAGCAGATCTTCCGAATCCACATGCTGCGCAGTATTTTTTACGTGCGTTGTACGAGTTTTTACCACAACGCCTGCATCTAATATGGGTTTTTTTGTTACGCTTACCAAATGATGGTGTTCCTTTCATTATCTGTATCCTCCGTGATCTTTAAAAATATTTCAGTCGAGTTGTAGTAGGATTAGTTATTCTATACTGGAGATATATAAACTATATTGTCCCCTCTTATGAGGACGATTCCTAACCTTTTTGATGTCTCTCCGCCTTCTAATTCTTCGGCTTCGTTCAATACTAAATTCATATGCATGTCAAAACTTTTTAAAAGTCCCCTGAACTCTCTTCCACCTTTGAGTTCTATCAATACTTGGGAGTTTAATGATTTACCCAATACATCTAAGGGTCTTGAAGTATTCAAATTCTTCTGTACAGTCACAATATCACCTTTCCTATAACTTCATTGTTGGTTCAGTTTATATTTAAATGTATCCGTTTTTAAATAATATAATATTAATATTGCTATTAATGTTTAAATTAAAGATTAAAAAAGATTACCTAGAGTAAGGTGTGTTGTAAATTGAAGATAAGGAAAAGATACCATCTTAAAAAGAAAATGCTTAAAGAAGTAAAAATAACGCTTGGGGAGTATTCAACCATATTAAAACCCAAAAGCAAAGTTGAGATCATTGAAACAGATATGGATGACATCATATTGATAGATGGTAATCCCATGATCATGATGATAGATGGAGAACCTTTCCCAACACTCAAGGGTGCTTTGGAACTGGATATCAAGTCAAGGTACGTTGTGGTGGATATGGGAGCTGTTAAATTTGTTGTTAAGGGAGCAGATATTATGTCTCCCGGAATTACAGATGCTGATCCAAATATAAAAGAAGGAGACTTGGTTATTATAATAGAAGAAACACACGGAAAACCTCTTGCAACTGGTAGAAGTCTTATATCTGGTCCTGAAATGGTTGAAAATACCTCTGGCAAAGCAGTGAAAAGTATACATCATATAGGAGATGAAATATGGGATTTAACAATATAAAACCCAGATTTTCCATAATCGTGTACATGATTTGAATAAAAAAAATTTGAGGTGTTAAAATAGCAGAACTAAGATACGAATCAGGAAATGTAAAATCCCCATATGTTCACAGGGTTGGGATTCTTGCAATAGGATCTCATCTTGAAAATCATGGCGCTGCCCTTCCCATCGATACAGACTCCAAAATAGCCTCTTATATTGCACTCCAGGCTTCATTAATCACAGGTGCTAAGTTCCTAGGTGTTCTATACGCTGCCACAGAATATCCATTCATTGATCATGGAAAGCATTTAGAACCCGAGGTATTGGTGGAAAAACAACTTATACCAACACTTAAATCCGCAAAAAAATGTCTTGATCTTGATTGGGTTGTTCTTGTAAATGGTCATGGAGGTAACAATCCAGTTAAAGAATTTATTGAAACTATTCAAGAAAAATCAGAGCTTAAAATTGTTTTCAATAATAAGATCGTTGAAATTGAAGGTCCGCATGCAGGAACTGGTGAAATTTCTATTGCAGCCCTTCTAGGATTTTTAGATGCATCAAAACTTGATGAACACTGTGAATTCGATAAATATCCTGAAGTGGGAATGGTTGGCCTAGAAGAAGCTAGAAAAATAGATAGTGGTATTGATAAATGTGCCCGAGAGGTTGAAAATTTAGGTGTATGTGTTGATATGAATCTAGGTGAATCAATGCTTGAAACTGCAATAGTGGATGTAATCCATGATATAGAAGAAATTGTGGGAGATGAATAAAAGTATTCCCCATAATTAAATTAATTTTCTATCTTTTTAATCAGTTGATTACATTCATTAACCAATTTAACCTTATTAAAAGAATTTGAAATTCTTCTAACCGACTCAAGAGCTCTTATTACTGAATCCAACCATGAGAATATATCACCAGCATATGCATGTATTCCATAATCTTTTAAAAGTTTTTTACTGATATCTGCAGGATCATACTTCAACATTCTATACTTCAACATCTTCGTTGACAGTTCTTCCTGGAAACAGTTGCAAAAAGGCCTGTCCTTGCATCTGCAAGCCATAAATTCCATTTGTAAATTGATTAATAATTCCTGAAATTTAGGTTCAAGCTTTGAAATTGCATCTCCCGAACTCAGTATATCCAGTGTTGAGTCTGCAAATAACCTTGAAGATATATTTGCTTTTAATGCCTGTGCAAGTTTTTGGCTAACACGTGAAGATAAATAAGCATTTTCAAACGGTTGTAAACCCATTGCAATATCGAGTGGCCTAGTAGGCTTTGCAGATGTTATGCTTTTTTTGATATAATCTGCATCGTTGTAATTCAAAAAGGACATTGAAACTGCACGTCCATATTTAGTTGGTAGTATACTGCCCTTTTTTTCCACTGCCAATCCATATTCCAATAACAGATTACAAGTCTGATCTATATCCATTGGAATATCCTCATTTTTGTACGATATTTTGAGAGTGTTAATGTTTCTTGCAGTTCCAGAACATAGATCAGAAAGAACTTGTTCCACAACCGCATCTTCTGTGTGGTGGACATTTATAGGTTCAACATCACTTTCTAATAGTGCAACTGCACGCATATCCTCTGTTTCATCATCATACTTCAATCCTATCTCAGGGATCAGATAAACTTTACCCAAGTCGTGATAAGATGGCCTACCTGCTCTACCGAGCATCTGTGAAAACTCATTGGGTGTTAACCATTTATTTCCCATGGTTAATGTTTCAAATATAACCTGAGATGCTGGGAAATCAACCCCTGCAGCAAGTGCAGCCGTTGTCACCACAGTTGACATTTCTTGCTTCAAAAAATCCTTTTCAATTCTATTTTTCTTGGCATAAGATAATCCTGCATGATATGCTGCCGCTTTAACACCTCTTTTTACCAGATAATCTGATATTGAATGTGTTTTTCTCCGGGAATTTGTGAATATAATGGTCTGACCCTTAAACCCCTTTGCAGATATATTCTTGTATTCCTGTCTTGCAAGTTTTGACATGAGATCCTCCTTATCATACTCAGATCTTGCGAAGATAAGGTGCCTCTCAAGCGGTACAGGACGCCTATCATATTCAACCAGTTTCATTTTGAAGTCATCTGCTATTTCACGCTGATTTTTAATTGTTGCAGACAATCCTATTATTTGCAAATCTGGAAAAAGTGTCTGTAACCTTTTAATCAAACCCTTTAATCTAGGTCCCCTTTCCTCATCATCAAGCATATGTATTTCGTCAACAACAACTGTGCCAAGTTTTCCAAGTTCAGATGATTTTCCTGATCTCAAAAGGAAATCAAGACCTTCATAGGTCCCAACTACAATTTCTGCATCATTAACACGCTCATCATGTATTGAAAGTTCCTCTTTAGCATTTATCCTGCTCATTCCTACCCTTATGGATACTTTCAGGCCGAGTTTTTTGTATTTCTTCTTAAAATCCCTGTATTTCTGGTTTGCAAGTGCCACAAGAGGCGTTAGGAATATAAATTTTTCACCATTCATTGCCTTTGGTACTCCTGCAAGCTCCCCAATCAAAGTTTTTCCACTGGCTGTTGCAGATACAACTAGGAGATTTTCACCTTCAAGAAGTCCATTATCCAAGGTAAGCGCCTGAACTGGTAATAAATATTTTCCATGACCCTTTAATATTTTTTTAAGCTCTGTAGGTATTTTAAGGTCGTCCATATTCACCTTAGGAATATCTTTATTATCTCCTGTGCTGATTCTATCGTACAGTGTTAAATTAGGATTTTTTACTGGGTTAAATCTTGGATCGAACATGGTTAAAACCAATTTAAGGTCACCAGTTTCATCCAAGATTCTTTTGAAATTCTTAAATGTGCTCATGTCAAAAGAACGGGATTTCATTTCTCTTTTAATCTCTTCTTCGGCACATTTTCTACATATGTACTCGTTATGATAATGATATGAAGAATCTCTTCGTATTAATGTTATAAAACCTTCAAAAGTACAGTGTCTACACATAAGAGTTCTTTTAAATGGTATATCCAGAGAATCTAACATTTCCTCGGTTTCAGGATCCTCCCCAATAATATAGACATTCTGTTTTCTTAAAATTTTAATTGCTTCGCTAGGTGGAAGTAATGTTTCATTTTCAGAATCCTTTTTTACAATGAATTTATATGGTCTTACCTTATCTCCTGTTCTTTTGAGCTTTAGATAACCATAGAATAAAGGCTGTCTCCTGGTGTTAATAGCACCTTTGGCACTGCCAATTGGAAACATTTCCAATATCTTCTTGTTTTTCCTTAAAATTATCATCTTTTTATCTGTATCCCTATATATTCTATAAATAAAATTAGTTTAGAACTAATATGATCAATCAAATAAAAGTCTTTAGTTAAAAAATGAAAAAAAATATTGATAAATTTAAGGATGAATTAATCTCTATTTATTCCTCATTTATTCATCAAACATTATCTTCGGTTTCATTTCCCATTTTTATTAACTCAACTGCCTGATCCCTTAATTTAAACTTTTGAATCTTACCACTTGCAGTGAGTGGGAACTCATCTACGAAGAAAATATGTTTAGGTACCTTGTAACGTGCAATTTTGTTTACAGCATAATCTCTGATATCTTCTGCAGTTAACTGTGCCTCCTTTTCTTTTATTACAAATGCACCAATGATTTCCCCATACTTTTCATCGGGTATGCCCACTACTTGTACATCCATTACCCCATCAATTGTGTGAATGAACTCCTCTATTTCACGAGGGTATATGTTTTCCCCACCTCTGATGATCATGTCTTTGATCCGTCCAACAATAGAGTAATATCCTTCATCGTCGCAAGTGGCCAGATCTCCACTGTGAAGCCATCCATCTTCATCAATAACTTCTTTAGTTTTTTCTGGCATTTTATAGTATCCTTTCATTACATTGTAACCTTTACAACATATTTCACCCGTCATGTTTGGTACGAGTGTTTCACCTGTTTCAGGGTCTACAATTTTAACCTCACAGTTGGGCAGTGGTTTTCCCACTGTTTCCACACGTTTCTCCAAAGGGTCATCTACACTGGTCTGAGTAAAACCCGGTGAACCTTCTGTTAGTCCGTAAACACTAGTTATCTGTGTCATATTCATATCTTTAACAACTTTCTTCATTGCTTCGATTGGACATGGTGAACCTGCCATGATCCCTGTACGCAGTGATGAGAGGTCAAACATATCGAACATTGGGTGGCTGAATTCTGCAATAAACATGGTTGGTACTCCATACAGGGCTGTGCATTTTTCCTTTTGCACTGCGGCAAGTACCATTAACGGGTCAAAGAGTTCAATCATTACCACAGTAGCCCCATGGGTTATTATAGCCATGACTGCTAATACAATACCAAAACAATGGAATAATGGCACCGTGATACATAATCTGTCTTCTCCTGTGAATTTTTGTCTTTCACCAATATAATATCCATTGTTGAGGATATTTCTGTGGGTCAACATTACCCCCTTAGGGAATCCCGTGGTACCTGAAGTGTACTGCATATTCACGGCATCATTATTGCTCACTGTTTTTTTAACCTTTAGAAGTTTAGAATCATCTGTATGCTTACCCAAAAGCATTAATTCATTTGTGTTATACATACCTCTATGTTTTTCCTGGCCGATATAGATTACATGTTCTAAAAATGGAAATTTTTTGCTTTTAAGACTTCCTCTCTCCTGAGTTTTGAGTTCTGGAACTAATTCATACATAATATTTATGTAATCAACATCTTGATATCCATCTATAATTGCCAGAGCTTTCATATCCGACTGTTCAAGTACATATTCAAGTTCATGACCTTTGTATGCAGTGTTAACAGTAACAAGAACAACTCCTATCTTGGCTGTTGCAAACATAAAAGTGAGCCAGTCTGGCACGTTTTTAGCCCATATGCCTACATGATCTCCTTTAGTTATGCCTAATGACAAAAGGCCCTTGGCAAACATGTTGACACGTTCATCAAAATCTTTATATGTAAATCTAAGATCCCTATCAGGATAAATTATAAAATCCCTATCAGGATGATTTTTAACCTCTTTTTCAAACAGATCGCCTATGGTATCTTCTGTAAAAAGCATGTCTCCAACCCCCAAATCATTAATAATTATTGTAAATATCTGATTTATTTATTATCATCAAATATTTTACATGCATCTTCTATCATCAAATGTTCATTTAACTGTGACCTGATCGATTCTGGGATAGGTACACTTTTTTTCTCTATAAAATCGAAATGTACTAACACTGCTTCTCCCTTGACCCTGAGATTTCCATTTTGCCAGGCTTCGTGTCCCATTGTAAATGAACTATTTCCTATTTTTAGGATGTATGTCCTTATCTCCACATCTTCCCCATAATACATTTCACTTAGAAAATCGAATTCTGTTCTCACCATTATGAGTTTCCAGTTCTCATAGCTCAGATCCAAATCAGGTGTAAACATTCTGAATATTGGATTTCTGGCTTGTTCAAACCATATTGCAAGTACTGTATTATTAACATGACGAAGTCCATCAATATCACCAAATCTTGGTGTAACAACTGTCTTATACATTTAAAGCCTCTTTAAATATTTTATTATTTTTATATTTCTGTTAAAGTCAAATTCATTTAATAACTGTTTATTCTTTAAATAGGAGTGTATACAACAGCCAAAATTTTAGCGTCACCGCCATGTGCATGTAAATCATGCGGCACAACAGAATCGTAGTAGATACTATCCCCTTCAGAAACCCGGTAGGTCTCTTTACCATAAAGAACTTCTATTTCACCGTTCATAACAAAAATGAACTCTTCACCTTCGTGTGAAGATAATTGATAATCTTCTGTTTCTGGTGGGTGTACATCAATTAAGAATGGTTCCATATGTCTGTCGGTTTTTCCAGATGCAAGTGAGTAAAAATCCAGTGTACTGTCCTTAAGATTACTATTTTTACCAGAAAATCTCATTACATTTTCTGATTTACCTGATTTAACAACAACCGGGCCTGTTTGTGGGGCGTCGTCTAAAAATGTGCCTAAACGCACATCCAAAACCTTCGCAATCTTTAATAATGGAGATAGTGATGGTATTACTGCATTACCTTCGAGTTTTTCAACCAGATCTACACTGATCTGACTTTTCTCTGCAAGTTCTTCGATTGAAATATTTTTACTCTCTCTTAACTGACGTATTTTTTCTCCTACTTGATTATCTGACATTAAATCACCTTTTTAACATCCACGTTTATAATGTATTATAATTATAAATACTTAAATTATGTTTCAAACCTTTTTATTTGAATGTTCTTAATATCTTTTTTTATGTTAAACATTCTTAGACATTTATAAAACTGAGTTTCGAAAATCTCAAAGAAAAAAAGAGTTGTTCCAGTCTAGTGTTAATATAATGGATTAATTACCGGAATTTGTTGATAAAGAACTATTATTTGTATTATTTATAGGAGTAACAGGAGTTTCATTGGTTATATTGTATACAATCCTCTTTGTAACATAAACAGGTTCAAATGAAGGATCTCCAATAGCTGTGATCTGCTCTTGTCCGCTCAAACTGGTCAAACTCAAATTTGATATGGTTAAACCATCAAATAAGTTAGTTCCCACATTTGCCACATTCGCAGCTGAAGCAGTTCCAAATGCAATTAGTGCTATCATCAACACTATAAACAAAGTTCCTGATTTCTTTGGATTCATTTTAATCTACCATAAAATTTGATTTAAATACTATTTTTCAAATATTTTTGATTTTTAATTAACAAATTTGGTTAAAATTATCTTTGGACAACCTAAGTAATCCGTGACTGATCTTCATATTGGTTATATTATTCAAAACATTTATATCCTTACTAATCTGTATGCAACTAGGCAGAATATGAAATAATACTGAAAAAACTTATTTCCCAATCCAATAAATGAAAAGAATAAAAAAAATATATTTAAAGTAATTAAATCCAAGTTTTACTCTACTGTTACACATTTAGCAAGGTTTTTTGGTTTATCTGGATCTATTCCCCTTTCAACACTGATATAGTAGGATAGGAGTTGCAATGGCACTACATAGGGTATTGGAGATAACATTTCACTTATATCTCCATCAAATCCCATGATGTCATGTGATTCAGATTTTAATACCTCATCCTTTGAAGAACCAACAGCAATTACCTGGGCACCTCTTGCTTTTACTTCTTCTATATTGCTTAAAGTTTTATCGTGGCTTTCACCAGGAGGTACAACTGCTAAAACAGGCACATTATCATCAATAAGTGCTAATGGCCCATGTTTAAGCTCACCTGCAGCATAACCTTCACCATGTATATATGTTATTTCTTTAAGTTTTAATGCACCTTCCAGTGCAGTAGGATAGGAAAATCCCCTTCCAATGAAAAAGAAATCACTTGCATCTTTATATTTCTTAGCTATCTCAATAATATGGTCTTCATTTTCAAGTGCCTGTTTCATATAGTCTGGAACCTTTTGAAGCTCTGCTAAAAGTTTATCATTACCACTCATAGCACTAACAAGCATATAAATTGAAACTAATTGACTTACATATGTTTTAGTGGCAGCAACACCTATTTCTGGTCCGGCTCTAGTATAAATAACATGATTAGCTTCTCTTGTAGCTGTGCTTCCAAGAACATTGACTATTGCAAGGGTTTCTGATTTTTTATTCGCTATTTTCAGAGCTTTCAAAGTGTCTGCAGTTTCTCCAGATTGGGTTATTAATATCACCAGTGTATTTTTGTCAAGGGCCCCTTCTGAGAATAAAAATTCCGATGATAGCAAAACATCTGTAGGAATTCCCAATAATGTTTCAAATAAATATTTTCCAACTAGGGATGCATGGAATGATGTTCCACAAGCAACAAAACATATTCTTTTGAATTTAGAAAACTTACCAACAACTTTCTCAATCTCTGAAAATTCCATAAGCGTATTTTTAACAACATCCGGCTGTTCATGTATTTCTTTCAGCATGAAATGTTTGAATCCACCTTTTTCTGCCATGTCGGAAGACCAATCAATTATATTTACTTTATTATCAAGGATATTTCCATCCATATCCTTTATTACAACACCGTCAGGGCGCAATATAACCATTTCGTTATCATTTAGGTAAATAACATTTTTAGTGTGTTCCAGTATTGCAGGAACATCTGATGCTATAAAGGATTCTTTTTCTCCCACACCCACTATTAACGGACTTTCTTTTCTAACGCCTATTATTTTGTTTGGTTCATCGGCAGAAATCACTGCAATTGCATAGGATCCTTTAATATCCTTTGTTGCTAATCTAGTTGCAACTTCCAAACCATTTCCCATTTCCATGTACTTTTCTATTAAATGTGATAAAACTTCAGTATCTGTTTCTGAAGCGAATATATGACCTTCATCTTCAAGATTAGCCTTCAATTCTTTATAATTTTCAATTATCCCATTATGAACTACAGCTATCCTTTTTTTACAATCTGTTTGTGGATGGGCATTTATTCCTGTGGGAAGTCCGTGAGTTGCCCACCTAACATGAGCTATTCCCATATTACCCGGAATATCTGTTAAATCCAACCTTTTCTGGACATCATCTATTTTACCTTCGCCTTTTTTGATATATATATCTCCAGAAAGCGTTGCTAGCCCAACAGAATCATATCCTCTGTATTCTAACCTTCGAACGCACTCTAAAAGTACTGGCGCTGCTTCGTCATTAATTATACATGCTACAATTCCACACATGATTTCACCGAGAGATTTCTTTCCAAAAAAATTTATTGATCAATTTTAATAATTAAATATTTTATATTCCATCTAAAATTATTTAATTTATGATAAAATTTAAACGTAAATTTGAATTCTCTTTTTTTATAATAATAGTATTTACTACTATGAACCTTCAACATCTATATAAAATTATCATATCCAATTTATGCCTAAAAGGAATCTTTAAAAAATTTCAGTTAATAATATCAGAAAAAATTGTAAATGCAATATTTTGATAAGTTTTTCCAAATAAAGATATTTTAAATAATTGAACAATTCCTGTTTATTATTTTAAATTAAATCATGCCTGATGTATGAAATTTATTTGTAATTATGGTAATTAATGAGATCTTGTTATAATACTCATATTTGCATCTTTAAGGTCATTACATCCAGTTAATATCATTGCCCTTCGAAGATCATCTTTAACATATTTATAATACATTTTCACAGCTACCTCTCCTCCTGCTAGCGATAACCTTGCTATAGGCCTACCTATCAGTGCAACATCAGCACCTAATGCCAGAACTTTGAGAACATCATATCCCGTTCTAACAGCCCCATCAGCCAGTATTGGGATCTTTCCAGAAATTTCATTTGCAATCTCTGGAAGCACTTCCGCCATTCCCTGGCCACCATCGAGTACTCTACCTCCATGATTAGATACGTAACATGCACCAGCACCCGAATCTAGAACTTTGACTGCATCTTCCTTACTCATTACTCCCTTGAATATTACAGGTTTTTCAGTTGAATCAACCAGTTCTATGAGATCATTTTCACTTTTTCTGTAAACAGGTTTTTTGGAACTAGTCCATGTTGTGGAACCTGCACCTTCAAGATCAACACCTACAGCAATTACATTCAGTTTTTCAGCTAAATGCATAATGGATGAGTCGTTCCTGTGATTGTGGTTTGAATATTGGTATACCCCATCCTTTATTTTCACCTACAATATTAACTCCCAGGTCATCAGGACTGTGTGGTGTATTTCCAACTAAACCTATTGAACCTGAAGACATCGCACCCTTTAAAAGACCCCTGTAAAATGCATCTTCGGGTACAACATCATTCATACTACTTTTAACTCCAGAAAGACTGGCACCCATAACAGGTAGGGCTATTTTCTTCCCAAATATTGGAACTGAGATTTCTGGTTCATGATGTGCCTTGATAACACACATTTTAAGTTTGTAATCCTGAAGAGTATTGTAATTTGCTTCAAAAGTCTTTCCTTGGCCAGCACCTCCAAAACCTATGGGTGCTCCAAATTTCTGTCCAGTACATATTCTATCGGGCTGTCCATCACAAACTGAGAATTCACCACAGATACCTGTAAGCATTTTACGGGCTATGGAACGGTAATAATTCAGATCTTTTGATTCATGTTGTGTTTCGTTGTATGCGGTCATTTTAAGCGAAAAAATATCATCGCGCACTTCTTGCAGGTATTCTTTGGGCATTCCACATACAGGACACAGCCATGAATCAGGGAATTCATCCAAACTAGTACCTGGTTCAAGATTTGTTTCAGGATCTCCCTTATCCTCATCATATGCATAAATGTTACAATAAGTGCAGATATATTTCATTTTTAACTAACCTCTATCTTAATTGAGTGTTCATTCTTTGGTGTATAAATTTTTTGAGATGGTTTTTAAATCTAAAAGTTCGTCTGCTTCCTCTTCTGAAAGAATACCTCTGGTCACCACAATGTCTCTGATAGATTTTTTACTGTCCATTGCTTGCTTAACAAGTTCTGCTGCCTTAATATATCCAATCTTTGGCGAAAGAACAGTTGCAAAACTTGGATTCATTTCAGCAATAGTTTTTAATCTATCTTTATTAGCGGTAATTCCTTCAACACACCTTGTCTGGAATATAGGTAAATAATTATTTAGAAATGAAATTGAATCCAAAATATTGGAAGTCATTACAGGAGTCATTACATTCAGTTCAAACTGTCCTGCCTGGGCAGCTAAAGATACTGCCGTATCATTTCCTATAATCTGAAATGAAATCATATTGAGACATTCTGCCATTACTGGGTTGAATTTTCCAGGCATTATAGACGATCCGGGTTGAACCGGAGGTAAATTTATCTCAGCAAATCCTGAAGTTGGTCCTGATCCCATTAACCGCAGATCATTCGATATTCTAATTAAATCATGTGCAAGTTCTCTTAGAGCTCCAGAAAAATTCGAAATCAGCGATCTACTTTGTAAAGCTTCTAGACTGTCATTGGCAGGGATAAGATCGAGTGATGTTAGTTCAGCAAGTTTCTTAACCACATTATCCCTATAAAAAACTGGTGTATTAACCCCAGTTCCTGTAGCAGTACCTCCTATTGCTACTTCAAGCAGATTATTCCTCTTTTCATGTATTTCCTTTGATGCACGAATAATTGCATTGCCATAGGCTATGAATTCATCACCTAATGTTACAGGCATAGCATCCATAAGATGAGTGCGTCCTGATTTAGGAGTATCTGAAAGTTTTTTACCTTTCGATTTAAATGAACCGCCCAAATTGATGAGGGTCTTGTAAAGTTTGTCAGATTCTTTTATAATTGCAATATGAGATGCTGTGGGAAATGTATCGTTACTTGATTGGGATGCATTTACATGATCGTTGGGGCTTAAATAATCATATTCACCTTTATTTCTGTTTAAAATTTCTAGTGCCCTGTTGGCAAGTACTTCGTTTATATTCATGTTGAATGAAGTGCCAGCTCCTGCTTGGTAAAGATCAACAGGAAATTGATCTGCAAATTTACCATGAAGTACATCATCTGCAGCTTTTAAAATCGCCTCTCCCCTTGTATTATCAAGGGAACCAAGTTTCATGTTGGTGATAGCGGCTGCTTTTTTAACTGTTACATACGCATGAATCAATTCGGTTCTTTCAGTCCTGCCACTTACAGGAAAATTTTCCACTGCACGTAAAGTCTGAATACCATAATAAACCCCTGATGGGATCTCTTTTTCACCCAATGAATCCTTTTCCAATCGCATATTTATGGTTCCTCCTCTTTCTTCTCATTTATATCATTTAATTGTTCTCGAGCCTTGGCAATTGCAATAAGAGGAGGAACCCCTTTGGGGCATACTCTGCGACAATTTCCATAAAATTCACATGCCCACCATCCCTCCGGAATATTGGCACGTTCAAGTCTGTCTGTTCCTTCTTTTTCCCTTGGATCGATGTGGAATCTGTATAGTTTCGCAAGTGCAGCAGGCCCCAAATAATCTGGATTCTTTCCATCTATTGGACATGACCCAAAACATGCTCCACATAATATACAGTTGGTGTATAACTCTAATTCGGGTATTGCTGATGGATCCATTAATCTTTCTTTTTCAGGTGTTTTGTCAGCTGGTTTAAACACAGGCTCCACAAATTTATAGTAATTAAAAAATGATGTTGTATCAACTATTAGATCCCTGATTACAGGAAAATTAGGAAGTGGCTCAACTAAAATTTCTTCTTCGGGATTCCATTTTACAGTTTCTTCAATAGCAGGGAATTGTGATAATGGAATTTTGAGTTCACCCTTGATTAATGATGCTACTTGTGTTCTGCATGCAAGCCTTGGCACTTTATTTATTAGCATTGCACATGTTCCACATACAGCACCCCTGCATGAATAGTGAAATGCGATAGAATCATCAAATTGCTGTTGAAATTGGAATAAAGCCCCCAATACAGTCATACCAGGATCTGATTTTAGTTTGAATGTATCATAGCGAGGTTCTTTCATTCCATCATGGTATCTGTAAACCTTCAGTTTCATTAGTAAACACGCTCCTTTGGTTCAAACATTCCAAGAATAACGGGTTTATATGTAATATCGACTTCTTCACCATTTAAAATTGAAACTGTGTGTTTAAGAAAGTTGACATCATCACGTTCAGGATGATCTATCCTAGTATGAGAACCACGACTTTCCTTTCGTTCAATGGCACTGAGTGCGATAATTTCTGCTAATTTAAGCATACCATCAACTTCTAAAAACTGTATGAGTGACTGATTAAAAGGTTTCTCCTTATTAATTGGAGAAAGCATAGAAAATTGTTCCTGTAAATTTTTAATCTCAACAAGTCCATCATCCATTCCATCAGAATCACGAAATATTCCGAATTTATTAAACATAATGTCTGTAATGGCATTTTTTACCCGAAAAAAGTTTCCATTATCCTTACGATCCATTATATCGCCTATTTTGTCTTCAATATCAATTATAGCCAACTTTATAGGTTCGATGTCTGGTTCTAGATGGATCGGATTATCTTCAATAATTTTATCAGCAACCAATCTTCCATATACTACAGTTTCAAGCAGTGAATTACCTCCTAACCTGTTTGCACCATGTACACTAATACATGCACATTCGCCAGCAGCATACAATCCAGGTAATATTGTAGCTCCATTAATATCAACGTCTATTCCGCCCATTGAGTAGTGCTGGCCTGGTTGAACTGGAACTGGATCATCGATTGGATCAACTCCTGCAAAATCCATAGCTATCAGTCGTATCCCGGGTAACCGTTCCATAATACGATCCGCACCTAAATGAGTTAAATCTAAATTAACATAACCTCCATCAAATCCCCTTCCTTCTCTAATTTCAGTTTCAATTGATCTTGCAACAACATCACGAGGTGCCAGATCCAATGAGTTGGGTGCATAATGTTCCATGAAACGCTCCCCATTACTGTTTAAAAGAATTCCTCCCTCACCACGTGCCCCTTCACTCATTAAAATATTGGTACCGTAAAGGGTTGTAGGGTGGAACTGTACAAATTCCATATCTTTCAAAGGCACACCCGCATTTAGTGCAAGTGTATGACCATCTCCTGTATTTATTAGGGCATTGGTTGATCTGCTGAATATTCTTCCAAATCCGCCTGTAGCCATAAGAACTGCTTTTGAAACAAATCCATGTACAGTTCCTGTCTTAATATCAATGGCCGTGCACCCATTACATCTCCCCCTATCCTGTACCAGTGATGTTACAAAAAATTCCTCATATACTGGGATATCCCTATCAGATAACTGTTCATATAATGTGTTAAGAGCATTATGACCAGTACGATCGGCAGCATAACAAGTTCTGGGAAATCCTGCCCCTCCAAATGGGCGTTGAGCTATTTTTCCGTTTTCCAGTCTAGACCACACCGTTCCCATGTGTTCAAGTTCTATCACTGTTGAAGTTGCCTCACGACACATTAGTTCAACTGCATCCTGATCTGCTAAATAATCTGATCCCTTGACAGTATCGTAGGCATGCATTTCCCAGCTATCATTTTTACCGTCTTCTCCCGGAACATTTCCAAGAGAAGCATTCATTCCTCCTTGAGCAGCAACAGAGTGGGATCTCAAAGGATGGACCTTTGAAATAATAGCTCCATTGAGCCCTGCATCTGCTATTTGGATAGCTGCCCTGAGCCCAGTTAATCCACCACCAATTATTATTACTTCATGACTATGAATGGTTGCTTGTGGGCTTGAACCGCTCTTTTCCTTTGCATCATCATGGTTTAAAGATTTAGTTACAATAACGTTAACCCCTCCCAAATAATTAGATCTAAATTTATTCTCCTTATTACTTTTTGATGGATATACAATTCTATTTTACTAAATCATGACTTATTAGTATCATATTACATTTTTAATATATTGAAAATTGTTTTTTTAAATGGAACTCCATGTTTAAACTCTATATTCGTTTAATTTGTAATTTCGAGAATTAATAATTTTTGAATTTTTTATTCTTCAAGGTTAACTTCACAAAAATCAGATATATGAAAGTGAACTTTATTTAACAATCAATAGCACATTATAGTCGTATTAAATACCAGATATGTATTTAATTAAATTATTTAAGTGTAATTAAATGTTTTTATAAATTATTAATCCAATATATCTATTTAAAAATTAAAATAGTGAAAAATAAGATTTTATATCCAATTTATGATTGTATTCATAAGTTAAAACTCCAATTATCAAATATATGTTTTTCCTACGAAGTTTTTATATAATCCTACAGACTTATCTCTAATTAAAAGTGAGTGTTTTTCAATTAGAAGTGTCTAGTAATAATTAGTAAAAACAGAAAGCAAAAATTATGGTAAACATTCTGTTCATTGAATAGTTTTTATAAAAAAATATTAAAGAAATTAATGGAGTTTAAAATGAATTCAAAAATTGGAGATCTCATATACGCTGGTAAAGCAAAAGACGTGTACGAAACAGACAATCCAACACAGGTTATAGTTAAATTCAGAGATGATATAACTGCCGGGGACGGGATTAAAAGTGAAAGCCTTGTTAAAAAGGGTTTTTATAATTCTGTGATCTCTTCAAAGTTTTTTGAAGTTTTAGAAAAATCTGGAATTAAAACACAGTACATAGAACTGATTAAACCCGGTTATATGTTATGCAAAAAATTAGATATGATACCCCTCGAGGTTATAACTCGAAATATAGCAGCAGGCAGCCTTATAAAAAAATTTCCTTTCACCGATAAACAGGAATTAAATCCCCCTGTAATACAGATGGACTATAAAAACGATGAATATCATGACCCCATGTTAAACGATTCCATAACAATTGCCTTAGGTCTTGCAACACAGCAAGAACTTGATGGTATAAGAGATATTACCCTTAAAATCAACGCTGTATTAAAGGATTTCCTCTTAGAGAGAGATATCCTATTCCCTGATTTTAAGATTGAATATGGTTTTGATTTCCAGGGAAATATAGTACTGGGAGATGAGATTAGTCCAGATACATGCAGATTTTGGGACTCAAAAACATGGGAAGTTCTTGATAAGGATTTGTTTAGAAAGGGTGAATCAGGTGTTATGGATGCCTACATGAAGGTCGCATCTATGATACTCAGCAATGAAGATAAGGAAAAATGGAATATCAATCTTTAAACAAACAAAGTTTAAGAATTATAATTCTAAAAAAAAATATTTTTAGATATTTAATTAGGGATCAGATATCTTAATAGACGAATTTAAATTTATTAGTTAATTCCAAAAAAAGAAATGGTGATGCAATGAAATATGATGCAGAGGTTAAAATTAGTCTGAAAAAGGGTATGTTAAATCCTGAAGCAGCAACTATACAGAGAGCTCTGGCCTTACTTGATTATAATGTAGAAAATACAGCTACAGTTGATATGATTAAGTTTACAATTGAAGGATCAGATCAGGAACTTGTTAAAAAAGAAGTGGATGAAATGTGCCAGAGACTGCTCTGCAATCCTGTGATCCACGATTATACCATTAAAATATCTCCAAAAGAGGAATAAAAGATGAAAGTTGGGATAATAAGATTTCCTGGGTCAAACTGTGATAGGGATGTTTTCCATGCACTTGAACTTGCAGGGGCCAAACCAGAATATATCTGGTGGAGCAAGAGAGATCTTTCAGACTTTGAAGCCATAGTGATACCTGGAGGATTTTCTTATGGAGATTATCTCCGTGCAGGAGCCATAGCAGCAATCACCCCTGTGATAACTGGCATTAAAGACTGTGTTAAAGAGGAAAAACCTGTTCTTGGAATATGTAACGGTGCCCAAATACTTGCAGAGGTTGGACTGGTGCCCGGTGTTTTTACTGAAAACCAGAATGCCAAATTCATTTGCAAATGGACAGAACTCAAGGTTAACAGTAACAGAACACCGTTTACAAGTATGTATAAAAAGAACGAAGTAATAAATATGCCAATAGCCCATGCTGAAGGTCGTTACTATACCGAAAATCTTAAAAAACTACATGAAAATGATCAGATAATACTTTCATTTGAATCTGAAAATCCAAACGGGTCAATGGAAGCCATTACAGGAGTATGTGATGAAGAGGGATTGGTATGTGCAGTCATGCCCCATCCTGAAAGAGCTTCAGAAACTATTTTAGGATCTGATGACGGTTTAAAATTCTTTAGTGGAATGGTTAAATATTGAAGCCATCCCATTTCATGAAACTATAGCATATTGATTATAATAGAAGAGGGTATATGATTTTTTTTTAAGGTTATTATGCCCTTAAAAATTAATTTAATTATTTATTTGATTCAAATAATCAAACTTAAAAATCCAAGGTGAAAACATGGTAGTATATTTGGTTGGTGCTGGACCTGGAGATCCAGACCTTATAACTCTTAAAGCCGTTAAGGCCCTAAAAAAAGCTAATGTGGTAATTTACGACAGACTTGCAAATAATGAAATTTTAAAGTATGCAGAAAATGCTGATCTCATTTATGTAGGTAAAAAAGCAGGAGAACATTACAAAAAACAGGACGAAATAAACCAAATACTCATTGATCAAGGTAAAAAACACGAAAATGTTGTTAGATTAAAGGGTGGAGATCCATTTGTATTTGGTAGGGGCGGAGAAGAAATGCTGGCTCTGTTAGAAGAAGGGATATGTGTGGAATTCATTCCAGGAGTCACTTCTGCCATTGGTGTACCAACATCTTCAGGACTTCCAGTTACACACAGAGGTGTTGCAACTTCATTAACAATAGTTACAGGACATGAAGACCCTACAAAGCCTAATAAACAGGTTAAATGGGATTTTAAAGCAGATACAATAATTATTCTTATGGGTATTGGACTGCTTGAAGAAAACACTAAGGAGATAATGAAGTACAAAGATCCAAAAACTCCTGTCTGCGTTATTGAAAATGGTACATCTCCAGATCAGAGAATTATAACAGGAACACTCGAAGATATCACTCAGAATCGTATAAACACTCCTGCATTGGTAATTGTAGGTAAGGTAGTGGATGTTTTTAAGGAATCTTTACTTAAAAAGGCTAAACTCGAAAAGGTTGAAGGTAAATGAAGGGTAGTGAATTTGAGGGGAAAGTAATAGGTATAACACGTCCTGCTGAAAGGGTTGCTGAAGCAGTGAACATTGTTGAAGCTCATGGTGGAAAGGCATTTGTTGCACCTACTTTGGAACTCCAAGTTTCAAATTCCCAGTCTCTAAAAAACTTGTGTAAAATGGCAGGAAAGCTTGACTGGTTAATATTCACTTCCCCAACAGCAATTATATCATTATTCAAACATTGTAATGATCTTAAAGAGAGACTGAATCCTGATTGTAAGATAGCTGTAATAGGTCCCAGAACTGGGAAATTCCTGGAAGAAAAGGGCTTAAAAGTAGATATGGTGCCAGAGGATTATACTGCAGAAGGGCTTCTGGAGGTTTATCAAGGATTAGAACTCAATAATAAACTTATAGGACTTCCCAGAACATTATCTGCAAGGGATTCACTTCCAGCTGGACTGGAAAAAATGGGTGCGCATGTTTTCATTGCCGAAGCCTACAGATCCGAACTTCCAGAAAATAAAGATAATGTTGAAAATTTAATAAAAAACATAATCAACGGAAAAATTGATGCAATAACATTTACAAGTACTTTAACCGTGCAAAATTTGCTAGAAATTGCTAAGGAAGAGGATAAGGAGAGATTACTCGAAAAGTTTAGGAATGGGAATGTTGCTGTAGCTGCAATAGGTCCTGTTACAGCCAGACCCCTGTTAGAACAGGGTATTCCTGTTTTGATTCCTGAGGAATATACTGTTAAAGCTATGCTAGAAAAGTTAATGAATTATATAGAATTAATAAAATGATGAAAACTAATGGTTATTGTATAATATATTTCAGGTGAGTTTTATTATGAAAGCAATAATTTGGCCAGTTTACATTGATTCAAAGAAAACTAAACATGAAGGAAGAAAAATTTCAATAGAACATGCTGTAAGTTCTCCTAAGATTCGAGAAATTTCAAAGGCAGCTGAAAAGCTTGGTTTAAATCCTGAAGTAGATAAAAATAAATCATATTCTAGATCCTGGTGGGAAATCTCAGGGAGAGTTACAGTGGATAAGACAATGCCCAAAAAGGAAATCCTGATCAAAATAAGTAATATGATTAAGGGAACCCGATCAAAATAACTTTATAATAAAATATTTTTAATACCCTAGAACGGAGTTAACATGCTTGAATCTGATAATTCAATGAACTTATCCTTTAATAAAGCACATGAATTGATTAAGAAATCCGAAGACATTAAAATATATACCCATATAGACTGTGATGGTGTTACAGCAGGTGCTATATTGTCTTCAATGCTTGATAGACTTGAAAAGGATCATGAAATAGAATTTATTAGTCTTGATAAGATAGACGATCTTAAAGCAGAAAATGAAGTTACAATATTTTCTGATCTTGGATCTGGACAAGATCTGACCGAATTTTGTACCTCAGCATCAAAAACCCTGATCCTTGACCATCATCCACCAATCAGGAAGATTGGACATTCAATGAATGGAGAACTAGTAGAATTAAATCCACATTTCCATAATATTGATGGATCCTATGAAATTTCTGGTGGAGGAATGAGCTATCTCCTTGCAAGAACATTTGGATTTCAAGATCTAAGCTGGATGGGTGTTTTAAGTGCTGTTGGAGATATGCAAAACAGTTTTAATGGAAAGATGGTGGGTTTAAACCATGGTATACTCAATGAAAGCATAAAACATCAATTGGTTGAATCAAAAAACGATCTTGCAATCTACGGAAGACAAACCCGACCAATATTTGTTGCATTATCCTATTTTGGAGATGTGAATCTACCCATAACCAATAATAAAACAGAATGCCTTCTTCTTTTAAATAAACTTGATATTCCAACTAAAAATGGTAGAAAACACAGATCATTATGTGATTTGAGTGTTGAAGAAAAGGGTAGGCTATTTTCTGAGCTGGTCCGTATGTTGAGTTTGGAAGTTCCTTCCAAATATGTTAAATACGTACCAAAATTAATATCTGGAGATTCGTATGAGTTTTTAGAAGAAGAAAAATATTCCCCACTTAGGGATGCTAGTGAATTCTCAACTGCTGTTAATGCGTGTGGAAGACATAACCACCATAAAGTTGCATTAAACGTATTAAAAGGAGACAGAGGTGCGGGACTTGATGAAATGGAACATCTTGCTCTCGGACACCGTCGTTACCTTGCTCAAAAAATGAATTGGATAAGGGGAGACGACAGAATAATCCCCCTCAACAATATACAGTACTTTGAAGGAAGTGAAATAAAGAGTGAAGTAATCGGAACCATAGCAGGCATGATATTAAGTTATGGTGATTGGAGAAAACCAATTATAGGTTTTACACCAATTGGAGAAGACAAGGAAGGAATAAAAGTTTCATTACGATGTTCAAGATTACTTGCATACAATGGTATACACTTTGGAAATTTAATTAGAAAGGTTGCAAAGAAAGTTGGTGGGACAGGAGGGGGACATTCTGTTGCCTGTGGAGCGTATATACCTGAGGGCAGTACCGATAAATTTTTGAACCTCTTTGATGAAAGTTTGAAAGGATTGATTTAAATAAGTGGGGAGTAAACCATGAAGGTTTTCAAGAAAAAGGGCGAACTCACAAGATTCCAAATACTAGCAGAGATAGCAAGAGAACAACCCCATTTAAGACAGAAGGACATAGCTAAAAAGCTTGATATTACTGTGCAGGCTGTTTCAGAAAATATAAAGAGTCTTGTTGATGATGGCTTCGTTGAAACAGGTATGGGTAATGCCAGATATAAGATAACCAAACGAGGCATTGAAAAGGTTAAAAATGAAGCTGTAAACCTTAGAAAATATGCAGATAATGTACTGGATACCATGAATACTTATAAATCAGTATGGCCGGCATTAGCCAGGGAAAATATGAAAACTGGTGAAACAGTATGGTTAGAAATGGATAAAGGCACATTATATGCTGGAAAAGAAAAAAAATCTGCCTATGCTGAAGTTTTAAATTCAGCTTCTAAGGGGGATGATGTTGCCCTTATTAAACTTGGAGGTACAATTAAACTCCAACCCGGACATGTGGTTATAATACAGGTTCCAACCATTAACGAAGGAGGGTCCAGGGCATGCAACATGGGAGAGATCGAAGAAATTTATGCACGTGGATTTGATAGGATTGGAATCATGGGCACAGTTTCAAGAGCTGTGACAAACAAAATTGGAATCCAAACTGATTTTGAATTCGCAACTCCATATGCAACTGTTGCAGCTGCAAAAAGGGGACTTAATGTGTTGGTATTTGCTGTTGGAAAAATGAGTAAGAGTTTGACAAAAAAATTAGAACATGAAGGATTGAGATATAGTATAGAAAATGTTTCATCGGAAGAATTTCAAAAATAATGGATTCAAAGGAATCTACATCCATAAGAATCAATTTTAGAAATTATAACGTTATCAAGAGTTGTATCTGGTGTTTCAGATAGTGCAAATGCTGTATTTCCAAGCATTGCCATTGATGCACCCATACTTTCTTCTTGAAGAATATTTATAATGTCGGATACTTCAGTACTAAGAAGTCCTGTTTCCATTGCAAATTTATTTGATAGTTTAAGGAAAAATTCGGGAACAGGATTTTTTAATAACATGCTTAACATGTTTCTGCCTGTGTTGTTGATTCTTTTTTTGTGGATTGGATCACCGATTATTTCTGATGTTTCAATACCCCCTAAACTCTTGCATATTACATATAAATCCTTTTTTAATATCATTTTGTCTGTTACGCCAAATCCTGGAGCTCCTTCTTTTATTCTTAATGTGATACCTCCATTTACCTCGGCAATCACATCCCCCAATCCGCTTTCCATTTCAATTTCTGCAAGATGAGCTATGCTTGTGGCTTTATTATAGGTTATATCTAATTCAAGAATCTTTGCTATTGAAAGGGCAGTTCCAAGTGCACATGCTGCTGAGGTTCCAAATCCTGCACCTATGGGTACTTCTAATACATGATCAATACTGATTGACTTTTCCTCAACGAGTTTACTAATATTAAATTCCCTTTCCATAATCTCAATTATTTTAAAGGTTATGGTAGTATTTCTAACATCTTCCTCTCCATTAATGGTTACACTAGTCTTTAAACTATCTGAGGAATTCGTATCAAATATTTTAAGATTGGTAATTACACCCTTATCCATTGCTACACCTGCACCACAGGATCCTCTCTTTAATGGGTTTTGATTATCAATTATTTCAAAAAATCCGGTTATATGAGATGGTGCGAAAATAGAACATTTCATTTTTATCACTATAATATAGTTATGAATTGGATACCTTTATTCTTTTTTATAGGGATATTACTTGCTCCAGGAAAAACTCAAGTCTCCAACAAGACATATAGTTTTATTAAAGTAATTAAGGTAATTTTGAACTGAAAATATACTTGACTATTGGTTTGAAAAGTAATTAACAGTTTAATATTTATCTAAGCATTAATAATTCTCATTAGCTTTTTTATTCAAACTACAAACTGTTCTTAAATTCAGATATCCCTTATTTCTAATTAATTTTAAATATTTCAAATTGAAAAGAAAGAAAGATGTTGGTGTTGAAATCTAATGGAAGTGCATATTCAAATGATCACATTATTACTGACTTTAACTTTTTAAATAATAAAATAATGTTTTATGTGAGATTCATGTATTGTACAAATAAGTTTAGAATTGTTAGATATAATTTTATGAAAGAATAATCAAAAGTTTAGTATATCATGAAGATCCTATTCAAACATGAGAAAAATGTGTTAACCTTTTCGACTGAAAAGAATAACCCATAAATAATCAAATAGAGGTAATGGAGGATTCCATATTAAAAAAAGAATAGATCTCCACACACACAGTATATTCAGCGATGGTGAACTTTTACCATCAGAAATAGCACGACGTGCTCAGGTATTAAATCACAGTGCTGTTGCAATAACAGACCATGTTGATGCATCTAATATTGAGTGTGTTGGTAAAGTAATAAATGCAGTTATAGACATAAGGGACAACTGGGACATAGAAATTATTCCAGGAGCAGAAATAACCCATGCACCTGCCGAAATTATTGATAAACTTGCCCATCAAGCAAGGAAGTTTGGTGCAGAAATTGTTGTTGTACATGGTGAAACAATTGTTGAACCTGTGATTGAAGGAACTAACTGGAGTGCAGTTAACTGTCCCGAAGTAGATATCCTCGCACATCCTGGCCTTATAACAGTTGAAGAAGTAGAAGTTGCCAAGGAAAATGGTATTGCTCTAGAAATAAGTTCCAGAAGAGGGCATTGTCTTGGAAATGGACATGTTGCAAAGCTGGCAATTGATGTAGGGGCAGATCTGGTTATTAACACAGATACACATATGCCTGGAGATCTTATATCCTATGAAATGGCTTATAAAATAGGTCTAGGTGCAGGATTACATGATAAAGAGATAAAAAAAGCTTTAAAAGATAATCCTGAGAGGATTCTAAGAAAAAAAGGTTTGTTAAAGTAGATCTTTAGAAAGATATGAGGTGGATTTATGAACAATACAATACTCGGAATATGTTATATAATTGTTGCACTTTTAATAGTTGTTGTAAAATATGCAATACCCCAGTTCTTTGATATTTTAATCTGGTTAGTTGCAATTGGTTTAGCCGCAATTGGAGTTTATATGATAATGAAAAAACCTTAGCAAATTAATTTATTGGGAGATAACTTGATATTCTAAAATTAGGTCTTCTTCCAAATTGTAACTTTTTTTTAATTTGAGTTTTACAGCATCCTTCATGTATTGGACTCCATCACCATCTGCAAGTGTTTTAGCTTCCTTTCCCCCTGCTATCATTGGAGCTATGCAAACACGAACTTCAGATACAAGATCTCCAATTATCATTGAGTAATTTAGAGTTGATCCTCCCTCTAACATAAGTGTTTTAACACCTTTTAAAGCAAGTTTTTCCATTAGTAAATCAAGATCAACATGATTCTTGCCGCAAACAATTACTTCTGCTTTTTCACCCAACTTTTCAATTTTTTCAGAATCAGCAATCTCTGAAACTGCAATTATTGTTGGAGCATCCGAATTTAAAACCCTTGAAAAGAGCGGTGTTCTAGCCTTGCTGTCAATAACAACTCTCAATGGATTATCTTCTGGACTTGCCTGAATTTTATGAACTGTGAGTTTTGGATCATCGGCTAACACAGTATTTATCCCCACCATTATAGCATCAACTTTTTTACGAAGTTCATGAACCCGCAATAGATCCATTTTACCCGATATCTCAGAACTGCCTGTTTTAGTTGCTATTTTCCCATCAAGGGTCATTGCACAGTTCAGAATTACATATGGTTTTTTAATGTTTTCTGTTGTCATTTGGTATCCACAACACAGTATTTTTGAATTTGTAAGTATATTGTTTATTATCTTTATTTACTACTGAGGTAAATTTAATGATATTACATATAGGTTTGTTGAAAATATGATTTTAATCATAATTAGCTAAACTCTTTAAATTATATCAAAATCATAATGCCACTATTTAAAAATAGATAAGATAAATTATCAGACTCTAAGCTGATTTTTTTACTCATAATTTAACTTATTTTATATAAATTATTAAAGTTAAAAAAAAAGCATCTTCATTTTATTTTATACCTAGAACATCTCCCATGTCACTTATTTTTCCTTCAGAAGCTCCAACAACATATCTTACTGATTTAATTACTCCCGTTACAAATACTTGTCTGCTATGTGCTCTATGGACAATTTCAATTCGCTCTCCTTCGCCGGCAAAAAGTACGGTATGATCTCCAACGATATCCCCTCCACGAACTGCATGCATTCCTATTTCTCCAGAAGTTCGTGCACCTACAATTCCTTGCCTACCATAGACGTAAGTTTCATCTTTATTTTTTCTAAGTGCCTCAGCTATAATTTCATAAGTTTTAACAGCAGTTCCTGAAGGGGCATCCACTTTATTTTTATGATGAGCTTCTATTATTTCAATATCATAATCATTAAGAATCTTTGCAAGGTCTTCAATGATTTTAAAGAACGCATTCACACCTACTGCCATGTTTGGAGCGATAACTGCTTTTATCTTATTTCCTTCGATAGATCTTTTTATTTCATCCATTTGCTCTTCTGAAAATCCAGTTGTACCTACAACTACATTAACATCACAATCTGCAGAAGTTTTGATTGTATCCACAGCTGCATTTGCTTTAGTAAAATCAACCAGAACATCTGGTTTCTTTTCCTTTAAAACTTCAGCAAGTTTCTGGGCACCCTTTACTTGAACATCAATCATTCCTACACCTATTACTTCACCAATATCCTTTCCTTCAAAAGGAGTATTTGGTGTCCCTACAGCTGCAACTACTTTCATATCTTCCTGTTTAAGTATGGATTTAATAATTTTGGAAGCCATTCTTCCACCTGCGCCTGTTACAGCTACTCTAATCATTTTATCAATCTCCATTTATAAATTTAAATAAATCCTGATTTACAATTATTTAAGTCATTTTATTAATATTAATGAATTATATTTTAATAAATGACTATGAGGAATAAAATTAAATAAAAAGAAGTTATTTCGCTTTTTCTAGCTGTCCTTCACTAACTTCTTCTTGAGTTATAAGCATATCCCCTAAAGGTATTTCTTTAAGGAAGAACGCAACAACCAGCCCTACAAATGATAATAAAATAGCTACGATGAAAATATTCTGGATAGAAAGTACCAAAGCTTGAGTTTTACTAAATGTAACTGCGGTTGAACTTCCTAAAGTGAAATTCATTATATATCCAAATATTGGAACGAATACTATAGTGCCTACATTTCTGAAAAACCGCATAGAAGCTGTTACAATACCTATTTCTCGAAGGGTAAATGCATTCTGCACTGCTACATTGAATATGTTATAAGCCATTCCCGAACCAATACCAAGGACAGTTGAATATGCTAATAACAGATAATATGGTGTATTCACATTCATTGTAGCAAGAAGCATAACTCCTATTCCTGTTATAACAAATTCAACAATGACAAGCTTTTTATATTTTCCTGTCCTTGATATGATTTGTCCAGTGATTATTGAGGTTATTGTAAGACTTAAAAACATAGGAATCATTATAAGTCCAGAATTTGTAGCACTCATACCTAAAACGCCTTGTGCAAATAATGGGACATAAATTATCCCACTAAACATCAATGCACTTGCTATAAAACTTTCTAATGATGATACATTAAATATTGAATTTTTAAAAAGATTTAAAGGCAAAATAGGTTCTACTGCTTTTTTCTCAGCCAATGCAAACATGAATATTGAAAATAAAATGAGTACAGCTATCTCATCTAACGGATATTTATTTATATCTCCTGCAAGTGTTATTGCAAGGAAAATTGTGCTTAAAGCTAATGTAAAGGTGATGATCCCCGAATAATCAATGACTTTTTTAACATCTGGCAATTTAAAGTTTGGAAGCGAATAAAGAATCATGGTTATTGCAGCGATCCCAACTGGAACATTTATAAAAAACACCCATCCCCAACCGAAGGAATCTGTAATTACACCACCAATAATTGGCCCCAAAACGTCTGCAAGACCAAACACTGATGCGAGTATCCCCATATATTTGGCCCTTTCTCTGGGGCTGAAAATTTCTCCAACCACTATAAATGGTAGGGATATTAAAATTCCTCCACCAATTCCCTGAAGTCCTCTAAATAGGATCAATTGAAACATATTGGTTGCAAAACCACACATGACTGAAGTTATAACAAATGTGATGATCCCTGCAATCAAAATATGTTTCCTACCGTAAATATCCGATAATTTACCAAAAAGGATTATTGCGATGGTTGAAGACAACATATAAGATGTAAATGGCCATACATAATATTCCATACCATGTAGACTATTAATAACCTTAGGCATAGCTGTTGCCATGATTGAATAATCAAATGCAGCTACAAGGAGCCCAACCATCAATCCAGCCATAATCATGTTTATCTGATCTTTAGTTAGGTCATATTGGCTTTCATAATTCATAATTTCACTCTTGTGGCCTAGTTATAGATAATACGCTTAATATTTTTAGCGATTCATTTAAGGGTTTAAATTTATTTTTAATTACATGATTTACTAAAAAAATATAATAATTATTGAAAAATCATTCTTCCTTAAAGAACATTTTAGTTCGCATTTCTCCTAAATTAGAAACTATACGGGACAAGTCACTTCCAGGAATACTAATCATAATATCTTCTTGATCGAGATCCATATTTTTCCTTGCAGCAACGTCGCCGAATCCATAAGTGACTTTTCCAGTCATATAAGGAGTTGCAGCCATTGAACTGCATATCGGAACTGCGTCAGCACCTAGTCCATGTTCTCCAGAATCATAAGCATTTGCATGTAGTATTTCCATTCCCTGTTTCGCATTACATATCATAAATATCACATCTGGTTCAAATTCTGCCTTATTTAAGGGAGCGAAAACGACTGCATTAAAAATTCCAGGATTTATGTATGTTTCATCTTTCCTTGAACGTTGCACTGCAGGAATATCCTTATATAATCCTTTTGGAACCATAAATGCACCGCTTTGTACATTTGCAGAGTATTCACGTATGTCCTTAAGTCCAGAATATCTTGCACTACCCATACATCCCTCTTCCTCAGCAGTTGAATAGAACATTTCGCCTTTCATGGCTTTCATAAGTTTTGTGCAAAAACTTGATTTTTCTTCTTCCTTTTCAACATTTTTTGGCTCTTTTACAGACCATTTTATGGCCACTGGTTCATTTTCCAATTTTAGAAATTCATTCAATTTTTCCCCAAATTCATTATAATCCATATTTAACACCTCTATTATTGCATTTTTTGCTCTATTCTTACTTATTTAATATTTTCTGACAACATATGAAGGAATAGATCTCCTGTATCATTGGTAAATTTCTGTTCATTAATTCCCTTGCTTTCCAATATTTCTTTACTCCAACTCCCCATATTCACCATACCATTGATGATCACCGATAGGAGGACAGTTGCTTCCACAGGATCCACATCTGGTCTGATTTCACCATCATTTTTACCTGTTTGTATTGAATCTATTCCTATGAACATTAATTCTTTAAATAATCCCCTTACTTCTTGAAATTCTTCACTACTGTTCAGTTTATTCATATCAAATTGTTTTTTATTATTTGTAGGAGAATACAACATCCTTAAACAATTAGGATATTTCTTAGAAAACTCCCTGGTTGCATTTATGTATAATATTAACTTTTCTAAACCAGTTTTTCCTTTTTTTACTTCCTCTTTAACCATTTCAACCCAAATTTGTATACCACGTAATTCTATGGCAAAGTACAATGCTTCTTTATTTTTAAAATAAAGATAAAGTGTACTTTTACCAAGACCAATATTTTCTGCTATTTCATCCATTGAGACTTCATCAAAGTCTCTATCAACAAACAATTTTCTAGCTGCATTAATAATATCATTTCGACGTTGTTCTCTTTCTCTTTCTTTCCATTTTCCAAGTGACATACTTTTCACCTATCAATAATGAATTTAGATCTTATCTATGACTAAGAATTTTGTATATGACTCTGAGTCAGGTATATGAATAGTAGTTATTTAGATTATATAAAGTTTTTGGTCCAAAATATAATTTTTAATATGATATAGAAAAATTTCTTACAAAAAAAATGATTTACTTATTCCTGAAAGTTTATTTTTAGTTAAATAGAAATAAGAAAAAGAAAACCAAAGAATATAAAAAATCAGTTAATGAAATTGATATCAGAATAATTGAAACACCTATAAAAAAATGGAGATTTAAGGTGTAAAGCTTGTAAAATAAATTTCTTGGATTTAACACTTTATAATATCTGAAATTGAATCAAGTATATAAAAATTAAGTGTATTATTAGGAGGTTTGAATTTGGTAGACAGATACAGTAAGGGTTTAAAGAATCTTGAAAAAATACATCCAGAGGCAAGCAAAGCCCTTATGGAAAACTTAAAGGATATAGCACCTGATCTTGGACGTTTCGTTATTGAATTTCCATATGGGGATGTTTATGAACGCCCTGGTCTTGACCTGAAATCCAGGGAGATCGCAACTATTGCAGCCCTCACAGCAATAGGTGATACAAAACCAGAACTCAAAGATCATATAAAAGGTGCTCTGAATGTTGGATGCAACAGACAAGAAGTTATTGAAGTAATTATTCAAATGGCAGTTTATGCAGGATTTCCTCGGGCAATAAATGGGATAAACATTGCAAAAGAAGTATTTAATGAAATAGATGGAAAAAAATGATATTTATTTATTAATATTCCCAAAATATTCAATCAAATATTAAATATTTTTTTAGCACTTTTTTCCGTTATTTTACCAACTTTAGCAGGGGTTAAATCTTTTTTTCCCGCTATTACTTTAATAGCTTCCTCAACAAATGCAGGTTCATTCCTAATTCCCTTAAATGGTGATAGATAGGGGCTGTCTGTTTCGGTTAATAAATTTGAAATTGGGATTTCCTTTGCAAGTTTTTTATGGTGATCTGAAAAACATACTATGGTAGAAAGAGACAGAAAGTATCCTTCTTCAACAATAAGCTCAGCTGTTTCCATATCTCCCCCATAACAGTGAAAAACAACGTCTTTAAGTGATGATGTCTTTTTCACCATTGCAAGAGCTTTCTTCTCAGCAGCCCTTGCATGGATTACTAGTGGAAGTTCATATTCCTCTGCCATTTCAATAAAAATTCCAAATATTTTTTCTTGTTTTTTTCTATGGTTAACATCGGTTACTTCATGATAATCCAGGCCTGTTTCGCCTATTCCAACTGCAAGATCTATATTATCCTCTATCTCGTTTAATGCCTGTTTAATTATTGATGAATCTGCTTTTGAAGTTTTTGACGGGTGAAATCCAAGGGTTGAATATAAAAATCCACTGTAATCTTCTTGAAGCTTTAATGTTCTTCGATTACCCCCCAAACTAGCTCCAGAGTTTATTATTGCATTAAGCTTATTTTTTGCTCGTTCCATTACTTCATTTCTGTTCTTATTGTATTCCTTAAAATCAACATGACAATGGGTATCAATCATAAATATTCACCAGTTAGTATTGAAAAAAGTTTAAATTTAGGATATTTTTATTTTTTTTGGATTAACTCAAGATTTATGATCATATCTTATACTAAATTCCAAAACGTCTTTCTCTCTGTTGATAGGATCTTAATGCCCTTAAAAAATCTACTTTTCGTAGTTCTGGCCATAAACTATCACAGAAATAAAGTTCAGAGTACGATGACTGCCATAACAAGAACCCACTTAATCTTTCTTCTCCACTGGTTCTTATAATCAGGTTTGGATCTTCAAGACCTGCAGTGTATAAATTTTCATTGACCATTCTCTCGTCTATATCTTCTATGGATACTTTACCATCTTCAACTTCATTAACAATCTGTTTTATAGCATCTACTATTTCTAAACGGCCATCATATCCTATTGCTATATTAACGAGCCTTTTATCGTAGGAAGCTGTTGATTCTTCTGCTATTTCAATTGCCTTTCTCACATCTTCAGGAAGAAGTTCTCTTTTGCCAACAGCCTTTATTCTAACCTTATTTTTGTGGATCTTTTCGTTCTGTGCTATTCCCTCGAAATTTTCCTTAAATAGATTCATGAGGCCCCTGACTTCATTTTCAGGCCTATTAAAGTTCTCAATTGAGAAAGCATACACAGTAACTATTTCTATTTCAAGATCAACACACCAGTCTAGGAATTTTTCAAGAGTGCCTATTCCTCTTTTGTGACCTTCTATAGTGTCAATATTCCCCTGGATCTTTGAAAATCTTCTATTACCATCCATTATTATTGCAACATGTTTTGGAAGGTTTTCACGTGTGAGATTTCTGGATATATACCATTCATAAACTTTATAAACAGGTTTTAAAACTGACATTTTCAACTCCTTTTGTTTCATTTATATCCTATGAAAATATTATGCTCATCAAAATTAAGTTGGATATTTATTATTTAGATTTTATATTGTACTGAATAGTATAAATGTAATTTTAGTTTTTTTATAGATATAGGAAGAAATACTTTATAGTTAATGAAACCCCATTTTTATTGTTTAATTCAATTAAACAGTCAAATTTGTTTCTTTAAATTTGCAAGATAATATGCAAATTTCAAGGCATTTTTGTATCCTTCCACATCTTGTGAGCGTGATGTATCTACATATATTTCTTTCATTCCCAATGTTACTGCCCCATGGCTTTTTCCATTACCTAAAAGGACTAGGGTTCTGAATATTAAATTTCCACATATTCCATCTGGTGCAATAATTAAATTTGCACCTTCTTTAATTGCATCCTCAATGAGTATGAAGTAATGTTTGGCATCAATAGATTCTTTATTGATCAATGAAGTTAAAAGTTCTCCATCTTCCAATGAATCATCTATTTTCGTGCTTCTATCGTAATCTTGGGGCCGTCCACCAGATAATATTCCTAATTTTGGTTTTATACCAATTGATGTTAAGAATTGGGATCCTTTCTCGGCAATGAGTAATTTTTGTTTTATATCATCACCTTCGTCTATACCAACTGGTGCTAAAAGGAATTTCTGACCTTTTAAATCTATATAAGAAGCTCTAGCTATTTTTGGATATTTTTCCCTCAATTTGATCATTATTTTCGAGGTACTCAGTGATCCCCTAATTGCTGCGTCTGCATGACCATTAAAAAGTAGTTTAACAAGTTCCTCCTCGGATTCTGTTTTTAAAACTTCAAAATTCACATTCTCAATTGCTTCAATAACCTTTTTATTTTTGCCAACACCTGCAACAATCTTCATCCTATCATTTGATCCCAGTTTCAATATATTATCATTAACTATTTTTTGAACTATTAATCAATTTATCTATACTAACTAGAATTTTATATTATATGAGATTATTAATTCCTATGTATTTTCAAGATTATAGTTATATTCACATGGATTTTGATTGCATATTCGTATAATTTGGTAGTATATTTATTACAATTAATTTTACCTTAGTAATTCATGAAATAATCCCTAAATAAGGAGTATAAAATGTAGAAATTTCAATTATGATTAGTAACTGATTTATTGTTTAGATTTAATTTTCATTAATCTATAATAACAGTTATTTTTTTGTTCAATATTAAACCCTGTTGTAGAAATAATCAATTCTCGTTGATTGTAATAAAATATAGTTTAAAATAAAAAAAACATTTGGTATGGTCTTCCTTTATGAATCATGATGTACATGTGGGTAATAGACTGTAATTCCATTGAATCCTATTCCATTTAATTTTTTCAAATATTCATCTTTGGATATTCGATAACTCAATTCATTGTTATTACATGCATCATAGATATGTCCATTCCATTCAACAACTTCATGGGAGTATTTTCTAGATTTATGTTCAATAACCACCACATATATATTCTTTGCACCTATCTGTATGAGATAGTCCGCAAACATTTCAGATTTATTTTTACAGTTCATGGATTTTTGGTTGTAAGGAATATCCTTTATTTCCTGGAATTTTGATTGTACCGCTTTTTCATCAATATTAATCTTTACATTCCTTGTGTTATTCAGATTACCCCTTGATGTTGCTGTAACCATATCATCATTCATCACGACTATATTGATTTCAAAAATTCCTATCAATAGAATAAGAAAGAAGATCAAAATTTTACTTTTTTTTATCAAGAAAACACCATTTAGTTCAAAATTTTAATAAATATTGAAATTATTTAATCATTTAATTGATTTACATTAAAAGTTAAAAGTTTTAGTATATAAATTTTACTATTAGCAATATTATTTTCATATTTTGAAAATCATGTGTTTAATTTAAAAAAAATAGAAAAAGATAGAGTTAAACTAAAAAAATAGGTATTCTAGAAGTAAATTTCTTCTAGAGATTTTTAATTGTTTTCATTCCTTTATCAATGATTTCCAGGGTGTTTTGGATATCATCATCACTATGCATCAGTGACAGGAAACAACATTCAAACTGGGCAGGAGGTATAAAAACACCATTATTAAGAAGTGTTTGGAAGTAATGTGTGAATTTATCAATTTGCGCAGTTTTTGCATCTTCATAGTTCCAGACTTCCTTTTCAGTGAGATAAACCTGAAACATGGAACTTAAACCAGCAACTTGATAGTTCAGATCATTTTCAACCAAAACATCCCTTATTCCATCCCTTAACTTCTCTCCTTTTAAATTCATTTCGGAATAGAAACTATGATTAAGCTGTTTTAAAGTTGTTAAGCCAGCAGTAACAGAAATAGGGTTACCATTAAATGTTCCTGCTTGATAAACATTTCCAGAAGGAGCTATCATTTCCATTAACTCTTTTTTACCTGCAAGTGCACCTATTGGAAATCCTCCACCAAGTATCTTACCAAATGTAACAAGATCTGGTGTTACTCCAAAGTATTCCTGGGCACCTCCTTCTGCAATTCTGAAACCTGTAATAACCTCGTCGAAAATTAAGATAATATCATTTTCAGATGTTAACTTCCTTAAAAATTCAAGATAGCCTTTTTTTGGCGGTATAAATCCAATATTTCCCATGATAGGTTCAATGATTATGGCTGCAATTGAATCACCATGATCTTTTACAAGGTCCAGAAGTACATCTTCATCATTGAATGGTACTAATATGGTATTTTTAGTTGTTTCTTCTGGAACTCCAGGAGAATCTGGTAATCCCATTGCTCCAGAGCCTGATTTTACAAGAACATAATCATGTGCCCCATGATATGATCCCTCAAATTTCACTATCTTATTTCTAGTGGTAGCTGCCCTAGCAAGTCGAATTGCACTCATTGTAGCTTCTGTTCCAGAATTCACAAATCTTACCATATCTGCACAGGGAACTTTTTTAACAACCATTTTTGCAAGTTCAATTTCTTTTTCTGTTGGTACACCATATGCAGAACCATTTTTAAGCTGTAGTATGACATCTGCCATCACATCAGGATTTGCATGGCCGAGCACCATTGGTCCATATGCAAGGCAGTAATCAATATAGGTTTTTCCATCTACATCTATGATTTTAGATCCCTTTGCCCTCTCTGCAAAGAATGGATAAGGTTTGTAGGCCCTCACAGGAGAGTCAACACCACCTGGTAAAAATTTTTTAGATTCATTAAAAAGTTCCTCAGACTTCATTTTTTCACTCCTTTTTAAGATTAATAAGAGAATTAACAGCTGCAACAGCAACTGGTGTTCCTCCCTTAGGACCCTCTGTTACTAAATAAGGAATTTCTGTTTGTTCTAGGGCCTTTTTTGATTCAGCAGCAGCTACAAATCCTACAGGAACACCAATAACCGAACAGACATTAATTTTTCCTTTATTAAATAAATTTAATATTTCTAATAATGCAGTTGGGGCATTTCCAACTACAGCTATCCCATTAAAATCATTTTCTGCAGCAACTCTTATTGCAGCTGCTGCACGTGTTATGTTATATTCCTTTGCTATTTTGACAGTTCTTTCATCTTTAATGTAACAATTGACTTCACCAGGATATTTGTTTATCCCTGTTTTAACCATGTTAATATCGGTTAAAATATCCTTTTTATTTTCGATGGAATTCCTACTAGCTCTAACAAAGTCTTTGCTCATCTTGGTAATATCTGCATACTCGGGATCTGCTGTTGAGTGTACAATACGTTCAACAATTGATCTCTCTTCATTAGACAATTCCTTGGTTTTATCAGCTATAAGGGATCTAACTATTTCCCTGCTTTTTTCAGCAATTTCATAGCCCTGTTTTGTTGATGCTCCCATGAACATGGTTGCTTTTGAATCTCTTTTACTCATGATACCTACTCAAATAATTAATCTTACTAAGGGGTTATTATATTAATTCATGGAATTATTCATCTATATGAATTTCAGTATATGAAATCACATAATTTGAATAATTTATTTGATTAGAATACTTAAAGAATTTTTTTTTAGTTGGAATAAATTTTAATAAAACATGATATGATATTATGGTACATGGATATCTACAAACTATCCTTAAAAAATCTTCGTAGAAACAAGTTAAGAAATAGCTTCGCTATTTTAAGAATTACTTTAGGAGTTGTTATTCTATTGTTTTTGGTAAGTTCTGGGTTAGGTTTAAACACCTTTCTAAAACAAGCCAATTCATTTACCAATGGAAATGGTTCTCAATCAATTGTTACTTCTATTACTGATCAAGTAAATTCAATGTTGGGAACCAATTTAAGCCATTCTGTACTGGTAACTAAAATACAAGTGTTAATCAATAACCTTGTTTACATTTTAGATGGTATTGCAAGCCTTGTATTTCTAGTTGGAATTTTAGACATTATAAACACAATGGGTTTTAATTTAAATGAAAGAAAAAGAGAAATCGGAATATTAAAAACTCTTGGTTTTTCAAAAACGCAACTTATTATAAGTTTATCACTTGAAGCTGGTCTTTTAGGATTGTTAGGATCAGTTGCAGCTGTTATAATTGGAGCATTAGGATTGACATTGTTAGCAAACATTATTGGAATCCCAATATCAATATTAATCCCGTTATGGCTAATTATAGTAGTTATCACAATTACAACCATATTAAGCATGGTTTTAGGTTTATTCCCTGCATGGTTTGCATCTGAGAGGCATGTTGTGGAGGCATTGAATAATGAATGAAAATAATATTGTAATGCTCGAAGATGTGTGGAAGATTTATAAAAATGGGGAACATGTTATCCACTCGTTAGCTAATATAAACTATTCAGTTGAAGAGGGTTCTTTCAATATAATATATGGACCATCTGGTTCGGGTAAATCAACTTTGATAAGAGTAATTGGACTATTAGAACAACCCACCATGGGAAAAGTATGGATAAAAGGCGAAAACAGTGGGAAACTTGCTCAAAAAAAGAGAAATATTGCGATTAGGGATGAGATTGGATTTTTATTCCAAGGTTCAAACTTGATACCCACATTAAACGCCCTTGAAAATATAACCCTGCCTATGCTTCATTCAGATAAAAAACTTGCCAAGAAACTACTGGAGAAAGTAGGCTTCAGTGACCACAAGAAACTTCCAAAGGAAATGTCCATTGAAGAAGGGCGAAGAGTTAGTTTAGCACGTGCTATGGTAAATAATCATTCAATAATACTTGCAGATGAACCTACAGGAGATCTTCACACTGCAGACAGCGAAAAATTTATAAAAATTCTTCAAGAACTTAACAGAACAGAAGATTTGACAGTGATTGTAACAACCAATAACAGAAATATCCCAAAATGGGGAGGTAATCTTGTTGAGATTGCCGACGGAACATTTGTCCAATAAATATTTATTTTAAAAAAAGAATTGAAAAATATTTTAGGGTTTATTGGTTTTTTACGTATTATTTTGTAGGAATAATAATTTTTTAACCCTGTTCCTCAACATTCACAACACAGGTTCCTGAAACTTTGTCAAGAATTCTGTCATTTGAATCTACAAATATAAATCCAAGTATCACATCTACAATGAGTGGAACCCATAGTATTTTAGATAGGTTTCTGATAAAAGCTGTTTTATAATTCATATCTCCACCTTTAGCCTTTACTTTTAATTTGAATAATCTTTTACCAAGGGTCGTACTGGTTTTACCCTCCATGTATGTGAAATAGACTATTATTAAAATTGCCCCAATAAAAATCCAATAATTTAGAACAGAGAAAATCCCAAGTCCCGCCATTAACAGGAATATTAAAGAACTTATTATCCATAATAAAAGTGTTACTATAACTATATCTACCAATAAAGCTGCAAAACGTCGACCCCAAAAGTTCTCCATATTTATCACTCGTTAAAATCTGTAATTTCTTTTTATGTAATCATATATATTCAATAATTTTGATATTTATTTGAATTAGATTACTTTAATTCTCATTTCATGCTCTTTATTTATAAATATTGTTGCAATACAACAATATCCAATCAAATTTCTTTTTTTCTTAAATTTATAAATTTCTTAGCATACCCTAGGTACTGGATCAGCAATTGGAGCTTCAAGTATTCTTTTACCACCTAGAAGAGTTTCAATAATTACATGAGCATGGTCTGTAACTTCACCTATGATCTGGGCATCCTTACCATACTTGGTGTTTTTAATTGCAGCTAATATTTCATCTGCCTTATCTGCTTCAACTCCCATGATAACTTTACCCTCGTTTGCTACTTCGTATGGGTCGATTCCTAACATTTCAGAAGCAGCTACAACAGCATCCTTTAAAGGAATCTTTTCCTCTTCTATCAGCATCCCCACACCAGATTTTGAAGCAAGTTCGTTGAGTGCATTGGCAATTCCACCCCTTGTAGGATCTTTCATGGCATTTACTCCACCGACTTTAAGAGCAGCCTCAACCATATCCCAAACAGGTGCTACATCGGATTTAAGGTCTGTTTCAAAACCAAATCCTTCTCTGTAGGACATGAGAGATATTCCATGATCTCCAACACTTCCTGTGAGAATTATTTTATCCCCCATTTTAAGGCCAGAATCCCTTATAACTTCTCCTTTTTTAACAATACCTATCCCTGTGGTGGATATAATTATCTTATCGAGTTTATCATGTTCCATTACCTTAGTATCACCAGTTATTATGGCCACACCCGTTTCTCTACAAACTTTGTCCATTGACTTGATAATCCTTTCAAAATCTTCACCAGAAAATCCCTCGCTTATAACCATTGCATTTGCAATTGCAAGAGGTTTTGCACCCATAACAGAAACATCATTAACAGTACCTGCTATGGATATGGTTCCAATATCTCCTCCAGGGAAGAATATTGGATCAACTGTGTGGCTGTCTGTGCTCACAACAATTTCATAATCATCAAATGGTATTGTAGCTCCATCATCGAGATCTTCAAGTCCAACTCCACCATTAACTCTTTTATTTTTAAGATTTCCAAGTATTATTTCTGATATGAGACCCTGCATGACCCCACCACCAGCTCCATGTGACATGCCTATTTTCATAAGATTCACCATTCTCCTCTTTTTTTAAATGTGTTATAGTTAAGATGCTGTATATTACCTACACCTAAATCTGAAAATATTCCTAAACTAACAAATTTTTTTATTTAGGATATCTAAACGTGTGATTACTATATTCCTCATGCGAATTGAATTAGATAATTGTGCTTACAATTAAATAATAAATTTCAATTTACTTGAATATGAAAAGTTCTTATTGTGTTATTAGATCATCCCATATAAAAACTATGATACTATATTCCCAACCCATTAAAAAAAAAATGTATTATCTTAATTTAATAAATAATTATAACCCATATATTCATCAAACTTGTCTTTTAAAAACCTGAAATAATTTAAAAGGCTTTTTTGGAGGCGTACTTGGTTTTTCACCCATATATATTATTTTAACCTCATAACCTATTGGTATGTCCTTGAATTTATTGTCCAATACAGTTGACCCAAATACCTCTTTTTCTCCATTTCTTGTATCTAAAGTATATTTGGTGCTGTGATAAATCCCCACATCATCTTCCCTTCTTATATATTTACCACTAATTTCTTCACCTATTGCTTCGGGTCTCCAAATTTCATCTTCTGGATCTTTAACCTCTTGCCATCCATTTTTCTTGTTATTTTCTATTTTTTTAGCCATTTTAATCTTCCAATTCTTTTAAATATAAAAATAAATATTCTGAATATTTAACTCATTTTTTATTAATTAAATGTCAATCCTATTTTGAATTCTATTAGATAAGAATGTTTAATAAGTTTTTTAAATTAATCTTTTTTGCACCCTTTTAAACAACATATTTTTAAGTCTTTATCAATAAACCATGAATCAATAGAAAATTCAAGAAATATTTTAATTTAAATTGTTCATGGTGTCGAAATTAATAATATTAATATAGTGTGATCTACAAATGAAGTCTTTCCTAGAAAGATTTTTTAGGTAAATCCATATTTAAGAATATTTTAAGTTTCAAAATCATATTTAATTGAAATTTTCATGAATATGTAATACATTACATTTTAAGCTTTAGAGGTGAAATAATGGCAATTTGGCAAGGAAAATCATTAAGAAAACCGAGTGGTGCACGTGCAAAGACCAACAGAAATAAAAGAAACATGGAATTTGGAAGAGATCCAGCAGACACCAAAATAGGTGACCGTAAAATCAAGATAATCAGAACAAAGGGCGGTAACGAGAAAGTCAGGTTAGCAAATGACAAAAATATCAACGTTGTTGACCCGAAAACAAACAAAGTACAAGTTGCAGAAATCATGACAGTAGTTGAGAATACAGCGAACACTCACTTTGTAAGGCGTAATATTATAACTAAAGGAGCTGTTGTAGATACGAGCCTAGGTAAAGTTAAAGTTACTTCAAGGCCAGGTCAGCACGGTATGATAAATGGTGTGCTTGTTGAATGAAGAAATTTTAGAAAAAGTTGATGAGTTCCTAGGGGATGTTAATAAAAAACTCCCTGAAGGAATGGAACTCGAATATGAAGGTTTCTATGAGAGGGGTTTCTTCGTTACCAAAAAAAGATATGCCCTCATAGAAAATAAAAATATAGTGGTTAAGGGGTTAGAGTTAGTCAGACGTGACTGGGCTCCAGTTGCCAAAAAAACTCAGGAAAAAGTTTTAAGAGCCATTCTTGAAGATGCTTCCCCACAAAAGGCCACAAAAATTATTAGAGCTATAGTTGAAGAGATAAAAGAGGGTAAAATTCCGCTTGAAGATCTTGTTATACACACACAGCTCACCAAAAATCCCGAAGAATATGTTCAAATGGCTCCCCATGTTTTAGCAGCTAAAAAATCCATTGCAAATGGAAGAAATGTTTCTAGGGGTGCAATAATACGTTACGTGATTGTAAGGGGAAAAGAACCCATTAGTAAACGAGCAATTCCACTGGAAGATGTTGATGTTGTTAACTACGATTCAACTTACTATATAGAAAACCAGGTTCTTCCGGCAGTTTCTAGGATTATTGAGGCAATTGGTTACTCAAAAGAGGATATAATGCACAAAGAAAAACAAAGCAGCTTGGATGCATTTTTTTAGTTGAATATAATTTTATAGTAAAATTCCATTACAATATTTATAACTAAGAGGGATAATTTTGTTAAAATTATTTTTTTACACGAATCCTTTAAATAATCGGGGAAAATCTTCGGATTGTAATCAAAATTCATATTATTCTAATTTATCCTATTTTCATTATTTATTTAATTCTATACTCAATTTTTCCATAATATACGGTGCCAAAAATGATTAAAGCTGTTTTTTTTGATATAGATGATACACTTTACGACACATCAGGATTTGCAAAACTAGCTAGAAAAGCAGCATTAAATGCAATGATAGATGCAGGACTACCATTATCAAATGATGACGCTTACATTCTATTAAGGGAAATCATTAAAGAAAAAGGTTCAAACTATGATAAACATCTGAATGTTCTTACAAAAAGGGTTTTTGGGGAAGAAAACCCCTTATTAATTGCTATTGGAATGATCACTTATCATAACGTCAAATTTGCTCTTTTGAGGCTTTTCCCCGACACAATGTCCACACTTATTCATTTAAAGGCACAAGGATACCGTCTTGGAGTTATATCAAATGGTTTAACTATTAAACAATATGAAAAACTTGTTAGACTTGGTTTGCATCATTTCTTTGATTCCGTGGTAACCTCCCAAGAAGCAGGGGTTGAAAAACCAGATATTGCCATATTTGAACTTGCAATGGATAGAATGGGATGTAAAGCTGAGAATTCAGTTATGATAGGTAATAGTTTTAGTGATGATATACAAGGTGCTATAAACGCCGGTATGTCCGCAGTATATTTAACTCAAGAATTAAAAGAATCAGAAAAAAAGTATATTAAGAAATCCAGTATTAAAATGGACATAATATCAGATATTGGCAAAATTAAGGATATAATGTAATAATTTATACCTAGATGATAATTGGATAGTATTATAAATTGTAATGATAAATTTAGGTTAATATAAATTGGGGTAAATTTAGGTGGGGTTTGAATGAACTATTATCATGATTCTAAAATGGAAACCATATTTGAAATCCTTAAACAGCCAAAAACTATTGAAGATATTCAACTATCAGAACCATTTGTTAATGACTTGATTTTAAAGATTATAACAAGTTACGGAACTGTGAAAACCAGTACCATAAATGATATCACATGTATTCACTGGGATATATTGGAAAAATGTCTTAGCAATCTTGAAAAAGAAGGTTTATGCGCTCCTGTCAGTGGTAGTTTTTTATTTTCAAGTGTTCAGTATAGTATATCAAAAAAGGGTCGTGAGAAAGCCACGGGAATTTCTGAAGAAAATCCTTATATTGGTGTTGCACCTGTAAGCTACGAAGATTATTACCAAATAATGGATGCTCAACTAAAGGGAAGATACCCAATTGAAATAACGCCAGATGTTGTTAAAACAACATTTAAAGATGTAATTGGTGTTGACTATGCTAAAGAATCCCTTATTGAATCTTGTATCATAGGAAAGGGAATATTCATATATGGACCTCCTGGAACCGGTAAAACATTTCTCACAGGTAAAATGTCTGATCTACTACCTCCTGTTGTGATTCCAAAGTTCGTTGAATTTGGTGGAAAAATTATACAAATTTATGATCCTGATTTTCATAGTATGTGCCCGGAACAACCGGAAGACCCAAGATGGGTTAAAATTCATGCCCCATTTGTTTTAACTGGAGCCGAACTCAGTTTAAACAAACTCGAGACCAATTATAATGTTAACAAGGGAGTTTATGAAACATCACCAATAATAAAGGCAAATGGTGGCATACTTCTAATAGATGATCTTGGTAGACAGAGAGACGACCCTGAACTCATTTTAAATAGGCTTATAGTTCCTATGGAAAATAAAAAGGACGTTGTTTATGTAAGAGGTATTCCTGTAATTGTACACTGTAACTTCATACCTGCTTTCTCAACCAACTTGGATATTAGTATAATGGATGAAGCACATCTAAGAAGGGCACCTTTACATATCTTCCTTAAAAATCCAGATATTATCGAAGTTGCAGAGGTTTTTAAAATGAACCTTGATTATCTGGAAGAAAAATACAATGAAAATATTTTTGAACGATTCATGAATGTTTATTCGAGCATCAATGATGGTGGAGAAGGATTAAAACCCACATTTGCGCATGCACGGGATGTAGCACAGATATGTCAGGCAGTGCGAATTAACAGAGGAAAAGATATAATTGACATAGATGTATTGGAAGGTTCTCTTGAAAGACATATTTTGATAGTGCTTCAAAGAATGAATATTGACATTGCACAGATTACAAGAAAAACACGTTCATTCCGTATTAAAACTTCCCAAGTTCAGGAAACCCTAGATGCATTGACAGAATTTGGTACAATTAAAATTACTCATGAATCAGATGCCATAATTCTAGATTTGGATGATAATATAACACCAGTACAACTTGTTGGATTCCTACATCAAAGGAATATTAATGTGGATAGAATCGATTTAATTGCTGAATCTGATAAAGAACTCCGAAGTTCACTGCTGGAAATCCATGAAAATCTACAATTACAAAATAAATAATTTAGTAGTAAAATGGATAGATTATAATTATTCAAAGATTAAGTTTAAGTGAACAAAGGATAATATCAATGTTACATTATTCCTAAAAATATTATATAAATAAAATATTTAAGAAGTGATCAAATGGCAAACTCATCTGTATTATTATTTTCACATATAATTCCGCCTATTATGGCAGTAATAAGTGTTCTGCTCCTTTGTATGGGTATAATGGACAGGAAAACCCCATACACCATAGCCGGGATAGTTATATTTTTTGCAGGAGGACTACTTCCATTCTTAATACTCCCATTCCTTCTGGGGTAATAAATTTATTTTTAAGGTAGAATTAGTAATTATATTAGTAAAGAAAAATACTTAATTTTGGATTATTGACATTACAGATGTTTTCTATTTGGTAATCTAAAAAATTTATGAATATTGTAGTATTTTAAAATTTATAGAATATTCTCATTCTGCTGATGTTTTTCTATCAATAAATTATAACCATCAACATTTATTTCATAATCTTCTTCAAAAATCAGTGTTGCCCTTTGTACAGCCCCTGTATCTGCATTGAAAGTATCAAAGTGCACTTCACCATAGTCTAACAGTCTCTTACCTATTATGGATTCTATGCCCATTGGATTATTGAAACTGTCACATACACCAAACTCCATGTTGTTAGCAATGATACTTACTTTATATGTATTTTCTATGTCTATCTGATCAGTATCTTCAAAGGTTAAAATAATTTGTTCTGAAGGCCCTGTTTCATCTATTGCAGGTTTATGGAAGATTTTTTCACATTTTACTAGTTTCTCTCCACGGGACTTCCATAAATCTCTATGAAAATTATCATCTATCCTTTCCTCAATTTCTTCAATCATATTTATTCTCTCCTTAGATTCTGGTATTTAATATCTACATTCTATTATTATACTTATATTAAAATTTATAATTAATTCTAGTATGCATTTCCTTTTCAAAACAAAATCTAGGTCGTTATTAAATATTTATTTTAGGTTTATTTCAGAATTTTCGGAGTCGTTCATTGACCATTGTAATGTTTCCTTGGAATGGACCGATTTTTTCCAGTTTCATTGTAGAAACCATTGAAGCAAATATTCCACATGTTTCTGGGTCTGATGTTTCCATTCTTTTTCTTGCATAGGCAGCCATGTATGTATCACCTAGACCTGTTGGATCCATGGTTTGCATAGGGGTAAAAGCAGGGATTTTATAGGTGTGCTCAGAAATGGATGAGTAAATTAAAGCACCTCTATCTCCACAGGTGATTATTACATCTTGGGGGCCGAAAGTTGAAAGTTCGTTACCTATTTTGTCCAATTTATGATTTCCAGTCATAACTTTTGCTTCAACTTCGTCCATGAAAATCATTTGAACAAATCTCAAAAATTTCTCAAAGTTGTTCCATGGCTTTAAAATAACTCGATGATCGTTCAACTGTCTCAAATATCCTTGTGCACCCATGTAAATGGGCACGTTATAATGGAATATGTGTTCTATTGTTTCAATAGGGATATCTGAAGGAGAAAGTGGACATAAAAGAACAGCGTCGTAGGATTCAATATCATCTGGAAGATTTTCCGGTTTAACCGGATTTTCTGGCACAGTTGCCCTCTGTATCCTGTGATTAGGATTATGATTAGGATATATATTCTCAAATTTCATTGTCTTATCAAAAAACAGGGGGATTATATCCACATTTTGAGGAAATGCATTTAAAAGTTCTTCATCCTCACGTGAAAGTGTGATAACCGCAGTTACATCCACATCAAGATTTGAAAGTACTGATGCTTGATAGTATACTGCACCTCCTGTGGAGTGATATACCAAACCATCTCTTGAAATTGTGTCCCTTGTTAAAGGGCCTATTATAATAAATTTTGGCATGATATACACTTTGGATTTCTATCTTATAATTATATTAGTAATTTCTTTATTCAATAAGCATTGAATAAATCAGTAATACTGTAAAATGAGTATTAGTAATGATTGATGATCCCTTTGTGAAGTGCTGTTCCAACCAGGAAGTTTTGAACTCCTAAAACATTTAATTCTTTTATATCTTCGGCTGTAATACCTCCACCTAGAATTAATTCGGATTCAATACCATTGAAACTATCAATGAGTGCATGATCAAAGCCCTTAACAGTACCAACCCTAGAAATATCCAAAAGAATGACCTCCAAAGGCTTAATCTTTTGTATTTTTCTTAGTACCCCCTTAAAGTCTGATTTTATATATTTACCCAGAATATGTCCGTCTTTAACATCCACACTCATTACAAGGTCTTGCTTTAAACTTTGGGAAAATATTATATCAAGATCATCAAGACTTTTAATGGTTTCTGTTGCTATTATAACTTTATTCACAGTGTCAAGGATTTTTTCAATCTCTTTAAAACTGTTTACTCCTGAATCTAACATAACAGGAAGAATATTATTTATTTCCCCTGCAATTTGTAAGTTGGAGCCGGACCCATTTATTGCATCTAAATCTGCAATATAAATGCGTTTGTATCCCTCATCTTTGAGTGCTTGTGTAATAGAAACAGGATCTGATGAATCATGGAAAACTGTTTTTAATGGTTTGTATGTTTCCCTCATTCCTGATTTTCCAGATACTGCTTCACCCTTTTTCAAGTCGAGTACAGGTATTATCATGGCAACTATTCCAAATTATAGAGTTTTTTAGAATGATTTGAGAAAATTTATTAAATAAATTAGAAAAAATCGTGTAAAAATTTAATTCTTTGCAATATAACTGTCTATTTCAGTAATAGCATAATCTACAGCATCTTCTGCTATTCCATCATCTGGTTTGGATAAAGGATCGAATTGAATGTCAACATTAATATCAACATCCAAACCCTCATGATAGTCAAGTTCGACCTTTATATCAAGATCTAGAACTTCTTTTTTTGGAATCTTTGAATAGATGAAATTTTCTGCAGATTTAACTGCAAGTTCGGAAATTTCATCAAGTTCTTGATCTGAAAGTTTCCTCAATTACCTAACCCCTGGGACATTCCTGATCCCTGCATTGCTTCTTGTATAGTTGTCTGCATTTCCTGGAGTTTGGCCATTATACGTTCTTCCTGACGTTTAACTGATTTTTCTCGAAGTTTGAGAGTTTCAATTTTATCTTCAAGTTCTACGGTTACTTCTTCTTGATTTACTTTAATAAGAAGATTTCCTGCAGTTTTGTAGACGTCTGTGTCTCCTTCTACCTTTTTAAGTTCTTCTAAAGCTTTTTCAGTTTCTTTTATCTGCATGTCAACGCTCTGTTTCTGCATTGTAATTGCCTGAGCTTGTTGTTGTGCCTGTTGGAATTGTTGTATTTGATGTTGGATGTTTTTAGGAAGTTCCATTTTATCACCTCATTAAACCTTAAAAAAGGTTCATATAAATTTTTTTATTCAAATTTAATATGTAATAATACTTTATTAATCATAAATACTCATTTTTAAGATTTATCACTTCATATGACAATTTTATCCATCTTAAATATGAATTCAATGATGCTCTAAAAGATGCTGAATCCTGAGCATCGATAGTTATCCTTAATGTATTTTCATGAATATCAATACTAACAGTTGTTCTGTCAGATGGAGATCCATTTATTTCGGGTTTGATTGATTTTAAGACAATTTCTGCTTCTTTGGTGGTATTAAATTCGATTTCAAGTTCTGTTTCAATACCTGTAAGAATGTCAGATTCATTGGAATATTCCAATTTATGTCCTCCATTCCTTAACAAAAATCTTTGGACCTGTTTCCATACCGTTACTACCAATAAATTCGATAATAGCCTTTTTTTTCTCGTCACCCGTCCTTATAAAAAGGATATTTTTTATTTCTGAATCTTCTATGAATGGGGGTATATCCAATATATTTCCAAGTTGGTTGAGTTCAGGGATCTCAGAACGTAATTTCAATTCTTCAGATTGAACCTTGCCCTTGGAGCTTGCATTGGAATTTGGAATTCCAACTGTAACATCCATTGAAAAGATTACTTCACCTTCTTCATTCTGGAAATCTATCCTACTGGGATTACCCTTCATTTCTGATACTACTGCAATTGTATTATTTCCTAGTTCAGAAGATTTTATTAGAACGTCACGGATGCTCATCTTTCCCCGGTTTATGTAACTTGAGTTTAGAACCCTTACAAGACCTTTGCAGAAGGATCTTGTTCGCTGAGAGGGCTTCCTAGACGTTGTAATCAACATAGTTACCGGATTATTTAGCTTTGATGCTACGCCTTACAGGCGGTATTTCCTTAAAAAGAATCCTGTATCTACAGCTTGGACATTTAGATTCTGTATAACCCTTGATATCGACTAAAGTACCGCATTTTCCACATTTGTACAATTTATAAACCTCCAACTATCCTCTTTATGTTCCTTGCAGCTGTTTTACCCATAGGGGTTGTTGGAAGATATGCTCCGCCTGTAAATACATTTCCACATTTCCTGCATTTCCATATTCCTGCTGAAACTCTGCGTACTGCAGGCCTGTCACATTGAGGACATACATGATCCCTCTTCATGTTTTCTTCTATTGATTTAACTGTCCTCTTGGCTTTTCTACCGTACCTTGCACCGAATCTTCCGGTTATACCCACTTTCTTTGTTCTTGCCATGTTATTCACCTAGATTATTTTAATATTTTTGAATTTGTTTATGAGAAATTTATTCATAAAAAAAAATTAATGAAAATTTCAATTATGAATGTTCAGATCAATAAATTTGCACATCACTAGTTATAAATGCATCTATGGAAGGTGTGTTCTAAGTTCTGCTGTTTTAATCTTTGCAATGGAAACTGCTTTTAAAATTTCTTCCTTGTTCAAAGATTCAGCTCCACCTTTCTGCATAGCACATATACTGCCATCTTCAGTCATACCTATTGATAAGCGTGCGCCCATTATCTCCTCTTCCTCGAGTGAAGGGTCAATAAGAAGTTCTCCACCAATCTTGGCAAATGTGCACATTAAGGCTTTTTCATTGATTGGTAATGGTATCATGTTATCGTAGTCAAGAACAATTTCATCACCCTCAAGTTTGGCTGTGGGGATTTTAGCGTTCATAAGTGCTGCAACACTTCCCAATACTGCTGCATCCATTAGATTACCATCGTAGTCCAGTACATGGAGATCCAGGAATATCATCCAAACTTTTTCCCCTTCAACTACACATAGTTTTTCGAGATCAAGAACCTTTCCTTCTCTTATGCATCTGTCAGTAACCCTTGAAAGCTCTACTGAATTTTCATCTGGTGGTCCTGATTCGAAGTTAGGTGCTGCCATTGGTAAAAGTTCAGTGTTGGTCATTAGAACTCCAACATTGGGTGTGTCACTGAAAGGTGATCCTAACTGTGGTTTTGCACCGATCATTATCTGTGTATTTCCAATTTTAACCCTTGCAGATCCTTCTGCCTTCTCAATTATTCCAGGTTCTACCGATATATCCCTGTATTCATCGAAGGCTCTTCCATCTGTTCTCTCTCCGTTCTTTACGAGATTGGTTACGCTTTCTTTTATGATTTCTGGAACTATACGGACCATATTAATCACCATACCTGTTTTTTATGGCTTTTTTCTGTTCTTCACTTATCTTCATGCAGCCACCTATTGCAAGGTCAAGGGCCTTTTCAAATTCATCCCCTGTGAGGTGTCCATCCATCTGTAGAAGTGTAATTTCACCTGTTCTTGGCATCAATGCAATTGGAAGATCTGCTTCTCCCTCTTTATCTTCAACTTCAGATAAGTCGAGAACAACGTTGCCATCTGATTTTCCTGCTGCACAAGCAACAACCATATCCCTCATTGGAATGCCTGCATCTGCAAGTGCAACTGAAGCAGCTGTTATGCCTGCACATCTTGTTCCGCCTTCAGCTTCAAGAACTTCTATATAAACATCTATTGTTGAACGTGGGAATTTTTCAAGGAAAACTGCTGGAGTAAGTGCTTCTGATGTTATTTTAGATATCTCCACCGATCTCCTGTCGGGTCCGGGCCTTTTTCTGTCATCTACTGAAAATGGTGCCATATTGTATTTACATCTTAAAACAGCCCGGTTAGGTTGCATTAAACGTCTTACAAAAAGTTCTCTTGGGCCATAAACCGCAGCAAGTACTTTGTTACCCCCAATTTCAAGGTAAGCTGATCCATCAGCCCTTTCAAGTACTCCTGCTTCTATTTTTAAGTTTCTCAATTCATCAAAAGCCCTATTATTGGCTCTTGCACTGGTTTCTGTACCGGTGTTTAGATTAGTATTGGTTATAATGATAATCACCCCTTATTTTTGGATTAATTCCATTTATTCCTCTTTACATTCTTCTTCTTCATCCGGTTCTTCAGATTCTACGGATTCGGGTTCAAATTCTTTTGATTCGTCTTCCTCTGATTCCTCAGTTTCTTCAGTTTCTAATTCCTCAGTTTCTAATTCTTCTGATTCTTCTGATTCCTCAGTTTCTAATTCTTCTGATTCTTCTGATTCCTCAGTTTCTAATTCTTCTGATTCTTCTGATTCCTCAGTTTCTAATTCTTCTGATTCCTCAGTTTCTGATTCTTCTGGTTCATGGCCAAGAAGTCTTGCAAGCATGTCCCTTACCCTATCAGTTAATCCAGATGTATGGGCTTGTTCTTCTATCATGTTAATGACTTTTTCAGCCACTCTTTCCATTGAAGGTTCTCCTTTAACCCATACTACTCCGTTTTGTCCCACAATTACTTCGCAATGGGTTTCATCCTTGATCATATTGATCATTGATCCCTTTTTGCCTATCAATCTGGGCACTTTCGTTGGAGTGATATTTATAAGAATTCCTCCCCTGAACTTTCCGAGTCCCCTTCCTTTGAGTCCAAGTTTAACCTTTTTTACTTCATCAACATCGACTACTCTTAAAAATAAAACATCACCGACATCGAATGTTCTGTTAAGTTCCCTTTTTTCCTTTCCAAAGACATCTGAAGCAGGTAAAAATCCAGAGTATGGGGAATTTATATCCAAGTTCCACATTGAGAATCTTATATCCGTTACTTCCCCTATTACAACATCTCCTCTTTTTGGGATATACTTGCTTTGTAAGGGTATTACACTGATTTTTTTATCCCTTATGGCTACAAGACCTACAAGAGACGAACACACCTTATCATTTTCCTTGAAAGTTCCTCTTCCGGAGTGATATTCCTCGTCTGCAAGAATATCTCCGGGAATTACTATTTCTTTATCCTCTACAAATATCACATTCTGCCTCCTTTACTGGAATGCCAAAAAAATGAATAGTTTTATCTGCCATTAGAGTAATTTTGTCTCTACTTGACCTCTTGTAAGTTCATTGAGTTTATTATAAAAATTTTCCTGCATACCACCAGGTATCTCAACAACTGCAACCCATGATCCATCTTGTTGCCATTCTTCCTTGGTTGTCTTTCCAAATTCAGGTATTGCTCCATAGACTTTTCCTGTGAAATCTCCGGGAACCCTTATTGCTATCTTGACTTTTTCAAATCTTATTGGAATTTTGGTTCTAATGGCCTTTAAAGTAGTGTTAACTTGTTCATCAATACTTTTAAATGGGTCAATACGGACTTTTGCTTCTTCCATGGCTATTTCAATTCTTCTTGCAGGGTGTGGAAGTTTAGTTTGGGGATTTATGGCCTCTCTCGTTATGGTTGAGATTACCTTCAATCGCTTCTCTTCCTGCATTTCTTTCCGCTGCTGGGCTGTCAGCTGTATTTGGCCTTTGTGGATAATAGCAGCTGCAACTTCAAGATGATCAATTGTGTCGAAGGCCTTCATCATGGCTTCTTCAGATGCTTTATCACCTTTTTTTGCATCCTTGAATATTTCTTCGACTACAAGGATATCCTCAATGTTGATGTCCTGGCCCCTTTTAAAATCTGAAGCAAGATCTGGATCAACAAGGATTTCGAAATGTTCCCCAAAATATTCCAAACGCGCAATAACTGCATCTTCAAGGGTTACCATTTTTTATTCCTCTTCCTCCTCCTTAGATTTCCTTATGAGGAGTTCTTCCACATGTTCTGTTATTTCTTCGTCGGATAATTTTCTGAATTTTTTATCTTTTCCATCTATAACTGCAATTTCGGCACTTGCAACGGTGGTTTTTCCTTCTGTTGCCTCATAAACTGCATCTAAAGCCAATTCTATTGCTTCATCCAGTTTTAGGTCTTCACTGTATTTTTTCTCGAATTCATCCATTGCAATCTGTCTTCCGGCACCTATAGCAGTTGCCTTATATTCAATTAAAGCACCACTAGGATCTGTTTCAAATAGTTTGCATCCAGATTCGTTTACTCCACCAATTATAAGTGCAGATCCAAATGGTCTTACTCCACCATGTTGAGTGTACATCTGCTTCATATCACATATCTTTTTAGCCAAACCTTCTACACGTATTGGCTCATTATAGGTTATTTTATTGATTTGTGATTCCATTCTAGCTTTTTCAACAAGCGCTCTTGCATCTGCCACCAGTCCAGAAGTCGCTGCTCCTATATGGTCATCTATCTGGAATATCTTTTCTATTGATTTTGGTTCTACAAGTTTACTTGTTGGTCTTTTATCAACCACAAGAACGATGCCCCCAACGGATTTAACACCTAAAGAAGTTGTACCTCTTTTTACAGCTTCTCTTGCATATTCAACCTGAAATAACCTTCCATCTGGGCTAAATACTGTTATAGCCCTGTCGTATCCTGCTCCTTGAAACGGTTGCATACATATACCTCTCTAAAAGTTTTTCTGTAAAGAAATGAATTTATAATATTAAAATAATTTTAAACTTACTAAACTTGTTTACAAACTATTATTCTATTATTTCATCTTATTCTTATAGTTTAATAAAGTTTTTTATTGCAGATTTAATGGTTCCTGAAATTCCCAGTGTATGGAAAACTACTGGCTTCCCTCTAAAGTTTGTTATGGTGGGAATTATGGCCATTACAGAATCAATTTCTTCCCTTCTACAGCGTAATATTCCTTTCATTCGGTATTCATTGATACCTTTAGGGGAATTTATATCTGTTTTGCATTGCCATAACTTTACTACCCAGAGGTCAAACTTTCCTGCCCCACATGCACCATAGAGATATAATGAAGCATCTAAAATCATGGATATTAAATCATCTCTTCCAAGTGATCCATGAGATGTAACTTCAAATGCAACATATCTTTTTTTATCCCGTAGAGTTGGAGGGAGTATTTTTAGCTTTTGAATCATTTAAATCAGTCTATGGTATTTTAATTAGTGAATTTTGTATAATAAATATAATGAGTTATAATTAAGAATTATTTAGGATAAATTTGATCATTATTCTAATGTTCTAACGCCTTCTATTATGAAATAGTCTCGTAAATTATTGGTTTCTATAATATCACGAGGAGTTATTGAAATGGCTTTAAATGATTCTTCAAAGGTCATTCCGAAACACTTTGCAAGTGCAAATATGTCTATTGGAGTTTTTAAATCATATTTTGAGCTTGCACTACTTGTTATAATTAATGGAAACTTGAATTTTCTTTGAAGATCTACGATATGTCTGAACTGACTTATTACACGGTATCTATATCTTAAATTTGTTTTAAGAAATGTTTTAAGATTTATTTCTATTGCAACAGAATTTTCTGCTGCCTTTCTTGCCAAAACATGGTTAATACCCATGTCTCTCCTTGATCTGTAGGGTTGTGAAAGTATATCTATACGTTTATCCTCGCAAGCAGCTCTGTTGACCTTAAGATCACCGCCTTTTACAATTAAAATATCAGCCTTTTTTCGTGATTTTTTAACTTTCTTTTTGAGGTCTTCGGGATTTTTACAAGCTATTTCAACAGATTTTTTTAGCAATATGTTTGAATTAAGCTCAAGATCTTCAAATTCCTTTAAAAATTTAGAAGTATAATCTTCAAAATAACGTGTTACCGCAATTCCAGTGAACCCTAATCTCTCGGCTTCTTTTATTATGTTCTCATTTCCATGAACGTGAAGATCAAAAAACATATCCTTGGAAAGGTTTCTATTCGAATAACTTTCTTGCAATTTCCAATGCCACCTTTTTTTTCGCTGGATATGCTGCTATTTTAATTTTTAAATTAATAGAATCTCCGTGTTCAACAACCTTCAGATCACCTTGATATGCTCTCTGTTTGTCAAACCTGAGAAATAAATTTCCAGAATCGTCCATTTTATTTTCCAACTGGTGTAAAATCCTTTTACGAGTAGGATCATTCATTTTGGACAGTTTTTTAACAAAATCTTTTATTTCCCTTTTTTTATCGATTTTGTTGCTTAAAATTAAAACAGGATTTTTGTAATATCCCTCAGTTGCTTCACATTGAGGGGATGAATTTGGAAAAAGTGTTATAATAGATTCTAACACTTTTTCCTTATTTTCTGTTCCATAAACGAATGCTCTATATGAGATGTTATGGATCATACCTTATCGTACCTTTTCGGCCCCTTTACCTTTACTGCGAAGTCCTCTTGTCTTTTTACCTTCACTTGTGAGACCTCTGAACACCCTATTGGTGTGCTGTTTCTCACAGATCCAGTTGATTTTAGAGTCGTTCTTGATTGAAGGGTGGTTTGGATCAACAAGAATTACTTCATAGAATTTGAATTTTCCATCTTCCCAGAGCCAGTACGAGTTTAATACCTCGAGGTTCGGGAATTTTCTGGCAACTCTTTCTTCAGCGATTCTCTGAATGGATTTTTTCATGGTTATTTTCTTAATACCCATTCTTTTAGGTTTTCTACCTGCTGTGAATCTTGATTTTCTCATTCCACCTCGGCGGACACGAGTTCTCACAACTATGTAACCTTTTTTGGCTTTATAACCTAATGATCTAGCCCTATCAATCCTGGTAGGCCTGTCTACTCTTACTATAACGCTTTGTCTTCTCCAAATAGGAGTTCTTGTGCGCATGAGTTCCTTAACATAAGACTTATCTGGATTCTTCCATGCATCTCTTATATATTTATACATTACTTAACACCTCTTTGTTCAGCTTGCGCCACATCCATGGGATACTATCCCAAAAAAAGTTGTATATAACTTCAATGTAAGCAATCAAGTTTTATTTACTAGATTTAATCGCCAGAATTGGCGGTGATCAATATTGATCCGCTTACTTTAAAAAGCTTACTATGAAAATAATTGTTTTCAAAATCTTTTTTTTTGGCTTAAAAATTTAATAATGCAATAACTCTAAAAATTTTGAATACATCAAAAAAAATGAAAAATTATACAAAAAATAATGAAATAAGATTTTATTCTTTTATATTGTATAAAGCGTTCATTCCCTTTGTAAAAGCGGGTTTACCTGCTAATAGAAGTACCACTCTTAAAACGTCTACTACTTCATCTTTGGTTATATCAAGTTCCTTCATACCACTAAATATCTGTTTTTTAACAGCCCTGTCATCTGATGCCGCAGCAGCTATCCCAATTGCTATGAGTTTTTGTGTCTTGTAATCCAATACCTTTCCAGTATAACAAACATCATTCAAATTAATAGATGCTTCGTAAAGATCTGGATAGTCTTCCTTGACGTGTTTCATTCCCTTACTAAAAAATACTTCTTCTTTCATATTACCACCTGAAGATTTGATCAATATTACTCTATTATAATATTGTTATTCAGTTCATATAAACTTAACTTTAGATGTTAATGGAGTTATTAAGTCTTTATAAAGGCCCCTTATTTTCTCTTCCTTCCCTCATTCCCATTCCAGCTTCTCTTATGAATTTTTCGGGTTTGAAGACCATTTTAATAACATTATCTGCGTGTTGTCTAGCACGGTTTTCAGCCAGGACTTTAAGGTCTTTTTCATTCTCGCCTTCATCTTCATGAACAAAAACTTCTATTATATGGGTATTGGTCATTAATTGGGCTTGTATTATACCTGTTGATGCTTCATGAGCACATATTTTATCCATCTCTTCAGGACCGGGCATTCCAAATGCCATTACTAATTCACAGCCTTCCTCTTCTATAAGTTTCTTCGAAGCCACAGGCAGATCCTTAACACCAGGTACAGTGCGCCTTACAAAGGTGATGTTGGTAATCTGACCTTTTATTTGATCTACAGCAGCTGCAGCCATGTCAAATCTTGCAAATGTAGTATCACATATTCCCATTTTCATATTTATCACCGTTTAAGGGATATTAAGTAAGTATTGAGATTAAACAAAATTACAATCCTATTTTAATATAATTCTTTTTTATAATTAATTTGTAGTATAGAATTCTAAAATGAATTGTTATAATAAAAATAAAAAATAAAAGGATTTTGAACCTTTTATAACCCGAATGATTTCATTAGAAGTTCAACATTTACTGCTCCACCACGGAACATTTCTCCAGTTCGGAGATCATTGATGACTACTTCTGCAGGTGCGAACATTCCCTTATCTATTTTGTAGAAGTCAAATTCAGCTTCCTTAAACACATCATAAAATGGTTTTCCATAACCTTCGGATGATGAGGACGGTAACTGTTCTGCAAGGGATTTAATATCATCACCTTCCTCAGATTCTATATAATAATATGTTCTACCACCAAACAAAACTGCATCGTTGGTTTTACCCATTGCTTTGAGTCCATCGGGATCAACAGGAGCAATTGGTGCTATGCCTGCAGCATATTTGACCTTATTTACATCAAATTTTAAAAATTCCAACATTTTATAGGTTCCATTTTCAACAACTCTTCCAGCTATTTGTATTGAACCAACCAGTGATGATGTTGGAGCTACCAGTAGAAATACATTTTCTGCAGATACATTACAGTCTGATGCAATTGAATCTGCAACATCGGCTCCAGGTAATTTATCAGCTTCTAATGTTAATATAGCTATATTTGCATCATCCTTGTATCCTATTTCTTTATAAGTTTCAGCAGGTTTTAAAGCCAATGCTCTTGCAGGTCCAGAACCCAGTGCAAAGAAATCTCCTACACTTACAGACCATCCTGCCTTCTGTGCTCCGAGTGTGGATATTGAAGGGAAATTTGTTTTTATCTTAACAGAAGGTATCGCAAAATTTTCAGACAGGTCTCCTGGTATGGATATTCCCACCTCGGCAAGCCCTCCTAGACATACCTTTGTGTAGAGTTCGCCAGCTTTAAAACTTCCTGAAACATTAACACCACAGTCAATAACTGTTGAACCATTTTCAAGTTTTGAAACTGCTATATTGAGTTCTTCTGCATTTTCAATCATCTGATCTACTGTTTTTTTTGCTTCGAGATTGACACTTACCATTGTTTCACCTATTTTTTTCATTTTAGTAGAATTGAATAAACTTCTAAAAATATTTATAAATATTAAAGTTTTAATTTGTACATTTCTGTTTTAGCTAATCACGGTAAAATATCTTTCATTTTCCTTTTGTTTTGAATATTTTCATATATTATTATTGTAAGAAGAATATTTATGAGTTAAACTTCTCCTGCCTCTTTAAAGTTTACTTCATAGATATGTGCACTTATTGAGTGTATGGTTAATGTTCCTACTTCTGATCCTACTTTTTCTGCAACATACTTAGCTAAATTGCTGAGTCCAACTGCATTAGGGAACCATGCCCCATAAATATCATGTGACCGCCAAAGTCCGGTTGTATGTAGTTTTCCATCTCTTATTTTAAAGTCTACTAACATCATGCATGGAACTTCATCATTTTTTGTGTCTACAACAGGATCCCATGTAATAGAAATTGCTCTTCTGGATTCCTTAAAATTATTAAGCCGTTTTATTGCTTCTTGTATCTGATCTATACCGTCAAAGTGTTCTCTGAGTCTGTTACCATATGTATATATGAATCCTTGTTTATCACTGCTTAAAAACTGTTCAGAGTATTTATCCAGTTTTTCACCCGTCCAGAAATAACCCTTAGGAGATTCTGGGTCAAGTGGATTCTTCACATTCACCATTGTATTAAGAATCTCCTTGGTCACAGAACCCCTTTCATCTTTTATTTCCACACCATTTTTCATAATTCTTTTTACAAGGGATTCCCATCCAGTTTTAATGGTTGGAACCTTGATCATTATAGCCATTCAACTGCCTCCTTCATGGTTTTAAGTTTAAGCAGTGCTGTATCTCTTGAAAGCATTCTCATACCACAATCAGGATCAATAATCATATTTTCCTCTCCAACAATATTTATTCCCTTTTTTATGAGGTCCTTCACTTGATCTACCTTTTCAATATTTTTATTTTTAGTATCAATGCAGCCAAAACCTATTTTTTTAGAACCATTATATTCCTGTTCGAGTGAATTGATATTGGAAGGAATTCCTGCAAACTCACAGTCAATTATTTGAACGGGAAACTTTAAGAGATCATTTAAAATTTTCCCGATGTCTCCACATACATGCATTGAAACAGGTATATTAAGATCCTCTGTTATAATTTTCAATGCCTTTTTCGCAGTATTTAGATCCGCAACACCTGTTGATAAAAATGGCTCATCAATTTGAATTACTGCAGCGCCGGCATTTTGTAGCTCATTAGCCTCAGTTTTAAGGGCTATTGCCATATCAGTAATAATTTCTTCCTTTTTATCCTTATTATAAAATCCTTCTATTCTACATGATAAAACAAGAGTTGTTGGCCCGGTTATAATCCCTTTTATTCCTTTAAAATTTGTGTTGAAAGCATTTTTCTTAAATAATTTAGATTCTGTTATATTAGGATATTTAAAATCTGCTGAAATACTTTGAGCTTTTTTTAATGCCAGTTTAAGATCAGAAGCTCCTGGAGAATAGTTTGCAGGTCGTATTTTTCCCAATATCTTTGGAACACCTTTCTCAACACCCATTCCTATTATATTTTCTGCAAAGATTTCTATCATGTCCCCTCTGACTTGTCCATCGGATATGATATCTATACCTGCATTTATCTGGTCTTCCACAGCAAGTTCGAGGGCAGGGATATATTGATCATATGATCCAAATACATTTGTTATCTTGGAACCTATTGATTGGGGTTTCTTTGGTTGTGCCGGGTAACTTCCCACAACTGTTGTCAACATTGTAATCATCTTAATATCCATATTTTGAATAAATTAGCAGAATAATATTGTATTTTATTTTATATATTCGCATTATAACTATTTATTTTATTGCAATGGCTTTTACTTTATCTATTTCCTCTTTTTTAACTGGTAATTCAACAACTGCAGTACCATGACACGGCTTTGTATATGGTAAAGTTATTGTAACCTTTGATTCATCAATACCTATTGGAATAGGGGGAAGTCCAATAATTCGGGCACCTAACACCTTAGCTCCGGGTTTGACGTATAATATTTTAGGTGAATGACTCTCTATCACCTTTTTAGCTTCTTTGAATCCTGCTTTTGATAGGAGTATTTCATAATCTTCAGTTTGCTGTAGATGTAATTCTAAACAGAATGACATTTTTAATCCTCCAATTCTTTAATTGCTCGGTCAATTTTAACTCTTAATGGTGTGGGATTGTGATAGGCCCTTGCAGATATTATATTTGCATCTGTATTTTCTTGTACATCATTAGCAAATTTTTCTAGGAGATTTGCATCCTTTTCAAATACAATTGCTAGTGATTTTGTATTTAAAATATGATAAAATGTTACAAAATAGGATACTGCTGCATCTTTGTGAACAAATCCAACAAGTAGATCGTACATATTTTCTTCAAGATTTTCAAGACATGATTCAATGTCAACTCTCTTATTTACATAGAACTGCTCAGGATCTGAGACCTCCAGCAATTTTGATGCAGAGGGAGTACTTGCAATTGTAACTTCATAACCAGCTTTTTTGAGTGAGTAAGTTGTATAAATTGCAAGAGGTGTTTGAGAAGGTGCTTCTGGACATCCCAATAATATCAAAGCTTTTTTCATTCTATTTCCTCCTTTTTAATTATTTGTATATATTCCATTTAACTAAGAATTATACTTAAAAATGGTGTTGTAAGTATCTATATCAAATATGGGTTGGATGATATATAAAAAAAATGTGATTTATACTTCAAAAAATGATTAAATAAATTTATAAAAAATAATTTTATCTTGGTCGGGACCATCATAATCTTTATATATATTTATACTATTTTCTTCAAATGTCTCATCTGATTTCTTTGAAATAAAACCCTGTTTGTTATAAAATTTTATAGCATTGGTGTTGGACGGTTTGCTGAGGAGAGATATATTTGTAGATCCTGCTTCTGAAACAATTTGAATAAATTCATTAATTAGTTTTGGTGCGAATTTTTTCCCTCTGAAATGTGTATCAACACATAGAAGATGGATATATGCATTTTCCGGTTCATTTTGTGATATTAAACCCAATAAAAATGCATATATATTCCCGTTTTCAACATTTTCAACAACCAGCGAGGTGTTTTTAAAGAACTTGGTAAAGAGATGATAAATAGCATTTCTTTCAGTTGTCACTGGGCTGCATTTCTCTGCAACCTTTGATATTTCAATGAAATCCTCTTCATTAACATTCCTTATTTTAAAATCAGTCATGACGAAATTCACTTCCTAAATCATTAAATACTTACCTTTAAATATCATTAGGTCAATGTTGATATGCGGGCTGGTAGCTCAGGTGGTAGAGTGTCGCCTTGGCATGGCGGAGGCCCCGGGTTCAAATCCCGGCCAGTCCATTTCTTTTATGAATAATATATCTCCATTTATATCATTTTTATTTAAAAAAAAGTAATTATTAAAAAGACATATGCATCTTAATTATCCATAAATCCTTCAATTGATTTTATTATTTCCTCAAGACCCTGACCTGTTTTAAGACTGCTTTTTATTACTTTTACTTTAGGATTAAGTTCTTTAACATCCGCAACCATCTTATCTTGGTCTGCACCTACTGCATCTGCAATGTCTACTTTGTTGATAACCACAAGATCAGCATCTTTAAATATTAATGGATGCTTTTCAACTGTATCGTCGCCCTCACTCACGCTTATTACTACCATCCGAATATGTGATCCTAGATCAAAGTCAACTGGACATATCAGGTTTCCAACATTTTCAATGAAAAGTAAATCAATATCTTCAAGTTGCATATCACCAAAAGCATGTTCAACTAAATGAGCATCAAGATGGCATTCTTTTCCGGTGTTAAGTCCAACAACAGGTATATTATATTTTTCAAATCTTCCTGCATCGAATTTACTTATAACATCACCAGCTATGACTCCTATTTTGTGATCCATCTTCTGTATAAGTATTTCAATAAGTGAAGTTTTTCCCGATCCTATTGCACCTAAAACATCCACTGCAAATACATCTGCTTTGTCGAGAATTTTTTGATTTCTTTCGGCAAGTTTACGGTTTGCAACCATAATATCATGCTGAATTTCTATATCTGCAACTTTATGCATCTTCATCCCCCTCTTCTTTTTCTATTTTGATATTTTTAACGTTACATTCCCTACCTGCAGTTATCTCCACATCTCTTTCACCACATTCAGGACATTTAACAATTGCTAAATAATGATCAGAATCATCCATATCTGCTAATCCATTGTATTCACATAAATTACAATTTAACTCGACTGGGATCTCATCTATATTGATCTCTGCACCCTCAAGTAGGGTGTTTTCAACAAGGACATCCAGAAGAAATTTTAACTGCTCAGGATTGAGCATTGTGAGTTTTCCAACTTCTATAGTTACTTCTATTACTTCTGTAGCATCATTTTTTTCTGCTACGTCCAGTACGGTCTTAACCATAGCGTCGGCCATTGAAAGTTCGTGCATTAAGCCACCTCATAATGTAATTATTGTTCCTATTGATTATGTCCTACTATTATGGGAAGCTTATTAATAAAGTTAACAAATATTGAATAAATGATTCGGATTATTAACTCAACAGATAAATACTGGTTGAAATAATTTAAGTTTATGACTATTAAAAGTTACATTGATGATTACAATGATTATACCAACAGGAAAAGGTGGTCTTTTTGATAATAGGAGGATCTGCATCACAGAAACTTGCTGCTAAAGTTGCTTGGAGTTTAGAAGAAAAGTTAAGTCCAATTGAAACCAGACGGTTCCCTGATGGGGAACGTTATATACGGGTAAAAGGTGAAGTTCCAAAGGAAGTTGTTGTGATACAATCAACAGGATATCCTCAGGATGAAAACCTTATAGAGTTATTCCTGTTACTTAAAAATCTTAAAAGCTTGGGCGTAGAACGGACCAGAGTTGTGATTCCTTACTTTGGTTATGGTAGGCAGGAACGTAGATTTAAGAGTGGAGAAGCAGTTTCAGCGGTTATAATAGCCGAACTACTTGAAGCAGCTGGTGCTTCAGAAATATATTCTGTTAATCTTCATGAAAAAAATATTAAACAATTTTTCAACATTCCTGTTCATGAAATATCTGCAATGCCTATGATAGCCAATTATATCAAGGAAACGATTGATGATCCAATAATTATAGGACCTGACAAAGGCGCGCTTGGATTTGCAGAGGAAGTTTCAGGAATATTGAAATGTGAATGTGATTATCTTGAAAAAACAAGGATATCACCAGAAAAAGTGGAAACTAAACTTAAAAATCTAGATGTTGCAGATAGAAATGTTGTAATTATTGACGATATTATTAGTACCGGTGGCACAATTGTTAATGCATCCAAAATATTGAGGGATCTTGGAGCAAATAAAGTTGTAGTTGGGTGTGTTCATCCGGTACTTGTTGAAGATGCTCTTTTAAAAATATTTGCTGCAGGAGTCGATGATGTATTCGCCACAGATACGCTTAAATCTGATGTAAGTACCATATCAGTTGCTTCTTCTGTTGCAGGCTATTTGAAAAAATACGAATAAAAATTATATTTTTTATTTTTAATTATCAGTTTCATATAATTATTATTGTAATTGAATTTCCTAACTTTCACTATTGATTATTTACGTTAATTACATTTTGACATCCTCAAATTTATAGCAGTATTTGCAGGATTACTTCTAATATTATCCTATCAGGGAAGGTTTTCAATGGAGGGAAGTGCTATGTTTGTTGGTATAACCAACATGGTTCTATAACAAATTTAGCCCCTGCAGGAATTATCACTGTTGGACATTTAATAACTGCATATGTTTATTCATTATTGCATTGTGTTTACTTGAATCTGCATTTTCAATAAGATACTTTAAGGGTGGTAATGAGGAATTAGCACGAAAATTAGATATTGCAACTTTAAAAATACTAGCTATCAGTTTCATAATAACTGTAACGGCCATAATTGCAGTTGCATGGTAAAATTTATGTTTTAAATTTACATAAAATAAGATATGCTTACAAATAATTAAAAAAAATAGAATTAATACATGAAAATAATTAATAGTATTATTCCTTAACCAGAGGATATTTTATTAGTTGGCGAGGCCTGTTTTCTGTGCTACATATTCCAACTGATCCTTCTGAAGGATTCATATCACCATGTGCGAATTTTTTAATATCTTCTTTCTGTTCTTCTGTGAAATCTCCAAAGTAAATTTCATTTCCCTGAATTTTAATAACATCATATTCAACAGGACATGTTTCAACTGAAGGTACCAGTACACAACCTTTTGAGCTTACATCGTGTTCAAGATCTATCATCCACTCTCCATCAAATGGGCTTGTCTCGTTTAACATATCAACAAGTGATTGCATATGGGCTGTCACATATCTAGCCCTATTATTAAAGTCCACATGTACTGCTCCTTCCAGATCAAGAGATTCATCTCCCAGTGTATAATTTCCTTTAGCATGAATAGTGAAAAATGGTACTTTACCCTCTTCATCCAGGAAGGATCTTATGAATATATCCCAATTATCATCAATAAAAATAGCTTCCCGTTCAATATACATTACACTTCCATCTGGATTCTCAATTGTTTCAATGACTGGACTGTGCCACTTTCCCTTTAAATCTTTTCTTTTCAACATTTAACTAACCTCTTCAGTTTAGTTCATTTAATAAAATAAAAATTCAAATAATTTCAATGCAACAAATTCTTATTCAAAGTGGATAATTTTTGATTTGTTTTAATCTTATGGTATCATAAAAAAAATAAAGATTTTAGGATGAGACATCCCTAACTTCTTTTGTTAGCAGGCTCCATATTAACTGATCTGCCCTTGATTTTTGCTCCACGCATAGAAGAAATTACTTCGCTAGCACTGGCTTGAGGTACTTCAACAAATGAAAACTTGTCGAATACATCTATTTTTCCAATGGAACCGCTTGAAAGTCCGGTCCTATCGGCTATAGCTTTTATAATATCCCTTGCTTTAGCCCTGTCCTTTCTTCCTATGTTAATAAAGAATCGAACATGTCCTGATCCTGCACCAGTATCTCCGAATTCTTCAGCTGATGCCTGAGGACTGTTGCCTGATTTTTCCATAACAATCCTTAAAAGAGCTGCAGCTGTTTCTACTGAACTGTAGTCTTCTGCCATCATCTTCTCAACCATATGAACTTCTTTATCGAGTTTTTCATTGTTTATTATTCGTTTAATCTTCTCGAGGAAGTTGGTTGTTTTGATCTCTTGGACATCACTAATGGATGGTATCTGCTGTTGTTCGATCTTAGTTTTTGTGTACCGCATTATGTCCCTTAGTTGATAAACTTCTTTTCCTGAAACAAAAGTATAAGCAATACCAGTTTTACCTGCTCTTCCTGTTCTTCCTATTCTGTGAACGTAGTATTCATCATCATTTGGCACATCATAGTTGAAAACTGCTTCTACATTTTCAACATCTATTCCACGTGCAGCAACATCTGTAGCAACTAGGATCTCAATATTTCCTGATCGGAACTTGGACATTACACTATCCCTCTGTCTCTGACTCATGTCTCCATGAAGACCATCAGCAGCATATCCCCTTATTTGAAGGTGGCTTACAAGTTTGTCAACTCTTCTTTTGGTGTTACAAAAGACAAGAGATAATTTAAAGTCGCTAATGTCTAGAACGCGTGAAAGTACATCTAATTTCATTTTTTCTTTCACTTCAAAATAGATCTGCTCGGTTTCTGGTACTGTAAGTTCCTTGGGTACAACTTTCAAAAATTCAGGGTCATCCTGATATCTTCGAGTTATGTACAAAATATCTGGAGACATTGTTGCTGAGAAAAGAAGTATCTGTCTCTCATCAGGTATGTAATCCAAAACAAACTCTATATCTTCTCTGAATCCCATATCAAGCATTTCATCGGCTTCGTCAAGAACTAAAACTTTAACTTTTCCCATATCTAAGGTTCCACGCCTCATATGATCCATCACTCTACCAGGTGTGCCTATTATAATTTGCACACCCTTTTTAAGTGCTTTAATCTGCCTATCTATTGGCTGGCCACCATATATGGGTAATACAGAAACTCTCTTCATGTATTTTGATAGTTTTTTCAGTTCTTCTGCAACTTGAATGGCAAGTTCTCTGGTTGGACACAGTATAACTGCCTGGAGATCCCTTTCGGATGGGTCAACCATCTCCAGTATTGGTATTCCAAAGGCTGCTGTTTTACCTGTTCCTGTCTGGGCCTGACCAGTAACGTCTTTTCCCTTTAGAACATGTGGTATTGCAAGAGATTGAATCGGAGTGGCCTCCTCGAATCCCATGTCTTCAACAGCTCTCTGTATCTCGCTAGATATATCTAAATCTTTAAATCTAAGTTTTTCCATTTTATCTTCCTTTTACCTTCCCGGAATCCAATAAAAAAATAGGCTTTATACGCTCAAAATGTTATCTTTCGAATTTAAATCTTTGATATCAAAAATTAGTACCTACTAAATTAATTTGAATCCAGGATCAACTTTTAATTTTTATTCAATAAATTAATCCTATTGTAAAATATTTGTTATCCACACTTATAATACTATGTAAAATCCGGATATGTAGAATTGTTGAAAAATATCTGAAAAAATAAAGACTCAAATATATTATAAATTTAAAAATTTAAAAAAAATGAAAGGAAATCCTTTCGTTATATACAATTTAATTAATCCTCAGTGGGTTACTGGTTTATGTGGTTTCTGAAGTATTCCCTTTGGAACTATATCAGTTATTTTCTTCATCTTTTCAATGAGACCTTCTTTACCATTACCTATAAGTGCATGTTCTAATACGTCGCTCATATTCTCTACTGGAATGACTTCAATCTTATTCTTGTATCTTTCCTCGATCATAACATCATCCATATTAGCAGCAGGTATAAGAACCTTTTTCATTCCTGCCTCAGCAGCAGCTTCAATTTTACCGGTAACTCCACCTACAGGCATAACATCTCCCCTAACACTTAATGATCCTGTTAATGCAACTGATTGGTCTACTGGAACGTTTTCAAGTGCAGATACAACTGCTGTTGCAATTGATACACTTGCGCTGTCTCCTTCAACACCATCGTATGCCTGAAGGAACTGTATGTGTATATCATGATTGGATATATCAGTACCAGTATTCTTTTTAATCAAAGCACTAACGTTCTGAACTGCTTCCTTAGCAATTTCTCCCAGTTTACCAGTTGCTATAATTTTACCTTCATCCTTACTCTGTGCAGGAGCTGATTCTGCAGCTATTGGGAGTAATATACCGCTACGATCACCTATTATTGCCAGGCCGTTCACCCTTCCAACTTCGCTTCCCTCAGATTTGAAGACACTGTACTTTTTCCTCTGAACTATGTATCTATCAGCGATCTGTTGTTCGAGTGTTCTTGCAAGTTTTTTAGCACTAATAACATGAGCTATTGTAACGCTGTCTGCACCTTCACCTTTAGCAATGTCACCAGCTGCCCTTACAAGACCTCCAAGATCTCTTAGTTTAAGTGTTAATGAATCTTTTTTACCTGCTCTTCTCTGTGCTTCACGAATTATTTCTGCAACAGCTTCTCTGCTAAAGTGAGGTATTCTACCATCCTTTTTAACTTCTTGAGCAATGAATTGAACCAATTTATCACGATTTTCTGGTGTGTCCTGCATGGAATCCTTCATAAATACTTCGTAACCATAACCCCTTATTCTTGAACGCAATGCAATGTGCATTCCTTCTAGAACTTGGAGATTTCCAGATGCAACTAAAACAAAATCACAAGGTACTTCCTGTGAACGTACCATTGCACCACTGCTGGTTTCACTCTGTCCAGTTATGGAGTATTTTTTCTCCTGCATGGCTGTTAAGAGTTCCTGCTGCGTTTTCATTTTCAAGGTTCCAATCTCATCAACATATAATACTCCCTTGTTGGAACGGTGTATCATTCCCGCCTCAACACGTTCGTGTGCGGGTGTTCCAAGCCCTCCTGACTGATAAGGGTCATGCCTCACATCACCTAATAATGCTCCTGCATGTGAACCTGTTGCGTCTATAAATGGTGCAGTATTCTTGCTTTCATTATTTACAAGAAGTTTTGGAACCATAACAGTACTACGAGGTTTCATTTGCATCATAACAAGTAGAACAATTCCTGCAGCTATGATGGCTTCAAGATATTTCTGTAATATGAACCCCACGATGATAATAAACCCTATTATAACCATCATGAACATGTTTTTCTTTTCTTCTTGACCCTTGGCCTTAATTTTGTAGTTCATTACAACCTTTTTACCCTCACCAGCAGGCATTGCACCAATGAGCGGATTGTGATTGTCTTCCATATTAGGATATACTAAGATGTCTTGGAGTTCTTCAGGTGGCAGAAGTTCTGCCATTCCCTTTGCAAGCATTGATTTACCTATTCCAGGCTCCCCAATTAAAAGTACATTTCTTCTTTGTTTCGCTGCCTTGAAAACGGTCTCAACAGCCTCTTCCTGGCCGATAATCTGATCGATTATTCTATCAGGGACATCTATATCTCCCGAAGATTTATAACTTCTGAAATCAAGCTTTTCTTTGAATGAACTGTTTGAATTTGAATTTGAATTTGCCATAATCTATGACAGCCTCCTGAATTTTGCATAATACAAAAATCAACGTGTTTTTTAAGCTATACTGTTGATAATATATTACACGATCTTGTATATTAGATTTGTCTTTTGAATTTTCAAATATTATTTATTGTATCATTTATAGTTTTTTTCTACATAATTTTTTTTTTATTTTAGTAACTTCAGGTATATAAAAGCATGGGTTAAGGTAAAATCATATATGAATTGATAAATTGTTATCATGCTTCTAAAGTATAAATCGGGTTGTATAAAAAAAAATAATAATTTACAAAGTTTAATTCAAGAGAATATACCCATAATAACTATTTTTAATGTTAAGCTCTGAATTAATATATTATATATCATAAAAATTAACTGAATTTAACTAACAATTTTAGAGTCATGCATCATGTATTAAATGGTAAAAAAATAAATGATCTCAAGTTGCAATTAGTTTACTAAAAAAAATTAAAATAATATTTATAATATTCAAATTATTGGAGGCCAAAATTGCATCCTGAAAACAAAAAAACATGTATAATGGTACAGGGAACCTCTTCTAATGCAGGTAAAAGTGTTGTGGTCACTGCACTGTGCAGGACATATGCAAAAAGAGGTTACAAAGTTGCACCCTTTAAATCTCAGAATATGTCACTTAATTCTTACACAACGAATGAAAATGCAGAGATTGCAATGGCCCAAGTTATCCAAGCAGAGGCTGCTGGGGTTGAACCATCATATAATATGAATCCAATACTTCTTAAACCTAAAGAAGATTTTATCTCCCAAGTAATTGTACATGGAAAACCCGCCGGAGACATGAACTTCTACCATTACCAGAACAATTTTAGAAAAGAAGCACTTGAAGCCATTGAAAGCTCCCTTGAAGCTTTAAAGAAAGATTATGACATTATTGTAATTGAAGGTGCTGGTTCTCCTGCAGAAATAAACATGTTGGACAAAGACCTTGCAAATATGCAAATTGCAAGAATGGCCGATGCAGATGTTATTCTGGTTGCAGACATTGATCGTGGCGGAGTTTTTGCATCAATTGCAGGCACATTCTCTCTTCTACCCGAAGAGGATAGGGAACGGATCAAAGGGATTATTATCAACAAATTCAGGGGAAATCTTGACATACTAATGCCGGGAATACGCCAGATAGAAGACATTGTGGGAGTTCCAGTACTAGGTGTTTTACCGTACGATGACAGCCTTAAACTCCCTGAAGAAGATTCAGCTTCATTATCTGAACACAAATACTCATCTGATGGTAGGATAAAAATTGGGGTAATGAGGCTGCCGAGGATATCCAACTTCACTGACATAGATCCTTTGGAATATGAACCCGATGTTTCAATAAAGTTAATTGAAATGTGTGATGAAATTGGTGATGTTGATGCATTGATTATTCCTGGCACAAGAAACAGTGTTAGCGACCTAGTTGCACTAAAAGAATCTGGACTAGCCGATGAAATTAAAAGTCTGTCCTCCAAAATTCCAATTTTCGGAATATGTGGAGGCTATCAAATATTGGGCAACGATATCATAGATGATAATTTTAAGGAATCCAAATATGGGAGTGTGAAAGGTTTAGCACTTCTCGATGTTCAAACAAGGTTTGGAGAAGTAGAAAAAATAGTTACCCAGAGCCAAGGTAAAGTACTTGATGAAGGGATGTTTGAATGCGTGAATGGGAACATTATAAAGGGTTACGAACTTCATGAAGGACTATCTTATCTTAGAAATTCAAAACCCCTTTTGGAGGTTGCTGAGGGATGTGGTAACAACTCTGAATCAGGTTTTGATGGTGCTGTAAATGGTTTAACTGCAGGAACCTACTTTCATGGAATATTTCATAATTTTCATTTTAGAAGGTTTTTCACAGATTATTTAAGAATTTCTAAGGGTTATGAAAAACTAGGGTTTGATCGGGATGATTTCGTTGAAATGAAAAATTTCTCAATCGAAAGATTGGCAGAGATATTTGGAGAGAATATTGATATGGAAATTTTTGATAAAAAAATTAGATAAAAAAATATTTAAAAATTAGATTTTATGGATATATGTAGTTATTAATGTCCTATTTTGTAAACTTTTTGGTAACTGCCTTAATTGCTTTTGTTTTTGCTAAAATAGATATTCTATCTCCTTTTTTTAGCATCATACCATCTTTTGGAATTTTTATTTCCCCATTCTTATGGATTGCTGCAATAATATAATCATCTGTTGGACTGATATCCCCAATCTTTTTTCCAACCATCTTAGCATTATCCACACTGAGTTCAAGTAGTTCAGCATTTCCCTTTCCAATTACTATCAAGTCTGCTATCTTGGGTCGTGTGATTAGCTTTTCTAGATAGCCTGCTGCAGTAAGCTCTGGACTTACAACCACATCTATCCCAACCTTACGGAAGGCATTATTATGATCAGGGTTACTAACCCTTGCAATAACTTTTGAAATATTGTAATCCTTAACAAGAATACAGGAAAGTAGATTTGCCTCATCATTTCCAGTTGCTGCAACAAAAACATTTGCATCAGCAATGTTAGCCTCTAAAAGAGTTTTTATATCAGTACCATTTCCACATATCACCAATGCGTCAAGCTCTCTTGCAGCGTTACCACATAAATCAGAATCATTTTCAATGAGGGTTACATCATGACCCACTGCAACTAATGAAGTTGCCAGAGTCAGACCTACCCTTCCCGCACCCATTATAACTATATACATGGTTTCACCGTTATTTATAAATTTAGCTGATTAATATTAATTTAATAAATGTTTATAAGATTTAATTAATTCTTTAAGAAATCTTTTCATTCTTTGAACAAAGTTACATATATACCCATACTAATTCTGAAAATTATTAAAATTGATATTCACATTCTTAACTAATTAAATATTTTTATTTAAAAAAATAGGAAAATTAAGGAGTTTAATTGATTAAAAACTTGAAACTCCTATTCTTTTTATTTATCCAAGGAATGGTTTCGCTATGGTCAACATTATGATTACTGTCAGGATAATTCCTATCACAACCATTGGGATTCCTGCTTTGAGTATTTCCTTGATCTTCACATAACCCGTTCCATATGCCATTGCAACTGTTGGATCTGCCATTGGGAACATGAATGATAGAGAGCAGGCAATAGCTACAGGCACTGCATAAATTCCAACAGGTTGACCCTGAGCAGCAGCAAGTGTAACTGAAAGCGGTACCAAAATAGCAGATAATGCTATGTTGGACATTACTTGCGTTATTAACACGCCAATTATCATTAATAAGAGCATTATGGAGACAGTTGAAACATTAGTTCCAAGCATTCCAATTAAATCTTGTATCAACCAAGCGGCAGCGCCAGTATTCAGTAGTGCTGCTCCAAGAGAAAGAGCTCCTCCAAAGAATACTATAAGTCCCCAGTCAATATTTTTCTGAGCATCTTTCCAGTCTATTACACCGCTTATGAAGTACAATGCAGCACCTATTAATGCAACAGAATAACTGTCAATTCCGGTTATACCCGTTGTAACCCATAATCCAATTGTAAACAACAATATTGCAAGAGTTATCTTTTCTGTTTTTGTCATTGAACCCATTTTACTTAGGGTATCGGTAATTGTATCCATTCCACCAACAATTCCTTTAACCTCCGGTGGAAATATCCAGCCTAAAAGCTTCCAAGTAACAAACAACATTATTAATGCAAGCGGAAATCCAAATATCATCCAGTTTACAAATGGTAAATGTGTATATGCTGCCGCCATCAAGTTGGGAGCCGTTCCAATTTCGGTACCAAACCCACCGGCAAGTGAACCATAAGAAGCACCCAGCACCATTGCCTTTGCAAAGTTACTGTTACCCTTTTCTGGTTCATTTACGCCCATTAAAGGTACAATCTGCTTAATAATTGGTAGAAGCATTGCAAATGCAACAACATTCTCAATCCAAGCTGAAAGAAGACCCGTAGAAAAAACAGCTGCAAAAAGACTCATACTCGGACTGGTACCAAGTTTAGAAAGTAAGAAATAAGTTAAACGTTCAGCAAGACCACTTTTTCGTATGGCTTCTGCTAATATAAAACCTCCTATCATCAAGAATATGATTGGATTAGCAAAACCAATGACTGCATTGTTAAAACTCTCAATACCTAATAATGGTTGTAAAAACAGTAGTATTAAAGAAGTTACAGCCAGATGGAGTGCTTCTGTGGCCCACATTATTATTGCAAAGATCAAAAGAGCGATTGCAGCATGTCCAGAATAACTCAAACCTGGCAGAGGTATCAGCATAACAAATACAAATATAATTATGGCCAGAGGTAGACCAATTTGTTTAAGATTGACATTCGTTTTTTATCCCTCCCATAATTTTATCATTTTAAATTATTATTTTATCAGAAAGTCCGTATCGAATGAATTTAAATTTATTATTTTAAGACGTATCTCCTTACCTTTCCAAAAAATCACTTTGATTATAAAGTTATTCAAATTATGTCTTTTTATGATATCAATGATCTCATCGGAAATAAGTTTCCTTTTACCACCTATATAATGTTTTCTGATTAGTATTAACACAATTATAATTCAGATTATTAAAAATTATGTTAAATATAATTTAATTTATTACTATGAGCAAATCAGCATCAGAAATTCTCTTTTTAAAAAAATGATTTGTAACCTAAAAACTTATATAACATAAACCTAAAACCATGGTATGTTGTCAAGAACATTCTATGCGGTGTTAGTCCAGCCTGGTTAAGACTCTGGCCTGCCACGTCAGTGACCCGGGTTCAAATCCCGGACGCCGCATTGCGGTTGTAGTCTAGTCTGGTTAGGACTTGGGCCTTCCAAGCCTACGACCCGGGTTCAAATCCCGGCAGCCGCATTCTTTTTTAATTTATTATCAACTATTTATTCATTTTACGTGTTTAACAGGCTTATTTTTGAATATTTATAAACAAAAAAATCTAATTTCATAATACATTTTAGATTAAACTAAAAAACACTAATAAAATAAAAGAGTAAAAATACTACTAAAATACTTATTCATAATAAAAAAGAAGTGTCTATATTATATTAACAAAATTTTTGATTAAATATTTCAGACTTTAGCATCCCTGAACAACAATTTATAACAATCATCATTTTTTTTTAATTAAATTGGAACCAAAAGCTCTGCAGCCACCATCCTGCAAATATCTGTTTTTGTTATAACTCCAACGGGTTTTTCATTTTCCAAAACAAGGAGGCCCGAAACATCTGCTCTCACCATTAAATTTGCAGCATCCTCAATTCCATTATTTGCATCTATTGTCATAACATCTTCAGACATTATATCGGATATTTTTAGAGTTGCTATTTCCTTGTTTGTAGGTCTCAAACTTCCTAGAACTCCTATTAAATCAGAGTAGGAAACAACACCCTTTGGATTTCCATTACTATCCAAAACAAATAGTCTTCGTACACCTTCTTTATACATCTTTTCAAATGCCTCTAATGGCCGAATTTCCGGATCAACAGTAATTACGCCCTGATTCATGGCTTCTTTAACTTCCATTTTTACTCCTCCAAATAATTTACATAATGTATCAGAACTTTTAATTATTGTTAATTATTGTTGAATATGATTAATATTATTGTTTAATAAGGGTTAATTTTTATTCAAATCATTCCATTCTCATATTATTTGATTCCAGAAATTTTTAGATCTATATTGGGTGAACTATAATGAGGATAAGAGTAAAAAGTATTAAGTATTAATTTTATATAGTATGTTTGTGAATTATAGAAGAATAATGTAAATGTTTGGGGATAATTGATTTGTATGAATAGTTGTCTTTCAAGGACAAAATTTAAATAGTGCCAAATTTAGTATTATGGTATTATAAAAGGGGAGGGTATAACATGATGCGAATAAGTATGTCGTTACCGAAAAAATTACTAAATGAATTTGACGAAGTATTAAAAGACAGAGGATACCAATCAAGGTCTAAAGGTATAAGGGATGCATTAAAAGATTATATAGTCAGATACCAGTGGATGAATGAAATGGAAGGCGAGAGAATAGGAATACTCGCAGTTATATACGATCATCATTACACCGGTGTTATGGAAGATCTAACCGATATCCAGCATGATTACAGGGAGTACATCAACGCTGTTATGCATGTTCACATGACAGGAAAATACTGTTTAGAAGTTGTTGTTGTTAAAGGAGATGTTAAATACATCCGTGATTTAACTGAAAAAATCATGAGATTAAAAGGTGTTGAACACGTCAAACTAACAAGTACAGCAAGTGGTGAAAAGATAGAATAATATTTTTTCATCTTATCCTCTTATTCATTTCTGAATAAGAAATATTTAATTTTTTATTAATTTTAATATCTACAATTTTTTTATAATTTAAATGAAGGTGTAATAAACGTCCTATCATCATAACCTTACATCAGATACCGAAAGATTGGCAGGATTTTATGAAGCCATTTCAACTAAAGCAAAAGGTATTGTATACGATATAGGAGCCGGCTCAGGAATTCTTTCTGCATGGGCAGCTCCAAATGCAGACCATGTGTTCGCGATAGAAATAAATAAATCCACGGCAAAACGAGCCAAAATAAACCTTGAATGCTTCAAGAATGTAGAGGTTATCTGTGCAGATGCCAGTAAAGTATCTATTTCTAAAAATGCAGATGTAATAATATGCGAAATGCTGGATACTGCACTTATTGATGAAGAACAAGTTCCAGTTTTAAACTCTGTGAGAAAATATTTGAAACACAGTGGAATTATTATTCCCTATGGAATCATAAACTGTGTTGAACCAATTCAAGTTGAAGTTGAACATATATGTTATGATGAAGATGATAATCCTAAAAATCTGATTTTAGGAGAGCCATTATTCTACAGTAAAATAATTTTTGTTAAACACATAGATGAAACATTCCATAAATCAATAGATATGACTATAAAAACAGCTGGAATTGTCACTGCTGTTAAAATTACTACTTTCACATTAATTACAGAAAATATTATCTGCGGCCCTACACCCATGTTAAATCCGCCATTAATCATCCCTGTAGAAAAGCTAAATGTTGATTGTGGTGATAAACTACGTTTAGATTTGTACTATGTAATGGGCGGAGGATTGGAAAGTGTTAGAGCAAGAATTGAAAAAATTTCTTAAAGATCATAAACTTGTCATATTTTTATGCATAGGAAATGTTATGCGTGGAGACGATGCAATAGGTCCAATTTTAGCCAGAAAATTGAAGGTAATATTCAAAAACCAAAAGGATTTTATAATTATAAATGCTGAAACAGTGCCAGAAAATTATACTGGACTTATAAGAAAAGAAGAACCTTCACATATAATCTTCATTGATGCTGTTGAAATGGATATGAATCCCGGAGAAATAAAATTAATCGAAAGCAATGAAATTGCTAATTACAGTATTTCAACACATGCCATGCCAATATCATTCATGATCAAGTATATTGAATCATTTACAGATGCTAAAATTCTTTTAATAGGTGTACAACCTAAGAATATAGATTTATCAAACCAAGTTTCTGATGAAGTAAAAAATGGTGTTGAAGAACTTTCTAGAATTTTAAAGAATAATTTCAATGTTTAACATCAAATCAAAATATAAACATTCATTAATTGATTTGATACCTGCTAATTATTTGATTATAACCTATTACAATAAATTAGAATCATAACTTTAATATAAATAAAAGATTGACTCTAATTAAGAAAGAATTATAATTAAAATCTAATTTATTAATCTATGAAAATTTACAATAATTAAATTTATTTAAGTAAAATTGTGATAAAATGAAAATACTTTTTATAGGAGCTCGTCTTTTCGATGATGTAGCAATCTACAACAAAAAAAATTCCATAACAAGCATTATTACAGATTCAAACCCCAATTCCCCCAACTTAGAACTTGCAGATTCACATCATATCGTTTCTAGGGGAATGGACGAACCGATGGAGATTGCTATTAAAGAGGATGTAGATGGAGTTGTGCCATTGATAGGAATTGATGGGCCTCTTGTTGAAGTAGCAATTATGAAAGAAAATCTTGAAACCGAATATGGCATACCCGTTGCTGCAGCAGGAGTTCGTGCAGCATCAATATGCGCAAACAAGTATAAAACCAAAGAATTTTTGATTAAAAATAATATTAATACCCCTAAATGCTTCAAAATCTCAAAAAATAATCATGAAGTTTTAAATGGACAAAATATTAATAAAATCCCCTTTGTCTTGAAACAGGATGAAGGACAGGGCGGATCTGGAATTAACATCGTATATTCGAAGGAAAAAATAGAAGAATATTTCATGGAATATGAAACAGCCATGGCTGAAAAATTCATTGAAGGACCGGAAGTTTCCATCGAAATTTTGAGATGGAAGGGAAAATCAGTACCTTTGGTTCCAGTTTATAAGGGCGAAACAACACTTGAAGGTATCCATCCACTTAAAAAAATAAAAAAAGCACCTTTAGAATTAGATGGAATCAACAATACCAATAATAACAAACATATCCAAGAAATTGCAGTTAAAATTGCAGATTCTATGGGATTAGAAGGAACAGCGGATATTGATATTATATTTGACCCTGAAACCAATGAAAATAAGGTAATAGAAATCAATGCCAGACCTAGTGGTACAAGATATATCACTTACGCTGCAACCAATGTGAACATCATGCATGAATTAATTAATATGGCATCTGGTCAATGGGATGCTTTGAAACTTAAAAATAGAATTAAAGATTATTCAGGAATTGAAATACCTGTTGGTAATTATCCATCTAATAAAAATAACTATAAATTTAGAGAAATTTCACATGAAACCCCCTGGCTTATCCACGGACCCCAAAATCATGAACGTATAACTGTTCGGGGTGAAACAATGAATGCAGCTGTTAATATAGCTGAAAAACTTGAAATTTTGGAGAAAAATTCTATTTAATTTCATAATTCATTAATTATAAAACAAAAGTATGTTAATTGAATATTAAAAGTTTAACACAAAACAATTAGAAAGATTACATAGATATATTTATTGCATTTAAAATCCATAAATGCAAGTTAATTCCAATAAAACAATTATAAGGTGGTAAATTGAGCAATATTCCTGTAGAAATTTTCATATTCTTACTTGCATTCATATCAACAGCATTTTTTACCCTATTTATAAAGAAGTTGTTGAAATATGCTGATGTAAAGGACAATCCAATTGTTACTGAACACAGCCATAAGGCAGGTACACCCACAATGGGCGGACTTGCTATTCTTTTGGGAGTTCTCCTACTTGCATGCATTTTCTATACAGATAAAAGTCTTGTTCTAACTGTGATGATCATGATGACTGCAGGGATAGTTGGTTTGATGGACGATCTAATCGGGTTAAAAACCAAGGAAATACAAAAAGTTATCAGGAATATCAGTCCAAATCCAGTTGAAATTGGAAGATTAACTATTAAAACAGGTGAGAATGCAAGGGTAACCACCCCCAAAGCTAAAAAAGACCTTGAAAATCTCTTAAAAAATAATTTGGTAGAAATTACTGGTGAAGCACCTATTAAAAGTGAAATAAAAGAGAATGAAAAAATTTTAGCCCAAATACTTGTATCATTATTCCTTGTAGCTTCAGGGGCTGTTGGTGCTTCAGTACTGGGATTTAATATTGGATTGTTAATAATACCGGTTGTAATATTTGGAATTATTGGTTCAATAAATTCTGTGAATCTTATCGATGGAATGGATGGCCTTGCAGCAGGAATTCTTGCCATAGCATCTGCTGCTTCCGCAATATTTGCAATTTCTACAGGAAATCCAAGTGGATCTTTACCATTTATTATACTAACCGGAGCATGCTTAGGATTTTTAGTTTTTAATAGATATCCTGCAAGTATTTTCATGGGCGATACAGGTGCCTTTGCCCTTGGTGCTGGTTATATGACAGCGGCATTTCTGGGAGATATTGTATACTTTGCAGTTATAGTAATTGCAGTTCCTATATTTTCAGTTATTGTAAGCCTTCTTCATAGAGCTCATATTATAAAACTGCCGGTAGAACCATTGCACCATACTCTTCATTACAAGGGATTATCCGAGAAAAAGATAGTTTTGCTTTACTGGGCAGCAACTATAATTGTGTGTTTGATTGCTTTATACGGATATAAAGTACTTTAATCCAATTAAAAGGAATGAATAACATGATTGAGATCACAACATCTAGCCTGGCCAAAGAGTTGAATGGAAAATTAATAGGACCTGAAAAACCTTTAAAGGGTATTTTCACTTTTCTTAACCATGCTAAACCTGGCGATTTTGTTATAAGACATTGGATTGATGATAAAGGAGTAGAAATAGCAAATAAAAAAGGTGTTTCATGTATAATAACACAAAATCCCCAGGAAAAAGCTATTGAAATAGCCCAAGAATTGGAAATACCCATTATAATAACACCCAAAATAGAAATTGCCAATGCATTTGCATTAAAATGGGCTGTTAAAAATTTTGCCAAAGATTCTCTTCGTGTGGTTGTTACAGGTACAAATGGCAAATCCACAACAACTCACATGATCTACAGCATACTTACTGAAGCAGGCTATAACACTTACACAAATACAGATGCTCAATCTGAATTTAATACCTTGATTGATCCAGTTGTTGCAAACCAATTAGCAGAATTTGAATATGTATCCGGTGAAAAAATTCAAGCAATGGTTATAGAGGTTTCAGAAGTTCAAGGATGGCTTGACAAACTTATGAAAGACCATGCACATCTCATGACAGCAGCAGTAGATCCAAATGTACTTGTAATCACAAATGTAGGTCTTGATCACATAGGTCTTGTAAATTCAATTGAAGAAACCTTTAATGAAATATACGGATCTTTAGAAGCTATTTCATCCAAAAATGTATCAGGAAAATTGCATGACAACGGTACAAATCATGTTTATGCTATTTTAAATTCTGATGATCAATTATTAATTGAAATGGGAGATCTCATAACCAAAGACAAATCTGTAAACGTCTCATTTTATGGTAGTTCAGTGAATGAATCGCTATGTCAAGATGTGACATTGAAAACCGATGGTATTTACATCAGTGAAAAAATTTTCTTGAAAATGGCGGAACTTCCATTTAAAAGCATACATTTCATACAAAATACCATGGCAGCAATAGGGGCTACTTTAGCTTTAAATATTGATTTTGAAATTATTAAACATGCTGTTTCATCTTATAAACCTCTTGAAAGAAGGTTCACTGTGCTTGACACTGATCCATTAATAATTGATGATTTTGCCCATAATCCAGATGGAATAATTGCCACCATAAAAAGTGCAGCTAAAATGTGTAAAGGAGTTCTTTACATCGTATTTGCAATTAGAGGTTCCAGAGGAGAAGCAATTAATCGTTTAAATTCAGAAGCTCTTGTAAATGGGCTTGAAGATGTTAATTATAACCTAATTGTTACAAGTAGTGCCGAAGCAGTTGATAATTTAAATACAGTTAAATTAGTTGAAAAAAACATTGTACTTAATACCTTAACAGAACATGGTTTTGATTATGTGTTTCAAGAAAATTTATACCCTGCATTGAACTACTGTATTGGATCAGCAGGAAAAATCGATACTATATTGCTGATAGGGGCTCAGGGAATGGATCCTGCAAGTAAAGTATTGAAGAAAATTGTTAAAGATACAAATTAACCCATTTTTACTTGATTATTTATTTCTATTTTTCTATTGGATTTAATGCTTTGTGAGTTACAGTAATATTTAATGTACCTCATGAAGAATATCCAATGTATTCAATAAAGAACTTTAATATAAAATGAGAATCGAGATTAGTAAGATAGATAAACAAAGATATTAAAGTACTTTCAATGCAAATTTAAGTAATAAAAAAATATAATGCGAGAAATTGTTATGAAATGTATAGTTATTGGCGCAGGTAATGCAGGACGTCCAGCAGCAAGGATCCTGAACCACACAGGAAATAAAGTTATTTTAACGGATAAAAAACTCATTGAAGAGTTTCCAGCTGCAGTTCAGAAAACACTCAAAATAATGGAAAAAGAAGGAATAGAACTTCTTATGGGTTCTGATATCTCTTCCCGTATGGAAAATATTGATTCGGCTTATATATCTCCTACAGTGCCAGAAAACTCATCAATAAGACATTTAATCACTGATAATCATATTAAAATATTGGGCAATGAGTACATTTCAGAATTAATAAACAATTTGCTGGAATTGGATGTTATAGGGATCACAGGAACCCTTGGAAAAACCAGTACAACACATATTCTGTCTGAGATCTTCAAAAATGCAGGTTATAAAGTATGGACTTGTTCATCCCGTATGGGCAATCTTCTAAGTGAAGTTATAGTTGATGGAATTATTAGTGGTCTTCACAAGAAAAACAATATAGCAGTTCTAGAACTTCCACATGGAACATCAAGATTAATGTCACAAGTTGATCTTAATGTTGGGGTAATTACCAACATTTATCCCGATCATTTGGATGAATTTGACTATTCAATGGAAAAATATATCGCACGCAAATTATTCATTGCAAATTCAAGTAAGATTTTAATTTCAGGAATACTGTGCAAGGAATATATTGAACCTTTAAGAAATAATACAATTTATTACTGTGCAGAAAATGATAATTGTGAGGTTAATGGAAAATTTGAGAAGGGATTAATTGATATAGATTATAATATTCCCGAACTAGGGATTAAAGGCAGTTTTGAATCACCATTCAAATTACTCGGATACTACTTTGAAAACTCCATTGCAGCTTCTGCAGCTGCACTGGCGTATGGACTCGATGAAACTTCGATAATAAATGGTTTGAAAAGTTTTAAAGGAATTGCAGGACATATGGAGTATATTGGCAATTACAAAGGGAGAGAAGTACATTTTGATGCGGCATTTGTACCAGAAGGGCTTATCAATACACTTGAAAGCTTTCAGGATCAAAAACTTGTTGTTCTCATTGACAATCCCGACAGCACCAATCCAAGGGACAAGTACAAAGTAGGAGAAGTTGTTGGAAGATATGCAGATGTTATAATTTGCAGTGGATATAATGAAACAACAAAAAAACTTGATATTGAAGCAGCAAATGATGTTATTAACGGGGCTGTGGATTCTGAAGCTATTAAAATGTCTGTTGAGGATATGATAACAGCGGGAGATTTATCAATTAAATATTCAAATCCTGGATGTATTATTTTACATGTTGGTCCTGGTGCCATAACCAACTATGAGGATGTTAAGTCTAAGATGATGATGGGTATCAAAGAGGGATGTAAAAAATATGAATAGCCCAGATAACATTAAAAAAACATTAGAAATTGATTCTAATGTTTATGGTGTTGTTGGAATATGTGGTGTTGTAGGAAACCTCATAGTAAGAATGTTAATAGATCGTAAACTCAATGTATTGGGTTCAGACATTCATGAAAAGAAAGATTGCGAATATTTATATACATTAACGGGTTATAATATCCCTTTATATTTAACAGCTCATCCTGAATCATTTTTGAATAAGTTAGATTATATAATTCCTCCTCCAAGTCTTAATGAAGACTCAGATCTTTATAAGAAAATAGCAAATTATAAAATTAATATTTTGCCTGTTGAAGATTGTCTGAAAATTTTCAAACCTGAAAAACCTGTTCTATGCATAACTGGTACTAATGGGAAAACCACAACCACCACACTTTTGAAACATATTTGTAGGAGTGCTGGTTTAAAACCCACAGAACACGGCTTCAGAAATTTGCAGGGAAATATTGATTATATACCACCTTTACAAGCTAGACTTGCAGGTGATGTGGCTGTCCTTGAAACAGGTACCTTTGGAAAAACAGGAGATCTTAAATTACTAGTTGAACGTTGCGAACCAGATTGTGGAATAGTAACGAATATTAACCCGGACCATCTCGATCAAGACCATGATTTTATGGATTATGCAAAAATTAAAGGAGAATTTATTGAATACTTCAAAAATAAACCGATTATAGTGAATTCAGATGATCCTACTATTTTTGGTCTTGTTACTCAAGAAGATGTTATAACATTTGGACTCGATACTAAAAAATCTGGAGTGGGATACAAAACATGCTGGTGTGGAAGGCAAATTAAAATTGAAGAAACAATCACAGGTTCGGGTTTATACAGTTGTGAATGTGGTTTAACTAGACCGGAACCAGATTATCTTGCATTGGAAATTGATGAAACAAAGGGAAGATTCAAACTCCAAACAAAGGATGTTGTGGTTAATATACAAATGAAGTTAGTTGGACTTCACAATGTGTACAACTCAATTGGTGCAATTGCTGCAGCTAGAGAATTCTTCAATATACCCTTAAATAATATTGTGGATGCCGTTGAAAGTTTTGAAGGTGTTCCCGGTAGAATTGAACATTTATTTAATTATAACGGTATGGATGTTATCCTTGACTACGGACACAATCCTGCAGGTATTGAAACCGTTGTTACAGAATTAAAAAAAGTTTATAGCAGTATCACTGTTGTACTTACTGTTTCTTCCGAATCTGGAGAGTCGGGAGATAATGAAATATTAAGCAAAGTTCTAGAACTAGGAGATTTTATTGTTCCAGCTTCATTTGCCTCGAGGAAAGCTGCTGAAAAACAAAGTGAATATATTTCCTCGGGTAAAATCATGCTCACAGACATGTCCTCAATTAAATTCAAAAAGGGCACCCTTGGAGCAACCTCTGATCAGGTGGTAGAAGGAGTTAAAAAGGGTTTAAATTGTGATACAAAGGCATTGGTCTGTCTTGGTGAAGCAGCATATAAATACAAAGAAGATATTCTCAAATGTAAAGAATTAAAATAAAGATAAATTTTTTTTTTATCATATTCATTAATTAATTTAAAGATACTTAATATCAAATTTGTACATAACATTAAATCTATCAAGATCAGATCAGACTTAAGGATCGGGATAAGATCATATATAAATATTATAAGTGCATATCTATTGCACTGAAGTGGTGAAAGAATGTTCATAAAAATTAGAAGAGATACTTTAATCATCTTATTATTGGCCTTCATGCTTATCGTATCAGGAAGGGTCATGACTTACATGTCATATGCATCTTCCACAGATGTGGGAGATCAGGGAGTTCAAATATCAGGAGTGATAATTAAAGGAAATGACATAATACCTCTTGCTTCTATCAAAAGTAGTTTAGCAAACGTTGGTTTCAGATCAGGAAGTTATATACAGGGAGATACATTGGTTACAAGTAAACGTAAAATTCCATTGAATGAAGCTATAAATAATGCCAAAGAAGCTGTTGTACTTACAACTATTCCAGGTACATCTATATCCCCAATCGCTGCAGCAGATGTACAGGTTGATAAAAATACAGGATTAGTAACGGTGAATGTTATTGAAGACTATTCAAACATTAAAATTGCTGGGTTGCCTGGTGTTTATTAAGGAGTTGATGTTATGAAATCAAAAATATTTATCTGCTTAATATTCATAATAACCATTTCTATGGTTGTTAACACCGCATCGGCCACAATGAACGTTATAGTTATCACAGATCCTACAGGACAGGATCCAAATGGTGCTGCAGCAGGGAGTCAATCATGGCAGAAAAACATGTTTCAGTCTACATTTTTACTCTCAAAGAATCATAACTTTGCAGTGCTATCTGGTGGTGAAGGTAACGAAACTCCAAGGCTTGGTGCTATAGTTACAGCATTAAATAGTCTTGAAAATGGTGCAACTGCAGCGCAAGCTGCAACAACCGCTAATGGTTTCTCAGGTATAAGGATTATGGTAGGTGGACCTACAATAGGTGCCGCAGTGGGCGGATATTTCGATGTATATGTTGTTGTTGTTGATGCGAACAATACCATTACAATTACTCCATATAAAAATGGTTTGGCAGTGCTTCCTCCAGGATCACGAGGAGCAATAATTCACCTTTTAAACACCCCAGGTAACCCGCAGTATGGTACTGCTGATGCTGTGCGTTTGCAAACAGCTGAATTAATGGGAAAAATGATAAGAGATGGTTATCCTGCAACAGATGTTGTAGCTGCTGCATTTCAGAATGTTGCTGTAAATGCGGGGGAAAAACATGGAGGAGGAGCTCTGAATCTTGCATCTGGAATAACAACAGGAGATATGTTTACCCCTACAGAACTTAACGAAACAGGTTTTTCAATGGATCAAAATTACAGTAAAGTGTGTCCAGAAGATGGTTGGAGCATCAGTTTCCCCGAAGCTGACAACTATGAGACCTGTCCTTTAGATGGAACTCCTCTTAAAACACTAAGTGCTACAGAAGCACTTAACAATGCAATAACTGTTACTGGTAATACCACCTCTGTTTCGTCGTATGGAAGTGATGCACCTGGAATCTCAGATACTACTCAGGAAATAGTAGACGCATCTGTGAAAAAACACGGATTTAGTGCTATAGAAATAGCTAAGGACATTAATAGTGCCATAAGCAGTGGGCTCCTTGTGGGTGTTAATGATGTGGAAGCAAGCGATATTAATATAAACCAAAAACAAAACGCTGTTGGTGTATATTTCAAACCTCTTGGAAATAATAGATCGTCACCTCCATGGAATTTACCTATAAGCTCATCAATTTTAGATATTCTAGGGAATATACAAACTGCAATAGGATTGATACTGGTTATTCTAGTCTTGTTTAGAAGCACACTCATATCATCGTTCCTTAAAAAGAAATAGAACAACTCAGGATCAGTGTATTTGAAAGTGATTTGTAAATAATATTGGGAAAATCTCAATCTATTTACAAAAATTTATTTTAAAAAAGTTTAATATTTAATATTAGTTAGAAGGAGTGAAAATTATGGCTTTAATTTTAATTCGGGCAGAAGATCAGGGAAAACTTTTGAATACAATCGCGGACATTGAAAGACATGCAGGATTGAAAGTGGCTGGAAAGCCAAGGATATTAAACCCTAAAACTGCCGATGAAATTGCAGGTAAGATATTAAAACAGGAATTAAGATCAAAATCAGATATAGCGGTTCTTGTTCGTGTAGAAGATGACACAACCAAAAGCATTGTTCATATAAGAAAGATACACCCTCCGGCCCATGTTATAGTAATTAGTGAGGAGTATGGTGAATTTAAAGATTTAGAACAATTATTTAATGGGCTTACATACCTGAAGGGTTATTATTCCCATAAAAACAAAGGAAATTAAATTTAATACAATTTTATTTTAAAATTAAGTTATAAGTACATATAAAAAAAGAATTAAAGGTTCAAATAATTTTAATTTCTTTTTATTCGAGCAATATCTCCAATTGTGGATCCTTTAATTTTTGAATGACCCATTTCATCTGCTGAAACATCATCTGTTTTTTCTATCAAAACAACATTCATTAATTTCTCTATTTTCTTTGCAAGCTTTAGATCCGGCACCATTTTACCTGATTCTATCCTTCCTACTACAGATGCTTTTTCATATATTTTCTCTGCAAGTTCTTCACGAGACCATCCTTTCTTCTCTCTTGCTTGCCTAACTATATCTTTAAAATTTTCAACAACTTCTTCGGCCGGTTCTCTTGGCCTTTGAACTCTCTTGGTTGCCCTACTGCTCCTTGGTGCTCCTGGTCTTTTGGGTTTTGGAGCTTCTCTCTGTACTTTACCAAATTTTGAGCATTCTTTACAAGTAAGCATTATTGAACCATCTATTTTAGTCTTCAGAGGTTCTTCCACTAATTTTTTTCCACATATCTCACATCTCATGACGATCCCTTTACACTTGTATCATTAATATGATCTATACCCTTATATTTAAATATTAATAAATCTTTGTAGAGGTTAACTTAGCACCCTTTTTTCTCACTTTTTAGATATAAGTTCACACTATTTTATATATGTTATTCTAACTATGGACACCATTTTTAGATCTAATTTTTTTAGTTATTCTCAAATGAACTTATCTCAAAAGGGAATATTCCAGATTTTGTGTGTTCACTTTCCTGATACGGAGGTTATGTATTATGAGGCTAAGTATAATTAGAATGGAAAAGAATGAATGTATTTTTTATAATCTTGGTTGTACCATATGTAATGTAAGATTTGATAGTTTTAATAGGTATGTTATAGATTATCAAAGTAAAATAAACAATAGATTATGGATATTTTCTATTTCTAAATACATTTAACCGGGATACAAATTTTAAATTGAATATTAAAACCATATCTTAAATTCATAAATATTACTCCATGAATTTTCATGGATTTATAATTTGCATTTGAAAATATCCATTCCAATACCATCTAATCTGCTCATAACTTATAAATTGAAGTTAGATTTTCCAAATGAATAAAAAAATAATGCTCATTTATCATTTATTTTACACTAAAATTTTTTTCCAACAAATAATTTTCATAAGGAATTATTATAAAAGAAACAGCTTTTCAGATATATAAAAAAAGTTGAGGAGGAAAAATCATGAAAATTTTTGTTGATAATATCAAAAATAGCTCAGATTACAATGATGAGAGTAAATGGGTTGAATATTATTTATTAATCCATTTAAATGGTAATCTTAATAATGAAGTTATTAGTGAAATTTTCACATAGGAGTATTAATCCTAAAGATAACTTTCCTCATATCATTATTAATATTATGATTTCGACAAAACCGGAAATTAATAAGACAGAAACCTTTAGTTTATCTTTTCTAAATTTGACTACAAATTAATTGGAATAACATCATAAACATATTTTAACCTCTTAACCTCTTCGACTATGTCTTTTAAGACATTTTGGTCAACTTTTAAGATCATTACCGCTTCTCCACCAAGATCTTTTCTACCTACTTGCATTGTCGCAATATTTATGTTATGTTCTCCAAGTTTTGTTCCTATTGTACCTATTGTTCCTGGTAAATCTTTGTATTTTACAATTAACATGTTTCCTTTGGGTTTAATATTTAATTTATAATCGTTTATCTTTACGATCCGTGGTTCTTCATTAAATGTACCTTCAATAATCATTTCAGTCTCATCATCTTGCATTCCAACTTTTATAAGGTTTTTGTGGCCTTTTGCATCCGATCTTTTTCCTTCAGTTATTATAATCCCCCTATTTTTCGCAACTGAATGAGCATTTATCAAATTAACAGGTTCGGTAAGTATTGGATCTAAAATTTCTTTTAATAAAAATCTTGTTATAATGTCTTGTTTTGGGAATTCTGCTAATTCCCCGCAGTATGTTATATTTACTTCCTTTATATTTCCCTTTGCAGTCTGGATAAGGAAATTTCCAAGCTTTTCAGCAACTTTAAAATGTGGTTTGACTTTTTGTAAAGTTTCTTTATCTAAAACTGGCATGTTAATAACGTTTTTAGGTGTTCCACCTTCAAATACGGTTTTAACTTCATTAGCCACTCTGACAGCAGCATCTATTTGTGCTTCCTTGGTTGATGCACCGATATGGGGAGTTAAAATTACATTATCAAGTGTTAAAAGAGGACTAACTTCAGGAGGTTCTTTCTCAAATACATCTAATGCTGCACCACCCAATTTACCAATTTTAAGTGCTTCATAGAGGTCATCTTCATTTATTATGCCTCCCCTTGCTGCATTTACTATAATTGCATTTTCTTTCATCATTTTAAATTGATCTTTGGATATGAGGTACTTGGTTTCAGGACTGAGTGGTACATGGATAGTCATTATATCAGAATTTTTAAGCAATGTTTGAAAGTCTACTATGTCCACACCAAGCTCCTTTGCAGCTTCTTTGGTTATGTATGGATCATAAACTAAAATACTCATTCCAAATGCTTTTGCTCTTTTTAAGACCTGTGTTCCAATTCTTCCTAAACCTATAATTCCAAGAGTTTTCCCGTTAAGTTCTGTACCCATGAATTTACTTTTTTCCCATCTCCCTTCTTTCACTGATTTATCTGCAATTGAAATCTTTCTTGCAAGCGCGAGTATAAGTCCTATTGTGAGTTCTGCAACAGTAATTGATGCGGATTCTGGTGCATTGACCACCATTACTCCTCTTTCAGTGGCAGCTTCTACATCAACATTATCTACTCCAACGCCAGCCCTTGCTATAATTTTAAGTTTTTCTCCAGCTTCTATTACAGCACGGGTTACTTTGGTTCTACTTCTTACAATAATAGCATCAAAATCTTTAATTTTGCTTATTAGCTCTTCTTGTGTGATGGAAAAATCAACTACAACATCTGCAACTTCTTCAAGGTTTTTAATCCCTTTTTCATTTATTTGATCAGCTATGATTACTTTCATCATTTCACTATCCATCTTAATGAATTTTAGTTCATGAGTTAGAGTAATATAAATATTTATCCATATGTAAAAAAAATTAAAAAACTACTCATATCAATTATTTACTGACTATTGCAGCTTCAAAGACTTAATATTTCCACTACAAATTTTCCATTCTACATACTCCTCTCATTGATTTTCTCTCTAAATAAAATTAAATAAAATTAAAATTTTAGGGGAATAATAGATTAGGTTGAATAAAGATCAATTAGAAACTTTTTCCCCTAATTGGCCAGGTCTTAATTATTTGATTTTAGAATATTTTTCAGGATGTTCTTCAAAGAGTTTTTTACTGCAAACTGAAAAGATAATAAACTTTACCTTTATAGCCTTTAACAAATCTTGTAGTTGCATTTACTTCTTTTCTAAACACCGAATCTAATACCATTTACATCACCTGTACATTTAAGTAATGTATAACTAATATTCCCGATTTGCTGTCCAACCCATCGTTTAAAAGTAATAAACTCAAAAATTAATGATTAATTGAAATAAATGTTTTAATACACTTCAAAAAAATGTACATGGTTATATTAAAGAATTTTTAGGTATTTCCAGGATCGATGAGTCTGCTTTGCAAAATAAATTGATGCATCTCTGTTTCTTATCTTCTTCCTGTAATCACCCCCATAACTTAACTAATATTTAGTTATAACAATTGTTATAATTTTGAAGGCATAAATAAATTTCGGTAATTCAGAATTAAACTTCAATCATATATTAAATCAATATTACTTTAGATAGATATAATCAATAAGTTCTGTTCAAGATTTCAGTTTATGATACTTGCATTTGATATTCTGGAAGCTCCTGCATTGAATCTTAAACCGTATTGAAATTTATAGCTCAAGGAAACTTTCCGTTATTCTAAATATATTAAACTCCTGTAAAAACAAAATGTGATTTAAATTATTGTTTAGGTATTTTGGATCTTATTTCTCCTTTAAACCACCAATTTTATATATCCTCATTTGAGAAATCTTTTGCCAGAATCTGTTACCCCATATATTGGTATGCAATCTCCTGCCTTGAAAAAGTCTTTTTCTCTACCTATTTCTCTTATGTACTTGGATGCACATCCAGTTACATCTGCATTATTGAATATTGTTTCTCCATCTTTCTTTGAGATTTGACTTATATGTGCTGCAAATATATACAATTTAGATTAGTAATCGCGTTTTAAGATAGTTTAAAATTATTCTATATAGATCAAAATCTAATAATAATCTCAATTTAATAAATGTTGATAAAAATTTAAAATCCTGTATTATTTTCATTAAATGCTATAACGAACTTTTTTTAATTGGATAATCTCTTAAACCAATCTAATGGAAAAGATTTATATAGTAATATAACGATTAGCAATAGATTTAAAAGCACGATTAGAAGATTTAGGGTATAACATACTTGGAATAGTAACTAAAGGAGAAGAGGCACTAAAAATAATTGAAGAAACCAAACCAGATCTAATTTTAATGGATATCATAATAAAAGGGGAATTAGACGGAATAAAAGCAGCCCAAATAATAAAAGATAACTGTAAAATACCATTCATATACCTAACAGCCCACTATGACAATAAAACATTAGAAAGAGCCCAAAAAACCCAACCATCAGCATACCTCAAAAAACCCTACAACGACACAGAAATACAAAACGCTATAGAATTAGCTCTTATAGACCATCAACTTAAATCCAAAAAACCTCCTTAATTAAATTAATAATCGCCTACAGGACAGTTTTTAATGCAGTTGAAACATACATTATTGGCACCTAGAGTCATTGCATCATATATTTTCTTAAATTTTTCGTCTTATATCATAACTTTTTGTTCTTCAGGGGGTGCTTTCAGCGAATTTTGTCCAAAACTGTACATTTCCACCAAATCCGTAGGGTTGACTGTTAAAAGCACAACCTTAGCAAATCGTAATGGTGTCCAGGCAAAATACTATATCAAAGTCAATAGTTTTCATAATGTACTAAGTAACTGTAGATTAGTTCGCCATATAATCTGTAAATTCACTTGAAAACATTATAATAATATTTACATGCTTATTTTTTTTAACATGCGAAAATCTCACTCTAAAGGAATATTTTCCTATTGTAAATGTCAATTTTTACTTACAAGAATAAAAAAGTGAATTAAAAAATTTTACTATTGATTTATAACAAATATAATACTCTTAAAAATAATGATAAAGAAATTTATAATTCGATATGATTAATTTTTATTGGATATTTAGTTCAAATAATTTGGTTATATCCAATAAGTAACTTCGTTAAACTTCTATATTACGATGTTAAAGACTAATATGTTCTGTTTTTAAATAAATAGCTGTGTATTTCTAGTTAATCCCAAGGTAAAATCAGGAGTATTTTACTAATTAGGATATGATTAATTATAATTTAGTATTATTTAATTTAAAAGGTAGTAAATGAAATATATTTAAACAAAAACAATAGATTTCTTTCATTCTCTCATTATCAAAAATGGTAGTCTAAACGATCTTGAAAATCCATCACCCGACGTAACAAAACCTACTTTAAAGCCTATCAGATCCAAGCTAATTGAGTCTTCGATTTCAAAAATTAAATATCCATCATCTAAATATGGTATAGGAATTTCACGATTAAATTCATTAGGAAAATAAAATTCAGGTAAATTATTAATTTTTTCATTCAAATTTCTTAGTGTGTTGCAATCTAACAATTTAGTAAATTCGCTATTATAACTTAGATTAATAGAATAAACTTCTCTGAAATGTTGAATTAAAACAGAATCTAATATATTGGCTATTTCATAAATACAATAATACAATTGCCTAAGTATAAAATTGAACGAATTTGCAGTATGTTGATCCTGAAAACGAGGGTGTAATTCTTCATCTGGACCTAAACTTCCATTATCATCTACAGATTCCAAATAGTATCCCATTATTTTCATATGATTATTATAAAAACAAAAAATTCTCAAATCGTTGCTCGTATGTTTGAGTTTATTATTTAATGTCCTAAAATAGCCCGTATCATCTTTTACTTTATCAAAGAATTTTTGACCTACATCATAGTTGTTTTTATAAAGCCATTGATGTAAAGGTTCACTTTCTCTTGGAGGGTCATGTTGTTTACAACACCCTACAAATATTTCATAACATGATTCATAATATTTAAAAAAACTTGATATTAAACGTACAAATTTCTTATTGATATTCCTCTCATCTACATTAATTTTTTTGTTCTGCATTTGTTCTAAACTGCTTAATAAGTCTAAAAAATCATCTATGATATTATTTAATTGTAATGAGAAAATCCCTGCTGGATGTCTAAATTTGTAATATCTGTATGAAAACTCGTTTTCACCTATACTTGATAAATGGCCAAGAACTGGAGGACAATAATTTAATTCTTCTTCAAATTTAATTTTTAATTCTTCCATAATCTAAATTTATTATTTCCATAAAATATAATTAATTATTAATTTTTATTAATTTAATATATATTATTAAATATAATCGACGAGGACATGATAATGAAAAGATTAGAAAGGATGGAAGGCCCTAATAAAATCAGAGATATGTTCCAGGGAATAGAAAGGCATTTACTAAAAGAATGCAAAGGCCAGGAACAGATTATTGACGTAAAGATTGGTTTAACCAAGACTTAGAAGCATTACTCATGCCATTGAGTTACTATTAAGTTTTAATATCAAATGATGTTCTCAATTTATTGTTCCAATGCTCGTTGATTATATTTATCGTGAATATCAATTAAAAAGTCAAGATGTTTAATTCTATATTCATTACAAATATAATTTGCAATATCGGTTTGTTCTTTTTGGAATAAGACATCGACAATTTGTATAATATCTTCTTTTTTATGCTCTGGAGTTTTTTTAATTAACTCAAGAAAAATTTCCCCCACTTCTTTAGGTGATTTTTCAACATGTTTCGTTAAGTTTTTAATAAAAATGGAGATAGATGGTTGTGATTCAATACATTTAGCTGATAAAATAAGGAATGAATAAACATCAGAATCAATCGTTTCTATTAACTCTAACCATCGAGACAATTTTGCTAAAATTTTGCAATTTTCAGTATCTTCATCATATGGAAAAACTGCAATAATTTCTAACCATAATGGCTTAATTTGGCCAACATTAATTTTTTGTTTATTTGCTAGAATAAAATGTATTAGAAGTGATATTTGTATTGGATCTCTTTGAATAATTAATTTGGAAATTAAGCTATGTGGATCATTCAGATCCTCATCATTTTTTAAATAGAAATGGCCTATATGTTGGATTAATCTGTGAGTAATTTTTCTATCATTAAAATCGGTTTTTATAGCTCTTATGTATTCATTTTTAAGTAGATTATAAATATCTGTATAAATTACAGTAGAATAAAAAAGATATCCCATGAATGCATGTTTCCATATCTCTATGTTATCTGGAAAAATCAAATTAATATGTTGATTCACCCAATCTTTATCTAACGCACACAAATTTGATAAATATCTACCTAAAGTGACTGAAAGCTCAATAGGCGGATTATTAAATCGTTTTTCAAATTCTATTCTAATACTTTGCGGAAAGTTTCCATATTCTCGTAAACATTTAAGTGAATATACAACCATAGCAGAGAATATTTTTCCTAACGAAGAGTTCAAAACGGAAGTTATTAAATCATCCATTTCTTGAAGGTCAGATTCTGCATTATCCACAATGATTAAAAGGATTTTTCCTGCTTCCTTCAATAAATTTCGGTCAAAAGCAAATCTATCATCTTCGGTACCTTTTTCGATGAAATCAGCAATTACAGACACTATTGAATTTTTATAATTTCGACCATCTGATTCTTCATTCCAAAACTTTTCATTTATTATTATATCTTTAATGAAATCAAAGATTTCTATACAATTAAATGTTTTTTCAGAACTCCAAGCCTTTTGTAAACCATAGATTAAATTATATTGATTTTTTCTTGATACATTTAAAAAAGGCAGTAGATTATTTGTAAATTTTTCAGGATGATCTGATACACATTTAATGAAAGATTCAGATAAGTCTGATTGTTCGAATATAGATTCTGAAGTAAAGTTATTTAAATAATCAGCAAGCTGTTGATTATCCTTTTTACAAAGATTTTCAGAGTTTCTTGTATCTACACCTACAAGTTCTTCACTCGTCCATACACCAAAATCAGGATGTTCAATATCATGAGGGTAAAGTAATCTATATTCTCTTATTAATGATTGAATTTTTTGATTTTTCGACTCATCTAATGCTAAAAACCATCTCAATTTTTGATAAGCTAAAGAAGTTAGATCAGCACCTTCACTTTCTAATTTACGAATGTATTCATTATTATCTACCCAATCAATAATCAAATCTATCTTTTCTTTGTCATCATCAAACTTAGAATAATTCAATTTAAAGAAACGATAGATATCATGTCTTAAATCAATTTCATCTAATGGATTACCAATCCAATTCCAGAATATTTCATTTAATTCATCATAATAAAGATCAATTATATAAATGGCAATTCTCCGGAAGATTTTCTTTTCATTTGCAGCTAAATTTTCTGTGCATATTCTTATTTCTTCGGAATAGATACCATGTGCAGGTAGATACTCGATCATGTCTCTAGCAAAATGAACTAATTGAAATTTATATTCCTCGGGAAACATAGATTGAGGATGATCTTCAATTGTAGGAATTGATACATAATCAAATTGAAATTTATCTTCATCAACAATATCTGAAATTTTTTTTAAAGATATTTTAAATGCATCTAAAGCACAAAATTCGGCTATAAATGGTTTACTATCTTCTAAATTTTTATTTAGCCAAAATTCGTCCATTATTGAAACATATTCATTATGAACATATCCTATAAGGTACTGTTTAGACTCTTTTTTATAGTCTAAAATTATCTCCAACAATTCTAACAGAAAGTCCTTAAATTTATAGTCAAGCAATTTTTTCATGACAATTTTAAACAGTTCTAACTCAATTAAAGTAGAATCCGAGTTTATTGCTTTAGATATAAAGTTTATATGATCAGATGTAATTTTTTCTTTTGGAAGGTAAAAAATGGCTTTTAAAAAAACATAATCGATACGATAATTTCTTTCTTCACGAGGGTAATTGATGTAATTTTCAATAATGTCAATTAGTAGCTCTGTTGTTTTGTCATCGTTTTCTAGATAATTTAGTTTTGATATATTTTCTAAATATCCTGATGGATCCCAGTAGGGGATAGTATAATAACCTTTCTTTTCTGAAACTTCTTCAGGAGAAGGATATCCTTCCGGGTCAAAATAACCTTCTATAATCAAATCTTCTAGCCATGGAAACGGATTAGTAGTTTTGGAGAGCTCTCGGAAGAATTGGGATTTTAAAGGATCATTGTGCTTTATTTTCCTTAATATTTCCATTCTTTCATTTTTTAAGTCTTTCATGTTCCTCTATAACCTCCACCATTCCTTTAAAAGAATCATATGCACGAGAGTGTATATCACTAATCTCTTCATTCCATGCCTTAATTACATTATATAATTGCTCATAATCTTTTTCATCTATTTTCAAATATCCTAAAACGGTTATTCCAAGATTATTATAATACATATTATCAAATTCTAAATCATTTTCTTCACTTTCAAGATATCCCTTTAGTAAAAAATTTTTTAATTCAATTTGGTTTTGATTTCTTTTACCCAATCCCAATTTTGTAAATAAAAAATCAATAACTTCAAACTCCCCTAATCCATAACCAATAAATAATATTACATATCTCTCGAAAATTTCTTTTAAAACGTTGATATACTCCTTTTCAGGATTATAACGTTCTAAATACTGATTAACAGTGAAAACTAGACTTTCTCTATGGGAAATGGTACCATGAATATGATAAAGTTTAATTTGTCCGATGTCTGGATTAAAAAAATCATCTGGATTAAAAATTATTTCCTTACTTTCTTTATTGAAAAATTCATCAAAATGTTCATCGGCATTAGTAGTAATATAAAGTCCAGAAATTTCACCTAATCCTCCGTGAAGCATGTCATAAATTTCGGTGTAAATATTGGGTGATTCAATTTTTTTATCTTTCTTTAATGACATTTCTAACTCTTCAAAAAATAAGTTTTCATCTTCTTTCTTTAATATATCATAACAAATTGAAATTACCTTTTTGAAATCCTTACTTTTTGAAATACTCTTCAAAAGTACTTCTTTTTGATTTTCATTAATAAATGACTCTTCATCATTCTTTTTAGTGTTAAAACACTTCAAAACCAAATTTTCTGCTAATTTACGCCATCCATCACAACCAACTAATTGAGATACCCCGGCTCCCATGAAAATAGCTAGGTTTTTATTATTAATAGCATCAATAATTACTTGAGGAAGTTCAGGAACTGGCATAATCATGTTATATACCTCATTAAAGTTATTTATATTTAGATTCTCAATATAAAATAAATTTATGCTTTAATCAATATCAATTAAGTGGATTAGGAAAATTTCCATTCAAACTTTTATAATTTTTATTCATTGATAAATAAAATATGTAATTAAATTTAGTATAAATTGCCGATCAAAAATTTGGATTTAGTTATTATTTACATCGTCATAGTGTCATATAACGATATAAACGACTAATTAAGAGTTCAATCAGTATATGATCTAATTATTACTTCAGAAATAGTAAATAGGGTAACCAGCAATAGTCAATTATTTTAAGTCCACATTCAAGAAGATTAGTATGCATGCAACACACCTTTATGATCTGGGTAGTATCCACTTATAGATCTTTTCAGATTTTTTTTAAGTGAATACAAAGTTTAAAATTAGAATATAATGGTAGAGAGTTTATTCCATCGGAGTAACCTCTCTAAAGATAACTTTCTTACAATTTTTCTTAGTATTTTCATTGCTTTCAATTCCTATTTGTTTGGATCCATTTTGTGCTAATTTTTCCACCATTTTTACTTGAGTTGGAAAGTCAATCCTATCTCTTTACCAGTTTAACACCAAAATTTCATTTCATGTGATATTTCCACTGTAGGCATACTGTGTAATCATCAGTTTCTTAGTAAAAATATGAGGATGAAGCTATTCAGCTTTTGATTATGGGGGTAGTTCAGAACGATATGATTCAGATGTCGTTTTTCATGATAAGGCAAGGTCAAACCGGTCCAGGTTCATGACTTTGTTCCATGCCATTATAAAATCGTGCATGAACTTCTCAGGAGAGTCATCACATGCGTAGAACTCCGCCAATGCCCGGAGCTGGGAGTTTGAACCGAAGATTAGGTCGACACGAGTACCGGTCCACTTGAGTTCACCCGTTGCTCGGTCTCGTCCCTCAAACACATTATCGTCTTCCGTGGATGCTTTCCATGCTGTTCTCATATCAAGCAAATTCACGAAGAAATCATTTGTGAGCGCCTCCGACCGCTTAGTGAAGACTCCATGCTGGTATTGTCTAAAGTTGGTATTCAGGACACGTAGGCCACCAATGAGAACTGTCATCTCAGGAACGGTCAATGTCAGCAATTGCGCTTTGTCCACCAGCAACTCTTCAGACCTAACGGAGTTAAGGGTCTTCTGATAGTTGCGAAATCCGTCTGCGACCGGTTCTAGTACGGCAAAGGAGTTCACATCGGTCTGCTCCTGCAAGGCGTCCATACGTCCTGGCGAGAAGGGCACTGTTATAGTGTAACCAGCATTTTTCGCAGCCTGCTCAACACCCGCGCAACCAGCCAAAACTATTAGATCAGCCAGCGAGACCTTCTTGCCGCCTGACTGGGCTTCGTTAAATTCGCTCTGGATGCCCTCTAGCATCTCGAGCACTTTGGCTAATTGGGCTGGTTGGTTGACGTCCCAATCCTTCTGCGGTGCCAGGCGAATATGTGCACCATTGGCACCACCACGCTTGTCGGAGCCGCGGAAAGTGGACGCCGACGCCCAAGCGGTCGAAACCATCTCTGACACCGATAGGCCAGAATCCAATATCCTGCCCTTAAGGGTGGAAATGTCTTTTTCATCAATCAGTTCGTGATTAACTGTAGGGATGGGGTCCTGCCAGATGAGCTCCTCGTCCGGTACCTCAGGTCCGAGATAACGTGCACGCGGGCCCATGTCTCGATGGGTCAACTTGAACCACGCACGGGCGAACGCGTCCGCAAGCTGATCCGGATCCTCATAGAAGCGCCGTGAGATCTTTTCATAGATAGGGTCGAACCGCAAAGAGAGGTCTGTGGTCAGCATGCCTGGGGTGCGACGCTTTGACGGGTCGTGCGGATCTGGCACGGTATCGGCTTCTGCGTTACCCTTCGGCTTCCACTGGTACGCTCCGGCTGGGCTTTTCGTCAGCTCCCATTCAAAGCTGAATAAGATCCGGAAGAAGTTGTTGTCCCACTTCGTTGGCGTGTTGGTCCAGATAATCTCCGGACCGCCGGTAATCGTGTCGTTGCCTTTGCCCGTGCCGAAGCTGCTCTTCCAGCCCAGGCCCTGCTCCTCAATGCCGGCGGCTTCAGGCTCCGGGCCCACCAGTGACGCGTCACCTGCACCATGAGTCTTACCGAAGGCATGGCCACCTGCAATTAGGGCAACTGTCTCCTCGTCGTTCATCGCCATACGATCAAAGCTCTCTCGGATATCACGCGCCGCAGCAATCGGGTCAGGTTTGCCGTTCGGGCCTTCCGGGTTCACATAAATCAAGCCCATCTGAACGGCGGCGAGGGGATTCTCAAGTTCCCGATCACCTGTGTAGCGCTTTTCTCCAAGCCACTCAGTCTCGGAACCCCAGTATATGTCTTTCTCCGGTTCCCAGCTGTCTTCACGCCCGCCACTGAAACCGAAGGTCTTGAAACCCATCGATTCCAGTGCAACATTGCCAGCGAGAACCATCAGGTCGGCCCAGGAAATTTTCCGACCGTATTTCTGTTTGATCGGCCAGAGTAGTCGGCGTGCCTTGTCGAGATTGGCGTTGTCGGGCCAGCTGTTTAGAGGTGCAAAACGCTGGCTGCCGTGACCTGCACCACCGCGACCATCGCCGATTCGGTACGTACCAGCGCTGTGCCACGCCATGCGGATGAACAAAGGCCCATAATGGCCAAAGTCCGCAGGCCACCAGTCCTGTGAATTCATCATCAGTTCATGGAGGTCCTTCTTCAGGGTCTCGAAGTCGAGACTCTTGAATTCTTTAGCGTAATTAAAACCCTCTTCCATCGGATTAGACTTTGAGCAATGCTGGCGCAGGATGTCGAGATTCAACTGGTTAGGCCACCACTCAAGGTTCTTCATGCTACCTCTAGCTGTTTCTTTGCTATTTTCATCCATAATTTTCACTCTTTTTTTTTCCATTTTTTAATTCATATATTTTTAATTATTACAAACTTGTGAATCTTGTGTTTAGGTAAATTACTATTTAATAACATTTCTTTAAGAAGTATAATTTGAATTCTTTATAAATTGTAATATATTATTTATTATACAATCGACTTAAAATTTTGTATAAATCAGGTGCGGCAATTTTTGAATAAAATTTTTGGATAAATATTGTATAATAAGTGTGATTTTTCGTATTCGTTTAATTATCTAAAACTAACTAGATTTTATAAGTGTCCCAGGCAAAATACTATTTCAAAGTCAATAGTTTTTATAATAACTTAATAATCGTAGATTAGGTCACCTACTACTATGTAAAATAACTCGAAAACATTTTTAATAACAATTGCAGTCAAGTTATATTATGTTTTTGCCTGCCTAGCAATAATCTCCATGTTAATGATAACCCGTCACCGGCAAGTTAATGGGGTCTCTGGTTAACAAACAATTAACCAATTTAACGGGATGGATAATTACAACAGTTATCATCACTGTGAATGCTGTGCTATTATACCTAACATTTCGGTAATCTGTAAAAACTCAATTTTTCCAAAAATATTATACTATACCGTATCATTCTTGCTTCTAATCTGGAAAATACTCCTTTGATAAAAAAAAATTATGGTCACAAAATTCTAAATAGAACCCTCACCAATATAACATATAGAATATATACGAAGGAGATTTATGGGATTCAAATACTTACAGAAGAATTGTCAAACTTATAGGACTTTTAGGACAAATGAAAGATGTTTCATGCGTAAATGTGGATAACCAAAGAGGAATAAGTGAAGTGTAACACAGCATATTTTTTAAATATTCAAGGAGGGATCATTAATGAAAAAGAAGAAAATTGCTTGGGGTATAACTGGTGCCGGTGATAAAATAGTCGAAACCATGAAGGCGATGGAAAAAATAAATAAAAAGTACGAAGACAAAGTGGATATAGAAGTTTTTATCTCAAAATCCGGAGATCAAGTTATAAAATATTATGAAATATCGCAGGATATAGAAAGAAATTTTGATAAAGTATGGGTTGAGATTAATGCTAATGCACCTTTTCTAGCAGGTAATATTCAGTTAGGAAAATATGAATTCATGTTAATCGCACCTGTCAGCTCTAATACGGTTGCAAAGATAGCTATGAGGATGGGAGATACATTAATTTCCAACGCCGCCATTATGGGCCAGAAAGCTGATGTTCCTATCTACATATTACCATCAGATTATGAAGAAGGAACAACCATCACTCAACTACCCGATGGGAATGATTTAAAAATCACCATTAGGAAAGAAGATGTAGAACACGTTAAAAAACTAGCTAAAATGTATGAAACCTTTATTATTAAAGAACCCAAAGACCTTGTAACGGTATTTGAGAAACATTTCGACTAGGATAATTTTTATATCCCAATTCTAAATAATTATTTTTTGTAAAAAAGGAGAGATAATCATGAAAAAAACAATGGAAAATTTAGCAAAAGCTTTTATAGGTGAAAGTCAAGCCAGAAATCGATACACAATGTATTCAAAGGTTGCAAAAAAAGAAGGATACGAACAGCTATCAGAAATCTTCCTCAAAACAGCAGAAAATGAACGAGAACATGCCAAATGGGCAATGCGAATGATAAACGGACTAAAAGAAAATGGAGAAGTCCCAGAAGCAATTATAGTAGAAGCAGATGCACCAACAACTCTCGGAACCACCGTAGAAAACCTTACGGCCACAATAGCTGGTGAAAATGAGGAACATACACAAATGTACCCCAAATTTGCAGATACTGCAGATAAAGAAGGTCTAACTGATATTTCCAAAAGATTAAGGGCAATAGGCCTAGTTGAAAAACACCATGAAGAAAGATTTACAAAAATTTTAGAAACAATAGAAGATGGCAAAGTTTTCAAGAAGGATCAAGAAGTAGAATGGCTATGCAGAGTATGTGGATACGTACACGTAGGTATGGAACCTCCAGAAAAATGCCCATCATGCGACCACCCAACCAAACACTTCCAGATCAAATGCGAAGAATACTAAAAATTTCAATCAATAAAATCAGTGACAAAATGGAGCTTGATTGCTTTTACAGGATTTAAACTGTATAACCTCATACTCATTTTATTTTTTTTCTAATCGTTGTTTTAGATCAGTAGCAACTATGTACTCATCTTCTACGATTAAAATTTTGGAATCAACCATTTATTACACTCCTAAAAGATATTTTTTACTGATATTCCAATTAAATAATATCCTAATGCACCCTAATCATACTCTAATACAATATATTGGAAGAGGGTATTATTAAATATTATACTCAAAAAAATAATAAAAATATACTTTTAAGTAAGCACAAATATTATTGTTAATTTACAAAAAATTCATATACTTGAGAGGAAATATACTTCCGGTAGAAGCATAACTAAATGAGCAAAAATTAAACCTTAGATAAAATTTTAAAAATACCCGATCTAGGAATGTTATAATCTCGTAAATTTGAATTATGGTTAATAGAGAATGATTTTGAATGGATGGATATGCTTTATGTTCTCGATTTTTGAATATTGATTCATTGCAATTGTATAAAGTTCTCTTGATGCATCGCTTAAATCATTTTTTTCAAACCAATAGTTAAGTATATCTATGTCTGATTTCATATTTTATCCCATCCCACAACTTACTATTTTTAAATTCAAATATCCATCTAATGTGAGAGCGGTTGATAAGTTCAACTCCACGAAACTTTAAATATTATTAAGGACAATAAATTCAGTAAATAATATTAAGTCTTAGAGTATTATTTTTTTAAATAAAAGTTAGGAGTGAGCGAGGATCATGGAAAACATGTCCCCAAATGTATTGAAAAAGATTGAAGACCTTAAAACGGAGATAAAAATCCTAAAAGAGGATAACACTAAAACCAAACGCAACCTCATGTGGAAGGTTAGGAAGCTTGAAAAGGATAAGGTCCTGATCGAAAATGAGAAAATGAGGCTGGATAGAGAAGTAAAATCTCTTAGGGGAGAGATTGAAAGATTCAGATCACCTCCATTGGTAATAGCTACAGTAACTGAAGTATTAGATGACGGTAGGGTAGTTGTAAAAAGCAGCACAGGCCCTAATTTTGTAATTGGATATTCACGATTCTTAGATGAAAAGTCACTTGAACCTGGTGTTCGTGTGGCCCTTAACCAGCAGACATTCAGTATAGTACATGTCCTGCCATCAGAAAAAGACCCTATTGTTACGGGCATGGAAGTAGATGAAAAACCTGACATTGCATATGAACAGATAGGTGGATTAGAGGAACAAATAGTAGAAATTAAGGAAACCGTTGAATTACCTCTTAAGAAACCTGAACTGTTTATCAACATCGGTATTGAACCTCCAAAGGGAGTTCTGTTATATGGACCTCCAGGAACAGGAAAAACTCTTCTTGCAAAAGCAGTTGCACATGAAACCAATGCAACATTTATTAAGATAGTTGCATCTGAATTTGTTAAAAAATATATAGGTGAAGGTGCAAGACTTGTTAGAGGAGTATTTGAGCTTGCAAAGGAGAAATCCCCTAGTATTATATTCATTGACGAAATCGATGCAATAGCAGCAAAAAGACTGAAAAGTTCCACCAGCGGTGACAGAGAAGTTCAGAGAACTTTAATGCAACTGCTTGCTGAAATGGATGGTTTCGAAGGAAGGGGAGATGTTGGAATTGTTGCAGCAACCAACAGACCAGATATTCTTGATCCTGCCCTGTTAAGACCTGGACGATTCGATAGATTCATCGAAGTTCCAATTCCAAATGAAGATGGTAGAATGGAAATATTAAAGATCCATACCAAAAAAATGACTTTGGAAGAAGATGTAGATATACGGCATATTGCATCACTTTCAGAAGGTGCTTCCGGTGCCGATCTAAAAGCAATATGTACTGAATCCGGTATGTTTGCAATAAGGGAAGAGAGATCTACTGTAACCATGAACGATTTCATGGACGCTGTTGACAAAATAGTAGGAATGGAACACGACGAAGAAATGAAAAAAGAAGCTGGAGTCATGTTTGGATAATTCCAAACTCCAATTATTTTTCTTATTTTTTGACAATATAACAGATTAAGCCTGTGATGAACCCTATGAGCTCTGATCTATGATGACTGATGGGCGATCTGAGGCTAATTTTAAATCAATTTTTATATTTTTAATTTAAAAATTTTCTTTTTAATTAATCTAAAAAAATTTATTCATTAACATTTTATCAAATAATTTTCTATTTATAAATTTTGATGATGAATATGATTCAAAACATCAACAACATCTGTAAATGTTATCTCATTTTTAATTTCATTAACCACAGGCCTTTTAACTATGATTATTGGTATTTCTAAATCAATAGCAGCTGCTATTTTTGTTGAAGTACCTCCTGTCTCACCGCTTTCCTTGGTTACAGCTACTCCTACCCCATATTCTTCCATTAATGCCATGTTGAAATTCTTTGAAAATGTTCCCTGCATTGCAATAATATTCTCACTAGGAATTCCCATTTCAAGACATTTTTTCAGGGAGTAAACAACTGGAAGTACTCTTGCAACCATGAACTGAGGATTGATCCATTTGATCATATAGTGAAGTGTTGAAACACCTGCAAAATGCATTACCCTGTAGTTTCCATTTTCTTTAACAATTTCAATTGCTTTTTTGGCAGCTTCTTCGAACGAAGATACTTCAAACACTTGTTCGTGATCTGGAATTTCTATTGATGGCCTCTCAAAACGAATATACATTATACCTGAACTTTTTGCGGATTTTACAGCATTTAAACTTGCGTCAACTGCGAATGGGTGGGTAGCATCAATCAAAATATCAATCTCATTTACAGTTATAAGATCTTCGATTTCATGTATTCCCATCCGACCAACAATAATCTCATTTGCACCAGCTGTAACAGCAAGATCACCACCATATTTTGTTGTAGTGGTTGCAATTACTTCAATATCTTCAAGCTCTGCTAATTTACTTATAATTTTCACTGCATCAGAGGTACCGGCCATGACCATGACCTTCATTTTATCACCTTTTCACTAATAAATTCACTTAAAAATATGGTTGAAGCCACTAATACAATGAGAACCCAGTCCATTATTGTAATTCCGGTTGTTCTGAAGATCCCCTGCAAATAAGGCAAATAAATAACACATAACTGAAGCAAAAACGATGCTAAAACAGCTATTAATAAAGTTTTATTAGGGATCATTCCCTTTGCTTTGCAGTTGAAAACATTAAATATCTGGTACATCACAAATACAGTGAAAGCAATAGTCATTGACGTTATTACACTTGCACCGCTGGACAATTCATAGTAGTAAAGTAAAAGTGTGCCTATACTCATTACAATTCCTGCAATTCCAATCCTAATTAGGTTTCGCTTGGGTATGATGTTTCCGCTGCTTGGTGGCCGTTCCATAACTCCTGCTTCTGAAGGTTCAACACCCAGTGACTGTGCAGGAGGACCATCCATTATTATATTTATCCAAAGTATCTGTATTGGATTGAATGGTATTGGAAGACTGATAAGAGATGCGACTGTAATGGTTAGTATAGCACCTATGTTTGTTGAAAGTTGAAATTTAACAAATCGTTTTATGTTGTCAAATATGGTACGTCCCTCTTTAACAGCTTCAACAATTGTTGCAAAGTTATCGTCTTGAAGCAACATATCTGCAGATTCCTTGGCAACATCTGTACCAGAACCCATTGCAACACCTATGGCTGCTTTTTTAAGTGCCGGTGCATCATTTACACCATCCCCTGTCATGGCTACTACTTGTCCCTGTGATTTTAGAGCCTCAACAATTCGAACTTTCTGTTCTGGGAAAACACGAGCATATACACTAACATTTTGAACCATATCTTTAAATTTATCATCGTCAATTTTTTCAAGATCTGATCCGGTTAAAACGTTCCCATCCTTTAAAATACCTATTTCAGATGCAATTGCAGCAGCAGTATCTTTGTTATCTCCTGTGATCATCACAACTTTGATCCCTGCTTTTTCACAGAGGGCAACTGCTTCTTTTGCCTCCTTTCTTGGTGGATCCATCATACCCACCAATCCAACATATATCAGATCATTTTCAAGTGCTGCTTTATCATCAAACCCTTCATCAGACCCCATCTTTCTGTATGCCAGGGCCAAAACCCTCAGAGCTTCGGATGTCATTTCTTTAAGATCATCCAGTACTTCCATTCTATTTTCATAGGTTATCTGACTTAGTTCCCCATTTTCTTCAACCATGTTACAGCGTTCAATGATGATCTCAGGAGCTCCCTTTGTAAGAACATATCTATCTCTATTAAATTCATTTACAGTTGTCATCCTCTTTCTTTCACTATCCAGTGGTATTTCAAAAATTCTTTTATGCTTCGTTTCTAGTTCTTGTCTGTTGTATCCATTTTCATCAGCATAAACTAGCATTGCACCATCAGTTGGATCTCCTATTACTTTCCCATTGGATATACTCGAATTGTTGCACAGTGCGGATATTTTGAATGCCATTTCAGGTGAGGTTATCTTTGTCTGGCGAACAGCCATCTTATTTTTTGTTAATGTACCGGTTTTATCTGTGCAAATTGTTGTACAAGAACCCAATGTTTCCACTGCAAGTAATTTTCGTACAACTGCATTGCTTTTAGCCATTCTCTGCATTCCAAGTGCAAGTGTAAGGGTCATTATTGCAGGCAATCCCTCTGGCACAGCAGCAACTGCAAGTGAAACTGCTGTCAAGAAGTTGGTTACTAATGGCACTCCTTTAAAGAATTGCAGCGTAAAAACACCGGTACAAACAACAATTGCTATTAAACCCATCAGTTTACCAAGGCCATGTATTCTATCTTGAAGAGGTGTTTTTTGCTCTTCTCCCTGAATCATTTCAGCAATTTTACCTATGGCAGTATTCATTCCAATTTCTACTACAACGCCCCTTGCTCGTCCTGAAGCCACATATGAATCCATAAAAGCAAGATTGGTAGTTTCATCTTCGGACAGTACATTTTCATCTTTGTTTGAAGGTTTTGATTCTCCGGTTAATGCTGATTCATCCACCCTAAGATCGTAGCTTTTTAATAATCTTAGGTCTGCAGGAATGTTGTCACCCTCTTCAAGTATAACAACATCCCCGATTGTAAGTTCACTTGCAGTAATTTTCTTTGGTTCTCCATCACGAATAACTACAGCTTCTGAAGATGTCATATTTTTAAGCTGTTCCATTGCATTTTCTGCACGATTTTCCTGTATAAAACTCACAACTGCATTTAAAATGACAACGATAAGTATTACAATTGCATCTGTTATGTCTCCAATTAATGCAGCTGCTATAGCTGCAATTATAAGTAGTATTATAAGGAAATCTTTAAACTGTCCCAAAAACTTGGTTATGGGTCCTGGTTTTTCTTCTTCAATCAGCTCATTTTTTCCATAAATATCTTGCCTTTTCTGTACTTCTCCACTGGTCAATCCTTTATTGGTAGATTTTAATGAATTTAAAACATCTTCTGCACTTTTATTCTGCCATTTCATTATTACACTTCTGGTAAAATATTGCTTTTTTGTAATTGATAAGTTTCATACCTTTATCTGGTTTTATAAATTCTGTTGATAATGGTTTTATAATTAGATCTGCACCTACCATTACTGCAACCTTTTTTATATATGGCTGAAGTTCCTCAGGTGGGCGTATTGAATAGATCAGTGATGCATTCTTATATATATTTATGTTAGGGTTGGTTATATCATCAACAACAATTTGATCATGGTAAGGTTTAATATCTGTCATGATTATATCCATGTTAAGATATTCTTGCAGTGTAAAGGCAACCAATGGAAAACCTCCTACACCTACTTCAACTATTAAAGAAGCATTCCTATAGTTTGCTATAATATAATTTGAAAAATCTTTCCACATTTTTACCACTTTTACTGGAGAAATTCATGATAATAAGAGAATTTAAACGCCCAGACGTCAAAAGAGTCCTTGAAATTGAGATGGCGTCCTTCAGTGATCCCTATCCTGCTAATATTCTTGTAGATATTTACAACCTGGGTGCAGGATTTCTTGTTGCCCAGGAAAATAATAGGGTAGTAGGATATATTATATTTTGGATCAAGTTTGAAGATGAAGGTCATATAATATCCATTGCAGTTGATAAAAGTTACAGAAGAATGGAAGTTGGCTCCAAATTAGTTGAAACAAGTCTGAATATCTTTAAGAAATATAATGTGAGAAAGATCAAACTAGAGGTAAGAGTTGGAAACAAAGGGGCCAGAAAATTTTATAGTAAAATGGGATTTAAAGAAGAAAAAATTGTTGAAGATTATTATGATGACAATGAAGACGCAGTTATTATGAGCCAGACTTGTTGAATAATACTATTGGAATTAATAGAGTATTCTAAATCAATGAATTTTAAATATTTTATTATATAATTCTGAAATAATCTAATTAATAAACCAAGAAAATAAACTACTGATCAAGATCTCATATAATAAATCTAATTAAGGATCAGTTATAAATTGAAGATGATCAAAGGCTTAGAATAAGTGATAATTTACTCAAATTTTGATTTACAAATTAATTTAACCGGTGATGAAATGCTAAAAGAGGCTAAATTAGCTTTAGAAGATGGAACAATACTTAAAGGAGAAGGATTTGGCTTTGAAACAATTAAAACGGGAGAAGTGGTTTTTGCAACTGGAATGACCGGATACGTTGAGTCACTTACAGACCCCTCTTACAAAGGGCAGATCCTAATGTCAACTTATCCATTACAAGGTAATTATGGAATATCTAGAGATTGGTTCCAGTCCGATGGGATAAAAGCAGAAGGATTTATAGTAAGGGAACAAAACAGCCATCCCTCCCACAGGCTCTCTGAAGAGAGTTTATCTGACTTTTTAGGTGAATATAAAATTCCAGGTATAAGCGGGATTGATACCAGGTTTCTTACACTTAAAATCAGACGTCATGGAGCCATGAAAGGAGCAATTTCAACACAGGAAATTGATGATGAAGAACTTTTGAAGCTAGCAGTTGAACAGGAAAATATCGAAAATATAGACCTTGTGGACAAAGTATCTGTTAAAAAACCTCAAATTTTGGGTGAAGAGTATAAACACAGAGCAGTGGTGCTTGACTGCGGTATAAAACGAAATAGTATAAACGCCCTCCTAAAAAGAGATATAGGTGTTGTTGTTCTACCTTACAAAACTAGTTATAAAGAAATTTTAGATTATGATCCAGAGGCTATGCTGGTTTCAAGTGGGCCTGGAGATCCAACAAGAGTTACAGAGGCAGCCAATACAGTTAAAAATTTATCTGAGAAACTTCCAATATTTGGAATCTGTCTTGGCCAGCAGATTATATCGTTAGCCTTCGGTGCAAAAATATATAAGATGAAATTCGGTCACAGGGGAATAAATCAACCAGTAAAAGATCTTAACACGGGTAAAGTTAATATAACCTCCCAAAACCATGGTTTCACAATTGATTCAGATTCGTGTAAAGATTTACCAATTAAAGTTACACAGATAAATCTTAACGATGGAACTGCTGAAGGACTTGAACATGAAGAACTTCCAATTTCTAGTGTACAGTACCATCCAGAAGCTGGCCCTGGACCTCATGACTCTGACCATTACTTCGACAATTTCCTCAATATATTAAAGAAATACTAAACTTAAAATATGTTAAAAGTACAATTTTTGATGAAAAAAAGGCAAATTAACAATTTAGGTTGAACTGTATAATCATAAAATAAAGTCATAAAAATTACTGATTTGAATTATAGGATTTATAAAGGTAGGATCGTAAATGCCAAGGGACAAAGACATAAAAAAAGTTCTTATCATAGGTTCAGGACCCATACAAATTGGTCAAGCTGCTGAATTTGATTATTCTGGATCTCAAGCTTGTAAATCTCTCATGGATGAGGGAATTGAAACAATACTTGTGAACAGCAATCCAGCAACCATACAAACAGATATAGACATGGCAGATACAGTATATGTGGAGCCACTGACACCGGAAATAGTTGCAAAGATCATTAAAAAAGAAAAACCAGATGCTATACTACCCACCATGGGCGGACAAACTGGTTTGAACGTTGCAACAGGCCTTGAAAAGATAGGTGCGTTAGAAGGGATAAAAGTCATAGGATCAACAGTTCAAACCATAAGAAATGTTGAAGATCGTAACCTATTTGGAAATTTCATGATGAAACTTAATGAACCAATACCCCATTGTAGGGCAGTCACAACAATCGATGAAGCCATTGAAGCCGTGGGTAAAATAGGTTATCCAGTTATTGTTCGTCCAGCTTTCACATTAGGAGGAACAGGTGGGGGTGTTGCACACAACGAAAAAGAACTCATCGAGGTCGCTACAAGAGGTCTTGATATGAGTTTTATCAATCAAGTTCTCATTGATGAATCTGTGATCGGGTGGAAAGAATTTGAATATGAGGTAATGAGAGATAAAAATGATACTTGTATAATTGTTTGTAACATGGAAAACTTGGATCCCATGGGTATACATACAGGAGAGAGTGTAGTTGTTGCACCTTCACAAACACTTTCAGACGTTGATAATCAAAGATTAAGAAATGCATCTATTAAAATTATAAGAGCGTTACATATCCAAGGTGGCTGTAACATCCAATTTGCATTTAATTCTGAAACTGGAGAATATAAAGTTATTGAAGTCAATCCCCGGGTCAGTAGAAGCAGTGCATTGGCTTCAAAAGCAACAGGTTACCCCATAGCCAAGATTTCAGCCAAAATAGCTGTAGGAATGACCCTTGACGAAATACAAAACGACATCACCAAGGAAACACCGGCTTCATTCGAACCTTCACTTGATTATGTTGTTGCAAAGATTCCTAGATGGCCATTTGATAAGTTCAAAGCCATAAAAAGGGAAATAGGTGTGCAGATGCAATCCACTGGTGAGGTTATGGCCATTGGTAGAACAATAGAAGAATCTCTTCACAAGGCAATAAGATCCCTTGATATTGGAAAATATGGATTTGTAGATGTGGAATATACCGATTCTCTATTAAAAAATGCAACAGATGAAAGAATTTTTCATTTATATACCGCCCTTAAATCAGGGCGTGATATAGATGATATTCATGACATTACACAGATAGATCGGTTTTTCCTGTACAAAATACAGAGTATTGTTGATTTTGAAAATTATTTAAGGAATTTAGATGCAGATGAAATTCTCAAACCAGAAATTCTTATAAAAGCAAAAAGAATGGGATTCTCTGATGCAATATTATCCGATATAACCGGATTTCCTGAGAAATTAATAAGAGACCACAGAAGAAAAACTGGAATTGTTCCTACCTACAAAATGGTTGATACATGCGCAGCAGAGTTTGAAGCTAAAACACCATATTACTATGGAACCTACGAAGGCGAAGATGAAGTGGCAGTATCAGACAATAAAAAAGTTGTTATTATTGGAGCAGGACCCATAAGGATTGGTCAGGGAATAGAATTTGATTACTGTTGTGTTCATGCTTCAAAGGCATTGAAAGATGAAGGAATAGAAACCATTATTATAAATAATAATCCCGAAACAGTTAGTACGGATTACGACATCTCAAACAAACTTTACTTCGAGCCATTAACACTCGAAGATGTAATGAACATAATGGACAAAGAGAATCCAGATGGAGTTGTTGTTCAATTTGGAGGCCAAACTTCCATAAATTTGGCAGTTCCCCTTGCTGAAGAAGGAATTCAAATACTTGGAACTGCACATGAAAGCATTGATCGTGTAGAGGATCGCGAACGTTTTACTGAAGTTCTAAATTTACTTGATATTCCTCAAGCAGAATATGGTATTGCATACTCTTTTGAAGATGCCCGTATTGTAGCAGAAAGAATAGGGTTTCCTGTACTTGTAAGACCTTCCTACGTTCTTGGTGGAAGAGCTATGGAAATTGTTTACGACGACACAGAACTCAAAAAGTACATGAAAGAAGCTGTGAAAATTTCGCCAGAACATCCCATCCTTGTTGACAAATTCCTTGAAGATGCTATTGAAATCGATGTTGATGCACTTTCTGATGGAGAAACTGTCTTCATAGGAGGTATAATGGAACATATAGAAGAAGCAGGAGTTCATTCTGGAGATTCTGCATGCGTAATGCCTCCTCAAAGTATTTCGGAAGATATTCTTAAAACCATTAAAGAATACACAACCAGACTGGCACTTGAACTTGATGTTATTGGGCTCATGAATATCCAATATGCTGTTAAAACAGATAAAGTGTACATAATTGAAGCCAATCCACGAGCAAGTAGAACAGTTCCATTTGTAAGTAAAGCAGTGGGAGTACCACTTGCAAAAATAGCTGCCAAATTAATGGTTGGATACAAACTCAAAGACTTAGGCTTAGTTGATGATATCAAAATTAAACACGTTGCAGTCAAAGAATCAATATTCCCATTCATAAAGTTACCTGCAGCAGATTCTGTGCTTGGACCTGAAATGAAATCCACAGGAGAAAGCATGGGAATAGATGAAAATTTCGGTGTTTCCTACTACAAAGCCTTGCTCTCAGCGGGTATGGAATTACCTAAAAAAGGAAAATTATTCATCAGTGTTAGGGATTCTGATAAAAATAGCATAAGAGATATTGTTGAAAAGGCAGAAACTCTTGGATTTGAACTCGTTGCAACAAGCGGAACTGCTGAAGCTGTTGAAAACCAGGTTAAAATAGATAAAATTCGAAAAGTGAGCGAAGGTTCTCCAAATATTAGAGATGCTGTAGTCAATGGAGAAATAGACCTAATAATCAACACACCTTCAGGAAAGCAATCAGCTGATGATGGTTATTATATCCGAAGAATGGCCGTTGAACTGGGAATACCTTATGTAACAACTCTCGCAGGTGCACGTGCAGTACTAACCGCTATTGAACATGTTAAAGAAGGAGAAATTGGAGTCAAATCTCTTAACGAATATCATGAACAGCTCTAAATTTATTTCTGCTATTAATTTGAAAATATTTATTTTTTTTTACCATTGTTTTGTTTAACTATATACTGGCTTATTTTAACGTTCTGAAAAATACTAAAACTAATAAATACTACAATAAAAATACTTTAATCTAATGATCACAATCAAAAATGCTCATGTTCTATACGGTGAGAACATGGACATATGTAAAGCAAACATAATAATTGAAGACAATGAAATTGTAGAAGTGTCTGAAAAGCTTTTAAAAGGTAGAATAATAGATGGAAAAGGCTGTGTTGCCGCACCATCCCTTATTAATTCCCATGTTCACATTGGTGACTCAGTTGCAAAGGATTTGGGAGATGGTTATCCCATAGACCAAATAGTAAAACCTCCAAACGGAATAAAACACCGTATACTCGCTGAAACATCTTCTCAAAATATTATCGATGCAATGAAAAGTACAATAGATTTAATGTTTCAAACAGGTACTACAACTTTTGTTGATTTCAGAGAAGGAGGATTTAAAGGTATTGATCTGCTAAAAAAAGCTACAGAAGGTATTCCCATAAGAAAAATAGTTCTGGGAAGACATGAATCTTTCTATAATTCCAATAATTCATCACAACTTGAAAAAACAGTAGAAATGATTCTTAAATCTTGTGATGGAATAGGTTTAAGTGGATTTGGTGAAATTGACGACGAAGTTGCAGCCACTATAACAGAAATTTGCAGAAAAAAATCCAAATTATCTTCCATACATGTTGCAGAGTACGAGGAACTTCAGATGAATTCACTGGAATTAACCGGTGAAACCGAAGTTGAAAGGGCCTTGAAGGCGGGTTTTGATCTACTTGTACATGTTACATCACCATTAAACGATGATCTTAAACTTATTAGTGAAACAGGAACTCATATTGTCTCATGCCCTAGATCCAACGGTTCTCTTGGAGTTGGGATTCCCCCTCTAAAAGAGATGCTAGATCTAGGAATAAATGTAAGTCTGGGAACCGACAACTTGATGTTCAACTCCCCTAATATGTTTACAGAGATGGAATTCGCACTTAAAATAACAAGGGCTTATTACAGAGAATATATTCCTCCAGTTGAGGTATTTAAGATGGCAACAATAAATCCTGCTAGAGCATTAGGACTTAATATTGGTACAATAGAAGAGGGTAAATTGGCAGATATAATGCTTGTAAGTGGATTGTCTGGAGATCCAATCCTTTCCCTAATAAATAGAACCGAAACCCAAAACATAAATGCTTTAATTAAAGAGGGTAATATTGTATTTGAAAGATAATTATCCACAATCATAATTACAAATTTTGTAAAAAAAGAATTTTTACATTGAATGAACCAATACATAATCATAGAATATATTACAATTAAGTAGAAAAATAATAAAATTGATGATACCATGTTAAATATTAAACTTTTCAGAGAAAATCCTGATTTAATTCGTGAATCAGAAAAGAAGCGTTTTAGAACAACCGAAAACGTTGACAAAGTCATTGAATTTGATTCAAAATGGAGAAATGGACTACAAAGATTGAATGATCTTCGTGCAGAAAGGAATAAACTATCACATTCGTTTAATGAAGCACGAAAACAGGGCAAAGATGAATTAAAGAAACTTCAAATCAGGGCAAAGGAAGTTTCAACTGAAATTTCACAACTAGAACCAATGATCGCTGAATTTGTATCAAAAAGGGATGAATATCGTTACAAAGTGGGAAATATTGTTGACGATAATGTTCCAATATCAGAAACTGAAGATGATAATTTAATAATTTCTGAAGAAGGTAAAATTCCTAATTTTAATTTTAAACCATCCAACCATGTAGATCTGATTGAAGGAATTGATGGGGCAGAATTTAAACGAGCAGCAGAAATTTCAGGCTCCCGTTTCTATTATTTAAAGGCAGATATGGTCTACTTAAATATGGCATTACTTAAATTTGCCATGGATATACTGTCTGAAAAGGGTTTTACTCCATTTCAAACACCATTTTTTATTAAACATGATGTAATTAAAGAAACAGCAGAACTTGCAGATTTTGAGGAAACCCTTTACAAGGTCGAGGATGAAGACCTTTTCATGATAGCAACCTCTGAACAAACATTAGCTGCTCTTCATAGAGGGGAAATAATCGATGAAAGAACATTACCGCGTAAGTACTGCGGTATTTCATCCTGTTTTAGGAGAGAAGCTGGATCTCATGGTCGGGATACTTTAGGAATATTCAGGGTTCACCAGTTCGAAAAAATTGAACAGTTCGTTTTTTCCGATGAAGAACAATCTAAGGATATCCATGAGGAATTATTGAAAAATGCTGAAATTATCTATAAGAAGCTTGGAATTCCATACAGGATAGTTTCTATTGTTTCTTCAGAGTTAAATGATAATGCTTCAAAAAAATATGATCTTGAGGGCTGGTTTCCTGGTTCAGGTACTTACAGAGAACTAGTTTCATGCACCAACTGCAGAGATTATCAAGCTCGTAAATTAAACACCCGTTATGGAATTCAGGGAGATTCAGAATCTCTAAAAATGTGTCACACATTAAACAGTACAGCAATTGCAACAGAAAGAGCTATTTGCTGTATTCTAGAAAACTATCAACAAGAAGATGGATCTATACTTATTCCTGAAGTTTTGATCCCTTACATGAATGGTAAAACTGTTATTGAAATTTAAAAGTATATAATTTATCCAAATATTAGGTTTTAATTATTATATTATTTTTTTTGATCATAAAATTTAATATAATATACTCTCTATATAGTATCAAGATCGTGTGAATTGATGTAAATTATGATTTAATTTGTTGCTGAAAATTGTTTAGGGGTGCAATAATTGTCCGATTCAAAGATTTTAGTTGTTGAAGATGAGATCATTGTGGCAGCTGATTTAAAAAATAAACTGGAAAAAATGGGTTACACCATAATTGGTACGGCAACTACTGGGCATGATGCTGTAAAAAAATCTGGAGAAACAAAACCAGATCTTGTTTTAATGGACATAATGCTGAAGGGTGAAATGGATGGAATTGATGCTGCCCAACAAATACGTGACTTATATGATATTCCCATTGTATATTTAACAGCTTATTTTGACGATGAAACATTGGAACGTGCCAAAGTAACAGAACCATTTGGCTATATCCTAAAACCATTCGAAGACATGGGAATACAAAGCGTTATAGAAATGGCAATTTATAAACACCAAGTAGAGCAGAGATTAAAAAAACAGGCTAAAATATTAAAATTCTCAAATGAAATGTTAAATGAAATAAATGAACTATAAAAATTAGTACCCTACTTTAATAATCATCTTGAACTGGTTTTATTTTGTACATACAACAGAATATCTAATGTTTAAATGCCAGAATAAAACATATTCAAGCTAATTGGTTGATAATATAAGTTTTTATGAGTGAAATTTTAAATTGAATATTTATATGATATGACAACCAAATAACCATAGAATTCATTATGATTTATAAAGTATTCAAAAGGTGTACTGTATTAATAATTCATAAGAGGTGAACCAATGTATAAAAAAATACTTCTACCCACAGATGGTTCTGAGTACGCAAACAAAGCAGCTGAACATGCTATATGGATTGCTCGCGCAAGTGGTGCAGAAATTATTGCATTAAATGTTATAGAAACATCTTCACTAGTTGGATTACCTGCAGAAGATCTTATTGTGAGGATTAAGGAAATGCTGAAAGAAGAAGGCCGAGTTGCACTTGAACACATCTTTGAGATGGCCACTAAAGAAAATTTAGAGGAAGGAGATTTAAAAGTTACCCTAAAAACAAAAGAAGGTTCTCCTGCAGATGTGATACTTAAAACGATTGATAAAGAGGATATTGATCTAGTTGTTATGGGAACTTCTGGTAAGCATGGATTGGATAGATTTTTACTTGGAAGCGTAACAGAAAAGGTAGTTAGATCTGCAAAGTGTCCTGTTTTAGCTGTGCATATTGAATAAATGAAGTAAATAAACGATTTTTTTATTGATCTTCACCTATTAATTTTATATTATGGCTGGTGTTAAGAAATGTTTGTAAAAGAGATAATGGCCGAAGATATATATTTTGTCCATGTACCAGGTAACCGTACCAACGCCCTGGAAATTATGAGAGAAAAAAAAGTATCAGGATTGCCTGTAGTAAAAAATGGAACTAATGAACTTGTTGGAGTTCTTACAAGAACGGATCTGGTTGAAAACCCAGATGAGGAACAAATAGCACTTATAATGACTAGAAATATCGTAACTGCATCTCCTGATGATGATGTAAAGGAGGTTGCAGCCAAGATGATAGAAAATAATATCAGAAGGGTTCCAATCGTAGAGGAAGGACAACTAATAGGTCTTGTAACTGCTTCAGATTTAATAAATAAAGCATTATGGAAAATGGATATCCAGGATCCGGCTGAAAACTATATGATCCAGAATATTCCAACCAGCTGGGAAGGAACACCATTGAATGTTGCATTTGAGATAATGAGATACTACAAACTTAAGGTGCTTCTTGGACTGAATAATGATGGTAAAATTTCAGGAATACTCACAGAAACTGATTTTATAGAGGAAAGTGAAGTTGTATCTGAGAGAACAGTGCACAACACTTCTGTAGGCACAGAAGGGGACAAATGGTCTTGGGACAGTAAGAGTGTACTTTATGTTATAAAAAATCATCTTAAATTTAGTGACAAAACAATTAAAGATGTTGCCAATACCGAGTTGGTTATTGTAACCACTAAAACCTCTGTACAAGAATGTGCAAATAAAATGAGACAACGGAATATAGAACAGATCCCTGTGATAGATGTTGAAGGAGATCTTGTTGGACTAGTGAGAGCTGTTGACTTAATTAAAGCTATAAGCGATTAAAATGTCAGAAACGCCTATAATTAAAATAAAATCAGATCCTGAAACCATTAGGATTGTCGCTAAGAGAAAGGGTGATGTTTCGATACAGACAATCAACCTCAGAATAATAATGGCAAATCTCTGGTGGGAGGGATCTCCTGAACTTGAAACCTTTTTCAATGTCATGGAACTAACCATAAAAAAAGCTTTAAACGAAGTTTATCCCCATAATAAAATGAGTATAGACTACAAATTTTGTGCAAATGATGCACTTGAAGATGCATCAGAAATTATTGTGGAAATCACCGATATAAAAGCAGATGATATGGATGTGGATATTGGGGGAAGGTTTATAACTCTTGGCGGAACTGATTCCAGGGGATTCTTCAAGAAAATGACAAGTTTCCGAAGGAAATTCAAAGAAGAAGTACATAAAGAAATTTAAGACCTACTTCTATAATTAATCCAAATATCTTTTTTTTTTATTTGAATGGCTTTTTATTCTTAAATTAAGTTTAGATATTTCTTCTTATATTTGGCAACACTTCTGTAAGCAATTTTTCAGCATCTTCCTTATTAATTACACGTCTTGCAACTACTTTTCCTGTTTTAAATACTGTAACATTTCTATCCTCGATTTCTAACATTGCAATTCCCATCTCAACTGAACATTTCACATTTCCAATCTTTTTTAGTTGTTCACATGTTTCTTTTATATTTATTGTATATGGAAGCTCTGTTTCAAACATTATCTTATGTTCCTCATCTTTACATGGTTTGTAAACAACTAGCTCCTTCTTTGAATTACCATATTCACCAATGTCAAGTGTAACTTTTTTAAATCCTACCGCTTTTAATTCAGAATCGATATGATTTAGAATTCCAGATTTAAGGATTTTTCCAATATTTTCTAGTTCTATGAGTGCAACACCATCTTGATCCCTTACTCGAACTATTTCAGACCCGGAAAGCCCCTTCAAAAGAGATTCAGCATATTTTATTCTGTTGATTTTTTTTAGTGTTATGTCGCTGTTTTTTGATATTCTAGTTGCCATGCAAGTTGTTGATTTAGAGTAATTTATTTTAAAGGTTTCAAGAGCGTTTTTAACATCCTCAGCCGTGAACCCTGCTATAACAAGTGGACTTTTGATGTTTTTATTGTAATTAACCATTATTCCAGGTCTATCTTCTAATAGATCGCTGATACTGGTTCCATCCACAACTTCAAAATTATCTTCTTCAGCAATCTCCATTAATTTAGAGTACATTTTATTTTTACAGATATAACATCTGTTTCGAGGGTTGGATCGGAATGATTCATCTTCTAGGAAATCTTCTTTTACAACTGAATGTTCGATACCGATCTCCTTTGCAATTTTCATTGCATTTCCAATAAAATCTGATGGCATTACACCATTATCTATAGTTACAGCTATTGATTCCTTGGACATCTTATGTGCTATAAATGCAATCAATGAGCTGTCTGCTCCTCCTGAAAATGCAATAAGCAACTTCCTGTCCTTCAGATAATCCTTAAGTTTTTCGAGTTTCACTTCAACTTCCATTGGATATCATCCTTTTCAATAATAAAAATAATAATGTTTTTAATATTTAATAAATTTCTGATTCATTTAATTCTAACCTTGTTATTAGAGTTTTTTTACATATTTTAGAACAGCAATAGCATCTTCCTTTTTAACATCTATAGTATTATCCTTTAAAAATTTTTGTAGAAGTTTTTTTCTTTTTTCTTCAATATTTACTTCTTTTAAAACTTTATTATAATTTCTTTTGGGATAGTAAATTGATTTTGCAGTTTTTATCAAAGTTTCAAAATCTGATTTATTGATTATTCCTTTGGCCATAGCTGCTTTAAATGTGTAGTTCATACTTATAAATGCTTCAGAGAGTTGTTCAAATGTTTCAGGGTTGATCACCACAGCTACATCATCATCAGATTCGATAATTCCCTTCCGGTAATCATGATAAACCCTACCTACACCAACCATTCCAAAATCATCTAGCTCAGACGCCCTTAAAGCACCCATACTGGCACCTCCAACCACAATAACTCCCTTTTTAATTGCTTCCATTATCTCTTTATGGGAGACTGCTGGTGCTTTATGGAAAACACCATCTATAATAACAATTATATCCGGATTATCCCTCAAAGCTTTTATTACATCATCTCTTGCAACTGGAGGCCTATAATCTGCTTCAAGAAATTCTTTAGCCTCTGTTGGTTGCAAAGAAGGGCCTGTGAATACTATGATATTTTTATTTTGATTTTCAGGTTTCAAGCATAATTCTCCATTACTAGGATTTATTAAATTACAAATATGGATATGAATTTCAGAAAGATCATTTTACATAATATATTGTTATGGAATATTGTATATGTCCAGTATTTATTGTAGATGTTATCTGTTAAAATTAGTTTAAATATTAGAATGATTGGTTGATAAAGAGAAATATAAGAATAGTCTAAAACTAATTATTGTTAAATAAATTAATCTAAATTTACTTTATAAGTTCTTTATCTAGTTTTTTAAGTCTGTAAATTGAGGGGTGATTCTTTCCAAACTTTTTTTCCCATTTTTTTGAAACAAAATCAATATTTACCTCAATCGTTCCGTTCATCAAATTATCTGCATGAGCAACTATTTTCTCCTCCAAAGTGCAGGGCATATAATCTCCGGGCGGAAGTTCAAGTATTTCTGCCTCATCTGAAGGTATTCCTGCACCTATATGTTTGAGGGTGATGTTTACAATCTCCTCTGGAAAATTAAGGTTTCTTAATATTTCTGCACCAACAACTGCATGTTTAATTGAGTGTGTTTTAATTCTACCAATATCATGAAGCATTGCACCGGTTTCAACCAGTTTAAGATCTACATAAGAACCATTATTATCCATAAAATTAGAACCAATTCTTAGGGCTTTTCTAGATACTGCCTTAGAATGTTCTATTATATTAGGAGGGCAATTTAAATCTGTTAATGTTTTTAATGGATTTGAACTCAAAAGTTTCCCTCATAAAATATCTAATTTAATTCTTAAATTAATTAAAAAAAATAATATTTAGAGAATTCAGGTAATTCTCTCCATCATCTGCTTTAATTCCACTATTATAGTAGAATTATCCTGATATTCAAGCGATCCGCCACATTTTGGACATTGGAAGTTATTTTCAGATGCCTCATCAAATTTATATCTGTGGCCGTTTGTTCGACATAAAAAGAACATATTTTCTTCTTCATACTCCAAAGATTCTTCAATTTCTCTGGAAAACTTTTCATATTTCTTGCTTATAATATCCGATACCTTTTCCTGCTCAAATCTCCAGCTGTAGGTGTACCACTGTGTTTCAGGATCCTTACTTCTTTTATAAGTTGCTATTCCAGCATCATATAATTTGTACAAGACCCTCCTTACAATGTTCAACCTAATTTCGGTTTCTTCTGCAATTTCTTCATCCGTTGTCTTTCCTTTCAACATACATTCAATGATTGAAACACTGCTCTTTTCATCATTGGTTATGTCCATTAGAATTTCCTGAACTGTTGGATCGCTAAGCATTTCTGCCCCTCCTTTATATGACATATTAACTCCCAGATTATGGTTAAACAGTTTCTACCATTCAAGTGAATCACTGTTTATGGAATAGTTGACCATACAGTACTATGACATGTAGATATACACGAATTAATACAAATTAGTTAGATTTATTCCAAAAATACTGATCCATAATCCAAAGTTATGAGTTTTATACGCAATTACAAAATACTAAATCAAACAATAGCTTTAAGAGAATATAGCAATTGTTTTTAATTTGGTGATGTAACTTTGGTAGTACTCTATATACTATCAAATAGTATTTATAATTTGTTGATGACAATTTAACTAATTAGAAATAGATTTATAAGAGATTAAAAGAGCCTTCTGACTATAATAGCCGGTGTATGCTCAACTGAATTGAGCATTTCAATTGTTATTCCTGTAATGTCTCCTTCAAAAATGTTTTCCATATCATATACTGTTTTTATATCTTTTTCATTATTTTCATGATATTCTTCTGCTAGTTTAGCTATTTTAAGCATAGTATCAAGTTTTTCTGGTCTCGAAACTCCCAAAGGAGTTGGTCCTAAAATTTTTCCAAATCTACCAAGTAAATATCCAAAAATTCCAAGATCCGATTTTATGCCTGGCACTGCAATTGGAAGTGATGTAAACTTTTTTCCAATTAACTGATAACTTGCATCGGTGTCAATAATCATCACTGTTACATCTATTTTAAGATCATGCATTATCTTCTTGGCAATATCCTTTGCAACATCATTTGGATTTTCGGGTAATAGGGAAACCATTGTCCCAGGCACATTACTCAAATCGACTCCTGCTTCAGATGCTGGTTTTAATGCATGTTTCAAACCATAATGTTCCAATATGACTCTTTTATGGACTCTAGCTTCTGGTGGCAGTTTCCTAAGGTTTTGGATGGTTCTACTTTTTATTCTGAAAATTGGCCCCAATAAATATCCCCATATATATTTTGACCATACATCCGCCAGTAAAAATGAAAGGAATGAAGCTTTAAATTTAGACTCATCAACAAGTCTACCTTGTGACACAGATATTGGTGTTTCAGAAATTACAAGAAAATCGCCATTAGTCAAAAGATCTGCTGAACATTTAATAATTATATCATATGACTCATTCGGTTTAATATAATCTGTTTTAACAGGAATTAAAGTATATTCGCTCTCATTTTTGGGGCCTTGGTCTTTTTGAAAGTATAATTCAGACCCATATATATTTTCTGTGCTAATTTTATCTGTTTTCATGGCGAAATATCCTTAAATTATTCTTTAAACAGCCTTCATAGATTAGATTTTTATTTATTTTGTAATTTTTAAATATCCTGAACTTAATTTAAAAAAGTTAATGAATCCTAAATATGTTTAAAATTCATCCTTTTATTGGAGGTGCCCATACTTTGAGGTCTATTCCCTCTATAACAGCCCTTCTACCAACAAGTTGTACAACAATTCCAGAGTGAACCTTCTGCATCATACAGTGCCCTGGAAGGAATCTTATGGTTTCTCCAACAGCTGGTAATTTACCGTCTATAATCCCTTCAAATCCTCCCACCATACACACACCTATATCCATATAATCAAATTCTACATCTGGATCAATTCTATGACATGGCCCTATCATATGAACTGTTATTAACCCATTGTCCTCGTCTAATATCTTTGCAAAATGTATTATTGGACATCCTAGAGGCCTATACCTTACAACATCCCCTGCTTTGAGGACTTTCCTAGTAAATGGATAAAGAACTTCTCTGCAAGAACTTTCTTCTGGAAGGGGGTTTAAAATAAAATCTGCTTCATATCCATCCAAGAGGCCTACTGGTTTCTTTTCAGCAGGCAATATATGTTCTTCCCTTAGTAATTCTTCTAGTTCATTTCTGTTTTCATTGAATATTTCCTGGTATAAAAATTTACACTTCCCAAGTTCTGTTCCACTTTTCATGAGCGAATGTGCAAACTCATCACACCGAGCATATCCACATATTCCGCAGTTAAAACCTGGCAATAATTTTACTACTTTCGATCTCTGATCTGAATTTATGGAATTGTTCTTCATATCATTCCCCTTTGGTTCACTAGATCTCTATTCTCCTTCGTATGTTTGGAATCCATCTATTCTTCGGAGTATTCCCCTGTGGTGTTTCTTATTAACCTTTGTTTCACCAACACAGAGTGTGCAAACAGCAAGGGGTGCTGAATGTCTTAATTTCTCCTCATCAAGGGATACTTCCTTGGATTTGACCATTTCTTCTGCTAGTTCAATACATCCTTGACCAGAAAGACCATTGGCTTCTATTACTTTGCAGTTTGGATTAACTTCAAGGACTCTTTCCCGGAATATTTCTCTTTCTGCTTGTGATATCATATCTCCCTTGGTTATAACAGCAATGTCTGCTGTACTTAAAAATGGACCCACCTTGAGAGGAGTGTTTGGTCCACTTGTAGCATCGATAACACATACTCCCAGACTATTCATAGTGTATGGTGCACATCTATGGCATAATCCTGCAGTTTCAACAATAAGGTATTCAGAATCGTTTTCATCTGCCCATTCTATCATGTCTTCTATATTATAAATTGCATAGTGATCTGGACACATATCCATTGACAGGCCTACTTTTGTAGGTATACCAATTTTTTCGAATTTTTTACCATCATCGGTATAGAGACAATCTATTTTTACTACTGATGATTTTAAATTTCTTTCTTTAAGGCTTCGGAGAGCATGTATAAGTACTGCTGTCTTTCCAGATCCAGGGGTTCCTGCAACAATTATCATTTTCATAATACAACATCCCCCATTTCAATGTCTTCAATAACTTCCCCATTCCTAACTTGATCCCTCAAACTCAACATGAGTTCATCTATTTTATTTAATTTTTTGGAAAGGGATTTTTCAGCTTCTGTTGTGCCTACAACCTTTTCCATTCCCCCAGACTTCATTACAATCCTTCTGTCGGTCATTAGTGCAAGCACAGGATCGTGGGTTACAACCATGACTATTTTCCCGTGCCCTGAAAGTACCTTAAGAGCGTCATGTTTTTTTATACCTGCATTTTCTATCTCATCAATAAGTACTATTGGAGAATTGCTGATAATTGCTACGTCTGCTACCATCAAGGCCCTTGACTGACCACCGCTTAATATGGTAAGTTCATGGTCGGATTTTATGGGTTCTCCAGTTAGTGTATTTGCAAGGCTTATTACAGCATCCACACATTTGCTGCTTGCACCTCTGCACTTAGCATGAAGACTTAAAAAATCACCAACACTCATGTCCGCTAGGAAGTTCATGTTCTGAGATAATTGGGCAACCATTTTTTTCCGCGGATTAGTTCTATCATCGTAGCTTGGTTCTTCATCGTTTACAAGGATCTTCCTCTTTGAGAATGTATCCTTCTGTGCCAACTGCTCTATGTCCCCTATAAGAGAACTTTTACCGCTCCCTGTTGGCCCCACAACCCCAAATATTTCTCCTTTTTTTATAACTACTTCTTCTACAGGTTCCTTTTCTCCCTGTTTGTTGTAGCCGCCTATTATGGTTATTTTATCTATCATGAAAGATTCACCTTTCCCAAAGTATCTCCCCTCAAACCTCTTCTCATTGTTTCAAGGGCTGTTATTTCATCGGGAGATATGTTTCCAAGATTAACATTGGCTCCAAATTTAAGTATTAGATAAGTTTGCTGATTTTTCTGGGGAGCTTCCCATATCAATTTATTAATGTCAAGGTTATCAACAAAAACTTGAACATCGTCTTCCTTTACATCACCTTTACCATTAAAAATACCCAAATCTTTTCCACCCTCTCTTGCCTCTATTATAACCTTATCTGCACCAGATTCAAGGTCCAATTTTACAAGTTTAACCCTGTCCTGGGCTGTAAAATGATGGTCTTTTTTTGGATCCTTTTTACCTACCTCTGTTAAAGCCATGAACCCTAATTCTTTAACTTCACGAATTATTCTCACCCTTTCTTTGGGTGTAATATCAACTGTACCATCTGATATTTCAATGGCCTTAAATCCTAGTTTATCAGATTCAACTAAAAATTCATCAAATTTACCCTTAATATATGCCAGTTCAAAGAGTGTTCCTCCAGGATATGGAATAATATCATTGGATAAATACGTATCAATCTTATATTTTATTAGTTCTCTTTCATGAATAGCGGAAGTTCCCCATCCAAGTTTTGCTAGATCAACATAGGATCCTGATATCTCCAGAAAGTCTTCAACCATGTTAGGTCCCATTCCTTTGTCTAACATCATTGTAATACCCTCTTCAGGGTTCCTATCACGATCATTTGTAAGAAAATCAAATGCATTCATTGCATCACCTTACTTTGTTATGTATATTTTCATAGTTAGCTTTTTTCATTAATTAAACAATAAAAAAATTTCTTAAACCACAATATTTATTCAATTAGATTAACCAATATAAAAAAAAGTATGGAAGTAATAAAAAACATAATTTATCTAGTACACATAACTAAACAATAATGATACAAAATAATAATTTAAATAATTAGAGGAGATGGTTTGCATGGAAAAATCTATCCATTACTTCGAAAATCCTGGAGAAGAAAATACCAACAAATTAATTGAACTGGTAAAGATCAGGAGAAAAGAACTTGGTATCGATCATGTTGTTGTTGCATCTGCATCAGGAAAATCTGGTGTGAAACTTGCAAAAAGCATCGGAGATCCTAAAGTAAACATTGTTAATGTAACACATCATGCTGGTTTCAAGGGCGATGATTCTATTGAAATTGAATCCCAAAACAGAACTGAATTAGAAAAAATGGGTGTAAAAATTTATGTTGGATCGCATTCATTAAGCGGCGTTGGAAGAGGAATATCCAATAAATTTGGAGGTATAACTCCTGTAGAAGTTATTGCAGCCACTCTTCGCCTATTCTCTCAGGGAGTTAAAGTTGGTGTGGAAATAAGTATAATGGTATCTGATGCCGGCCTTATACCTACAGATTCAGAGATTATTGCTGTAGGCGGAACTGCAAAGGGTTTAGATGCAGCTATTGTTTTGAAACCAGCTCACATGGGAAACTTCTTTGACCTCAAAATAAATGAGATCATTGCAATGCCAAGACCTTAGTCTTGAGAGGATGCAATGACCCAACTTTCCTTCAGATTGTTCACACTAGAAACAAGTGAAACAAGTAAGTTCACATTTGCTTCGTGCATAACATTCTATGAGATTTAAATGATATCGGTTAAAAATCATAGTTCAGTGGTAAATTATCATTAAAAATACCGTTGCTTTTAAATATAAGTTAGTACAATAACACAATTAACATAATAAAACATTAGCTGTGGGGGTAGGAATTGAAATCTCTTATAAACAATACCATAAAGGAATCTGAAAAAAGAAAGGAAAGATCAACCATGGAAGAGTGCAATTCATATGACGACAACATCGACAGCGATCTTAAAGAGATTATCCAACGAAGCCGGGCTAAAATTTTCGTTGTAGGAACTGGAGGGGCTGGAAATAACACAGTTTCAAGACTTGCGGAGATAGGAGTCGAAGGTGCAGGCACACTTTCCGTTAATACGGATGCACAAGATCTCTTTTATTCAAAATCGGATCATAAGCTGTTGATTGGAAGATCTACGTGTGGAGGACTCGGTGCAGGTGGAATGCCTGATATCGGAGAAGAAAGTGCTGAAGAAAGTGAGGAACAACTCAAGGAAAAACTTGAAGGGTCCGACATGGTCTTTGTAACCTGTGGGTTAGGTGGAGGAACTGGAACTGGTTCTGCACCTGTTATATCCAAGTTAGCAAAGAAAATCGGCGCTTTAACAATTGCAGTTGCAACCATGCCTTTCAGTGCAGAAGGACTCAGAAGAAGAGAAAATGCAGAAAAAGGCCTTGAAAAGCTCCAAAGTGCTGCAGATACAGTGATAGTAATACCAAACGACAAACTACTTGAAGTCGCACCTAACCTGCCAATAAACAAGGCATTTATGGTTGCAGATGAACTTCTTGGAAGAGCAGTTAAAGGAATTACCGAACTCATAACTAAACCTGGTCTAGTAAGTCTCGATTTTGCAGATATTAGAAGCATAATGATGGGATCTGGTATGGCCATGATTGGAATGGGTGAATCAGACTCTGGTGACAGGGCAATAGAATCTGTTCACGAGGCACTTAACAGTCCACTTCTTGACTTGGACATATCCAGTGCAAAAGGTGCATTGATCAACATATCAGGAAGCTCGGATCTGACACTGCACGAAGCTGAAAAAGTCGTTCAAATAGTTGCTGACGAATTAGATCCAGATGCAAATATAATATGGGGAACCCAAATACAGGAAGACCTTGAAAATGTTATCAGGACAACAATTGTTGTTGCTGGAGTAAAGTCTCCGCACATATTTGGAATGCCTGGTGAAAAGGAATTCGTTGAAGAAAAACAACGAGAAAGTATTCCTGAATCTTCATTGGAAGAATTTATAGATGGTGTTTTTTAATCCAATATTTTATTAAGGCAAAAACCCACTTTTAAACATCTACCCCATTTTCCTTAAGTTTAGTGATTACCATCTTCCAGTAAATGGAAAGGTTTATAAATCCCTAAACCTATACCCTCCTAATGTGATCTATCTAAATTTTAAAAATTCTCATTCTCTATAATTATAACCGAAGTGGGTATTTCTATGAACTTGAATAAAAAATCTATCGTCGATTTTATAAAACTCTGTCAAAGAGTTCTGCATGTGTCCAAAAAACCAGGCAGAGAAGAATTCATGAATGTTGCAAAGATAACAGGGATAGGCGTCCTGATAATAGGTGCTATTGGCTTTATAATTAGCATAGCCGCTCAACTTTTAGGTCAAATTTAGATGAATTAAATTTTCAAGATCATATTAAAATCATTTATAACACTGTTTAAGAAATAATTTATTAAAGGTTAGTGATAGTTTGATTTATGCAATAAGAACCCTTGTAGGTCAAGAAAAAAACGTAGCAAGGCTAATAGGCAGAAATGTTAAAAACAGCGGAATTGAAGTAAATTCCATCCTTGTTCCAGAGAGCCTCAGGGGATATATTTTAGTTGAATCATCAACCAAGATTGATATGCAAAATCCCGCCTTTAAAGTGCCTCACATGAAGGGTGCAATCGAAGGGGAAATACCCTACGAAGAGGTAAAGAGCTTTCTAAATCCGGAACCTATACTGGCTTCAGTACAAAAGGGAAGCATTGTAGAACTTATATCCGGCCCATTTAAGGGAGAAAAAGCCAAAGTTGTTAGGATAGATGAATCAAAAGAAGATGTGGTCTTAGAACTTATTGAGGCTGCAGTTCCAATTCCAGTTACAGTTAAAGGTGACCAAATTAGATTAATACAGAAGGAGCAGATTAATGGCAAAAGAAACCGTAGAAATTCTTATAGACGGCGGAAAAGCAACACCAGGTCCACCATTAGGTCCTGCAATAGGTCCGCTGGGCATTAACATGATGCAAGTAGTTGAAGAGATCAACAAAAAAACAGCTGATTTCGAAGGCATGAAAGTACCAGTCAAGATAGTAGTTGACATAGGAACCAAAGAATTTGAAGTTGGAGTAGGTACACCACCAACCACTGCATTGATCATTGATGAACTCAATTTAGAAAAGGGATCACAAGATCCTGGACTTGACAAGATTGCAGATCTCAAGGTTGAACAGGCATTGAAGATCGCACGTATGAAGTTCGATGCACTATTATCAAATGACTATAAAAATGCTGCAAAAGAAGTTATTGGCACATGCGTAAGTATGGGAATAACTGTTGAAGGAAAAGATCCCCGAGACGTGCAGAAAGAGATAGACCAGGGAGTCTACGACGAAACACTCGTCCAAGATACCTAAATTTATTTCATTTTTAATTGAGTTTTTGATGATCAAATCTAATGATCATGCTTTTATGTAATGATAGTTCAATTATCATAATAAAATTCAATAGTATTTCACAAAATCAAATTCATAGATATGGCCAAAATCATATCATGGAACACAGTACAAAGAAAATAATTCGTGTGAACTTTTAATTAAAAAGTTCATGGAGGAATTAGATGAAACAAGAGATATTGGAAGCGGTGAAGAAGGCTAAAGCGGATTCAAAGCCGAGAAACTTCACACAATCCGTTGATGTTGTAATAACCATCAAGGATTTAGACGTGAAAAAGCCAGAAAACCGTATAGACGAAGAAGTGTTTCTCCCAAGTGGCCGTGGTAAAGACGTATCGATTGTCTTTATAGCAGAAGGAGAACTGGCTCTTCAAGCGAAAAATGCAGGTGCAGATCTTGTTATAACCAAAGAAGATTTAGAAGCCTTTGGAAAAGACAGGAAAGCAGCCAAAAAGGTTGCAAACAAGCATGATTTTTTCGTTGCACAGGCAGATCTCATGCCCTTCGTGGGTAGATTCCTAGGACCAGTTTTAGGGCCAAGGAAAAAGATGCCAAAGCCAGTTCCGGCCTCAGCTAAACCAGAACCGTTAATGGAGAGACTTAAAAATACAGCAAAAGTTAGAATGAAGGACCAACCAGTTATCCAAGCAATTGTCGGTACTCAAGATATGGATGATGAGCTCATTGCAGCTAATATTGAAGCAGTGCTTGATATATTGGACAGGAAACTTGAGAAAGGTAGAAGCCAAATAAAATCCATGTATGTAAAGACAACCATGGGTCCAGTAGCGAAGGTGATCTAATGCCTCATGTTGCTGAATGGAAGAAAGAAGAAGTAGCAAGCCTCAAGAAACTAATTGAAAGCCATGAAGTAGTGGGTATGGCTAACCTTTCAGATATACCAGCCCCTCAGCTACAGAAAATGCGCAGATCACTCAAAGACAGTGCAACACTGAAGATGTCAAGGAAAACTCTTATGAGCCTTGCATTGAACAGCTCTGATAAAGAGAACATAACTGCGCTTGAAGAGCACATGGATGGACAACCTGCCTTGATATTCACAAACATGAATCCATTTAAACTTTACAAGATTCTTGAAGGCAGTAAAACAGCAGCCCCTGCTAAGGCAGGAAGTATAGCACCAGAGGATATTGTTGTTCCTAAGGGAGATACAGCATTTAAACCAGGTCCAATACTTGGTGAGCTTCAAAAGAGTGGTATTCCTGCAAAAATAGAAAAGGGAAAAATTGTTATAACCAATGACAAAACCATTGTAGCCGCTGGAGAACCTATTCCAAGGGATGTTGCAAGCATACTCACAAGGCTTGAAATTTTCCCATTAGAAGTTGGAATTGATCTTCGTGCAGCTTATGAGGATCAAACTGTTTATACCTCTGATATATTAACAATAGACGAGGAAAAAACCTTAGCAGATATTCAAAAAGCATTTACTCAGGGATTAAACCTTTCAGTAGAAGCAATGATATTCAACAAGGAATCTGTACCAGTATTACTCCAGAAAGCTGCTACACAGTCGTTAAACCTTGCTTTAAACGCAGAAATATTAAATTCAAAAACAAGGGACATACTGCTTGCCAGAGCATATGCACAGATGCTATCTGTTGCAGCCGAAGCATCAGCTAAGGATGAAAATGCAGTAGACGACGAGATTCGTGAAAAACTGAGTTCAAACTCTACTAAGGTTGAAACCAAAGAAGATAACGAACCAGGAAAAGATGAAGAAGAAGCTGAAGAAGAGGAAGGGGATGCAGCAGCAGGACTCGGCGCTCTATTCGGCTGATTTAATTAATTTAATGAAATTGAGTAAAATTTAAACTTTGAGGTGATTATAATGGAGTATATATACGCAGCAATGTTATTGCACACAACCGGTCAGGAAATTAACGAAGAAAACGTGAAGAAAGTCTTAGAAGCAGCAGGCGCAGAAGTTGACGAAGCAAGAGTTAAAGCATTAATTGCAGCTCTAGAAGATGTTGACATCGAAGATGCTATACAAAAAACTGCAGTAGCTGCACCAGCAGCCGCAGCAGCAACAACACCAGCAGCCGCTGAAGAAGAGGCAGAAGAAGAAGAGGACGAAGAAGAAAAAGAAGAAGAAGCTGCAGCCGGTCTCGGCGCTCTCTTTGGATAATTCTTTTCTTTTTTTAAAGATCAAAAGCATTATATAACTTTCAATGCAAGTCGATCTTTCTCAAATATTTTTATTTTTAGATTAATTCAATACAACTTATTTTTAAAAAATTAAACAACTTAAAAAATTAGATCAATAAATTTTATAAAAATACTTTTATTAAGGATTATTTTTTTTGAAATTATTTTACAAATATTTAAACAAGTTTTTATCCAAATAAGATCAACTAGAATAAAGGGATGAGTAGCTATTTTAATAAATTCCCTATATAGATTGAAAAGTTGATAATAAATTAAATTAAACTTGTATCAAACTAATTAATCAAATAATTTTAATGAAATAAATATTAAAAATTTTATGTTGATTACCATGTCTCGCCAGCTAGAAGAACTAGGATATACAAAGAAAACATGTGCAACCTGTGGAAATGACTTTTGGTCCATTGGGGATAGGGAAACTTGTGGGGATGCACCCTGCGATAAATATGAATTCATAGGGAACCCTGCAACATCTAAAAAATATGATCTATTCGATATTCAGAAGGAATTCAATAACTTCTTTAAGGAAAGAGGACACACCCCAATCAAACGATACCCCGTCCTCGCAAAAAGGTGGAGAGACGATGTTTTTCTTGTTGGGGCATCAATATACGATTTCCAACCTTGGGTTACCTCGGGTCTTGTTGAACCTCCTGCAAATCCACTGGTTATTGCACAACCATCAATAAGGCTGAACGATGTTGATAATGTAGGTAGAACAGGTCGACATATGACATGCTTTACTATGGGTGCACATCATGCATTCAATACAGAAGAGGATATGGTATACTGGAAGGATGAAACTGTAAAATACTGTCATGATTTTATAACACATATAGGAATAGATCCATCCGAAATAACCTACATAGAATCATGGTGGGAAGGTGGGGGAAATGCAGGACCCTGTTATGAAATATGTGTTCGAGGCGTGGAACTTGCAACACTTGTTTTCATCCAATACAAAACAACACCAGAAGGACTTGAAGAAATTCCACTCAAAATTGTTGATACTGGTTATGGTCTTGAAAGATTTGCATGGATATCTCAAGGAACACCCACAGCTTATGATGCTTCATTTGGACCAGTGATAGACAAGCTTAAAAAACTTGCCGGTGTTGAATTAAACGAACAAATACTTGGAGAAAATGCTCGAATCGCAGGTATGATGGATATAGAAGACATAGCAGATTTGAAAGAACTCCGGCTAAGAGTTGCTGAAAAACTTCAAATCTCTGCAGAAGAACTTAAAAATGCAACAGAACCCATGGAAGCAGTTTATGTTATTGCAGATCATACCAGATGCCTTTGTTTCATGCTTGCAGATGGAGTTATACCATCAAATGTTAAGGAGGGTTATCTAGCAAGGCTTGTTCTTAGAAGGACCATAAGATTCATGAAAGATCTTGAACTCAAAGAGTCACTATGTGACATTATGAAAATACAGTTAGACTTCCTTTCAAGGACATATCCAGAGATCAAAGATCAACAAAATCATATACTCAATGTTGTGACATTAGAAGAAAAAAGATATGGGAAAACCATTTCAAAAGGTAGACAGCTAGTTAAAAAGAGCATTAAAGATCTTAAAAAAGAAAATAAAGATGAAATACCTGTTGAAATGCTTATCAAACTCTATGATTCACATGGAATGCCCCCTGAAACTATTGAGGAAATAGCAATATCAGAAAAATTTAAAGCAGCGGTTCCAGACAACTTTTACACTCTGGTTGCTGAAGAACATGCAGAAGAAGTTGTAGAACAGAAAAAAATAGTTAAACTGAATTTTCCTGAAACTGATCTCATATTCTATGACAAACCACATAAAACAGAATTTGAAGCTGGAATAGTTGGATTCCATGAAAACAATGTTATACTCGATAGAACCATATTCTATCCTGAAGGCGGAGGTCAACCATCCGATGTAGGATTTATTCGAGTTAAAGGGAATAAAATGGATAAATTCCCAGTTACACATGCAGAAAAAGTTCAGGGAATTGTACTCCATAGAATGGATCAAAAGGACATTGCAAAATTGAAACCATTCAAAGGATCACGTATTACTGGAGAGATCGATCCATCAAGAAGAACATCTCTAACACAGAATCACACAGCAACCCATTTAATTGTTGCTGCAGCCCGGAAAGTACTTGGCGATCATGTATGGCAAGCAGGAGCCCAAAAAGGTGTTAAAAAGTCTAGGATCGATCTAGCCCATTATAAAAGAATTGAAAACACCGAAATTCAGGAGATTGAGCTTATTACAAATAGGCTTGTAATGAGAAATTATCATGTCCACACCAAATGGATGAACAGAACCCAAGCTGAAAAGAAGTATGGTTTCAGACTTTATCAGGGAGGAGTTGTTCCAGGTGCAAATATAAGAACTGTTAAAATAGATGATATTGATGTTCAGGCTTGTGCAGGAACCCATGTAAAACAGACAGGCGATATTGGTCTTATAAAAATTACAAGAACAGAAAGGATTCAAGACGGAGTAGAAAGACTTGAGTTCTCGGCTGGAGAAGCTGCTGTTAAGGCTGTTCAAATAAATGATGATCTTTTAAATGATAGCAGCAATGTATTCAAAGTACCTCCTGAACAGCTCCCAAAAACCAGTGATCGTTTTTTCACCGAATGGAAAGGCTTTAAAAATGATATTGAAAGGCTCAAAGAAGAGATTGCAGGGTTAAAGATTGGTAGTCTTGTAAACTATGCAGTAGAAATTTGTGATACCCCCGTATTGTGCCGAGTAGTAGAGGCCGACATGAACGAACTTGTGAAGATCGCAACCGACATCACGGGAAAAGATGGTGGGGTTGATGTGGTTATAATTGGAAATAGTGAAGGTAAGATCGTTGGTGCTTCCTCCAAGAATGCCATGGGTAAAGGGGTTAAGGTACATCTGATCATCAAAGAATCTGCAGCCATACTTGGTGGAGGAGGTGGTGGAAGACCAAACCTTGCACAAGGAGCTGGTCCGAACTTTGATAAAATTCAAGAAGCATTAGAATTTGCATTAACCAAAATTAAAGAGATTTTGGGTTGATCAACCCATTATTATTATTTTTTAGTCACATATTTCAATAACAGCTTTTCTGTCAACCACAATTTTTGTATACTTTAAATATAAGTTGAATAAAAACAAAAAATTATTATTAAATATTATTATAACAATAGTTAAATAATTGATCATCTTGGAGATAACAACATGAGGATCCGCAGTATAGAAGAGATAAATAAAAAGATCAAAAAAGGAGATGCAACAGTTCTCACAGCTGAGGAAGTATCTTTACTAGTTCGTGAAGGGAATAGTCCCAAAGCAGAGGATGTTGATGTTGTAACCACAGGTACTTGTGGAATAATGTCTGGAACAGCTGCAATACTCCATGTTCCAGTAGCGGATCCTGGTGCTTTTAAAAAAGCAAAAAATATTTTTTTAAACGGTGTACCTGGATTTCCTGGACCCTGTCCAAATGAATGGCTTGGATCCGTTGATTTGATAATATATGGAACTGCGCACAGTATCTACGATAGTGGATATGGTGGAGGATTCTTATTTAAAGACATTGTTGGTGGAAATGAAATAGAAGTTGAAGTAGAATCAACTGAAGGTGAAATATTTAAATCAACAACCAGCATCAAAGACATTGGAACAGCCCAGATGATAGGGACAAGATTAGCCTTCAAAAATTATAATTCATTTACAAATCCGTCAGAAGAAGTGGTATCATCCATCTTCCATGCTATAGATATGGAAGGTCCATTTAAAGGTCTTTCAGTTTCAGGGTGTGGTCAGCTGAACCCTCTACAAAATGATCCAGTGATGAGATCCATATGTTCAGGTTCTAAGATTTTGTTAAACGGAAGCGAAGGTATTGTAATCGGTCGTGGAACAAGAAGTAGCAATGAAAAACCTAATCTAATGTTAACGGCAGATATGAAAGATATGGACCCCCATTATTTAGGTGGTTTTAAAACAGGTGCTGGACCTGAAGTATTTGACAGTGTTGCTGCTGCAATACCAATTCTAGACCAAAGTACTTTAGAACAAACATTTATACTCAACAAAGACATTGTACTCCCAGTTACAGATATACGTGGGCGTCATAAAGTATTAGGATCCACAAATTATGGGGAAGTTTGGGAAGGTTCTGACGAAAGACCTGTGTATCATCCAGAAAATTGTCTAAACTGTGAAACTTGCATTGTGCGTGAAAGATGCCCTACCGGTGCTTACACAAATATTCTAAACACCCAAAGATGTTTCGGTTGTGGAATGTGTGCATATTCATGTCCTAACAATGCATTTACAATGGAATCTGGAAGTGTGAGATTCGATGTTGATGATAAATCCATTGGAATGCCGATTATATGCAGACAGTCAGATATTAAAAGAGCACGCGAAGTAACAGCCGAACTTAAAAGAAAAATAGAAAATGGGAATTTTATTTTAAACAGTTGTTTTGAATGAAATAATCTTTTAAATTATTTAACATTTTTTTTTAAGGGATGTGGGTTTAAATTTTGGAAATTCCTGTGAATATTCCTGAGAATATAATCATTCCAATAACAAAACCAAAAAGAAGGGCCATAATTAAAAACAAAAAAGTTACTGTAAAAATTCCTGATGAACCCGATTCTTTTGTTTCATATTCTTCTAGTGTTTGATCATCGTACTGCTCATAGTCAGCAGTATCTTTTCTAGGACGATATTCATTTTCAGTCTGGTTATTTTTGCGGATAATGTGTTCCTCTTGATGGTCTTGATATTCCCCGGCAATATATTTCTCTTTTAGTGATTTAGAATAGGGAACTGATAGTTCCATTCCACAACTGGGACAGTAATTTTCTCTATTCCTGATTTCTTCACCACAGTTTTTGCATATCATTTCTACCAACAAAAATTTTCCGATTAATCGTATTCAAATTTAAATTATAACCTATTTCTAATATTCTACTGTGGAATATATATTATGTTCATAGCATAAAAACTTTATTTGAGAGTAAAAAAGCATTTTAGGAATCTTGTTTAAAATCCAATAGTTAATAGCCTAAGAATTGATCTTCATGGGATATAAAACAACCCCAAAAACATTAACCCCCTGAATCTTAGTAAATAGAATAAATATTTTAAATTGGATTTGGAGAATATAGTATCTTGTCCTAATTCTATAATGATCACTGATATTTTGTATTCTAATTATATTATGACTCTTAGGAAGTGGGTTTCACTAGTTCCTGCATCAAATTCAATACTTTTAAATTCGTTCATCATATCTTCAAATATTTTCCAGAGTGTATCATCATCGGCATAGATTCGAAAAACAGTTTCATTTTCCATATCAATTCTTTCAACACCGGAATAATCTTTTTTAAGGTCATTATATATTTCAACACCTAGTTTGTCTGTTGATTTGTCCATGAGAATCATCCTACATAATAATTATTATTTATTAAAAAATTTTCTTAAATGATATCTAAATAATCATGTTAAATGTTTTTTTATATACTCTTCGGCATATTCCGGTGATCTTACTGCAAATTTGTATCTGATGTGAACCAGCAATATCTCTTTAGCTGCGTCACAAACAAGTTCCTTGTTATGCCAGTTTTTCAAACTATTAACTACCTTTTCAAGACATTCTTCTTTATAGCTAATCTGTCCAATCACATGTACAATCATATTTCGAACGCTCTTCACTTCTTCATCTTGTAATTCTTTTAAAAGTGTTAAAACTTCACCAGGATGGGTTCTACCCCTGAGTTCAATTCCATGGATAACTACCCTTCGAATTTCAGGATCTTCATCGTGCAAATGTTTTCTTGCAAAATTAAATGTTGGTTCTGGGTTTTTTTGACCCATCTGTTTCAGTGCACCTATAACAGCATTTCTAACAGAAGGGTGTTTGTCTTTTATAGCTCTTTCAAACTTTTTCATTACACAATTTGTATCCTTTTTTCCTATTTCACCCATGGAATATACAGATGTTTGTCTAACTCTTTCTTCAGGATTTTCAAGCATGTTATCTAAAATTTGAAGTATTTTTTCCCGCAAATCATTATGCCCTAAATATATCCTACTTATTGCCATATAAGCATTTTTTCTAATGTATGTGTCGCCATCAGATGCATAATCCAATATAACATCAGGAACTAACTTTTTATCCAATTTTTCAGCTGAATCATTTATTGCAGTTAGTATATTGTTTTCAGTTTCCTTGACAATTTTCTGTCTTTCCTCCTTTGATAAATCATAAAATCCCATAAAATCATTCCACCCGAATTGTTGAATATCTCTTTACAATATAGATTAATTCTATTTAAAATTATATTAAATTTATAAACCCCAAACCTTCTGCAAATGACTTTACTTCATTTATTTCATCGATGGTGGGAAGAGTTGAAACATCTTGATGTTTAAATGCATTGTAGGTTGGTCTGTATTGAGGCATTATATTCAAAACAACATCTAACCCAAGATTATCGGCTATCCAGTTTAAAAGTGGTTTTGAACAGCATTCAATATGATTTGGTAGTATAAGATGTCTTATTATCATTTCTGCAGATTTATATGCTTTTTTATGGTTTCTTTTTATAATTTGGCAGTAATTGGGGATTCCTGAAAGATCCATTGCACATGCATTGTTTCCATACTTAAAATCTGTTAGATAAAGATCTACAAACCCATCTAACAAGTTCATTCCCTGTTTGGATAGATATAAATTACTATTCCAGACAATAGGAATGTTTTCCTTGGAATATTTCATTGTGCGGAGAATATAAGGCATGTTAGGAGTAGGATCTCCCCCAACAAAATTTACATTCATTGAACCCTGTCTGCGTCTAAGATCGATTATCCTTGCAAGTTTCTTTGGTTCCAATAACATACCCTGATCTGGATGTTGACTAATATCCCAGTTCTGGCAGTATACACATTTAAAATTACATCCGGAAAAGAATATTGTGTGACTTGGAATTAACGGTGGTTCCTCCCCCTTATGTAAAAATTCAGAGGATATGTAAGGTTTTTTCACATCACATAGCCCGCTCTCAAATTTCCTGTTTTTCATACATTTGCTTTCGCATAAAACACATTTCCCAAATATTTTATCTGCAATTTTAATTTTAAGATCTAACAAAGAAAATTCAGGTCTTTCAATTTCATTCCAAGAAGTTTTAACGTATTTCTGGTTGTATTCTCCAAGTAAACTCTTATGTTCATCCCATAAGATATCTACATCCTCGGAATATCCTGCAGGAATGCTTGAAGAGGCCCTTAACCTTGATGGTTTTTCATTTGAAGCTATTCTAAAGTAACCCTGAAGTGCATGTATTATATTCCTGTTAAACTGTCCATCTATTCCATCAACCAACAAAACATCAACCAACCACTCGCAAATTTTCAATTAGAATTGTAGGAAGCACAAATGGCCCTATCTTACGTACCTCCGCAGATCCTGCAGATGCAGTTTTCATTGCTTGGAAAATGTTTCCCGAAAGCATAGCCTTTTTTATAGGATGTTTTAACTCTCCATTTTCAATTTTAAATGCATTCATGGCTTCTACTGAAAAGTCTCCAGAAATGGGATTTGCTGTATGTGCCCCTAGAATGTCTGTAACTAACACACCGTTGTCAATCTCTGAAATATCTTTTATATCACCAAATTCAAGTATGAAGTTGGATAAACCCACTGCTGGAACGTCACCATACGATGATCTCATACCATTACCTGTAGATTCAACTCCTCCCTTTTTAGAGGTGTAAATATCGTACATAAAGTTTTTTAACAATCCATTCTCAATTAAAGGTGTTTTTTGGCTCGAAGTACCTTCACCATCGCAAACAGCGGATTGAAGGCCACCTTCAAGAGTTCCGTCATCATATATACTTAAAGAACTGGATACGACTTCTTTACCAATTTTATCAGCAAAAACAGACCTTCCTCTCTGAACATTATCGGCATTAAGAGCGCTTGAAAATGTTGCAACAAGCCCTGAAGCGGCATGATGGTCAAGAATAACTGGAAAATCTTTTGTTTCTATTGGTTTACCATTTCTTGAGTCCTTTGCTATTTTACATGCCTTCTCAGCTATTTGTACAGGATTTATATCCATATATCTTGATGCATCATATTCACTTGCAGTAGATACATTCTCTCCATCGTCCACATTAACCGAAATATAACCCGAATAAATTGATGAAACATCTTGAGCAACTGTACCTTCTGAGTTTGCAATTATGAATTTGCTGTAGCCTGTTGAAAAGCCACCCGATGTTGGTTCACATTTTTCATCCAGTACTGTGTCGAGCATGATATTTCCAAATCCGATTATATCTTCAAGATCCAAGTACTCAATTTTAGAGTCAAAAATTCCCTTTACATTAGGATATTCTGATTTAGGTGCAAATGCAAAGTTCTCATCAATTTCATTGGCTTTAGCATTGAACATTGCACTTTTAACTATTGGTTCAATGTTATCAAGATTGGTTGTATATGAAAATCCCATTCTCCCATCAAGGATCACCCTTACTCCCAGTCCAAATGTGAATGCTTCCTTTGCAAAGTCTACTTTATCCTTCTTAATATCAACATTAACACCTTCTTCCTTCTCCACATAAATTTCAGCCTGATCAGTGTAGTTAAGGGCCAGATCAAGTGCCTGATTTGCTATATTATGCATCATATAATTACACCTCGAAGTACTTGTCCAATATTTTGAATAAGTTTAATTTGTTTATTAAATATGAATTGATGAAAATAAATTCATTTATAATTGAATTTCAGGAATATATTTTTCCACTGCTTCTTTTACACCATTTCCATGGGGTTGTTTGGTAACATAATCTGCTATATCTTTAAGTTCCTTATCAGCGTTTGAAACAGCCACTTTAGTACCTGCAGCAGATAAAAATTCCATATCATTCTCACTGTCACCAATTGCAAGGATCTCATTGGGTTTCACCCCAATATCAGCTGCAACTTTAATAAGGGATGATCCTTTATTTACCAAAGGGTCTGTTATGTGTATTGCAAATTTGCTGTCATAAATTCTGACATCAAACTCTCGTAGAATTTCTTTAACATTCTTTACAGGAATTTTCCTGGTCAGAGCTATCTCAGAAACTCTTAAATCAGAGTTTTGAACTTTTTCTACAGATAATTTAGAATTCAAATAGTTATATGCCTCTTGGCAAACTTCAAAATTTCCAAGAATTTTTTTAACACCATTTGATTCTATTACCCCACCATTTTCAGCGACCATACCTCCAGAAGTGGCTAAAAATATTGATAATGCCCTTGTGAAACATAAAATATTTCCAGTTGTAATTATAACCGGAATCCCCGTATTTTCAACTTTATAAATTGTTTCTATGGCACTTATACATCCTCTTCGCCGTTTATCTGTAATAGTACCATCAACATCAAGGGCTACTGCTTTTATCATCCATTCACCTGTATTTTAAATATAAAATTGGGTATTAATGAAGTTCTACATTGACGGATCAAAAGATCCGTATCTGTAAGCTATATTGCAAGTTCCTTCTTTACTGACCATACACGCCCCTACAGGGTTCATTGGGTTACATTCTGTTTTGAATAATTTACATTCTTCTGGTCTAGCAACGCCTCGGAGTATAGGGCCACATATACATCCAGTTACAAGCTGTTTAGATTCTCCTATTTCTATGTCAAATTTTTCCCGAGCATTATAATCCGAGAATTCTTTCTTTACTTCATAGACAGAATTTGGAATTTCTGGAAATCCTCTCCACTCCCTACTTGTTATGTAGAAAACCTCTTCAAGAAGTTCCTGCGCCTTTAAGTTTCCTTCTTTTCTTACAGCACGTTTGTATTCATTTTGAACCTCGGCTTTGCCATCTTTAAACTGTTTTAAAACCATATAGATTGCTATGAGTACATCGAATGGGTTGAAACCAGCAACAACTTGGGGAATCCCATATTTCTCTGAAAATGGTTCGTAGGGTTTTGTTCCGATTATTGTTGAAACATGTCCGGGTTCAATTAGGGCATTGAGGTTTACTTCCCCGGATTCTATCAGAAATTTGAGTGCCGGTGGAATAAGTCTGTGGCTTGATAAAACTGAAAAGTTTTCTGGAGGTCCGTTTACAAGTTCAGCTGCTGTTGTTGGTGCTGTGGTTTCAAATCCAGCAGCCATGAAAACAACTTCATTGTCTGTATTTTGTGCCATTTCAACTGCATTGTTAACGCCATATACTATTCTGACATCTGCACCATCTGCCTTAGCATCTGCAAGAGAACCTTTTGTTCCGGGAACCCTTAACATATCCCCAAATGTAGCAATTGTAACCCCCTCCCTTGCTAGGTAGAGGCATTCATCAACTTCCCTTGAAGGCACACAACAAACAGGACATCCTGGTCCTGCAACTATTTCGACCTCTTTTGGTATTAGTGTTCTTATTCCATGCTGCATTATAGTGTGTTCGTGTGATCCGCAAACATGCATTATCTTTACGGGTCTTGAAATTTTTTCAATTCTTTGTACTATTTCCTTTGATAAATTTTTCATTATGCCACCATGATAAGTTCAATATTTGAAATTAGATTCGATTTTATTGGATGATAACTCATTTTCAATAATCTAATTACCTTTGTTATATCTATTGTAAAAACAGATAGATAAAAATAAGTATGGATAATTCATGTTTTATTAAATCCTATTTATCAATGTATATTTAATTATTAAAATATTCTTAAATTTCATATAAAAATCATTTACAAAACGGTAATAAAATGAAAGTAGCTGTTCTTGGACTGGGAATGGAAGGTAAAAATGCTGTTAAAGTTCTCCTTGATTATGGACATCAGGTTTACGCTTCTGATCTAAATGAAAATATTGTAATAAATGAATTTGGAAATGCAAATTTAGAATTTGATCTTGGATTTCATGATCATGGAAAGATAAATTCTGCAGATGCAGTTGTGGTTAGTCCGAGTTTGTGGGGTAAAAAAATTGTTAAAGAAATAATATCGGATCATAAAATGCTTTCAGATATTTTAACAGCCCATAAATCTGTTTTAACAATTGGTGTAACTGGAACCAATGGAAAAACAACAACATGTTACATGTTAAGGGATATACTGGAAAAATCTGGTTTAAATGTACTTTTAGGTGGAAATGCCGGTGGAGGCTTTGAAGGATACACTAAAGTTATACTTGAAGCTTCAAAAAGAGAGTATGATATCATTCTTGTTGAAGTATGTGATATGACACTTGATTTTGCATCCCATGTCTTTGACTTTGATATGGTCCTGGTAACCAATATGGGATCAGACCACATGGACCACCATTTAACTCTAGAAAATTACAGAAAATCAGTTTGCAAGTTTTTAAATGGTAAAAAACAAGCTTTTTTAAATGAGAATGATATTTTACTCAAAATCTGTGCAGATTGTGCAAATGAAACCTTTTTCTTCGGCCCTTACACTGGAAAACTGAAATTATTTGGAGCTTTTAACAGGGAAAATGCTTCAGGAGCGTCTAAAGTTGCTGAAATTTTGAAAATACCCACAAAACTGATAGAAGATGTTTTAAGCAATTTTACTATAGTTGAGGGAAGAACAACAACTATTAGTTACAAAGGAGCTCAGATCATAATTGGAAAAACTGATAATCCCGACGCAGCTGCTGCTGTTTTTAGCGAAGCCCATGTGGATGTTATAATAGTGGGCACACCAAGAAAAGGTGAAATATGTCGTTACAATATATTAAAAGAAGTTTCAAATGCAAACCCTTCACTTGTGGTATTATTCCCCGGATTAGACAACACCACCAATATTGCTCTTAAAATATTAAGAGATGAAGGCTACGTAGGTGAAGTTTGTATTGTAACAAAAGTTACAGATATTGTGGACTTAACAGTTAAGTGTACAGCCAAATATAAAAACATTTTTATTGGTGGAAATGGTCAAGAAAAGATTATGTGCCTCCAAAAGACATTATCTGAACTTTCTAATTGTAATAATAATCATGGGAGTACTTAATAATTTTATATGTACTAACCTTTTTTTACACATATCTAACCCATAATCACATACTATAAATACTTTTTAGTATAAAATTTATTTTTATAATATAAATTTGGGACGGGATTGATAGGAGAGAAAGATAAATGTTGAGTGAGAGGAGGGGTTTATTCTGGTAAATTTCCTGAAAAATCCTATATTTATAATTTTGATATTGGTAATTTTTGCTGTTGCATTATTTACATTTGGAAAAAGTGTAGATGGATACGTTCCTGCTCAAAATCCTGCAGAAATTGCAGCGGTTAGTATAGGGGAGACTGTTCTTAGTGGACAACAAGTTGTTGACAGTACCAAAATTCGTAAGGTTCCAGTTATTTACCATCCAGAATATCTCATCGAAGATCTAAAAAGTAATCAATTCACAGACTTTTTTACTGCGATTACAACTGGATCTGTTGAAACGCCTATAGTCAAGATCACAGGAGGGAATGTATCACGATATGGTGATGCAAGTGGATTTAATGGTCCTGGAATGGTTAGTGTAAATGGATCAAAGCTTGTTGTAAATCCTCCTGAAACATTTGTATGGGGTTATAAAACACCATACACAGTAGCTGTAAAAACAGATAAAGGGATTGATATTAAAACTGAAAATAAAACAGTTAAAACTGTGGCTGCAGCTGACATAAGTAACGATACAGTTCCAACCATGTATGTTAATGTTACAGATCTTAAGGAATGGTATAACAGTTCTGATGTTGGAGATTCAATTGGACTGGATTTTTCTCTTTCAAAATTCAATGATGGTAGAAATTCTGTGTCTCCCAGCAAGATATCAAGCTATTTTGGTAACGATACTGTAAAATATATGTCTGAATATCCTTCAGGTGCTCCTGTAATGGTTTATAATGGTGGCACTAATCAAAATATCGTAGGAAGCGGTGCAGATACTGTTGGATATTACGCCGAGTATGACAATGTAGCACGTGCAGAAAATTCCAGGACATTTGTTAAAGCTTGGAATAACACAATTGTTCCGCCACATTCATCTGCATCGGGCAAAGAAGATGTTACCTTTACTGGTGTTTACGATCCGGAATTACACAGCTGGGTTTCACATGGTGCTTGTCCTGCAGGAAGAGCTTTAAGGTCCGCTGTAATGGATGCAGGTAGCCCTCTACCGAAGGGTATGGGCAGCGGATTCTACTGTGTGGATCTGGTCAGCAACCCAGCAACTGGAATTTTCGTGAATAATCCAACAGATTATCCAATTAAGATAGTTATGTGGACATCGGGTAGTGGTACAGGAATGGGACTATTTGCAAAGACTATACAGTACACACCTTAAACCCTTTTTAATTTTTTCTTCAAAATAGCTTTTATATTAATAAATTAATATTAAGCGCTCCAGATAGTTTTAGCCTTGAGAGTGATCATATGGTTTCAGCAGTTATAACCGCAGCAGGAAAAAATAGAAGGATGATAGAAGATCTTAAGTCTAGAGGTATCGATATTAATCATAAACTGCTTATGGACCTTAATGGAAAACCGGTTATTATACACACCATTGAAAACGTGCTCAAATCTGGAGTTGATGAGTGTACAGTAGTTTTGGGCCATTTCAGCAATGAAATATCTGCTGTTTTAAAGGAATTTAATTATAAACAAGTAAAAGTAATTGAAAATCCGGATTATAATGTTGAACTATCACAAACATTACTTAATGGAGTACAAAATGTTAAACCTAGTTTATGTCTCTGTGTTGCAGCAGACCAACCAACTGTCACGAGTAAAACTTTACAAAGAATCAAAGCCAAAGCCTTACAATATGAAAATCCTGAAAATATAGTGTCAATATTAGCACGGAAGAAATATGGTTATCTTGAATCTGCAGAAGGCCTTGGAATGCCATTTGTATGTCATACTAAACTGCTTTTGAAATATTTATTAGATCATAATGATAATCTAAATCCCATTTTAAGAAAAATGATAGCAGATGGAGTTGTTTTTTATGGAAATCCAGCTACTAACAACCTTGAACTTCTAAATATCAACAGATATGAAGATTATCTTCATGTTAAAGACAATTTTTAGTTTTATTTTAATTTTACATATTTAATTTAAATCTTATTTTATAATAAATCTATTTTTGGAATTAATGTATCTGCTTGATTATAGATTTAATTTTAAACCTAGATAAGAATTGTAATATGCCCCATATATACTATTAAAACGTTACTGGTAAACAATTTCAAATTAAAATGATTTATCTATTTTTAAAGGATTCTATTAAATTGGATTATCCCTTATAGATTAAAAAAACCCCTTAAGCTGAATTAATGCACATAGAAAAACTTAATAATACAAAAGATGAAAATAGGAAATTAGTAATTAATTATTTCAATTTATACAATAGAAATGGGGGTTGAATTCAAAATAGGCAATAAATTAGTTTTAAAAAAGTTTTAGACTGAAAAATTGTTAGGGGGGGGAAGATTTTGAATTTGAGAAAAAAGGGCTTGATTGTATTGGTAATAATGATATTTTTTCTTTTTATGGGAGCAGCCAGTGCAGCAGGTACCACTAAAAAAGTTAGTTTAAATGATAAAAAATTCACAACCGTAAATATTCCTTTTGTGGAGAATCATGGACAAATATCTGATAAAAATGTAAAATATTCTGCTAACACATTTATTGGAAATGTTTATGTTAAAGATAATGGAATTGTCTATGCTCTGACCAAAGATAAAAAGGGATGGGTTGTTAGTGAAAAATTTGTAAATTCCAATAATGTTGATGTTAAAGGGTATGATCAATCAAAAACCAAGGTTAGCTACTATAAAGGTAAAAATGTACAGAAGAATTTAGCTACCTATTCCAAGGTGAAATATTCAAATTTATACGATGGGATTGATCTCTATCTAAACGCCCATGGTAAAAACATTGAAAAGATTTATTCCATTGGAAATAGTGGAAGCCCTAGTAGCATATGGGTAACAGTTAGCGGTTCCAAAGGACTTAAAATAAATAAAAAAGGTGAACTGGAAATACTAAATGGTTTAAGTGCATTAAAACTTACCAAACCAGTAGCTTACCAAATAATTAATGGTAAAAAAGTCAATGTATCTGTTTCATATGTAATCAACAATTTAAGCTACGGATACAAAACAGGTGCATACAACAAAAACTACAAACTAATCATAGATCCTTTATTATCCAGCACATTCCTCAGTGGAAACAGTTATGATAATGCACAGGGCGTTGCAGTTGACAAAGCAGGAAACGTATATGTAACTGGATATACTGGTTCAGGTGATTTCCCTACCATTGCTGGAGGATATCAAACCACAATCAAAAGTGGTGAATGGGATGCATTCGTATCAAAATTTGATAGTACACTTACGACATTAATTTCCAGTACTTTTATAGGTGGAACTTACAGTGACAAAGCTACAGGCATTGCATTAGATAACCAAGGACGATTAGGATGTAATGTATTTATAACGGGTACAACCTATTCCCAAAATTATCCAAATACTGCATTTACAGTTCCTTGGGATACTGGTGCAGGTGATGTCTTTATTTCAAAATTGAGTAATGACCTCACCACGTTAGAAGCAAGTACTTTTTTCGGTGGAAACCGTGCAGATATGGCCAACGCAATTATAGTTGATGCATCCAACAATGTTTACATAACCGGACAAACATTTTCATACAATGGTACAGATAGTAAAAATAATCCAGTAACAGGGTTCCCTGTCCGATATTCTTCATTCAATGAACCATTAGCTCAAACTTCCTACGTTGGAAATGGTGATGTATTTGTTTCAAAATTAGATAACAATCTTGCATCCCTAAGATCCGGTGTAGTATTTGGAGGATCTGGAACAAGTTACGGAACTAGTCTTGCTGTAGATCAATCAAATTATATCTATGTAACAGGAGCCACCAATGCAACTGATTTCCCTGCAGTGACTAATACCAACGTATATCCCGATAATGGGTTCCAAACTAACAAAGGCGATTATGATGCTTTTGTTGTCAAACTATCAGCCCAATATCTTGAAAATATAGAAGGACTAGCATTATTAGGAGGATCAGCTCGAGATGTTGGAAATGGCATTGCAGTAGATCCAATTGGTAGAGTTTATGTTGTAGGGGGAACATGGTCATCTAACATGTATACTACTCTTGGAGCTAAACAACGTCAAAACAATGGAAAAGAAGATGGTTTTGTTGTAATAATGGATAAACAAATACAAAATATTTTAAGTAGCACATATTTAGGTGGAAATGGTATAGACTTTGCCAATGGAGTAATTGTATCAGATCAGGGAAATATTGGTATTATAGGTACAACGAATTCAACCAAAAGCTTCCCGAATGAACTACCAAGTGGTGATACTACAGCTCACGGTATGGAAGATGTTTTCTTCACAACATTCACAAATGTTATGACAGCACAAGAAAAAGTTGAAACCACATTCCTAGGAGGGGTTAATGCAGATTATGGTGAAGCTCTCGCCATAGACACCATTGGAAACATATTCCTTGTAGGAGATACTTGGTCAAATGATTATCCAACTACATCAGGTGCTTATCAAACAAATACTGTAGATAATTTACAGTACACAGATGATGCATTCATATCGAAAATCGATAACTTGCTTGATACATCACCACCAACTGTAGGCAGCATAGATCCTGTAAACAATTCATCGAATGTACAATTAAACAAAATAATTAAATTAGTATATAATGAACAGATACAACGCGGAAGTAATTTTGACATAGGAGGAGGATTAAGTAGTATTACACTTAACGGAGTAAATGTTCCTTTGTCCAATATTCAAATAGTAATGAACACACTAATAATTACTCCAACTAGCCTTCAGCCTTCAACTAAATACACATTATTCATACCAGTTGATGCAATCGAAGACCTTGCAGGTAATATTGGTGATGAATATACTCTTGTATTTAACACAGTTGTACCATTAAACGTAGTAAGTACAAATCCTGTTAATAATGCAAATAATGTTATAGGAAACCAACCGATCACAATAACTTTCAATATACCAATAAAAACAGGCCCTAATTATGCCTTAATAACTTTACTGAACAGTGCAAGCACAAAAATGCCAATAACAAAAACAATCAATGGAAACATTTTAACCATTACCCCTATTGGTAATCTAACTCCCGGAACATACACCCTATCATTACCAATAAACAGCATTTTAGACATGAACAATAAAGGATTAACATCGATATTTACAACCAGTTTCACTGTAACCTCACCAACAGTAACCAGCACAGACCCAGTCAATAATGCAATAAATGTTCCAACCAACAAACTGCTGTCAGTAACATTTAACAGACCAATAAAACTAGGCCCTGGACTTATACAACTCAAATCCAGCGGAGGAACAGTTATACCAATAACATTCTCAATAACCAACAACACTCTATTCATATACCATACAACCCAAGCTTTAGCCAAGAGCACAAATTATATACTCACATTAAATCCAAACTGCATTACAGATCTAGCAGGAAATGGTTTAGCAACACAGCTCATTACCACATTTAAAACAGCAAATACAACGACTGCATCTACGTCACAAACAATTAATTTAGCACCAAAAATAATCAGTACAAATCCTGTCAACAATGCAGTGAATTTAGCAACAAATAAAGTGATTAAAATCAACTTCAGTGAAGCAATTAAATTTGGAACAAATGTAGTGATAGAACTAAAAACTTCTAGTGGAAAGACAGTATCATTCAAAAGAACAATAAGCGGTAGTACACTTAGTATAACACCTACCACAGCATTAGCAAAAGGAACCACGTACACTGTTGTTATACATGCCAATAGTGTAACAGATCTAGCAGGAAAAGGACTAGCAACAACATACACAACTACATTTAAAACAGTAACTGTTTAATAATGCGGGTTTAAGAGATTAAAATCTCTCTAATTTTTTCTTTTTTTTTATTTAGTTTACTAGAAAACGAATAGCTATTTTGCTTTTTTATGTCAATAATTTATTAAATAAAAAAATTAAGGAAAATATATGTTTGATTTATTATCAACTTAGAATTTCTTTTTCTCTACTTCTTCTTCCAATAAATCTAATCTATCTTCAAGCTCTTCTATCAATTTACCCATTTTACCAACGAGTTTGAGTGTATCAAATGTCCAGTTTGCAACCAACTTGTTGCCCATCTCTCCCTTTTCTACATATTTAGTAATGATCTCTTCTAAATTTTTAATCTCATCAAGCACTTCGAAAACCTGTTTTTCTTCAGACATAATTTTCACCTCTAAGGGTTTTGTTGTAATTATATCTGTCTTTTACAAATATTATAATTTTCTGAAAAGACTTCGTTAAATTGGGGTTTTAATTAAAAGAATAATTAATTAAACCAAATAAAAAAAAATTAGAATGTTAATTCAAGATATTTTTAATTAATTATAATGCTTCGAGAGCATTTACAATACAGCCTATATTTTCACCATTCATTCCAACAATTACTTCGTCAGGTTTTATGTCTGCAAATTTCCTTGACCCACTACATCCCAATGTTATGTTGGGTCTTTTGGTTGTGTATGGTCCTGCAACTGCGTCACCACATATCGATTGAATTCCTGCAAAGTCTGCTTCGAAACGGCCTCCAAGGGTGTAAACCATTGCTTGAGCAAGTTGCATTGCTTGTTGAGGGTTACATATTATAACCACAACATCCGGGTCAAATGGGGCTTTTTCAAGTGGTGAGTATGCTATTGCCTTCATTATGGGTTCTATTTTTGGAATTGCATCAACAGTTCTTTTAGCTGAACCCAAACTAGAAAATCTTCCCAAAGAATAATACATCTCACCAGAATTAACTTTTTCAGGGGGTTCCATAAGCCCTATTGCTCCTGCTCCACCTTTACAGGCCTGTTCTTCAGCAGTAGCATAGAATATATCGCCTTGTGATGCTTTCTGTATCATTTCACAATGCCGGACTTTTTCTTCAATCTTTGGAATACCCTCAGGAATATCATCTTCATTTAAAACTAGTTTAACTGCAACAGGAGATTTTTCCAAGCCAAGTTTATCTTTAAATTTTTGTGATAACTCTTCATACCCGTTTATTTCACAACTACTCATTAATCTCACCTCTAACATTAAGGTTGTGTGAACACAAATATATTTTTTATCTTATAACAACGTGAAGTATCCATTTACATTAAGATATTCTCTTAAATGTTAATTAGAGCAAAAAAATATAAAGGCTATTTATCTGGCAGAATAGAATTTAAAAAATGAGAATGGATTAATTTATAAATTCAATCTTTAACTGATCTAATACCATCAACTAATTCTTTTATTTTGTCTTTGATATTGGAGCTTTTTTCTACAATTGTTCCTGTTACTAATATATCAGCACCTGCTGCTGCAACATTAGCAGCATCTTCGCCGGTTCTAATTCCTCCGCCAACAATAACAATGCTACCTGTAGATTTTTTTACCGATTGTATCATTTTTTCAGGAATATATTGATTAGCCCCTGATCCTGCTTCAAGGTAAAGGAGTTTCATGCCCATAAATTCTGCAGCAATCGCATAAGCTGCTGCTAAATCTGGTTTGATTCTAGGTATAAGTTTTGCATCTCCTACCCATCCAACTGTGCCTCCAGGTTCAACAACCAAATATCCCATAGATATAGTTTCAATACCCATTTTCTTTATGATTGGAGCACCCAATGCTTGAGCTCCAGTTATCCAATAGGGATTGCTTGAGTTTAAAAGGCTCATGAAAAATATGGCATCAGCATATTGGCTAACACCACTTATATTACCTGGAAAAAGTATTATTGGTACATCAACATTTTCTTTAAGGGCCTTTGCTGTTGCATCAAGCTCTGTTGAATCTGTTGTTGAACCTCCCAACATTATCCCATCAGTACCTCCAGAAACAGCTTCTTTTGCGATCAATACTGCCTCTTCATGTCTCTGCTCCTCGGGATCAAGAAGGGTAAGATGTATCTTGTGATCCTTTAGAGTTTGTCTGATGTAGTTTTCAACGTTCATCTAAATCACTCTAGTTTAAATTATTTGTTAACAAAAAATATTATTAAAATTTAAAAAACCAACATTTAATCATATAATAAACTAAATTGAAGTCATATATTTAACATGGAGGAGTTAAATACCTCCAGTTAATAATATGGAATTTGTTTAACCTCTCGGTTCTTTAGCCTTGTATCTTAAGCCCTTGTAACCGCATTTTCTGCATGTTTTAGCGGTTGGAGGGTTTCTTGCGTTACATTTAAGGCAAATCTTAATCTTGAACAGCCTATTTTCTGCTTCTTCAAATCTAGCCATTTTTAGCCTCCTATAAATCTATTTTGAATCTTTACAACTTCCGCACTTGTTTTAGCACGGGAATATGCTTCTAATAACTCATGATTGAGTGTTAGAAAATGAGGTCCCCACTTGAACTGGGACATTATTTCAACAGCATTATCTTTAAGCCCCACTATATAAAAAGTTGCTGCAATAGCCTCTGCAGTTGAGAGTTTGCATGGCTTTCCATAGTTCGTTGGATTAGCTGCAACAAGAAAAGGAAGAGACCTATGATATTTTTTGCCCTTGAACATTATGCTAGACTTTTGTATCCTGTTCCATGAGCAATCAAGACCTACAATACCGTTTTTTTCAACGATTTCCCTGTCTTCAGGTGACATGGACTTTTCAGAAAAGGGATCCAGAACTATAGCGCCTCTAGGTAACTTGTTTAGTTTAGGAACCACTTCAATCTTGCCTTGTCTTTGAAGTTTCACTGTTGTGCATTTCTTTGGGTCGCACTGTTCTGCATGGTACACTGTCACTTTCATTGTTTTACATCTCTACCTTATACTTTCCACTATAAAAATCATTGCAATCGATCATTGCTTAAAATTCTTTCCAGCATTCCAAGCATTTCCTGCATGATCCCCAACTTTCCAATAGTTATTGTCTGGCATGGTTAAGATTAATGGATTTATTTTTTTAATATCCAACTTATTATCTGTTAAATATTGTTCTTCAGAATATGCTGCCACAGCTTCTCCAATGAATAGATTGTTGGTTGGAAGTTCAACAACATCAAAAAGCTTACACTCTATAGACACCGCACACTCCTTTATCATCGGAGCTGTTTCCAACTCCCCATAAAAAACATTGAAGATATCTGATTTATCTGTTTTTCTTCCTGAAACCAGTCCACAGTAATCTGTTTCAATGAGAAGGTCTTCAGAGGGGAAATTTATGCTGAAGGTTTTATTTTCCATTATACCTTTAGAACTATGGTGAACTTTATTAATTGCAACTCCAAAGAGTGGGGGATTTGAATTAACACGTGTTACCCAAGCTAAAGTCATAAAATTAACTTTACCCTCAACTTTACTTCCAAGCAAAGTTACAGGCATTGTCAGTGTAAAAACATTCCTACCAATATTTATTTTTGACATATATATTTCCTCGTTACAAAAATCTTTTGGACTTCCCAATTGTTCGCGAATCTTACAGATCAGTTCTTTCATTATTTAATATCATTGATACTGCACAACCTGGACTTTTAAGTTCCTCAAGATCATAATATCTGCCACTTGAAGCTATTGCTAGTTCCATATTCATATCCCTTCCATGTTTAGCTGTCTGTTCAAAATTCACTATAAGTGTGTGTATTTCATTATCCTTGAGTTCTCCTGCAATTTTCAGAGCATCTTTAGTTGGATTCTCATCTATAGCAACGTTTGGCATACCATCTGTAAGTATTAACATCATGGGAACGTATTCATTCCTGAATCTTTCCTTTTTAAGTATTTCAAATCCCTTTTTCATTCCAGAAGCAAGAGGCGTTGTACCGCCAATCTTAATATTATCAATCTGTTCCCTAAATGAGGTTGCTCTCTTGGTCGTTGGAATTATAACCATGGCTTCTCTGCCTTTAAATCCGACAACGCTTATTTTGTCCCCTTGTCTACCTGCATCTTCAATAACATTAATCAAAATATCTTTAACTCTTTCAGATTTTTTATCAGAGAACATTGACCCACTGATATCGACAACTATGGCAATTGAAGCTTTTGCACCATGTTTTCTTACTTTATGCCGAATATGTTCACTTTTAACTTTTATACTTCCTTCAGAGCTTATTGCAGCAGCTCTCAAGGTTGCATCAACCGCAATATCATTTTTTAAATCTTTAGATAATCTACTTTTTACGTATTTACCCTTTTGCGTTGTTGAGTCTACTCTTTTACCGTAGAGTTTCCTCTTTTTTTTACCCTTGATTTTAAGCAGTTTTTTTATATCAACCCCCTCTTCACTAACAGTTATATCATTTTCATTTCCAATTGGTTTGAATTTTTTATCCTGTTCTGTATTATCAGAATTTTCATTATCTTGAGATCCTTGCCCTGTATCATTTACATTGGAATTTGGCTGTTCAAACTTTTCATTTCCATTTGAATCTTCCTGTTTTTCATTATTGTTATTTTCTTGTTGTTCTTGAGAATTTTCCTGTTTAGATCCATTATCCTGCTGATCTTTTTCTCCTTGATTCTGTCCTTGATCTTGAGTGTTGCCCTTTTGATTTTCCTCTTTTCTCTTAGAAATATCTTCCTGAGCTTTCTGTACCATCTGATTGATTTTATTCCTATTCTGAGATGTTATGTTGAATCTTTCCCCGAGTACCAATAGTGCTGCTTCTTCAACATGATCAAGGTTAACTTCTTCCAAGAAATTATAGGCAGCGATTGTTTTTGAAGCTTTTAAAATTGCAATGTCTGCCCTATGACCATCAACACCCATCTCCATGCATAAGTAGGCTATAACTTCCATCAAATCCCTTGAAACATTTACTTTTTTGAGTATTTTCCGTGCAGTTACAATATTTTCTAGGATTTTATCTTGTTGATCCTTGAACTTAGCTTTGAATGCTGTTGGATCACGCTCAAATTCTTCACGCCTTTCCATTATTTTAACCCTTTCCTCCAAATCCATAATGCTGTGTACAGATATGTGTAAACCTATACGGTCTGAAAGTTGGGGTCTTAGTTCGCCTTCTGCAGGGTTCATTGTACCTACAAGCATGAAGTTGGAAGGATGTACAAAAGAAATTCCTTCCCTTTCAACAATATTAACTCCATATGCTGCTGCATCTAACAATACATCAACAAGATTATCGTCGAGTAAGTTAATTTCATCAACGTAAAGTATGTTCCTGTTTGCATCTGCCAGTATCCCGGGCTCCAATGCTTTTAATCCTTCTTTTAAAGCTTTTTCTATGTTAATTGATCCAACAACTCTGTCTTCAGTTGATCCCAAGGGTAGTTCAACAACCTTCATACTCTTAGTTTCTACCTCAAAATCTTCGGATTTGCATGAATCGCATAGTGAATCTTGATCATCAGGGTCGCAATTAAATGGACAGCCTTTAACAACTTTAAGTGGTGGCAGAAGATCTGCCAATGCACGTACTGCAGTTGTTTTACCTGTTCCTTTGTCCCCTTTTATTAGAACCCCACCAATACTCGGGTTGATGGCATTCAATATAAGAGATTTTTTAACGTCTTCCTGACCTACAATTGCTGAAAATGGAAAAATAAGGTTTTTCAATAGTCTCACCATTTATTAGAAGTGTGTATTTCCTGATTTAATTTTTTTAATAATCCTATTCGATTGTTTATATGGAATTTAGAGAATAAATACATTGTAGTTACAAACGTTTTATCAACTAGCTCAAACTAAACTAAACTTCAATAACAAATAATAAATAACCCACAAAACATACTTCAATTTGGTGATCATATGTGCACAGTTGGAGGCCCAATGGCCGACATTAAAATGAAAAAACTAAAAACCAAACGTTATAGATGTTTGGATTGTGGAAATGAATTTAAAGGCATAGGAAAAAGAGTTGTATGTCCTTCATGTCAGTCCGAGAACGTCAAAGAATTGGATTAAGCCATGATGAAATATTGTTTTTAATTGGAAGATCTGGAGAAATTGGCCTTGCAAAAACTGGCCGTGACATGCAAATATTTATAGGAACCCCTGAAAAGGAAGAGATCGTTGTTTTTCTTGAGAAAGATGATCTAATAGCAGTATCCACATTCAGTACGGGTAATATTGCAGAAAAAGGAATAAAATCTATGATATTCCTCTTAAAAGAATTCTCATCCCCTATAATAGTGCTCCCTGAAAACCATCCCACTTCAAAAAGGCTTAAAATGGTTGTTGCATGTGGAGATCATATACGATTAGACTGTAATATACAGGCTGGAACCCACCCCGAACAGGACATTCTATGTGCATGTCAAGACCTCTCTGGTTTAGATATAAATGCAGTGCAAGATGGTGTTGAAATAGATGGGGTTATCAATGATTTTAGAATTGAAAAGTTAGATCAATAGCCCTCTTTTATTCTGTTAAAATTCCTCTAATGGCTTATTATTTGCTCTTTAATTTTTCTGTAAGTACCTTAATATAGTAGTATAAACTAAACTCATAGTATGGCGTTTTATGAATTTTATCAGATATTCGGTCAAATAGTCTTTGTTCTAGTTTTAACAATGCTTACACTGCTTTCTGTGACACTCATCCTTGGAAGGCTTTTAATTAAAGAGGATAAACTGGTTTTTCCAAGGCTTTTACTCTTTACTATTGATATGTTCTACGGACTCTTTAAAAAGTTCTCTGAAAATGTTGGAGTGGATGCCAAGATAGTTGATCAGATAGGGGTTGAGGTAAGGAATAAAGTTAATGAAAAGTTCTTCAAAAAAATAGAATCACAAGATAAAATACTGGTTCTTCCACATTGCCTAAGACATGCAGACTGTGAAGCTAAATTAGAAGCCTCTGGACTTGTCTGTAAAGATTGTAATAGATGTGTTATAGGGGTTCTCAAAAATAAAGCAGAAGATAAAGGATTCAAAGTATTTATAATACCAGGATCTACCTTCTTGAAAAAGATACTTGAGAAAAACAATTTTAAAGCAGTTCTTGGAGTTGCATGCTATCAAGATCTGAATCTGGCCATGATGAAACTCTCTAAATTTTCATGCCAAGGTGTTCCTCTTCTAAAGGACGGATGTATCAATACAAAGGTTGACCCACGAGCAGTTCTCGAGAAGATGGGAGAGATTCAGGAAAGCGAAAATGGACATGGAATCAACTCATGTAACCATGAATCATATTCCCCTAAAACATTGTAATTAAACCATCCTTAATTTTTATAAATTCACATCAACTTTTTTAATATCGTTCTATTACTCCTTTTTTTATAAGACCAATATTTTGTCCATTTTATTCCTGCAAACTTTTTTTAACAAAGTTGTTATTAATAATGCATTCTTAATAACCAAAAAATGGAAAAAGGAAAACCTATTATTAAATGAAAGCTAATTATCATCAAATATTTAAACAAAGTAATAAAAATTTTCTTCAAAAAAATGGGAAGGGGACAAGATGGAGAAATTTAATAAAAATTATACAAGGATTAAACATGAAATCTCTAAAAGAACTCTACAGAATAGGTCTTGGTCCCTCAAGCAGCCATACTATAGGTCCATCTAATGCAGCAATAATATTTAAAGAAAAAACATGTGATGCTTACAAATACAGGGTTATTCTTTATGGAAGTCTCGCAGCAACTGGAAAGGGCCATCTAACCGATCATGTGATAAAAACTATTTTCAATCCAGTATCATGTGAAATTGTATGGAAAAAAGAAAAAGAACTCCCATTACATCCTAATGGTATGATATTTGAAGCATACAATGAAAATGGAAAAATTTTAAAAAAATGGACAGTTTACAGTGTAGGAGGAGGAGCTCTGAGGGAGATATACCATGAAAATACCTCTAATAATGTATATCCCTTAACTACAATGACAGAACTACTTAAAATGTGTGAAAATGATGGTAAATCTTTATGGAACTATGTTGAAGATTATGAAGGGGAAGAAATTTGGAATTTCATGGGTGAAATTCTTGAAGTAATGAAAAAATCAATAGAACGTGGTATTGAAAAGGAAGGCGTACTTCCCGGAGGCCTTAATCTAAGAAGAACGGCATCCCAATATTACATAAAAGCTATGCAAACCCATAAATTCCTTAAAGAAACTGGAACTCTTTTTTCATATGCACTTGCAGTTGCAGAAGAAAATGCAAGTGGAAATCTAATTGTAACCGCACCTACATGCGGATCTGCGGGAGTGCTTCCTGCTGTGCTATTTTTTATTCAAGATTATTATGATGTAAGCAATGAAAAATTACTAAGAGCTATTGCAACAGCAGGTATGATTGGGAATATTGTTAAAAGTCATGCTTCAATATCTGGAGCAGAAGTGGGATGTCAAGGTGAAATAGGTACTGCATGTGCAATGGCTGCAGGAGCTGCTGCTCAACTTATGGGAGGAACCCCCCATCAGATCGAATATGCTGCTGAAATGGGAATGGAACATCATCTAGGGCTTACCTGCGATCCAATTATGGGATTGGTTCAAATTCCATGTATTGAAAGAAATGCAATTGCAGCTGTAAGTGCCATGGACTGTGCTTCATTTGCACTACTCTCTGATGGAAGGCATATGGTATCATTCGATGAAGTTGTAGAAACAATGGCACAAACTGGAAGAGACTTGAAAAGACATTACAGGGAAACATCAGAAGGCGGACTCGCAGTATGTTACAAGAAGAGATAGGAATCAAAGAAAAAAGTGTTTTAAATTTCATCTCTAAATAAATTATTTCCCAGATTGGAAATATCAATATTTGGCCAATATTATTTGTTGATATAATAAAGACATAAAATATATTATTTAATCAATTAATAGATTAATAGAATGCATTTATTAAGATAATGATATTCTTATTTTACTAATTCTCTTTAAGGTGCAAATGTATTCCAGAATCCATGTAGAAGAAACGAAGCATAAACTTTTCCAGTTTTAAGTTTAACATATCCCAATATCATACCTAAAAATAAGCCCAATCCTACTTTTGCTGTAAGCATTGTAATTAAAGAAAAGTTTTCATGGCTAATCCTAGGGTTTATCAAGAAAACATCAACATATCCAAGGTGCCATATCCCGAAAAGTAATGTAACAGTTATCAAGGTTATTAGTCCTCTCCTGCGAACGAACAATGAATTTGGATCTGAATTAATATAGTTGTAACCCTCAATTTTATTCCATATGTAACCTCTGAAAAGTAGTTCTTCAAACGCAGGTACTATTATTCCAAAAACAAAGCCCATTACAATTACATCAAGCTCAAATCCCAGTAAAATTGGGAGTAAAATAAGCGTAACTAAAATTAAACCTCCCAAAATATACATGATTCTTGTTCTTAAACTTATATCATCCCAGTCCAGACTTAATTCCTTTAGTGATGGCCTAAACCATAGTAACAGTAAAACTCCAACAATTATGAAAGAAATTCCATTAAGCACTTGGAAAAGTGCTAGATTTTCTCCAGGTTTTAAAGCATACCAAAGTCCCAGTATGCATACTGCCCTTAATATCTGTATAATTAGTAATGCAAGGAGAATTTTAAGTATATGAAACAAAAATGGTTTGAAATGTTTATCAGAGTGTAAAAATTTCAATCTATTGCCCCTCTTTAAATATTGAATAATATATTATTGGTAATTATCATGGTAATTATCATAATATAATTTAAAACCATTTTCTGAGTTAGTTTAACTAATAAATAAAACCTTTTTTCAGTTAGTTGTGTGGCTAAAATTTATTAAAGAATACAATGAACTTAACTTTATTTATTTTGTTGATTAAACTATATTATTCAAGAAAAATTTTATCAAAAATTATAAAGGAATTATCGCTAGGGAGGGTAATTGAATGGAAAATGTTCTTTTTATATGCGCAAGTCCACGTAAAAATGGAAATACCTCAGAAGTATTGTCAGAATGTGCCGAAATTATAGAGAACCATGGTTTGACAACTGAAACAATTTATTTAAGAGGGAAAAATATTGAGTCATGCAAGGCATGTGGGGCATGTGCTAAACTCCATAGATGCCATATAGACGATGGTCTAAACGAAATCATCGAAAAAATAAGGGAATCAAAGGGTTTCATAGTTGGTACTCCAGTATACTTCGGAACGGCCCGAGGAGACTTAATGTCAACACTTCAAAGAATTGGATATGTTTCAATGAATACCGATAGATTCCTCTCTTGGAAGGTTGGAGGACCAATTGCAGTTGCCAGGCGCGGAGGACAAACAGCCACAATACAAGAGCTTCTGATGTTTTATTTGATAAACGACATGATCATTCCAGGTTCAACATATTGGAATATAGTATTTGGAAGAGAAAAAGGAGAAGCTATCCAAGTCGAAGAGGGAATGCAAACCATAAGAAGATTCGGGGAAAATGTTGCGAATCTCATAATCAAAATAGCTTAAAATGTAATCAAAATTATATTAGCATGAAAAAAATTGGGTTTTTTTAATATGGCAGAAGGTCAACTTTATAAAAAATTCGCATTGTACTACGACAAGATATATAAAAATGTAGACTATGCTGGAGAATCTGAATTCATTAACTGGGCTGTGAATAAACATAAAACAAGTTCAGGATTTGAAATTATGGATGTAGCTTGTGGAACAGGATCACATGCAAAAATTTTAAAAAATAGTTTTAAAGTTACTGGTGTGGATATAAACGAGGATATGATTAAAATAGCACAAGATAAGGTTCCTGAAGCAGATTTTATCATTGGAAATATGAAGGATCTGAACATTGGCAAAAAATTCGATGTTATTATATGTATATTCTCGGCTATACATTACAATAGGGATCTAAAAGAACTGGATATTACATTAACAAATTTTTATAATCATATGAAAGATGGTGGAATTTTAATCTATGATCTTAGTTTCAACACAGAAAACTGGATTGAAGGCCTTGTCAGCCTTGACACTGTTGTTGAAGACAAACTTAAAATTGCAAGGATGTGTCAATCTCAGCTCAAAAATGGAATTTTCAATGCAAACTTCGTTTTCCTTGTGAAAGATGATGGTAAATTTGATTTTGATATTGATGAACATGAATTAGGTGTTTTTAAAATAAATGATGTTTCTGATCTGATGGAAAAAATAGGTTTTAAAACATTTATATACGCTGATTTCAAAGAGAAAAAATGGGAAAGTGGAGAAGGTCAGAGACCCATTTTTGTTGGAGTTAAAAATTCTAAACAAGTGGAGAAATAGTATGAGAATAGCAGTTGCAGTTTCAGACGATGAAAAGTTTACAGAACACTTTGGAAGGGCCCAGAAATTCCTTATATATGAATTTGATGGTGAAGAAACTGAATTTCTAGATAGGAGAGAATCTAAAAAGATGCCTGGAGAGAAACATCAGTGGGGAAAATCTTTAAAAGTTGTTGACGACTGTGATGTGGTTATATGCTTGCAAATAGGTATGACAGCAAAACCTGGTCTGAAGAGTGCTGGTAAAAAAATTGTTGAAGATGAAGGGCCTGTTGAAGAGGTTTTAAGCAGATTCATTAAACATGAAAAGTTCTTGAAGAAGCCATTAAACTTTTAATTTTATTCTTAAATGATGGTCAATAAATTATCATTTAAACTAAAAATAGATTACAAATCAGCTTATTAAAATTATATCAAATAAATTTAGGTGTCTAAAATGAAAGTATTAATAACATATAACTCAGTACACCGAGGAAATACTGAGAAAATTGCAAAAACCATGGCAGCTGCCATTGATGCAGATATCATGAAATATGATGAAGTAGACGGATACAATATCTTGGATTATGATTTAATTGGCTTTGGTTCTGGAATATACTATGGAAAACCAAATAAAGAATTATTAGAATTCATAGATGAATTGCCTCCTGTAAAAAGTAGAAAAGCTTTTGTATTCACAACCAGCGGTAAGGGAAATCCAGATTATACAAGTGCACTTGCAGGAAAAGTTTCATTGCATGGCTTTAAAGTTATAGGTGAATTTTCATGTAAAGCATTTGATGCTTGGGGCCCGTTAAAATTGATAGGTGGTATAAATAAAGGAAGGCCCAATACTGATGATCTTAATGCAGCAGAAGTTTTTATTAAAGGATTGATGAATGAAGAGTGATATACAACTAAATTAACCATTTATTTTTTTAAACAAAAATATAAATAATTCTAAGGATTTTTTTTAAGATATGATAAAAACTATATAAGATGAAGTCAAATTCATTATAACCTCGGTGTAGAATATAAATCCTAATACTGTTTTTAAATTTGTTACATGATCGGGTAATGGATCCTCAACAATATTTATAAAGCATGAATGAGAGTTATAATAAATGATTCTAATCTAGAGTACTTTGTTATGATTTTTAACATTATATCAAGAACATGAGATTTTTATTTATAAATTTTTTACAGGTAAAGTGATAATATGGCTAAAGCAAGACGTAGAAGAGTAAGAGATACTTGGAAAGAAAAACAATGGTACAAAATAATGACTCCTAAGGATTTTGGAGATCAAGAGATAGGTACAACCCCTGCAAGGGACCCTGAACTTCTGGTAAAAAGAAGGGTTGAATCATCACTTCGTGAACTAACAGGAGACTTCAGCAAACAGTACATAAAACTTTTCTTCGAGATAAACGGTGTTGCTGGAGACACAGCAAACACAAATTTTGTTGGACATCAAGTAACAACAGATTATGTTAGAAGTATGATAAGAAGAGGAACAAGCCGTATTGATGCAATAGTCAATATTACATCAAAAGACGGTGTGAAACTCAAAATCCATGTACTTGCAATCACAATCAAAAGGGCTAAATCTTCCCAGCAGAAGTTCATACGAGAAACAATGGAAAAAATGGTTCAAAATGCAGCTAAGGACAAAAATTTCCAAGAGCTCATTGAAGATATTTTAGGTGGTAAAATGGCATCTCACATATACCATGAGTCCAAAAAGATCTACCCTCTAAAACGTGTTGAAACCATTAAAACTCGCGTAATTGAAGATAAATAATGATGCGGGAGATAAATGTTTAATCCTCTGGAATATGTGGTCCTACTAATAGTCATAGCGCTTATTACCTATTTGAGAAAAGCTCTTGATCTATTTGGATCCATTTTCATGATTATCATGGGTATTATAATTATTTTTACAGCCGGTGCAAACTGGCTCATACTAATATTCATTTTCCTGATTCTTGGACTTATTTCTACCAATTACAAACACCAATACAAAAAGGACATAGGTATTTACGAGGGAACAAGATCCCTTAAAAATGTTATTTCTAATGGAATAGTGCCATTTGTAATGGCTGCCTTTGGAAACTATGGTGGATTTATAGGGTCAATTGCCACTGCAACAGCAGACACTCTTGCAAGTGAAGTTGGTATAACACAACAACCAAGACTAATTACAACCCTTAAGAAAGTCCCTCCAGGAACAGACGGCGGAATTTCAGTTGTAGGTACAGTTGCAGGAATTATTGGTGCAGGCATCATAGGAGTGGCAGCATATCTACTAGGAATATTTCCAGATCCCTATGTAACATTGAAAATAGCCATAATTGCAGGTACAGTAGGATGCTTTGTTGACAGTATACTTGGTGCTACGCTTGAGCGAAGGCATTATATCTCCAACGAATATGTTAATCTTATAGCCACCATAACTGGAGCCGCATTAGGCATCATCATGGTTTAGGTGATAAAATGAAAGGAATCATAATGATCATAGATGGAATGGGAGATCGTCCCATTAAAGAACTTGGATACAAAACACCCCTCGAAGCTGCATTAACACCAAATATGGATAAAATGGCAGAAAATGGAATATGCGGAATTATGGATCCAATAAGACCTGGTATAAGGGCCGGAAGTGATACGTCCCATATATCCATTCTAGGTTATAATCCCTATGAGGTTTATACAGGACGAGGTCCATTTGAAGCTGCAGGAGTAGGGGTGGATGTACTCCCCGGAGACATAGCATTCAGATGCAACTTCTCAACAGTAGATGATAAAGGAATTATCACCGACAGACGGGCTGGAAGAATTAGAGATGGAACACAAGAGATAGCCCAGACAATTAACGGGATGGAACTTGAAGAAGATGTTCAAGTAATATTCAAAGAATCAACAGGACATAGAGCTGTTTTAGTACTAAGGGGCAAAGGTTTATCTGATCAAGTTTCAGATGCTGACCCTAAACACGAAGGGAAAAATCCTAAAAAGGTTGTTGCTCTTGATGATACTGAAGAAGCAAAGAAGACTGCAGATATACTGAATAAAGTCGTTGCAAAATCTTATGAATTACTTAAAGACCATCCCATAAATATTAAAAGAATCGAATCTGGTGAAAATCCTGCTAATATAATCATCCCCAGAGGGGCTGGAGCAGTCCCTAAAGTAGAACCTTTTGGAGAAAAATACGGCCTAAATCCTGTTTGTATAGCTGAAACAGGACTTATTAAGGGAATAGCATCAATCGCGGGTATGCAGCTCATTGATATTCCCGGTGCAACAGGTGGAATTGACACCAACCTTGAAAACATTAAAAATGGCATAATAGAAACTGCATCAAAGGATTATGATTTCATGCTCATAAATGTAGATGGAGCAGATGAAGCTGGACATGACGGTGAAATGGAAGAAAAAGTTAAATTCCTTGAAAAGGTTGATGTAGTTATTGGAGAGCTAATGAAAATAGAAGATGTTTATTTTATTTTAACTGCTGACCATTCAACACCAATATCCATAATGGACCATACTGGAGATCCAGTTCCCATAGTAATTACCGGACCAGAAGTAAGGGTCGATGATGTAACAAAATTCAACGAACGAAGCACATCAAAGGGTGGTTTGTGCAGGATCAGAGGAAACAATATAATGGATATACTCATGGATCTCATGAACAGATCAACTAAATTTGGAGCATAAAGGAGTACTCAAATGACATCTGAAATTCCTAAACTCTTTGGTACATCCGGTATAAGGGGTAAAGTAGGTTATGATATAACCCTTGATATTGCAGTAAATATTGGTATGGCAATTGCTAGTTATGCAGGCGGTATTGGGAGTAAGATAGTTCTGGGCTACGACTCAAGGACATCTAATATTATGATAGAAAATGCTGTGACAGCAGGATTATTGCAATGCGGATGTCATGTTCTAAAGATTGGAATGGCACCAACTCCTCTTGTTGGTTATGCAACGATGAAACTCAAGGCAGATGCCGGCATCATGATAACAGCATCACACAATCCTCCAGAGTATAATGGAATAAAGTTATGGAATCCTGATGGAATGGCATACAGACAGGATCAGGAACGAAAAATCGAAGAAATCATCCATAAAAGAAACTTTAAAACCGTATCATGGAAAGATATTGGAAAAGTTGAAGAAGTTAAATATGTGGTTTCAGATTATATAACCGATATCATTGCCCAAGCCAATATAAAACCCGGTACAAAAGTTGTTGTAGATTGTGCCAATGGTGCAGCTTCCTATTTATCCCCTTTAATACTCAGAAAGGTTGGTTGTTCAGTTGTAGCTATTAATTCCCAACCCGATGGATTTTTCCCCGGAAGAATGCCAGAGCCCTCACAAAAAAACCTTCAGGAACTAATGAAGATTGTTAAGGCCATTGGAGCAGATATTGGAATTGCACACGACGGAGATGCTGATCGAATGATAGCCATAGATGAAAAAGGACGTATGGCTGATTTTGACAAATTACTAGCAATAGTATGTCGTGAAATTGGGGGTAAAGTTGTTACAACAGTTGACGCATCATTATGCACCGACAAATGTATGGATGAAGTTGGAGGCCATGTTATAAGGACAAAAGTCGGAGATGTGCATGTTGCAGAGGCAATAGAAGATAATAATGCACAATTTGGTGGTGAACCGTCTGGAACTTGGTTACACCCAAATTTCTGTATGTGCCCTGACGGGATATTATCTGCACTCAGAGTCATAGAATTGGTACAAAAATATGGTCCATTATCAGACCAACTAGATGCAATTCCAAGTTATCCTACCATTAGGGATAAGGTGAACTGTGAAAACTTCCAGAAAGAATTGATAATGGAAAATGTTAAGGCCAAATTGCACATTATTCTTGAAGATGTTGTTGATGTAAATCAAATAGATGGTGTCAGAATATCAATGGCTGATGGTAGCTGGGTTCTTATAAGACCCTCCGGTACAGAATCCTTCATCCGGATCACTCTTGAAGCAACTAACATTGAGAAGGCCCATATGATAAGGGACCAATGTGCTGAGTTCATTGAAGGATTGATATAATTATTTTTTTTTAAATATTTAACAATGATATATATTTTCTGATATCATATTTAGATAATATTTAGCAAATATTTGACAAACGTTTTATGATAATAGCTTAAAGATTTATTAAAGGATTGTCAAAAATTTATAAGATTTATTAAAGTAATTGACACAATTATAGTACATATCTATTTGAAATTATGCTTACAAAATAATATTTATTTGTGTTAAACAGATTTTGAGGTTTTTGTTATGAAAGCGATTATATTAACAGCAGGCGAAGGAACTAGAATGAGGCCCCTTACAGTCACTAAACCAAAAACAATGCTTCAAGTTGGGGGAAAACCAATTCTGCAATATAATGTTGAGTCGCTAAGAAATGCAGGAGTTAGCGATATAACAATGGTTGTAGGATACCGTGAAGAAGTTATAAAAAATCATTTTAAAGATGGATCATTTCTTGGTGTTAAAATAAATTATGTAACACAAGAACAAAGACTTGGAACTGCCCATGCAATAGGATCAACAAAAGACACAATCAAAGGGAAATTTATAGTTCTTAATGGAGATATAATAGTGGATCCTGTTTTAATAGAAGATCTTATACAGAAATATAATTCAAAAAGTGCGAAATCATTACTTGTACTGACAGAAGTAGATGATCCCTCATCCTTTGGTGTTGTTGAGCTAAATGGAGATAAAATTATCAATATTGTTGAAAAACCAGCTCCTGGAGAAGCACCCAGCAATCTAATAAACGCGGGCATTTATCTATTTGATGAAGATATATTCAAAGCCATTGATCTCACAAGAATATCAAAGAGGGGAGAATATGAAATTACAGATTCACTCCAAATTCAGATGGATAACAATGAAAAAGTTCTTGGAATCAAGTCAAAAAACAACTGGATAGATATTGGAAGGCCATGGGAGCTTTTAGATGTTAATGAACATTTTTTAAAGGACATGGAAACAGATATCCATGGTGAAATAGAAGAAGAAGTCACAATACATGGTCCAGTTTTTATTGGGAAAAACACCATAGTGAGATCAGGTACCTATATAATGGGACCAGCACACATTGGAGAAAACTGTGATATCGGCCCAAACACATTTATAAGGAAATATACAAGTATTGGAAATAATGTAAGCGTCGGGAATGCTGTTGAAATTAAAAATTCCATTATAATGGACAACACCAACGTGAACCATCTTACATATGTTGGAGACTCCATAATAGGATCTAAATGTAATATAGCCGCTGGTACAAATATTGCAAATCTAAGATTCGACGATGGAAACATTAAAATTAGAGTTAAAGGAAATAAAATAGACTCTGGTCGTCGTAAAATGGGTGTTGTATTTGGAGATGGTGTGAAAACAGGCATAAATAGCAGTTTTAATCCCGGGGTTAAGGTGGGTGTTAACTCGAGAATTGGGGCAGGTGCAATAGTTAGCAAGGATCTGGAGTCTAATAAAGTTCTGATACCCAAACAAGAACATAATATTATTGATAACAATAGATGATTTTATTATCCTAATTCCTGCTTAATTCATTTTTATAGAAAATTTATTAAATTAGATCGGTAAGATAAAAATGGTTTATAACAACACATTTGTATTTAAAGGTGCAGTTCTCGATGGAGAAGTGAATTTAGACGAAAAATCATCAGTATGGTTTAATGCAGTGATTAGAGGAGACATAGAACCAATAAACATTGGTAAATGTTCCAATATTCAAGATAACTGCGTATTACACTCATCTAAAGGACATCCATTGAATATCGGGAATTTAGTGTCTGTTGGACATGCAGCTGTTCTCCATGGATGTATAGTTGAAGATAATTGTTTAATTGGAATGAATGCAACGGTGCTTAACGGAGCAACTATAAAGAAAAACAGCATAGTTGGAGCCGGAGCTGTTGTTACGGGAAGCCACAAATTTCCAGAGCAAAGTTTAATACTAGGAATTCCTGCAAAAGCAGTTAGAAAGCTCGAAAAAGATGAAATTAAAAGTATAAAAGATAATGCCATAAGATACTTTAAAATGGCAAAACAAAAAAGTGATATGAATGATTAACCCAAGTAAAGTAGTAAAAAAACTTGATCCTTACGTTCCCGGCAGATCAATTGATGAAATAGCTTCTAATTATGGTTTTCAACCTGAAGACATAATAAAACTAGGATCAAATGAAAATCCAATAGGACCCTCTCCAATTGCAATAGAATCACTTAAAAAAAATCTTCACCTAATTAGCCAATATCCTGAAACAAATTTAAGTAGTTTACTCAAAGGCATTGCATCATATTCTGGTGTTTCACCAGCAAATGTTATTCTAGGCGGTGATGGTGCTGATGAAATACTCGATGTGTTAGGAAAAGCTTATATTGAACCTGGAGATGAAATTATAATCCCAATTCCAGGTTACATGTACTATGAATTTACACTTAAAATCCATGGTGCAATACCTGTCTATGCAAAATGGGACGTACCATCCAATTCTTTGGATGTTGACTCAGTAATACAAGCAATAAGTCCTAAAACCAAACTTATTTTCTTATGCACACCCAACAATCCAACAGGCGGTTTAATAAGTAAGGATGATATAAAAAAGGTCATAGAGAGTACAAATGCAATTGTAGTTGTTGATGAAGCCTATTTTGAATTCTCAGATGTAAATAACGTTGATCTGCTCAAAGACTACAAAAATGTATTCATACTCCGAACATTTTCAAAGGTACTGGGACTTGCAGGTATGAGAATTGGCTATGGATTATCAAATCCCGAGATCATAGAATATATGTACCGTGTTAAACCCGTATTTAGTCTTACAAAACTCTCAGAAATTGCAGCGACTGCAACTCTACAAGATAAGGAATATATTAAAAAATCCACCGAAGTCAGTATAGAAAGTAGAGAATTGCTTTACACATCATTGTCAAATTTTAAAAATCTCAAAGTCTTTGAGTCAAAGGCTAACTACCTCTTGGTAGATATAAGGGAAACAGGATTAACAGCCAAAGAATTGAGTGAAAATCTAATGAAAAAGGGAGTTATTGTCAGGGATTGCACCTCTTTTAAAGGACTGGATGAATATTGGATAAGAGTCAGTGTTGGAACAATTGAAAAGGATAAAAAATTCATTAAGATTCTTGATGAATTAATTGGCTAAAAAATTACAATAGGAAACAATCTACTTTAATAAATATTTTTCAGGAAGCATATAAAATCATGAATTCATTAAACTTTAAAGATGGTCAAAGTTCAATTGAAATAGGTGGAATGCTTGTTTCATCAATTGAATTTCCAGGTAGAATCTCCCTTGTTATTTTCACAGCAGGATGCATGCTAAGATGCCCTTACTGTCATAATGCAGGAATTATAGATGGGGGTAATCCAAGGAAGATCATTGAAATATTTCAAGAGATAAATGAATCGCTTGATTTCATTGACAGCGTAGTTATAACAGGTGGAGAGCCTTTAATCCAGAATATTGCTATTATTGATATTTTAAAATACTGTAAAAACCTTAAACTAGAGGTTAAACTCGATACTAATGGCTATTACCCTGAACGGCTGGAAGAGTTAATTGATCTTGTGGATTATATAGCATTAGATGTTAAAGCCCCCTTCAATAAATATAAAGAAATTATAGGCGAAGATATTGGTGAAAGGGTAAGGAAAAGTATGGAAATATGTTTACTATCTCCTGACACCTACTTAGAATGTAGAACAACCTATGTTCCTACCCTAATGAATTCAGAGGATATTGTTGAAATTGCAAAGGAAATTGATTGCGATGTTTACACGATACAGCAGTTTAAAAATACAAGTGTACTGGATGAAACTCTCAAAGAAACTCCTAGCCCATCTAGAACCGAACTTTTTGAAATCGCAGAATCGGTTAAACCATATTTAAAAAGGATAAAAATAAAAACCTCGGCATTTGGGGATGAAATAATAAAATAAGATAATAATATAAAAAAAATATTAATATAAATGGAGGGTTCCTCATACCAATTTTACTCTTTGGAAGCCGTCACGTTGAACTTATAACTGGCAAAAAAACCACTACAATCAGAAAACTTTGGAAAAAACCATTGTCTCCAGGTGATAGGTTGCATTGTTACTGGAACTTAGTTTCAAAAGAACGTAAGAAGCTTTTTGAAGCCACAGTTACCGATGTGGACGTTGTCAAGTTTGGAGATCTGATAAAAAACGATTCTTTGGCACGCGAAGAAGGATATTCTAATGCAAAGGAGCTTGAATCAGATTTTATAAAGATATATCCCGATGATACATCAGATTCTTCTTTATTTCAAGTTATTAGGTTTAAAAAGTTGCCAATTGAAAATTGGGAAGGTAAAAAAATAGATGAAAAATCCATGATAACCAAAAGAGCAGACATACTTTTTGATGTGGGTAAATTCAATAAATCTGTTGTTTGTTATAATGCTGCACTAAAATTTGATCCAAATGATGTTTACCTCCTAAATAAAACTGGAGATAATCTTTCACGTCTAGGAAGATTTGAAGAAGCAATAGAATGTTATGATAAGGCAATTAAAATCGACCCCAATAACGAGTACATATATAACAACAAAGCAATAGCCCTTTTAAACTCAAATCAACCGCAAAAAGCACTGGAATGCAGTGATAAAGCAATGGAACTCAACAGTACAAATGAATTTGTGCTTTATTGGAGAGGGTTCATTATGGAAATGCTTGGTAAGTTTGATTCCGCCCTTGAATGTTATGATATGATACTTAATATTAACCCAGAAGATCCTGATGTCTGGAATGCCAAGGGTAACATATTATCCGAACTTGAAAGAACAGAAGAAGCACTTTTTTGTTATGAAAAAGCATTAGAACTCTGTCTTGAAGAACCGCCAGATGCAGCTATGTGGAACCGTAAAGGAAATGCTTTAATGGAACTTGGAAGATTTGAGGAAGCATTAAATTGCTATGTTGAAGCTTTAAATTTAGAAAATGAAAATGATGCATTATATGTAATAAAGGAGTTGCATTGTTAGAGTTAAGCCGTTTTAATAATGCAATTGAATGTTTTAAAAGAGCATTAGTTTTAAATCCCTCCAATGAAGATGCTAGAATACTCAAAGATGAATGTTTAGAAAACCTCTGAAATATTTGAAAAATAAATCAAAAACTGAAGTTAATAAATTATAAGATATATAATATTGAATGATTTCTATGAAAGACAAATTGGAAAAGGGCAAGGATTGGTTTTTTAATCAAAAACTTCTAGTTAAATTGGCCATAATAGTTGGAGGGGCCATTATACTAATTTTAATAATTTTAACCATGTTAGGTCTGGTTTTTCCAGATGATACACCATTAACAGGTGCTGATCTTGAAAAATACAAAGTATCATGTACTGTAATAAGTTTACAAGCACTTAATAGTAATGTCAATAAATATGAAGGCCAACATGTCAATTTTACAGGCCAAATTGTTCAAATAAATCAAAAAGATGGTCAGACAAATATAGTGATGTCTGTTACACAAGTAAACGGCGGATGGTCTAATACTGATTTGATATATGTAACGTATAAATCTCAAACAAATTTGAAAAGAGGAGATATAATTACAGTTTATGGTGCTGTATCTGGAACTTATAATTATATATCAGTTACATTAGGACGTTTAGTCTTACCAAAGATAATTGCAAGAGATATTGAACTTACACCCCTTACCTCCCTAGTGGCAGTACCATTTACAACATCTGGAACTAATATTTCCAGTAACGGCACAGATAATTCTTCTGGAACTCAAAATTCAACTAATACAACAAATCCTTCAAATACCCAAACAAACACAGTTCCCTCCAACAACATCCCAGGACAACCAGAATAACAATTTGTCCTTGAAATATTATTGAAGAATATTAAATCCTCAAAAATCCATTGGGTTCCAAAGCGGTTGCAAGCATTACAGTGTTGATATCTCTGTGCTCAATCCAATTGCTGGTTCTTCTGTTTTCTTTGTCCATCCAAAATTTTTCTATGTTATTTCCAACCTCCAAATAATCTTCAAATAGGTTAATACGTTCGTTAAGAGAATTTATTTGTGATAACTCTGGATTTTTGTTTATTAATTCCACCATCATCTCAAAACCCTTCAAACCAATTGAAAGACCCAATTCTCTAAATGCTAGACGGTATTCCGCAGGATATTTCATTGGATCGTTTTTCATATACATTCTTAAGCCTAGGATAGATGAATCTAAAACCATTTCCAACAGTTCAATATTTTTTAAAACACCACTAATTATTAACTGGGTTATTCTAGTTGCATCGGATAACAAACCACCTATTCCCAGCGGATCATTGGTTGTTAAGCCCATACCTTTACATATATCCGTAATTTCGTGAATTTCATTTTTTAGATCTGATTCTGGAGATGATCCAACTTCAAAATCTTTCATCCCATTTTTTATTTCATTATATGTGATAAAACCATCTAATGGATCGTGCTGTCCCATTGAAAAAACTAAAGGACGTGTAAGATCAATACTCATCTTCCAGTACATTCTCTTCCTAGTACCATGGTCTGGTAAATAAGTAAAACTAGCATGGGCTGATTCTGCAAGTTCTAATGCCCATTTAATATATTTATTGTCTCCTGTAACTCTGGATGTGTTGTTTAAAGCATGCATCCATTTGGTAATGTAATGATAGTATTGACCATCCCTATCCCATTCTTGACTCTCGTTGATGGTTTCTTCGGACATGCGCTCATTCATTTCTTTACCTATTCGCAGTCCACCTTTGGTCGGATGTTTTTCACCCCTTTCTTCATCCAGGCCACTTATCCAACCATTTTTAGGATTATCATTTCGTTGCTTTCCTAGTGTGTGATGTACTTGATTAACAAGACGCAAAGCAATATACAGATAAACTTTGTTATTAGTCCTGTTGTAGAGTCCCAAATAATTACACACAGCAAATGCATCGGTCCATAAGTATCGTTTAGGATTTGAATTTTCAGGTTCAAGTCCTGTGTTTCTTGCAAACTGTTCCATTAATTCATTTACATAACCAGTTGAATTTTGCTTCATTTTATCCCTTAACTATTTTCAAGGATTTAAAAAAATGTTTGTAATATTATATGTGTTTAGAAAATTAATATTTCTTTCCCCATTTTTTTTTATAAAATTTCATTAATAGAAAAGTATATAAGCATATACGTATATACTTATGAAACATGATGTTGGGGATAAATTCTGAACATGGAGAGGAAGATCTTTCTGAAGAATTGGAAGAGTTATTCAAAGCTCTTGGCAATATTAACAGATTGATATTGATCTACAGCCTGGCATCAGGTGAGAAGGAAAAGTTCAGTGTTAATGAAATGGCAAAGATGATGGGTTTAACACAACCAGCAGCATCTCAACATCTTAAAATACTTAAAACAGTAAAGATCCTGAATGCAAAAAAACAAGGAAATTATATTTACTACACCTTCAACCAGAACGCCCTATTAAAACACAAAGAAAAGATTGATTTTTTATTTGGCTGTGTTTTTTCAAAGTGCAATGAATCTAAAAAATAATAATATTTAAAAATGGCAATTTTAGCCTATTTATCAAAATTACCTATCCCTGAGTGATACCATGAGAGATATAAACGTTAATAAAGAATTATCAGTAATTGTTATACCTGACAAGGTCTTAGTACACGAGACTAAAATGACCTTGAAAATTGGTAAAGAAGTTGGAAGCCACATCTACAAAAGAGTTGCAAATGATGATTATTACGCCATTGCAGTGGCTGTAAAAGAAGATAATGCAGAAGGATTATATTCAGAATCTGATTTATACAATGTAGGAACATTGATCAAAATAAATAACATCAAATCAATGAGAGATTTCTATCAGATAATGGTAGAAATAGTAGAAAGAGTTGAAATAGAAGAACTCAAAACTGAAGGTGCAAATTTCAGAGCATCCTACAGATTAATCCCAGATATTATAGACTTGGATCCTGAAGACCAGAAAGAAATCCTCGACCATATAAAGTACCTTGTATCTGAAATCAGTCAAAACTTCAAAGGTTCAAAGGCCTATGTTGAACAGGTGAATAAATTTGATGATATAACAAAGGTTATTGGATATGTGTACCCTTACATGCGGTTATCAATATTTGAAGAACAAGAATTATTGGAAATACGTTCTTTAAAGGAAAAAAGTCTAAAATTCCTGGACATTCTAATCGATCAAAAAGAATCAATAAAATTCCAGATGGAAATGGCTGCCAAGTTCAACGAAGAAATGAACAAAAACCACAGAGCAAATATGCTCAAAGAACAGCTTAAAGCCATACAAGAAGAATTAAACGATACTGAAGGTAGAAGTGGGAAGAAAGATTACAGAGACCTCATCGAAGAATCAAATATGCCCGAAGAAGTTAAAGAAGCAGCACTCGATGAAGTTCTCAAACTCGAAAGACAGGGCCCACACAGTTCTGAGGAAAGTGTAATCAGAAATTATCTTGATCTCTTAACCACCTTACCATGGGGTAAAAGCAAAATTAAAGATATTGATATCGGAGCTGCAAGAAAATTGCTGGACGAAGAACACTACGGACTTGAAAAAGTTAAGGATCGTATAATACAGCACCTTACAGTGATGAAATTAAAACAAAACAAACAAGGTTCAATACTTCTATTAGTAGGACCACCTGGAACTGGTAAAACCAGCCTAGGTAAAAGTATAGCAGAAGTTTTAGGCAGAGAATATGTGAGAATCAGCCTCGGTGGTGTTAAAGACGAAGCAGAAATCAGAGGACACAGAAGAACATATCTCGGAGCATTACCTGGTAGAATAATACAGGGAATGAAACGTGCAGGGGAAACAAATCCGGTATTCATCTTGGATGAAGTAGATAAATTAATGGCAGCTTACAACGGCGATCCTGCAAGTGCACTTCTAGAAGTTCTTGATCCCGAACAAAACGATAGCTTTTCAGACCATTACCTTGACTTACCATACGATCTGTCAGATGTTTTCTTCATTGCAACAGCAAATTCACTTAGAGACATTCCAGGACCATTAAGAGACCGTATGGAAATCATAGAAATTGGAAGTTACACAAGCCATGAAAAATTCAGAATTGCAAAGGATCACCTAATTTCAATTGTGCTTGAAGAACATGGGTTAGATGAAACTCAACTACAAATCGATGACGAAGCATTGAAAACCATAATAGAAAAATACACCAGAGAAGCCGGAGTAAGGGGAATTAAACGTCAACTATCTGCAGTTGCTAGGGTTGCATCTGAAAAAATTGTTGTTGGAAAAGTTGATCTTCCTTATGTTGTAAAAGAGGATATGCTCTACGAAATACTTGGCCACGAACTTACACAATACCACAGAGCAGGTAAAAACAACCCACCAGGAGTTGTAACAGGCTTAGCTTGGACTCCTGTAGGAGGAGACATCCTATTCATCGAAGGTGCTTTCATGCCCGGTACTGGTAAATTAACACTTACAGGACAATTAGGTGATGTAATGAAAGAATCAGCCAAAATATCACAAACACTGATTCGTTCAAGACTTGCATTCAACCTTAAGAAAGCTGAATTTGAGAAGAAGGATTTACATATACACGTACCATCAGGAGCAATTCCTAAAGACGGCCCATCAGCAGGTGTAGCACTATTAAGTACCATTGCATCACTTGTAACAGGCCATGAAGTTGATCCTAAACTTGCAATGACCGGCGAAATTTCACTTAGAGGTGCAGTACTACCTGTTGGCGGTATTAAAGAGAAGGTAATTGCAGCTCATCGAGCAGGAATTGAAAGAATTATCCTACCAAAGGAGAATTTAAAAGATCTTGACGATGTTCCAAAGGATGTTAAGGATGAAATAAAATTCATACCAGTTGACACCGTAGAAGATGTTATAAAAGAAACAATTGGTATTGAACTTCCAAAACCAATGATGCTCGAAATGACATCAGACCATGTACCTGGAGGAGCTGGAGTATAAAAATATCAGAAAATGAGTATTCTGAGAAATGCTCATTTTTTTTATTATTTTTTTATTAACTCACAAATTTGATTAATCATTTATTTTTTTGTATAAATTGAATTTTTATTATTTAATATTATTTTAGTGACTCTGCAATGTTCAATAATTTTTTTACTGTTTTCAAATTTCTTGTTGTTGAAGTGACCTTTAATTCTTTCTCAAAAAAATTGTTGTTAAACTTAGTTCTCCCATACCTACCAGATAAGAAAAGATAGACTTCCTTTGGATAAATAATAATTTTATCAGTTTCTTTTTTTATTTTAGAATCAATAATGATTTTTATATCATTAAATAATTCTTCTGAAGGAATATTTGATAGAAATGTAATGTATGCATGATTGATATCCTCTTTTTTTAAGGGATTTTGATTTATAATTTTTTCTAATTCTTCTATTGTTCTAATCACTACTGCTACGTCAAAACCAAAAGATTCTTTTAATTTATTCTCAATTTTAATCTTTAATTCGTTTGTATCAATGTTTTTGAACTGGAATATTGCATTTCCACTTTGTATGTAAGTTTTTACATCTTTAAATCCTAATGATTCGTAGATTTCCCTTAGTTCATCCATCTTAACCCGTTTAGTTCTACCAACGTTAATTCCACGTAGCATCGAAATATAGGTTTCCATGTATAACTATTGGAGAGGAATTTAAAAATTTTTTTCTTTTTATTGATTCAAATTCTATCCAATTTAGAATAATTCAGATATAATTCTTCTTGATATTATTATTGCCAAACTAATGTTTTACCTGTAAATTCGCTATATGATTTTAGTTTTGAGTATAAAATATCTAATTCATCTGAATTAAGGGTTCTAAAATAATTTGTTGAAACTATTACCTCATTTTTATTGAATTTCCTATTCCATGTTCCTTCAACACTACCATCAATAACAATTGTTGAGCTGAACATACCATTTGTTGGAGTAAGTTGATCTTTTAATTCCTGTCCATTTATTGACGCACTACGATCTCTGTAACTGAGTAAATATTCGTCAAACCCGGGTAAAATGTTCACTGTTGGTGAATCAGGCCGTTGGCTATAAAGGGACGGCAGCCAATATGTTTGACCATTAACGATTTCTTTTTTAAGCTGTGATTTTATGGCATTTAATCCTGTTCTTGCATCCTTAACCAAAAGACCTGACCACCATACAAAGTCTTTCAGAGTTGCTGGGCCGTGACAAGTGAAATAACGCCATGCTAGCTCGTTTAATCCTTCATTAATTCCTATTTTAGATTTTGTGAATCCTTTAGTTGATATATAGGTGGGGTTATTATGTTTTATAACACTTTGACATATGAGTCCATCAAGGGAAGCTCGCTGTAACATGTAAGCTGCTCGCTGTCCCTCTGTTGAAATACCTTTCTGTTCAATGATGTCAAGTAATTCTGTACGGGTGAGTTGATTGTTGTCTGCCAATGCATTATTTAGTATATCATTACTCTTTGACAGGGTTTCATCATCTAGATTGAGTTGTTTGTACCGTCTATTATTCCTAGAAATTATATGTGGGGATAAAATTTCAAGAATCCAGAGCAGATCTGAAGAAGATACAAAGTGCAGTGTTCCGCGAAGTGCCCATGTTCTAACTATTGATTTATTTTTAAGTGCGTTTTCAATGTTTTTATCGGTTGTGCCAGGTATACGTAGACCAATTGACCATTTAGCTCCAGCATAATCCTGGGCCTGAACAGCACCCATCCCTTCAACAAGCTCAGAAGGAGATTTATATCGATGATACTCAATATTTTGACTGCATAGTCTTTCAAGGGCAATATCTCTTAAGTTCATTTAGTAATCCTAAATTTTTTAACATATTCAACCAATTATTGTTAATTATCAAAAATTGTATTAATATTATTTCTGGATCTGAAACTAGAAATTTTTTTCTCTTTGAATTATTTTAATGATATTTTCACACACTTTTACATAATTGTATTCAAATTATAGATTTCAAAGTGAAAATGAAAGATGAAAATAAATAATACTTTAGACCATAATAATATTATGAATATAGGAGTGTGTTTGCTTCGTATAAATCAAACATTTCATAAAATAAGTTACATATAAGCCAATGCATTTAATAATTGACATCTTTATTTATACATATAGATTATCGACTTAATATGTCATTTACATAGAGCTGCTGATAATTTAAGATGTAGGTTAATTTTGCAATAAAAATTATACTAAAATATTTTATTGAAAATTAGGATTCATTAAATTATCTATAACATTTTCTCTTAATTTATCTTCACTGGAATCTATCATACTATGCCAAGTGTCTAAATTAAATTTTTTTTCAGATTCTAACTCTTCCTTCGTAGGTGATGGGTGATTCATGGGAGCATTTTTAAAATAATCATTTAATTCACTTATTACTGAGTGAGCAAGATAGCGAGTGTTAGTTGGTAAATATAAAGAATTAGGTGAATTTATAAACAATTCAATTTCAGATATACCATTTGTATTATCATTTAAAATACCTAACAATTCTTTTAATGCTTCTTTCTTATCTTCGTGTAAAAGTTGTGTATTAAGATTTATTTCTGATTGTCTAAGAATTTTTTTATTATTTAATAAAGTTAGAATTGATGTTCCTAATGCAACAAATACTGCAAAAATAGTAATTATACTTTGAATACTCCAGAAGGTGTCTAACCTAAAAATAATTGCTAAAATTGAATAAATTCCCAAAATGATTAAAAATATTATAATCTCTTTATTATTAATTATTCTTTGAATCATATTTCCACATTAAATAATTATTTTTATTATATAATATTGTTATGTAATTTAAATTGGAAGAGTCAGTTGTACTTCTACTTTCTTTTTAGATACTGCAACGTTTTTACTAGAACTTCTAATAGCATTATATAATACTGCGTCAAGATAAGTTTGTATTGATGGTTCTTTTGTTAATATTGTATCCATATTTACATCCAGGATATTTACTTTCTCCATAATTTTAGGCCAATACCCTATTAACTTCCAGTCTTCACTTCTATCAAGAAACAAATCTATTCTACTAATATAGTTTATCTGCTGTTGCATTGAATTGTAAAAGTGATTGAGTTCATCTCTTGTAAATACAATGACTTCTTCATGTTCTTGGAACATTTCAGGATTATATAGTTCCACAATTCTTCCTTTAAGTACTCCCTCACTCACTCTCATAAAATATCAACTCCAATATTACTGTGGAATTAAACTTATGAAATTTAGATTATATCCGAGTTGAGCAAGAGCATATGAGAACTTAATAAAAAAAATATGTTTAAAAATAATCATAAAATTTAAAATAAAATTTTATTATTGATTTATATACGTTCTTTGTATTCTAATTCTTTAAATTTGATTTTAAATTCTGTTCCGGGACTTCTGTTGATTGTGAGTTCACCATCAATTTGTTCAGTTAGATTATTTATCAGTAGAAGACCAAGAGTTTCTAAGTTGTTAAAATCAATATCCTCAGGTAATCCTACACCATTATCACGGATGATAATCTCATATTTATCATCAACAGTTTTGAGTGATACATAAATTTCTCCTTTCCTTTCATTTGGAAAGGCATATTTTAAAGTGTTAGATACAAGTTCACTTATTATTAGACCACATGGGACTGCGGTTTCCATATTTAAACTCACATTTTCTATTTCAAGTATTGGCTTTATCCTGGTCTCTTCAACATTGTAAGAATAAAATAAGTTTATAACCAGACTTTGAATATAGTCAACAAAATTAATATGAGCTAAATCGTCAGACATGTACAGTTTTTCATGTATCATGGCCATGGATTTAACTCGGTTTTGACTTTCATTTAAGACATTCACAGCTTCCTTATCCTCCACATAATTTTTTTGCAAGTTGAGTAGACTGGAAATGATTTGCATGTTATTTTTTACTCGATGATGGATTTCTCGAAGAAGAGTATTTTTTTCCTTTAAAGATGATTTAATCTTATTATCGGTCATTTTACGTTTGGTTATGTCTAAAATTGATGCTAATTGTTTTTGTGTGCCTGGAATGCTAACAATTGTTACTAGAAGATCTTTTATATTTCCTGATTTATCTCTTACTTTTGTTTCATATTCTGTTGGATGTGCCAGTGGATCATTTCTTAGAACATAATAACCTTTTAATCTCTTTAAATCTTCTTTAACCACAAATTCAGTCCATTTTTTCTTTCCTTCTATTTCTTCCTTTGAAAATCCAATTATCCGTTCAGCTTCTGAATTGACCCTTGATATTGTCATATCTTCTTCAATTAAAATAATGGCAGTTCCAGTATTTTCAAAAATAGTCCTATAATATATTTCACTCTCCCGAGCGGCATTTTCTGCTATTTTACGGTCGTTTATTTCCTTTTCGGCTGCAGTAATGAGAATTTTGTTCTCGTTTAATGTTATTACTTGACGAATAATCACAAGAACAATAATGAATCCCACTCCTAGTTCAATGAACTCTAAATTTGGATCTGTGAAGTTGTCACTAGCCCATATAAGTAATGTAAATGCTATTAATACCCAAATAAGGGGCAAATAAGATGTTAAATTAGATCTCTGGAGCCAAATTCTTATTTGGAAAAATCTTTGGAAGTCGAATTTTTCTCTACTAGCTTGTAAATAGGCTGCTAATCCAATCAAAATAAAACTTAATATCCATCCCGTATCCAACAAGCCACCTGTTATGTAGCTTTCTTGTAATGTTTGAAAAGCGAAAATAGTGTCAGTACAGATCAAAACCAAAATACCCATACCCAATAGAAATATCGGGCCATAATTATCATCAAACTTGCTGTAAAGCAGCCTTAATAATACAAAAAGGAGTAAAAAATCTCCAACTATGTAAATTACAGATACAATAGCAGCAAATAAGTTTTCTTGGTTGTTTAAGGTAGGTATAATTAAAAAAGTCCAAAAAATAAGGCCAAGAGTTATAATTATAATCCCCATGTCTATAAATATTTTAAGTTTTTCAGTACGAGTAAATGAAAATCTTGTTAGATAATAGATACTAATAGCAATAATAGGATAAAATATTAAATAAAAAACATCAGCTACAGATGGGAAAGGGTTTTGATGGAATCCAATTTCCATTATTGCCCATGAAATATCGCCCATCACATAAACTATAAACGCAACGGTCATGATTATCCAAGCAATCTGCACTCGTCGTCCTTGAGAAGCAGAACGTTTTGCAGCATAAAACAAAGTTAAAATAACTAATAAATCTATTACTAGAGAGGCAATATCTACAAAAAATATCCGTTCAACTGAATCGTTTCTCAACAATATTGAAATAAATATAAAACTAATTACAGTGATAAAGGCTAAAATAAAAATATTTTTAACAGATATTATAGGTTCATTATCCATATTAAACTTCATTTTTGCAGTAATTTATTGAATCTAAATAATAATATTTAATTCCAAATAATAATATCTATATAAAAGCTTATTAACTTTTCATTAAAAAAATAGAATAAGTCCAAAAATAGATCTAAATTTTCAACCATGCATTTTTTGCGTAAGTTCAACTTCGTTAATCCGAACTATAATAATGTAGGTCGAGGACATTAGAGTTATTAACCTTATGTAAACTATTGACTTCAATATAGTATTTCTTGCATGCATACTTAGCATACGATGAAATTTAGTTCTCTTTATCTCTATTATGGATGATTCAGTATGTATGACTTATCTACTCTTCCTGTCCACTTTGATTATTTATATTCTTCATTTAAGCTCTACTAAATATTATTAAACTATACATTATTTTCCATAAACTAAATAAATTATTAGATTATCAAAGTATAATTCATTATTACGCAGGTAATTTGATATTAAAACCTTCTAAAGTATCATAAATAAGTTTGTACACCTATCCCAAACTGAATAAACACATGGAGATTTAATATTACATTTAGCCATCTATAAATTTATATATGCAGCGATAGTTGATTAAGCGATTCAGAATAAAAAAAAGGTTTTAGATACATTATGATAGGTTCCTATAGATCTAGCATTACATCTATGGCCACACTTATAAACGCATTTGTTTAATAACATAAACCTTCACTCATTCATATACTTATTTACTTATTCTGTCATTTACACAGAGCTGCTGTTAATTTAAATCTAGTATTCAAACTTATGATAACAGTTAGAGCAAATATATTTTTTTTTATTAGAATTTTTTGTAACTTCACATGTCATTAGACAATTAACTTCACATTTTGGACATTTTTTCCACAGTTTCATCATTGTTGACATCCAGTTATGATATTTTAAACCACCTTTTACATTCAGGACAATAGTGCAAATCGATGAGATAAATCCACAGACCAATGAAATCCCATTAAAATGAAAAGGCTGATTCATTACATCTGAAAAATTAAATTCAATTAGCACTAGTTTCAATTCCCTTTTTCTAAAAAATGGATAATGAGAAATTTTTTTATAAATAGATTTATATAAAATTTAATAAAATAGATATACAGTTGTTTAAGTTGAGGAATATTTTATAAATATTAATCTAAGTTTTATTTCAATAAAAAGTTATAATAAAAATTTGAAGTTGGGATTTATAGATGGAACTGAGAACATCAGGCATTAATTTGATTGGAAATGTTCCTTGGGGAACACATTTTTGCCAATTTTATGAAACTAAAGAAGATTTAATTGATATTTTAATTCCCTATTTTAAAGCAGGATTGGAAAATAATGAATTCTGTATGTTAATCACTTCAGAACCTCTATCAGGCAGAGGAAGCCCAAAACTCATTGCAAAAAGCTGTTCCCGATTTGGATAGTTATTTGGAAGCAGGACAAATTGAAATATTACCTTATAATGAATGGTATAAAATAGGTGGTAGTTTTGATTCAGATAGAGTCTTAAATGGATGGATTGAAAAGTTAAATAAAGCATTGGAAAGGGGATACGATGGATTAAGATTAACTGGAAATACTTTCTGGCTTGAAAAAGAAGATTGGGACGACTTTGTAGATTACGAAGCAGCAGTCGATAATGTAATAGGCAAATATAAGATGATGGCTTTATGTACATATTGTTTAGAACGATGTAATGCCGCAGAAGTCATAGATGTAGTTAATAATCATGAATTCGCGTTGATAAAACGAAAAGAAAAATGGGAATTAATTGAAACAACTGAACATAAAAGAACTGAAGAAGAACTTTTAGATGCCATGAAAAAACTTCAAAAGTCCAATTCCGATTTAGAACAATTTGCTTATGTTGCTTCTCATGATTTACAAGAACCATTACGTATGGTCAGTAGCTTTTTACAACTTCTTCAAAGAAGATATGAAGGTCAGCTGGATGCAGATGAATTTATAGAATATGCCGTAGATGGTGCTAAAAGAATGCATAATTTAATTAATGATCTTTTAGAATATTCAAGAATAACTTCCAAAGGTAAAGAATTTGAGTGCGTAAACATGCAAGAACCTTTGGAAAATGCTTTATCAAATTTGAAATTAGTTATGGAAGAGAATGATGTTAATATTGTTCCGGATGATTCACTTCCTACTATAAATTGTGATTATTCCCAGATGACTCTTTTATTCCAAAATTTAATAGGAAATGCAATTAAATATCGTACCGAAGAAACACCATATATCCAAATTTCTGCATCAAATGAAGATAATAATTGGTTGTTTAGGATAAAGGACAATGGTTTAGGTATAGATCCAAAACAATCTGATAATATATTTAAAATATTTAGAAAATTACATTCAAATGAAGAATATGAAGGAACAGGAATAAGATTAGCTATTACAAAAAGAATTGTAGAAAGGCATGAAGGGAACATTTGGGTAGAATCCCAACTTGGGAAAGGATCAACATTCTATTTCACATTACCCCAATAAATATTATTTAAAAACTTTTATTTTCTTATTGAAGCTAATCTGCTTGTGATAATTGTTTTTGCTCTCAGAAGATCGTGATCTACTTGTCTATCTTTGGATTGTTCTGTTATTTTTTGAATTTGATTCAATAAGTTTTCTAGTTTTTCTGATTTACATTTACTAGCAAGATCTAAGATTTCTTTTGATGTCAATTTTTTTTCTGTAGATTTCCATAAGTTCATCAGATATTCCTCTTTTTTTGAATAAATTATCAGGAGGTAGTCGAAGCACCAATAAGTATTTTGGGTGCTCCGACAAAAAAAATGAAAGGATAAATATGTGGAACGGATTTAAGTGGTCCATAAAACCCGATTCCATGCTGTATTATTTGTAATAATACACATATAAATTTTATCCAATATTAGCCCACAATTAAAGGATTATTTAATGATTTATTAACTTTTTTCAGATTATTATGTTATATAAGTATTATTAATAGGAATTCTAATCCAGACGGAGTTGTATTATTTTGGTTAGATAATAAGGAATTATATATATTCAAAATTAGATTTTAAACCATTTTTTACATTCAGGACAGTAGTGCTCAGTAACAATAATAGTTTTATATTTGCTCTGCTTTGGTTTTGAATCTTTATCTTTGGAACTTGAAGGACGAATAAATCTATTCATTTGGCCTTTAAATCCGCAACGGGGACATTTGATATTTTCAGCCATTTTACTTCAAAATTAGAGTAATTGGAACTATCTTATATTAATTCCTATTTTTATTATTTTTAATTAAAAAAAGTTAATTAACATCTTGAAGCTTTTGACAATGACTTCTGTAAGTGTAAATTACAAATTAAACCTGTTACTCAAATATTTGTTTTAGGGAACCCCCTTGGAACCCTAAAGTTATGAATCCACCCATAAAAGTTACAAATATATTTATATAATCTAACTTATTAATACTTTCATTATTAATCAAAGAAAATACAACCATTTAATAATTTTTATTTGGTATCGTGAAATAGAATGTTGAACCTTTTCCAAGTTCCGATTCTACCCAAATTAGTCCATTGTGTCTTTCTATTATTTTTTGAACTATGGAAAGCCCGATACCTGTACCAGGATACTCTTCTCGATTATGTAATCTTTTAAATACTTCAAATATTTGTTTTTGATGTTTAGGGCTGATTCCTATACCATTATCTTTCACAGCAAAAATCCATTCTTTTTCACCCTTTTGGACAGATATATCAATTTCGGGGTATTTTTTTCCTCTAAATTTAATTGCATTGGTTATTAAATTTTGGAATACTTGCATCATTTGATTTTTATCAGCAAAAATTGTAGGAAGAGAGTCATGAGTAACAGTTACATTATTCTCAATGATTAATATGGATAAATTGGAAAGTACATTTTCTAATACTTTTTCTAAGTCTATATTTTCAAATTCCTTAGCTTGACTGGTCACCCTTGAATATTCAAGAAGATCATCAATTAAATACTTCATACGTCTAGCATTATCAACGATATATTCAATAAAATCATCTGCATCATCATCTAATCTATCTTTGTATCGCTTCTCCAATAATTGAGAATATAATGTAACCATTCTCAGAGGTTCTTGAAGGTCATGGGATGAAACATAAGCAAATCGTTCCAATTCCGTATTTGATCTTCTTAACTCATTCAATGTGGATTCCACTATTTTTTGAGCTTGTTTACGTTCAGTGATATCAATAATAAAGGAATAGAAATATTTAGGATTTTTTTCCGTATCTAACTCTATATTGACCAGTAGCTCGATAGGTAGTCTTGAACCGTCCTTTCGAATGTATTCCTTTTCGTATCGGATTGGTTGTCTTGTTCGATGGAGTTCATCTAATTTTTGCTTTTCCATCTCCCTCCATTCTATCGGTGTGAGGGTAGTTGACCAGTCGATGGCATGAAGCTCTTCTGTTGTGTAACCTGTGAGTTGCTCAAAGGCTTGGTTGTGTAGACCCAGTCGTCCGTCAGGGTATCCTATAGCAAACGGTTGGGAGGAATTTTCGAGTATATCTGCTAAAAATTCTTTCTCTCGTTTTGTTTCATTCAGGGTCTTTTCCTTGTCATATGCCGCTGCTTTGTTTCGGTTTCTGCGATAAAGTTCTGATACAGTACTTATCAGTATTCCAAAACTAAAAAAAAGTACTACTCCGATTTCATCTATTGGTGATTTGATTGAAAATATTCCTTGTGGGGGTAGAATCCAGATTCCTACTATCATTACCGAAATAATTGTGGCTAGTATACCCGGGCCAAAACCAGCTAGAAGAGCAACTATTATGACTGCAGGATAAAACAAGATGTATGTTGGTAGTCCAGGACCAAATAATGTTGTTATTGTCAAGTATAGCCAGAATGCCAATATTACAGCAAGAATTGCTAAAACATAGCGTAGTGTTAAATTCAGCCAAGGACGATTCTGAACAGGTTGCAGAAATTCATTAGTCTGTTTATTATCATTTGAAATTTCTGACTCTTCAGTAAATTGTTTTACTATTCCTGATGTGTTTTGCTCCTGTTTTTCATCATCTCTGACCATAATTATACACCAGAATATTCTCATACTTAAAATAATATAAATATCATATAGATTCATCTATTAATTAAATTTTATCTAAATATTTATAATTTCACTAAAATATTGGAGTGGATTATTCTGAAGGCGATCCAATGATAAAAATCAATGACATCAAAATTAATAAAACGAAACCAGACGCAACAGATTTATTCCCCAAATTTGAATGCAAAGATGTTAATGTACAACAATATCATTTTTTAAAAGATAGATTGGATTCCTATAGATTTTATATGGATAATGAATACTACCTAAAGTCTGAAACACAATATGATGAATATTCAGAATTTTTATTGATTAGGATCACCATTATTATTCCTGATCGCTTCATGCCAAAAGACATTGAGACAGGTTCAGAAATAATCATAGAACAAATAAACTATTCCGAACTTTCTATGAAGCTCAAAATGAATTATTTAAGAAAAATAATGAAAATATCTAGTTTTTTTGAGTTTCATCTTGATTATTTGAGTGTGTATCTTGAATCCTTTTAGCTGCTTCTAAACCAAGTTCTTTTGTTTTAAAATAAGCTACAGCACATTTACAATCATCATGAAGGGGTGGTTTTTTATCCATATCCGTTTCTGTACTGAATACTTTTCCTGCGTAGGTATTTGCACATTCTTGGCAACAATCATCAGCACTAATAACTATGAATACCGGATAACAATTATTCATTAATATACGATTATTATTTAGAGTATATCTATTTTTACTTTAATTTCTTGATGAAATTGACGATAATAGTATTTATAAAATTAACAAATAAATTCAAATTGGAAGGGTTAATTGTCCTGATACCTTCTTTTTAGATAGTGCAACATTCTTATCAGAACTTCGAACACTATTGTATAAGGATGCATCAAGATAGCATTGTTGTGGTTCCTTTGTTAGTATTGAATCAATATTTACATCTAAGATGTGAACTCTATCCAAAATTTTAGGCCAATATCCTATTAACTTCCATTCTTCACTCCTATCTAGAAACAAATTTATATTATTAACATAGTCTACTTGCTCTCTCATAGAAGTATAAAACCTACTAAATTCATCTCTAGTGAATACAATAACTTCTTCATGTTCCTGGAACATTTCAGGATGTGATAGTTCTGCAATCCTTCCATTGGGTATTCCTTCACTCACTCTCATATATCATCAACTCCATCATTATCATGGAATTGTATGGAAAACAGAACATATCCCTATTGAGATAGAGTGCATATGAGAAATAAATTAATAAAAAAATTTTTCATTTTGTATTACCTTTAATATAATATTTTTAACATAAATTTATTATAATGCTTTAAAATGCTTCATTTTTAGTTTAAACGTTTAATACGGTTATTAAGAGTTGGTATATTCATCAATTTTATTTCGTTATAGAACACTATAACGAAGTAGATGTTTTGAGCTATAAACTGAATAAATATAACGACAACTGAGTAAAACATATGATGCTATAACGAAGTTCAATATTTTATGTTCAAAAACTAAGCTTTGTTTATATTTAAATTCTTGAATTGAGCTTAATAAAAAGTTAGAAAATAGGATTTTAATGGATATATTTGTTGACAAGGTTGTGGAGAGGAGTAGCAGCCAAGAGATAGATTAAATTTCCATCAATAGGACGATAATTCTATAGTTAATCAAGTCCATTTAATTTATTGATAGCTACCTTTAAAATAGTGAATTTCCCAGATTCTAACATATTAACAGTCTGATTGGATATGTATCGAGGATACATTTTATATCATTCTACAACTTTTTAAATTTTCTGTATATCCTAAATTGAGATTTAGTTAATCTTTGAGGGATGATAAATTTAAGTTTTAATTATTTTAATGATTAAATAAATTGTATTGCAACATGTATTATAACTAAACTATTGCAGTGATTGCGATCCAATGATGCCACTGGGGAGCTATATTTTTATTTCTTTTTTTAATACGAGTCTTTTTAAGGTTTTAATTGATGCCACAAATATAAAGAGGATAAATGCTGTTGTACCAATAATAGCAACTATATCTGTACCAAAAATTGGATAATGAGCTATTCCAGTTGACATTTAATCATTCCGATTATAAATGATATTTCTCCGATATTATGTTTCATGAATTTTATCAATTTTAAGGGTTCTTGAGTTAAATGCCACTATTATTGTACTCATTGACATTAATATAACTCCTGCTGCCGGTGTTAAAAGAATTCCGAAGCTATAAAGAACACCTGCGGCTATTGGAATTGCAAAAATGTTGTATCCTGCTCCCCATGCAAGATTTTGGAACATTTTTTTATAGGTTGTTTTAGCAAGTTTTATTATGTAAACAGCATCAAGAGGGTTGCTTTTAACCAGGACAACATCACCAGCTTCAATAGCTACATCTGTACCTGCACCAATTGCAATTCCAACATCGGCCTGAGCAAGTGCAGGGGCATCGTTAATTCCATCACCTGTCATGGCAACAATCAGACCTTCTGATTGAATTTCCCGAACCTTCATTGCTTTTTCCTGTGGTAAAACTTCTGCATAATATTTATCAAGTCCAATTTCTTTGGACACCCATTCTGCAACCTCTTTTCTATCACCCGTAATCATCATGCACTGGATTCCCATATCTTTAAATTGTTTTATCGCTTCTTTGGATTCCTTTCTTATAATATCTGCTAGTGCGAGTACACCTATAATTTCTCCTTCAATAATTACAAAGACGATTGTTTTTCCTTCAGACAATAGATTATCTACCTGTTCATTAGAAATATCGATTTTATGTTCCTTTAGATATCCCGGACTGACTACCTCAACATTTTTTGCATTAATTTTACCCTTAATACCCTTTCCAGGGATTGATTTAAAGTCTTCAACGTCAAAAGTCTCTTTTGCAGAGTTTACAACCCCTTTGGCAATAGGATGCTCGGAATATGATTCAAGTGAGGCAGCATATTTTAAAACATCTTTTTCATCGTATTCATTACTTAAAGATATTATATCAGTTACACCAAACTTTCCTTCTGTTAATGTACCTGTTTTATCAAATATTATTGCATTAATATCTCGTGACTTTTCAAAGGACGCACGGTTTCTTATTAAAAGTCCATTTTGTGCTGATAATGAAGTTGAAACAGCCACAACTAGAGGTACTGCAAGTCCAAGTGCATGTGGACATGCAATAACCATTACAGTTACAGCTCTCTCAAGAGCAAATTCAAATCCGAAATTTGTAACTCCCAACCATACTAAGAGAGTTATAAAACCACCAGATAATGCTATTATGGTTAGCCATGTAGCAAAACGGTCAGCCAAGTTCTGAGTCTTTGATTTACTGGCCTGAGCTTCTTCAACAAGGGTTATTACTTTTGAAAGAAATGAATCCTTTCCAGTTTTTTTAATTTCCACTGTAACTGATCCATCTCCATTAATTGATCCACCTATAACTTCTGCACCAATTTCCTTAAAAACAGGTACTGATTCGCCAGTAAGCATTGATTCATCAATAGAAGTACTTCCCTTGATAATCTCCCCATCTACTGGTACCTTTTCTCCAGGTTTAATGATTACTTGGTCTTCCACACTAAGTTCATTTAAAGGAATGTCCATTGTGCTTCCATCAGATATTATTTTATGTGCGCTTGATGGCATGAGTTTTACAAGTTCTTCAAGTGCTTTTGAAGCACCCATCACAGATCTCATCTCCAGCCAGTGCCCTATAAGCATTATATCAATTAATGTTGCAAGTTCCCAGAAGAAAACTTCTCCCATAAGACCAAAAACCACTGCGCTGCTATAAAGATAGGCACTGGTGATAGCAACTGAGATAAGCATATCCATTCCGGGTGTTCTGGATTTTATTTCGTTGAAAAATCCTTTAAAAAATGGGTAACCACCATAGAAATAAACTATGGATGATAAGGCGAAAAGAAGGTATAAATCTCCTGTAAATCTGAATGAATTACCTAACCCAACTAATCCTTGAATTGTTGGCGATAAAATAAGAATAGGTATGGTAAATAGTATTGATATCCAGAATCTCTTTTTTAAATCATCAATCATTCCAGAATGGACATGTCCTCCTTCCATTCTGTGTTGTTCAGTCAGTTCCCCTCCACATACAACACAATCACCCTTTTTTTCATGAGCTTCATGATCCATATGTTCCATTTCATGTTTAGAATCATCATGATTAATTTGAACTCCCCCAAATTTATATAAATTAATCTGATTTCTGAATGAAACTGGTTATAATCCTTTTACCCCTCAATCCTCGAACTTACCCCAAATATCAGGATTTTAATTTAAAAGAATTACTGATATCAATCATAATAGAGAGTTATTGTTTGGGATGTTTATTATTTTACAACGATTATTGTACCTTTCAAATTAGGGTTTAGTTTGTCATGGTAGTTGTAGGTTCCTGGTTGGGTAAAGGTTAAATTGTAACTTTGACCGTTTTTAAGAACACCACTGTCAAATGGATAATTGGCCGAATCACTTACTATCTCATGATTGACAGCAAAGTCATGGTTTATCCATGTTACATTATTTCCTACCTTAATTGTTGAGTTGGTCCAAGTTAAGGTTTCATGGGCTATGATGATTATGTTACTTGGGGTTTCTGTAGCATCATTACCACTTTGATCGGTTGAGCTAGGCCCATAAATAATTGCTAAACTAAATATAGCCACAATACCCCCTAAAGAAATAATTACATATACCAAGTTTTTAGTTTCCATAATATATTATTGTATTAATTTTTTTAAATATTTATCGTAAACGAATATGCTAAAATAAATTGCCTGAAGTAATAACCTAATAGGATTAAAATATTGATTCTATTTTCACACCTTCAAACCTGTATTTTCTATGAAAAAAAGACATTTATCCTTCCAACTGCATTTATCACATATAATCATTATATCATTATGATCTAAATCATTGTTTACAATTTTTATTGCATTATCAAAGGAGTAAATCTTATTTTCAACTATTGTTATACGTTCAAGTACAAACTCATCAATTTTTTCTATTCCTAATTCCTTAGCACACTTACCTTCAACACAATATGGGCATTTGAAGCAGATTTCATCCACGCTTGTTATGATTTGAATTGGAGTAGAAGGATTTGAATTTAAAAAGGTAATAATCATCCCCATATGTCTTTCAAAGTCTTTACTGTAACCATAACCTTGAAATCCTTGCATACAAAGGAGATGATGGGCTCTGATCCATATGGGATCAAAATATTCTCCAATTTCCATTATCAATCAGATTATCTCCATCATTGAAGGATTCTTTAGGCGTTACAGCCTTCGCAAGTGCAGCTGCTCCCCCAATTTTGATTAGATCACCAATCAGGAAGGGTAATAAACCCATTACAAGTAATGTCCAAATTCCTGGTATTGTACCATTTACAACATATAACCAAGCACCTAATCCAATCAAACCAGGTATATAGATAAATGCAAAGTTTGAAACTAGTAATAAAACCAGCATTGATTTAAACCCTCTAGCATTGATGTAATTATCTGAAAAGTATCCGAGGAATAATGCTGTTAATATAAATCCGATTAAAAAGCCACCTGTAGCCCCAGTAATTACCCCAATACCTCCTGTCATTCCTGTAAACCATGGTACACCTACAAATCCAATTAACAAATAAATTACCATGCTTAATCCTCCCCAGTATCTTCCAAGAAGTATTCCTGCAATTAAAACAGCAAAAGTCTGAGCAGTTATAGGTACAGGAGTCCATGGTAGAGGTATAATTATTTGTGCCATAAGTCCAGTAATACATGCCATAAAAAAGGCCATTACTAGTTTGTTAGCATTTGAAGTTTCAGTACGCCATTTGAAAAGTGAATGTCTCTTTTCAAAGTAATTATCAATTGTTATCTCCATTAAATTCCTCCAAACATTATTAATAAGGTTAAACTCTATTGTCTAAAATTTAAATGTGAAAAATCGTTATAACTTAAAGAAAAACGATTAAATATATTTGGATGGTAAAAATTGGTTTCCCCACCCAGAAAGGACCTATATGTGTTCCCTTTAATTATTAGGTTAAAATATTATAAATACTTTTTTTCTTTGATCTATATTGATTATTTGTATTCAAAATTTTATTGGAATTTGAACCATTTCAATATCATATTTTGAATTTATAGATTTTATCAAATTCCAGTATTATTCTAAAAATTATCATTCAAGAAAAATTTCAATCTTTTCCCATGTTTTATTAGGACATAGACCGGGGATTAGGAATATGTGAAAAATAGAAAAACTCATCAATACATGAATTTGTATTATTTGAGGTATATGTCCTCTTTAAAGTATAGCTTCTTTTGCAATTTTTGTATATTGAATAGGATTTTTTACTAAATTTAAACCTATTATTATTGGTTCAACATTTGAAAAAATATAATTTAAAAAAAAATCTCAACTAATTATCATATTATCCATAAAAAAAAAACTAGTTTTTGGCCCGGTCATAAACATTTTTAAGTGTATGCATATCCACACTGGTATATATCTGTGTAGTACTTAGATTAGCATGACCCAAAAGTTGTTGTATCGCTCTGATATCCACACCATTCTTTAACAAGTGTGTTGCAAATGAATGTCTTAAAATATGAGGAGTTACTCTCTTTTTAATACCTGCAGCTTTTGCATAGTCTTTAATCATCATTTGAATGTATCTAGGAGTTAAATGATTACCTGATCTGTTGACAAAAAGATAATCACTATGATCTCCTCTTTTTAAAAGATAACCTTCGAGTAATTCCTTAGTTTCTTCATCAAAAAGAACAATACGATCTTTTTCACCCTTTCCCCGAATTCTAAGAGTTCTATCTCTTAAATCAACACTATCACTATGAAGTTTAACTAATTCTGAAACCCTCAGACCAGAAGAGTACAGTAAAGCTAATATAACCTTGTTTCTAAGTTTTAAAAACTCTGAATGTTCTGATTTAACCCCTTCATCTCCATTTTTATCCATAGCATTAATTAAATTGACTACCTCATTTTCGTTTAGAGATTTAGGAAGAGACTTTGTTCTTTTAGGAGTTTTAACATCTTTTAAAACTCCAATGCCACCAAACTCAAAGAATTTCTTTGAAACCACTGTCACAAGGTAAATATAGTTCTGTGAAACATTTTTTTCACGTTTCAGGTAGCGTATGTACCTTTTAAATGCCCTTAAAACAAGTCTTTCATCGTGAAGATCTTCTTCTTTTTGTAAAAATCTGTGAAAATTATTAATTATAGACCTATAAGTTTTGATGGTGTTCTTTGAGTAGTTCCTTATCTCAAGTTCGATCAAATAATCTTCTATCATCTCTGGAAAGTCAAAAGCGTCTAATATATTCTCTCTAAGAATATAATCCGATTCATCAGGAACTGCTCTTTGCAAATTTGCTGAACCTCCTTCAAGATTTTTCCAGTGTTGATTTGAGTAAGGATTCATATTAGTGTGATAGTTTAATTGAATTTATTAATGATTTTCGTATAATTTATATTATTAGTGTATCTTTGGTCTTGTTTATATTTTTTTTGAATTCATTGTTTACATATAACTTCTGTCAACGTTTTCATTTGGATTATTAGTTTTTCCACTACCCATATGTTGAGAACTTGATAGATCCTTATGCATAGCATTTTCAAATGATTTGTATCGCTTAATTATTTGATCTTCAATCGAAGTAGCATTTTCTATGGCAAATGACATATGATTTTCACCTATTAAATCACTCCCATCCATAACTGCCATGTCTCCAGCCATACGCACAACCCCACCTAGATCTCTTAATCTAAGTGTTAATGAGTTTTTTTTATCGTCTATAGCCTCAGCTCTTCTCCTTGCCTCTCCGATCAATAGTTTAATAGACTTTCTAGTTGCATGAGGAATCTTACCATCCATTTTAATTTCCTGAGCAACAAATTGAGCAATTTTAGCCTGATTTTCTTCAGTATCCGGCATTGTAGTACGCATGAGGATTTCATAACCCTCCCCTTGAATTCTTGAACGTAATGGTGGCAATATATATTGAACATCCCTCATGTTACATGCTGCTATAAAAATAAAGTCACACGGAACATTATCAACTTTCACAGAGCTTCCAGCACTTTGTGGATTTCTCCCAACTATTGGAAATACTTTATCCTGCATAGCACTGAGAATATAACGCTGCAGAGGAGCTATATGTACTATTTCATCAATAAAAAGAACACCTTCATGAGCTTCGTGGATTGCTCCAGGAACTACACGTTCATATGGCTGAGTTCCAAGTTCCGGATGCCCTCCATATGGATCATGGCGAACATCTCCCAGAAGTTCTGTTTCACTTGCACCAGTAGCCTGAATGAATACTTTCCTATCAAGCGGTACAATTACATTTTTAGGCTTTTCTTCAACCAGCTCTCTTCTCTTTTCAAGTGCATGCTGGTCAAGTATCTTTATACTTTCACCGTCTACACGTTCATAAATAACAACTTCCTCTCTACCATTTTTCAATCTGGTTGTTGTAACCCTTTCTTGTGGTATATTTACAGAGCCTTCATTCATTTCAAACATGCCTAAAAGATCGCCTAAATGTTTTCTCCGGGCGTTTATATGGGAGTACTTATCAGCACCACATTTAGGACATATACTTTGATATGCATTATTATACCCTCCACAGTTGACACATCTAAATCCTAATCTATCTGCAACAGCTTCTGGTACATTTTCAGGGTCAACAAGATTGCCTTCTGCCCTTTCAAGATCTATTTTCTCGTTTTCCATCTCTTTGCGTGTTTTTGTTTCAACAAATGGTCTTTCAGGTCTTTCAGGATTATTCACAACGGTTATTTCCTCATTGGGATCTGCTAGATGAAATGATATTGCTTGTGCTATTAATGATTTTCCAATTCCTGGAGGGCCTACAAGCAAGAGGTTTCTTCTTTGTTTTGCTGCGATTTTAACGAATTTAATAATATCTTCATGTCCAATAACTCTTTCAAGGGGATCTTTAGGTATAATTATGTCTTTTGTAGTTGTTATATCTCCTAAAAACTCTTTTTTCATGTTCACATACATAAAAAATACCCCCAGGGATTAGATCGTAACTTACAATCTATCCCTGAATGTCTTTATCATCTATCCTAATTCCTTGATGTATTATTTAAACATCAAATTAATTAAATTTATCTAGTAATTACTTTAATAGGGCTTGGTTTTTTTACAACTTCGCTCATTCTAACAGCCACTATATGTTTTAAACCCTTTTCTTTGGCCATATCTATAAGTCTTTGGCTTATGACTCCGTCAAATACAACTGCATATGCACTGTTGTTAACTGTTTTAAGTTCATCATACAGATTTTCAACTTTGACTTCTTTTAAGATGTTCAATGCGTCGTCTAAAATTTCTGCATTTCCAGATCCTTCTAGGTCTTTTAATATTCCCTTTAAAACTGTGTTCCTGTCTGGGCCCTTTGGTTCAACCTTCTCAACTTTAACGCCCACATCTTGATAAATCTGTTCTACAGGAATCTTATCCCTGAGAGCAACCATTACCTCATCTTTAGTAAGGTCTTCTACTTCTTTTCCTCTTGGTGCTCTGGTAACGTAATCAACTTCTCCAACTTGAAGCAGTTCCTTCAATATAAGATCTCCACCCCTATCACCATCAAGGAATGCTGTAACTGTTTTATGTTTTGTTAATTCTGCAACAGTTTTTGGAACACTTACGCCCTCCACAGCAATGGAATTTTTAACACCATAACGAAGGAGATTTAAAACATCGGCTCTACCCTCAACAACTAGTATTGCATCTGAAGATATTACATTAGGACCTGCTGGAAGTCTTTCATCACCATATTCTGCGATTTCATGTATTCTCATTGCTTCCTTGACTTCCTCTATCATTTTGAGGCTTTCAGGAGTTACTTCCTCCATCATTCCTTTGTAGAGTTCTTTTGCTCTGTCAACAACTCTTCTTCTTTTTACAGCCCTCACATCTTCAACCTTTGAAACTTGTATATAAGCCTCGCAAGGTCCAACCCTATTGATAGTTTCAAGTGATGCGGCTAATATGGCTGTCTCCACTCGGTCAAGACTTGATGGTATTACTATTTCTCCTTTAGACCGGCCTGCTTTGGAATTTATATTAACTTTTATCCTACCTATTCTTCCTGTTTTCTGTAATTCCCTTAAATCAAGGTCATTGCTTAAAAGTCCCTCTGTTTGTCCAAAAATTGCCCCCACAACATCGGGTTTTTCAACAATACCATTAGCATTAATTTGAGCGTGAATGAGATATTTAGTTGTACTTATTTCTTCTTTTCCCATTTTTGGGCCTCCCTTAGTGTATTAGATACTTGTAATGATATTAGTAATATCATGCCATTGGGCATCAGTATCTGAAACAGAAATGCTGATGATAGTAACTATCATTTACACCATTTGGGCATTCTTCGAGTTCTAATTGTTTCATATGTCTTGGGAGGCTCTCAATATCTTTAATAAATTTCCTGGTAATACCCATGATCTTTCTCCGTATCTCAAGATTGGGGTAAGAACCAAGACTTTGTATATCCTCTGCAAGTCTTTTGGCAAGTTCTATGCCTTTTTTATCAAAGTCGGTAAGTATAATAACTTTAGAGGATGATTCTGCAGCTATCTCTGCTATTTCGAATAATTTTAATCCTGAGCCTGAGACTTGAATGAAATTGCCATCTATACCAAGATATTTTAAAGCTTTTTCATCTTTTTTTCCCTCGATAAGTATTGGCATTCCCTGCTCCGCACAGATCTTGAGTTCCTCCATAATACAAGACAATTTTTTAAAACTCATTTGTAAGCCCTTTTTATGATGTTGAATAAGTATCTACAAAATATTATAACCTAACTCATATATAAAATTGAAGTAAATAAAATGGTTATGAAGAAATGCCATTTATCCTCCTTTAAAACCATACAACTCTTTAAAATCCATATTAATGATAATTCTGAGTTTCTATTAATAAATGGAATGTTCTATGTTGATCCTAATAAATTTTAATCACAGCCTTAATTATAAATATAAGCAATGCTTAATGTAAAGTTTAAATATTTTTGATTCAAGAGTTATATTCTGTATATTTTAAATACTTTAAAATTTAAATGATAAATTTAAAAAAATTCGGAGGAAATGAAAGTGGCAAAAGGCCTAATAAGAATAGTTCTGGACATATTAAAACCTCATGAACCAATAATTCCTTCATTTGCTAAATATCTAAGTGAAATACGTGGAGTTGATGGAGTTAATATCACACTTATGGAAATTGATAAGGAAACTGAAAATATCAAAGTTACAATGCAGGGAGACGACTTGGATTTTGATGAGATTACCAAAGCAATAGAAGAATATGGTGGATCAATTCATAGTGTTGATGAAGTTGTTGCAGGAACAAAATTAATTGAAGAAGTTACAACTCCTCAGGATTGATTTTTAATGGATAAAAAAGGGAAAATTATGAAGGAGAAACTCTCTCCTGAAAATTTTTTATTCCAATTTTCGAATAAATCTTCAAGTTCAAAGTTATCCAGCTCAACCCTAACAACATCACAAGTATCGGATGCGATGAGAAATATAACCGATCAAACTGGGGTTCTTGAAGGATTAAAACCTATAAAAAAAAGTTTCAAAATTATGGGTAATGCTACAACTGTAAAAACCTCTGCCAATGACTGGGGAACAGTTATAAAAGGGATATATGCTGCAGAAAAGGGAGATGTCCTGATTATATGTTGTGATAATGATGATCCTGCAGTTTGGGGTGAAATGGCATCTACAACTGCCCAAATAGAAGGTCTTTCTGGAACTGTAGTTTATGGGGCCAGTAGAGATGTTTCAGGAGTTAAAAAAGTAGATTACCCTGTATTTTCGAGGGCTATTATTCCCAATGCAGGAAAGCCGCTGGCTGAAGGAAAGATTAACATTCCAATCATCTGTGGGGAAACAACAATACATCCCGGTGATCTTATAATTGGGGATGAATGTGGAGTTGTCTGTGTTCCTCATGAAATAGCTGAGGAAGTCTTCAAAGAGGCGTATAATATATTAATTAACGAAGACAATTTAGTGCTTCAGCTTAAAAATGGAAAATCATTTCTGGACATTTTAGATATTAAATAATGAAATAATCAGTTAATTACTTAATTTTAGCATAATTAATGTGGTAGTTATAAGATTGATAGATAACTTGATATATGACCCCCACTATATTTTTTTAAGATGCAGACTACTTCTGAATTAATAAGCGACCATAAATGGGAAATAACCGCTACTATAATAATTGGTGCGTTTATAATTTTTATAATCTCATTTGTTGTTGGAATACAGGACATACTAGATGTTTTAAGTAAATCAAACCCTCTAATTATATTAATCGCTTTAATTTTAGAGATTGTGATTATTGGTGCATGGACTGTTCGATGGTCTTTGATTTTGAAGGTTATAGATAAATCTCCAGGATTTAATAAGTTATTTGTAATGATGTTCTCTAGTCTATTTGGCAATAACCTTACCCCAGGAGCTGCTGGTGGCGAACCAATGAGAGCATATTTATTGAGCAAGTTCGAGGGAATTTCATTCGATCTTGCTTTTGTTTCAGCAAGTGCTGACAGAGTTTTTGAATTTTTTCCATTTGTGCTTGTTTCGGGTTTTGCTATTTATATGATTTCAACTTGGAATATTGGTTTCTGGAGTGGACTCTTCATAAGTTTTCTAATAATAATAACCATGTCCTTTTTCGGACTTTTAATATATGTAGGTGTTAAAAGAGAGATAGCTGAAAGGATTATACTTTCTATTGCCCGTTCTTTATTCCCATTCTTCATAAAACTTACCAAAAAAGAATTAACTTTTGCTCAAGTTACAGATCAAATTATTTATTATGTAGAAAGATTTTCAACAGGATTCGCAACAGTCCTTCAAGACCATAAAATGTTTACATTAGGACTTGCCATCTCATTCGCAATGTGGGGTACGGATATGTTGAGAATGTACCTTTGTTTTGTTGCTGTTGGATCATTTCCCCCTATTATTCCCATGATAATCATTTATACCATAGGAATTTTGATAACTATTCTTCCAACCATTCCGGGAGCTTTGGGACTTCGTGAAGCAACCATGGTTGGACTTTTTCTAGTAGTGGGTGTTCCTGCAGATATTGTTATTGCTGCAAGTTTGATTGATCGTATTGTAAGTTATTTAATGCCTACAATAGTAGGAGCATTTACAACAGCTTATTATGGTAGGCTTCTGAAAAATAGCGATTCAAGCTCTTCTTAATCCATAATAAAGGATATGTCATCTATTACACCTCGATTTCTACTTTTAAAACTATCGAAATGTTTAAATATAAGTTCTTTCGACAATAAATATTATATAAAACTTTCGGTTTGAGGGTAGGGTTAATGAAACAACTGGGAAAAATATCACACATCTCCAATAGGAACAGAGTCATATTAAAATCTGATCAAACACCAGGTTTTGGTTTGTCTGTTTTTACAAAGGATAACAAAAAGTTTGGGACCATTTATGATGTATTTGGTCCAACAAAATGTCAATATATCTCTGTAAAAGTCTTTGCAAAAAATTCTAGAAATCTTGAAAATCGAGTTGGAGAAACTTTGTACATATCCTCAAAAAAGATAGAAAAACGGGGGCGACAGAAACGAAGGACGAAATGAAACACGAAGTAGTTGAGGACGAAAATTTGGAGCCAAATGTTTCAGAAAAGGAACAAATGAAACAGGACGTTTCAGAAATTGAAAAAATTGAAACTAAATGCCCAGAATGTGGCTCTGATAAACTAATAAATGACCACGAACGTGGCGAAATAGTTTGTGGAGCATGTGGCCTTGTTATTGATGATAATTTGGTGGATATGGGTCCTGAATGGAGAGCATTTGACCATGAACAACGTGATAAAAGAACCAGAGTCGGTGCACCAATAACATATACAATACACGACAAAGGACTCTCAACCATGATCGACTGGAGAAATAAAGATATATACGGTCGTGACATACCTGCCAGAAATCGTGCACAATGGTACAGGCTCAGAAAATGGCAGAGAAAGATCAGAATATCCGGTGCAACCGAAAGAAACCTTGCATTCGCTCTGAGCGAATTAGACCGGGATTCATCAAGATTGGGACTTCCAAGAAGTGTTAGGGAAGCAGCATCAGTAGTTTACAGAAACGCTGTTGAAAACAAGCTAATTCGTGGAAGAAGTATTGAAGGAGTCGTTGCAGCATCACTATATGCAGCATGTAGAAGATGCAATGTTCCAAGAACACTTGATGAAATAGCAGAAGTCTCTAGAGTCAGTAAAAAAGAAGTTGGAAGAACTTACAGGTTCCTTACAAGGGAACTAAACATTAAACTACCCCCAACATCACCAGTTGACTACGTTCCAAGATTCGCAAGTGAACTAAGCCTTTCAGGTGAAGTTCAGTCAAAAGCTATAGAAATAATTGAAAAAGCAATGGAAAAAGGGCTTACATCTGGAAGAGGGCCAACAGGTGTTGCTGCAGCAGCATTATATATAGCATCTGTACTTCTAGGTGAAAGAAAAACTCAAAGAGATGTTGCAGACATTGCCGGTGTTACAGAAGTAACCATCCGTAACAGATACAAAGAATTAACTGAACAGCTCGACATGGGTGTAACTTTATAACTACACCATCAATTTCTTTTTTTATTTTTGATAACTTATTTTGATTTAAAATTTTTTTATCTTAATGTTGGAGAATACCCCATGTGTGAGGGTGGGGATGAATCCAACCACTATATATAAATAATAGTTTAACAATAATTAATAGTATCGTATGCGATAACTAAGCATACTACACTTAATCTAATCAGTACCGTAGGAACTACGGAAATTAAAGCTTCTCTGAAAAAACCACATTAGTGGATTTAATGAAGGAAGAAGCTCCTTCCGAAAGGGAGGGGTAGTTCACATCTTTCAAATTGCGAATATTGAATTTTAAGCAAAAAAACAAAAAAGTAAGTTAGTTGGTTTTAATTGTAAATAATAAAAAAAAATTAAATTATAAACCTATTCTACCTTTTAAAGTAAAGAAAAGCCATATTATAATGAATACTGCAAATATTATATAAAGTACTCTTCTTGATTTTGCAACTTTCCTCTGGTTTTCATTGTAAATCTGCTCGCACTTGGGTGAACAGAATTTTTCTGATAAAGGTATTGGTTTTTGGCACATTGGACAGTGCTTGTGTTGATCAGTCATTTTTAAACCTCTTGAATTTTATTGTTATATTTTAATATACTATAATATTTTTTTTTATTTAATATTCTTCTGGCAGTATTATGGTACCTATTTTACCATTTATTGCAGTTTTAATATTTTGAGGATCTCCCCCATTTAATATAACTGTTTTGATACTTGATCTCTTAATAATCTGTATCGCTGTCATATCAAAAAATTCGTATGTACCCGCCTTAATATCCTTGGTTGACATAAGTTCCATCATCTTAGATGGTTTAACCTCATCAAATTTCTCTGCATCAGGATACTTATTAGGGTCTTTGTTGTAAAGACCATCTACAGAGGTTGCATTAATGAGTAGTTCTGCACCCACAAATTCCGCAAGAATACTTCCTACTGCATCTGTACTATGTGCTGGTTCTGTACCGCCCATAACAATGATTCTATTAGAACTTGCAAATTGTAACGCCTCTCTAAAGTTATGGGGTACTTCAGGATATGCATCCGCCCCAAGAGCTGTAATTAAAAGCTTTGCATTCAGTCTTGTTACTTCTATACCCACATCATCACACATTGCTTCAGATGCTTCAAGACCTCTAGCAATTCCTATGTAATCACGAGCTGTTTTTCCACCTCCAACAACAACGAATATTTGATGTTCTTTGGACAGGTCCTGCAGTACCTCTGCATAGTCCCTGAATTTTTTGTAATCATAATCTTTAATTATTATTGAACCGCCTATTGTAACAACTATCTTCATCTCATCACCATCAAAGATACTTAAATTTAATATAATAAATAGTTTAGAAGATATAACATAAGTAAGTTGAAGTAGTTTGTAGTTCATAACCAAAAATAAGTTAAATTTACACATGCTCTATTTTAAATTTATACACGAGATATATTAAATACAATGAATTTCCACAGTTTAGGAGTGACATAAAGTGAGTGAAGTATCATCAAAAGAACTGTACGAAGTAAAAAGAACCCTTAAAGAATTATCAGAAAAAAAGGGACGAGGTACAGAATTAGTAACAGTTTATATTCCACCAGATCGTCAGATCAGTGATGTTGTAAAACATATGCGTGAAGAGCTGAGTCAGAGTGCCAACATCAAAAGCAAACAAACAAAGAAAAATGTTCAATCTGCAATAGAGGTTATAATGCAAAGGATGAAACTTTTTCAACGCCCCCCTGAAAAGGGTTTAGTTTTGTTTGTTGGAATGATCCCTAGAGGTGGACCGGGTACAGAGAAAATGGAAACATACATGTTCGAACCGCCTGAACCTGTTCAGACTTATATTTACCATTGTGATTCAACCTTTTTCCTAAAACCTCTTCAGGAGATAATTGAAGATAAGGATGTTTATGGGCTTGCAGTTATAGATCGTAAAGAAGCAACAATTGCTATTCTCCGGGGAAAACGAATTGATATAATAAAAAATCTTACCAGTGGTGTTCCAGGTAAACATAAAGCAGGGGGACAATCTCAGAGAAGGTTTGACCGTCTTATTGATCTAGCAGCTCATGAATTTTTAAAAAGAATAGGAAATCACATGAATGAAGCATTTTTAGATGTCCCTGATCTTAAAGGAGTTATAATTGGAGGTCCGGGACATACAAAGGATGAATTTGTTGAAGGTGATTATCTTCATCATGAAATAAAAAATCTGTTGATAACAACCGTTGACACATCTTATACTGGAGAATTTGGAATAAGAGAAGTTATGGAAAAATCTATGGATGTACTAACCGAAATTGATGTTGTAAGGGAGAAAAAATTAGTACAGAGATTTTTAGTAGAACTTATAAATGAACAGGGACTTGCATCTTATGGAGAAGCTGAAGTAAGGCGTAACCTTCAGATGGGTGCTGTTGAAGTACTATTGTTATCAGAAGACATTAAATCAAAACGAGTTAACTATGAATGCCAGGCATGTGGAAAGACCATGGATAAAACCATAAAAAATAAGAATGAAATTAAAGATAAATCCTGTCCCGACTGTAATGAAAAAATGAAAGTTGGCGAGACAGAGGATGTTATTGACGATTTTGTTGCTCTGGCAGAAGAAGTTGGTTCAGAAGTAGAGATAATATCAACAGAAACTGAAGAAGGAATGCAGCTTCTAAAGGCTTTTGGAGGCATAGGAGCCATATTAAGGTATAGACCTTAATCTGTTCTTATTTTTTTTTATTAATATGTCTACAGTAGACTTTTTTTAGTAAAAAAGGATAAATTTTTATCCTAACCTGCTAACACTGATTAAAGATTCAACAGGAACATTTTCAACTTCAGATATGCCTGCTTTATCAATGAGCACAACTACTGCTATTGGTATAGCTCCCAAATCTTTGAACACCTTGGCTGCTTCACTTATAGTTCGCCCACTTGTAATAACATCGTCTACAATAACAACTTTACGTCCTTCAACAGAAGCAAAATTACTACTTACAGCACCCTTTGCATCCTCTTCCATCTTTCTATGTTTTATTGGATGGAAAACAGATATATCCGATCCAAGTATCTCTGCCATCATGGTTGCAAACGGTATACCACTTACTGTTATACCCACTATTACATCAGGTTCTCCATATTTAAGTGCCATATCTGCCATTGCAGCAGAGACATATTTCATTCTAATTGAACTTCCACCTAGACTGTTCCAATTTATTGCAAAGTCAATAGGTGCTTTTTCTGACTTATCTTGTGTTTTACTATCTTTTCCCTGTAAAATAAGCCATCTTGCAGTATCTTTTGAAACGTTTAATTCGTCTGCTATTTCTCCTGTTGTAAAACCTCTATTTCTAAGCTCATAGGCTCTTTTAATGAGTTTTTCATTCATGGAATCACATCCCTCATTAATTAACATTCATTCATATTCACAGGGGTTAATTTCTGAGCAGATTTCATGGCAGCAAGCACAACCTTCAATGCATGGATTCCATCTTCCCCTGTTATCTTAGGTTCCTCATCATTGGTAACTGATGATAAGAACGATTTAAGTTCGTCTTTTAGAGGTTCTGAATGGACTACATCTACTTTTTGAGCATTTTTTCCATAGACTTCAACTGTTTGATCAATATAATCTAGAGAAATAATTCCTTCAACCCCTGTAATCTCAAGTTGTCTCTTTTTATACGGTGTTAGCCAGTTGGTTTCAAGTATACCAACAACGCCATTTTCAAACTTCATCATTATTTCTGCATGATCTTCATATTCACATTTTTCAAGTCTACTGCCCATGTTTGCATACACACGTGAAGCAGGACTGTCCAAAAGATAGAACATAATATCTACTTCGTGTATAGCGAGATCAATTGTAACACCAACATCTTTAATTCTTGGAGGAAAAGGCCCTACTCTTTTAGCTGAAGCAGATACAACTTCTCCAATCACACCTTCCCTCATGAGTCTTTTAGCCTCAACAACAGCCGGATTGAATCTTTCAACATGCCCTGTTGCAAGCTTAACTCCTGCCTCATGGGCTGCATTAACCATGTCCTTTGCCTCATCTAAAGTGAATGCAATAGGTTTTTCAACTAATACATGTTTTCCTTGTTCAATTGCACTCATAACTACATCATAATGATATGTTGTGGGTACACAAACACTAACCACATCTATCTCGGGCATTCTCAAAATGTTATCGTAATCAACAAATCCAACGGTGTTGAACTCCTTCGAAACTTCTGCTAGTGTTCCCCTCATAAGATCGGAAACAGCCATTAAATTAGCATTTTCAAGTTCAGAATAAACCCTTACATGGTTGTAACCCATAGCTCCGACACCGACTACACCAACGTTAACCTTACTCAAATATAATCCTCCATCATAAGTTTTGCAGCTTTCAAACCCAATTTACTGGCTTCATCTGCAGAACCTTCCACCTTCACTCTTGAAAGTACTTTGCCTTCTTTTGTAAGAAGAACAGCACAGAGTTTGAGTTTATTCTCTTTTATATTAGCAGAAACACCTAAAGGCCATTGACAACCAACACCTAACTCCTGAAGAACCCTTTTTTCTGCAGTTACTTCCTGGAATGAAGGCAAGTGGTTTAAATTCTCTAAAATGTTTCTTTTATCACTATCATGTCTCGCAACAACTGCGATTGCGCCCTGCCCTGCAGCAGGAGTAAAATACTCAATTGAAAACCTTTTTTTTATATGTTCATTTAGACCAAGTCTTTTTAAACCTGCCTCGGCCATTATAGTTGCATCGTAATCTCCACTTAATACTTTCTTTATTCTTGTATCTATATTTCCCCTTATAGTTTTTATACTAAAATCTTTTTTATGAAAGTTACAGAAAGCTTCCCTTCTAATGCTACTTGTTCCTACTATTGCACCAGATGGAAGTTCATCCCATTCATACTCTGATACCAAAACTTCGTTTGAAGATTCTCTTTGAGGGATTGCAACTATTTCTAGGTCTCCTTCAAGTTCTGTTGGTAGATCCTTTAGGCTGTGGACTGCAAAATCCACATCTCCTTGTAAAACTGCGTTATCAAGTTCACGGGTAAATATACCCTTGGCATCAATGTTGTAAAGTTGGGAATCCTGGATTTTATCTCCAGTAGTTTTGATAATCTCAATATCTATTTTTTCATGTGTTATTTTGGATAATGCATAAATTATACTCTTTGTTTGGACAGTTGCAAGACTGCTCCCCCTTGTGCCAACCTTCAAAAAAATCATCTCCAGTAAGAAAAACTTCAGTTATAGTCATTGGTTAAATATATTCCATTAAAAGTTCCGAATTGAGATTAATAATTATAAAGGATCTTGAATATAGTGATCCTAACAATCATTTCATTAAAACTCCTAGTGAATGATTCTTGTATAATCTCTAATAAATGTTACCATGTAAAGTTCTGAATTCTCTATTACCTTTTTTTAATATCTGAAAAGTTTGATCTGTAGATAATGAGTATATTAGAACATGTATTTTTGACAGCACAAGTTATAGCATCATTTAAATTATTTGAATATTTGAAATTTCTATTTAAAATATTTTTAACATTAGCTCCCAATTCATCTGTTAATATCAATTGTACATCACTTTCTATTTTATCTAAAACTTCTGAAACAGATTTTTCATCTATTTCTTCACATGTTACTCCATATTTACCTCCAAATATCACACATACATCATCCATATCTTTCATCATGGACAATGCTTTTTTAACTGCTGTGACATTCAATCCAGGGTTTATTTCTTCAATTATTCTAATTCCATTGTAATCACTGGTTGATGTTCTTCCTTTGACACCATTAAAATTATTTAAGCCATCCTTTATTTTTTCCAGAGATACTTCAAGAGTTAAAGATGCGGTTATTGCTGCTAGTACATTACTAATATGTATAGGGGATGGTGCAAATGTGGACACTTCAATATATTCATTGATAATTTTATTTCCTAGTGTTTTAAAATCAACAATATCTATCCCCATGTGGGTTTTATCAAACCCAAATCTTATTTGTGTAGCTGTTAAATTTGCAGGATTTTTAACTTTAAACTCACCATTATCAAATGTGTTTGTTTTCTCTTGAAATTCAGAATAATTAGTATTATAAGAATCCAAATCGCATGAAACCATTCTACTTTGGAATATCTGCAACTTTGCATCACTAGCAACCCTTGAATTATTTGCTATAGGATAATCTTCAGCTAAATTTGTAAGTATTCCCACATCTGCCAGTCCTGTTCCACCAAGAGATGTTTCAAAGATACAAATCCCAACTTCATATCCTTCTGCAAGTTTCAATGCTTCAATTATACTAGCAGGAGTAATGCTTATATTTTGCTTTAAAAGCTTCCATTCTTTGTCTTCAACAACTTCAACACCCAAACTGCTTAAAACTAAAGGATTTGAGCCCTTAAATATCTCTTTTAATATCCATACAACACTTGTTTTTCCTTTAACACCCGTGACTTCAATTACTGGTACATTTATCTTGTTTTCAAGTAAGAATCCAACTGCCTGATGATGGGTCATGTTAACTTCAGATTCTAATTCACAATGAACCGGTGCAATCAATATTAAATCAGATTCTGTAGAATAATTTTTGTCTAACCTTAAATCATCAAAGCCTTCCTTCCCTACAAATTTCAACCCTTTCTCTTCTAGTTCTATACGAGTTTCTTGTTCCATTGTTGAGTATATATCCCATGCATAAACTTCAAAATTAGGTATTTTTAAAAATTCAGATGCTATTATTGCACCCCCATGGGTCATATCCACTACTAAAACCTTCATGGATTTATACGTCTCCTTGAAGCTTCTCTCTAACCCGCCTGTAGAAATTTTTGGTTAGCCGTACAAAGTAAGCACTATCATCTGATTTTTTAAAGATCATTTCATCCATATAATTTATTTCTTCCTCTAATTGACCATCTATTACTGCAACTGCCTTTTTACCTTCACGCAAAAATTTAACCTTGATCACACTATCATCAGGCACTACCGTAGGTCTTGCACCCAGCTTAAATGGACATATAGGAACTATTATGAATGCACCGACTCGGGGATCGACTATAGGTCCTCCTGCAGACATTGAATAAGCTGTCGAACCACTTGGAGTGGCAATTATAATTCCATCTGCTCTGAGTTCTTCCACAACCTCATCATCGACACTTATTTCAATGTGAAGCATCTTAGCAGGTTTTTGAGTCATGAGTACAACCTCATTAAGTGCAGAATGTAATTCTTTATTATGCCATACCTGAAGTTGGGTTCTTTTTTCAACAAAATAATTCCCATCTAGAACCTGTTCCAATGCTGTTAAAGTTTCATCAGGATCTATTTCGGTTAAAAAACCTACAGCACCCATATTAATACCAAATAATGGAATCTTTTTCTTGTTTATAAATCCTTGGGTTCTGAGTACTGTTCCATCTCCACCAACTGCTATAACCATGTCAACATCCATGTCTTTTAGGTCTGAAGCAATGTTTTTGTATTTGTTTAGTTTGGATGCTAATTCAGAATCCAGTAGAGTTTCAACATTTTTTTCTAAAAGAAATTCAACTATTTTCCCTGCTAGCTCAACTGCTTCTTCGACATCAAGACGTGCCACAACTCCTAAGCGCATCAGATACCTCCCAAAATTTCTATTATTTCTCTGTGAATCGATTTGTTACATGAAGCAACTATTGATGTCCTGTCAAGAACATTCAATCCACTCTCAAGTGACTGGCAGTTTTCATCTGTTACAATACCTTTTGATTCTTCAATAATAAGTTTTGCAGCAGATATATCAACTATTCTTAAATTTCCCCTAATATCTAAAAATGCGTCGTATGTTCCATCTGCAACATAACACAATTCAATTGCAACTGAACCTAAAATTCTCATACTTCTAACAGTTTTTAAGAGCTTGTCTATCTTGGACATCTCTGCACGGTATATGTAGGCACCTATTGATGAACCTGAAACATCGGTTTTTTGGGATGGTTTTATTGGAATTCCATTGAGAAATGCCCCATTCCCTTTTTTTGCACTGTAAATGTCTCCAGTTGCAAAATTTTTTACAAAACCCATTTCTACATCACTGATAATTAGTTGGCTTGGATCTTTGACTAATTTTGATGCACCCATTGGATCTGCAACTGCAATGGATATACCATATGCAGGTATGTTTTTTATGGCATTTCTTGTGCCATCTAAAGGATCAACTACAAATACTACTTCAGAAGGTCCTTTTCCTATTTTAAATTCGCCTATTTCCTCACTTATTAATGTGACTGGTCTTTCAGACTCTTCTAAAATTTCAATAACCTTTTCTTCAGCAACAAGGTCTATAAACTTGGTTGGAGTTCCATCTGCACCCATTTTAACTATTTTATCCGCTTTTGGATTACCAACAAGCGGTTTAACTACTTCATTAGCCTCTTCCATTATTCTGTTTGAGATCGTACCCCAGAACTTGATATCGTCCCTGTCCATGTTTATCCCTCGATTTACCACTTTATCTATTGTATTTGCTCTAACCTATGTAGACAACTGCTGCAACAACAGCACCTTGTTTCTTAACTATATGGGTTTCATCTGCCATTAGCATTTCCTTTATTTTGAGTCCCCTAATATCCATCATATACTGCACTATAGACTCTGCTTCACTTTTTACGTCTTCAGGATCTCTGTTAACTCCAGTATTTTCAACTACACACCCAAAGTCATCAGATGTTGCTGCAGCCACAACTGCGGTTATTAAATCCCCTTCAACATCTGATGATGTGTATGCAAGCACGCAGTTAACCATATCCCCTGCAGGAAATTTTGGAACTGGTACCACCTCTGTACCAGAAGGTAATATACTTGAAACTTTTATAAGATTAACATCACCAATATTTGCGTCCAATAATGCATTATCAAATGCATTGAGCTTTGTTGGACCTTCAGCCCTTCCAGAAGTTATCGAAACTTTCATTTGTACCACTTAAAATTTAAATATTCAAAAATAACATTATCATATCCTATATGATCAATGGTTATCTATAAAAGTGTACCTTTTTTAACAGTCATCTTATCAAATGCTCTCTCAGGATACCTAATATTTTATAAAAATAAATTGGGTTTGGGAGCTGAAATAATTTATGCAAATAGATGAAGATATACTCGATTACTGGTTGAAAAAAAAACCTAAGCACATCAACAAGAGATATCTAAAGCCGAGCAATACAACAATACACCGAATTTCTAGGAAAAACAATCAAAGAACTATATGATGAAGCAGACAAGGAAGAAAAAAATGCATTAAAATTAAACAAACGTAAATATTCTTTATATGTATCTATTCTTCGTTTCAATGTTAAACAATGGAATAAACGTGTTTAAACCATTTAATAAAATTCCATTAGCCATATTTAATACATTTATAATTGAAAAGTTCTGATATATAAACTTAGTTAATATATTAAAATAGTTCAACAGAAGACGATAAAACTGCTTAAATTATTTTTAAAGAGGAATTTTTTTAATTATGATTGGAATATAATTAATTATTTGATAGAAAAAATGTAAAAAATAAAAATTTTATTCTGTTTTTAGAGTTTTTTGGGTGGCTTTTGCATTGGTGTAGGAGTCGTAGATTGCGTATAACCAAATAATAATATATAATATCCAAGCGTAAAAGCTTACTGTATAGATAGCTATTGATAATACTATGGCTATAACCACTAAAATAATTCCAATCATTATTTTTCCTACGTAGATTTCGCCTAATCCTGGTATCAGGAAGGACAAAATTGCTGCCAATATTGCATTCTTTGCCATTTTTAGATATACCTCCATATTAATACAATTGTATTATTTGCTAAACTTAAATAATTTTTACTAATTATCAAGAATATGTGACAATATCACTAAAAACCAGTCATAGATTGCAAGTGTAATACAAATTAAACCTGATATTCAATTATTAATTTTAGAGGAACCCCCATAGAACCATAAAAGTCCTGCTTTCCACCAAAAATAGATAAAAAAAAATTTATGGTGTTATTTAACCTATTTCTTTAATTGCCAGTTCAATATCTACTGCTTTAACAGTTGTTCTTCCAGCATGTTTTGCAAGTAAAAGTGCTTGTTTGGAAATATCTTCCCCAAATTGTTCTAAAACTTTTCCTAAAGCTTCTTTTGCATCCTCACTGATTCTTATATTTGCATCTGCATGTTTTATTATTCTTCCTATTGGAGCTATTGGTAGTTCATTCATATTTATCACCATATATAGTTAACAGCCTCATTTTATTTAAATACATTGAATTTTAATGGATTTTCATAACAATAAATACTTTCTATGGATATTTAGTGATTTTTATCACAAAAAACATGTTATAATAGTGTAAGTGTAAAAAAAATATCAAAACAAATAGTCAAATAGGTAGTCAAAAGAGTAGTCAAAATGTTTATGAATTATAGTTCCCAATTTACTGTATTGAGAGTATAAAAAATACTGATAAGTCAAACTCCACAAAAAGTTATAAAAGTTTACATATCTAAACATAGATAGGATAATGATAGTATACATTCTATTACAAATATATTAAAGATCATGAATTGAATATGAATTTTGTTGATCTCTTTTAGATTTATAAATATTCAAAATCCCTTTAATGGTTCATTAAAGGATATATATATATGATAATCGGAGGTAAAAAATGTCAAAAAAGGTAGTAGAAGTTAAAACCTTAAAAGTTGGTAAATATGTAATAATAGGCGGTGAAGCATCCAAGATCACTAGTCTTCAAACATCATCACCGGGAAAACACGGTGCTGCAAAGGCAAGAGTCGAAGCCTCTGGAATATTTGATGGTCAGAAGAGAAATTTTGTTAAACCCGTTGATTCCAAGTGCGATGTCCCTATGATAGACAAACGTTTAGGCCAAGTTTTATCCATTATGGGAAAAAATGATGTTCAACTCATGGATCTTGAAACCTATGAAACATTTGATATCCCAATTCCAGATGAACTTAAAGGCAAACTTAACGAAGGTTCTGAAGTGGATTATATCATGGCAATGGGTAAAAAGAAGTTAATGAGGATAAAAGGATAAATGGGTTATGTTAAACCCATAAATTTCCTGATTTATCAAAAAATTTAATTAACGTATTTCAATTAAACTTACTGAGTCGATAATAAATGCTTTTTTACACAGAAAATGTATTGAAATTCGCATTTTCAATGGAAACAACAGATATAGATGTTGAATTCCCTATTTCTGATAATAAATTAAGATTTGCAATTCTAGGAGTACCTTTTGATGGTACAGCAAGTTACAAGCCAGGAGCTCGTTTTGGTCCCAGATCGATCAGGGAAGCATCCTATAATTTCGAAAGATACAACCTGATTCTCGATAAGAATATGTCTGCTGAAATATACGATTTTGGAGACTTGGAAGTTGTCCATGGAAATTTCAAAAAAACATGTTCAAAGCTTAAAACAACTATTTCTGAAATATTAGCAATGGAAATGGTACCATTAACAATTGGTGGAGATCACAGCATAAGCTACTGTGTACTGAAAGCCATAGATGAAAGCCATGGATTTGAAATGAATGATATTACTATAATCCATTTTGATGCCCATATGGATTTGAGAGATCTTTACATTGGGGAAAAATATTCCCATGCAACTGTTATGCATAGGATATCTGACCTGAATCCCAAAGAGATTATCCAAATAGGTATTAGATCTGCATCAATGAATGAAGCAAGTTTTGCAAGTAAACAAAATATAAAAACTTTCAAATCTTGTGATGTTGATGAAAACATTGGAGAAATAATCGAATTGATAGAAAAAATCCATGGCCCAATATATTTGTCCTTTGATATAGATGTGCTGGATCCTGCATATGCCCCTTCAGTTGGAACCCCTTCTTCATGTGGTTTAACTCCCAAACAGGTTGAAAAATTGATCTACAGCTTTAAAGGAAAAGAAATTGTAGGATTTGATATGGTTGAGGTTTCTTCAACTCAAATTGGAGATATTACCTCGTTAAATGCTGCTAAAATAATTTATGATATGCTATCATTGCAATAACAGATAAATAATATTTTTTAAAAATATTCTTTGTGGTTTTCATACTATTTTTTAAACATATTCACCAAATATTAATGGGTTATTAAATACAGTATTTTTTTATAGTGGAACGAAAATACTTTAAAATCATATTGTTCAACTGAAATTGATACTTAAATTGTTATTTAACCCGTCAAGAATAAAAATCATGATACAAACTGCTTCAGAATTTTTAATTGAAAATTAAAGGTGGATAAAATGTATAAAAGAGAATTCAAGCTTTCCGGTCATATAATAGACTCCCTGATCCTTCCTAAGGCTCTTGATCTCATTATGGATATGGGGGGAGATTTTAAGATAATTGAATTTAAAGTTGGTAAGCTCAAAGGGGATATTAGCCATGCTAGAATAATTGTTGAAGCATCTAGCGAAATACTTCTTGGAGAAATCCTGGATGAACTTTCAGAAATTGGTGCAATTGTTGTTGAAATTAAAGATGTTAAGATTTTAATGTCTGAGAAGGATAAAACACTTCCTGTTGATTTTTATTCCACAACACACCATCCTACCCATATACGCTATAATGGTGAATGGGTAGTGGTTGAAGATATTGAAATGGATTGTATGATTGTTGTGGATTTAGAAAGTGGAAGAGCGTTTTGTAGACCAATTGGAAGGATAAAAAAGGGAGACTGTGTTGTTGTAGGTAGGGATGGGATCCAAGTTTCTCCTCCTGAACGTCCAAGAGGTAAAAAAGGCGTATTCGAATTCATGTCAAGCGATGCATCCTCTGAAAAACCAATAAAATCTATAATAAGAAAGATATCATCGGAAATAAAGGAAGTTAAGAGTAGAGGCGGCAAAATTGCAGTTGTTTCGGGCCCTGCAGTTGTTCACACAGGATCTGGTCCAATATTAGCCAATATGATAAAAGAGGGGATAATTGATATTATCTTTGCTGGAAATGCCCTTGCAACCCACGACATTGAAAATGCACTTTATGGAACTTCACTTGGAATGTGTGTTAAAACTGGTGAAGCTGTTACACGGGGTCACAGAAATCATATATATGCTATAAATGAAATAAACAAAGCAGGATCTATAAAAGATGCTGTTGAGAAGGGAATATTGAAAAAAGGGATAATGTACGAGTGCATTAAAAATGATGTTCCATTTGTACTCGCAGGTTCAATAAGAGATGATGGACCCCTCCCAGATGTAATAACTGATGTTATAGATGCTCAAGATGAAATGAGAAAATATGTTCAGGATGTTGATATGGTTATAATGATCTCTACTATGTTACATTCAATTGCAACAGGGAACATGCTCCCATCACATGTTAAAAGTATCTGTGTAGATATTAACCCAGCTACAGTTACAAAACTAAGTGACAGAGGTAGCGCTCAGGTTGTAGGCATAGTTACGGATGTTGGGACTTTTTTACCCCTACTTTACAATGAGCTGAAATCAAAATAACCAATATCTTTTTTTGTATACTTTTCATATTTTGTACTCTATCTTTTTATCTCCTATTTTAATAGAATTTTTTTTATCTTCAAAAAATCATATAATATGCCATATATCAAAATTTTAGGAGCAGGTCCTGCAGGATTGTCTGCAGCCATCAATCTTGCAAATGAAGGTTATATCGTGGATGTTTTTGAAAAAAATAAAGACATTGGTTCAAGAGTTCAAAAAAACATACAAGGACTAGAAAACTGGTCAGATAATCAAGATATAATAAAAGAATTTCGTAAAATGAAAATAAAACCCAATTTCGATTATGAACCCTTCAAAAAACTTAGAATAACTAATAACGATGAAAACTGGGATTTTTATTGTAAACGACCTGCATTTTACCTTGTAAAGCGTGGTACTGAAGAAAAAAGTTTAGATCAAGGATTAAAGGAACAAGCACTTGATAAAGGAGTCAACATACATTTTGAGGAAACCGCCCCAATTGAAGATGTTGATATAGTTGCAACTGGTCCTGATCCAAGAAACAAATTCGCAGTTGCAAGAGGATTAACATTTAAAACAGAACTGGATAATATAGCAATCGGCCTTATAAATAATTATCATGCATTTAAGGGATATTCATATCTTCTTGTATCCAATGGTAGTGGTTGTATTGCAACTGTATTATTTGAGGGATTTGATGATCTAAACAAATATTTCAAAAGAACATTTGATACATTTTCAGGTAATTTTGATCTTAAAATGGAAGATCAACAGAAATTCGCAGGCTATGGAAGCTTTTCAAATAAGATTAGAAATGAAAATAAAATAGTGATCGGAGAAAGAGCAGGATTTCAAGATCTATTATGGGGCTTTGGAATTAGAAACGCGTTAAAATCAGGTTTTATAGCTGCAAACAATATTTTAGAAGGTAATGATTCTGAAAATTATTATAAAAATGTTGAAAAATATTTTAGACCAAAAATTAAAGCAGGAATAGTTAACAGATTCATATGGGAGAAATTTGCCTCCAGTAATTATTCACTCATTTTAAATAGGATACATAAATCCAAAGATCCATTAAGGTACCTACATTCATTTTACAATTTCAATCTCTTTCAAAAAGTACCTATCCCCTTGCGCTATTCTATATGAAGCATAGGTATCCAAATCTCAAACTATAATTAATCATAAAGATAATTATTAAATTAGCAATTGATAATAATTAAGAGGACATATTATGGAGAGGATAAGGGGAAATCTATTAAATGTTTCTACAGAAGAAATTTATGGTGCCGAAATTTCTATTGAAAATGGGATAGTGAAATGTGTTAAAACTGTTGAAGAGCATTTTAAGAGTTTAATTTTACCAGGTTTTATTGATTCACATATACACATAGAAAGTTCTATGTTAACACCTTCACGATTTGCAGAAGCAGTAGTTCCACATGGAACAACATCTGTTGTATCTGATCCCCATGAAATAGCTAATGTAATGGGAATTAAGGGTATAAATTACATGATAAATGATGCTTCTTCTGTTCCACTTAAAATGTTCTTAACTGCACCTTCTTGTGTTCCAGCAACAATGTTTGAAACATCTGGAGCAGTGATTTCTACAGAAGAAATAGAATTATTACTAAAAAATGATAATGTAGTTGCACTTGGAGAAATGATGAACTTTCCAGGAGTATTAGAAGATAATCCTGAAGTAATAGATAAATTAGAAGTTGCAAAAAAATTAAAAAAACCCATTGATGGCCATGCCCCACTTTTATCAGGCCCTGAACTTTGTAAATATATTATTTCAGGAATATCAACAGACCATGAATGTACTAATGCTGAAGAAGTAGCTGAAAAAAGAAGACTTGGCATGAAAATAATGCTTAGGGAAGGTTCTTCAGCCAAGAATCTTAAAGATCTTGCTACTGCAGGTGGAGATTTTATTGTTTCTGATGATAAACATCCTGATGACCTTTTAAATGGACATGTAGATGAAATGATCAAAAGAGCTATTGAATATGGGATAGATCCCATTGATGCTATTAAAATGGTTACAATCAATCCTGCAGAGCATTATAAATTAAACAACGGAAATTTAATACCTGGAAAAGCTGCAGACATAATTTTAGTAGATAATATGGAAGAATTGAATATTGAAAAGGTTATTATAGATGGTAAACTGGTTGCAAAGGACGGAAAACCTCATTTTAATGTGAAACCAATTGAAATTCCAAGCACGTTTAAATTAAAACCAAAAAATTCTTTAGACTTTAATATTAAGGGAAAAGGATCCAGTGAAACTGTGAGGGTTATGGAAGTTCTCGAGGGCCAGCTAATTACCGAAGAATTTTTAGCTAATTTAAAAATAATAGATGGAAAATTAGAAACAAACATTGATAAGGATATACTAAAAATTGCAGTTGTAGAACGTTATGGTCATGAACGGGTTTCTAATGCATTTATAAAAGGTTTTGGTATTAAAGATGGTGCTATTGCATCAAGTGTTGCACATGATTCACACAATATTATAACTGTAGGAACAAACAGCCAGTATATGGCAAAAGCTGTTAATACCGTCCTTAAAAATAAAGGAGGGTTAGCAGCAGTTTCAAAGGAGGGAGTTTATTCATTGGAACTTCCTGTAGCAGGATTAATGAGTTACAAAAATGTTAGAAATGTTTCATCAGATTTGAGGATATTGCATCATGCTGTTAAAAATATGGGCTCAAAACTACAATCTCCATTCATGTCGTTATCATTTATGGCACTGCTTGTAATTCCAAAACTTAAAATAAGTGATATTGGTCTTTTTGATGTTGAAAAGTTTGATTTTATAGATCTGATCCAGAAATAATGGTTTAATCTTATAAATCTATTATTAGGGCATTTAACAATTATATTAATCGTACTTTTTGAAATCCTCTGAAATTTTTTTCATAGCATTTTTATGTTCTTCTCCACCAACTTTGTTTACTATCCTGGAAATTTCACCCATTCTATGACGGTAAAGTTTCTCCATGTCCCCAGAAACCATTTCCATTCTTGTTAAATATACTAGTCCTTCGATTATTCCATATATTGCCCTGTTTAATGGTTCAACACATTCTTTTTTCTTGATTATATTGGAAGTTTCAGCCCTTAAAACAGTTGTTACATTAATTCCAAAATTATCTTCCCTTTCAACATCCTTCAAACTTGTAACATTAGCCAAAAAAAATGCATCTGTATTTTTAATATAAAATTCATTTTCATACTGCTCAAAATATTTTTCAGACAAATCACCCATAGTAGATTCTACAAAAACCATTGGATCCTTCAATATATTCACAATGAAACTTTGATTTTTCTTTATGTTATGAACAGTACAGGATCCTTGGTGAAGATACAAAACAACTTCTTTATTATCCTTACATATCACCCCAATAGGTGCAGCATTGGGAGTTCCATCATCATTCCTCGTTGTTAAAATTGTTTCATATAATAATCCCTTTTTCATTCCAATTGACTCTAGATCCAAATATCCCCTCTCCAAAGAATTATTTTCTTAAAATAAAACCTGTTAATGTCCCGTTAATTATACAGTCAAAGTCTAGTATTTCATGCCATCCAGACTCTCGAAATATATCCATATAACAAAGTCCCATTAATTTTCCATTATCTTCAAGAACAACATCAAGAATTTTTTGAATGTCTTCAGCTTTAACTTTGGATTTGGGCATAGCTAACCCTCCCAAAAGAGCAACAACATCTGCATGAGGATCCGCTAATTCACCAAACTGCATACCTTGATCAGAAGGGATAATTTTTTTGGCACTAGTTAAATCTGTACCCGTTATAAAAATTGATTCCTTTTCCTTAACAACAAAGGCAAAAAGCAGAGCAAATGGACTACATACCCCGGGCATACCAATGAATGTTATTTTTTTAGCATCCTTTACCTCTTCTCGGAATGCTAAAAGATTCTCGGTTATTCCTGTAAATTCACTGTCCTTTCTCATATATATTCTCCAATAGATGGTTTACCTTAAACAGGATAAATAATTTTTTTAGAACTGAAAAATAAAAAGAATGTTCTTATAATCTGTTTTTTTGATCCTTCAGTAACTATCTGTAGGTCCCTTCAAAAAGATATATATTACATAAGCTATGATTAATACTATTATAATTGGCACTAACCATATGAAGATATAGAACAAAACAGCTGCCACTAAAAGAGCTATTACTATATAAACTAGATCAATAAATTCCATGTTTTATTGTTGGTTCGGGATCATAAATAGATTTCCAATATTAAGATTTAAGATAATTCAAATTAAGCAGTTATAAACTAGAAAATCTGCTTTTAATATATTTAAAACCATAATTAAGGAGTATAATAAATGAAAATACTTGTTGTTAATAATCTTGGGCAGTACAATCATAGAATTTATAGAAGTCTCCATTATCTTAAGATTCCTTCAGAGATAATTCCAAATTCAACATCACTTGACGAAGTAAAGGAAAAAAATCCCCTCGGACTTATTCTCGGTGGTGGACCTTCGATCGAAAGAGCTGGAAACTCCTTGAGTTATGTTGAAGAACTTGATTATCCAATTTTAGGCATATGTCTTGGCCATCAAATTATTGCCAAAGCATTTGGTGGAGAGATAGGTGCAGCAGGTATTGAAAGTTATGCTCAGATTAAAATAAATATACTTGATGAAAACGATATATTAAAGGGTTTTGGAAAAAGTGCAGATGTATGGGCATCTCACAAAGATGAAGTAATTAAACCGCCTGAAAACTTCAAAGTTCTTGCAACATCATCAATATGTGGTGTTGAAGCCATGAAACACGAAAGCAAACCTATTTATGGAATACAGTTCCATCCTGAAGTTCATCACACTGAAAATGGAGGAAAGATATTTGAAAACTTCTATGAAACTTGTAAGGAATATAATGAAAAAAAATCATTAAACTGATTAATTTTTACATAGTTTGAATTATCTAAATTTAAATTTTTTATCAGGGATCATCTAAATAAAATAAATTTCCGTGCATAAAAATTCCAGAACAGAATTAATATTGATGCAAATATCTTTGAAATCAGATAGTTAATCCCTTGATCCTCAGTTAAAACCCATATCAAAACTTCATTAAAAAAAAGACCTATAATTCCAATTAACGCGAAAACCCCGAATTCAAAGTGTTTTTTTGTTAGAATTCTTATATTAAAAACCCAACTAATACTCAGGAAATAATTGGCAATTAATCCCAGTGTAAATGCTAAAGCAGCTGAAATTAGGTAATAAATCCCAAAAACTTCAGTTAGAATAAATAGGAAACCGAAATCAATAATAAAAACTATCCCTCCCACTAAAATATATCTTAAAAATTGAACCCAAGTTTTATTTGTTTGATTTTTAAACAGCTTTTGCAATAAATTATCATGAGCCATAGGTTATCTCCATAATAAAATAATATTTATTTGTCATCATTTATTAACATTCAATTAATACAAGTAAAATAAGTGAATCATACAATGTAAAAATAAGAAATAGATTTTATAGTTGTTATGATAAACATAATTTCATATTGTTCAAGGTGAAAACATGTTAGATCCATCTGATTTTATAAATGAATCAATTCAAGAAATAAAAAATATAATAGGCGATAAAAAAGCCATAATAGCACTTTCTGGTGGTGTTGACAGCTCTGTAGCATCAGTATTAACTTCAACGGCTATTGGAGATAATTTAATTGCTGTATTTGTTGATCACGGGCTTTTAAGAGAAGGAGAATCAGATTATGTTAATAAAACATTTAATGACCGACTCAATTTGAGAACTATTAATGCAGAGGAAGAATTTTTAAACAGACTTGATGGTGTTTCTGATCCTGAAGAAAAGAGAAAGATCATTGGTGAATTATTTATAAGAGTTTTTGAAAGGGTTGCCGAAGAAGAAGGTGCTGAATTTCTTGTACAAGGCACAATAGCACCAGACTGGATAGAAAGTGATGGTCAAATAAAATCGCATCACAATATAGCACTTCCACATGGATTAGTACTGGAGATTGTTGAACCAATAAGAGAACTTTATAAGGACGAAGTTAGAGTAATAGGAAGTAAACTGGGTCTTCCTGATGAAATGGTTAACAGACAACCATATCCTGGTCCTGGGCTTGCAGTAAGGGTAGTAGGCATATTGACTCCTGAAAAAATAAGCATATGTAGAAAAGCCAATGCAATTGTAGAGGAAGAAGTTAAAAAAGAAGGTCTTGATGCTACTTTATGGCAGTACTTTGCTGTTTTAACTGATACAAAAGTTACAGGAGTTAAAGGAGACATAAGGGATTTTGGTTATCTGGTAGTGATTCGAATGGTTGAATCAATCGATGCAATGACTGCAAATGTACCAGAACTCCCATGGAGTATGGTAAAAACAATATCTCAGAGAATAACAGCTGAAATACCCGAAGTAACACATGTTTCACTTTCTGTAAGTGATAAACCTCCTAGTACAATTGAATTTGCCTAAAAAAATTAACCTTTTTTTTTATTTACTTTTTCTTTTTAAGTTCTTAAACAGTGAATTATTTAGTTTTGGTTGATCATATAAATTATCATGACAACCAATTCAAAGGAAGATTCACTTATACCAATCTACTCTGTAAAAACTGGTAAGGTAGAACTGGTTGAGAAAATAAAAAAGACCGACGAAGAATGGAAAAAAATATTGAGCAAAGAATCCTATAATGTTGCAAGACATCAGGGGACAGAACTTGCGTTTACAGGCAAATATCACGACTGTCACGAGGATGGAATATATGAGTGTATTTGTTGTGGAACGGATCTTTTCGATTCGAATACTAAGTTTGACTCCGGAACTGGATGGCCAAGCTTCTGGCAACCCATAGCTGATGAAAATATCAAAGAACATAAGGATAGAAACTATGGTATGATAAGAACTGAATCACTATGCGCCCGCTGTGATGCACATTTAGGGCATGTTTTCGACGACGGACCCAAACCAACAGGATTGCGATATTGCATGAATTCTGCATCCTTAAAGTTAGTCAAAAGATAATAAAAGATTTTATTAGAAATATATTATTTAATTAAAATAAAAACAAAATTTTTGGTTAATGCTCAAATGCTTTCATCGATCTTATTAAGTTGGTAGTTGAATAGTTTATTAGATAATTATGATAAACGGCAAAACAGCTTACCTCAAGAAACTGACTTCTAGGATAAAAATGCATTCAGTGGATGTTGGTAAGGAGATTGATGGGAGCACACCACCATCTGTTTTTATTGGTAGTTGGAACTATCCTAAAGTATATGCAGGACCAATGATAGCACCGCTTACAGGTGACACCACAATCATGGACATGCCAGAATCTTGGATCCCACAAGACAAAAGTCAAGAGGATATAATAGGTTACAGATTGAATCTAGTGCGTGGGAAACAAATAGTGGGTATTAAAGACTTGGAAAATAATTATATTGAAAAACTTCAAGAAATATCTCTTGCTGATAGCTCAATAGGAAGTGAAGCAGAATTCAGTAAAAAACCAAGAGGTACCTCTTTCAGTGATGAACACACCCCTCATGGCCCAAGTGCACTTATACAAAAGTTTGACATCGAAAATGTAAAATGGGATCATGAGCTTGAGAAAGTTTTCTATGATAGTGATCTTAAGGCTGCCGATGCTGTATTAGACCTTAATAATAAGGGAATACCATTTTCAAACATACAGAAAGCATTTTCAGTAGGTGCAATGGGAGTTGGTAAAAGAAGAAAACTTGTACCAACAAGATGGTCAATAACTGCATGTGACAGCACTATAGGTGATCGTCTACTGAAAAATGTCCGTTATAATGATGTTCTTGATACACATCGTGTATATGAATTTTCAAGTCTTAACAATTACTATGCAATTCTTCTACTTCCAACAGAATGGCAATACGAATGGATGGAAGCATTTTTACATGTTCTTGGAAGTGAAGAACTAATATTTTCTGACTACGAAGGAAACACAGGAAAAAAAGGTTATTCAAGAGTTGGAGGATGTTACTACACATGTAAAATGGCAGTGCTTGAATCTCTTGCTCGTGAAGGAAAACAGGCAGGAGCAATAGTTTTAAGAGAAGCATATAATGGTTATGTGCCTCTTGGAGTTTTTAATGTTCGTGAAAATGTTAGAAATGCTATGAATCAAAAACCACTTGAATTTGAGGATATGAAAACAGCTCTTTCTTACATATCAACCAAACTCAATCTACCAATGCAAAAATTTGTAAAACAAAGTGACCTTTTAAAAGAACTTTTACAATCTAGACAAACTACTTTAGACACTTTTATACCAACTTAAAGAGGATATTATGGATTTATTTTACAGACGACCTTCATTTGAAACAAGAAATGCCATGAGCAAGTCAGCTCTCAATCTGAAACATATTCCGGGCAGTAGATATGAAGAAATAGAAAGTGCAGAAAAGGGTGTCAAAAAATTCACCAGACATGATCAAGTTAAAATTGTGAACAGTGGAAATTCTGCCATTCTCTCAGTTATGAGTACATTTAAAGATAGGATCATGATTCCTGATCAAGGCGGCTGGATAGGTTTCAAAAAAATGGCTGAATTTCTTGGTATCAAAGCAATTCCAATTCCAACAGAGCTTGGCATTGTAGAAGTAAATGAATTAGAATGTTTAATAGAAAAATTTAATCCTGAAGCACTTTTCATAACCAGTTTTGCAGGATATTCAGCAGAACAACCTATAAAAAATATTTACAAAATTTGTGATGATATGGGGGTTGTTTTAGTTGAAGATGCATCTGGTGGAATTGGAGATGAAAGTGGAATGCTTGGAAATGGCAAACAGGCTCACGTGATTATTGCATCTACGGGATCTCCCAAAACAATTAATGTTGGGAATGGTGGTTTCATTTCAACAAACGATATAAATTTAATTAATTCCGCTAAAAATATTTTAAAAAGTTTTAAGGCAGATCCAATAACATGTGCAGGTATTGCATCAGAGATAAAAAATGCACCCCACATACTTTCTAAAACTTTAGAAGCTTGTAACTTTTTAAAGTCAGAAATAATGGAGTTTAGGGAAGTATTATATGGAGACAAATCGGGATTAAACATTATAATCCCTGATGAATATCCTAAAAGATTAAGTTATCAATTAAGAAATAGATTTAATGTGCATGGAGGCAGTATAATAACTGTATGCCCTAATTACAACAGGGTGAAGATGAATGCATTATGCATTGAAATAAAAAATCTTGATGTGAAGTGTATGACACATGAAAATCTTGATGAGATAGTAAAAATATTAAAAACTCTAAATTAAAAATATAATTTCTTTTAATTCAAGTTTCAAGTATTAAAAGAGCAGTTTTTTCCATTAAAAGTTTTGTAATGCTTCCTGCAGTTTCAGCTTCAATATCTGAAATATGGTACATGTTTTTTAACTTATCCTCATCAGGTTCAAGAACTTTATCGTCTCTCTCATCAAGAATATCTGTTAATTTATCCATGACATCAGCTTTACAGTCAACTGCTATTACACAAACAGTTACATCTCCGTTTTTAATTCCTAGCGTTTTTAAGGCTTGTGAGATCTGCCTCTGACCAGACATTCTCACGCAAATCTCTATGCCCAAATCATTTGCAATGTTTTCTTTTCTTGAAAATGTATTGATAGCGTGTATTGTAGCATGTATTGCATGTTCTCTGCCGGCTATTCCCTCTGCATCCATGAGTTGGATCATGCAATTGTCAAATTGTTTTAAATCAGCCATAACCTGTCCAATATTTGTAATATGAGATTTGAATCCGGCCACCTGTATATTACATCCTAGTTCCCCGCTGTTTTCAAACATTTCTACCCCTCCATGATAAAATATAAAATATGGATTCTTTGAAATGTTCTGCCCTAAATGAAACATATACTCCTATAACTCCCTTGAAAAATTTGGATACAGCAAATATCAATTCTAAAAGTACAATTATCTGAATTAAAAAAACTGCAATCGAAGTAATTCCAGCCAAGTTGAGATTTAAATTAATATTAGAAATGTTGAGGAAACTGTTAGTAAGGTAATCCATCAATAATAATAAAAACAGTCCTACAATAAACTGGACAGTGGACATGAAAAATAATTCTCCAGATTTTATCATAGAATCTTTGACCTTTTCATGTATGTCTGAAAGTGCCATAATATATGTGAAGCTTAAAAGGGATAATGTTGCAGAAACCAACACAAAAACTTCAATAAAGCTAATTATTTCATTGTAGTTATGTATCTTGATTGCTCCTAATATCCAAGGTACTAAAAAACCTATTGTAAGTATAATTGCCATGTAAGTGGATAAAAGACTTCCTAAGACGCTGAAAAATCTTTTTACATGTGATAACTTACCTTTTGATGGTGCAGAGTTCATATTTAAATTATTAAATCCTCTTGTTTATTATATCTTCTTTATGTTGATCTAGAATAAACGGCGATTTTATGTTCAAACCAAAAAAGGAATAATAATCATAATTTGATTAAAATAGATTATTCCTTATTTTCAGATTCTCTGATCTTTTTATCGCTGACTATCTTGTTAACTCCACCTAAAACTGCTTCTACACTGGCCATTATAATATCTGGCTGAGTACTTCTTGCACTAACTATATTATTACCATTTTTGAGTTTGACAACAACATCAATCAGAGCATCAGTTCCCCCTGTTATGGCATCAACATGATATTCTTCAAGCTGTATGTCTGCAATGTCTTTTACACTTTTCCTAACTGCAACAATTGCTGCATCCACCGGACCAACACCAACACCAGCTTCAACCTTTTCCACACCATCAACATTCATTTTTACCGATGCAGTTGGGGTGACCTTGTTTCCAGAGACTATGGTTAACTCTTCAAGTTCTACTGGCTTTTCTGCTAGAACTCCAAGTGCATCTTCTGCAATTGCTTGAAGATCAACATCTGTTACACATTTTCCCATATCTCCAAGGGCTTTTATTCTTGCAAATATTTGTTCAAATCTAACATCATCTACCCTTAATCCCATCTCTTTTATTCTCTTTCGGATAATATGAGAACCCACATGTTTACCCATAACAAATCTTCGTCTGTGACCAACAAGCTCCGGAGTTATTGGTTCATATGTTTCTGCCTTTTTAATAACACCATCTGCATGTATTCCTGATTCGTGTGCAAATGCATTCTCACCCACTATGGCCTTGTTTGGCTGGAGATATATTCCTGTCATCCTTGCCACTGTTTTTGACATTTCATAGAGCATTTTAAAATTAATATCTGTTTTAATATTGTAAAGGGAATTCAGGGAAACTACAACCTCCTCAAGAGAAGCATTTCCAGCTCTTTCACCAATTCCATTTACTGTTACATGAGCCTGACTTGCACCGGCCCGAAGTCCTGATAGGGTATTTGCAACGGCTAATCCAAAATCATTATGACAATGAACACTAACTGGCACTCCTAATTCTGTTAAACCCTTATAAAATTCATAAGATCTTTCTGGTGTGAGCATTCCTACTGTGTCACAGGCACAAACTCTTTTAGCTCCAGCATCTATTCCTTCACTTAGAACTTGTTTAAGAAATTTATAATCACTTCGAGTTGCATCTTCTGCTGAAAGTTCAACGAGTAAACCATGATCAACAGCATATTCTGCAGCTTCAATTGCTGTTCTTTTTACTTCTTCTCGAGTTTTTCTTAATTTATGTTCTATATGTAAATCAGATGTTGGAACAACCAAATGAACACTTTCAACTCCACATTCTAGAGCTGCATCTACATCAACTTTAACTGCCCTTGCAAAACTGCATATTTCAGCTGAAAGATCTTCAGAAACTATTTTTTTAATTCCTTCCCTTTCCCCCGCCGATGTAATGGCCGAACCTGCCTCTATAACATTAACCCCTAAATCATCAAGCTTAATTGCTATCCTAAGCTTCTGATCAGGAGTTAAAGAAACTCCCGGAGTTTGCTCTCCATCTCTAAGTGTCGTGTCAAATATTCTAGCTTTCAAAGGTCCCCCTCCACTTAATCTTAAACAAGTTTTAAAGATTACTTAATGTTAATAAATTTTAATTGAATAACAATTCTAGATGGCCTTTAAGAATCTAATAAAATAATTTATAAATTGCTCAATGCAAATTTTAATTTATATAAATAAATTTGAACTAAGTCATGATTATCTTTCCTCTCTCAGTGATTTTTTAAGGATAGATATAACACGAGTTAAACTTTTGTGCATTCTTATATGGTGTTGTTCTATTATTTCAAAGTTTGTACCTTGTATAAGCTCTTCTATATCCATGTAGTGAGGTGTTGCCATGCATAGCTTCCCTGTATCTATGAGTATTTCCTCCATTGTAACAAGAGCTTCGGCATAAAGATTCTGACTTTCTTCACCGCCAGTTGATGCTGAAATACCGTACGGAGGATCAGTTGCAATAGCGTTAACTTTATTAGGCAAGCTTATTTTCCTCGCATCACCTTGAAAAACATTATAATCTTTTATACCACAATAATTAAGATTTTTAATTGTTCCATTCACCATTTTTTTATCTATATCTACCCCAATAACCTCTGCACCCATAATTCCTGCTTCTAAGAGAATTCCTCCTGTTCCACAGAATGGATCGAGAACTAAGTCTCCCTTCTTTACTCCTGTAAGATTAACCATGCATCTTGCAAGTTTTGGACTCATGGATCCAGGATAAAAAAAAGGCCTTTTATGCGGTTTAAGATTATGAAAATGCTTCTTTTCTATTTTAAATAGTCTTTCAGTTACAAAAATCTTTCCATTAATGAATATAAGTCTCAAAAAGCTTGATGGATCTTTTAGATTTACTTTGGCCCGTTCGATACTGTTATTTATTAAGCCGCCTATCTCCCATTCAACATCGGTTGTATCAAACTTATCATCTTTATCCATTCGCTTTACTCTAACAGCAAAATCTTTTATTATTATATCTTTCCAGGGATATGTCTGAATTTCAGAGTTTAAATGAACTTTATCTGTTTCTATTAAAAGTTTACAAACCTCATGAGTATATGAAAGCCTTTTACCAAAGGTCTTAAGAGATTTTGAATATTCATCTGGTACATTGAGTATCAAAACACCTTCGTACTGATTTTCAAAGCTGAATGGTATACTTTCAGCATTTAAAACAGCTTCAATCTCTGCTTTTGGTAATGTTTGATGTTCCTGAGATAATATTAAAACTATTTCCATAAACTTCCTATCCTCCGAGTTAACAATTTGGGTAAAATAGAAAACAGAAGCCTATTTTTTATCATTTCTTTTATAAGAGTGGATTGGGTGTCCATATCCCCATATTCAGATATTAAAGCCTCTGCATTTCCTTCTTTAAGTTTTAAAAACATCTGGTCAAGATCTTCATTTGTAAGTGATTCAAAAATCTTTTGAACTTCAATTTGAACTTTTAACTCATTTTTAAAACGTTTTTTATATTCATATTCATATTCATTGAGAATTTTAATATCTTCCATTTGAAGTGCCCTTGAAACAGTATTTGCTGCCATTTTAGCACATTCAAATCCAATTATAAGGCCTCCACCAGTAGTGGGTTTTACTTGTGATGCTGCATCACCCAAGAGTATAGCTCTATCTTTTACAATTTTCTTTTTAGAGTTGTAAACTGGTATGAATCCTTGATACTTCTTTAAAATTGAAGCATTTTTATAACATATATCATGATTAATAAAATCTTTTAAAACTTCATTGAGTCCATTATAATCTTTATTTGCAAATAGTCCTACTCTCGCCATTGACTTAGAAATCGGGATCATCCATAAAAATCCGGGAGAAATATTTGAATTAACGTTAAGATTGACATTATCTATATCAAAAACATCTTTTTTCATGTCTAAAAGATATTGCGCTGCCATTACCGATTTTGATTTCGGGTTGAATTCATCAGATACTCGGGATGCATGTCCATCAGCTCCAACAATCACTTCACCTTTGAATATTTTATCAGAATTGTTTCCAACACAAACTTCTCCTGTCTTTACATCCAAACCTTTTACCCTATGGTTTAAAAGAAGCTCTGCCCCTGCATCTACTGCTTGTTCTACTAAAAATTTGTCATAACCTACTCTATCGATTACATATGCCTCTGGATCTTTTCGGCCAACTTTTAATATAATATTTGAAGGTGAATGTAAATATGCGCCGTAAACCTCGTTTAAGATGTATTCATCTGGAAGGATATTAATATCCTTTATTTTTTTGCCTAAAAGTCCTGCACATTGGAGGGGAACACCAACTTCTCGTTTCCTCTCTAACATTACTACTTTAAAACCTTCATTTGCAATATATCTAGCAAATGTTGAGCCTACAGGCCCTGCACCAACAACTACTACGTCAAATTTATTCATTAGATTACCCAATTAAATTTTAGTAAGTTTTTTCTATTTTTTTGTAATTTTATTGATATAATCAATTTAACAATAATTTAGATCTAGAACTTCTTTTAGAATTAGAAAGTTATTTCCTAAAAAAAATTTCTTAGCATAATTTATTATGATGAGATGATCATAGTTCTGGAAAATTACCAACTAATGATATGTTTCATATTCAATAAAGAATTTGTTTATATTTAATATGATGCATAGTCTATTTATGTAAAAATTTTTGTTCTAATAATAATTAATTTAAAATTTATTAATGCAAAATATTTATTGGATTTCACCGAATAAAATTTTAATTGATTGAATAAGATCCTATTAATTCATTAATTCGATTACTTGACTAATTCTTTGTTGGATCCATATTAAATGGAATATTATCCCCGTGGCCAGTACATAATTATGAATACCCCTATGAGAACCACCGATGCACCGATTATCTCAAATCTATCAGGTATTATTTTGTCTATTTGCCACCCCCATAATAATGCCATTAAAATGAATATTCCTCCATATGCTGCATAAACCCTGCCGAAGTTTGCGGGTTGGAATGTTGGAATAATTCCATAAGGTATCCTCCTCCAATTTCGAACAGACCAGCAAGCATAAAGAAAAAAATTGATTTTATATATTCCATGATATTCTCCTTATTTATTCGAAAAATTATAATTTAATAGAATTTTCAAATTAAAATAATTAGTTTAGAGTTTGAACTTTTTATCATACTCTTCCATGACCGATTCTCTTTTTTTGGATTTTTGCTCTGGCTTTTTGGGTTTATGTGTTTCAAATTCCAGATCATCTCCATCTATCATCCTGTTTATCATATTTTCTATTTCGCCAGGATTTGGTATGTCTACTAAGATCAAACTGGTTCTATCGTGACCACCGAATACTTCAATGTCACCCGAATAAGAAATCCTTTCTATAATGCTTTGGGATACTATTATATCTTGAATTTTATCGTAATGCATGTAAACACTTTTTTTCCTAATGACGCCTGTTTTTATCATTACTCTCTTACTGGTGATTGTATAAATTTTTGATCTCCAAGACAGAATATTCCATAGTATCCATAGTATCATCAATAAAATGATGATAATTAGAATGGAAGTGGTTCCTTCTACAAATGGTATGTTTACAAGATTTCCAACACGACCTTGAACAATGGCAGCATACTGTATTATTGTAGTAAAAAAATACAACAACACCAACACAATGATAAATTTAAATATTGCAGATTTCATATTTGCAATGAATCTGGGTTTGGTTTCAAATAAAACCCTTTCTACTGGATGTGAATCTCTTCTATTACTATCTGTCATGTTCATCAACACTAGTTCTCTTATTGATCATCTAAATATTTTATGTAGTATCAAACAGATTAAGTTCAATGATAGTTAACAGAATAATAAGGGAACGAATAAAAATTGGTGAAACCGATCTGGTACTTAAAACAGATCTTATGAAACATGAGCTTCCAAATTTTATCCTTAAACAACGCTTTGAACTCAAGAGTTATATTAGGGAAAATCCTGATTTTTTAAACAGTTTTGAACCGGTTCTTGTTGAAAAAAAAAATAATGGTGAACCTCCACTCATAGTAAGTTTAATGGCACGTGCAGGAAGAAGGGGTGAGGTTGGGCCAATGGCAGCTGTTGCAGGGACCATATCCCAACTTTCAATGGGATTTATGATTGAGAATGGAGCCAAATATGTGATAATTGACAATGGGGGAGATGTAGCACTGAAAACGGATCAAGATGTGGTTGTAGGGCTTTATGCGGGTGAATCTTCTCTTTCAGGAGAGCTTGGATTTAAAATTAAGTTTGGAAAAACACCAATGGGAGTATGCACGTCCTCAGGTACGGTGGGACATTCAATAAGCTTTGGACGGTCAGATTCTGTCACTGTTTTCGCAGAAGAAGCAAGTATTGCAGATGCACTTGCAACTTCCATTGCAAACAATGCACTTGGAGACAAGGATCATGATGCAGTACAGAAATCGCTTGAAAGGGCTGAAGATTTCAGAAAATTCATGCGGGGCGTGCTTGTTGTTGTTGGAGAGTCAGCTGGAACCCTTGGAAAAATTCCAAAACTTGTGCAAACAAATAAAAAAGTTGTTCTAGGGGATCTTTTTGATATATGATCTATTATTGTTAAAAATCAACTAGTGGGAAAACTTGGACTGATTCTCCTTTTTCAAGTATTTCAATATTTTTTGGTATTTGTATAAAACCATCAGCTTCTGCAAGAGAAGATATCGCACCAGAATCTTTTAAAATTGGAATTGCGTTTTTTCCTTCAATTTTCACCAATACATAATGAAGTCTTCCTCTCGCAGGACGATATCTGCGAGAAAGTTTAAGTGTCTGAACATTATCATCTGAATGGGTTAATGTACTTATGGATGCCATTTTCATTAAAAATGGTGCAAAGAAGACACGAAAAACCATTAATGCAGCAACTGGGTTTCCTGGAAGGCCAAATAAATATTTTAAACCTTCATCATTTTTTAATCTGCCAATTATTGTTGGCTTACCTGGTTTAACTGCCACACCATGGACAATAACTTCGCCCAGATCATCCAGTACTTCCCTTAATACATCCCCCGTGCCTGCAGATGTACCACCTGATGTTAATATTAAATCAACATCTTTAAATTCATTTATCTTATTTTTTAAAGCGCTGAAATCATCTTCAACTATATCTGTATGTACGGGAATACAACCACATGCCTTAACAGCACTTGAAATTGTCATGGAATTTATATCATAAATTTTACCATAGGTCAACTTATCATTGGGATTTATTATCTCGTTTCCAGTAGATATGATTGCTACCCGGGGTTTCTGATAAACTGTCACTGTTTTCATTCCAATTGCACTTAAAACTCCTATTTTATCAGGAGTTATCCTAGTGTCCCTTGGAAGTAGTAGTTCTCCTTCTTTTACATCCGATCCTTCTTTTGTTATATTCTGGCCAATTGCAGCACTTTCGTAGATAAGTATTTCCCCATTGTGACTCTCGGTAAATTCTACCATCACCACCCCTGTGGTGCCTGAGGGTAAAGGTGCTCCTGTTGAAACCTCGGTACAAAATCCACTTGTCAGTTTTTTTTCAGGAACATCTCCTGCACCTATTACTTCAATAAGTTTTAAACTAACTGGATAATCTTCAGATGCATTAAAAGTATCCTCTGCTATTACAGCATATCCATCCATTGAAGTCCTTCTAAAAGGTGGGAGATTTATAGTTGCATGCACATCCTCAGCAATAACTCTATTGAGAGAGTCACCAAGTAATACCTTTTCTACCCGTTTATTCGTTGGAATATCATCTATAATCTTTTTTACATCTTCAGGATCCATTATATTTAAAAATTCTTGTCCCATGTTACCACATTCGATTTTTCGATTCTTATTTGATGATTTCAAATGATCTTTCAGATATTGTATATTTAATTGATACATTTTATAGTTACTAATGAATCATTACTTTTCATATACTCTTACTCAACTGTCAAAGTATACCCAATACATAGTATTTTTATTGAAAGGAGGGTGTTGTAAATGTGATCGATATTCGTTCAACGTCTGAGGATGAAAGCATATTCTATAATCTAGGAGTATTCAAGAAAGATGACGATCTTATTTCCTAACACTAGTTCAAAAATTCTAAGACCTACCGGAACATATTTGAGATTTATCAAAAAATTGTTAGAGATAATCCTCTAATACAAAAAGATTCATACTGTAAAATAAGGATCATGACTCACTTGAACTGTTAGAACATGAATATGAAATTTTATTTGATTTTACTTCAGATAACATTTGATTCTTTTGAAAAGTCAAGAAAAAATGTTGAAGTGGATCAAAGAGTTTCTGATTATGAGATGAAATTCTAACAAATATTTAATGGGTTCGTAAATGTAAGAATTTAGCTTTTGCAGGTTATGAATCAAATGTGAGAAAATGTTTTTGAGATGTATCATATCAATGATAAATGCGCTTTTTTATATACCCCAAAACACTATATAAATAGTAAGATTAAATGATCAATGGAAATATATATTAAAATTGATAACTCTTAAAGATGGTTTTTAAACTGTTGCTAAACATATTTATAAAATTTCATTGATGATCATGAACTGCTTTAAGTTAAGGAGGAGAGTATTTGAGAAGAGGACAAAATCAAGGCCCACAAGAAATGAGGAGAGTAAGATCACCAAGGAGAGGTGAAATACCAGGCGTTGTCGAGCAGATACTCGGCCATGGAAAACTCAAAGTACGATGTGCAGATGGTAAAACAAGACTTTCAAGAATTCCAGGTAAAATGAAAAAAAGAATCTGGATAAGAGAAGGAGATGTGGTTTTAATAAAGCCATGGGACTTCCAGAGCGATGAAAAAGCAGATGTTATATGGAGATACACTCGAACAGAAGCTAACTGGCTTGAAAGAAGGGGCTACTTGAAACTCTAATTAAAATTAACATTATCTAAAATAATTTAAAAAATGGTTAGAATTAATGAAATGATTTATTCTGACTGTTTAATAAATCATACTATTTTAAGCTTTTTGAGCTTTAAATTGATTTAAATGATTTTTAAATATTGTTCTTTAATCACTTATGATATTAATAAATAATTTAGGCTCTTTTATAACTGGTGAAAAATTTCATGTGCTCTAAAGTATCTAAAGCTGATAATGACTTGAGAAAACTCTTGTCAGAGAAACGTTTAAAGGGTGATGAAGACAGAAGAGTTGGAAGTGAAGTTTTTGATAGACTTACACTTGAAACACTCTACAAACTTGCAAAAATGGGCCACATAAACAAGTTACAGGGAGCCATAAGTACTGGAAAAGAGGCAAATGTCTTCAAAGGAATTGACGACGATGGAAACTTTGTTGCTGTTAAAATATATAGGGTAGGAACATCTGATTTTAAGAAAATGCAGTATTATATTCAGGGAGACCCTAGATTCAATGTAAGAACTTCCAACAAACGCCAGCTTATTAATACATGGGTTACAAAGGAATTAAGGAATCTAACAAGAGCTCAAGAAGTGGGTGTTAGAGTACCAAGACCAATAATCGCGAAAAATAATGTTTTGGTCATGGAATTCATAGGAGACGATATTGGAAATCCCGCACAACTTATGAGACAATCCAAAATATCAGATCCTGAATATGTTGCAAATAAAATATTGGAATATGTTAAAATACTTTATAAAGATGCTAAATTAGTTCATGGTGACTTATCCGGTTACAATATCTTAATAGATGATGGTGAACCTGTTATAATCGACATATCCCAGGGTGTTATGGTTGACCATCCAATATCAAGGGAGCTTTTAAAAAGAGATATAGACAACTTATATAGAGATTTCAAAAAAATGGGCCTCCAGATATCTAAGGATCAGATTAAAAGTAAAATTATGGATTTATGAGGATAGAAAAGTATATTAAAAAGGATATGAATATTATTTATATAAATTGAGGTGAAATCATGCCAAACACAGAATACCTCAAAATTCCCCGTGAAAGAGTAGGGGTTGTTATTGGGAAAAACGGCATTACAAAGGACGAAATTGAAAATTTAACAAAAACAAAAATTACAATAGACAGCGAAGCTGGAACCGTTGCAATATCACCTACAGAAGAAACAGAAGACCCTTTATCAGTGTGGAAAGCTCGTTACATAGTAAAAGCTATAGGCAGGGGATTCAACCCTGAAATAGCAGTTAAACTCATGGGCGATGAAACAATTCTCGAGATAATAAACCTTCCAGACTATGTTGGAAAAAACAAGAAAGCAGTATTAAGGCAGAAAGCCAGGATAATAGGTAAAGAAGGTCGTACCAAAGATATAATAACTGATATGACTGGTGTTGATATTTCAATATACGGAAAAACAGTTGCAATAATTGGAGACATGGAACAGATACATATTGCAAAAGAAGCAGTTGAAATGATTTTAAGCGGTGTTAGACATAAAACTGTCTATGCATTCCTCGAGAAAAAAACCCGTGATATGAAGATAAAGCAGTTCCATAGAATTGCAAAAGATGAAACTGACCTAGAATAAAAACATTTCTAAAATTATTAGAAAAGCAATGTCCTAAAAATAAATAAATACATGATATTTATAGATTTATAAATTATTGATGCAAAAAATCGCATTTAAAGGAGGCTAAGTTTGGAGAGAGAAGCATCAGAACTTTTTGAAGAATTTAAGGAACTTACAGCATCTGAATTTTTCAGAAGGAACAAACAAATGCTGGGATTCTCTGGAAAAATAAGGTCCCTCACAATGGTTTTTCATGAGTTGATAACCAACAGCCTCGACGCTGCAGAAGAGGCAGGAATACAGCCAGAAATATCCATAGACCTTAAGAGAGTTGATAAAGACCATTATATTCTTAAACACATGGATAATGGGCCAGGAATCCCCGAAGATTTCATAACCAAAGTTTACTGTACAATGTTTGCTGGTTCTAAATTCAGGAACATTCAATCCAGAGGTCAACAAGGGCTAGGATGTAGTGGATGTGTATTATTATCCCAGATGACAACAGGAAAACCTGCCAGAGTAATATCGGGATATAAAAAAGGTGAAAAACTCCAGGGAGTTGAAATGACATTTAAAATGGATGTCAAAACCAACAAAGGACTTATACTGGATAAACGTCCAGTAGAAGTAGATTCAACTGGTGTGGCAATAGAGCTACAGTTCAAAGATGTTTCATATTCCCTAAGTGAACAAGGAGCATTTGAATATATCAGAAGAAGTATGATAGCAAATCCACATGCAAAAATCACCTTCCGTGATCCAACAGGACACAAATATATATTCGAACGAGCTACAGACGTTATACCTCCTCTCCCCAAGGAAGTTTTGCCCCATCCAAGAGGTGTTACAGCAGACGACTTAATATTCATGGCAAAACACACTGATAAACGTAGATTCAGGAGCTTATTAACCAGTTCACTGTCAAGGATGTCGATCAAGAGGGTCAATGAAATACAAGAAATAACCAAGATAGACCTTAACAAACGTCCTAAAGATATGAAATGGGAAGAAGCCGAAAGAATTGTTGAACTATTTGCCCAGATGGACTTTATGGCACCTCCAACATCTGGTTTGATCCCAATTGGAAAAGAACAAATCGAGAAGGGTATAAGAGAAATTTTAAACCCTGAATTTGTTGCAACCACAACAAGAAAACCCAAAACTTATCGTGGTGGAGTTTCATTCGTAATAGAAGCAGGTATATCCTATGGAGGAGATTCTGGACGAATAGTTGGTGAACAAAACCGTGCAGAAATTATGAGGTTTGCAAACAGAGTTCCATTGAGCTTTGATCAGGGAAGCTGTGCAATAACAGAAGCACTTAAAAGCATAGATTGGAAACGGTATGGTATACGGGATCTAGAAAATGCACCAATTACTGTATTTGTTAACATAGTTTCAACAAACGTACCATATCTTTCAACAGGTAAACAGAGTGTTGCTCCAGAAGAGGAAATACTCCACGAAGTTAGACAAGCCACTATGAAAATAGCAAGGAGTCTTCAAAAATATATTAACGCTAAAAGGGCAGCAAAAGATGAGGAAATGCGTTCAAAGATATTTGAAACATACGTACCTGTAATTATGAGAGAAGCTGCAATACTTGCTGGGAAAGATGTTCCAGAGTACAAGGAAATTCTGGCCAAGGTAACTAGAAGGCCAAAAATATTAGATGAAATTGACGTAGATTTAGGCGAATTAGCCGATGAAGATATAGTAGGCGAAAAGGATGATGAATAGAAAAGAACTTGCCTTAAACAGAAGAGATCTGGCTGTAAATAAACTCCAAAGTCTTGGAGATAAAATAATAGAAGACGTTAATGCTATGAATGTCCCATCAATACAAGTACCTTCAAGAGGTACTTCCAACATAGTTTACGACGATGAAAAACGCTACTACGTACTTGGAGATCGTTTTGGGCAGAGATCTCTAGGAAATGTTAAACAGATCAAGAAGATCGGCCAAATGGTTTACATGGCTAATTTTTGTAAGAGTCTTGTTCAAACAGGGAAAACAGCAACCTTAAGGGAAATGTATTATGTTTCAGAAGGATGGGACATAGACTTTGGAGACCAGCAGGAATCTAACATAGTTGGAGAAGATCTTGAGGTAACATTAGGTATATCCCGTGAAGACCTCGGATTAATGCCTGAAGAAGATGGTGCATCAGTCTATGGTGACATCACAGTTAAAGATGACGATGTAGAAATAAACGCCCTGAGAATGGGTAAATCAGGTTACACAATTTCACCAACCATTGATGAGGTTGAACTAGTTGATCACAATGTCCAAAGAGTAATAGCTGTTGAAACCATGGGTATGTTCCACAGGATGGTCCAAGAAAATGCATATAAAAAATTCGATACACTTATTGTAGGACTCAAAGGACAGGCTGCGCGTGCGACACGTAGATTTCTTAAAAGAGTTAATGAAGAACTAGGACTTCCAGTTTACATATGTAACGATGGAGATCCATGGGGATTCCATATTGCCATGGTTATAATATCTGGAAGTGCAAAACTCGCACATGTAAACCACGAGCTTGCAACACCCAATGCAAAGTTTCTGGGAGTTACTGCTTCAGACATTATTAACTATGACTTACCAACAGACCCATTGAAGGACATAGATGTGTTAAGGCTCAAAGAACTTTACAAAGATCCAAGATACAGGGATGATTTCTGGAAGGTAGAGATCAAGAAAATGCTAAAGATCGGTAAAAAAGCAGAACAGCAGTCTTTCTCGAAATATGGGCTGGAATATGTAGTTGACACATATTTACCAGAAAAACTTGATGCAATGTAAAGCAACCATTAATGGTTGAAAAAGGTTTTAAAATTCAACCTTATTTTTATTTTTTTGAAATATTTAGCTAATTTTTTTATATTCAATCTTTTCTTTATAATCTCGTTACAATCGATTAAACTCTTATTATTTGTGTAATAGATTTTCATATTCAAAATAATTTGGTTCTGAATTTAAATGGTGTTAAACCCATGTGGTCTTCAAAAGAACTAAGAGAGCACCAAATTCAATTATACTCATACTAAGTACGGGGAAGCCCATTCCGGGACCATGAAACCCTTCTCTTATTAGTAAGAAAAGCATGAATATTATGTTTTGTACTATTAAGAGCGATGCAAATATAACCAAACCCAATGTGAACTGGGATTTTAGTTTTTTATAACTTGTAATATATGTGAATAACAATATTAAGAGCAGTCCAATGTTAGCTGCACATACAATGGCAGCAACAAGAGCCAAAATAGGATCATCAAATGGGTTCCTTTCTGGTCTATTTTCTCCAAGAGTTTCATTAATTGGGTCTAAGTTATTAAACACTTGATTATTGAACATATGATTATCTAACACATGATCACCTTCTAATCTTCCTTTATTTCATTCCATATTTCCTGGAAAAGTTCATAATTTTCTTCCATTGTAGATGAAAGAAAATACATGGTTCCATATTTTTCACCAGATGATGTTATAACATTGTTATCTTCTAAAACTTTTATATGATGTCTTACAGTTTTATAATCCAATTCTAATTTTTCAGCCAGCTGATTGGCGTTATAAGGCCTTTTTTGGATGTTATGTATTATTCTGGCCCTATTAATACCTCCCTTTGTACCGGCAATAAGCCACCAAAGTATTTTCTTCATGGGTATCACCAAACAATTATGGGTTTTTAAACCATTAAGAGCAGTTTCATACCCTAAGAATATACTTTATCGATAACATCTATGGAATTATCCAAATTTATAGTTGATTTAATCATCACAACCCTTAAGGGGATTAAGTTTAATGATGAACTAATAAAAAGGAGCATAGATGATAATAGTATATCTTAAAAATATGATATTCTTTTTAACTTTCTCATTAGATTTTTTTAGTATCTAAATTATACTTTGTATAATTCTAAAGTTGAAACAAACAGTAAATACTTTTTCCATAATTACACCCAAATCTTTGAATTCTTCGAAATAGTTTATTTGCTTTCCCATTGAGTATCCAAAAGAAATATGGGATAAAGTAGAATCAACAACAACTCAATTAAATCAGAAATACTATGAACATCTTCAATTTTTCCATCAAGCACATATACACTTCTTTCAGCTTTTTTTGCTATGTATTTTTCATGTGTTACCATAATCAACGTTACATTCTCTTTTTTGTGTATATCTAAGAGCAAATTTATTATGATGTCTTGTGTTTTTGAATCTAAAGCATCTGTAGGTTCATCGGCTAAAATAATAGACTACTGACTTAAATTAAAAAAATTAATATGTGTCAAAAACTATTATTAATATGGTGATACAATGGCTGAACAAGAGACTGTGAAATGTGGAAGATGCGATAAATGGTACAAACAGGAAAAAGAAAAGATCGCAAATATCAAAAAAGAAGGCAAAGTAAAAGAATATTTGTGTCCTGAATGTGATGAGGAAATTAAAAAGGGAAATTAAGATTATAAACAATTTCATTTTTTTTTGATTTCATAAATATTTTTTTTTAGATTTCTCCTAAACCCAAATAGAAATCAATATTTATTCAAGTAATAATCCTATAGAATTATTTTCTATCTCTGTTTATTGCGTATCCAATAATTCCAAGAGTCATGGTGAGACTTGAAATATTCCCAATTAATCCTGCAGCTAAAGGGTTACGGATGTATAATATTGAAAGAGTGAAAATAACTATTGCAATCAATTCAATTCCAACCATTAACCCAAATAATCCTAGAATTTTATCTAGATTATCAACTATCATGTTTTATCACCTTTTTAAACCATGTCTGTTGGTAAATGAATAGAAAAAATCGAAATTTTCGAAATAATTCTAAACAATAACTAAATTCATTTTCATATTATAACATTTATAATGTAAAAGTTAAACTACTTAAACTTTTTTATATGTAATAGAATACATATTTTTCAAGCCAATAAATTGAACAATTAATATTAATTTTCTTTTGATGTCATAATAAATAGAAACTGGAAATAAATCATAAAATTTATAATACAATGAATAATATAAATTGTTTTTAAGAAATAGTATTTTATGTCAAACCCCATCTAAAGAAGTTAACATTATTAAAAATCTCAAAGAATTTGAATATATTGGTAAAGTTCATTTATAGCAGGAATAACATTTAAAATTCCATAATGGAGGTCAATTATGAAAGCTGTTGGAATAAACGGATATGGTACCATAGGTAAAAGAGTTGCAGATGCAGTAGCTGCTCAAGATGATATGAAGATCGCAGGAGTCACAAAGCGAACTCCAAACTTTGAAGCTAAAAGGGCTGTTGAATTAGGTTATGATATTTATATGAGTGCCCCTGACAGAGAAAACCTCTTTGAAGAAGCAGAAATTCCTGTTAAAGGCACAATTGACGATTTATATGATAAATTAGATATTATAGTAGACTGTACTCCTGGAGGAGTAGGTGCAAAAAATAAGGAGATTTATGAAAAGATGGGTGTGAAAGGTATTTTCCAAGGTGGAGAAAAACATGAACAGATAGGAAAATCCTTCAATTCATTTTCAAACTTCAAAGATTCACTTGGAGCGGACTATGTAAGAGTAGTTTCCTGCAACACAACAGGCCTTTGTAGAACATTAAATCCAATAAAAGAACTTGGTGGCATTAAAAAAGTTAGAGCAGTCATGGTAAGACGAGGCGCTGATCCGGGTCAAGTTAAAAAGGGACCAATCAACTCAATAGTTCCAAATCCTCCAACTGTACCATCACACCATGGTCCTGATGTTCAAACTGTCATGTACGGACTTAACATTACAACAATGGCAATACTTGTTCCAACAACACTTATGCATCAACACAACCTAATGGTTGAACTTGAATCTGATGTGAGTATAGATGATGTAGTTGAAACCTTTGAAAAAACTCCGAGAGTTATTCTGGTGGATGCTTCAAGGGGTCTTGGCTCAACAGCAGAAATAATGGAATATGCAAAGGATCTTGGAAGACCTAGAGGGGATTTGTTTGAGATAGCAGTTTGGAGAGAATCACTCAACATTGTAGACAACGAATTGTATTATATGCAAGCAATACACCAGGAATCAGATGTTGTACCTGAAAATGTTGATGCAATAAGAGCAATGCTAGAAATGGAAACAAATCCGGAAAAATCCATTGCTAAAACAAATAAGAATATGGGCATAATTGGATAAAATCCAATATTCCCCTTTCTAAATATGAAATATCTTGATAAAATATTAATCCAGTTTAGACTGCATTTCCAGAGGGATTATGACTTTTATACCTTGGTCTTCAAATTCTTCCTTGAATCTCAAATCCTTCGTGAAAATATAGGCTCTTTCCTCGAATCCATAGGAAATATAAAGTTTAAGCTGTCTTAAAGTAGCTCCAAAGTTCTCTATTTTAGGTTTTATTTCAATGAAATATCTTGAATAGTGTTGTTGATGATCATGAGAATACACTACAATGTCGTTGCTGTCGCAGTTTGGACAGTTTTCAGTATTTTTATGGGTGAAATTGCAGTTTTGACATATGTATCGTGGAACTATAAAAATAATGTCCGGAGCACCAACCCTAAATCCGCTGTTTGAAACTATATACTCCTCTGCATGTATCTTCACATGCTCCCAATCCCATTTTTCTGCTTCAGGATTATTTTTAACGATAATTTTCCTTAAATTTTCTTTTTTAAGGAGCCATAGCAACATTTTATCATGTTCTGGTGTTTTAAGTTGCGCATCATCTATTTTCCAGAATTGATCAAGACTTCTAATAGGTGTTTTTTTCCCAGTCATAAACAATCTCCAAGGTGTTATAGTAAATGATAAGATTTTGAAGTTTATGATCCTTTCGTTACCTTGTAAGATTATCATTACAATGAGATATATTCAATAAATATAATGAGTTCCAAAACTTACTAATATGAAGTACGACTTCCACACCCATACAAAGTATTCCTCTGATGGATATATGGAACCAAAAATGCTTGTGAAAGTTGCAGCTAAAGCTGGACTATCAGGAGTTGCAGTAACAGATCATAATACCATAAAAGGAGGTTTAAATGCTAAAAAACTTGCTAATAATGAAATTGAAATTATAGTGGGTTCAGAAATTCTGACTGATAGGGGAGAAGTCATAGGGATTTTTTTAACAGAAGAAATAGAAAAAACGTGCTTTTTAGATGTTGTTGAGGAAATAAAGGCACAAAATGGAATTGTCATATTGCCGCACCCCTTTGATGGCATAAGAAGCACATCATTTCATCCTGATCCCCAAGACGTTAAATTTATTGATAGCATGGAAGTTTTCAATTCAAGGTGTGTACGTCAAATTTACAATGATATGGCCAGAAATTATGCCTTAGAAAATGATCTTGAAATAATTGCGGGTAGTGACGCCCATTTCGAAAATGAAATAGGAAATGCCGGTGTTAAAACTGAATCTGATAATATTAGGGAGGCTGTGTTAAACAGTGATTTCACTGTTTTTGGAAAGAGATCAAGCATTACAAATCCTATAACAACCAAATTACTTAAAATTTGGAGAGGTTCCAATAGATGATGATAATATAATCATTTAATTAAGGAGCTATAATTTATGGAAAACAAAAGAATAGATTTGGATAAATATTTATCTCCATTTACTGATGATATCAGTATATTGGTTAGAGATCTAAGGGCTAAGATTCTTAAATTGGATTTAGATCTAGATGAAGTTATTAAATGGAATAATATAATCTACGAAAAAAATGGATTGGTTTATGCAATTGTTGTGCACAAAGATCATGTTAACCTGGAGTTTGCTAATGGTATTGAACTTTTAGATCCAGATGGAATGTTAGAAGGAACAGGTAAAAAAATGCGTCATGTGAAGATTCGAAATTCTGAAGAAATTGAATCAAAAAAACTTACAAATTTGATAAGGGAAGCTCTAGATCTAAATACTGCTAAAAAAATTTAGATATTTGATTTATTATTTAGAAAAAAATTTTATTTTCTTAATTTATAAAGCTAATTTTACCACGATAATAATTTAATAGAAAAAGACACAAAAATAACATAGTGATCAAAAATCTGATATGATTTGAAGATTCTACATAATTTTATGAAAATTTGCAGGTGAATTATATGGAATGTCAAGATTATGGACTTACTAGAGACACAGAAAGGAAAAACCTCAATTTAAATCCTCTTCAAAGAGGAGGAGTACTGCCTGTCGCGGCAAGAAAGGCACTTTATGAATTTTCTGATGGTTATAGTGTATGTGATTACTGTGCTGGAAGACTTGATGAAATATCAAAACCAGAGATAAAAGGTTTCCTTGATGATCTTGCCTCCTTCATTAACACTGATCATGCAAGAACAGTTCACGGGGCACGTGAAGGCAAATTTGCAGTTATGCATGCGCTTTGCAAGCCAGGCGACACCATAGTCATTGATGGAAATGCTCATTATACAACTCATGTTGCTTCTGAAAGGGCTGGACTTAACATAGTTGAAGTTCCCAACAGTGAATATCCAGATTATAAAATAAATCCTGAAAGTTACAAGGAAGTTCTAGATGATCTAACTGACCAAGGTGAAGAAGTAAGCTTGGTTCTTCTAACACATGTGGATGGTAATTATGGGAACTTGACAGATTCTAGTTCAATAGGTAAAATTGCACATAATGCAGGAGTTCCTCTACTTTTAAACTGTGCTTATTCTATGGGACGTTTGCCAATTGATGCTAAGGCATTTAACGCAGATTTCGTAGTTGGAAGCGGCCACAAAAGTATGGCTGCTTCGGGCCCAATTGGAGTATTGGGTTTGAAGGATGAATGGGCTGACATACTACTTAAAAAGTCCAAAAGACATGCTGTGAAGGAACTTGAAATGTTGGGATGCACTAGTCGTGGCGCACCAGTAGCAACTCTTATGGCTTCATTACCATTCGTTATTGAAAGGTTGAAAAATTGGGATAATGAAGTCCAGGACACAAGGAAATTTGTTGATCAAATGGAGAAAATTGAAGGTGTTGTGCAGCTGGGAGTGAAACCAACAGAACATGATTTGGTTCGCTTTGAAACACCTGTGTTTGACGAAATAGCAAGTAAACATCCCCGAAGAGGGTTCTTCCTCTATGAAGAACTTAAGAAAAGGAATATAGTTGGTATTAAACGGGGCCAGACAAAATGGTTTAAGTGTAGTATCTATGGTTTCAGTAAGGAACAGAAGGACTATATTGGGGAATCATTCATTGAAATAGTAAATAAGTACCATGAATGTGAATAATCAATTCTGCAGATATATTAATGGGCTGTTATGAAAATACAAGAAATAAAATCCAAATCAATAATTTCTAAAACAGGAATTCCTTCTGCAGATTATGTTATAAATCCATATGTTGGGTGTATTCATTCATGTTTTTATTGTTATGCACGATTTATGAAACGTTTTACAGGTCATAAAGAGAATTGGGGCGATTTTATAGATATTAAAATCAATGCCCCCCGCTCTCATACCAGTATTGAAGGATTATAAATCTTCAAAGTATACGGGTAAACGAATCCTTCTTTCTTCAGTAACTGATCCATACATTCCTCTTGAAAGGAAATATGAAGTAACACGGAAAATATTGCAAAAGCTCATTCCTCATCAGCCTCATTTAAACATTCTTACCAAATCTGATCTGGTTATAAGAGATCTTGACCTTATAAAACAGTTTGAAAATAAAGAGATAGGATTTTCATTCTCAACCCTAGAGGAAGATATTCAGAGAAAAGTCGAACCTGGAGCATCATCTATTAAAAATAGATTAAAGGCCCTTAAAACTATTCATGAAGAGCATATAACAAGCTATGTATTTATAAGCCCTATTATTCCATTTATTACTAATTGGAAGGAGATAATTAGTCAAACTAGAAGTTATGCCGATTATTTCATGTTTGAAAATTTGAATATTGTTGGTAATATATGGGGTTCTGTTAATAGGTGGCTTAAAACAGAATTCCCCGATATGATTCAAGATTATAAGGATATCTATTTTGAAGATATATATTCTGGGAAAGAATTGAAGAAGAAATAATTACATACTGCCAAACTGAAAAACTTGAATGTAAAATGTACTTCCATCATTGATTTCTAATTTCTATTTTTGATAATTAAAATCTTGGATCATGTGAATATTACTTTCAAATCTATCCTACAATAAATGAATGTTGCTGGCATCTACTTAATATAAAATTTATAATATCAAATTTTAACAACAGGAAATTGTATTTCTGTTAACAGATCAGATTCGGGTACTTCCATAGGGCTGTTGAAGTATATCTCAATGGGTGCACCAATCATTTGATATCCATCTTCAATAACTTTGTTCATTAAAACTTCATACACCTGACCAACTTCACTGTAAGGTCCTTTGTGAATAGCAGAAATGACTTTTTGAACAGGCATGGTTTTTATTTTTACCTTTCCTGCTTCTGATGCTTGTCCCGCAAAAGGAACTCCCATTTCATATTGCATATCTTGAGGTGCGACTTCCGCCGGACTTGTGTAATAAGCAGAATATGGTGGACCAGTCATTTCAACATTTTGTGCCATCATCCAATCAACTATCTCCCCAATTAAATCACCCATATCCTCCACGGGCCCTGTATAAAATATATATGCTACTGGCTTTTCTTCAGTTTTTTTCAGTTTGATTTCCATATTAAGACCCCCTTCATAAATTATTGATCTATAAATATTCTGTTCTAATTTATATAAAAATTAAGATTAATTCAAATTTATAATTATTTATAAAATCCTACTTAGCACATATCAAAAACACTTTAACTATCCCAAAAAATGTTCTTACAATAATAATTTAAGTTCATCTGTCTTAAGAGAAATATTTTATATCCAAATCTTTTTAATTGATATTCAACTGTTTCCACATTTTTTACCAAAAAATATTTGAAAGTTTCCAAATAATTCTTCTGGAATTCAACCTCTTCTTGTGCTCGTCAAATATTTTCAAATATCTTTTAAATTTTTAAAGTAAAGATTCATAATTAGGGAATCGTATCATATTTGAATATCAAATTTCTGATATATGAGGATCTATTCTCTGGGTTGCATTGAAATCATTTCTCAGTTATTCCATTTCTATTGAAAGATAAAAAAAATATTTTAAGGTTAACTGAATATTAACCCATTTTAATCACTGGAAATCTTACTTCAGTTAGTAACTCTTGAGGCAAAACTTGACTAGGATCATTGAGGTAGACCTCTGTAACTGGACCAACTACATCATACCCATTTTCTGCTGCATATTTCGCTATTGCACGGATTACAGGACCTACATTAGTATAAGGTCCTTTGTGTACTGCTGCCAGTACTGAATGTTCTGGTATCTCTTTATACCCCAATTTACCTTCTTGAATCTTTAAATCTTCCTTAAATGAAAATCCTATTTCATATTCAAGTTCATCCTCTGAAACTTCATCAGGACTGTTGAAATAAGAACCGTATACCATGCCAGTCATTTCTAAACCATCATCAATAACCCACTGACCAACTTCTTGCATATGCTCCGGAATTTTATTATAACTCCCTTTAAATTGTGCATAAGCTACTCTTGTTTCTTCTATTCTTTTTTCTACTATCTCCATAAACAAACTCTCCAGAATTTACTTATGTCATCATTATATAATAAAAATTTTTATCCAACATAAGGATTTTACTTTAAAAAATAACAATGTAAATTTCGAAAAAATATAATCTAAGTAACTTTAAAAAAAGAATTGAAAAATGAATTAATTAAGCTGCGCTTGGTGGTTGGTGTGTTTTTAGAGTAATTGTACTATCTGCACAATTCTTTAAAGCTACACTGAATCCTGGTTCTGCTCCAATTACAATAGTTTTTTTCCCGTGTTCCTTGGCAACATTTATTAATGGGAAGAAATCCACATCACGAGTCATAATGGCAATCACATCAATATTAGGATTGTGTATAAGTTCAAACGCCTCAACGGCAAGTTGAACATCTGTTTCCCCTGCTACGATCATTGGTGAAAATCCCTGATTTACAACAGCCTCTATAAGCTTGTCTGAAGCGTATTGATTAAGAAAAACTTTACCAACTTTGATATTACCATGTTCAGAAATTAAATCTCTTACTGTATCTAAATTGCAGTCAAATTCTTTTCGAAGCATATTAGGACCGTCTACAAGAAGTCCTATATTTTTTCCGTGTGAATTTTCTCTTATAAGTGGAATGTAATCTTTAAATGAAGTTAATTTATCAAAACGATGCATCTTATCTCTCCAATTTATAATTAATATTGTTTATTATTTATTCAAAAAATTATTTGTAAGCTTGAAAATTTTAGTATCTACTTTCTTGAGTTATGTATGTATATTTGTATTGTTAATAAACGATAAGTACCTATGCCTAAATGACACCCAAATTAGATCGGCTAGTATCAATTCTTAATTGTAATTTTAAACTTTTATTAGGTTAAAAAAATATTAAGAAGTTTCAAATTTAATGTTGGGTGATTATAGAAAGGTGTTTATTATTTTTGAACATCTTTAAGACAAATCTTGAATTATTTTCTAAAAGATTTTGGTTTTAAATTAGAATTAAAACATATTATTGGAAATAGGCTAACTAAAACTTAAAAATAATTTGAGCATAAACATATTCTAAAGATGCATAGTCAACCAACCATTTATTTAATATAAAATATAATGAAAAAGATAGCATGGGGAAAATAAATTAAATTCCAATGTTATTAGACTTTTTTTAGAAAATAATATTCTAAATTTAAATTATTTTATCAAAATTTATGAAAGGATGCTAAAATGTTAAAAAAATTAATTTTAATTATTGTAATTCTAGGGATATTTTTTGGTGCCTACTCCTTTGTTGAACCTTATCTAATTCAAACCAAAGAAATCACAATTGAATCAAGTCAGATTCCACCAGAATTTGATGGAAAGCGTATAGTTTTTTTAACAGATATTCATTATGGTCCATTTTTTAGTAAAGATAGAGTAGACAGCATTGTAAACCAGACCAATGAGTTAAAGCCAGATATGATCCTCCTCGGTGGTGATTATGTTACTTCTGACTCTTCGGCAGTTGGACCTGTTTTTTCATCCTTATCAAAATTAAAGGCACCTCTAGGGGTTTATGGTGTGTTAGGAAATAATGACCCTAAAAATGTATCAATTCATGCCATGCAAAATGCAGGCATCACATATATTGGGAATAATGGTGCATGGATAGGCACCAATTCTTCTAGGATCAGAGTGGGAGGAGTAGCAGATATGGACACAGATGTTCCAAACCAACTTCCTATACTACAAGATGTAACTCCCGAAGACTTTGTTATATTGGTTACTCATAAACCGGACTATTTTCCAAAAGTTTCAAAATCAAGGGTAGATCTGGTACTTGCAGGACATACTCATGGAGGGCAAATTACTTTATTTGGACTTTATGCTCCATTTATAAAATCTCAATATGAACAAGAGCATCTTAGTGGCGTAACAAAATTGGGCGATGATACAATGATTATAAGCAATGGTATTGGTATGGTGTGGGCGCCGGTGAGATTTTTTGCACCTCCACAGATAGTTGTTGTTACTTTAAAAAGAATAACTTGAATAAAAATTAACACATTTAAATTACTCTATTTTTTTTTAAAATTATTCCCATCTAAATCTGACCCATACGGGAGCTCGGGAAGATCTTTTGATCATCTCTTGCATCTTGATCTCTGCTAAAAGAGGTTTAGATGTGATTAATATTTCTGGTTCCACATCGGGAGGTACTGTTATTTGGAGAGGTGCTTGATTTTCCTTAAGGAGTTGTAATATATCCTTTCTATCTTGGTCACTAAAGCCTGTACCAACTCTACCAAAATATTTTCCATTCTTTTCCATTAAAAGAGCACCAAATGGTATACTACTCGTGCTTTTAGTGGCTCCTATTATACGTACATCTACTGTGTCTCCTTTTTTAATCTTCAACCAATTATCTGATCTTCTTCCAGGTTCATATTTAGAATATAGATTCTTGATAACTGCTCCTTCATAACCCTGTTTTAAATAATCTTGAAACTGATTATCTGGTTTATCTACTTCCTTAAATGGAACAATTTCTATGTAGTTTTCTGGATGTACCACTTTCATTAATATGCTTTTACGCTCCATAAGAGGCCTGTTTATTAGATCATCTTTTTCATATTGTAATATATCAAAAATATTGAATGTTGCTGGGATCTTTCGTGATAGTAAACTAATTTTAAATCTATCTTCAACATTTCTGTTTAATAACTGTCTAAAACCTCCTTTAACAGTCATTTCACCATCAAGTATCCATTTATCTCCATCAACTTCTTTTGTCAATGCTTTTACTATTTCAGGAAATTTATAGGTTGCCTGAATATTTCTACGGGTCCATAAATCTATTTTATCACCATAACGGACAGCTATGATCCTCTCACCATCATATTTTGGTTCGATAATCCAAGTACCAGTTAATTTCAAATTCTTTGGATTTGTTAGGGTTGCCAGCATGGGTTCAATCATGTTAGGCATTATAAATCACCATTTTCTATTCTTCCAGCATCTTTTCTAATTCAGCTTCAATTGAACGGGTTTCGGGTACTTTGAATTCACCCACTACCACTTCTTCACCTATGAATTTCTTTTCAACAAGTTCCTTAACCTCTTGAGTGTAGGTTTCTGTGTATTTTGACCAATCAAACTTGAATGTCATCTTTTCAATAGCCTTAACTCCCTTATCAACCAATTCATCTTCAACTTCGGCATCTAATACTTCAACTTCTTCTATTGGCTTTACTTGTTCATGATATAAAAGCTGTTTTAGGAGTAGACCTTTTTCATATGGTTGTAACATTCCAAGATACTCGTTGGTTCTTGACACCCACTTAACTACCGCTACTTTATTGCTCTTATTCATTGATTCTTTTAATAGAAGAAAACTTTTACCTGCCCCTCCCTTCTTTGGAGAATCTGTACCTAGATAATATGGTTTGTTCAGTGCTTCCATAGGGATTTCTTCAATGTTGCAGAAACCTAATATTTCCATAATTTTTGTTGAAAATGGTTTGAGAGAATCTAATTCTTCGTCAGTGAATTTAAGACATTCACCCCCAACAATATATGCTTTTATTATATCTTCAGGATTGAGTTCCTCACCATCCTTTTCACACACCTTCTTATAACGAACTCTTCCACAATCAGTCTTATGAACTTGGTGAAAACTGACATGAAGAGTTCCGCTTGCAGCATATTGACGGACAGGTATGAGAATTGAACCAAATGATAAATATCCCGACCATATTGACCTCATGATCACCCTCCAAAAAGTATTATGTTTATATTTGGATTTGAAGCCATAAATTATTTTTTATTTAAAATAATTGAACTGAGAATTTTTTAGAGAGTTTTATAATAAATAGTTATAGAATTTAAAAAATAGAAATTATGATTATGATAAATTATTGATGTATTTATAGTTCTAAATGTCTTAGATGATCAGCCAGACCAATTTCTGGAATTATCTCATATGAAACTGAACCTGGAATGGATCTTTTTGTCATAAAATTCATTGCAAAAGAATTGACATATTCTTCAGCTTGTTCAACACTGTTCCATTCATATAATCCCTGGAAATCTCCGTTTCTTCTATTTATCATCCAATATTTTTCCCTTAATCCGGGAAGACCAAGTATAAATAACATTGGCAAAAGTGAAAATTTTATGTTTCTTTCGGGTGACATTCCGTTTACATGAAATCTGACACACAATACTGCTGGTTTTTGCCCTTTCTGATTTTTTGATTTTTTTATTACATGTCTAAATACAGTGAATCTATGGCCATCTAACATTTGTACAGTTTTATTGATTTCGTCTCTTTTGAATTGTATTTTACCTATTGTGATTCCTGTTATTGTTTTTATGAAAGTTGATATTTGGGTGTAACTCATCGAGCATCCTCTCTAGGTGTGATATGAATTGTTAATTCAAAAATTTAAAATTAGAATATAAAAATTTATTATATCAAACTTTGTAAGGGTTTGAACGCCGGGACTGGGATTTGAACCCAGGTGGAGTCAAACTCCACAGGATCTCAAGTCCTGCGCCTTCCCTGGCTAGGCTATCCCGGCATAATATAAAAAAGGGGTTAAGCTATATTAGCTTTTTAATTCGATTTCTATGCTCACGTTGTCTGGTACATTGACCTTCATGACTTGACGCATTGCACGTTCATCTGCTTCAATCCCAACAAGTCTCTTGTGGATTCGGAGCTCCCATTTTTCCCATGTTGCTTTTCCCTCTCCATCTGGAGATTTACGGGTTGGCACCACAAGTTTTTTGGTTGGCAATGGTATTGGTCCGGATAGGTCCACGCCTGTTCTCTCTGCTATTCTTTTGAGCTGATCACATACATATGCAAGTTTCTCAGGATCTGTACCTGTGAGTTTTATTCTGGCTTTGTGCATTCCAATCCTCCATAAAAATAAAAAGAAGGTTTAATATTACCTTCAGTTATTATCTGTTAATTACTTCGCTGGTACGATATCAATACACATTCCAGCTGCCACTGTTTGACCCATGTCCCTTATAGCGAATCTTCCCATGTGTGGAATTTCCTTGATCTTTTCGATTACCATAGGTTTTGTTGGTCTGACAACAACAAATGCTGCGTCACCAGTTTTAAGGAAATCTGGGTTTTCTTCTTTTGTCTGACCTGTTGCTGGGTCCAGTTTTTTCTGGAGTTCCATAAAGGTACATGCAACCTGTGCTGTGTGACAGTGGAATACAGGTGTGTATCCAACGGTGATAACACCTGGGTGCTGTAGTACAACGATCTGTGCTGTGAACTCTTTTGCAACTGTTGGTGCATTTGAAGTATGTCCAGCTACGTCTCCTCTTCTGATGTCGTTTTTACCAACACCTCTGACGTTGAAACCTACGTTGTCACCTGGTTCTGCTTGATCAAGCATTTCGTGGTGCATTTCGATAGTTTTTACTTCTCCAGTTGAGCCCGGAGGTTCAAATATGATGTTGTCACCTTTTTTCATTATTCCAGTTTCTACTCTTCCCACCGGGACAGTTCCGACACCAGTAATTGAATAAACATCCTGAACAGGTACCCTTAATGGTAGCTGTGTTGGTTTTTCTGGAGCTTTGAGTTCAGCAAGTGATTCAACAAGTGATGGTCCCTTGTACCATGGTGTGTTTTCAGAGGATGTTGTGATGTTGTCTCCCTGGAATGCAGAGATAGGTATGAAGTTGATATCTTTTGGTTTGTATGCTACTGTTTTGATTAAAGCAGATACTTCTTCTTTGAGTTCGTTGAATTTTTCTTCATCGTATTTTACAAGATCCATTTTGTTTATTGCAATGATTAATTGGTTGATACCTAGAGTTCTTGCAAGGAAAGCATGTTCCTTGGTCTGTGGCATTACACCATCGTCAATTGCAACTACTAATACGGCTGCGTCTGCTTGTGATGCACCGGTAATCATGTTTTTAACGAAATCCCTGTGACCGGGACAGTCCACAATTGTGAATTCATATTTAGGAGTATCGAATTTTGCGTGTGCAAGGTCGATTGTAACCCCTCTTTCTCTTTCTTCTTGGAGCTTGTCCATAACAAATCTAAACTTGTTTTCACCTTCTGAGAGCTGCTGTTCAGCTATAGCTCCTGATTGTAAGAGAATGTGTCCGACAAGTGTTGATTTACCATGGTCTACGTGTCCAATAAACGCTAAGTTCATATGTTCTTTTTGTTTAGCCATAAAATATACCTCCATTTAACATTTGTATAATTTTATTAGTTTTATTCATTAATTTTTGATCAGCCTATGTAATGGTCTGGTCCGTAAGGCTCTGGAGTTAATCCTTTCCTAGCTCTTATCTCTCTTATAATTGTCTTCTGAAGTTCAGGAGGCAATCTTACAAAGCCAGCACTCTCTGTTGACCAGAGACATCGACCTTCAGCAGCAGATCTTATATCTCCTGCGAATCCGAACATTTCAGCAACAGGTACAGTTGATTCCAATGTAGCCATGTCTCCTTCTTGTGACATGTCCACTATCTGTCCTCTTCTGTTTTGTATTTCCCTAGTTGCTGCACCCATATAGTCTTGTGGAACGTTGATAAATACTTTTTGTATTGGCTCCAATAGTGTTGGGTTGGCCAGCATGATTGCACCGTACACAGCTTTCCTTATTGCGGGTAAAACCTGAGCAGGACCCCTGTGAACAGCATCCTCGTGAATTTTAGCGTCTTTGAGTGTTATTTTAAGTCCCATAACCTTCTCTCTGGCTATTGGCCCATCATCAAGTGCACTTTCAAATCCTTCGAGTAGAAGTTCTTTTATCTCATCCAGGTACTGGATACCACGTGTCATATTGATAAAGAGAGATCTTTTGTAAACATCCCATACCTTTTTGGCCTCGTCCTTGGGAAGACCATACTCCGTGAAGGTTGAAGTGTTTTCTTTCTTTTTAACACGGCCTTCTTTGATCTTTCCGTCCTGAATGGCATTGAAAAGTTCGTCGGATAAAGGTTCTATGTCAATATAATACCTGTTGTGCTTGTTCGGAGATTTTCCTTCGACAGGGCCTGCTTTTCCGGCAATAGTTTCCCTGTACACAACGATTGGTTCTGAAGTCTCGATTTCCACACCTTTTTCATCTATACGGTAGGTTATGATCTCAAGGTGAAGTTCACCCATACCTGATATGAGGTGTTCGCCTGTTTCTTCGTTAATCTCAACCCTCACAGTTGGATCTTCCTTTCCAATTTGTCTTAAAACTTCTATGAGTTTTGGAAGGTCTTTGGTGCTTTTGGCTTCGACTGCAACCGTAACAACTGGTTCAGATATGTGTTCAATACCTTCGAATGCATCAATAGTAGTTCCGAGGTTGGTTACTGTTTCACCAGCCATAGCATTCTTTGCACCGGTTATAGCGACTATGTTTCCTGCAGGAACTTTATCTGTGTTAATACGTTCTGGGCCCATGTAAACTCCTACTTGTTGGATTCTGGCTTTTCCATGGGATCCTACGAAATATATTTCAGATCCTTTTTCTATGGTTCCACCATAAACCCTTCCAGTTGCAATTTCACCTGCATGTTTGTCTATGCTTACGTTTGTGATCATCACAGCAAGTGGTGAATCTGGGTCGGTGTTAATCATACCCTGCCCTTCAACAGATTCTATATCACCATTCCATATACTTGGCACCCTGTATCTCTGGGAGACATCAGGACTTGGAAGGTGGTCCACAACCATCCCTAAAAGTACATCGTGTATAGGAACTTTGTCTGCTAAGTCCTTCTGTTTGTCGTCTCGACAAGCTTCACGAATATCGTTAAATGTTATACCTGTTTTCTGCATCATTGGAACATTTATAGCCCAATTATGATATGCTGATCCAAATGCAACACTTCCATCCTCAACTCTTGCAAGCCATTCCTTCTTGAACTGCTCTGGAGCCATATTTTTTATGAGCTTATTAGCACTGGCTATTATCTTAAGGAACCTGTTCTGTAATTCGTCTCCCTCAAGTTTGAGCTCGTTTATAAGACGATCAACCTTGTTTATGAATAAAACAGGCCGAACATTTTCTTTTAAAGCCTGACGCAGAACAGTTTCTGTCTGTGGCATTATACCTTCAACTGCACATATAACAACAACTGCACCGTCAACAGCTCTCATTGCCCTTGTAACATCTCCACCGAAGTCAACGTGACCAGGTGTGTCTATGAGGTTTATTAGGTACTCATCTTCCCTGTACTTGTGGACCATTGAAACGTTTGCTGCATCTATGGTAATTCCTCTTGCTTGTTCCTGGTCATCAAAGTCCAGAAACCGCTGATCACCTGCAAGTTCTCTAGAGATCATGCCCGCTCCAGCCAGGAGGTTGTCAGATAGTGTGGTTTTCCCGTGGTCAATATGGGCCACAATACCTATGTTCCTTATATACTTAGGAGTGTACATCAATTCCTTAATCTTATTAATCATTTTAGTACGTCTACTCACCAAAATCACCTAGTAACCAAAAATTCATAATCATCAACATTAGTGGGCAGATCTTGCAATTCTTTCTTTCTCTTCCTTCTTTCCGATTGCAAAGCTTCTTGTATCGTACTCTGCAGCAAAAAGAAGTTCATCAGCAAGACATTCTTCTACAGATCGTTTCCTTTTGAATGATGATTGTAGAGCGCCTCTTGTTAAGAATCCAACAGCCAGATCAACCCTTCTCTGTGGTGCTATATCCACTGCTACTTGATATCCTATTCCACCATACTTTATTCTGGTTGTTTCTTCACGTGGAGAAGTGTTTTCTACCGCTTTCACTAGAACCTGAATAGGGTTCTTTTTTGACCTCTGGTTTATAATATCCAATGCCCCTTTAACTATGTTGTAAGACTTGTTCTTTTTCCCAGAGTTTCTATGTGTTCTCATGATTTTGTTCATGAGTCTTTCAACTATGGAAACTTTGGATTTTGCGAACTGCCTTTTAACATGCCTTCCTAGGGTGTGCGGAACCAGAATTTCGTCAAGGCAAATGTAGTTTACAAGACCTAAGTCCTCTACCTTCACCTCTTCTAAATCCCATTTATCGAAGACCTTAAAACTCATTAAAATTACCTCACTTTTATCTTACAGGTTTTTCTATTCTACCTATAACCATTTGTTGTAATGATACGCTGTTAACTTTTGTAACCTTCCATCTAACACCAGGGATATCACCCATAGACCTTCCTGAAGGCCCTCCGATTCCCTCGATCATGACTTCGTCATGTTCATCAATGAAACCTATTGCACCGTCTCCTGGAGCGAAGGCTGTTAATTGTTTACCATTTTTTATAAGCTGGACACGTACACATTTCCTTATAGCAGAGTTTGGCTGTTTTGCCTCTACACCTACTTTTTCAATAACGATTCCTCTAGCTTGGGGTGCGCCTTCAAGTGGATCTGCTTTTACATCTAATCTAAGAGCTTTCCTCTTATATTCCACATCCTTCCACCTGAAATTTTGTCTATTCTTTTTAAGCTTTTTTGCTGCGAAAAGTCCTGGCAAATGAAATTCCTCCTTGTAAATATTAATATTTAATTAAGTTATCAGATATTCAATTTATGATTATTTAATATAATATCATTCGATGATAATCAACGAGTAACATTTATTATATTGAATACTATGATTTGAATCATCTGTTTCTTCGTTCTTCTCTATTTTATAATAATGTTATTTATATTATGCTGTCTCTTGGCCAAGAGTCTGGCTCGTTCAATATTTTGGCCACCCTTTCCAATAGCAGTTCTTTTATTTCTTGAATCTGTTTCAAGAGTGGCAATCTTCTCCCCATTTTCCTTCTGAAGTATTCTTATACTTCTGATCTTAGCCGGAGCCATGAGATTACCTATGAATTCAACTTGATCATCAGAGTGTTCAATAACCTCAACACCCTTGTCAACTGTTTTTTGAACCTTGGCAACAGTGCTGCCTCTTTTTCCAATGGCAAGTCCCATATCTCCCTTTTTAACAAGGAAGGTTAATTTACCATTTTCATCATCAACTAAAAGGTCCTTTACCATTGCACCGGTCATACTTTCAAACAGTGCAATGTACCTTATTTCATTGGTCGAAAATTTTATAGTCACAGAAACTACCCCATAATCTCTAATATAGTGGAGTCACCAGGATCCTTAATAATTAACGTTGCAACTGTGAATGGTTTACCGCATACAGATCCAAGATCCACACTTGTACCATCATAATTGTAAACAGTGATATCTGATAATTCTGAATACTGCTCAACATCTTCCCTTATATCTTTAGGACAGTTACCTGCAAGTATCACGAGCTTACCCTTTCCAAGCTTCAGCTCCTGAATTGATTTATCAGATCCTAGTATAACATTACCTGTATCTACAGCAACTCTTATTCCTCTATCTATATCCATCTACTGCCTCCTATTTCTTCTCTTTCATAATGACGCCAACAGACCCTGTTCCCAGTGGTATTGGCTGCCCTATTATAATATTTTCAATTATACCAGTGAGGTGATCAATTTCTCCTCTAATACTGGCTCTTAAAAGGTGTTTACCTGTTTCTTCAAAAGAAGCTCTTGCAAGAACACTGGCCTTTTCACCGCTTATACCGTGTCTTCCAATGGATTTTACCTTACCATCAGCAGTCATCATATCTGCAACCAGCATTATATGCCTTACATCAACTGTAAGTCCCTGTTCTTCCATTGTACTCTGTGCTTCATGTATGATTGCATTTCGCGCTGCCTCTACTCCTAAAACCTTCTCTACCTCATGGATGTCATTAGTGCTTGTTCTGGTCTTATTAACACCTTCCATTTTGAGGACGGCTCCAAGATTTGAACCTTCAGTGTGTATAGCCCATTCTGCACCTTCTTTCCTGATCACAACCTTCCCGATGTTTTTAACACCACTTATCTGGAGATCGCGAACCTTATCAGCTAAAAGTCTTAATTCTCTTATTGCATGTTTAGGATCAGAAATCGTAGGTTCAAAACTGAGTAGGTTCTTATCTATTTCTACTTTCTTAAAAGCTTTTTCTATCTTGGCTATGATCTCGTCATGGTCTAGTCTTTTATCTTCAACCTTGGCCTCATCGATCTCGATGGAAAGGTTCATATTTGCATAATTGACGTTAAAATCCTTTAGAATATCATTTAAGACAATTTTACCAATACGATTGGCTATTCGCCTTACGAATTCTTCGTCTGCACTGTACTCTTCATCGAAGTATATTCCCATTGTTGGAGTTGATATCTTCTTTCTGGCGTCAACAATTTCTATTAGACGCGGCAGTCCCAATGTAACATTCAGCTCTGCAACACCTGCATAGTGAAAAGTACGCATGGTCATCTGAGTACCAGGCTCCCCAACAGACTGTGCAGCAACAGTACCAACTGCTTCTCCATTTTCGACACCCGCACGCTGGTTTGCCTTTTTAATTTCCTTAACAAGTTCATCTAGTTCCTTGTCATTTAATTCATGTCTTTCGGCTGCTTCAGCTATTTCATAAATAAGTTTTTCAGGAAATTTGGTCCTTTTCTTCTTAACAACCTTTTCTACCTTCTCTATGTCCACAAAACCACCTGATCCTAAATTACGTCCCAATCAAATAATATCAAATAATTCATTAAATTAAAATGGATGCGATGAATCCTTTGGTTATTTAACCTTGGATTTTATTCTCATTTCATCGATCATCCTGTCTATATCTGCAACTTTACCATAGTCACTTTTTGCAGGGTCTATACCATCTTCACCATATTCTGTTTGGATGATAACTCCCCTGTTGTCCCTCACAGTTCCATCTGGTTGTACATTCAGATCCTGGAGGGCATTAACAAGTCTTCGTTGCATGTAACCACTCTGTGCAGTACGTATAGCTGTATCCACAAGTCCTTCCCTTCCTCCCATTGCATGGAAGAAAAATTCTAGTGGGTCCAGGCCTTTTTTGTAGCTTGAGTGAACAAATCCACTTGCCTTTGCACCTAATTCTCCAACTTGGAAATGAGGTAAGGTACGTTTACTGTAACCTCTCTCTATACGCCCACCACGAACAGACTGCTGACCTACACATGCTGCAATCTGGGTCAGGTTCAACATTGATCCTCTAGCACCTGTAAGTGCCATTATAACTGCATGGTTCTCCATTCCAAAGTAACTTTCTGCTATTTCACCAGACTTGTCCCTTGCTTCACCAAGTACCTGCATTATCTTCATTTCGAGTGTTTCCCTCAGACTTCGGCCAGGGAGGGCTTCTAGTTCTTCATTATGGTATGCATCGATAAGTTTTTCAACCTTTGCCTCTGCATTTGCCAATAACTCCTCTATACGGTCCTTGGCTTCCCTTGGTATTTCTTCGTCTGCGGTACTGGTTGTGAAACCCCTTTTCATTATTCCAGATATTGCAAGTTTTGTTGATGCATCAAGGAATTCACGTGCCTTGTCTGTACCATACTCCTTGACTATGGAATCAAGTATCTTACCTGAAAATGCACCATATGCTTTTTCATCCATGGCTCCCGATCTAATCTGTCCATTTTCAATAACAACATATGCATCATTTTTACATTCCTGTTTAAGGCATTCATCACATTTTCTGCATATCTCTGCCTTGTAAACCATGTTCAGATCCTTTGGAAGCAGCAGGCTAAAAACCTGTTTTCCAGTCCACTCTTCACCTGTTGGTTTTGGTAATGGCATTCTTGCATGTTTAACCATCTGGAATACATCTTCTTCTGAGAAGTTTGAACCTTCTCTTGTTAGAAGATATGCGCCAGATATATGATCGTGTATTCCACCTATAATAGGTCCTCCAAATCTTGGGGAGAGTATGTGTTCCTGAACCCTCATAAGGGACTTGGCCTCTGCACGGGATTCTTCTGTCTGGAATACGTGCATGTTCATTTCATCCCCATCAAAATCAGCATTGTATGGTGGACATACACATAAATTCAATCTGAATGTTTTGTAGGGTAAAACTTTAACTTCATGGGCCATCATTGACATCCTGTGGAGAGAAGGTTGCCTATTGAATAAAACTACATCTCCATCCATTAGATGTCTTTCTACTATGAAACCAGGTTCCAATTTTTCGATAACAGTTTCCTTGGTCTCGTCATACACCCTTATCTTCCTTTCATCTGGCCGTATAACATAGTTAGCTCCAGGATGCTTTTTTGGACCGTTCATAATGAACTTCTTCATTGCATCCATATTCCATTCAGTTACAAAAACAGGTACAGTAACTTCTGTGGCAATCATCTCCGGAACTCCTACCTCATTTATACTGATGTTTGGATCTGGAGATATAACTGTTCTTGCGGAGAAATTTACCCTTTTACCTGATAAATTACTTCTGAAACGTCCTTCTTTACCTTTTAAACGTTGTGCAAGTGTTTTAAGTGGCCTTCCTGAACGATGTCTGGCAGGTGGCACACCAGATGCTTCATTATCAAAGTAAGTTGTAACATGATACTGTAAAAGTTCCCAGAGATCTTCAACTATCAGTTGTGGTGCTCCTGCTTCCATGTTCTCTTTAAGTCTCTGGTTGATCCTTAAAATATCAACAAGCTTGTGGGTTAGATCATCTTCAGATCTTTCCCCTGTTTCAAGTGTTATTGAAGGTCTCACAGTTACTGGTGGAACTGGAAGTACAGTTAAAACCATCCATTCGGGTTTCGCAATATCACGATTTATTCCAACAAATATATACTCATCATCAGGAATGGTTTCTAACCTTTCTCTTACTTCACTTGCAGTGAGTTTATAGTTTCCTTCAACTATTGAAACTGGTTTATCAATTTTGACATCTTCCTGTTCTTCTGCACAGTGAGGGCATTTATCTCTTCTTGCAACAGTGTAAATTTCTTTAATAATTGCTGTTATGCTCTCCTCATTTTTGAGGTGATTCTCTATCTTTTCCCTGTAATCTACCATTTCAGATTCTGTTAAGAGAACACGTCCACAGTCTTTGCAAGTTGATCTAAGTACTTTATGAATTGTGTCTGCAAAACCAACATGTATAACCGGTCTTGCTAGATTTATATGACCAAAGTGTCCTTGACAATCTCCACCTTTTGATCCACAGGATCTACATCTAAGACCGGGGTCAATAACTCCCAACCTTGGGTCCATGAGTCCAGCTTCTATTGGATATCCGTCCTCATCATAGGTGTCTGGTGTTACAATTTTGGTAACGGACATTTTTCTTATGTTCTCTGGAGACATAAGACCAAAGTTGATTTGGGAAATCTTTTTTAAAATTCCTTTCAAGCTCATTCTCTCCTTATTATTATGTGCTTTTATGTGCTTTTATTCTTAATTCCAGCATCATATCCGCTTTTGTTCGCCCCTATGCTTTATCTTCAAGAACTAATTTTGGGAATATACAAAGGCTCTTGAGTTCGTCGAGTAAAAGTTTGAATGCATATGAAATCTCAACTGGGAATGTTTCTGATTCTCCACATATTGCACAGTATTTTTTATCCCTTATTCTGTCGTATATGGCTATCATTCCACAGTCCTGACATACTAATGCTTCGTACTTGTCGGATTCATCCAGCAGTCTTTCTTTGAGTGCTAATGCTGCTCCGTGTGCAATGAGACAGTCCCTTTCCATTTCTCCAAATCTTAAACCACCTTCTCTTGCTCTTCCTTCTGTTGGTTGTCTTGTTAAAACCTGTACAGGTCCTCTGGATCTTGCATAAACTTTGTCAGCAGTCATATGGTGCAGTTTCTGGTAAAATGCGACTCCAACGAATATCTCGGATTCTAACCTTTCACCGGTTATTCCATTGTAAAGTGATTCACGTCCTGCTGTTTCAAAACCATTTTTCTTCAGGAGTTCCATTATCTCGGCTTCCTGTTGGCCACCGAAAGGAGTACCATCCATTCTGGTTCCTTCCATGGTACCTGCTTTTCCTGCTATCATTTCAATAACTTGCCCAACCGACATCCTTGATGGAATTGCGTGTGGATTAATTATTAAATCAGGAACTACTCCTTCTTCTGTGAAGGGCATATTTTCCTGTGAAACTATAAGTCCAACAACTCCTTTCTGTCCGTGTCTTGATGCGAATTTATCACCAAATTCTGGCTGTCTCTGGTCTCGAATCCTTATTTTTGCTAGTTTGCTTCCTTCTACAGTTTCTGTTAAGAGTACAGCATCTACAACTCCATGTTCTCCGTGTCTTACAGTTATAGATGTTTCACGTCTTCTTTCTGCAACTGTTCCGAATTCGTCTATCTCTTCAAGGAACCTTGGTGGTGATGTTTTACCGATTAAAACATCTCCAGATTTAACTTCAACTTCAGGGTTTACTATTCCATCCTCATCCAGATGTCTGTAAACTTCTTCTGATCTGTAGCCCCGAACTATGTTCTCTGGTACTTCAAACTTGTCTTCCTGTCCTCCAGGATAACGTCTTTCTGAGGCTTCATATGACCTGAAAAATGATGATCTTGCAAGTCCTCTCTCTAGTGATGCTTTGTTCAGTATGAGGGCATCTTCCATATTGTAGCCCTCGTAAGACATAACTGCAACAACGAAGTTTTGTCCTGACGGACGTTTATCATATTTAGTTGCATCCATACTTCTGGTTTTGACCAGTGGCACCTGAGGATGGTGAAGTAAATGAGCACGTGTATCTGTTCTCATGTTGTAGTTTGAAACATAAAGCCCTAGAGCCTGTTTAGTCATACCAGCTTCCATTGTATTCCTTGGTGATGAGTTATGGTTAGCAAATGGAATGATTCCTGCGCATATTCCGAGCATTGTGGATGGATCTATTTCTAGATGTGTATGATACTCGTTGATCTCGTTCGGGAACATGGCAATGTAAGAATTTTCTTCCTCTTCTGCATCCATGTACTCGATAATTCCCTGATTTATAAGACCGTCCCAGTCCAGTTCTCCCTCTTGAAGCTTCACAATATGTTCTTCTGTGAGTTTTGATTCACCTTCATCCACAATTATTAGTGGTCTTCTAGTTCTTCCTGGATCTGTGAACAGGTATATTTCGTCTGTTTCATGGTAGTGGGTTATGTTCATCTCGGGGGATACTTCACCAGATCTTCGTTTTTCCCTCATGGACATTACAAAGTCTTCTGGATCATCACAAGTCCCGATGATCTTACCGTTAATATATATTTTGGATTTTTTCACGAATTTGCCCCCAAAAAGGATTTCCGGATTTGAAGAGAATTTAATGGTTTATAACGCTCAAATTCTATTTTTTGCGTTTTAACTTTCTCAACAAACTCCAATTTCCAACAAAATTGATTATCCTTTGGATTATCATTAATTGGTTTATAAAATTTGTACAGGGTTTATAACTCCCATCTTTTTAATTACAGCTTCAAGTTCCTCTGGATCTGAACCCTCTGATATCTTGGCAAGTATTGCAAGGTTCTTCACCAGTCCACAATTAGGGCCCTCAGGTGTTTCATTGGGGCATATTTTACCGAACTGTGTTGGATGCAAATCACGAGCTTCAAAGTGCGGTTGACTCCTACTTAATGGAGATACAACCCTTTTTAAATGTGATAATGTTCCCATGTAACTTGTTCTATCGAGTAGCTGGCTTACACCAGCACGTCCTCCAACCCAGTTTCCAGTGGCAATTGCATGTTTGATGTTTTCAGTTAACACATCTGAACGAACAGCTTGTTTTACAGATGGTTCTTTACCTCTTGCAAGACTTCTCTCAAGCTGATAAGTCATATCTCTTGTTAAACTGGTAAATGCAACTCTGAAAAGGTCTTCCATTAAATCTCCAGATACCCTAAGCCTCTTATTAGCGTAATGGTCCTTATCATGTGGTTCCCTTTTTTCAAATACAACTTGGAGAAGCATCTCAGTCATTTCAGCCAGATAAGTCGCCTTTTCAGCTCTTTTTTCTGGTTCAACACCAATATGAGGGAGTAAATATTTGTCTATAACATCCTCTGCTCGTTTGATTCTATACTCCTCTGTCATACCTTTTGCAACCCTGTTTCCAATGTATTTGATTGCATCGTACTGTGTCATTATTTCTGAGGTCTGTATATCATCTATTAGAAGGAATTGTATATCATTCTCATCTGAAACACTTGTAACAAGATCCTGATCTGTTTCAAATCCTAGTGCTCTTAAAAGAACAACCAGAGGTATTTCTCCAGGTACGTAAGGGAATGAAATTCTTAAAAAAACACCTTTTTTTCGTGGTTTTCTGTATTCAAGTGTTATACGGGCCCTAAATCCACTTTTTATCGATGTAACTATTGCCCTTGCACGCCTATCCTCTTTCTCACCTATTCTCTCAAGAATGATCTTATTGGGAGCAATTTCTTCCATTGTTACAATGGCCCTTTCTGAACCATTCACTATGAAATATCCTCCAGGATCCTGCGGATCTTCACCAACATCATCAATTTCCTCTTCACCTAGTCCATTGAGATGGCATATATTTGATTTCAACATCACAGGTAGTTCACCAATGTAAACTTTCTCCATGTCTTGTTCCTCATCACCTTTTTTAGTGAGGGCCATTTCAAGGTACATGTGTGCAGAATATGTCAGGTTTCTAAGTCTGGCCTCTGTAGGAAATATTTTACTGTTTGATCCATCTGCCTCTTTAATAAAAGGCTTCCTGATCTCAACATTCCCAGTCTTTATAGTGTATTCGCCTTGTTCCAGGACAATTGGCTCTGTTATATCAATTATATCCTGTATTCTGTGATTGACAAAGTCGTTGTAGGATTTGATGTGGTGGTCTACCAAGTTGTATTCATCAAAAAATGCATCAACTAGTTCCCATGCATTTTTTACCATTAAATTCCTCCAAAAAACAATTCGATTTAAATTCCTCCAAAAAACAATTCTAGATCTATTCAAATTTTTCAATTATACATAATTAGTTTAACAAATTCCATATCAACTATTCTAATACCAATCGATATGTAACGAATCTTCCAGCAGTGTGGCTTTTTCTCGTTATTTGAAGAATATCTCCAGGCTTAGCTTCAATAGCTTTAGCAACAGGATCATCAACTTTTATCTTTGGTAGCTGTTCAGGATGAACCTTCAACTCTTTCACTACTTTTTTAGCTTCTGTTTCTGACAAAATAGTATGATCTGGAACCAATTTGTGTTTTAAAATATCTTTTTTCACAATATATCCTCCAGTTAAAAATTAAGAACGGGCCCGACGGGAATTGAACCCGCGGCCACTCGGTTAAAAGCCGAGCGCTCTCCCAGACTGAGCTACGGGCCCACAATCAACGCCCTGGCCGGGATTTGAACCCGAGTCGCAGGCTCGACAGGCCTGCATGATAGCCCCTACACCACCAGGGCAGCTCTAAAGAATGAGAGTATAAGGAGTTATACCTATGCATGCTTAAATACTTTTCCTTTAACAAAGTTTTTGTTTGATAGTATATAAACTTTTGTATGAGTGTCTCCTCTCTTCTCGATATATGCGAATATATCTTACTAACAGTTGATTAATAACAAAATCCCGCCTGCCGGACTTGAACCAGCAACCCTCGGATCTACAGTCCGATGCTCTGCCAAATTGAGCTAAGGCGGGATAATGAATGGGACCACCCGGATTTGAACCGGAGTCTCAGGCTCCCAAAGCCCAAAGGATCGACCAAGCTACCCTATGGTCCCAAATGAATAAATTATAAGCCTCTAATTAAATCGGCTTAGAGCCCCGGGAGGGAATTGAACCCCCGACCACGAGATTACAAGTCTCGCGCTCCACCAGACTGAGCTACCGAGGCATTTTTAGGTATATGGAATATTAACTTAAATAGTTTTGGGTTTAATGATTTTTAGATTTTCATTAATGTTTTTTTTAAACATTTTTTAACATTAACAGGATTTACATCAATTGAATTCCTTCAATTAATATACCATCCCATATAATATCGTTCCCCTTAATATACTATTCTAAAATTTTAGCTTTACAAAAATATGATATTAAAACATGAAAATGCCTAGTTTATGTTATTAAACAATTTTAGATATGATTTTAAATTTTTCTGCATGCACGTTCCATTAATACTTCAACCACCGGTAAATTCTCACCAGCAAGAAGATTAATTGAAGCTCCTCCTCCACTACTTATATGACTTATTCCCTTTGAAAGACCCATCTGATTTGCAGCAGCTGCAAGGTGGCCTCCACCAATAATTGAAAATGCATGTGATGATGCTATAGCATTTAGTATATCCTCTGTGCCTATATTGAAATCTTCCTTCTCAAAAACTCCAGCGGGTCCATTTGCAAATAATGTCTCTGCTTTCCTTATATATCCTGCATATTCTGTTATTGTATCGGTACCTATATCATAGATTGGATGGTTGGGTATATCATCAACTGAAAATTCAACTCTTTTATTTCCCATACATACTGCAACATCCTTTGGTATTATTATTTTATCCCGATAATTTTTTAAGAGTTTTTTAGATTTCTTAACATATTCACAGTACCCTCTATTTTTAATAAAGCTTTTATTGTACTTCCCTATGTTTATACCAGAGCCCCATAAGAATATGTTGGCAACAAGACCTGTGGTCAAGATATAATCTGCACTTCCATTTTCTAAGACATTTTCCATGACCATTATAGAGTCATCAACCTTCACTCCACCTAAAATATAAACGCATGGCCTTTGAACATTATCCATTGCATTATAAAGGGCTTTAAGCTCTCTTTCCATTACCCTTCCGGCAGCTGATGGCAACATAAATGCAAAACCAACCAATGAAGGTTGAGATCTATGCGCTGCAGCAAATGCATCGTTTATAAAATAATCTGCCAGGGGTGATAACTTCTGAACCATATGTGTTTCTGATTGGAGTTTGGGTTCCCTCGTTAATATCTCTTCGGAGTAAAAACGCACATTTTCCAAAAGAAGAATATCTCTTCTTTTCATTTTTGATATTGAATTTCTTGCATTACTCCCAAAAATATCATCAACATATTCAACTTTGTGGTTCAATATCTTTGAAAGGGATTCTGCATGCTGTTTAAGTGTTGTGAAATCTTTTTTACCAGGTCTGCTCTGATGTGCCAGAATAACTGTTTTTGCACCCCTGTTTGAAAGTTCCCCTATAGTTTCAGCGTGAAGTCTTATTCTTGTGTCATCTAATATGAGACCTGTACTAGGGTCAACTGGCGAATTAATGTCGACTCTTACAAGAACTGTTTTATTATCCAGAGCAAAATCATCTATTGTATAAAAATCAAGCGCCATCTGTTCACCGTCTTATTATGGTAACTGTTATTCATTGTTTTGGCCCATTATGGCATTAACTAATATTCCATTATATTTTACTAACAAGATTTAACAAAGCCTCTTTAGGATCCTCTGCAAGGATTATACCTGATGCAAGTAGAACTCCCTCTGCACCCAAATCAAGAGCAGCCTTCATATCATCTCCTGTAGATATACCTGCTCCACATAGGACACCAATTTTAGGATTTATTTCATGTATAATATCCACTGTACCCTCAACTATTTCCGGTTCTGCCTTCGAAACAGGAATTCCAGATCCAATCAGTTCAGGAGGTTCTATTGCCACAAAATCTGGTTTTAATGTTGCTGCAGCTGCACTTGTTTCAATGTTGTTAGTACATAAAACACTAACCATGTTTTTTTCCATTGTTTTTTTCACAACTACATCAATATCAGCCAATTTCATTCTCTGTTCTGAGTGGTTTATGAGACTGCCAACTGCTCCTGCTTCTTTAACGCATTCAACCAGTGTGCTTCCAGTATGTCCCCCAGAATTAACTGCATCAACATGCTGTGCAAAAACAGGAATTTTAACTTCATTAGATAGGGAATATATATCAGGGCTTTGAGGTGCAACAACCACATTTACACCAGTCTCTTCTGCCACCAATTCAGAAGCTATAGCTAATTTTAAAGCATTTTTTCCAGTAGATTCCAAGTAGGTTTTAAAATTTAAAATCACTATTGGAGTTCTCTTTATTTTACTCATTGTTTACCTCCAAAAAAAGCACATAATAGTTCTAATCTTCTTTCTTTATCAGGGGATATAAAAATATTGTGGTATTATTTTTGAGTTATATTATAGTTTACATCCAAATGAATCAGATTTTTAAAGAAATATGTCTTTAAGACTTTTTAAACTTAATTATTAAAAAAATAGACATAGTTGTAGTATCATGAAACATATTTATTAGATCTGAATTATTATTTATTCCAATCTAAATTTTAGGTATATTATATACATGAGATAAGAGGTAATAAATGTAAATTGAAATAATTTCAAAATTTTGAATTTGAATTGTATAAAAAAAATATTATCAAACCGATCATAAATGACACTCACAGAAATTCAAATAAAAGCCCTTGAAAAAAAAGGGTACAGATTCGCAGGAGATTTGAAACATGCAGCAGCCAAGGTATGTCACTGGACCAAAAAAAGTCTTCTAGATGAAGGAGTATGTTACAAAGAAAAATTCTATGGGATTGAAAGTCATAGGTGCCTTCAAATGTCCCCTAGCATTCCATTTTGTCATCAAAAATGCTCATTTTGCTGGAGAGATATTTCCATTACCAAAACAGAGTGGGATGAAGATTTTGATGAACCTAAGGTTATTATCGATGATTGTATAGATGCCCAGAGAAATTTATTATGTGGTTTCTTTGGTAACTCACTAGCAAATAAGAAAAAACTTAAAGAATCTCAGGAACCAAAAAATGCTGCAATATCTCTTGCAGGGGAACCGATGCTTTATCCCCGTATAAATGATTTAATATCTGAATTTATTCGCAGGGATTTTACAACATTTCTTGTAACCAATGGAATGACTCCCTCTAAACTTGAAAACCTTGAAAAGGAACCCACTCAGCTCTATATATCATTAGATGCCCCTAACAAAGAAGTGTACAATGAAGTGTGCCAGCCTCAAATTTCAGGAGGATGGGAACGTTTGAACAAATCATTGGACCTTTTATCAAGCTTTGACTGCAGAAAAGTGCTGAGGACAACATGTGTTAAAGATTATAATATGAAAAACCCTAAAGAATACGCCAATATTATCAAAAGGAGCAACCCTGATTTTATTGAGATCAAAGCTTATATGTACGTAGGAAGTTCTAGGGATAGACTGGTGCTGGAAAATATGCCCTCATTAAATGATGTTCAAATCTTCGCAGAATCTATTGCAAAGTTATGCGACCGTAAAATTGTGAACAGTGCATCTGAGAGCAGAGTAGTCCTACTAGCCTGAATATGTGTTCTATTACGAAGAAATAAATAAGAACATAACAATTTATCTGTGAAAAATTATAAACAAAGAAATGTTTAAGTTACATTCTTTTTAAAGTTCAATTAATTAAACTTATATAGTTTGAAGGAAATTCAGAGGCTTTTAAAAGGTTTAAAACAATAACTTTAATTAGGATATGGATCATAGTATGAAGAAGATTTAATAGTAAATTCAACATAATCAATGGAAAGATATGATGGTGATAGTTATGAAGAAGTTGGCACTTGGATTGATTCTCTTAATAATGATAATAAGTCCGATTTATGGTGTTTCAGGTTTTGCAATAACCTATGGAGAAACAACTTATACTAATGCGGATTGGAAAAATTCTATGAACTCTTATTTCCAGTCTAAGACAAGCAAAAATGTTAGTGATGCTACTTCCAAGGTTGTTACGGCCTCTGAAGTTAATGCAATATCAATGAACATAACCGGAAGAACCTACCCATCAAGCCAAATCTTTTCCTGTGCAATGGTTGATCTAAGCTACAGTCAAGGTATTAACGTGGTTGTTGACAGTAGCAAAATAACAGTTGTTACACCTAAAATGTATGCCAATGCATTAAAATCAACGGGAATAAATAACGGATATGTAGTTGTATCGTCCCCTATTTCAGCATCTGGAGAAGCTGCCCTTGCAGGTGTACTTGAATCATATGAAGTAGCTGTAGGAGCCCCAATACCAGATCAAGCCAAAAAAGCAGCCACAGAGGAACTTTACACTGAGACACAAATTGTAAACCAAACAGGCCAAAGTCCAGATAAAATAGCAGAACTATTCTCTAAGGCAATGGACCAGGTTCAAAATCAGAATCTTCAGGATCCTGCTCAGATTAAGGTAATAGTAATTAATATAGCTAACAGCATGAATATCAATTTATCAGACCCACAGGCACAGCAGATTGCAAATTCACTTGCAAATTCTCAGCAGGCCCAGTCAAGTTTGACTGATTTCAAAAATAAACTTCAGAGTGTTACATCTCAGGCAACTCAATCTGGTGGAATTATTGAGCAGATAATGAACTACCTTCAAAGTATCTTCAATTATTTGAGTAGTCTTGTATCTGGACAGTGAATTTGAATTCATATCCTCGATAAACGAATATTTTAATCAAGTAATGCCAGAGAATAAATGAAATTACTCTAAATTCAGTATAAATATATAGAGATCATAGTGATAAGATGTTGATAGCAGAAAATCATCTTCAGTTCATTTTAGAAGTTGTAATAATGGTGCATGTTGGTATGCTGCTTATCTTTAATGTTATAGCAATTCCACTTAGTTTAGTTTTGTTTCTTGCATTAGTGTTAACTGTTGTACTTGCGGGAATCTTCAGTATTGACACTGCTTTTCTTTTCCTTCCATTTGTATCGCATCATGAGTTTACACATCCATTTGGTCCATTGGCAGTTTTTTCTTGGGTAACACTTTCTGCTTCAGCCAGTTTATTAACCGAGGTAGATATTAAATCATCATCCATAAAGACTCTTTCAATTATACTCTTCTTTGTAATAGCAGTTGCTGGAGGGATAATGCATCGATCCTTTTTAGTGTTATGGTTACTTGGATGGTTTGTTGGCACGTTAATAATGTCTAAAAGTTTCAGAAGGACATCTACTATAACTTTAAAAAGAATTTTATTAGTTATGGGTGCAGGTTTAGCTGGTTTTGGAATTTTGGAAATTCTTTCTAAAATACTCAATGCTCCAATACTAAGTCCTCTCTTGAGGATATCCCGGATTGAAGAATTTGCTATGCCCAGTTTGACCATGGTCATAAAAAATACAACATTTTGGGGACATGTTCAGGGCTCATGTTTCTGGGGAGCCCAGTGTCTTGGAGGTTCTGATGGTTATATTTCCATGCCGATGAACCTGATAAACTTTTTCACGCTTCCATTTCCATTATTTGCCGGTGTTTTAGTGGTAAAAAAAGATGCAATCGATTACATGCTTCCAGGAATTTTCGGAGTTGCATTTGATTTCGGATATGGTATTCTTTTAGCATTTATGGTATGGATCATGATTGTTACATTGACTGGATTTTACATACTAAGAAATTACCGAAGTAAACGTAAAAATGGAAGTAGAATGTATTTAGGTCGAGAAGCACTTTTGATAGGTGCTTTAACTGCGTTCTTATCACAAAGTATAATTGCACTTTTCTTGTTCAATAGAACATTTAATGGAATCGCTATGCTAGTTTATATATTCCTTTCAGCGCTTGTGATGGCCCATATACTAAGTATTAAAAGAAATATCTGACTTTTGAATAATATTCTTTTTTTCTTAAATTTCAATAATTTTAAAGTGAATTATCATAAAAAAATTAATAAAAATATGGTATAAAAAGTGCTATCTTACCAACACCAAAACATTTCTAAAAACATTATGATCACAAAACTAAGCGAATATTTAAAATTCATTGTATAATTATACACAAAATGAAATTAATCTTAATTTAATTAGGGGAAAATTAATTAATGATACACTAGATTTATTTTAATTTTATTGTTTTTTTTTGAATAAAAAATAGAAATATAAAAAAAAGTTATTTAATATCTTTGCAAAGCTCGACAGCTTTTTTTGCAGCAGCTTCCATGGATGTTTCATACGAAACACCAGCTTCTTTGAGTATTTTCTGACCTTCTTCCTCATTGGTGCCAGTCAACCGTATGACCAGAGGAACTTTACGCTTAGAAGTGTTTAAAACATCCAATACCCCTCTTGCAACATCATCTGCCCTTGTTATTCCTCCAAGTACATTTAAAAATACTGTTTTAACATCAGGATCAGATATTACAATGTTCAATGCTTTTGCTATATTTTCTCTCGAAGATCCGCCACCTATATCCAGAAATGTGGCTGGTTCTCCTCCATAAAGTTTCAGCATATCCATTCCACTCAAGGTCAGTCCAGCACCGTTCCCAATTACCGCAATGTTCCCATCGAGCTTTACATATGCAAATTCGTCCTTTGTTATATTTTCAAGTTCAAACAGTTCTTTTTGCCTGTAAAGAGCATCATCATCGATATCAAGTTTTGCATCTGCTGCAATTACGCCATTTGCAGTCACAACAAGAGGATTTATTTCGGCTATGGTTGCATCATATTTCTGAAAAACATTGAGGAGCTTCCAAATAACCATACCTATCTTTGAAATAAGAGGGTTTGGAACACCCATTTTAATAGCAATTTCCCTTCCTTGATAAGGTAAAAATTCATTCAGAGGATTCACGTAATATTTAACTATTTTCTCAGGTGTTTCACTTGCAACTTCCTCAATATCAACACCACCAGACATGCTTGCCATTATAAGTGGTTTTTTTGCTGATCTATCTAGGACAACGCTTAAATAATACTCAGATAGAATTTCAATTTTCTCCTCGATCAGCACCATTTCTACTAATTCATCCTTGATTATTGAACCAAGAATTTCTTTGGTTTTATCGTACACATCATCAGGTATTTCAGCAAACTTTATTCCTCCTGCCTTTCCCCTACCACCCACAAGAACCTGTGATTTGATTGCAACAGGTTTATTAATCTCAATAGCGGCTTTTCTGGCATCTTCAGGATTTGTTACCATCTTGTTATTAGGTACTGGTATTCCTTCCCCCTTGAATACGTCCTTCGCTATATATTCATGAATCTTCACATTTAACCTCCTAATCAGCTAGCTTTAAACCTGCTTCAAATGCTGCCAGGTTTTTTTTCTCTGTTCCTGGTGGAACACTTTCAGCTATAGATGCCCTTGCAGCCTCTTCAGATACTACCTTTGTTATTTTTGTTATAGCCCCAATCATAACAATATTAGCAACTATTTTTATTCCTATTTCTTCTGATGCAGTTTTAGTTGCTGGAGCTTTATAAAGCTTTATTTTGTGTTTCTCTACAAATGGCAATATTTCTTCCTCGGATATCATGTCAGGATCTACAATTAAAGTACCACCATCTTTAAGATCATCAAGATATGCAGTTAATGCTGTTTGAGACATGGCAACAAATATATCCGGATTTTGTACCTTAGGATAATCCACTTCCTCATCACTAACAACAACTTCTGTTCTTGAAGCACCACCTCTGGCTTCTGGACCATAAGACTGTGTTTGAACCGCATGTATATCATCGTGTAGTGCTGCTGCTTTTCCAATAACGATTCCTGCTAGTATGATTCCCTGACCACCGAAACCTGCTATTCTAATATCTTTACGCATTTCACTCCCCCTGGTATGCTGATCTAACTGAAGAAGGCTTTCCTGTTTTACATTTAGCTTCAAGAAGTTTACAAATCTTTTCAGTGTATTCTGGCTCATCTTTATTTTGGAATTCTCCAATGATAAGTTTACCCTCTAATTCCGCTATTTCAAGTTTGTCTGCCTGTCTTTTTAGTATAGATTGATCCTTCATCCACTGCATCATTGATACCGCAGTTTTCATCTTATTTTTACGCCCAAAGTATGTAGGGCATTGTGAAACTGCCTCAATAAAAGAAAATCCTTTATTGTTGAATCCTTTTTTAATTGCATTTGAAAGCTGCACTGGATGGGCTGTTGTCCATCGTGCAACATAGGTAGCACCTGCAGCTTTGGTAAGTTCTGCTAAATTGAATGGTTTTTCTATAGCACCAAATGGTGCTGTGCTTCCATAACTTCCAGTTGGAGAGGTTGGACTTATTTGACCACCTGTCATACCATATATACTATTATTTATACAAATAACAGTGATGTCTATATTCCTTCTGGAACCATGTATCAAATGATTTCCACCTATAGCTGCTGCATCTCCATCCCCAGTAAACACAACAACATCAAGTTCGGGATTCGCAAGTTTTAGACCAGTTGCAAATGCTATTGGTCGTCCATGTGTTGTGTGCATTGAATCACATTTGATATACCCAGGAACTCTAGATGAACATCCAATTCCAGACACAAGAGCAAGATTATCAAAATCAATTTCAGCTAGCTCTATGGCATTGAAAAATGTGTTCATGATAATTCCATTCCCACATCCTGCACAGAAGATGTTAGGAAGTCTGTCAGTTCTCAAGTATTTCATAAAACGATTTTGATTCGTTTTATCCATATTTCTCATCTCCATAAATTAAGACCATCAATAAACTTTGTATAAAGTCATAAATTTTAAGTTAAATTATGATTCCATCTAATTATTAGCCTTTCTCGATTTTTTCAAGTATTTCATCGGGCTTATGCATTTCTCCACCTATCTTTGGGAGATTTTCAACTTTATGGTCTCTTAATACTCTTTGAACCTCATAAAAAATCTGGCCAAGATTCATTTCAACTACAATAACTCTAGTGGCATTTTTAGCAGCACTCAATAGCATACTCTCAGGAAATGGCCATACAGTTTCAAGTTTTATAAAACCTGCCTTTACACCATCTTCCCTTGCTTTTTTAACAGCTGTGCTAACAGATCTTGAAGGTGCACCATAAGACACAATAAGAACATCGGCATCTTCAGTAAACATGGTTTTTACCATTGCAATTTCATCGGTTTTTGCAAGTATCTTATTACAAAGCCTGTTTACAAGTTTTGAATGAGATTTAGGACTTGATGCATCCGGATAACCTCGTTCATCATGTGTCAGACCTGTAATAAGGAGTTTATATCCATCACCAAACGCAGGCATATCAGATGTTCCATCTGGCTCCGATTTGTAAGGTAAAAAGGTTAGAGGATCCTCATCAGGCATGGATCTAGCAATTATCTCAGTTTTTTCAGGTATGTTTATCTTTTCACGCATATGGCCAACAATCTCATCAGCCATTACCATTACAGGAACCCTATATTTTTCTGCAAGGTTAAAAGCCATGACAGTAAAATCAAAGCATTCTTGTACGGACGCAGGAGATAGGGCAATTATCTCATAATCTCCATGGGATCCCCATCTAGCCTGCATCATATCACTCTGAGAGGCCATTGTGGGCTGTCCAGTTGATGGTGAGCCCCTTTGCATATTCACAATAACCAGTGGAGTTTCAGTCATAACAGCATACCCTATATGCTCTTGCATAAGAGAAAATCCAGGTCCTGATGTAGCAGTCATTCCTTTCATACCGCCCCAAACACCACCAATTACTGCCCCAAGAGCCGATATCTCATCTTCCATTTGAATAAATGTTCCACCTTCCCTTGGTAGGAAAACTGCCATATCCTCGGCTATTTCAGTCGAAGGAGTTATGGGATAACCCGCAAAAAACCTGCATCCTGCCTTTATGGCTCCCCTTGCACAGGCTTCATTACCTTGTATAAAGTATTTTTCAGTCTTCATTCTCATCATCCACTTTTATTGCTTGATCCGGACACATAAGGGTGCATAATCCACACTTTGTACAATTTTCTTTATTTTTAGGACAAGGCACATTAATTCCCTTATTATTAAGGGTTTTTGATTCTTCGTAAACATTATGGGGGCAAAATTCCTTGCAAATATTGCATCCCTTGCATAATTTCTCGTTAACAGTTATCATGTTTGTTTCCCTTAGTATTGTTACATTTTAATTAGTAAGACTGATAATTGGATATTAGCCTCACATTTTAATTAAATAGATCTATTTTCCTATCCAATATTTGGCTGAATAAACATTTTAACTTTTGCTCAAATTTGAAGAATAAATATCAAATGCTTTTTTTAAGAAAATAAAAAAATTATTTAGTTGTAAATGAAATCCCTTATTTTAGTTAATGAAAAAAAATAAAAATATTATAAGAAATTTCCTTCCTTCTTATTAAGTTCTAAAGCCGTACTTGGACACAATTCTAGACATTCGTAACATAACTTACAGTACTGAGGAGAATTTACGCATATTTTATTTTCTTTAATTGAAAAAACATTAGTTGGACATACATATGCACATACCCCACAATCTGAACCCTGACATTTATCATGATCCAAAATTATATTTACCGTAATCAAATTTATCCCCCCAATCTTATTCTAAATTCATAATTAACTCAATAAATGCTCAGAACATTCTTTAACTGCGTCATTAACATCACAGTCAAGCTGTATCGGTTTAATTCCCAATTTCCTAAGTTCAACTGTAGGTTCATTTCCAATTTTGTTACAAAGAACCGCCTTACAATCATTTATGAGATCTATTGATGCAACCCAACGTTCTTGATGATTGTTAAGAGGAATTTTGTTTTCTTCCGTATTTCCTGAAATATACCTTCCCCATTCCTGATTTTAAAAATTAAAAATTGATCTGCATCTCCAAAATGCAAGTCTATTATTTTACCCTCGGTTGATGCTACTGCTATTTTCAATTAAACCTCCTCCCTCAAAAATAACTCATTTTTGATTGTTTCTCCTGATTCTTCCCCAACCACCTCATACCCTGATTCATCGTAGTAAAAATCAAGTAAAGTGTTTGTTAATCTATCAACAAATTCTATACCGCCGTTATATCCCAAAGTAGCTATTCTCTGCGCCCCTAATCTATCAAATATTGGAAATCCTGTTCTAAAGAGTGGAATACCCTCTTCATCAGCAATATGGGCCCCATATGAATTTCCAATTAACACATCAGCACCAGCTATTTTAATTTCTCGATGCATATCATATAGATCCCCACCAGCCAAAATAACCGGCTGAAATCCTTTTTCATCGGCAATTACATTTATGTCTTCAATGAATCTTTGGCTTCTACTTCCTGTGCATAGTACAGTTGGTATCATTCCCATTTCAGATGTGAAACGTGCCATCCCGGATACAAAATCAGGATCTCCAAATATTGCAACTTTTCGGTGATAATTGTATGAATGTGCATCTACCATAGCATCTAGTAACCTGCCACGATCTTTTTCTATTGATTCAGGAATTTCAAGATCTCCCAGTTTGCATACAGAATTTATAAATGAATCTGTATTGTCAATACCAAGTGGAATTGGTCCAGATATAGATTTAACTCCAAATTTTTTATTAAGATATGTTCCTGCTGAATCTGCATGTTTAGACAATGCAAAGGTACCCAGTGAATTAGCTGTATCTTCAATTTCTCCTATGGTTGTACCATCTTTATACAGATTCAAAGCTGATTCTGATAATGGTGCATCTAGATTTTCTGATGTATCAGTTAAAATGATACTTTCAATGTTTAGGTTGTTTAGTATCTCTTTAACTTCCTTTACATCTGCGGGAGATATATTACCCGTAATGATGTTTATTTTACCATTTGGTACTGATTTAGAAGCTAAATGTTTCACAAGAGCTTTTATAGTCCGGTTATATCCTTCAACGTGTGATTCAACATAACTTGGAGTTGATATAGGGATAATTATCGGCAAATCTTTATCAAAATTTGCTTCGTTAAATTTTGCTATTATCCCTTCCATATCTTCTCCAATTGTTTCAGTGAGACAGCTTGATGTAACAGCTATGATATTTGGAGATTGTTTTTCTGTTATATTTTTTAATGCTTTCATTAAATTGAATTCTCCACCATATATCACAGTTTTCTCACTCATTGAAGTTGATGCAACTTCTATTGGTTCTCTAAAATGTCTTGTGAGCTGAAACCTCATGTATGTACTGCAACCTTGAGACCCGTGTATAAGAGGCATTGCATCATTTACTCCTAAAAGAGCGTGTATTGCACCCATGGGCTGACACATTTTAGATGGGTTTATTACTGAAAACTTTTTATTGTGATGCATCTAATTCCTCCCTCAAACTTTTGGATGTAAGATCGAATACTGGGCTTGAAACAGAGGCATCAACTTCCCTTGCAAAGCTTACAAAACCTTTGAATCCTGCAAATGCAGATATGCGATCATGATTAAAATCACAGAATGGAATTCCTAGCTTTAATGAAATATATTTTCTTTGGCACCAGATATAAGGAGATTAGGCCTGTATTTTTTAAGAAGTCTGGCTAATTCTGTTGAATTGGCATCATCAACAATTATTGTTCCATCTTTTACAGTTTCTTTAATTCTTTCATAATCTTCTTTTATTCCATTCTTGGTTCCAGACATCATGACATCCATGCCTAATTCTTCAAAAGCCCTTACAAGAGACCATGCTTTATTGCCTCCAACATACAGTGCAACAGTTTTTCCTGTTAATCTCTCTTTATATTCATCAGTTTTATGTTCAACTTCTTTTAATCCGGTTTCAATTATTTTTTCGGTTCTTTCCATCATTTCAGGGTTTCCAAAAAAATCAGCAATTTCCCTTAATGAATTCACAGTTTGCTCAAGACCAAAGAAATTAACCTTTATAAAAGGTATTCCATATTTCTTTTCCATTTTTTTGGCAACATAATTAGACGACTTCTGACACTGAACTATATTCAGCTTAGCTCGGTGTGCCTGGGCTATCTCATCCACATGTGAATCTCCAGTCAATGTACTGATTATATTAACACCCATTGCTGTGATTAGGGGTTTTATTCCCCAGAGATCTCCTGCTACATTAAACTCACCAACAATATTTATGTCAAATTGTGTTGTTTTTTCAGGTTCTTTGGTTCCAATTACATAATCCAGTAATGCATCACCCCCTATCCAATGTCCTTTGGTTTTATTATGATCTTGATATCCTTCAGATTGAACGGGTATAACTCTGCATCCTGTTGTTTCTTCTGATTTTTTACATACAGCCTTGATATCGTCCCCTATGATACCTGAAACACATGTTGCATACACGAATATTGCCCCAGGACTATAAATCCTATTGAGCTCCATTATGGTTTCATAAAGCTTTTTTTCTCCCCCAAAGATAATATTTTTCTCTTTAAGGTCTGTAGAACATCCTTTTTTATATAAATCTTCTCTTGAGGATTTACTTCCCCTAATATCCCATGTACATGCTGCACAACCAATTGGGCCATGTACAAGATGAATTGAATCTGTAATTGGCATTAAAACAATTCTTGCACCACCAAACACACATGTTCTCTGTGTTACTGTGCCAGGTAAACTGGCTTTATCACAGGTAGGGATGGAAATTCCTTCCCCCTTTACACACATGTGTTTTTTACGTGACTCAAACGTTTTAATAATGGGTTCCATTTTTTTACCTCTATCTAACTACTATTTTCATATTTAATCTAACATTACGGATTATTTCAGTTAACAAAATTTAGATATTTATTGCTGAAGCTTCCAGTGTGTTGGTTCATAATATTTCTCAAGTATCGTGTTGGTGATTAAATCCATAAGATACAATCCTCCATTATAACCAAGTATTGGCTGTCTTTGGTATCCCACCCTATCATAAACTGGAAATCCGACCCTTATTAGGGGTATTCCTAAATCCAGAGCTATTAACCTTCCATCCGAATTACCAATCATAATATCAACTGGATTTTCCTTTAAATAAACTTCCACAGCACGGAGATCTTGGCCTACCATGACATCAATATTGCTTCCTGTTTCTTTAGCAATTTTTTTTATGTCCTTGGCAAATTCAGGACCTTTTACTCCCGTACAAACCATTGTGGGTCCCATTCCAAGCTCGCCAACGAAACGTGCAATTCCTGTTGTACTATCTGGGTCACCATATATTGCTACTTTACGTCCGAACAGATATCTTGAAGCGTTATCTGCCATTGAATCAATGAGTATGCCCCTTTCATCGAGAAGTTTGTCGGGAATATCGTTGCCAGTGAATTTTTTAAGTTCTCTGAGGAATTGATCAGTGTTTTGGATACCAATTGGTGGTGAGTTTATGGCTGCAGGAACATTATGTTCCATTTCAAGTGATTTTGCTCCAGAACCTGCGTATTTACAGATTGAGACTGTTCCTAAACTGTTGGCAGAATCTCTGATTTCATCAACGGATACTCCTCCTTTTGGATAAAAAGGTTTCATAGTAGTTTTGGAAGGTCTAAGCGGTGCATCAAATGGATCTGAGATGTCTGTGAGGAATATCCCTTCTAATCCCATCATCTCAATGAGATGTTTTAATTCTCTGACATCTCCGGGATTCACAATTCCGGGTATTATATTGACTTTCTCATTTGGTTCATTTTTACGGGCCAAATGGTTCACAACTGCTTTGATTGCATTGTCATAACCTTTGTAGTGGGTTTCAACAAAACTTGGAGTGTTTATTGGAATAACTTCTATTTTTTTAGAATCTTCACCCATTCGTTTTTTTATATTTTCTCTTGCAGTATCAGCAAATCCGAAAACATCATCACCAATAATTTCACTGGAACAAGTTGTTATAACTCCAATGAGATCCGGTTTAAATCTTACTGCAAGATTTTCGATACCTTTTACAAGGTTATTTCTACCACCAAATACTGCTGCATCCTCATGAAGGGATGTAACAGCTATTTCAGATGGTTCCCTAAAATGACGTGCAAAACCATACCTTACAAATGTTGAACACCCTTGGGATCCATGAACAATTGGAAATCCTTTATTTATACCTGTAACAGCAAACATGGCACCAAATGGTTGACATGTTTTAAGGGGATTTATTATGACATTCCTTTCCTTTTCCATAACATTAATACAACTCATCATGCCTCTCCCCTATTTTTTGTGCTTTAATTCCATCAGATTCCTCAGAATTTGTTCCACTTTCAATTTTTACTCCTTCAGCTCCGAATTCTTCAACTTGATCCTCAAACTCAAGCATATTCCAGACAGGACTGTATATATTGGAATACATATCCTTTGCCAGATTAACAATCCTTCAAATCCCATATATGGCCCATTTTCATATGAATGTATAAGTAAACAAGGTACACCCAATTTAATTGCCAAGTATTTCTCTTTTACACCTGCAAGTATCAGGTCAGGTTTATATTCTTCATTTATCTCTTCAAATTCCAATGAATTGGGATCATCCATAATAAGGGTTCCATCATTAACCCTGCTCTTCATCTTCTCGAAACCGTCTTTGTGTTCAAACTGGGATGCAACTGCAACTGTTTCCATTCCAAGCTCATCTTCAAGGGGTTTGGATAGGTGATAACTTTTTGGTCCTCCTGAAAATATAAAAACCCGTTTTCCTTGAAGTTTGCTCTTGTAAAATTCCAGTTCTGGTCCCACTATTTTCATACGATCTTCAATTACCTTTTCGGCCTCTTTTTCAAGACCAAAGTACTTACCAATTGTTCTGAGGTTTTCTGCACAGTATTTTGTACTGAAGAAGTCAACTTTAATATATGGAACACCGTATTTTTCTTCAATTAAGTCTGCGATATATGTTGCAGATCTTTGACATCTTACGAGACTTAATTTAGCTCGGTGCATCCAACATATCTCATCATGACAACAGTCTCCTGTGAATTTACTCAGAAGATTTATTCCCATCTCATCCAAATATTCTTTAATAACCCACAAGTCACCATCAATGTTATATTCTCCAATTAGGTTCACATCATAGGGCGTGGTTTTTATCGGTTCTTTGGTACCAACCAGATTATTAAAAAGGGTTAAATTTCCAACATGATGCCCCTTGGACTGGCTAGGTCCGCAAAATCCGGGAGCATTAAATGCAACAACTTTAGTTCCTAGTTCTTCTGTTAATTCTTTAGCTACTGCATCCATATCATCCCCAATTAATCCAGTAGTACATGTTGAATATGCGTAAATTGCATTGGCTTCTGGAAATTCTTTGTGGGCTTCAATAATGGATTGTCTAAGTTTTTTCATTCCACCAAACACTACATCAGATTCCTGGAGATCAGTGCCCAGAATATACTTCAGGTTGAAGTTATCTATTGGAAACTTTTCACCGTTAGGAAGATCAGGAGAGGTAGGGTATCTCTTTGTTCCATATCCATAACTTGTACATCCAATTGGAGAGTGCACAACATGAATTACGTCCTTTATTGCTCCAGTAATAACTCCTTTTACACCTGCAAATGCACATCCTCGCTCTGACATGGACCCCTGGTATGGTCTTTGTGTTACAATTTGGTATTTGATCCTCAGGGTCAGAGCAGTGCTTTACATATACATGCTTTTCCCTTTCAGGAATTTCTTTATCTACTTCTAAAAGCTTGTAAGGCATTTTTACTCTCCTAATAAATTAATTAACTTTTTTTATTTTCTAATAATGTATTTCTGACTTTTTTTCAAATATTGATCAATTTTTAATTTTAAAATTTATTTTAACAAACTATAAGTCGTCTAATGTAATCAGGAAATTGCTTCATCTCCATTTTCCATTGTTCGAACCCTTAAAGCTTCTTCTACCGGACATACAAACACCTTACCGTCCCCTATCTGCCCTGTGTGGTTTACCTTCAATATGGCCTCCACAACCAGTGAAACATCCTCATCAGGTACAACAAGCGACAACATCCTCTTTGGAATGTAATGCATCGAACCTTCCATATCTAAAAGTTCTGGTTCATTTATTTCAATACTAATTTCATTCAGGATTGCCCTTTGTTTACCTCTCCCCATGACCCTGATTGCATTCATTGCAGGGAATCCAAGAGAATCCAAAACTTCTTTTGTTTTTGTTACTTTTTTAGGGCGTATAATGGCCATTATTTCCTTCATAAATACCTTCTCCTTAAACTTGTTAAATTTCTTGTTTTAAGGAACTATAATGTACTGCTCCTAGTTCTAACAGTGTAAGTTTCTTCAACAGGACTAACAAAAATCTTTCCATCTCCAAAATTTCCTGTAAAGGATGATTCTGCAATTATTTCAATAATTTTTTTTGTTACATCATCTTCGGCAACAAGCAGAAGCATAGTTTTGGGTATCTCATCATAGTAGATGTTTTCAAGTTGGATACCCTTCTGTTTACCTCTCCCTATAACATCCATCTTGGTCAGAGCCATGTATCCTGCATTATCTAACGCATCAACCACTTCTTCAACCTTCTCAGGCCTTACAATTGCTCTTATCATTTTCATAAATCCACTTCCATTTTAGATTAGTCCATTAGACCATATTTTAGAACTAAATCTTCTAATTCATCCATTGTCATTGGTTTAGGTATAACAAAGTTTTTATTATTGATTATTTTATCTGCCAGTTCTTTGTATTCATTGGCTTGGTTGCATTCAGGATCAAATTCAATAACAGATCTTTTGTTGAATTCTGCTTTCTGCACAATGTTGTCTCTTGGAACAAAATGGATCATATGGGTGCCTAGTTTGTCACAGAAATCTTTAAGCAATTGGAGTTCCCCATCCACATTTCTACTGTTACATATTATTCCTCCGAGACGCACACCACTTTGTTCAGCGTATTTAACCATACCTTTACAGAGGTTATTCGCTGCATAAAGTGCCATCATCTCCCCTGATGCAACAACATAAATTTCTTCTGCCTTACCATCCCGTATTGGCATTGCAAATCCTCCACATACAACATCACCTAGTACATCGAAGAATACAAAGTCTAAATTTTCATCATAAACGCCTTGCATTTCCATTAACGTGATTGCAGTAATGACACCTCGGCCTGCACATCCAACTCCTGGTTCTGGTCCGCCAGATTCCACACATTTAATTCCTTCAAATCCCTCTTCAATAATTGCTTCTGGAGTACATGCTTCTTCACCTAAATCACGAAGGGTATCCATCATGGTGGTTTGCATTTTTCCCCTTAAAATCAGCCTTGTGCTGTCTGCCTTTGGATCGCATCCATGGATCATGACATTTTGATCGTGGAAATATGCCATTGCTGCAGCTGTGTTTTGTTGGGTTGTGGACTTTCCAATTCCACCTTTTCCGTATATTGCTATTTTTCTTACCATTCAAACCCCTCTTCAAGTTTTTTTTTAAGATGTCATATCTTCAACCGGAATAAGGAAACCTACTTCCGACATCATGAAATAGGATTTTATGATATATAAATATTTGGAATAAAAACGGAATCATATATAAAAATCAGCAATATTTCAAATATTATCCTAATAATTGTGAGTTCAATAGAATATATTATGAATTTAAATATAAATAACTGAACATACTGCCAAAAATGATTTAAAATCAATATACAAATCTGTATATATGAAATCAAAATGCGTTAAAAAAGTGATAATTTTCATTCTTAACTAAACAGATTGACTAAAAATTATTATATAAACATCAAAACAAACATTATTCAACAATTAGGGACTTCAGGAGTTTTTCCATGATTAGTAACAGGATTTTAATTGTTGAAAACAATACAATAAGCGCTAATGAAATTCGAGTTGCTCTCGAATCCTTGGGTATGAAGATATTAGAGTAGTTACTTTAGTAAAGAAGTTTTAAAAGAATTAAATCTATTTAAGCCATACATAGTTCTAATTTCTATTAATGATGATAAAATAAATGAAATAGAAACTGCTACAGATTTAAAGAGTTAAAATATGCTAAAAGACTCTAAAATGCAAACAAAAAATTTATTAATCTAATTTAATTTATATGATCTACAATTTTTCACAATCAAAGCAATACTCAACATCCCTATTAGTCTTGAAGACTTTACCACATCCTTTGCAAACTACCTTTTTTAAAGAACATTTTTTATCTACTATTTCCAATGAACATGAACATTTCCATCCCATTTTACCTTTTAACTTCTGTTCAAATGCTTTATCTTCATCCAATTTTTTGTTCATCATATATCACCACATGATTTGAATTTATCTTTTAATTAAGATTCATTATCAGCATATTTACTTAATTGACAGATTTTCTCTTTGATGGCAAAAATATACTCGTAATGAATCCTAAAAGTAGTATAAGAGCCAAAATGTTGAAAGTGTGTTTCATTGCAGAACTAATAGTGGAGTCCACAATCTGATTTGCTAATGGAACCATATTAGGCGGAATATTCAAAGTAGTAGTCTGCATTTTTTCAACATAAGCTACTAAACTACTATCTATTTGTTCTGAACTCATATTTGCTGCTATTCCTGATGATTCTATTGACGTCGAAAGGCCACCAAAAATTCCTAACAACAACAGGACACCAATTAATGCGGTTCCAACAGAATAGCCTAAATTTTTAAAGGCATTAAATAATCCTGATGCATCAGTTTCTTGATCACTCCTAGCTGCTGACATTGTTAGATTAGTTAGCTGGGAAAGTAAAAATCCTATTCCCACTCCAAATACAATAGTACCAGGTACGATATCGATTGCTTGTGTGTATAAGTTGAACGTTCCTCCCAGAATTATTGAACCCAATGCTGAAACAATGAATCCAATCATTAAGATGTATTTAGAACCTAAAACAGATGAAAGTCTCGCTCCAAGTAGAGAGAAAATTAAAATAGTTATCGATGCTGGTAAAAGTACAAGTCCAGTGGTGAATGCATCTGCCTTTGTTACTTGTTGTAAAAATACCGGAATGATAAAAAGAAATCCTGCTAAGGGTATTTGTTGTATTATTGAGTTAATATTACCCAATCCAAATACACGGTTTTTAAGTAGTCTTATATCAGATAAAGGCTCTAAGCCTTTATTAATTCTTCTTCTCTGGGATAATAAAAATATTAAGAATAGTATAGAACCAGAACCTATTAACAACAAAACATATGACCAGTTCTGAGGTTTTGTGAGTAATAGAATACCCAAAACAATTAAAATAAGGGATGTTATTGAAAGTAATGCACCTAATTTATCTAAATCTTTCCATTTCAAAGTCGGTTTAGATTCTGTTAAGTAGTTTCTAAATAGAAATATAATTACAATGAAAACAAGTTCGGAACCAAAAACAAGTCTCCAAGTAAGGTATGTAGTAAAAATTCCCCCTATTATAGGGCCAATTGCAGCACCCATCGCAGCAATACCTCCCCAAATTCCAAATGCAGTGACCTTATCTTTACCCTCGTAACTAGCACCAACTAATGTTGTTGTTGCAGGTAAAATTAGTGCAGCTCCAATACCTTCAAGAATAGCCCATCCAATCATTAACATGATTGCATTTACACTTAAAGTCGCTATAATAGTACCAATCGCATATATAACCAATCCTATTAGAAATGTCTTTTTTCTACCAAGAATATCCTGAATTTTACTGCCTAATAACATAAAAGACGCAATAATTAATGCATACAATGCTATAATAGCCTGGATAGTTGATAGAGTAGTATTTAATTCTACAATTAATGTAGTAATGGCCACATTCATTGCAGATGAATCTAAAACAATAATAAAAATTGCCATACAGGCAATTATTACAACACCCCATTTATACTGATTTTTATCCATAATATCCCTTTGTTATGCCCCAGTTAAACTAAATAATTCATAAATTATATTCTTAGAACTATTTTAAATGCCTGCTAAATATGATTAAGGTTTTATTTGGTTTTAAATTTCAGATTCTAAGTGTAGAATTCCTTAAGAAGTTTTAATACAGTTTCTTTATCTTTCTCCTATTTAATTTTCTAAATCTAAATTTATTGGGATGGAAGTTAAATATATACTTTAAAATTAGTTTTTTGATTTATTTAACTTTTCCAATTTAATTTGAATTAAGTTATAGATAATTAAATAGCAAATAAACTTATTGCATTTTTTATCATAATTTTTCTCTATCTGAATTATCATTACTGTTGAACAATTATTATTCCACTCAAGTTGGGATGTAACTTGTCATAGTAATTGTAAGTTCCAGCTTTTGTAAAGTTTAAACTGAAACTTTGACCATTTTTGAGAACTCCACTGTCAAATGCATAATTTGAAGTATTGCTTACTATCTCATGCTCGATTGCAAAGTCTCGATTTATCCAAGTTATATTATTTCCCACTTTGATTGTTTAGTTGTTCCAGGTCAGTGTTTCATGTGTAATGATGATTATATTGCTTGGAGTTTCTGTTCCTTCATCACCACTTCGATCAGATGCGCTGGGTCCGTAAATATATGCGACGCTGAATATTAAAACAATAACCACCAAAGAAATAACAACATACAACTGATTTCTTGAATCCATACTAATTATTATGTCACTATTTTTTTAAATATTTATCTGAAATTGAAAATCAATACCAAAACAGTATAATATTTGGAATGTAGATGACAAATATTAAAATAGAAATATTCTGAACTATGCAGTTTTAGAAATTTATTCCAAAATTATTTAATCTAAAATAAAAAAAAATATCTTTTGACGCCATATTGTAAATTTACTACATTAATCCTAGATTATTCTTACAAAATGTATAATTGAAAAGTTTAACATAAAAAAGTTAACTACTTTAAGTTTTAAATTAAAGTTATTCTGTTAATAATATTTTAATTTAATTTTCTAATATAATAATCCAATGTTTAAAGTGATAAAATGAGGGAAATACTTCAAAAACTTTTAGATGGAGAGATATCAGCTGAAACAGCTGAAAAAATGCTCAAAACCATGCATATTATGGAGATAGAAGATTTTGCAAAGATGGATATGTGTCGTGAAGTTAGAACTGGAGTCCCGGAAGCTGTATTTGCAGAAGGAAAGGAAAATGATGAGATCGTAAAAATTGTCATGAAATGTGCTGATAATGACAGTATAATGGTAACAAGACTTCAGAATGACAGATACCAATCCATAAAAGAAGATTTGAGTCCACTTATTGATAGGGGATTTAAAATAAATTATAATAAAAAGGCAAGGATATTAGTTGTAAAAGAACATGACCCGAAAAAGATAGGTAAGATAGGTATAATTACCGCAGGTACATCAGACATACCAGTTGCTGAAGAAGCCAGAATAGTTGCAGAAGAAGCAGGTTGTGATGTTTTAAGATCTTATGATGTGGGTGTGGCAGGTATACACAGACTTTTCTCTCAAGTTAGGATAATGTTGGAAGAAGAGGTGGAAGTACTCATAGTTGTAGCGGGAATGGAAGGTGCTTTACCTTCGGTGGTAGCGGGTCTTGTGGATATGCCGATTATTGGTGTTCCCTCCTCAGTAGGTTATGGGGTTGGTGAAGGTGGATTCACAGCACTTTATGCAATGCTACAATCTTGTGCACCAGGTATTGCTGTGGTTAATATTGACAATGGTTTTGGAGCTGCTGTATTTGCTTCAACAATTATTAAATCACGAATTAAAAGAAAAATCTAAATAATTATGGATAATGAGTTTTCATAAAATTATTCTGATCTAACAATTTATTTAATTTCTTTAATTTTCATCCTGAACTTGTTGTAAATGAAAAGTCGACGAGCGATCATTGCACCTAATGTAAGCATCAACAACATAGAACTCAAAACATTAAGATCTATATATCCTGAATTAATTAATATATTGTCACCATAAAACTTGAGAGCTATTACCAAAATCCAAAGTAGTACCGCAACAAAGGACCCCTTCAGAAACATTGACCCATCCTTTTCTACCTTTACATCAAAGAAATTACCAAGAGTAATTCCAATTAGTACTCCAGTAATGAAACTTGCAATGATAAGTATAAAATTCAATAAACTTGTGAAAATAACATTTTGAACAATAAATATTGTTATGAACAACATAAATGCAGGGAGGATCATCAATCCCAATGGTCTTCTTATCCTTCTTTGGCGAAGTTGTAATATTACCAATATTATGATAATAACAAGGAAGGACTGACTATTGAACATGTTGATATCTGGATATATGACAACCAAAATTTTACCCCACTAAAAAAAAATAGGAATTAATGAAAAACAAATTTTTCAGTCCTTACCACTTATAAGGGATCCAATTGCGCCACCTATACCTACAACAAATCCACTGCTTATGAAAACAGCTATTACAAGGAATATTCCTGTAAGTGCAGTAGCAGCAAATCCTGTAAGTCCTGCTGTTATTGTTCCACCTATTATCAGAATTATTGAAATCACTATGGCTCCAAATGCTCCGGCAACTAATCCATTACCAAATCCTCGAAGTATTCCGCCGCCAACCATTAACCCAACAACAATTCCCGCCAAAAACAATCCAATGTTAATACCAACAAACCCTAAAAAGTAACCAAACAAGTTTGAAAGTACAACTGCCAATATAAATCCAACAAATGCTGCTACCCAGTTAACCAAATAATCACCCCTAATTGATTAATAACTTTTGTATAACTTAATATGTTACTCTAAATATATAAACACTTCTTTAAAGCTAAAAAAGTTAATCAACATCTTCAACATACATAAGAGGATATTTTAGTTCAGAAATGTACTTCAATCTTATAACTGCACTTCTATCAGAGAAATTTGACTCAACTTTCACATCAAGCATTTCACCTGTCAAAGAAATATAATCGTATTCATTTTCGATTTTTTTTAATATGTCCCTATTAATTTCTATTTCAACCTTATTTATACATGGTTGAAGCTCCATTGCAGTTTTAATCGATTTTTCTAAGGATTCCGCACTTTTTATATTTATGGGAGTACCAATAAACTGATGGAATAAAGCACCCATGGTTATAGCTCCCTCAAAAATTGCTCTTTCTCTATTTGATATGTTGTTAAAATATTTTTCGTTCACATCCATTCTAAACACCTATAAGGTTGTTAGCCCATGATAACTTAGATTCAATTGCATCTGGAGGAATTGGATACATATATGCAATTACAAGGAATACGGTAATTGTTATTGTTGCTAAAAATATTATGTACTGTTCTTCTTTAATAGGATAAATGAAACTCAGTAACATCCCTCCTGTAAAAAAACCTAATATGATTATTAGGGCATATGGAGGATCATTGTTTGATTTTTTATTAGTCATCTGTATAGGATATGTATTAACCTGTTTAGCCATAATCATCAATCTTTCCTTTGATGATCCAAGTGGATAACATGTTACCAGGAAGAGAGTATTCCCCTGTTCAATTGATAATCTGTAGGAAGCTGGAACTATGGTTGAATTAACAACCTCATATTCGACATTACCAATTCCGGGCCATTGAACCGTTATGTTGTCTCCAGGTTGTAGTTTGTCAAGGTTTAAAAAAGGAGAACCATGGAATGTACGATGTCCAAAAAGTGCAACGGTTCCAAAACCAGGTTTTGCAGATTTTGGATCGTGATAAATACCATAATCAACTGATTTATTGTTTATAGCTTGATCAACACCAATTTTTGGTATCTCTATATAAGGGGTGTCTGTATTATTTACAGCAAGCTGGTTGGCAGATGCATAGTAACTCACTTCTATTAAGCCATATAGTGAGATGATTAACATTCCAAGTAAAACAAAAAACGTTGAAAGTTTCATAGTTCTTTGATTATTAAAAACTTCCAACTAATAAATTTATCGTACATATCTAGCAAAAGCAATTCCCGCTGCTATCACAATACCACCAACAACGAAAAGGCCATAAGGAACCCCTGTATTTTTTGTGGGTATAGATGTTGGTGTTTTAGGGTCACCAGAACTTCCTTCCGAATTTATTCTAGTTGAAGCAGATTGTCTGTTGACAGGAGTTACGCTCGATCCAGTGGGATAACTGTAAGTGTAGGAATATGATTTTGTTTGACCCGGGAACAATGTAACATCCCATCCTGCTGTTTGAGCAGTTGGATTTTCTGTGTCGATAAAATCAACTGTAGGATTGCTAGCTGTAAGAACTGAATTAATAGGAACTATTGGTGCCCTTATAAGACCTTCTACTCTAGGGCCTGTTGAATCCAAGTTTTTGAGGAAGAAGAAAAAGTGTCCACTCCATGAAACAACTTGAAGATTTGGATTCAAGTATTCAATTTCATTGGGAAGGAAATATGTAGCTGTTGATCCTGGATCATTTATTATTGGCCAGAAGGTATTACTTGTATCACCTCGACGAATAAAAAATGGTGTAGGTGGATTGGATTCTACAAGAGTAAATGATACTTCTCTGGTCTGTCCTGAATCTATTTCCCATCCTAAATCACCGCCAGGGTTGATAAAGTTAACCATTTTAATTGCAGGAGGACTGGTTGAAATAACATTCCAGTCAATAGCTGAAGAATCTGTGCCTGTTACTGTAACTGTACCGTCGCCAGTATACTGTTGGCTTATTTTAAAAAATTCCGCATGATCATTATTATTTTTTATAGTAACACGTATCTGAGCTTCAAGGAAAGTGAATTGTAAATTTGATCCTGCTTCCTGAAGATGAGCTACTTGATCTGTAGCTGCATCAGAGGTGGTTGAAAATACTGTAAAAATCATAAATAGAAAAATAATAGCTACGCTTATTTTATTGAAATTATTGAAATCCATTGTTTAACCCCCGACTAGCCGGCTTAACCATTGAATAATTCCCCTGATTTAGAATTACCAAGGAATATCTGCAGCTTTTTTCCCCGTATTTAGCTGCAGATTGAAAACTTGGCATTAGATTTTTTTTATCCAGTTCCATATATTTGATGAAGTTCTGTTATCATCCATTCAGGTGCCCTTTGGGTTGGAACAGTAAGAACTACACTGCCTGAGTTTTGTATTAACCACAGTGCATTTTCTCTAGGAACCTCCAATAATATTAGGTACTGAGCATCGAGTTCTCCAAGATTTGAGACCCTTTCAAAATCAGATAATCTCCATCCATAAGCATTTAAAAGGGTATTTATCTGAGCTTCGTTCCAGTTTCTAGATGCACCTGCTCTTAACAGCTGTTCAACATCTCCTTGAGCGGATTGACCAGTTGAAGTACTAAGACCTGCACCATTTACTTGGAACTGGGTAGTGTGTGTAAAGTTCGCGGTGTTAGGGCTGTAAATACCACTAGTAGTATTTCTCAAAATCGCGAGTACTGTTGCACCACTAATTTTAGGTGAATTATCTGTTGGAGCAGCGGTCTGTGTTGTAGTATTGTTTCCGGTGGTTACAGGGGCAACATTTTGATAAACATCAACTGCATCGCCAACATTTATAAGACCTCCAGCTGCCTGGGTTCTTACTATAACTATTGGAACTGCCACAGTATCTGGTGTTACTATATCCATATTGGCAAGCACACTTGCATCTGCTTCATTAACTATTTTTTGTGCATCTGCAACTTTTACAATTAAATTTTTCACATCACTCGCACTTGTAGTTGGAGTGGTTGAGTTCGTATCATTGCTAGCTGTACCTGTAGGTTGAGTAGAATAACTTATCATTACTCGTCCATATGGATCCTTCTTTAGATTTATCTGTTGATTCTGATATTCTCTCCAAGCACTGGTTGCTGGACCAATAACATCTACTGCAAGTACCTGATCAGGTGTTTCACCTGTATCAATATCTGCCAAGATCAGATTCTTTCGTGGATCAGCAGCTAATGCCCCTTTAAAGTAAGAATTTACTTCATTGATTTTAGCCATCTTCGCACTGTTCAAAGTGTCTTGATAAGGTGCGAAAACTAGGAAATAATATCCTGCGCCCACAAGTATAATCAGTATAATTCCAAAAACAGCTGCACCAACAAGTGTTCTTTGATCATCTTCTGGAAGTTGCTTTCCAAATCCTCCACCCAATCCTGCAAATCCTCCAGGCTTCTTTTTCTCAGGAGGCCTTAACCTTGGTTTATCCATAGGTTGTGGTTTTGGTTTAGGCATAGGCTTTGAAATTTTCTTATCAGAAGAGCCTTTTTTATTTTCATTATCTGCTTTAGGCTTACCTTCATCCTTTGGTTTGCCAGAAACTTTGCCCACCATATCTTTGAGGCGTCCACCAATATCCGAACTATCGGAATCAGATTTTTTTCCATTCTTTCGGAGATCTGGTGTATCGTTTTTATCTTTATCTTTTTTTCCTAGTATCTTATCTAACATTTGGACCACTTCTGCGAAGCTTGGCGTATAAATCCATAATCGGTATTATTATTACATATGTTAATGAGGCAATGAATAAAAGCTTTGCGGGAAGATTTGTAATTATTGTTGAAATGTTTTGTGGCAAAAGTGTTAAAAATATCAATACACTACCTGCTAATAGTATTTTGATCCCCCTAAATTTTGGATAAGTAATTGTACTCACCATTAACACAGATACCACAACCATTATTACTAATGCTATGTCTGCTCTAAAAATACCGGAAAGATAAAACGATCCTAAGATCAGGGCTGTTGATGGAATTGGTAAGCCAACAAATTTATCATCCGAAGCCTCACTTGAATCTGTAATTACATTGAACCTTGCGAGTCTTAAAATCCCACATAATAGTATTAGGAGTGCTACTACTATATTAATGTATGGTATACTAAACGATGCGCAAGCTGAATACAAAAGCATTCCCGGTGCAACACCAAAAGAAATCACATCAGATAATGAGTCAATATTTTCTCCAAATCCAAACTCATCAACTCTTTTAGTTTTTCTTGCAACCCAACCATCAAGTGAATCAAAGATAACAGCAACAAGGATAAACTGGGCAGCAAGTGCAAGATAACCGTTTAAAACCATTATTATTGATAAAAATCCAAAAGAAGCGTTTCCAAGAGAAACTATATCTGCGTAAGACATATAATGCTTTATATTCATTTTAAAAAACCTCTTTCAGACCAGTTTAGTTTATATTTAATTTATTCAACTAATTCGGCCATTATAGTCTCTCCTGCTGTGGGCTTTTCACCCTCAAAAACCATTACTTTAAATTTATCGTAAGGGATTATTAAATTAACCCGGGATCCAAATCTTATCATTCCCAGCCTATCACCTATCTTAACACTGTCCCCAACATTAACATATTGAACTATTCTCCTAGCAACAAAACCTGCTATCTGAATAACTCCTATTTTTCCATACTCTGAATCAATCACTATTAAATTTTTTTCATTTTCAGTATGTACATCTCCCATAGCAATTTTGAATTTACCAGGATAATATTTGGTTTTCAAAATCTTTCCTGTGACAGGAGCCCTTTGTACATGAACATCAAACGGTGACATGAAAGTACTTATGAGAATTCCTTTTTCATCATCCTTTAATATATGTTCCATTACAGGGTCATCTTTTTTAGTTACTACCTTTAAACAATCAATTTTCCCCTTCAATATCTTACCATCTGCAGGTGCTACAACAACTCCATCATCTGTTGGAATATTCCGTTTAGGATCTCTAAAAAACTGCATAAAAAATGCTATTGCAGAAAATATTATGAAACTGAGTAAGAAATACCCTAACAGGAAAGGTAGAACTGCTATGGTTAATAATATTCCTATTTTTTTTAATGTCACTCCTTTAACAAACACAACTACTTCCCCTTTATAAACAATAACTTTTAAAAATTTTATAATCTAAAATCTGTATTATCTGACCAGAAATATGAAATAATGTAATCCTATTAAATTTACTACCCTATTAATATATTGAGTCCAATAATTCTTGAGTAGATGAGTAATTAAGATTTATAAATTCAACATCTGATGACATAGAATTAATTACGTTATATCTATTATAATCTAAAACTTTATATAATTCAATTAAAAATTATTAAATTCTAATGTTGAAAAATATATTATTATTATTTAATATCACAAAACAATTATTAATTCTTAAAATCCATGTTAACAGTTAAAAATATTTTAATAATGAAGTTACTACACCATAAGTTAAATATCGAAATTACTGCTTTATCCATTCAGAGTTAACCGATTATTATAGGATAATACATTATTATTTGAAAAATTTAATAAAGTTATAATTAGGTTAAATTGTATAGTTATATAAAGCTCTGATGCAAAACACATGATGTATATTGTATGAATTTAGGTGTGGCGAAAATAATAGATAAATTATTAATTTGAAAAATTTTATTAAATTTAAAATTATTTAATGAACATTTCCACAAAGGCGTGGTAAAAATGATAGAAAATAAGATAAAAACCTTGAGACAAGCTGCAAAAGTTTCCACCATGCAAGAATCAGATGAAATATGGTGCGTAATAGCCGGAAACGAAGAGATGGTTAATAATATTGCCTACGCAGCAATTACCGACAAGGAAAGGGTTAAAATCCTTTGCAGAGAACATATAACCAGCAAAGAATCATTTGTAACCAAAAAATTTGATTTCATTTTGTTACATGGAGACATCAACAAAGTCAGAGACTTGAGTTTAATGTGCAAAGATAATGGGGGGGCTTACCTTAAAATTGCACCATATTATGTGTTGAATGAGCCAAATTTAATTTTAACTGTAGGGCCTGAAAATTCCATTAAAAAGTTCATGGGAGATTGTGAAAAGGCAAGGTTAAAAGTTAATTTTCTTATAGAGGATAAAACAACTGGTTTCATTGAAACAGATGTTTATATAACCAACAAGTTACCTGAATTTATAAGAACCACTATTGACCCACTATTTAAAATGGCAGATGTTGCATTATCCACAATTCTAATATCCGCTGAAGAAGAAACTATACCAAAAATAAAGGAAATTGCAAAAGTTAACAAGATATTTGTAATAGAATTCAATAAGATTTTAAAGGAGGAATGAAATGTTCGATTTTCTAAAGAAGAATGATGAGGTAGATGTTAAGAAAAAGGCTTTGACTGACACGTTAGGGATAGATTTAGGAACCCTTAACACAGTAGTTGCTAAGCCATCAGGAGATAAATTCGACTTATACAAAATTCCATCTGTGGTTGCAGTGAAAAAGGAAGATTCATCATATGTTCTAGCTGTTGGTGAAGAAGCAAAATCAATGCTCGGAAGAACTCCTGAAGATATTATTGCTGTAAGACCCCTCAGAAAGGGAGTTATAGAAAGTATAGCTCAAGCAGAAGCATTACTGGTTTATGCTATGGATAAGGGTTCAGGTGAAAATACAGATAACATTGACAGAATTGTTATAGGTATTCCTGGAGATGCATCTGAAGTAGAAAAAAGAGCAGTTGAAGAGATAGGAATAAAAGCTGGAGCAAGTTATGTACTAGTTATCAGTGAGGGATTATCTGCTGCCATTGGAGCCGGTCTTCCTATAGCAGAAGCTGCAGGTACAATGGTAATAGATATTGGTGCAGGTTCAAGTGATATAGTTGTAATATCCTTAGGTGGAATCACCGACATTGAAACCATACGAAATGGTGGAGATGATATAGATAAAAACATTGTTGAAAAAGTCAAAGAGATTTACAACGTAGAAATAGGAATACATGAAGCGGAAAATGCTAAAATAGCCGTAGGAATGGTACATTCCGATGCAGATGTTGAAAATATCACAACCAATGCAATTGGAAAATCCATGGAAACCAACAAGCCAAAAAAGGTGGAAATAGACTCCAAATTAGTGGCTGATGCTGCAGAACCAATAGTTAAAAGACTTATTGAGGCACTTTCGCTGGTTCTTGAAAGGATGTCACCAGAACTCATATCTGGAGTATACAACAAAACTGTAGTTGTTGGTGGAACATCACAGCTCAGAGGATTAAAAGAAAGAATATATGAAGAAGTTGGAATTCCGGTAGAAATATCAGACGATCCAATGACTGTTGTGGCAAAGGGAGCTGCAATAGTAGCTGCAGAACCAAGGGCACTCGAACCCGAAGTTCGTTTAAAAGCGATGAAATAAATTCTCTTCTTTTTTTAAACCATTTTTTATTTTTCTAAAAATTAATATCCTAATTTAATTGCCAATAAATTGTAATTATTAACTATTTAATATATGCAAAATTTAATATATGCAAAATAATTAAGGATTAAACAAACAACTATACTTTTTAAGGGGTTAATAGTACATGAAATTAGTTGGCATAGACGAAGCAGGTAGGGGATCTGTGTTGGGTCCGCTTGTTGTATGTGGAGTTGCAATATTAGAAGAAAGATTAAAATATTTGGATAGACTTAAATTACGGGATTCGAAAAAAATTTCTCCAAAGAGAAGAGTTGTTCTCTCAAGGAAAATAAGAAAAATAGCAGAGTGTCACCCTGTACATATAAGTGCAACAGACATAGATCTGCTAAGATCAAAGGATATTAACCTCAATGAAATAGAAAAAATTGCAATGAGAAAAATAATTGGAGATTCCAATCCAGATGTATCCTATATTGATTGTATAGATGTTAAACCTGAAAGATTTAAAAATGAAATAGAAAAATTCCAGAACAATCTCAAGGTTGTTGCAGAACATGGGGCTGACGATAAATATGCTATTGTATCTGCAGCATCAATTGTTGCCAAAGTTGAAAGGGACATGGAAATTAACAAGATCAAAAAGGAATTCAAAGATATTGGATCGGGTTATCCCAGTGATCCAAAAACCATCTCATTTTTAAAAAACACACCATACAATGATCTACCAGACTTTGTTAGAAGATCCTGGGCAACTGTTGAAAGAATGAAGTAACGAGGATAAAATGATATACGAATTTTTTACAAGTTCTTTTGGAACCATAATGGAAATGTTCAGAAGTGGAGGAATAATTACCTATTTAATAACCATAATTGGAATTTATGGTGTTATATTATCTTCTGAAAAGATTTACAAAATGCGCAAAATATCCAAGATTAGTCTTCCACAGATCATTGGAACAGTGAATGAAGCGATGGACAGAGGTGGTTCCCTTGAAGCTTTACGCTCAATAGGAAAATACCAGAATCCCATATCAAAAATCATATCTGAAGCATTGAAAATAGGCTATCGAAACAATGTTGAGGTTGAAGATGCAATGGAAAGGGTATTCATTGTTGAAATGGGAAGAATGACCAAAGGACTCAATACTTTGAAAACCATAATAGAAATCGCCCCACTTTTGGGTTTGATTGGAACAGTTATAGGTATTTGGTACACATTCAAGGCCATGGGAGTGGGTGGAAACCCTTCAATGATGGCCGAAGGGATTTACATCGCATTAATAACTACAATCGCAGGACTTACAGTAGCAATAATCATTTTACCATTATATTCATATATAAACAGTAAGATAGAAGAAGAAATAGATAAGATAGACATAGCCAAGAAGATGACAAATTGGAGAACTGCAGAAATGAAGATTAAGGTTGATTCTAATGTAGATAAATCTGTTGAAGCCCTTAAAGAATCTAACGGAGTTGTAGAGGTAAAGAAGATCCTTGATTCTGATGCAAACATATGGATATCTATACATCCAAATATGCTTGATAAAAACATAAGCAGCATTGTTAGGGAAAAGGGCAATACAAATGCAGAGATAATTGAAAGTAAATTACGCCAATGAAAAAGTAAATATTACTACCACTAAATTAAAGATTAAAAAATAAATTATAATAATTTTAGGAGTAAATAAATGGCACTTGACACAAGCAAATACAGAAATAAGTTACAAGAAAACAATCCAAGGGTCAATTTAGTTCCACTCATAGATGTTATATTCACAATTCTAATATTTTTAATGGTTACAAGTAGTTTTCAGGCTGCTGCTGATACCAGTTCATCCTCAGGTAAACCTGAAATAAACCAGACTGCTGGACCTTCGGATTATTATCTTATACCTGTAGCTGGTCTTAAATTAGTAACTGTTAATGGAATTGACATGTCTAAGGACATAAAAAATGGTGCAATAGCCGTCCACACAAGGGTAATAGATGAGGGCGAGATAATTATAAAGGCAAAAGAAGGTGCGATTGTGATAACTGCCCCATCTGATATGTTACCAGATCAAGCAGTGAATATACCACAACAATAAATTTCATGTTATTATATACTCTCTAAATAGATAAATATATAAAATGTATAAGAGGTGAATGAAATGTATCTAGGAAGAATATTAGCAGTAGGAAGTACAGAATCTGGAAAATTCGTTGCATACAGAGTATCCAGTAGATCTTTTCCAAATAGAATAGCAAAATCATTTGAAGACAGAGTTTCAATTGTTCCCACAGAGGGAAATGAAAAAGATGTGTTTAAAAATCCATATATAGCATATAATTCCATAAAAATTGTCGATGACATAGCAGTTGTTTCAAATGGTTCCCATACAGATGTGATAGCAGATAAAATAGCTTCAGGAATGAATATTAGAGATTCAATAGCATTATCTTTACTTTCTATGGATTATGAAAAGGATGATTTTAAAACTCCACGTATTGCTGGTGCAACAACACTACAAGGAGATTCTTTTATAGGAATTGTTACCCATGAAGATTTAATAGTTCAAAAGGTTGAAACAGGGAAATGTGCATACATATCAACATACGAACACACAAAACCACAAATAGTGGATTTTAATGCCAATAATGCCCAAGAAGCAGCTAAATTTATAATGGATCAAGGCAAATTTAGAGAGTTCACCAACCCTGTGACATCGGCAGCAGCCTTTGGAAAGAATGAATGGGAAATAAGTTCCATATAATAGCTTCATTAAGAAAAGGTGCATAAATGTGTGTTAATATCATAGGTATCAAGAAAATTCCACTTATTAAAGAAGGAGACAATCTTGCAGAAATTATAATTAATACTGCAGATGATGAAGGAATAGAAATTTGTAATGAAGATATTATAGTGATTGCAGAAACTGCAGTAGCTAAAGCAGAAGGTAATGTAATAGATCTTAAATCATTGAATCCGAGTAAAAATGCAATGGATATTTCCAAAAAAACTGGGAAAAATGCAAATCTTGTTGAAGCTATTATTCGTGAATCAACCGATATAATCAAATTAGGACCAAATTTCATAATTTGTGAAACTAAACACGGTTTTATATGTGCTAATGCAGGGATAGATGAATCAAACATTGAACATGGATTTGCAACACCAATCCCTACAAATCCAGATAAAAGTGCAGATCAAATCCGAAAAAAAATAGAAACCTTAACTGAAAAGGATGTTGCAGTTATAATATCTGACACACAAGGACGTCCATTTAGAGAAGGTGCAGTGGGTGTAGCCATTGGGATATCGGGTATGGAATCATTGTGGAACCAAGAAGGAAAACTAGATCTCTATGGACGTGAACTCCAAACAACCCAAACAGCAGTTTCAGATGAATTAGCATCAGCAGCATCTATAGTAATGGGACAAGCAAGTGAAGGAATTCCTGTTGTTATAATAAGAGGAGTGGATTATTTCAAAATATTGAGAAACAATTCTGCAAATTCAAAACCTCTACTAAGACCAAAAGAATACGATGTGTTCAGATAAGAATATTATTGGATAGCTAATAAAATTCAAAATCTTAGTCAATAAAAAAAAGATAGATCCATATGATAACAATATTTTCCGGCGGAACAGGTACCCCTAAACTATTACAGGGGATTATGAAATTAATAGAACCAAATAAACTTCGTGTGGTTGTTAATACACTTGAAAACAACTATTTTTCAGGAGTTTATGTGGCTCCTGATATTGACACTGTTATGTATACACTGTCAGGAATGATCAATGATGATACATGGTATGGAATTAAGGATGATACATTTATAACACATGAAACTTTAAAGGAGATCAAATGCCCTGAAACCCTTAAAATTGGTGATAGGGATAGAGCCATAAAAATTCAGAAAACATTGCTTATGGAACAATATCCTCTTTCAAGGGTTGTTGACATTCAGAGAAAAGCCCTGGGTATTGAATCTGAAATAATTCCAATGAGTAATGATAAATCTAATATAATCATTGAAACAAACGAAGGAAAAATGGAATTTCATAAATTTCTTGTTGAGAGACAAGGCATGCCTGAAGTTCTTGACATCAAATATAATCCTGTTTCACCATCACCCGGACTTATTGAATTTATTGAAGAGTCTGAGATGGTTATAATAGGGCCTTCAAATCCCATAACTTCCATAGGACCCATAATAACTTTAGAAGGCGTATCTAAAGCCCTAAAAAATGCTTACGTAGTTGGGATATCTCCAATTATTGGTGATGCTCCTGTAAGTGGTCCTGCAGCCAAATTTATGAATGCTCTGGGACATGATGTTTCATGTTTAGGTGTTGCAAAAATGTACGCGAACTTTTTAAACAAATTTATTATAGACCTTAAGGATAATGCCTACAAGAATAAAATAGAAAGACTAATACCAGAGGTAGTTGTAACAAACACCAACATGAAGAACATCGGAGAAAAAAAGATGTTAGCCAGAACTACATTGGGTGATATTTTATGATTCAAATGACCTTAATTCAAATTGACAACTATGGCCCATGGACGGTTACTCCAACACCAAGGGCAGAAGCAGATCTACAGATCTTGCAGGCAGAGCTTTATGCAGACCTCCAAAGGCAGTTTGCTGCAAAGGGAGGGCTAGTATTTTTCACCCGTTTCGATAACATGCTCGCGGTGACAAATGGCGTGGACATGGAGGATCATCTCAGAATACAAAAGTCCATAGGAAATAGATACCCCATAACAGTTAGTATGGGTGTTGGAGCTGCAGAAACTCCATACGAGGCACAGCGAAAAGCAACAAATGCCCTTCAAAACTATGGTGGAGCCCAGTCAGAGAAAAGAACAGAAGTTCTGGCAATAGACGGCTTGGTAAAAAGTGATGAAAGCTTTGTCCAGATCGCCCATATAGATATAAATGGCATAACTGACTCTCTCACCGACATAATCCCGGCATATGATACTTCATTCATAGTAAACCGTGTACAACATTTCTTAATGAAGAAACTCATTGAAAAAGGTTCTTTACTTTTCTTTATTGGTGGTGACAACTTCATGTCTCCCTGTAACGGCCTAACCCCAGAGGGACTCCTTAAGATAATCGAAGAAATTGAAAATGAAATAAATATTGCCCTTAAAGCCGGGGTTGGAAAAGCACCGACTGCAGAAAAAGCAGCAAACCTTGCAGACCTCGCACTTGAAGAAATAAGGGGCGGATTTACCTATAATCTTGTACATGTAATGAAAAATGAAGAATAATATGATCCGAGGTTGGAAAACCTCAAAACTTCTTTGTTTTTAAATTATACTTTATGAATATTCATTTTAGACAAATTAAATTTGTTTTAATGGAGGTATCCCATTGAAGGTTTTAGCCCCCATGGCAGGGATAACAGATGGTAAATTCTGCAATAAAATGGCTATTTATGGTTTTGATATTTTAACCGTTGGAGGTTACAATGCAGATCAACAATCTATAAAGGCAGGATTGAAAATAATCAAACGAGGCAGACCGGAATTTGATATTGCTAAAAATGATTTAGAACAACATATAACCAATGAAATTAAAATTATCAAAAATAACAATGATTACAAAGGCCTAGTATCTGTTAATCTTCGTGCAAGCACTCCAGACCCTATCATAAATATATCCAATATCCCAGAACTCGACATAATAGAAATAAATGCCCACTGTAGACAGCAGGAATTGGTTCAAGCGGGTTGTGGACAGGCTCTTCTAAAAAATCCTGAATTACTTAAAGATTTCACCTCAAAGGTTGTAGAAAATTGTGATAAGAAAGTCTCGGTTAAGATGCGTGCAAATGTACCTGGAGTGGACAATGTTATGGTTGCAAAAGCAATAAATGATGCAGGTGCCGATTTCATTCATGTCGATGCAATGAAACCAGGATTTGATTGTGCGGATTATGGTGTTATTGAATCTATAAGGAAAAATGTTGATGTATTCATTATAGGAAACAATTCGATCAAAGATTTGATGTCTGCAAGAAATATGCTCTCTGCAGGTGCTAATGGTTTTTCTATTGCAAGAGCTGCTATTAATGGGACTCTCCCGTTTGATCTTTCAATGGTATGACTAAAAAAATTTATTTAGGGTTTATATAAAAAAAATTGATAATTTTTAAGATATAATTATCAAATTATATATTGGTTGAATCAAATAATTAATAAGTTAAATATTCAAAATAGAATAAATCAAATTAATTTATCTAAAAATTCACAAACTCATAGAAAAGGTGGTTACATGTCTTTTATAGAAGTGAAAAATGTTACAAAAACCTTTAATGGTGTCGAAATCTTAAAAAATCTGAATATGACCATTGATGAGGGAAAAGTTTTAGGCATTCTTGGAAGAAGTGGTTCAGGGAAATCTGTACTCATAAATATGTTCAGAGGAATGAAAGATTACAGACCAGATAAAGGTCAGATCATATATACAATAGCAATCTGCCCTGATTGTTTGAGGGTAGAACCTCCATCTGCCGCTGGAAAAATATGTAGTTGCGGATGTGGATGTGAATTCGAATTAAAAAAAGTTGACTTCTGGAACTGTGACCGCAAAATTTTTGCAGCCATTAAACGTAGAATATCCATAATGCTGCAGAGGACATTTGCCCTTTATGAAGATGATACAGTCATAGATAATGTTTTAAAATCAATAACTGGTCATGATGAAGAGGAAAGTACGTATATGGCCATAGACTTGATTGAAATGGCTCAGATGGCACACAGAATTACCCATATTGCAAGGGATCTGAGCGGAGGGGAAAAGCAAAGAGTAGTACTTGCAAGACAGATAGCAAAGGAACCAATGATATTCCTTGCTGATGAACCTACTGGAACATTAGATCCTAAAACAGCTGAATTACTTCATCAGGCACTGCTTGATGGAGTAAAAAATAAAGGCACAACAATGATCATTACATCTCACTGGCCAGAGGTTATGAGAAAATTATCAGACTATGTAATATGGCTTGAAAAGGGAGAAATAATTGTTGAAGGAGATCCTGAGACTGTTGTCCAGGAATTCATGTCTCAAGTACCTCTACCTGAGAAAAAAGATGTTTTCAAGACTGGTGGCCCCATAATACAAATAGAAAATGTTAAAAAACATTACTACTCCATTGAAAGGGGAGTTGTTAAGGCAGTTGATGGCATTGATCTTACTGTTAATACAAGTGAAATCTTTGGAATTGTAGGGCTTAGTGGTGCTGGAAAAACAACACTTTCTAGAATACTTTATGGACTCACAGATCCCAGCGGTGGTAAAATCGAGGTAAAACTTGGTGAAAATTGGATTGATATGACACAGAAAGGCCCTTTCGGGAGAGGACGTGTAATACCTTACCTTGGAATTTTACATCAAGAATATAGTCTTTATCCTCATAGAAACGTTCTTGGAAACCTAACCGAGGCAATTAGTCTCGAACTCCCCGCAGAATTTGCTAAAATGAAAGCCATATATGTACTCAAAGCAGTTGGTTTTGATGAAAATTATGCTAATAATTTATTAACAAAATATCCTGATGAATTGAGTGGAGGAGAACGCCACAGAGTTGCTCTTGCCCAGGTTCTGATTAAAGAACCGAATATTGTGATTCTTGACGAACCAACCGGTACTATGGATCCTATTACACGAGTTCAGGTTACTGATTCAATAAGAAGAGCTCGTGATGAACTTAGTCAGACTTTTCTAATTATATCCCATGACATGGATTTCGTTCTTGATGTTTGCGATAGGGCTGCATTGATGCGTGGTGGAAAAATACTTAAAATAGGCGATCCAAAGGAGATTGTCGAAGATCTAACACCAAAAGAGAAAGAGAAGATGCTTACGGAGGAATAAAATAATGGTATGGGAAGATTCACCATCACATGTATGCAGGGGAGGGGACAAACGCGCATTAGCATTTTGTTGTCCACCAGTAAAACCTTGTCCAGTTATATATGCACTTGAGGATGCTAAACTAACTCCTCAGGAGTATATTGAAATAAAAGAAAAATTTGCAGAGAAAACTAAACTCAGCCAAGGAGAAGGAACTTGTTTTGGTTCACTTGTGTGGTGCTGTAAACCTTCAAAACCATGTCCACTAAGAGATATGGTAATGAGAAGGATTGGAATGAGTGTTGACGAGTATATGGAGTTGAAAAAAGAGCTTTCAGAGGAACTTGTAGGAAAACATGAATCAAATACAAAAGAGAGTGTTACTGTTCTTTCAGAAACATTCAATGTGTCCGAGGAAGAGGCATTTAAAACACTCCAACAATGTGATAATGACTTGAAAAAAGCTGCAAAACTTCTTAAAATGAAGAATTTGGAGTTTTAATATGGGTTGGACTCCTCTGTTTCTTGAGATGAAGGACAACAAAGTTTTAATAGTAGGTTCTGGAGAAGTAGGAAATAGGAGAACTATAAGATTCCTTGAGGCAGGGGCAAATGTTGTTGTACTGGGAAACCATGTTCCAGAACATTTAAATGATCTTGGTGCAACCATAAAACCAATTAAAGAAATTCATAAGTGGGTTAAATGGGCAGATATTGTTATTACTGCATCAGCCGACCATGAGTTAAACCAAAGAGTAGCTGACTTATCTGGAGAAAAACTTATTAATCGAGCAGACTTCCCAAATAAAGGCAATTTAATCGTTCCATCATCTTTTTTCATAGGCGATGTGCAAATATGCATATTTACCGGCGGAAAGAGCCCCCTCATGTCAAAGGAGTTAAGAAAAAAGATAGAAAAAGTAATAAGTCCAGAAGATGTTCTGCAGCTCGAACTCCAATCGTTTGCTCGGAAAATTCTCAAAGAAAGGTTAGATGATCAGAAAAAAAGAAGATCATGCCTTTATACCATTTTAGAAGATCAAAAAATAAAAAAACTCTTAACAGAGGGCAAACTGGAAGATGCTAAGACATATGTTAACGAGTTGATAATATCCCTTAACACTACTAAATTATGAATTAAAAATAGGTTCTATGGGAAAAAATTCTTAAAAATAATTATATTCTAGGTGGAAAAAGTGATTTTGAACATTAGAGTTGATCACAAAACAGCAGACATTAGTAAAATGGAAAGGTCAAGTCAGAAACTTGAGTCTGTTTTCAATAATATCTATGAAAAATATCCTGTGCAAGAATATCTAAAGATAAATACATGTAATAGAGCAGAGATCTACTTGGTTTTAGGAGAATGTTCTATTGAAAATCTTCAATGTGATGATTTTGTTGTTGAAACAGAGGACAATGCAATGGAACATCTGTTAAGATTATCCTCAGGTTTGGAATCAATGATACTTGGCGAAGACCAAATACTCGGACAGATAAAAGATGCACAAAAGAGAAGTGTTAAAGAAGGATGCTGTGGAGAGGTGCTCAATACAATCTTCATAAAGGCAATTCATGTTGGTCAAGTTGTACGGAAAAAAACAAAAATAAATGAAGGTTCCTTATCTATTGGTTCAGCTGCAGTTGAACTAGCAGAATCTGTTCATGGAGATCTTAAATGTAAAAAGGTTTTAGTAATTGGTGCAGGTAAAATGGGAACTCTTGTTGCCAAGGCACTAGTTGAGAAAAATTTAAAGGCCATCGTTGTTGCAAACAGAACACATGATAGAGCAGTTGAACTTGCAAGGGAACTAGGTGGATCAGCCATCCACTTTGATAAATTAGATGAAGCAATGAGAGATGCAGATGTTGTTATAAGTGCAACCGGTGCACCGCACCCAATTTTAACCTATCAAAAGGTTAAAGAAGTTGTGCCTTCACATATTATTTCAAAAATGGTTATGGTAGACATTGCAAATCCACGAGACATAGAAGAGGATGTTTCCAAACTTGGTGTGAAACTCTTTAATATAGACGACCTAAGAGATATAGCAAAAAGAAGTAGGGAAATGAGAGAAACAGAAGCATCAGACGCAGAAGATATAGTTAAAAATGAAATGAAACTTTTAAAACGTTCCCTCAAACATTTGGAAGTGGAACCCATCATATCAAATATCAGAATTACTGCTGAAAATATCCGGTTAAATGAAACCCAGAAAGCATTTAAAATGCTTGGTGATATGAATGGTAATGAAAAAATTGTTGACGACCTAACAAAGGTAGTTGTTGAACGTATATTTTATGATGTAATAAAAAATCTAAAGGAAGCAGCTGAAAATGATGAAAAAAATGTTATCGAAGCTGCTGAAACTATTTTCTCAAGAAAATCGTGGTTATAGAAAAATTTATTAGTATATTATTTTATTAAATAATTATGCAATTTTTAATTTAATTAGAATATTAAGGATTCATTGATTCATTCACATAAAAATATTATTTTGATTAATTTTACTTAAATTACATTTATTACATAATTAATTATCTATCTATCAGTCCCAGAAACCTTGCGGAGAATATTAATATATACGGGGCAATTATGAGATCAGGAATAAAAGTACCTATAATAGGAACACTATTTGCCAAACTATCTGATAAAGCCACTTCTACCATAGTTCCAACTATGAATATTCCAAGGTAAACAATAATCAATCGTTTAATACCCACATTTCGTATTTTATGATAAATCTTTTTAAAATCAAAGCTTGCTCTTACGTCTCCGTTGTGATGAGCTCTGTGTAACAGTACCGCCGGGAAGAATGCATAAATGATAACTGTTATAGCAAGGATAATTAGAAATAATACTGCACTTTCTCCTGGAACATCATCTAAATCCATAGAGAATAAAAATTCTACAAAAAATAACACAAACAACAACAGAGGAATAGAAAAGTACATGATTAGGACTATAGTCTCTTTAAGTCCGTGTATGAATGTGATTTTCAAATCATTGAATTGAGGAAGTTTTTTTGATCCATGAATTGTTTCTTCAACTATTCTAAAAACATAACCTGCTTCAAAGATAGCAAGTAAAATAACTAAGACACTAAGAAAAAATCTTAGAATATCTGTGGTTTCTCCTGCCCCAGATAGTGAATCTGCAAAATCTGCAATAAAAAGTACCAATCCAAGAAGAAGTAACATTTTCAAGTCGGAAGCAGAATACTTCATTGCATCGATTATTATCTCATTTAGATTCATAGATCCCATAATATCCTATGCCCCTCCATATTTAAATTTTTTATATGACTTATAAACATGAATGTTATTAAATTTTAAATCTAAATAAATAGATATTTACAAAAAAAATTTCATATTAATTTAATCAAATCCAAAGTCCATATAATCAATAGTAAATTATGATCTTAGGTATTCATGAATAGAACACATCAATATATAGGTGTAAAAAGAGCATGTATCCTGAGTGTTGTGAGGGATGTATATATAAGTCCTATTTTTCCATTAAAATGTATATTTAAAATTTTATCCAAAAAAATAAGAAAAAAGACTTAAATAATTATGCGAACATACCTTTTGGTTCGTTCAGTTTGGTTTTATGTTGTTTAAGAGCATATTTCACATGTTCCCATGTAACAGTATCTGTATCTTCGTATATTGCCTTATGAAGAGCAACTTTTAAAATTCTGTCCTTAATATCCCTTCCAGACATCCCCTTAGTACATTTTACAAGTCTATCTAAGTTCAAATCAACACTAATTGGCATTGATCCGGTATAAAGATCTAAAATAGCCAACCTTTCTTTTTCATCTGGAAGTGTGAATTCAATCTCCTCTTCAAATCTACTCCTTATTGCGAAATCAAGTAAATGAGGATTATTGGTTGCACCTATTGTTACAACTCCCTTATGATGATCAATGCCATCCATTTCAGTTAACAATGCATTGACAACCTCTGAAACATCTCCCCTTAATGATTGATATTTCCTGTCTAGACCTACAGCATCCATCTCATCTATAAAAATCACAGATGGTGAACTTGCAGAAGCCATTTCAAAAAGTTCATGAATTTGTCTAGCACCATCTCCTACATGTTCACCTATAAGACTAGTTGCCTTAACAAGAAACAATGGAACTTTTAATTCATTTGAAAGGGATTTTGCAAGCATGGTCTTTCCTGTGCCCGGTGTTCCGTAGAACAGAACATTCCTTGGTGCCCATTCCTTGAACTTATCTGGTTCCTTAAGATATTTCATTATTATTTTGCACTTGGTCTTAGCCCGTTCCTGCCCAATCACATCTTCCATTCGGATGCTACTTTCAATCTGCTTTATTTCACGCGATTCTTGAATCTCAATTAGAAGAATTGACGTGTTATCGGTTATTTTTGAATTATCTGGATGAGCTTTTACAATCTTAAATGCATAATCTGGAAGTAATTTCTGGTCAAACAAGAATGAACCTTCATCAACCACACATCCCTCCCACTGTTCTTTGGCATAAAGTTCAAAAAGTTCTTTATCGAATATTTCAATTTTAGGATTTTCAACAAGATTACATAGAAATGGATAGCCAATCGACTGGAGCACTACCAGTTTAGCCTCCTTATTAGGTTCATTTAAATTTTTTGAAGTTTTTTTGTCTGATACCAATGTATCAGGAGTTATATTATTCAGTTTCACTAGGATACCTACCGTTTTTTATATTTAGTAAATTTTATTCAAATTGAATGTATAAATTTGTGAATATCAAATATTTGTTGATTTGCTATACTTTTAGAATCAATACTATATGAACATACTGTATATTGCAATGGATAAAAAACTTTTGTTCTCAAAATAATATTGAAAAAAATGAAAAATAATTATTTTTATAGACAACAATGATTTACTTTCATTAATATTGATTATTTTTCCAATGATATTATTAATGTAACATTTTATTCAGAAGTTTACATCAGGATAAAGTAAAACCTTCTTAAATAAAATTGAGTTGTTTTAGAGGTTATCTTTTTGGTGTTATATCTTTTTTTTTATTTGCCAAAAACTGGCTGTACATCTTTTTCATTAAAAGAGCATCTTGATCAATTAGTGGACTTTCACATATCACTGTAATGTTCCAACCGCACTCAGCAATTTCTTCAATAAATGGTTGGAGAGGAGGACCATAATCATCATCTAAGAGTTTATGATGCTTTCTTTCTCCAGCATCTGTGTATTCTATATGTGTGAAATGAGAATGAAGAGATTTAATCCCTAATTCATCCTCAAGTTTCTGAAAGATTTGATTGTAATCTTCCCGTTTATTAATTTTTCCCCTAGATCTTGCATATACATGAGCAAAATCCACTGTTGGTTCAAAATGATCAAATGACCTGCAAATTTCTATTATCTCATCCAAATTGCCAAGTTGAGACCTTTTTCCTGTGGTTTCCGGTGCAAAATAGTAATTTTCAACCCCAAGAACCTCCAATTTATCCATAATCTGCTTTATAGCATTTTTACATCGATCCATAGCCTCGTTTGAAGTGTAACTAGTATAAAATCCGGGGTGGAAAACAGTTCTATAAGCACCCATCCATTCTGAAGCCTTTGCAGCTTGAACCAACCTTTGAATGGATCTTTCTATCACATCATCTTTGTTTGATGATAAATTTATGTAATATGGCGCATGCATCGAAACAAGTACATCATTATCTTCAGAATTCTGCTTAAGTTCGATTGCTGATTGCTTAGAAATTTTTACACCATATGTTGCCTGATATTCATAGGCTTCAAGTCCTTCTTCTTTTATATAACTACATGCATCCTTTGCATTACCTTTAAAGTTAATGGGTCTTCCAGCCGGACCAAATCTTACATTTGACATATTCCCTCCAATGAAACTTTATTGGAATTTATTTAAAAAAAGAATAATCTAAATCATAAAAATTCTATTTTACAATTTTAAGTTCTTCATATGCATTTATAGCAGCCACAGCTCCTTCACCACAAGCAACTACAAGTTGTTTCACTCCTCCAGTTATATCTCCTGCAGCGTAAACATTTGTAATATTTGTTTTTTGGTTTTTATCTGTTATGATATAACCCATTTCATCTACATTTACACCCATATTAGATGCAATGTCACTGTTTGGTTTTTCACCTACAGCTAAGAATAGACCTGAAACCTCCAGCTCTTCATCAACATCTGTTTCTCTATTATGGACTATCACACTTTTTAGGAATATATCTCCCTTTATCTCCTTTACAACAGAGTTCCAAATAATAGGTATTCCAACTTCATGTAGTTTATCCTGCAAATATTTCTGAGCTCTCAACTCGTCTCTTCTATGGACAATTTTAACATTCACACCTATATCTTTAAGATGAAGAGCATGTGTAACAGCAGAGTTACCTCCACCAATAACTAAAACATCTCTACCCTTAAAAAGCATACCATCGCATATTGAACAATAAGATATTCCTTTCCCTATATATTTATCCTCACCAGGAACACCCAATTTCCTGTAGGTTGTGCCAGAGCAGATTATTAATGATTTAGTTCTATAATTATCTTTATCAGTTTTTAATGTTATTGTGTCGGTTTTTTTCTGTATTTTAACTATTTTTTCATATTCCTGTATATGAATATATTTTTCTGCTTGGTTTCCAATATTTTTAAGCAACTCCAATCCCGGTATTGATTTATACCCTGGAAAATTTGCAATAACAGGAGCCATGTTAGCATTTCCACCTGTAACACCTTTATCGATGATCAATGCTTTCAAACCTTCTCTTCCTGCGTATATACCTGCTGTTAGACCTGCAGGTCCTGCCCCCACAATAATAATATCATGTTCTTCCATAAAACCACCCGAGATTCCATTATAAATGTTATTTAAGAGAATTTTAAGTGTGTATACACTTAATTATCTTTTTATTAAAAACATCACAACTACTTTATATTCTGTATCTTATCCCTCAAAAGTTTATTCACAAGTTTTCCATCTGCCTTACCCTGGAGTTTCTGCATGGATTTACCCATTAAAGCTCCAATTGCACCCATTCCACGTTCTTCAACAATTTTGATATTTTCAAACAGTATCTCATCTATAATTTTTTCCACTTCTTTTTCAGAGAGCATAATAATGTTAAGACTTCTAGCTATCTGCTCTGGTGAACCTTCTTCGTTACATAATCCCACAATAACTTCTGAAACTGCTTCTTTAACGATTTTTCCATCTTCAACCAATGCAAAAGTATCCTTCAACATCTTATTATCTAATCTTGAAACATCATTTCCATCTCTTCTAAGCTCTTTAAGTGTGTAAGCAAGTGTTGATCCTACCGTGGTTGGGTCTAATTTTGAGGTTGACATTGTATCTTCGAAATTTTCCACCTTATCTAATCGAACTAGTTGTGAAGCTATATCCTCACTTAATTTGTACTGATCAATAATTCTTTGTTTCTTTTCATTTGGAAGTTCGGGTAAATTTGATTTAATATCATTTATCTGCTCTTTAGATATTACAGTAGTAAGTATGTCTGTTTCAACATACATACGGCTAGCTGTGGGTAATGGTCTGAGATATTCACTGTTAGCATCTTCTAAAGCCTTCCTTGTTTCTTCAGGGACTTCTTTAATAGATGTTTTTGCTCTTCTTTGTACTTCCATAATAGCATTTCTTGCCTTTTCATCCTCATCTGCAACAATGATAAATGCATCATTTTCCGATAATTTGAGATGGTTTGCAATTCTTTCAATATCTACATCTGTTATACCATATGCTGGAAGTTCATCAATATGAAATATTCCAGATACTCCCATTTTTTTAGCATAAACTGCAAGTTCAGTTCCAAAACGCCTTCCAGGTTGAACTTCTTTTCCTATTAAACCTTTAAATCCACCTAATTTTATAGCTAGAACATTTCCACCCTTGGACAATGCTTTAGATATTATTTTAGATTCAGTTTTTTCAAATATTTTATTTAAATTATGTATTTCATTATCAACAGTAGCTTCTCTACTTTGAAGTTCCTTCATTATTTCAATTAGTTTTAATTGTCTTTTAACTTCATTTTCTACCATTTTTGGCATTAAATCAAGGTCTTGTACTCCTTTTATTTCCACACGTGCTCCTTCTGCAATGGAAATATTCAGGTCTTGACGTATTGTTCCTAGTCCCCGCTTCACCTTTGTACTTCGAAGAACTTGACCCAATTGATATGCAACTTCTTTAACTTGTTCAGGATGTTTAATAGATGGATCTGTTGTTACTTCCAACAAAGGAATTCCCAGCCTATCGAGTCTGAATACTACTTTCCCTTTCTTCTGACTAATTCTTCTAGCTGCGTCTTCTTCAAGGCAAAGATTTTCTATTTTGACAATTCCATATTCTGTTTCAAGATATCCATCTGTTGCGACAAGTCCAGTTCGCTGGAATCCGCCTGTATTACTCCCATCTATAACCTGTTTTCTCATGGTGTGGAATTCATCAATAATATTCATATGAAGGATAGAAGCTATTATCATTGCTATTTCTAAGGCTTCCATATTCAGTGGGTGTGGTGGTTCATCATCAGATTCTACTAGACATGTTTCATAATCGTATGATTCATATATAAATTTTAATTTCCGCCTAGATTCTTCAAAAGCCGCCCTATCTATTTTCCCAAGCTCACTTTGGGTTGGTCTCAAATACCTTAAAAGTTTGTAATCAGGCTTTTTATCAGTTAATTCACATTTACACGGACAAAATAACTTTTTTTCTGTGTTAAGCTGTTGGTGTATTTCAAGACCCATTTTTAAACCTAATTTTTTGTAGTCCATAAAGATCCCCCTATAACTAAAATATAATTACTGATTCATCAGTTTAAAAAGTATTTTTCTGATGATTTTTCCCCTATCTCCCCTGCTATATTGGTTTGCATGATTTTTTTGACTTCTTCAATATTTTCAGTTTGACCAAGAGCCCAAACCAATTTAACATATGTTGTCTCAGGAATCATGTCAAAAACAGAAATCACACCAGCAGAAACAATTTTTCTACCCGTACTATACACATTCATATTAACCAGACCATATAAACATTGTGAAGTCATAACAACTGGAATATCAGAATCTTTTGCCCTTTCAAGCGATGGCAGTAAATTTTCAGGACAATGTCCCAATCCTGTACCCTCAAGAACAATTCCCTTGTACCCCTTGTCAATGTGATAATCAATTATGTCTGCCTCAATTCCGGGATAGCTCTTAATTAAAGCAACTTTCTCTTCGAGATCATCATGAAGCTGTACATTTTCGTTACTTCTCTTTTTATAATCTGAATTTTTATCAACTAGTTTTAATTTACCTTTTTCAATTTTAGCAATTGGAAGGGTGTTTATACTTCTGAAGGTGTCTCTGCGAGTTGTATGCATTTTTCTGACCTTTGTTCCACGGTGAAGTAAACAATATGAATCATCTTCTTCTGCATGCATACAAAGTGTTACTTCAGCTATATCAGATTTTGCTGCTACCACCGAACTTATCAGGTTCATAAATGCATCTGAAGAGGGTCTGTCGGAACTTCTCTGAGCACCTGTCACAACAACAGGTACAGGTGTATCTAACATGAAGTTCAGAGCTGCTGATGTGTAGTGCATTGTATCTGTACCATGTGCTACAACAACCCCATCGGCCCCGCTATTAATTTCATCAGCTACTGATCTTGCAGTTTTTACCCAATACTCGGGTTTCATATTTTCACTCAGAATATTGAGAATCGCTTCACCATTTATATTAGCGTGGACAAGTAATTCTGGATTTGCCCTAATAAGATCATCTGCTGTAAAAGCAGGATGAACTGCACCGGTCTTATAATCAACAACAGATGCGACAGTTCCTCCCGTGGATACTATTGATATATCTGGTTTATCTACATCTTTCCCAATATCTAAAGGTGTAAGTTTTAAATTGGGCTTATCTCCTTTTGTTACTAATTCTGCCAATGCTCCCCCAACATCTATCCCTATGTTGTAACCGCTATCTAGTTTTAAAACTATGTGTTTATCATCAGGATCTTCCGCTCTATCAAGTAGAATTCCCTGGTAAGAAACATTGTTTTTTGTAATTTTAATAATATCCCCAATTGATATGCCTGATAATTCCAAAAATTTCTGTGAAGATCCTTTATAACCCATATAACATCCCTCTAAGTATTGATTAAATTCCTGTTTAAGTTTTTTATAATGAAGACTAAATGATTATACAAAAAAACGCTGCATAATAATTAGGTGTTTTATCTTAGTAAAACATCCCATAAAACTTTTAAGTTTTGATGTTTAAGTTTTTTTAAAAATATTATAATATAATCTAAAATCGATGCGAAACTTAAATATTAAATAAAATAATAAAATTTAACTCCTTAAATACGTTAATTCAGGAATTTTAGTTCTATATCTTAATATCAAGACCGATTGGGCAATGATCTGATCCCATTACATCGTATAAGATGTATGAAGACTCAACATTATCCATAAATTCCTTGTTTACAAAGAAATAATCCAGTCTCCAGCCGACATTTCTATCCCTTGCCCTGGTACGGTAACTCCACCACGTATACTGTTCGGGTTTCTTGTTAAATTCTCTAAAAGTGTCGACATAGCCATGACTAAAAAATTTATCCATCCAAGCCCTTTCCTCAGGAAGAAACCCTGAAATTTTTGAGTTTTCTTTTGGATGGGCCAGATCTATTTCTTTATGTGCAGTGTTAACATCTCCACATACAATTATATTCCTTCCCTCATCCTTCAGCTCATCTACATATCCTAGGAATACATCGTAGAATTCCATCTTGTATTGTAACCTCTCAGGAGACATCTTACCGTTAGGGAAATAGATGTTGAACAATATAAAATCCCCATAATCTGTGATAATTGTTCTTCCCTCAAGATCGAATCTGTCAATTCCAAACCCATATTCTACTTTTTCAGGTTTGATAGATGAATATGTTGCAGTTCCACTATATCCCTTCTTTTCTGCTTCGGAACTATAAAGATGATAATTATCAACAACCCTTAAATCTTTAGGAAATTGTTTTCTAGTTGCTTTTGTTTCTTGAAGGCAAAGAATGTCTGGTTTTTCGTTAATAAACCATTCCAAAAACCCTTTTTTATGAACTGCCCTAATACCATTGACATTCCAAGATCGAATCCTAATTTTATCCATACGTTACCTCTAATTCTTTTAATAATTAATTATACCCTATTTTAACATTTTTGTTATTAACAATATCTTGAAGAAATTCTATTTAAAAATTTTTATTCATTTTTTTGTGTCAATTAATTTCTTCAATTTGTCAATGTCAAGATCCCTCTGGTACATGGGTGATTTGTTTGTTTTATAGGCAATTATATTCTCTTCAAATGTTTTATTATCGGAATTCATATAGAATATGCCTAAAGGATATTTTTCTGTTTCAATTGACTTTTTGAATGCTTCCTCTCTATCAAAGCGGTCGTGGGATTCATCTAAATAATAGGTATTGTTTTTAAACCATTGAAATGTGTTAACCTTGTTGAAAGTCACACATGGTTGGAATATATCAATTAAAGCATATCCCTTATGTTTTATTGCTTTTTTAAGGATTTCTTTAGTTTGTTTTATATCTCCACTAAATGCCCTAGCAACAAATGATGCATTTAGGGCTATTGCTATTGCCAGCGGATTGAAGGGTTCTAATGATACGCCTTCAATCTGCAAAGGAGTGTTGAAATCTCTTTGACTTGTTGGGGATGCTTGTCCTTTTGTTAAACCATACACCATGTTGTTGTGAACAATGTTTATTATGTCAGGATTACGTCTAATGTTATGAATAAAGTGATTACCTCCTTCACCATAGGTACAACCATCACCACTCACATTAATTACAATAAGTTCTGGATTAACAGCTTTTATTGCTGTGGATACAGGTAAAGATCTGCCATGAAGCCCATTAAAAACATTTGCTTTAATATAATGAGGTAATTTACCAGCCTGCCCAATTCCAGATACAAAAACCAGTTCTTCTGGGCTGATTTCCATTTCTGCAAGTGTTTCCTTTATTGTCTTGAGAATTGCAAAATCTCCACATCCCGGACACCAGGCAATGTCTGCTCCGTCTATATCAAATATTTTAGGATCCATTTTTTATCCTCCTATAAAATCTTTGAGACTCGTTTCAACTTCTTCCACTGAAAATGGCATACCATTATACTTCAAAACCTTTTTTTCTATTTCAAATCCAATTTTAAGTTTTATTAATTCTGCAAATTGTCCTTGAGCATTATTTTCAAATATTATGGTTTTTTCTGCATTGTTAAGGAGGTTTTTTATTGATGGATCTAATGGGTAGATTTGTTTAAAATATAAAAAGCTAATATCTTCATTTTCAAGATTATCCAAAGCTTCTTTTATGGAGCCGTAGGTTGATCCCCATCCTATTACCAAAATTTTATAATTTGAACCACCTAACAAATCTGGAAGTATTATCTCCTTCTGTATTTCATTTAATTTTCTTAGTCTCTTGTCAACCATCTCGGTCCTGAGATCTAGATCCTCTGTAAGATGTCCCTCCTCATCGTGCTCATCAGAATCTATAACAACCAATCCTTCACCATATCCGGGAATTCCTCTTGGAGATATTCCACTGGCTGTTATTTCGTATCGTTTATAATCTGATTTGGTTTTTATTATGTGATTTTCAATTTCAAGACCCTCCAGATCGAATACTGGTTGGTTGTAGAATATATCTGCAAAATATTGGTCTGAAAGTATGAATACTGGTGTCTGGTAATGATCAGCAAGGTTAAATGCTTTTTGAGAAAGGAAAAACGCATCTTCAAGATTTCCCGGTGCAAATATTATTCTGGGAAATTCTCCAGGACCTGAATATAATGCAAGGTTCAGATCTTCCTGTGATGTCCTTGTTGGTAGACCAACTGCCGGTCCTGGTCTTTGACCCAAATATATTACCACTGGTATTTCAATCATTCCTGAAAGACCTACTGCTTCCTCCATGAGTGCAAATCCACTTCCTGAAGTAGCAACCATTGATCTAGCACCTGCATAGAATCCACCTATTGCCATGTTAATGGCAGCAATCTCATCTTCTGCCTGCTCAAAGATCATGTCAAATTCCTCTGAATTGACAGCCATAAATACTTGGAGAGGTGTGGATGGAGTCATAGGATAGGAAGACATAAATTTACAGCCCCCCGCTATACATCCCAATCCCACTGCTTCTGTTCCATCTAAAAGTAGTTCTTCTAAAACTTTGGGATCCCTTTCAATCTGTAAGTTAATTCTTCCAGAATCAACTATTTTCTTGCCAATTTCATATCCCTTCATACCTGCATCTGTATCCTTTTTAACAATCTCCTGACCTTTACGTGCAAAAATTTCTTCGATACAATCTTCAAATATTGATTTAGGTATGTTTAGAACACAAGCTATTATCCCTGCAGCTATTACATTTGAAAAAATTGATCCACCCATTTTTTTAGCTATTTCCATTAAAGGCACTTTAAGTAAGTTGTAATTTTCTGTAGAAAGGGGTTCTAATGTTTTTTCATCCCCCATTATGAGTGTATCAGATTTTATACGGTTTTCTAGATGTGGAACTGCTCCCTTACTTAACGATAGCAATATATCAATTCTATCAACATAGGAAATTACTCTCTTTGATGATACTCTGATCTCTGTGGAATTTTCGCCACCTCTAACACGTGACATGTATTCTTTGGTAGAAAAAACATTATATCCACTCTTTTTAATTGCCTTAACAAGTATATTTTCTACAGTTTGGATACCTTGACCTGCTTCTCCGCAAAGAACAATACTAACGTCCTTTTTTGATGAATCTATTGACATTACAAACCTCCCTAAAAATATAATAAAAAACTAATTCTAATATATATTTTATTGTTTGTTCTACTTAAACTTTGTTTTAAAAGGAATTTAAAGAGTTATAAGGGATAAATATTCATTTTTAATCAGTTATATTAGTTTTATGAATATATTACAAATTCAGATATACTTTGAAACAAATTTAGACATCAAACAAAAGTTTCAATCCATTTTGACTTTAAAAATAATAAATAAAAATAAATAAGCATCAGATTCAGTACTATTAAAAAAAATAGGATGAAAATATATTCCAATCCCTATTTATCAATTTCTAAATTTTTATGAGCCCATTTTGAACCTGATTCCAATATATCCAGATTAACAGGAATTAATTTAGGTTTTTTTGCAAAAGCCTGTTTTACAGCATCCTTGAAAACTTCCTCAGAAAGTTCCTTTGAAATCGCCATTAAAACACCCAGCATCGCAGTATTAGCAGCCTTTCCAACTCCTTTTTCCTTTGCTATTTTCATTGCAGGAACTCCAATAGCCTTGATATTTTCTTGAGTAATGAATTCTCCAATTTTCGAATCATAGAGTATAGTACCACCATTTTTAACCCTTGGTGCAAATTCTTCAAGAGAAGGTTTATTAAGTGCTACCAATATATCCGGATTGTGCACTACTGGAGAACCAATTATTTCCCCAGATATTATTACTGTGCAGTTTGATGTTCCTCCTCGCTGTTCTGGACCATATGAAGGGTACCATGAAACATAACGGCGTGCTTTGCATGCAGCTCGGGCAATTATGAGGCCCATACTTAAAACACCCTGTCCTCCAAATCCGGATATTTTGATAACCTTTGTTTCAAAGTCAGGATCATCCAATGGTTCCATTGAACTTCCACTATCAACTTCAAATATATTATCCAGTAATTCCTTTGAAAAAACACTTTTACCTCTACATAAAGGTTCAACCTCGGATGTTCTATCCCTGAAATTAACTAATGGAAATTCAACCTCCATTTTTTCATTCAAAAATTTTTCTGCACCCTCTGCATCTTGTCTTAGATTGGTTGGGCAAGGTGATAAAAGTTCAACAAATGCATAACCCTTGCCATCTCTCTGAATTTCAAGTGCTTTTTTAACCGCCTTTTTAGCTTTTCTTATATGTGAAGGATCTGAAAGTGAAGCCCTTTCAATGAAAACAGGTGCTTTGAGGTTGTTTAAAAGTTCACTCATGTGCAGTGGGTATCCTGTGAATCTAGGGTCTCTTCCTTCTTGACAGGTTACTGTGACTTCACCAACAAGTGTTGTAGGTGCCATTTGACCACCAGTCATTCCATACACTGTATTATTTATAAAGAAAACAGCCATTTTTTCTCCTCGATTGGCAGCTTGAATAGTTTCATTTAATCCTATTGAAGCAAGATCCCCGTCTCCTTGATACAATATCACAATTGCATTGTCTTCTGCTCGTGATATTCCTGTTCCAACTGCAGGTGCCCTTCCATGTGCAACTTGTACATGGCCACAATCAAAGTAGTAATAGGCAAAAACAGCACATCCCACCGGACTAGTCATTACCATTCTATCCTGGATATTTAACTCGTCAACTGCCTCTCCAATAAGTTTGTGAAGAATTCCATGTCCGCATCCCGGACAATAATGAGTTGCTGTAGGTGCACTTCCACCTTTACGGGGAAATTCATCGAGAATAGATTTTGGTTTTCTTAAAATCTTTTCTGTGGGATCTTCAATCTTGTTTGACATTTATTTACCTCCAGCAATTTCTATTACCTTTTTGGTTATATTTTCTACATCCACAAGATTTCCGCCCATTCTATTGATTAATTCTACTGGTCTACTGCAACCTATTGCCAAGATTATGTCTTCCATCATCTGCCCGTTGCTCATTTCAACAGATATGAATTTGCATTCCCTTTCTTCTGCTATCTTTTTTAGAGCTTTTTCAGGAAATGGAAAGAGTGTTTTTGGTCTGAATAATCCAACTTTTATCCCATGTTTCCTTGCCTGTTCAACAGCTGATCTAGCTATTCTACTGCTTATCCCATATGCAACTAGAATTATTTCAGCATCTTCCATTGCAAATTCTTCAAATTCAACTTCATTTTCCTTTATAATTCTATATTTATTCTGTAAATTAAAGTTAAAATCTTCAAGCTGGTCAAAATCTAGGAATATAGATGTAACTAAATTACTTTTTGTTTCTTTATTCCCACAAACAGCCCATGATGTGTTTATAGAGGGTTTAAAAGCATTTTCAGGGAATTGTAAAGGCTCAACCATTTGACCCAATACTCCATCTGCCAGTACAACCACGGGGTTTCTGTATTTATCTGCAAGTTCGAATGCTTTCATTGTAAAATCACACATTTCTTGAACAGAGTTAGGTGCTAAAACTATGTTTCTATAGTTACCATGTCCTCCACCCTTCACGAGCTGTGTATAATCTGCCTGTTCCGGTCCAATATTACCCAAACCTGGTCCAGCCCGCATTATGTCCACAAGAACACATGGTAATTCAGCTCCTGCTAGAAAAGACATTCCTTCCTGTTTAAGGCTTATACCCGGACCTGATGATGCTGTCATAACCCTGTGACCTGCTGCCGACGCACCATAAACCATGTTTATAGCGGCTTCTTCTGATTCGGCTTGAACAAATTTTCTTCCAGTCATAGGAAAATATTTGGATGCTTCATGGAGGACTTCTGTGGCTGGGGTAATTGGATATCCAAAGTAACAATCGCATCCCGCATACATAGCCCCTATTACAACGGCTGTGTTTCCTTTAATGAGCTGTGTTGCCATTCAGTTTCCTCCTCATTTTTTTTCTTCTTTTTATCTTTAGATCGCTTAGGTATATGTACTTCAATTGCTAAAGGTTCTGGACAGGTGTAATAGCAGTCTCCACAACCTGTACATCCTTCACCAGTGTATTCAACATAATGATATCCTCTTTCATTCAGGGAACTACTTATCTTTAGAACGCCCTTTCTACATGCTAAAATACATCTCTCACATTCTTTACACTCTAAAGTGTTTATTACAGGATATGGTTCCTTTTTATCCTTTTTTTCAGACATAATATCAATCTTTCTTGATTTGTATATATAATAATTTATAAATTACATTTATAAAATTTTTAAATGCTCAATCACATTTAATAATAAAATTAATACTCATTTAATCCTATTACCTGGTGTTATTGTCACATCCAATTAATAGTGTTAATTTTGTTCCTCTTTGTCTTTTTCCCTTATGTCTATACGTCTTATTTTTCCACTTATAGTTTTAGGAAGCTCATCAACGAATTCAATTACTCTAGGATATTTATAAGGAGCTGTAACACTTTTTACATGATTTTGAATTTCTTTCTTAAGCTCTTCAGAAGGTTCATAACCTTTGGCCAATACAATGGTAGCTTTAACAACTTGGCCCCTTACAGGATGTGGAACACCTGTTATTGCACATTCAAGTACTGAAGGATGGGATATAACTGCACTTTCAACCTCAAAGGGACCTATACGGTAACCAGAACTTTTAATGATATCATCATTCCTTCCAACAAACCATAAATATCCGTCCTCATCTTTCCAAGCTGTGTCTCCTGTATGATAATATCCATCGTGCCATGCTTGGTCAGTTTTGACTTTATCCTTATAATATCCTCCAAAGAGACCAGGGGGTTTTTTATCAATTGTTTTAACAACTAGTTCGCCCTCTTCACCAATATCACATATCTTACCATGTTTGTCCATTAACAGCATATCGTATCCAGGGGAAGGTTTTCCCATTGAACCTGGTCTGGGATCCATCCATGGGAAATTGGCTATACTCACCACTGTTTCCGTTTGCCCAAATCCCTCCATTAATCTTAAACCTGTAAATTCATAGAATTTATTATAAACTTCGGGATTTAATGGTTCACCCGCAGTTACTGCGTATTTTAAGGTTGAAAAATCATAGTTTGAAAGGTCTTCCTTGATTAAAAACCTGTAAATAGTCGGAGGCGCACAAAATGTGGTCACACCATGTTTTGATGCTTTTTCAAGCATTTGAGCAGCGTCGAAACGTTCATAATCATAAACAAATACTGCACTTCCTGCTATCCACTGTCCATATATTTTTCCCCATAAACATTTGGCCCAGCCAGTGTCTGCTACTGTGTAATGAAGCCCATTATCAACAACATTCTGCCAGTACTTAGCGGTTATTATATGCCCTAGCGGATAGGTGAAATCGTGGAGTATCATTTTTGGAAGCCCTGTTGTTCCTGATGAAAAATAAACAACTGATGCATCTTCATTTGATGTTGAATTTTTTCCTGTGGGACGTTTAAATTCTTCTGAAGTATTTTCAAGTTCTTCCCTGAAATTTATCCATCCTGGTCTCTCTTTCCCACCAACAACTGATTTGATCAGTTTTCTATCGCCAATAGCCTTTTCTGCCTTGTCAACACATTCAGGAACTTGGTCCTCAGCTATACAAACCATCATCTTTATATCTGCACTTTTAATTCTGTAAACAATATCCTTTGACTTGAGCATATGCGTTGCGGGGATAGGTATTGCACCTATCTTATTAAGTGCCAGCAGACAAAACCAAAATTCGTATCTACTCTTTAATGTAAGCATAACTGTATCGCCCTTGGCAATACCATAGTTTTTAAAAAGATTTGCAGCCTTATCACTGTAGGTTTTCATTTCCTTGAATGTAAAAATTTTTTCTGAATTGTCATCACACCAGACCATTGCAATCTTTTCAGGATCCTTCTCAGCATACTCATCAACTACGTCGTATGCGAAGTTAAATTTTTCAGGAACTTCTATCTTAAAGTTCTTTTCAAAATCTTGATATGAATCGAATTCCATTTTTGGAACGAATTTATTTAGTAACGATGACATTGTAATACCCCTTTAACACTATCTCCCAAACTTACAGTTTATTTTTAATTTTCTCTGATTATAATATATATCTGGTTGTTTTAAAGAATTATAGCTAAAAATTTAGCTTTTTTATCATTTAGTGCTTCCATTGCATGTTCATAAGATGAATCGAAGAATATTGAATCGCCCTTTTCTAGAACAATTTCATTATCGTGTATGTAAATTTTCAAGGTTCCTTCGATAACATAGTTGAATTCTTGGCCTGGATGTGAGTTGGTTAAAGGTTTTCCTAATTGGGTCTTTGGTTTAACAGATACTATGAATGGTTCGGCTTTCTTATGTATGAATTTTTCAGCGAGGTTCTCGTATTTGTACTCTTTTCTTCTTTCAACTCTCACACCTTTACCTTTCCTAGTAACTGCGAATATATGCATTCTAGTTTCTTCTCCAGTGAGCAGTAGCCCCATATCCACATTCAATTTCTGGGCTATTTCGTAAAGTACACTTGCAGATATATCATTTTTTCCTTCTTCGTAACCCATATAAGTTTCAACAGGAACATTCAATTGGTTTGCCATTTCATCTATACCAATATCAGAAAGTTCCCTTAACTCTGAAACACGTTGAGCAATTTCTTTCATTTTCTCTTTCATGTTGAAACCTCTCATAAATTAAAAACATGGACACTTTTTAGTTTGATTTTATTAAAAGCTAGAAATTTTCAAACTCTAAAATATTTATAATGATTGTTAATGACAATTTATTTAAAATTCTGTTATATATAATGATCGCTCCTAAATTTAAAGTAATTTTTGAAAATGATTTCAACCAATCCAATTAAAATTATTGAAAGTTAGATAAATTGAATAATTATGAAGACTATAAAATTCATTATAACAAAAATGGAGGTTTTTTATGGACATGCAAATAAAAGTAGTTAAATTGGAAGCTCCAGAAGATTGTAATATAATATTGGGACAAAGTCATTTCATAAAAACAATTGAAGATTTGTATGAAGCCATATTTAATACAGTGCCTGGTGCAAAATTTGGAATAGCATTTAGTGAAGCATCTGGAGACTGTCTTGTAAGAATTGAAGGTAATAGTGACGAATTATCAGAACTTGCCGGAGAAAAGATGCTAGAAATTGGATGTGGACATTCATTTTTAATATTTCTAAAAAATGCATTTCCCATTAATGTGTTACAACGAATAAAAAGTGTTCCCGAAGTTGTAAACCTATTTTGTGCTACTGCAAATCCAATTGAGATACTTATCGCAGAAACAGAACAAGGAAGAGGAATAATTGGAGTTATTGATGGTTTTAAACCGGTCGGAATTGAAACTGAAGATGATATAATATTCAGGAAAAAATTCTTAAGAGAAATAGGCTACAAGTTCTAATAAAACCCTTTTGATTATTTTATTATCCTTTTTAAAGTAAATAGTGATATAAACATTTCAAATAAAAAAAAGTTTATACTGCCCTGTCTAATATATAACTATTGATTTGTTTTAAAAAACTTCTATTAGCTAGGTATAGGTGATTAAAGATGGAAAAATCCAATATAGTATTCATAAAAAATAGAGCAAATACAAAAAAAAGTGAAGAAAAACTAGAAGTAGATGATCAACATGTTACAATACAGTCACGGACTGGAGGCAGTGTTGTAGTAAATTTTAAAGGATCTGAAGCCGAAATAATAGATATTGGTAATTTTTTCAAAGGAATTGACGAAGTTGAACCGTTAGCATTGAATATCGCAGGTGCAGGAGATGTTGACCACTACTTCAGAGGAATTTCTGACATGACTGCTAACGATGATGGACTGTTCAATCTAAGTGTGACTTTGCAGTTTTTATCAACAACTGTTTAATTGCCAGAATGCTTCTCAAATATAGAAGGTATTTCATTGGGATGTTCAAAAACGAAGGTGTTGGGCATTTTAGATAGTTTTTCAACGTGTTCAGCATCTTCATGAGTAATTTTTAATTCTAGATCTTTTCCATTAGGTAGCTGTGTAATTACACTTCCCTCTCTAAAGTCTGTTGGCATAATATAGATAGGTGTCGATGTTTTCTGACCCATTATAGCCGCATTTGTAAGTAATGTGTCAGCTATCCTTAGTGATATCTTTGCTACTGTGTTAGAGGTTGCTGGTGCTACCAAGAGAAATTCATAACTCCCAAGTTGAATTTGTCCAGCTAAAAAAGGTGCATTTGCATTTATTTCCGTCCAAGTTTTATCAAAAATTGTTTCCAATGTATTTGAAAGATTATAATATTTTAAAACTTGATCACCGGCTTTGGAAATGAAAACTCTAATATCATAGATTTTTCTGTACTTCTTTTTCATTTTTTCCATAATCTCTACAGTTTCCATAATCTTTTCGCCACTTCCAGTTATGCCCCATGCAACTTTCCTTCTTTTTCCCTTGACTATCATAGTTATAATTTTGTTGTTTCAAGGTAAAATTTTTTTCTGAACTTAGATAACCAACTTGTAAAGTATAAGAAAAAGTGATTGTATACATAAATTATTAAAAAGTAAAATATCCTAAATAAATATCCAAATCACTATAGGGGTGTTAAAATAGAAGAACAAAATAATTATAAATGTGAATGTGAAAATGGAGGAAAAATAGAGACTTGCTATTTCTGTCTTCAAAAATTCGATATGAACAAAGACGATGCAAGTCATTATAAATATGAAAAATATCCCATGTGTGCCTACTGTTCAGAGTTTTACGGGTTTTACAAAGATTGAATTTTTTGAAAGTTATATATTAAATAGTTACAAAAAAAATGGGTATTTTAAATTATTGTTTCATATTTTCTTTAACGAGTGAGATTCCCCATTCAGCCATTTTTTTTGCATCGTTCTCGTTTTCAGCTTCTGCAAAACATCGGAATATTGGTTCAGTCCCTGAAGGTCTTATAATAACCCATCCCTCATCTGTCAATATCTTTACTCCATCTGTTGTATCTACCTCATACTCCAATGTTGCATCTGCAATTTTTTCCATGACTTCAACTTTAAAATTATCAGGACATTCAATCTTGAGCTTAGCTGAACTGTAACTTGGAAGTTCTCTTATTAACTCTGAAAGGGGTTTGTCTTCTTTTGCCATTATTTCAACTATTTTTGCTGTTGATAATGCTGCATCTCTACCATAAACAAAATCAGGGAATATTAAACCACCATTTTCTTCCCCACCAAATAAACCATCCATATCCTTTAATTCTCTTGCAACAATAAGATCACCAACTCTTGTAGCAATAACCTCGCCCCCGTACTCTTTTGCAATATCATATATTGCAGCGGATGTTGCAACAGTTGTTACAATTATTCCTCCGCCATTTTCTTTAAGCATATCCTTTTCAACTAATGCAAATGTTTTGTCACCAAAAACAAAATCTCCATTCTCATCGATACATATTGTACGATCTGCATCCCCATCATGAGCAATTCCCAAGTCAGCCTTTGTTGATTTCACAACTTTTCTGAGTTCTTCCAAGTTTTCAGCTGTAGGTTCTGGATTTCTTCCAGGGAAAAACCCATCAGGTTGACAATTCATAGTAGTTACTTCACAACCAAGCTTTCGTAGAAGATAAGGTGTCGTGAAACATGCTGCTCCACTTCCACAATCAACAATAACTTTCAATTTGGCGTTTTTTATTAAGTCCTGATTAACACGGTTAAAAACGTTATTAACGTATTCATCTATAATACCTGGGTTAGCAAATACTTCTCCAATTTCATTCCAAGAAACCCTTTCAGGATTTTCATTAAAGAACATATCTTCAATACTTTTCTCCATATCCTCAGGGATTCCAATTCCATCAGAATCAACAAACTTCAACCCGTTGTATTTTGGAGGATTATGAGATGCTGTTATCATTACTCCCCCATCATAATAATTTCTGACTGCAAACTGAACAGTAGGAGTTGGTAATATTCCTAGATCAACAACATCACAACCGGAAGATAATAATCCTGCAATAACAGAATGTTTTATCATTTCTGTAGATGTTCTCGGATCTCCGCCAACAGCAACTGTACCCTTTACAAGTGAACCATATGCTGCTGCAAGTTTTGATGCAAATTCTGGTGTTAATTCCTGATTTGCAATTCTTCTAACCCCAAATGTTCCAAATAATCGTTTTATCGTCATGAAAATAACTCCAAATTTTATAATTTCTTTTGTTAAAGGTATGAAACATAATATATTAAAATTTATAGTATTAATTTTATTGTTTTGATTCAATTCATTCAACAAGTTAAATCCAGGAATATGAATTTTAGATTTTAACTTAATATGATACAAAAATATTTTGAAGTTCTCACTTATCTTATCAATTTAAGATAATAAATTCAACTTATGCAATGATTTCAATTGACTTTGCATCCTTTAATATCAGTTCCATTCTACCATTATATTCTGTAACTGTACCTAAAAGTTTTATTCTTCTTTTATTAAGTTGAAAAATAGTTAGATTATTATTTTCAATATCCTTAGCATTTCTTTTAAAAATAACCACGTTAATTTTTCCAGTATTATCTGTTACTTCCAAAAAATATGTTTGACTTTTAGGAGATTCTTTGATATTATCCACTACTCCTTCAATCGTAATTTCTTCGTCAAGCATTCCAGGATCAATTTCATTTATATTTGGATGTTTAGGTGTTATCTGTCCTGCAAAAATCATCATGCCAACTATCCCTATGATTGCAGTTGCAAGTGCGATTTTGAACATATAACGATCTTTCATAGTATCAGTATGATAATTTTTATTACTGATAATATAAAAATTAATACGAAAAATGATTTAAATTTTCACAAAAAAATTAAAAAGAAATCCATAACTAAAGAAATCGACTTCAATCAGGACCTTTGAACATAGAATCAATTCTTTCAACTGTATCTATATCATCAATACTCAGATCATCCCTTATCCTTTTTACAACAGGGAAACGTAGGGAATAACCACTTTCATATTCCGGACTTTTAACTATTTCACTGTAAGCTATTTCAAGAATGATATGAGGGGCTATTTTAACTTGTCTACCTATTTTACTTGTTATTAGAGGTTCTGTTAGTGTAGAAAGTTCCAATAATGTTTGATCGTCTAATCCTGTTGCTGCATAGGCCAATGTTTTTAGTTCATTATTTTCATCTCTGGCTGCAAGAAGATAAGAACCAATTAGGTGGGCTCTTTTACCCCTACCATAACTGCCTCCTACAATTACAAGATCCAAGGTCTCAGGTTCAGCTTTAAATTTAAGCATCTTTTTACCTCGAATTCCGGGCATGTATGGTGCATGGGGGTCTTTTATCATTATACCTTCATGACCTGCTTTTATAGATTCATTGAAAAGATCTTCTGCATCTTGTAAAGATTCTGGAGTAACCTTAACATTTCTACTGAGTTGTATCCTATCTCCACTAACTGTTACAATGGATTCTAGAACCTCTCTTCTTTTCTCAAATGGAACATCTATTAATGGCCGATCATAATATAATACATCAAATAAATAGAGTTTAAGAGGCACCTCATCCCTCATCCTTTCAATATCATATTTCCTACGTACCCTTTGGAGAATGTACTGGAAAGAAATAGGTTTTCCATCCTTAGTAACTATTATCTCGCCCTCAACAATAAAATTCTTGGAAGGAAGAGATTTTCTAATGTATTCTACTATTTCTGGCACTGCTTTACTAATATTTTCTAATCTTCTAGTGAAAATATTAATTTCGTTACCTAATCTATGAATTTGAACTCTTATTCCATCATATTTGGTCTCGCATAGAGCCCATCCCATTTCAAGAATACTTTTAGAAATGCCAGGAGAAAGCTGAGCAAGCATGGGTTTCACAGGTTTTCCAGGTAATAAAGTGAGTTTTTGAAGTCCTTGGACCCCTTCTTCTTTTGATACCTCAGCAACCAGACCCAGATCATTGGTGAGCATATGCGCCCTTTCAACAATTCCTTTGTCTACATCGAAAGCCTGAGCAAGTGCATCTCTAATAGTTCCTTCACCAACACCCACACGAAGTTCTTCTATTACAGTTCTGGTGATATATTTGGCTTCTGTAGGTGAAGCAGAAGATAAAAGTTCCCTTAGAATTTCCAATTTCTTTGACTGTGCCTTGCTACCCGATATATTAGCAATCTTAATCAAATTGCTGTGTACCTTTTCAATTGTAAGGGATCTTGAAAAGAGAGTTGATTGCTTTTTTTTCATGAAAAGGTTTTGAGCTGCCTGCCCAATATCCCCTGCATCTCGTTGCATATCCTCAACATCTTCAGGTTTCACCCCTACTACAAAAGCAATGGCCTTCATTAAGAGTTTTGTACCTATTCCAAGTTCTTCTTCGCTCCAAGTTGGAAATACCCTACCCAATGCTAGCAATGTTACTACCGGGAGTAGTTTAGGATTTTTTTCACCTATGTCTGCAAAAAAATCTCCAAGTATGGAAGTCTTCTCAAGCCTCTTTGTTGTGGAATCCAAAGCTTCATAAACATCTACTATTCTATTGTAACTCATTCCAACTTCCGCTTTCATCATGTCAAAAACCTCAACTTCAAATTAATTAACTTAGATTAATCTAAACATATTTTTGCAATAAAATATCTTATTTACAATATAATTTTTAAATTTGATATAACTCTATTCAATATACTCTTACTAAGTTCAAAATTTAATAGTTTTGATTTTTACCTTGGTTTAGTGAATAACTAATGTATCATAAATAATAAAAATAAAAAAAACCCGAATTAATAATTTTTTTATCCCTTTGAATAAAGAAATTAATATATTATAAATTCAAAAAAGAAATTATTTAAGATTATATGAACTTTTCGAATCTGTCACTGGAAACTTTGCAAATTGGACATGTTTCAGGTGGTTTATCTCTTGCACAAAGGTATCCACAGACTTTACAGCGCCAAACTGGCTTTGATAGTCCAGTTATTTGAACTTCTTTTTCTTCCTTAATTTTTTCTCTGTCTTCAAATGATGGCCTTCTCTCGGGTATGGACTGTACTTTTTTCTTTCCAGTTAAGATTTCATTGGAAATATAAAGTGCACAATAGCAAGCCCCATATTCATTTAAATCAGGATCCCTATAATCACAAGGGCAGATGATATCCAAATCATCATTTCTTTCACCTAAAGCTAACCTACAAGGACATGCCCCATAACCATAACGTGCATTATTTATTAGAATGCTCTTTAAAAGCCCTTTTGTAAATTCAATATCATTGTTTAGAATATATCCTGATGATTCTGCTTCTTCTTTTACTTTAAGGTAGTATAAATCAACATCATTGTCTGAGGGCTCATTGGAGCCACTCATTCAATTGCCTCCTTTATTTCGTCTTCTTTAAATCCAATTATGGTTTTAGAGTCGTTTATTATTAGAGTTGGAAATGAAACTTGGGGATTCCATTTTTTTACCATTTCTACGACTTCTTCTCTTTCTTTGCCATTAAGTAGATCAACGTAAACATATTCATAATCTACATTAAGATCTTCAATTAATGCTCGGGTTTTTTTACACCATCCACATGTACTTAAAGCAAAAAGAACTAATTTCCCTTTATCCTGACCTTCAACGTGTTGCATGATCATTTCTTTAGCCTCCCTTGGCATTAGAATTATTTCTTATTCTTTTTTTATGTAATCAACCACTATTTAAAATTTTAAAATATTTAGTTAAAAAAGATTTAGAATGTGTTTAAGATAGTATTAATCACTAATAACTTATTTAAGAAAAAAACTATGGTTGTAAAATTTTGAAGAAAATCTACTTCTTGTTAAAATCTATTTTTTTAATTTCAACAAGACATTCTTCATCTGTACAGTATTCAAATATATGTCGACATTCACTACAGCGAATTACTCCTATTGTTCCCTGAGGTATATGTGGTATGTAAAATGCTTCATCATTAGTTCCGGTGTTTCTTTTTCGGGATATATCTTTATCCGTACATCCACATTCAGGACATTTTTGATTTAATTGTTCAGCTTTCATGAAATTAAACTCCATTTATATTCGTTTTCAATATTTTAATTTAATAATTAATTGTTTGAAATCATATAAATAGTTTGGCATGTTACAAACGATATTTTTCTTATAAAAAAGTTAGTTCCGAGTTCTAATCAATTGGATAGTCCGTAGAAATAAAATAAATTTAAATATTGTCTCTAACAAGTCTTAAAGCACAAAATTCACCACACATAGTACACATATCTTCAGATGTTTGTTTACGAGCTCTACATTTTTTTGGTTTTTCATTATCGAATGCTAATTCAAATTGTTTTTGCCAGTCGAAGTTTTTCCTTGCAGTTGCCATTTCAACTTCCTTTTCCCATGCACCATTTATACCCTTAGCAACATCAGCTGCTTCTGCTGCTATTTTAGAAGCTATAACGCCATCTTTTACATCTTCAATGTTAGGTATTGCAAGATGCTCGGCAGGAGTAACATAACACAAAAAATCCGCACCTGCTGAAGCAGCAATTGCTCCGCCGATAGCTGAAGTGATATGATCATATCCTGGTGCCAAATCGGTAACAAGAGGGCCCAAAACATAGAATGGGGCTTCCTTACAAACAGTTTTTTGGATCTCTACATTGGCAGTTATCTGATTGATTGGAACATGACCTGGACCCTCAACCATTACCTGAACTCCTTTTTCCCTGGCCCTACCAACTAATTCTCCTAGATTAACAAGTTCTTGTATTTGTGACAAATCAGATGCATCATGCAAACACCCTGGGCGAAGTCCATCCCCCAAACTTAATGTAACATCGTATTCTTCAACTATTTCTAATAAATAATCATAATTTTTGTAGAGTGGATTCTCTTCTTGGTTTTTAAGTATCCATGCAGCTAAAAAAGAACCTCCTCTGCTTACTATACCCATTATCCTGTTTGAATCTTTAACCTTAGATATAAGATCCTTTGTTATACCACAGTGTACAGTTACAAAATCAACACCAGCTTTTGCCTGATTTTCTATCGCACCGAACATATCATCTTCATCCATATCTATAACAGCCCCTTTTATTTTTGAAGCTGTAATACCTGCCTCATAAATTGGAACTGTTCCTATTGGTACTTCTACAGATTTCATGATGGATTTCATGACTTTTTCATATTCTGGTCCTGTACTTAAGTCCATTATCGTATCTGCACCATATTTAACTGCTGCTTTGGCCTTTTTAACTTCCCATTCAACTTTTTCAAGTTCTGAAGAAGATCCTACGTTAGCATTTATCTTGGTTTTAAGGCCTTTTCCTATACCTAAAGGTCTGCTTTTACTCCCTATATTTTTTGGAATTACAATACGTCCATTTGCTAAACCTTTAACAATTCTATGGGCATCAATACATTCCATTTCTGCTACTGATTTAATTTCATCTGTTATAATGCCTTTTCGGGCCTCTTGCATCTGAGTCACTTTTCATACCCCATATAAATCCATTAAAAAAATGTATTATTAAATTTTTAATATAACTGATAATTTTCAATTTTTCTGCCAAGACACTTCAAATTTAGTATTCAAAGGCGGTAATTTATTAATGATATGCTTAAATTCCTATATCTATTTGTTCCATTTCATAAGTGTGATCATTTAATTAAAATTAAATCTTGCAAGAACTTATAATAGATCATAACCAAACAAATGTTTTTATAGTATTTTTAATCGTTATATTCATATATTTTTCTATTTTTGGATAAATTTAACCTCCAAAATGCGATTCAAATAAAATAATAACTATATTAAGATTTAAAAATTCAGCATGAGTTTATTTTTTGAAATATAATATTTTAAATATCGAGATGAATAGAATAAATGTATGATAAAAAAGCTATTGACAAAGGATATCATGATTGAAGATATCTTTGTTACCTCGCGAAATGACTTGGTTGCAGCTGCAAAACTCAAAATGATGCGGTGTAACGTTGGAGGATTACCCGTCGTGGATGAAGGAAAACTTGTTGGGATGATAACACATAGAGATGTTCTTCTAGCAGGAGGCGAAGCATTAGTGCTTAAAGTAGAGGACTTGATGAGTAAGGATCTAATGGTTGCAGAGAAAGATACACCTATAATTGAAGTAACTAAAATAATGGCTGACAAAGGTTATCAGAGAATTCCTGTGGTAGATGATGGGAATTTAGTAGGCCTTATTACCCAGAGCAGTTTAATACGCGCACTAGCAGGTATTGACTGATAGATCTGAGATATCAATAATTATTTCATTTAATTTGATAAAATAATTTTGTATTAAATTCTGTTCTATAGAAAGGTTTAAGTGAGATGATACCTAACAGCATATAAGCCATGCCGGGGTGGCTCAGCTGGTTAGAGCGCACGGCTCATAGGGTATTAAGCACGTGCTCTGACTTTTTCCTGGGATACCGTGAGGCCGCGGGTTCGAATCCCGCCCCCGGCACTTCACATAATTTTATGGCCTCCAATAATATTCCAGAGACTAAATTTATTCTTTTTTATATTGTTTCAAATTCTTTTTTGCTTTTCTAAATAACAATTTTTATCTCAACAAAGAGAATAATAATTAAACAAATTTTTTGTTTCGATGATTATTTAATATTATAAATTATATGAATCAAATGGATGATATTATTGTAATAGATTCTGCTTTAGAAGGTGCAAAATGTCAGGAAATTACGATGAAAGAATATATTGGGAAATGATAGATCGACAAAAGGAAATTCTGAACAAAAAAGAACAATTAAAGCTTAAAAATTCTACAATAACAGTTATTGGCTGTGGAGGCATCGGCGGAGCTGCGATTGAGATGTTAGCCCGGATGGGTGTATCTAATATTAGAATAGTTGATAAAGACAAATTCGATGTTTCTAACATTAACAGACAGCTCATGAGCAGCATGGATAGTGTTGGTAGGGAAAAAACTGCAGTTACTAAGGAAATAATATGTTCAATAAACTCATTTGTTAATGTCGAAACCTTTGACACTGAATTGAATAAGGATAATGTCAGCGAGATCATTGCAGGTAGCAAAGTTATTGTTGATGCGCTCGATAACCTTGAATCTAGGATTATAACGTCCAGGTGCGCATTAGAATTAGATATACCATTTGTTCATGGTGCTATTCATGGCACTATGGGACAAATTACTACTTTTACCACGGAAACACCTTCTTATGAAGAAACTTTCAAATTAACGTCGTATCAAAAAGATCTAAATTCAGAAGTATTAAACGAATTAAAAAAGCTCACTAGAGCTGTTCCTCCCGTAATTGGGCCAATACCCAATATAGTTGGTTGCATTCAGTCATTTGAGGTTATTAAAATTTTAACTAACAGAGGAAATGTAATAACTGCACCTGATGTTTTGATTTTTGATCTAATGAAAAAAAACCCATTTTCAGTAATAAAATTCTAATTGATTACAAAAATTCTAATCATTATACAGTAATTGTTTTTTTGTTTGATCATAATAATTCCAATTAAAAATTTATGAGAAATCTAAATAATATAAATATACTCTATTAAAAAAGTCTAAAATGATTAAACTCGTTATCCTATTTATCACAGTTTTAGCTTTTATTTAGCCTACTTTTATCATTTATCCTGAGTAACCTCTAAAATCTAGAATATTTGATCTTCATAATCCCTTCAAAACATTTATATACCAGTAAAAGGAAACATCTTTCCGGTATAAAAGATCATGATATTTATTTCATGGAGGTATTAGATCTATGCAAGATAAAGTAGGAAAGGTTGTTCAAGACATCGAAAGATGCGGCACAAAATTTGTTAGGTTACAATTTGTGGATATACATGGAACCCCAAAAAACATGGCAGTCCCATTGGCTAAACCCGGAGACATTGAAGATATACTTAAAGACGGATTATTGTTTGATGGTTCATCCATAGAAGGATTCGTTGACATTAATTCCAGCGATCTGATAATAAAACCCGACCCAGATACATTCTCAACTCTACCATGGAGACCTGAAGAAAAGGGTGTTTGCAGATTTATATGTGATATCTATTGGCCAGACGGAACCCCATTTGAAGGTGATCCAAGGAATGTGCTTAAAAAAGCACTAGCAAAAGTAGAGTCCAAAGGATATGAATACAATGTTGGTCCAGAACCTGAATTTTTCATCATTGGAGAAGATGGAGATGGAAATATCATCCCTCATGACGATGGTGTTTACTTCGATGTTGAACCAGTTGACCAGGGAACAGACGTTAGAAGGGAACTAGTTTTAGGATTAGAATCACTTCACTTTGATGTTGAAGTAAGTCACCACGAAGTAGGTCCAGGTCAGCATGAGATAGATTTCAAATTCGACGATGCAATGAAAACAGCAGACGCTGTAATAACATTCAAACAGGCTATAAAAGCCATCGTTGATAATCTAGGATACATGGTTACTTTCATGCCAAAACCGTTCTTCGGAGTAAATGGTAGCGGTATGCATGTCCACCAAAGTCTATTCAAAAATGGTAAAAACATCTTCTACGACCCTGATGGTCAGGATGAACTCTCTCAAGAAGCAAGATACTTTATTGGAGGATTACTCAATCATTCAAAGGCACTCTCAGCAATAGTTGCACCAACTGTAAACTCATACAAAAGATTAGTACCAGGTTACGAAGCACCTTGTTACATAGCCTACGGACTTAAAAATAGGTCAACACTTGTAAGGATCCCGGCATCCCGTGGTAACGGTACAAGGGTAGAATTCAGATGCCCAGATCCTTCATGTAATCCATACCTTGCATTTGCAGCAATGTTAGAAGCAGGAATGGATGGTATCAATAATAAAATGGATCCTGGAGCTGCTACCGAGATAGATGTGTTCAAACTTGACGCTGCAGGACTTGAGAGTAAGGGTATTGAAACTTTACCTTCAAGCCTATGGGAAGCATATCATGCATTAGAAAATGATGATGTTGTAAAATCCTCCCTTGGAGACCATGTTTACAACCAGTTCATGGATATCAAGAGGAAAGAATGGGATGATTACAGGATACAAGTATTCCCATACGAACTCAACAGATACTTGATGATCTAAATCTACCTTCTTTTTTTATTTTTTTAAAATCAAAGTAATAAAAAAGTTGAATTTCTTAAAAACTTATTACAAAAGTATTTTAAAGAAAATATTCAATAAAAAAGCAGATAAATGATAAAATCACTATTATGAAGAGAATATATCTTAAAGTAACATTATCTGGTGAATAAATGCCACAAGAAACCGATCGTAAAATGATGGAAATTCTGCGTATTCTTGCTGATCGAGAAGTAGTTCTCGGAGCAAAGACAATTGCAGAAGAACTGAAAAAAAAAGGTTATGACCTCGGAGAGAGGGCAGTAAGATATCACATGCGTATCCTCGATGAAAAAGGATTTACAGAACGTATAGGGTATGCTGGAAGACAAATAACTAATAAGGGCCTTAAAGAACTTGAAAAAGGCCTAATTTATGATCAGGTAGATTTTATTTTCTCGAAGTTTGAAGACATGATATACCAAACTACATTAAATCCTTCAGATGGAACTGGAAAGGTTATTGTGAACACTTCATCATTTAAATACGAAAAAAATGTGATGGAAATTCTGAAATCTGTATTTAAAAAGGGGATTGCTGTAAGTCCTTATGTAAAGTTTCTAGACACTATTCCAAAGGAAGGTGGCGAAGTAAAACTTGAAACTGTCTGTGGAACCACCATTGACGGCATGCTTCTGGGTAAGGGAATTCCAGTTATTCCTAAATATGGAGGCATAGTTAATGTTGAGGATTATATTCCTACTAGGTTTACCGAACTTATTTCTTACAAGAAGACTTCTATGACTCCACTTGAAGCATTTACTGACAAGAATATGACATCAGTTCTAGAGGTTATTGATAATGGAAATGGTATTATACCTGCCAACTTCAGGCTTATACCAAAAAGTGCAAGGAAAAATGCGGTTAAGATTTTTGAAAATCTTCAAAAGTTAGGAATAATAGGATTACTCAAAATAGGTAATGAAGGAGAATCTGTGCTCGGAATACCAGTTGATGATAATATGGTCGGAATAGCTGTTATTGGCGGAATAGCACCACTTTGTGCAGCAAAAGAAGCAGGATTTGATGTTAATATTAAACTAGCCGAAAATACTATAGAATTCGGAGAAATGCAAAGCTTAGTTAAACCTAAACCCATTCTAAAAAATACAGGCCCTGAAATTCATGGAAAGGTGAAATTTCTACTTTCCAAAGCTTGGAATCTAATATATCAGGTGGATTTTGACCTTGAAACACACTCTGGAAACGTTATAAGCAACTTATCATACATTAAGACAGACGAACTTGATGATGCACTAGACATTTTTGAAGAGGTCATGAATACAGGTCCTCAATATTGTACCAGTAAATATTTCAAGATAATACCTGGAAAAGAAGCTGGTCAAACTGGAATAGCAACTGTGTGTAGTCTTACTCTCGATGGTATTTTGGTAAAAAATGGAGTATCAACCACACCTCAGTATGGGGGAATACTCGAATCAGATGGTAAAAAACCTAGGTTCATAGAACTTACAGCATACAGCGGTTCTTCATTAGATCCTCATGAAATTTATATTGCAAAGGGAATGACTTCTGTTTTAGACGCTATAAAAGGTTCAGGAAGAGTTCTAGCAAGTTTAAGGGAGATCCCTTATATAGCACGGCCATCAGCTGTTGATGTACTTGAAGAAGTTCAAGATGCGGGTTTTTCAGTTTTAAAGATTGGAAAACCAAGCGAATTAGTTTATAATGCAAAGGTTGAAAGATATCATGTTGGAATAGTTGCACCTGGAGGTTTAAATCCTATTGCTGCATTAAAAGAACATGGCATGGATGTAGAACCTAAGGCCGTTGAAACTTTGATGAAAGTGTCCGATATGGAAGAGTTTTGAATAAATATTATTAAAATTAAATTAATTATCTAAATCGTGCCTCAGACTTTTAGTGTCTTGCATTTGATATTATCTTCGACCATCCTATGGTTATCTCTTCATCTTCAGTATTATCAAAATGGAGAATGTAATGTTTATTCACTCAAGATCTTTGAACAGAGAATGGATACTACCTATCGACTTAAATTTAATCGATTCATTTTTCGAGAATTAAATTACATACGAAAAAATTGTAAACGATGTTAAGAAGGTTATCAAATGTTATTGTGGTATAAACTGAATATTGAAGTTAGTTCATTTATAACCAATATTTAAATAAATTCACTCTTTAATTATTTTTTTTAGAAAAAATTTTATTCCATCGATTATTACTGATTAAAATAATTATTTTGAAATATTATTTTAAAAGATAAAAAAATTGATAAAATGGTATATGTATATTAAGTTTTAAGATATACCATTACATCATGGAGGTCTAAAATGCATGGATCAAAAGATGGGCCGCAATACCGATTGAAATTTGATGATAAGATAATGTTATTGAATAATAAGAAATTTAAGCTTTTAAAATATATTGATGAATGTGGTTCGATTATGAAAGCTTCTAAGAAAGTGGAAATACCTTATAGAAGCTCTTTGAAATATATTGAAAATCTTGAAAAAGATATAGATGCTACAATTGTCTCCACAAAAAGAGGGGGGAAAGGTGGTGGAGGAGAAAGTAAACTAACTAATGAAGGTAAATTTATTCTTAAGGAATATAGGAAAGTTGAGAGTATTTTAAAGATGCATGAAGATGTTAATGAAATTGAAAGTAAAATTTTGGATGTTGATGAAAAAAATAAAATAGCTTACATAAAACTAAATAACGAAAAAGTAATTCTTCCACTTAGAGGGAATTTTAATATTGGAGACAGAGTTTTAGTTTTAATTAGCCCGGAAGATATATTTATAATGTTAGAACCTCAAGAATCAAGTGTTCGAAATATTTTTAAAGGCAAAATAACCAGTATGAAACTTAAAAACAATTTGATAAGGTTAAATGTAAATTTAGGTGAAGTTAATTTTTTTGTAGATGTAACTGAGTATGCCCGAGAGCAGCTCAATCTTACATTAGGTAAAAATGTTTTTATAGGTTTTAAGGCTGCTGCAATATCGATGGTTAAAATTTAAAATTAAGAAACATTAATAGTTGGGGAAATGGCTCTCGAATCGGTTTCTTGTTAAGATTCAACCTAATATAATTGTTCATATGGAATTAATGTTATCACACAAGTAAAAGATAATTGCATTTAAATCCAATTATTTCATTAAAAAATCACTGATTCATGAGGATCCTATCCGAGAATTCTTTAGAAAGTGTTAGATAATTAATAATTAACAAATAATATCATTTTGTATATTATTAATTTTTATTAATAATGAATATTTAATTAAAATTCATGAAAAAATTGAAATGAATGGTAGTGAATAGATTAAAGAGAGTTGTTATATAAATATAAAAAATATTAAGGTGATGCTATGAAGACAGAAAAGAAAACCGCTACATGTACTGAAATATGTGAATACGTTGAAAAAGAAGTTAAACCCGGAGATATTGTAAGGCTTTCCCTTGGACGCTGTTACATACCCGGAGAAGTCATTACAAATAACGAGGGAGTCCTTCAGATAGATATTGAAAGTGATATGATAAAAGGTTTAAGCTGTATTGATATTGAAAAATTGAAAGATTTCATAGTTGAAATTGAACATGAATGTAAAGACAGTTGTTGTGTAATTGAAGCCAAAGATGATTAAATATCTTTAATTTTTTATTAATAATATCAAAATATATTTTATTACTTATTAAATTTAGTTGAATTTTCATTTCACAATTTATTTATTTCATATTTAATCTAAAACGATATGTTTAAATATACATATCGCCAATATGATATCATCAATTTAGGGTGATTATATGTCAGTTATAATAAACACAGAAAAATGCGGTAAAATAGAAAACTGTCCCGGTGAAGGTTTATGCATAAAAATTTGTGAACAGGGCGCTTTAGTTGAAAAAGAAAATGATATATGCATTATAGATGAGAAATGTGATGATTGCGATTTATGCATACAAAATTGCCCAAATCAAGCTATATCCAAAGATTAAGGAGTAAAAATGGTAACTATAAACAGAGAAGGGAAAGAAAATCGGTCTCTAACCCATAAAAATGATAAATGTGTTGGATGCAGTATATGTTCAGACATTTGTCCTACAAAATCTATTAAATTAGGCCCAATATTGCCTATAGCCCGTGGGTTGCTACAAATGGATTACATTAATATAAACAAAGATTTATGTGTCCTTTGTGGACTTTGTGCATCCGTATGTCCTTTCGAAGCATTAGATTTCATTTTAGACAACAAAAACTCGAGAGAATTGGATAACTATCCTAAATGGGAAAATGAAGCCTGCATAAATGAAGAAGAATGTATTTATTGTGGAAACTGTGTGAAGGCTTGTCCTACAGAAGCAATATATTTAAACAGGAAACTGCCTAAGGTTGAGGATCTAGTGAGGGGAGAAGCTGAAATAGACCTTAATAAATGCATCTATTGCCGAATGTGTAGGGATATGTGCCCCGCTAAAGCCATAACAATCCAAGAAAATGAAATAAACTCTAGCAAACAAACCATTGCAAATGATATTGAAATAAATAAATCCAAATGCATCTACTGCGGTATCTGTAAGAGGATCTGTCCGGAAGATGCAATAAAAATAGTATGTACGACTTGTATGGAAAGGGATATGATAGAAACCCCTGAAGTTAAAGGAGAAATTATTTTAGATGAAGATAAATGCATAACATGTGGTTGGTGCGAGGATATATGCCCTGTAGATGCGGCAACAGTTATAAAACCGTTTGAAGGCGAAGTTAATATCAATGAAGATGAATCAATATGTAAAGGAGATTCATGTCATGCATGTGTCGATGTATGCCCTTGTAATGCCATTGCCATAGTTGATAATAAATCTGCAGTAAATCCGAATATGTGCACATTATGCGGAGCTTGTTTAAAAGCTTGTCCTCAGAAGATTATTGAAGTAAAACGTACCGATATGAAACTGAATAATATACGATCTAAATCTTGGAATAAAGTTCTAGGAAGTTTGATTGACAATCAATTTTGATCAATTTCAATGAAAATCCTCTATATTTATTGTTTTTTTTTCTTTTTTTTGCTTGTAACTAAAATAAAGGACTTAATTAAATGAAGTTTTAATAGCATTATTTTTAATTTTTTACCTTTCTTCTTACTCAATTTTTCTCACACTAAACCTTTTATAATCGAATATCAATATTATACATATCGAAAAAAAATTTCATAATATTGTAGAGGGAAAATTTTGAAAAAAATCATGACATTTCTAATATTTTTATCCTCAATAATCCTTATTTTTTCGGGACCGGTTGAAGCTGAACAGACTGTAATGACCAGCAATCACAATATAACTCTGCATGTGATAAATCATAATGGGGCCAGGATGAATGATAGTAGTGACAATACATATACATTCTTCCCTGGGACTGGAAGCGGAGGATTAAACGCTATTAAGATAATAGATAACATATCTAATCCATCGATTGGAAAGATAATATTCACAAATACACTTTCTGGAACTTTTTATTCCGCTTACAATGGTGGAAAGGGTTTTAATGATGAAGGAATTTTGATGCTCGCTGTAAATGGTACTATTCCTGATAATTTCCAACTCAACTTAAAAGCAAGTGGATATCAATGGACACCAGATGGAACTATTCCTTTATATTCAAACCTCCTCTACAACAGCACAACTATTGATGAAACATACTTTAAATCAGATTTCATCTATGGGCCACAAACATGGAAACCTTTTTACATTGCTAATTATCCATTATTCGAAAAGCAAGACATGAAGAATACAACAAATACCTTCAACATAATGCTAATTGACTTATATGCAGGAATGCTGAAATCAACAAACTATCCCGGAATTACATTAAATAATAATGGAGCAATAAAAATAGATTATTCATCCGAAATTTACCTGCAGGAAGTTTAGCAACTTTTAATATGTTTGGTTTCGCAGTTGCTTCTGGAAATGAGTCTATTGGAGTTGGATGGACTAATGCCGTAAATATAAATAATCTATCGTCAACATCAGCCTCAGGTTATTACATCAATGAATATGCTAAAATACCAACTAAAATTGTAGTTAATACAACAATGGGTTATAAGGGAAAAATAGTAAACTTAATTGCAAAACTCAAAGATAATGAAAATACTCCTATAAGCAGTGAAACTGTAAAATTTAGTGTAAATGGAATATTTGTTGGAAATACAATCACAGATGCATCAGGAATCGCAACTCTTCCATATACCATAACGCAAAACAGTGGAATATACACCATACTAACACAATTTTTAGAAAACACTATATACACAACAAGTAACAACACAAACAACCTAAACATAGATCCCACACCTACAAATATTATTATGAACCCAATAATTGGTTTTAAAGGAAAAATTGTAAACTTAATTGCAAAACTCAAAGACAATAACAACCAACCCCTAAGTAACAAAACAATAAAATTCAGCATATATGGAACTAATATAGGTAACGGGGTGACAAATACACTAGGAATTGCAAAACTACCATACACCATCCTACAAAACAAAGGAACATACACAATACTCGCAGAATTCCTACAAAACAACACATACGCAACAAGTAAAAACACAACCAAGCTTACAGTAGATAATACGGCACCATCCGCATCAGCTACACAAAAAGGGGGTTATTACAATACTACTACAATTGTTATTTTAAAAATGAGTGAGATTGGAACTATTTATTATACATTAAATAGTACTAATCCAAATATTAATAGTTCTAAATATATTACAAAACTTTTAATTACATCTAATAAAACCTTAAAATATCTTGCTATAGATTTAGCAGGTAATAAATCTCCAATATATTCACAGATTTATTTCATTGATAAAATTGCTCCTAAGGTTTCTTTAACCTCTCCTACAAATAATGCCGTCAGAGTGTCTTTAACTTCACCCATAACCATCAAGTTCAGTGAAAACATTGCTGCTGGAATAAATTATTCCAAAATTTACGTTAAAAATTTGAATACTGGTAAAATTATATCTACGACAAAAATCTTATCTTTTAACACTTTAATTATCAAAATGAGCTCTAGATCACACAATACCACTTATGTAGTTTATCTACCCTCAAATTCTATAAAAGATAAATCAGGGAATAACCTAAATATATCATTCAATTTTAAATTCAAAACTTTATAAGAATTTAAATTCTTTATTTTTTTATTTTTAAAGTTTCCATCAAATTTTATAAATGTAATAAAAACTTTTTTATATACGAATATCATATAGTTGCATATCGATATAAAATATTAATATGATCGATAAAAATTTATGGAGGGGGAAAATTGAAAGATTTGAAAAAGTACACAATATTCCTATCGATAATATGCACAATGGCAATTATCCTTTCAGGAAGTGTTGCAGCACAAAGCATCATGCCAAGTAATAATAATACCGCCTTGCATGTAATAAATCATAATGGGGCCAGAATGAATGATAGTAATAATAATACTTATACATTCTTCCCTGGAATTGGAAGTGGGGGATTAAATGCGGTGAAAATAACAGATAACTCATCTAATCCTTCAACTGGAAAAGTCATTTTTACTAATTCTCAAAGTGGTGCATTTTATACAGCATACACCGGAGGAAAAGGTTATGCTGATAACGGGATTTTGATGCTAGCAGTAAACGGCACTTTACCGGATAATTTCCAAGTAAATATCAAAGCAAATGGATACCAATGGATACCAATAGGAGGCAATCCTTCGATTTATACGTATAACTCTACAACTCTTGATGAAACATTCTATAAATCAGATTTCATCTACGGGCTACAAACATGGAAACCTTTCTATTCTGCTAATTATCCATTATTCGAAAAGCAAGACATGACAAATACGACAAATACTTTCAACATTATGTTAATTGACTTATATGCAGGAATGCTAAATAATAATGATTTAATCGATAAGGGAACTATAAAAATACAATATTCATTCCAAAATTTACCAATTGGAAGTTTAGGAACATTTAATATTTTTGCATTCACAAACGCTGCTGGTAATCAACCTGTAGGAGTTGGATGGACCAACGCAGTAAATAATATTAATGGAGCTTCAACAACAACATCAGGGTACAATGTAAATGGTAATAGTCCTAAAACTCCAACATATATCATTGTAAGCCCTGCAAAGGGGATAAAAGGGGATAATATAAACCTAATCGCAAAACTTACAGACAACAACAACCAACCCCTAATCGGTAAAACAATAAAATTCAGCATAGACGGAACCAATATAGGTAACGCTGTAACTAACACTATAGGAATCGCAACACTATCATACAAAATCCTACAAAACAAAGGAACATACACAATACTTACAGAATTCCTACAAGACAACACATACGCAACAAGCAGTAGCACAAACAACTTAAACATAGACCACACACCAACAAAGATCATTATAAATCCAATAATTGGTTTTAAAGGAAAAATAACAAACTTAATTGCAAAACTTACAGACAACAACAACCAACCCCTAATTGATAAAATCGTTAAATTCAGAGTTAGTGGAATAACAATAGGCTCGGCAAGAATTACAAATACATCAGGAATCGCTACATTAAACTATATCCTAACACAAAACAGCGGAACATATATAATACTCGCAGAATTCTTACAAGACAACACATACGCAACAAGCAACAACACAAACAGATTAATTGTAGATAATACCTCCCCTAAAGCGTCAGTTACACCACTTGGCGGCATATACAACACTACTAAAACAGTTATCATAAAAATGAATAAAACTGGAATAATCTATTACACTTTAAATGGAAGAAACCCTACAATGAACAACACAAAATATACAAAACCTATCACAATCACTTCAAGCAAAATTCTAAAGTATATAGCAGTAGATCTAGCTGGAAACAAATCTCCAATATATACACAGAATTATACTATAGATAAAAATACACCAAAAGTAATTACAACTTCACCACAGAAAAATGCAAACAGAGTACCATTATTATCACCAATATTTGTCACATTTAGCGAAAAACTCCTGAATGGAATAAACTTTAACAAGATCTACATCAAAAACTTAAACACATGTAAAACAGTTCATATAACAAAAAAACTAGAAAAAAACATATTAACATTAAAACAAATAAGAAGTAGACTACATAACGACGAATACTATGTTTACATACCGAAAGGAGCCTTCAAAGATCGTGCAGGGAATTTATCTATAGAGTATTCATACAAATTCAAAACTCAGTAAATAGGGAAAAAATTTCCTTTTCCTATTTTTTTTATATTATTTCTAAATACGTGGATAAATAAAAAAAAATTTTTAAATGAAATTGTCTTAATTAAGAATAATATATTTTAAAAGTTATAAGACAAAATCATTCTTTGGCCACAATTACCTCAGTAGATTTTATGATTGCACTCAATTCATCACCTAATTGAATATCAAGATCCTCTACTGATTCTTTAGAAATTATGGCAGTTATAACACCGGGCGATTCTACTTTTATCTTTACAGTAGCCGTATTTGGTCCCTTTTCTACACCTATTACTTCCCCTTTAAGACAGTTCCTTGCACTCATCTTCATACTATCACCTCTTATAATTGTTTATTTTTTGTTGAGTAATTTATTTATTCATTTCTATTAAAAATAAACAATTTACGAATCAAACACATTTAAAAATAATTTATGTCTGACAAAATTATTAATGGAACATTAATACTTGTTTTTAAAAAAACTTTGATCGAAAGGGTTATAACTACATATCGAAATAAATACAATATATAACACTCAAAAATGGAGGAATTTAAGAATGGAAAGAAATACGAAAATTATGACAGCATTGGCCGTTACAATTGTAGCAATTGTAGCAATAGGTGCCTTTGCATTCACCGGCGGAATTAGTGGAAAACAAACGCTAAAAATCGCCACCACCACCAGTTTAGAAGACACAGGATTATTACCCGTGCTCGAATCTGCTTTTGAAAAGAAATATCCTAATATAGATGTTCAGTTCATTGCCGCAGGAACTGGTCAGGCTCTTGAATATGGTAAAAAAGGTGATGTGGATCTTGTAATGGTTCACTCCAAAAAACAAGAAGAACAATTTGTTGCAGATGGTTATGGTACTCAAAGATACCCATTTGCCTACAACTACTTCTATATTGTGGGGCCCGCCAATGACCCTGCAAAGATTAATGGTACTAATGCAACAACTGCATTTACCAACATAAGAGAGTTTGGTACAACAAATCCTAATCAAATTAAATTTGTATCCCGTGGAGATAGTTCAGGAACTAATACTAAAGAAATTGCACTATGGAATGCTACAGGTATTGATTACAACCAAACCATAAGAAATCAAACATGGTACGTTGAATCAGGAAAGGGTATGGGAGATACTTTGACTATAGCAGACCAAAAATCTGCTTACACACTTTCAGATTCTGGTACATTCCTGGCATATGTTGGTAAATTAAAATTGGTTCCTTTTGTAACAAAGGGTAAAGACTTGTTAAATATATATTCCTTAATACCAGAAAATACTCAAAAGTTCCCTAATGTAAACAATGCTGCAGCCATGAAATGGGTTGACTTTGTTCTATCACCTGAAGGACAGACTATTGTTGGAGACTATGGAAAAGATAAATACGGTCAACAGCTATTTATTCCTTTAGCCGGACAACCGGAACCAACTAATTAGATAATTTTTTATATTAGGGGAACTCATCTCCTAATATAGTCCTTTTTTTGGTGGTTTAGTGAACGAAATTTTAAACGGATTTATTCAAGCAATAGAACTCATTATTAGACTAGACCCGGAAGTAATAGGTATAACACTACGTACACTCGAAATTACGTTATCATCAACATTTATTGGAGTAATTATTTCAATACCTTTGGGGGGTATAATTTATTTCAAAAATTTTAGAGGTAAAAGAAGTGTTATAAATCTCATTCAAACTCTTTACAGCCTTCCAACAGTTCTGGTAGGCCTACTAGTATTTTTAATCATATCCAATGAAGGCCCATTAGGGAGTTTAAATCTCCTTTTCACACCAGGAGGTATGATTATGGGCCAAACTATACTTATACTCCCAATTATAACTGGATTTACCATTACCGCATTATATGGAGTAAAGGATGAAATTAAGGATCTAGCACTTTCTTTAGGTGCAAGTGAATTTCAAACCATTTATACCATAATGAAGGAAGCTAAGTATGCTATTTATGCTGCAGTCATACTGGGATTTGGAAGGGCTATCTCTGAAGTAGGAGTAGCTCTTATGATAGGGGGTAATATCAGAGGATTTACTAGGGTAATCACCACTACTATGTCCCTTGAAACCGCCAAAGGAAACTTAGAACTATCAATAGCCCTTGGAATAATTCTACTTAGCATCGCACTTATAATTAATCTAACATTAAACCATTTCCAGGAGAAATAACATGCCTCTACTTGAGATTGAAAATATATTCAAGGAATATGATGGGAAAAATATTTTAGAAAATATTAACCTTCGTATTAAAAGAGGAACTACTTTAGGAATTATTGGACCCACTGGATGTGGAAAAACTACTCTATTAAGAATAGTAGATTTAATTGAAAAACCTAGTTCTGGAAAAATATATCTTGATGGGAAAGATGTTTCAAAATCAAATATGGAAGAGTTGAATTACCGAAGAAAGATTGGAATGGTATTCCAAAAACCTGTGGTTTTTAAAGGTACTGTCCTCGAAAATATACAATACGGATTGAATATAAGGGGCCTCGATGCCGAACCTACACAATATAAGATTAATGAAATCTTGGAATCTTTAGGATTAGAAGGATATGAAGATCGGAAAGCATCCTCCCTTTCTGGTGGAGAAATCCAAAGAATTGCTTTAGCTAGGGCTATGATAATTGAACCAGAAATTTTAATGCTCGATGAACCAACAGCTAATTTAGATCCTTTATCAACAGAAAAAATAGAAGAAATGATAGAGGAGATTAGGAATAAAAATGAAACAACCATAATTATGTCTACCCACAACTTAATACAAGGCCAAAGGCTTTGTGACGAAATTGCTATTATCAATCACAGAATTCACCAAATTGGAAAGCCAGAAGACATTTTCAGAAGACCCCAAAACAGTTTTGTTGCTGAATTTGTGGGAATGAAAAATGTGATAAAAGGTCAAGCTAAAAAATTCAATGATAATTTGACTTTAATAAATATCGGAGCTATCAATGTTTTCGCCTCTAAATCCATTGAAGGAAATGTTTATATGAGCATAAGACCTGAAGATATTACAATATCGAAATTAAAGGTTGAAACCAGTGCTTTAAACGATTTAAAAGGAATTGTAAAAGGAATCGTAGATGATGGAACACTTATTAAACTTAAAGTTGATGTTGGAGAAATTTTTACAGTTTATTTAACCAGAAAATCATTTTTTGATCTTGAAATCAGTATAGGATCCAATTTATGGCTGCAGTTTAAAGCATCAGCAGTTAATGTTTTCAAATAATCCTTGTTTTCTTGATCATACATATAACACATACTAAAACTGTGCATAAAAAACTTCCAGTAGACTTGTATACTTTTTTCCATGTTTATTCATCAATAATCAATAACAACCTCGTGAATATCACTATGCTACATTGATATTCTTTGATGATTTTTTTATTAAAAATTAGTTAAAAATCAGTTTCTTTTTACCGCATGAAACATCCCATCTACTTCTTCAACAAATAAAATGGCTTTCCCAGTTATTGGACATGGTTTTACAGATTTATTCTGAGTGTTTAATATAATACCTTCATTTAATTGACGCCCATCAAGAGTATATACTCCATCAATCCCCGCATTGATAAATTTTTCAATAGGTTGAGGGCCCAATAACTCCCTTATACTCCCTTTAAGTAAAAATCTACCATCATTTCCTGCAAAAGCTAGACCAATACCTGCCATAGATCCTATTACTCCATCTTCGGTTCCACCAAGACCTTCAAGGCGAATGTTTAGATTTTTGGCAAGAATTCTTGCTTTTTCTTGTGTTAAAACTGTACCTTTTGCATCTTTGCCAAAAGCTATCAATGCAGGTGTAATTTGATTTTCATGTGCCACTGCTAGGCCAGGGTCACTTCCCTCAATGAAGTCCTTTAACATTTCAATTCTAACAATCTCAAAAATATCATCTATAAACTTTTGTTCTTCAATATCAAGATGTATTACGGCACAGCTATTATGGGAAGTATAAGGAATATCATTGTGAACATAAAGTTGATGTCTTGTGACTCCATAGACAGGATAGGTTTTTTTTAGTTCAGCTGCTACCGCACGAGCTAATCTACCTGTTCCTCTTGAATTAAGGTTATCTGTATCATCCATACATACAAAGATTGTCATTTTAAAACTCCAATTTCTTATAAAATTAATTTCAATCAAAAATAAAGATTATATCAACCACCAGGAATCATGATCAACTTTCCGGTTGTAGTGTCCTTGTAAACTTTCCCCATCTCAGAATAACCACTACCGTTATTGTTTTGTATTTGGGGGGTGTTGTTCAGTTGTTGGCCCATCTGAATCTGTACAGTCTGTTTTATTATTTGAGAAACTTGTGTTTTCTCCTGAAATGTCATATCACTGAACACAACACTTTGAATGTTCATAGACATTACTGAGAATATAAGAAAACCCACAGCAAGAACTAGCATACAGTCTACCATGTTCACTGCATAAATCATTGGATCTATTTCCTCATCCGTGGATAGAATTCTCCGTCTCCTTCTTAAAATTTTAAAACCTCCAATATTGATTCTGCCAGACTATCAAGTGTTGAAATCTCTTCCTCATACCATCTCCTTCTAATTTTAGAAATGGTGAAACCGATTGCAGCAGATGCCATACCAAGAACTGCAGCATCAAAAGCCATCATAAGATGATCTGCTAGGTTCTGAATGTCACCAGCCCCTAAAGCTGTGAGTCCTGGACCTAAAGGTATCAATGTCCCCATCAAACCAACTGCTGGTGCTATCTTCGCTATAATATCTGTTTTTTCCAATTTTTTAGCCGCTGTAATCTCTTCATCTTCCACCATTTTTCTGGCAAGTGCTTCTCTTGAATCGGGTCCTAATTTTGAACTTTCCAATACTGTAATTAATACTTCTTTATGGCTTCTAGGAAGTGCACTTTCTTCAATTATATTCATTATTTCATCGGATGATTCATGTTCTGATACAGATAAGATAAGCCTCTGAAGATTTTTAAAATCAATTTTAACTTTTCTTCTGTAGTAATATTCTGATATTAAAGTACCAAGATTAATGAGAGAGTAAATAAAGAATATGACAAGAACTGCCATTACGGGTATTAAAAGGCTCTGGGAAACTATGTGGATGGTATTGCTGGATATACTCGTAATATTTTCTTCAAAAGCCACTGCAAACACCTCATTAATAGAAATATCTGTTCTTAGAAATTTGATTTATTAATCATTGATAAGAAGATTTTATTTTTTTACTCCATAGAAGTAACCGATCGCAACTAAACCCATGATTGCCAGTAAACCCACCACATACACCATTAATGGACTATTTTCAGTATTAGGATTTGAATAGACTTCGTAGGCTTTTTGATAGGAAGGGTTTGTATTTGGTAAAATCTGACCATTTTTTCCAATGTTTGTTCCATTGGTGTTATTATTAGAAAGCGTTTGTGTTAATGCACTTTTTGTAGTATTTATATTTTGCAAATTTATTGAATTATTTTTTATCAAACTATTATTCGTATCATTCGCCGTGATGTTGTTTTTACTGTTATCTGTAACATTATTTGTAATATTATCCGTATTATTATTTGTTTCATTACCCGTAGAGTTATTAGTACTGTTATTTGTAGAATTAATAGTGTTATTATCTAAAACTTTTAAAGTTGTTGATGACCCTGATAAGCCATTTAATGGAATTGGAGGATCTCCAGATGAAACACTAATATAATCTGCTGTAGCTTTTACTGTTTTTCCAGCCAGTTCAGGACCTACCATTGCTGTTATGGTTAATGTTTTTACTCCTCCCCCCCGGGAAGATAGTCTCAAATAATCAACCTGCCAAATCCCGGAATCAATGTTATAATTATTTTTAGTTGTTCCAGTTGAAAAACTCATTAAATTCAAACCATTGGGAAATGGTGCATATATAGCAACATTGCTTAAATCATCAGGACCAGGATTGGTTATAGTAATTATTAAGTTAATTGTATCATTAACATGAACCGTGCCTTTATCAAATTTTACTCCAATAGTGGCACCTGCAAACGCTGATCCAATTGTTAAAAATATAGTAAAAAGAACCAACATTAATGATAGTATAGATCTAATATTCAACCTATTCCCCCGACTTTAATCCTTTTCTAATAGATTCATCAATTTATAGGATTAATATATTATTTTTGTAAGTCTAATGGATTTAACCTTTATTTTATCGAATAGTTTAATATAAAACTCTAAATCTCAAAAAAAAAATATAATGAGATTATAAAACTAATTTAATATTCTTCAATACGTATATATATACATATCGACCAAACCTTATTAATGGTTTTGGATTTGTAAAAGATCATTAAAGTTTGCAAAAAAATTTTTTCAAATTCATCACATTACATGTCGTGTTAATTAAAACTTCTTAAGTTTTTCAGTTATAAGAATAGAGGAATTAAATGAATAATAAAAAAATAGTAATAATATCCTTAATTGGAATAATAGTCGTTATAGGGACACTTTATGTATATACACATTATAATACAGATAATTCTTCAATTTCAGAAGGTCATATATCCGATATGGGAGGAAGAAGTGTTCAAATTCCCCCACAAATAAACAAAATTGCTTCCCTTTCATATTCTGTGACTGTTGAAATTTACATGCTTGCACCGGATAAATTAGTTGGATGGGATTCAAATAGAACAACTGCAGAAAATCTATACATGCCCATTAAATACCAGAATCTTCCGATTATGGGTGGAGGTAAAAAGGATGCAAACTATGAAACATATCTTTCTAAGGATCCTGATGTGGTGTTTGTGGGTCATGGTGGGTCAATAGACGATATAAATAAACTTCAGGAAAAACTCGGATCTGTTCCATTATTAGATGTAGAAGGAGACAATAATATAACTTCACTCCCAGAATCTATTAAATTTCTTGGAACGGCTCTTGGAGAGAATGAAAAATCTATAGAATTAATTTCATTCTATGATAATGTTTTAAATAAGGTAAATTCCACTTCATCAACGATCCCCGATACTGAAAAAAAAAGGGTTTACTATGCAAGGGACTCAACAGGTTTAATGACCAACCCTGAAGGTTCAACTCACACTCAACTTATAGAACTCAGTGGTGGAATAAATGTAGCTCAGGTTCCACTTACGAAAGGGAGTATAGGCGTATCTATGGAGCAGATATTGGATTGGAACCCCGATGTTATTATAGCCAGCGACCCAAGTTTCTATAATAATGTTTATTCAAACCCATTATGGCAAAATGTTAAGGCTGTAAAAGATAAACAGGTTTATTTAGTGCCAAATTCTCCATTCAATTGGTTTGAAGGCCCTCCCGGAGCCAATACAATAATTGGAATCCCTTGGACAGCTAAAGTACTATATCCTGATAAATTTAAGGATATTGACCTTAAAAATCTTACTAAAGAGTATTACTCCAACTTCTACCATTTCAATTTAACAGATGATCAAGTATATAACATATTATCATCATCGGGACTCAAAGAATTCTAATATATAAAATTAAGGATGTTAAAATGTTAAATATGAGTTTAAGAAAAAAAATTGCTGAAAACTCGATATCAGTTACATTTATTCTTATAATACCTCTGGTGATACTGTTTTTTATTTCATTTTTAATAGGTAGATATCCCATACCTCCTTATGAAGTGTTTATCGCAATAGTATCTAAATTATTCCCAATAAATGCAAATGTATCACCATCAATGAATACAGTGATTTTTGAAATAAGATTACCCCGAATTTTTGCCGCCATGCTTGTTGGTGCAGCTTTATCAGTTGCAGGAGCAGCATTTCAAGGGCTATTTAGGAATCCGCTTGTATCTCCGGATAAATTAGGTGTTACAGCAGGTGCGGGATTCGGAGCGGCTCTTGCAATACTGATTTCTGCTGGTGCATTGTTTATACAAATTTCTGCGCTTTTATGGGGACTACTAGCAGTTACAATAACTTATTTTTTAAGCAGAACCTTTAAAGGCACTTCCATGTTGACTTTGGTTCTTTGTGGAATAGCCATTGAATCATTTTTTGGTGCATTGATTGCGCTTTCTAAATATGTTGCTGATCCCTACGAACAATTACCTACCATTGTTTTCTGGCTAATGGGAAGTCTTGCTTCTGTTAACATACAACAGCTCTTAATTGTGAGCATACCCATTTTAATAGGTATGACCATACTTATCCTGATAAGATGGAGATTAAATGTTCTTTCAATGGGTGAAGAAGAGGCACAAACTTTAGGTGTTAATACAGGTAGATTACAAGCTATTGTTATTGTAAGCTGCACTGTTTTAACAGCATCATCGGTCAGTATATGTGGCATTATAGGGTGGATTGGTTTGGTGATACCTCATGTAGCAAGGATGATTGTAGGTCCTGATCATAAGATTCTTTTACCTGTTAGTATAATTCTAGGAGCTTTTTTCCTACTCTTGATAGATGATATATCAAGAGCACTGCTAAGTGTTGAAATTCCATTAGGAATATTAACCGCGATTATTGGTGCACCATTCTTCATATACCTCCTAGGAAAAAGTAAAGAGGTGTGGTCTTGAATCCTCTAATGGAAGTAATTGATGCTACTTTTACTTACGATGGAATGAAAAATATTTTTGAAAATATTAGCTTTAAAGTGGACAGAGGAGATGTTTTTTGCATATTAGGGGCAAATGGCGCCGGTAAAACTACTCTGATTAAATGTTTAACTGGTTTATTGGCTCCAAGCTCTGGAAAAGTACTTCTAAACAATATTAACATACATTCTTTAAATGCATCTGAAATTGCTAAAGAAATTGGATATATCCCCCAGATTCACAATTCAACCTTTGCATTCACAGTTTTAGATGTTGTTTTGATGGGTAGATCACCCTATCTCGACATATTCGAATCGCCCAGCAGGAAAGATATCAAAATAGCAGATAAAGCTCTTAAAACCCTAAATATTGCCCATATGAGGAATAAACCTTATACAGAAATTAGTGGTGGAGAACAGCAGCTAGTCTTTATAGCACGTGTACTAACTCAGGAACCTGATATTTTGATTCTCGATGAACCCACATCCCACCTTGATTTCGGCAACCAGATAAGAACATTAGATGTTATAGAAAAGTTAGCTAAAAACGGGTTATCTATTCTGATGTCCTCCCACTTTCCAGATCATGCTTTTATATCGGCAAATAAAGTAGCTATACTCAAAGATAAAAATTTGATAGATATTGGAACACCATCAGAAGTTATTACTGAAAAAAACATGGAAGAAACATATGGTATAAAGGTTAATATTGTTGAATTTGATGATAGAAAAGCATGTATTCCCTTGAAAATAAAATGATCTTTAAAATAATCTTATTTTTAATAATTTTATATCATCTAATGAACTCATATTTTGAATATGAAATTCAAAAAAAGAAAAATATAGAAATGAAGAAAATTGTTTAGCCATTAAGACTATTTTTAAATTTCCTTTTATTTCTAATAGAATTAAAGAAAAAGGAATGCTTAACACAAAGCAAACCATATTCATCTTAATTCTATTTTGATGCGTTGATCTCTTTTACCCTTGCAAGAATTCTTTCAAGGATTTCCTTGTCGGACAGCAGATCGATGTCAACCACCTTTCTCATCCTGATTGGAACTCCTTCCATTCTATATGCAGTACCTGCGGCTTCCATACCCACTATTGCCGGCGGTATAATTATATCTGCCATTTCTGTAGTTGGGGTCCTGTGAGGCTCAATAGCAATCACGGGTATCTCAGCCATCCTTTCTATGGCTTTCTGCGGGAAATGAGCACCAGGATCTGAAGCTATTACCATCATTCCATCGGTTTCTTTGTTCTGCAGAAGGTCGTTTGAACCTGATTCACCGGGATTGTATCTTGCGCTTCCAGTTGCAAAGTCAACACAATAAGGATATCCACTTTCCCATGTACATACTTGGTTAAATCCTGTAACATTGTAGTGGCCCCTCATAGGTATAAGGGTGAATTTTGCACTGTCATTCAGGTCTGTAACCATGCATATGGCTGTGTCTATGTTTCTATGTTTACCTCGAGTATGTGTCATACCCATTCCAAAGAAGAGAACACCAAACTGTGCATTTTTAAGAACATCAACAGCTTCGTATATTGTTTCTTTTGGTATACCTGCAACTTCGTCGTATAAAATTTCATGACCGAGTATAACTGCCCTCATTGCATCCAAGAGTTCATAGTCCTTGTTATAGTCCAACTGCAGATGTATGTCTGCTAGTTTAGAGGAATCTGATTCTCTAGGGTCGACAACTATTAGTGTTCTGTCTGGTTTTCCCCTTTCTCTGAAGAACCCTCTGCCATAAACATGCCTTGACAAGTGTCTTGGGTGTGCATGAAATGGGTTACATCCCCAATAAACAACAACGTCTGCACGATTTTTAACTTCTCCAAATGTGCATATAGGGTATCCTACATCTTGTAGAGCGAGTACAGATGGTCCGTGACATACTGATGCGGTGTTGTCTATAATGGCCTTTGCTTCTTCTGCTAGTTCTACCCCTACTGCCTGTGCATCACAATCTGTACAACTCCAGCCATACATAAGGGGTCTTTTTGATTCTGCAAGTACTGTTGCGGCTTTATCTATTGCCTCTTCCATACTTACTTCTACAAATTCTCCGTTCTTTCTCATAAGTGGCTTTTTGTACCTTTCAGCACCTTCAGCATGAACAAATTTACTGTGTCCTATCCTGCATGCGTTCATTGTACCTACTATTTCGTCTCCTTCAACTTTACAGATGATGTCGTCGCATAAGGTTCCGCAAAACGGACAAACAACATTTTTTACGATTTCCAAAGTTATCCCTCCAATAACGCCAATTAATAGGGTGCTATGTGGCCGTTTCCTGCAACAGCAGCGTAAACAATTCCGCTTGCCCCTTTTGTTGCAAGATCTCCCTTAAATTTATGGTAAGCACCGTTAATAACTTCTCCTTCTAATTCCAGATCTCTTTCTATTCCAAGGTATTTGAATCCAGCTAAAAACTCGTCAATAACTCCTTTAACGACTATTGTTCCACCTTTCATCTCTCCTCCGACTCTTGCAATGACGTTACCTTCTACTATGAGTAATCCACCGTTCATATGAACTCCGGGCATTATGGCGACGTTTCCTTTAATGATCATTTTACCGCCGAGCATGTATTCGGCTATCTCATTACCCACGTTACCGTGGACAGTTATAATACCTCCACTCATACCTCTCCAATCACCACGATAGGCTGATCCAACGTAGTCACCGGCGTTCCCCATTATTGTAAGTTCGCCACCTTCCATGTTTTGTCCTGGCCAAGAAGCTGCATTTCCTTCTACAGTGATCTTTCCACCCTTCATGTCTGCGCCAACGTACATGTTAACGTTTCCTTTGATGAGTATTTCACCTGCTGTCATGGCTTTTCCTATCCATTTGGTGTTGTGTGCATCCCCATCAATAACTATTTTAATTTCTGATGGGTTTTCTGAGGATTCTCCTTCAATGTCGAAGAATTTTGATAGCCTTTCTTGCCTGTTACCGTTCCATATTCCCAGATTTTTGATTTCGTCAAGACTTTTGCCTGCAAATGCATCTGGAGTTACGTTGTTTGCTTCAATCGGTACTAGTGGTTGTTCTTTAGGTGTTAAGATTATTTCACTCATAACATCACCCCGTTGACTGGAGTTGATCTTGGAAGATATTCATCTTGCACTGCATAGTTAGCAAAGTTTACTGAGTAATATTTTTTGAACATCTTTTCAACTTCACCTACTATCTGTGTTTCTAATTCTGCATCGTAAACTGAGTTTACCCAATAGGTTCTTCCGTGCTGTCCTATGTTTACAACATTTCCGTCTTTGACAACGATTTCACCGTCTTTAAGCACATATGATGCAGCTGTTAATGCTTCTTCAAGTGCCATATAATCTGTAGACGGATCTTGTGTTTCTGGGTTGAATCCATATATTGCAATATCTGCATCTGCTCCAACACCTAGATGTCCTTTGGTGTCGCTTAGTCCCAGTACAGTTGCGGGTGTGGCTCTTGATATTTGAGCTATTTCGTAGAAACTGTACTCACGGTCGAGAGTTGCAATGCTTGTTTTCTTCTGAGCCCATTTGTGAACCTGGTTTTCGATCATATCTTCACGATACTTGTTGCTCATGAGCCATGACATTACCCTTGGGTATCTGGTGAATGGACCTGCGTTAGGACTGTCTGTTGTGAGACATATCTTCTCTGGGTCGTTTACAAGCAAGAATAATTCAAGACCAATTGCCCATTGTGAAGATGGAACTGGTGCTTTTCCTGAGTATATAAAAGGAACAACTCCAGAACCGGTTTCAAGTTCTACATCACAGTTAGCCCATTTAAGTCCGTTAAGTGTGTGAAGGTCGTATTCCATTGGGCCGTCTGCAGTCATAGTAGTTGTTTCATCTAATGTTACTTGTCCTACATCAATAACTATGTGATCGTTCTTGTTCACGTAGTCTGCTACTTTAGGTGCTTCTGATACGAAGTCCCTCCAATTGGTTCCTCCGTAACTGTGAAATTGCACGTGAGTAGCGTAAAGAACCTTGTCTCTGCTTCCAGTTGTTGGGTTTGCTTTTATCCCTTTTGGTACATCGAATGATTTTAATGTTGTTTCGTAGTTTCCTGGATGTCCTAAGTCGTTGCAGTGAAGGTGTATAGCATGTGGAAGTCCAAGCATCTCGTTGACTTCTGCAAGGCCTTTTATTATCTCTGCCCCTGTTATATCGAAGTATGGTGCAGGGTCGTCTATTCCATGTACGTTTCCTCCCCATGCCCATGCTTCCGTTCCTGCAGGGTTCACGATCTTAATGGTGTAACCTTTAGTTGCTCTGAGTAACCATGAAGCGTATGCTGCTGTTTTATCTAGGTCTCCTTCCTTAAGGTATTGCATTATAAACCAGTTGTTACCGAAAAGTGGGTAAGCTGCATGATCTATGATTGGTGTATCATGGAATTCCTCATGGGTGTGCCTAGCTAATAATGGAGGCATTGCGGCTTCCATTGCTGTTGTGTAACCCATTTGAGCATATCTATATCCAGTCATAAATGTAGATGGAACTGAAAATCCACTTCCAGCCCTTTGACCGGCCTTTCTTCCTACAACATCTTTTTTACTGTCTTCTGGACGGATCATCCTTCCCACGTTAACTTTAGCACCGGCTATATGGGTGTGTGGGTCTACTCCTCCAGGCATTATAATCTGTCCAGATGCGTCTATTACGTTTGCATCTGCACTTACGCTTTCCACTATTTTTCCATCTTTTATACAGATATCTTTCTGTTCTCCATCGATGTTGTTTAGTGGATCGTAAACAATTCCGTTTTTTATTATGTGTTCCAACGAAAGTCCTCCTAGTCATTAGTAATTTGAAATCTTATGATAACCTTTCATCAGAGTAGGCATGTCTAGAACTGCTTCTTCTGTGGGGTTAATCTCAACAGGTATGTTTTTAAAGCTTGGTGTTGCTGTTGAGTCTGTGTTGGGACGTATGACCCTGTTTGCCCATGGTCCCATGGGGATGTATATCATGACATCTGGAAGCTTTTCTTTGGCTGTTACAACTTTGACTATAACATCTCCAAATTCGGATACTACTTCTATGTTGTCTCCATCTTTCAGGCCCATGTTTTCCATCTGATCCTTGTTCATGTTGCAGATTGCTGCAGCATCAACATACATCTGAAGGTCTTTACCTGATTCAATTGCTTGTCCCTGCCAGATTGTTCTACCAGTATTTAATATAAAATTCATTTGGCCTCCTCCACTTTTTCAAGTCTTATGGCAAAAACTGGACATGTTTCAACGCATGTTCCACATTTTCCGCAGAAGTTTGGGTTTTTTAGTTCTATGACGCCATCGTCAACCATCATTATAATTTCAACATCATCGGTAGGTCCCTTTCCTCCAGAAACCTCTGGACTTCTTAATGAGTTGACAGGACATGCTACAACACAGTTGCCGCATCCATGGCAAAGTTCCGGATATACTACAAGTCCGATTGTCATTTATTTACCTCCAATTTAAGTTATTTAAAAAATTTATTCAACTAGTTTTTTACAGATTCAAATGCCTTTTCCCATGATTTTGATTTGACAGGGGTGCTGTGTATATTGGTTCTTTTAACGTCAATTGCATCGACAGGACATGCTTTTTCACATGCACCACAGTATATACAGTATTTTTCATCTACATGGAGTTTCTCTTCTATACTGCCCATTTCATCAGATTCTGGGAAGGATAAAGCGTTGCATGGACAAGCCATCACACATGTTTCACATCCCTGACATGTTTCTTCATCTATGTTTATAGTGCCTTCAAAAGCCTTGGTAACTTTTGCGGCATCAACAGGACAGATATCTTCGCACCATCCACAGTTAACACAAGTTTCAGAGTTTATATCGGAATTTCCTATAATTTCAGAATCCTCTGCTTTGATATCATAGTCACCATATGAACATTGTCTGCAAACAGCTTTGATTGCATCAACAGGACAAGCTTTTTTACATACTAAACAGTAAACACATTTATCCTTGTCAACGTTTATGTCAGAAGCTATGGTAGGGTCATCAGATGTTGGGAATTTGTAGTCAAGTTCAATTGCATCGGCGGGGCACATTTCTTCGCATACCCCACATTTTATACAAGTTTCCTTGTCTATTTCTATTTCACCAGTTACAAGTTTGGATCTGTCTGGAAGTTCCCTTGCAATAGTAATAGCTCCGGGTGGACATGCAGTTTCGCAAGCTTTACAGTAGATACATTTATCATCATCAATTTCTGAAGATTTTAAGAGTTTAGGATATTCTTCTAATTCTTTAATTGATTTACCCTCAATTTCAAGGTCTAATGCATCATATGGACAAATACAACTACACATACCACATAATACGCATTTATTTTCATCTATTTCAATTTTACCTGATTCCTGTTCTGTTCGAACCATGGCTCCAGTTGGATTCACTTCTATAGCTGATACGGGACAGATAGTTTCACATAGACCGCAAGATCCACATAATTCATTTTTGAATTTCAGCTTTCTAGCTTCTGCACCCGTTCTTTCTACAGAAACATCTTTACCTTCAATCATTTCTGTTGTCTCCATTACCTTCAACCTCCATAATTTCTATTGAATTTGTGGGACACATCTCCCCACATATAAGGCATCCGCAGCACCAATAAGGATCTATCCGTGCCTTCAAATCATCTAACACAATGGAATTCATCATACATGCATCAACACAAATACCACAACCAATGCACGAGTTCTTCACCTTGCAATCGTATTTTTTATCCAAACACGTTTTTATTATGGTTCTAGTTTTATCTTTGTCCTTAAAAAGGGCATAGGTAATGGTCAAAAAATCCTTAGGACATGTATTTTTTATAACTTCTGCTATTTCTATGGAGTTCCAAGACACGTTTCTACCATTTAAATAATGTGAAACTGTTGATCTATCCATATCGAGTTCTGCTGCAATATCTCTTTGATTATGTCCTTTCTTTCTTAGTTCTACTGCTGTTAAATATTTCAACCCTGATATTATGTGTTTCGGCATGTGCACCCCATGTGTGTTAATAACACTTTCGCAGTAGATATATATATAATTTTCATCAAAAATCAAATAGCAATACTTATATACTGGTGTGTTGTTAAAACACATACAAGTGGGGCAAATATCCCTTTGAAAACACGTTCCAAATTCATTAAAATGTTAAATAATATACATATACGATGAAAGGAAATTGGGATCAAAAATTTACATTCTTATAGGAAATGTACCAGAACAATTCAATTTTTTCACTACAAAAAGTTCATAAATCTTTAAACAGAATGATAGCAATATTAAGAAAAATTTGATTAGTTAAGAAAAAAATAAAAAAAATGTACTTATTAATACCACAATTCAATCTCAAATGGTGGATTTTTTTTGTTTTATAAATTTTAACAGCACCAACTTCAATTCAGGTGTTCATGATACTTTATCCGCTGCAGGATTAGTTAAAACATTGGTAGGTGATTCCATTCATATTAATAATGCTCTTTAAATTTATATCATATGAATTGATTTGAAATATATAATCATCATCGATAATTAAGAGGGATATCACATACACAAATAATAGGATGATCACAATACATATTATAAGTAAGTTTTTAGTTAAGATTTCTAATAGATCAAGGTGTAACCATGAGAATCATTGGAATCGTTGGAACAAAAAATACCGGAAAAACAGTTCTTGTAACAAATATAGTAAAAAAACTTGTTGAAAGAGGTTTTGATGTAGGTACTGTTAAACACACTACTGAAGGGTTTGATATAGAAGATAGAGATACTTGGAAGCATAAAGAAGCAGGAGCGCAAGTTGTGGTTGGTTCAGGAGATGAGACTTTTCTTAATATTGGAGAAACCATGGAACTGGATCTTATTTTTAACTTGATGAAGTATGTAAAGGAACTTGACTTCGTGGTCGTGGAAGGGTTTAAACATTCTAGATATGCTAAAATATCAACATCAGACTACAAAGATGATCTTACAATTAAAAATGTGGATGTAAGAGATTTAAAACCTGCAGATATTGAATCATTGGTTGATATGATAGAAAACCGGAGTTTTGGAATTTATCAGAGTTTGAACTGTAAAAAATGTGGTTTTGAAAGCTGTGATGCTTTTCAAAAGGCAAAAATCAGCGGTGATGCCAGTAAAGATGTAAAATGCGAGACTGAAGACGACAACGTTGTTTTGAAGGTGGATGGATTTGCAATACCCATGAATCCCTTTGTTAAATCATTAGTTAAAAACGTGGTCCGTGGTATGGTTGATTCACTTCGAAAGGATGAATACGGTGCCCATGAAACAAAAAGGATTGAACTGTTGATAAATGATGAAGACAACTGACAACTACAAACGACCAGTAATATCTCTGCGTATCTCAATAACCAATCGCTGCAACGTGAAGTGCTTCTACTGTCACCATGATGGCATAGTAGCCCAAGACTACGAGATGAATCCAGAAGAGATCTATAGAGTAGCAAAAATTGCTAGAAAAATTGGTGTAGATAAAATAAGACTTTCTGGAGGAGAACCACTTATTAGGGAAGATGTGGTAGATATTGTTAGAAGACTATCCCACTTAAAATTCAGGGACATCTCAATAACTACCAACGGAACTCTGCTGGGAAAATATGCAAAAGCACTGGTTGATGCCGGTTTGAACAGGGTGAACGTCAGCTTTGACACCCTGAACCCCGAAACCTACAAGTTCATAACCAAGCGTGATTACATGGAACTGGCCAAGGATGGGATAAAAAAAGCTGTTGAAGCTGGCCTTAACCCTGTTAAAGTGAACATGGTAGTTATGAAAGGTATAAACCATACGGAAATATGGGAAATGTTCCAGTTCTGCCGAAAAAACGGCGTTGTATTGCAGCTCATTGAACTCCTGAAAACTGAAAACTGCGAAGAAGCTGAGTTCCTTGAGGAATATCATTACAATATGAACCCACTTGAAGAAGAACTAAGGAAAATTTCCTCAAATGTTAAAAAAAGAGCATTCATGCAAGATAGGAAGAAGTATTTCATTGATGGTGGGGAAATCGAAGTTGTGCGTCCAATGGACAACACACAGTTCTGTAAAAACTGTACTAGGCTGAGAATTACCCCTGAAGGTAAAATAAAACCATGCCTGCTCAGAAACGACAACCTAGTAGATCTCATAGAACCAATGCGCTGTGGAAAATCGGATAAAGAACTCGAAGAAGCATTTTTAGAGGCCATAAATAATAGAAAACCCTATTATACCGATAAATGTTAGTTATAAAAAATTGAATTGCAATATCTATTTTTTTATTTATTGGATTCAATCTTCTTAAAAATCTTTTAATATGCCTAAAAACAGCACATGACCAAAATGAGGAAAATACCATTATGGCTTTAATGGGCTGATACTGTATGGTTTCTATTTCTCTTACCAAACCCCAGTGAATCTCAGATTTAGTGTGTATTTAAATTATAATTAAAAATGTTAGTATCCACTATAAACGATTATTATTAATCTTTTTATAGTTCTTGATATAACTATAAAAACATAAATATCCTCAAATATGTTCATATTAATATCGAATAAGGAAAAGAATAATTATCTGGAGAGGTGTTCAAAAAAATGGAAAAAAATTCAAAATTATTATTTTTAGCAGGGATAATTATAGCATCCATGGTATGGGCAGTATATCCTATTCCCGGAATTGTATTGGGAGTGGTTATAATGATATTATATATTATATTTTATTTCAAAAAAGATACAAAAAAAAAATAATTTAATTCAATTTCTACTGTTTTTTTTCAAAATCCTTGGGAAAAGATATCAACTTTTTTTTATGTATAACTGAAATATTATTAGCTTTTTAGCATTTAAATTATACAAATGAACTTTGTTTAAATAAAAAAAAATTCTAGAGATATTAAAACCTCTTTCTGTCCATTAGTTCCCTCATCTTACCCGGGTTCCAACCGCCTGAAGCCGATCTGGATCTTCCTACTTGTTGAACATATCCTGTGATACGATCGTACCATTCAACTTCTGTTTCTTCACCACAAGTTCCACATTTTGTTTGAAGACCTTTCATAAGTGTTTTACACTTAATACAGAAGCTAAGTGCAGAACTGTAGGCCCAAAATCCAATATCACTTTTCTTCGCGATCTTATTGGTGAGACTCATCAAAGAATCAGGATCTGAATACGCCTCACCCATAAAGGCGTGGAAAATATGACCACCCAACGTTATAGGATGGAATTTCTCCTCTATTTTAATTTTCTCAGGCAACAAAACATCCGAATTCACAGGAACATGGGAAGAATTAGTATAATAAGAAGCCAACTCATCACCCTGTAAAATCGCCCTATCACCAAACTTCTCCTTATCTAACGTTGCAAAACGATAAGCAGTAGACTCAGCCGGCGTCTGAAGAACTGTCCACCTCAAACCAGTTTCCTTCTTCAACTCCTCCGTACGCTTATTCATATACTTAACTACCTTAATACCAAAGTTCCTAGCATCCGGATCCTCAATACCCTCACCACAATGGGCCAGTAACATCTCATTAAGACCCACAAAACCAAATGAAAGTGTTGAATTATCCACCTGATAATAACGTTCCTCATCAGCCTCCTGAGTTAAAAATGGGAGTAAATTATAATTATCCAGACAATTCAAAGCCTGCTCACGCCTGAGCATCAACACCTCTTCACCGATACTCATATAAGAGTCCAAATAATCAAAGACATCATCATCATCCCGGGAGTTATAGGCAATCCTAGGAAGGTTCAAAGTAACATAAGCCAAGTTACCTGTTCTGAAACAATCCTTATCCCAGTCACCAGTCCAATTATCACTTAATGAGGTTCTGCAGCCCATATAATTAGCCATATTACCCCTGTACTTTGGAAGCATATTCACAAAGTAAGCAGTACCATACTTGGCTGAAAGCTCATGTACACGTCTAATATCCTCTTCAAATCCTCCATTAAGAATCTTATCCCTTAAAACATAGATAGTATTCGGGAAAAGATGAGGTTTACCATCAGAATCACCTTCAAGCAAAGTCTCAGTAAAAGCACGTTGCAACAATCGTGTTTCCTCTTCAAAGTCCCCATAAACACCTACATTTTTACCTTTAGGACCATAAGCAGTTACATCCTCCAAAAACTTGGGAACACTGAATTCAAGGTTAATAGAGGTAAAAGGAACCTGAGAACCACGAGCAGCATAAGCCATATTCAAATTATAGATAAACATCTGAACAGCCTGTTTTACCTTCTCATACGGCTGGCCCGCAGCAAAAGGAGCCACAAAAACATTCCAAAGACTCATAGACTGTCCACCACTCATATTCTGCTGAGCAGCAAGCATAATCTCTCCAGAATGATTCATAAGAGTCTCAATATGATTAGGAGGGCCCGCAACAGACGTATGATCACCCGTACCATCCACTTTAAGCCCATGTTTAATAAACAAACGTAAATCATGCTGCAAACAATTTATAGGACGGCCCGCAAAGAACTCCAAGTCATGAATATGAATATCCCCGCCCAGATGCGCATCCGCCAATTCATTCGGAAGAATACGCAGCAAAGCATACTGCTTCAACGCCTCATCAGCAACATACTTATGCACTGTCTCAGGATTATGGACCATATTCGCATTATCACGCGAACCATTCCTTATAAGATTAGTAATATTATAAACAGGAATACCAAGACGAGTATACTTCTTACGCAAAGTTTCAAGACCATTCTCAACCAATTTAGTGTTAACAATCTCCCTAATCATCGGAGCAGTTAAATAATCAACATCCAACTTCTTAAGCTCCTTCCAAACATCAGTTGCAATCCTACGAGATAACTCCCCAGAAGCATCCGTCTCAACCATCAAAGTCTTCTCAATCTTCCTCTGATCAAAAGACTCAATAGTATCCCTAGAAGTACGCACGCGTAAAGCATTAGATGCCAAATACTTATCCGCAACCTTACGATCAACCCGCTTCAAACAATCATAAACCAACATCTTAATCTCAGCAGTAGAAACACCATCATAAGCCGCCTTACCAACATACGCAGCAATCTGCTCCGCAGCCCACAACGAAGAACCAACCATCAAACAAGACTTAACAACCTTCTCATGAGAAAATCTCTCAAAAATCCCATTATTCTTCACGACACAAACCTGCGCCCGCGTAGGAAGAGAAGCAATAATCATCCCATCCCGTTCTATATCATCCCTCATTGGCAACACCTATATTTTATATTTAAATTTAATAACTTATTAATATTGTTTAGTTCACCTTTTAGTCTCTAACAAATTGTTATTTTATTTTAGTTGTATATTTGGATCATAAATTATTTGAAATTATATTAATAATAAAGTGATGAATGTTGGTATTTATATGAATTAATTGGATCCTTGGATATCAATAGTAAATCTTAGAAATTACGAAGTTAAAATTTGATACATCACATAGTTGTTAGTCCAGACAGAAAGAAAAAGGATAATTCTTAAAAACCTGATACAATATTAAAACAGTTTTAGTTATTATTTCATTTTCATCATCAGTTTGTTTTCCAAACTTTTTAATGTTAAATATGAGCTGATTTATTTATATACTCTATCAGTGTAGTTTATTCTACAAAATAAAGAAATAAAAATCTTTATATATTTTAATATGATAATAGAATATATTAACAGAATGTCTAAAATAAGAGTTAGGTGATACGTGTATGACAAAAGAACTTGAAAAGGAAATCAGGGAGCAGATTAAGGGAAAAATTCAGGCCGAAATTGAAGCAGAAGTAGAGGAGCAAATAAGAGGACAAGTTAAGGCCAAAATTGAAAAAGAAGTAGAAGAACAAATAAGAGGACAAGTTAAGGCCAAAATTGAAAAAGAAATAGAAGAACAAATAAAAGGGAAAGATGAAAAAGAAATTCAAAAGGAAATAGAAGAACAGATCAGAGGAAAAAAATAATAAGGGCTGTGGATAATTCCTAAAAAATTATTTTTTTATAATTATTAATCCTTTTTTGAACTTTTTCCCAAAAATTAAATTCTTTTCTAAAATTAGTAAATAAATGCCCTTTTTCCTACTTAACGATATGAATTTAACTACTTAACGCTTATAATCTTTTCGGAATCTTACCTGTTCATAAAGGTTATATTAAACATTAATAGAGGAATGTTTATGAATACATCATGAATATTCATGGAGAATTAAAACCAACCCTCAGATCACTAATCCTCTTAAGGGGAATTGATTATTTCAGGAAAATTCGTGATTATTCAGAAATACGTGATTAAGAAATGTTGAATAATGTAAAAGGGGGAAAAATATGGCATCGTCGTTTAAATCACCTGCAGACACAGCCAAGGCTTGTGTTGGAATTGCAGCGTTGAAAGAAAAATCTCCGATGAGCAATTTAATTCTTTTAAGTTTCTTAGCAGGAGCTTATATTGCTTTTGGAGGACTTTTAGCTGAAGTCGCTACAGGAGGCCTAGCAGCTGCTGGTGCTCCTCCAGGACTTGTTAAATTATTATTTGGAGCAACTTTCCCAGTTGGGCTCATGCTGGTCGTTATAGCCGGTTCTGAACTGTTTACTGGTAACAACATGTATATGCCTTTTGGAATATTGGAAGGAAAAGCAAGTTGGTTTGGACTTATCCGTAACTGGGTAGGAAGCTGGGTTTTTAACCTTGTAGGCGCTTTATTTGTAGCTTACGTTCTTGCATATCTTACTGGTGTTTTAACAGCTGACCCCTGGGCAGCAGGTGCAATCACTATTGCTAAAACTAAAGCACTTGGTGGTGCTCAGTTTGTAGCTGCAGGAAAAACTGTTACGTCTTTAACTTGGACACAAGTGTTCTTTAGGGCTATTGGATGTAACTGGCTGGTATGTCTAGCAGTTTACCTCGCTATTGCCTCGGATGATATTATCGGTAAATTAATTGGAATATGGTTCCCAATAATGGCTTTCGTAACTATTGGATTTGAGCACGTTGTTGCAAATATGTTCTTTATACCTATGGGAATTTTCCTAGGTGGAGTAACCTGGTCACAGTTCTTCCTAAACAACATGGTACCAGCTACCCTAGGTAACATCATCGGTGGAGGAATATTTGTAGCTGCAATCTACTGGTGGACCTACATTAGAGGAACCAAAACAGCCACTTGATATTGCAGAAAGAAAGGTAAATATATAAAAATTGGTAAGGTTTGTGAAATCTTTCCATTTTCATTTTTTTTTGGAGAAATGGAACTCCCATTCTATCAGGAAATGATAGTCAAACCACACATTTAACACGTATTACTTATCACTTGAAAATACTTAAATCCAAAATCTATATGAATTAGTCATGTAAATTGAAGGAATTTTGTATGTCAATATTATATCAATCAATTTCGGAGGGAAAAAATGAATATCCAATATACTCCAACAACATGTCCCTACTGTGGATGTGGATGTGGATTTAATTTAGTAAGTGTAGACGGGAAACTTGAAGGTGTCGAACCATGGAAAAGGAACCCAGTAAACGAAGGAAAATTATGTCCTAAGGGTAATTTTTCATACGAGTTTGTTCACAGAGACGACAGGTTAACTACACCATTAATCAAAGAAGGCGGTGAATTTAGGGAAGCATCATGGGACGAAGCATTAGACCTTGTTGCATCCAAACTAACCGAATTAAAAGAAACAAATCCAGAATCTCTTGCATTTCTTTCATCTGCAAGATGTACAAATGAGGAAAACTACTTGATGCAGAAACTTGTGCGTACCGTAGTAGGAACACACAACATAGACCACTGTGCAAGGCTTTGTCACGGCCCTACGGTTGCAGGACTTGCCCAAACCTTTGGGTCAGGAGCTATGACTAACTCCCTTTAAGAGTATAGAATTTGCTGATGTTATTTTTATAATAGGATCCAACACCCTAGAACAACATCCACTTATGTGGAGAAGAATATTACAAGCAAAAGCTAGAGGAGCAAAACTAATAGTCGCAGATCCAAGATTCACACTTCTGCTAAAAAAGCAGACTTGTATATACCATTTAAGTCAGGGACAGACGTGGCATTAATGAACGCCATGATGAACGTAATAATTTCAGAAGGACTTGAAGACAAAGATTTCATTGAAAAAAGGACAAAAAACTTTGAAGAACTGAAAGAAGTTGTCAAAACTATCCTCTTGACAAGGTTGCAGAAATAACTGAAGCATCACCTGATCTGATTAAAGAAGCTGCAATCATGTATGCAAAGGCAGAAAATGCAGCGATTGTTTATTCTATGGGTATAACTCAACATACAACAGGTACAGACAACGTTATGTCAACATCGAACCTTGCTATGATTACAGGTAACATTGGAAGGCCGGGTACTGGAGTTAACCCCCTAAGGGGACAAAACAACGTTCAGGGAGCATGTGATATGGGAGCACTCCCAGTAAGCTACCCCGGATACCAGAAAGTCATAGAAGAAGAGATAGCCGGAAAGATGAGGACTGCATGGGGATGTGGAGATCTTAACTGCAAACCAGGTATAACTGTAATTGAAATGATGAACGGAGCATACGATGGCGATATCAAGGGATGTATATAATGGGTGAAAACCCAATGGTCTCAGACCCTGATATTAGCCACGTTAGTGCGGGTCTTGAAAACCTGGACTTCTTAGTTGTACAGGATATCTTCATGACTGAAACAGCAGCACTAGCAGATGTAGTACTTCCTGCAACTTCGTGGGCTGAAAAAGACGGAACATTCACAAGCACAGAAAGACGTGTGCAGTACATAAGAAAAGCAGTTGACGCACCGGGTGAAGCAAGAGCTGACTGGGAAATAATCTCCGATATTGCAACAAGAATGGGCTCTGACCTATTCAACTATAACTCACCACAGGAGATCTTTGAAGAAGTAAGAACTGTCACACCTCAGTATGCAGGTATGGAACAAAGAAAGACTGTCCAAACCAGAGGCTCTACACTGGCCATGCCCAGATGAAACACATCCTGGAACTCCTATACTTTGGGGAGAACAGTTTGCAACTGCCGATGTCTTGGAGTATTAATGCCAATCGAATTCATAGCAGCTGCTGAACTTCCAGGATGAAGAGTATCCATTTACACTTACAACTGGACGTATTCTGTTCCACTGGCATACTGGTAGTATGACGAGAAGATCAGCGACCCTCGACCGTGAAGTTCCAACAGGTTACGTAGAAATCAACACAGAAGATGCAGCCGAACTTGGAAAAAAAATAAAGAAATGATTCGTGTCAGGACAAGACGTGGAGTAATTGAAATTGCTGCCAGAGTCACTCCTGATATAATGAAAGGAATAATATTTGTACCATTCCACTTTGTGGAGTGTGCAGCCAACACATTAACTCAAAGTTTTGCATTAGATCCTGCAGCTAAAATGCCAGAATTCAAGGTATCTGCAGCAAGCCTAGAGAAAATGGGGTGATCCAAATGGTTGAAGTAAACGATATGTTATGCATGGTCTCCTAACGAAGAAATTGCTGAAAGTGGAGAATGTGGTGGAGCAGTAACCTCAATACTGAAATTCATGCTTGAGGAAGGCATAGTAGATGCAGTTCTAGCCGTGAAAAAAGGCGCAGACCTGTATGATGCAGTGCCCACATTAATAACCGACCCTGAAAAAATCATAGAATCAGCAGGATCCCTACACTGCGGTACACTGAACATGGCCAAAACCGTTGAAAAATATCTTAAAGGCGGAAAGGACATTTAAATTAGCCGTTACAACCAAACCTTGTGATGCAATGACCCTTGTAGAGCTAATGAAAAGGGATAAAGTAGATGCAGATAATGTTATAATGGTTGGGGTTAACTGTGGAGGGACATTACCACCAGTTCAGGCTCGTGAAATGATAGAAAAATTCTACGACC